>CALOBY010000006.1:1087500-1163074 GCA_942491685.1 uncultured Nitrospirota bacterium | reverse complement strand
AGAAACTATTTACTAAAATTGGGACAGGGGTCTTTGACCCCTGTCTGAAACAACATGAAGGCCCGGTCAGGCGTTTTCAGTTTCAGTATGCGGCTGAGGATGTATTTCTTTCCCTTTTCAGGTAGCATCATAAAGCGGGACGGCTGGTATCGGTTCCAAGATCACGCCAGCCATCTACAACAGGTCGAGGAACTATGATTTTGTCGGATAACCGCTATTGTGGAAAACATTGAAAATTAAGGCCATTACGAGGAGTAGTGGCCTTTTTTTTTACAAAAAGACCTACACTAAAAAGATGAAAAGGTCTTGTGGGTCAGACATGCCAAAAGTAAATCCAGATATTCTTAAATGGCGCTCAGGAGATACTGCGCGTCTTACTGAGGAAGAAGCAGCAAATAAACTCGCCATCAAAGATACGAAAAGGGGCTTCTGCTGTTGAAAAATTGACAGCACTTGAAAGTGGAGAAAGCCATCCCAACAAGAGCAATGCTCGTTAAAATGTCCAAACAATATCGTCGTCCTCTTTTGACATTTTATTTATCTAAGGAACCCCGCCTTGGTGATCGTGGCCAAGATTATAGAACTCTTCCTGAAACAGTAGAAATTACCCACAGAAGCCTTGGTTGATGTCGTTATTCGGGATATTCGTGCCCGACAAGCTTTAGTACGAAGTGTCTTGGAAGACGAAGATGAAGCAGAAAAACTTCCTTTCGTCGGTTCTGTAAACATGAACCAAGGCGAGAGTGCGGATATTACTTCCCTGAAGAAATACTTGAATTGGGATTTAGATGAATACGGAAATCAGCCAACCATAGAAAAGGCATTTGCCTTTTTACGCGGGCAGGCTGAAGAAGCCGGGATTTTTGTTCTTTTGGTTGATAATTTGGGAAGCCACCACACCACTATTGATGAAGAAGCATTCCGCGGATTTGGCTCCTAGCCGATGATGTCGCACCCTTTATCGCCGTCAATGCCAATGATTCCAAGGGTGCTTGGTGCTTTACCTTGGTTCATGAGCTTGTTCATCTTTGGCTTGGTGAAACTGGGGTTAGTGGTGCTTACGGAGATCAACAAATAGAAAAATTTTGCAACGATGTCGCTAGCGAATTTCTCTTGCCAATGAAAGAAATACGAAAACTAGGAATAAATAATAAAACAGACTTTGTGATTGCAAAGGACATTATCAAACAATTTGCCCAAAGCCGAAAAGTCAGTAATACAATGATAGCGTATAAGCTTTACCGCGCTGATTTAATTAACTACGCACGATTTTTAGAGTTTAAAATTAGTTTTCGGGCAGATTGGTTGAAATACAAGGCTAAACAACGGTTAAAGGCTAGAGAGACGGAAGGCGGGACTTCCTATTACGTCACCAAAAAACATCGTGTTGGGAACTGCCTCATTAAACTAGTTTCTCGAATGATGTACGGCGGCGCAATTACCACAACAAAGGCCGGTAAGGTTCTTGGAGTTAAACCGCAAAATGTTCCAAGAGTTTTAGAAAACAGCACTCCTTTTATCGCAAGAAATATGGTCTAGGAGAAGGAAAGCCCTATTGATTTATCTCCTAGATTGTAACATGTCATGTTACATGTTACGCTAGATAATGATTGAGAATTTTAAGCATCGTGGCTTAAAAAAGCTTTACGAGAAAGGCGATCGGAGCGGCCTTCGCACGGATATTGCCGAGAAAGCCGAGTTGTATCTCTCCATTTTAGATACCGCTCAGACTGTACAAGAACTCGATATTACAGGCTTTGGCTTTCATCGGCTCACTGGCAACCTGAAAGGGTTTTACAGTGTGACCGTGTCACGGAATCACCGGATGATCTTCCGATTTGAAGATGGCAACGCCTTTGATGTGGATTTACTAGACTATCATTGAGGAGAGAAGAGCATGCCTATGAAAAACCCTGTCCATCCGGGCAAGATCATTAAACATTCCATTGAGGCTTCGGGCCTCACCCTTACCGATGCTGCGGAACGGCTCGGCGTGACACGGCAAACCTTGTCTCGTGTGACGAATGAGAAAACGTCACTCTCGCCTGAAATGGCCGTCAGAGTGTCCAAGGCTTTTGGCTCGACCGTCGAACATTGGATGCGGATGCAAATGGCCTATGACCTTGCCGATATTGAGAAAACCGCCAAAACGATCAAAGTGAAGCGCTTTCCTGAAGTCGAATTGCATCCGGTTTAATCCCATTTTCTGCTTGTTTTATTGCGCCATTATATAGCTTCGAGGCACCTCATAGGGCACAATCCGTTCACAGACCTGCTCCTAACTGCACCACGCGCAAATCCGGCTCAGGCACAGGCCGCAAGGCCGTTTGGGCCTCTTCTCTTTGATATTCCAGGGCCTGATCTTCCCATCGTTTCTCTTCAACATGGTGGTCACTCTCTACCCTCATGTTGGCGGCCAAAATATTCAGGCCTTTTTCGGGCCATCAATCCTCAGTGTGACGGGATTGGGGGGATCAATACGCGGCACCCATACTTTTAACCCGTGCCCCGAATCAACAGGAACCCTCTGCGGAAACGTCCTGGTACCCTCTGGCCAAAAAACCCCGCAGCGCACGGCCTTAAATTGGTCCAGAGAAATCCGGGATATCGAGGACGAAAAACGTGAGATGAATTGTGACATTTTTTAGGGGTCTTTGCGCTTCCACTACAAATTTTGATACGGCAGGAAAGTCCCAGCTTTTTAAAAAAACTTGGAAGTTCATCTTGATAGCCGAACATACGCAGTTCCACAACCTTTTGTTCCGGTTTCTCTGAGTAGGTAACGGTCGGAATGGCCAATGCAATAAGAAAGACCCAGACCCCTTTCATGCTTGCCTCCTTGTGGAAAAGAACACCTTACCACTTTTGCGTTTTCGTGTTCCCCGTCATACTTCCGGTATGGATATCACTCCGTCATTTTCTAAAGCGGCCCAAATTACCCCCGGCGGTATAGTTGGATTTTCGCCAACCCAATTGATTTTTCCCGATCAACGCCCCTTGGTCAAAAACCCCGTAATAGCAAGCCCTGTCGCAAGCAAAAATTCAGAGGCTAGTTTAGCGGTTTATGTGACCGATCACCGTATTCGGTTACATTTTCTGACACGGCTATAAAAATCACCCCGCGCAAAATCAAGGGTTTAGCCCCTTCCAAAAATCGGCAATGATCAAAAATGTAACCGTTCTCTTAAGAGAAGTGTTACATTTTCATAGGGTCTTGTCGGCCTAAGACGCGGATGATTTCCACACCCTGTTCATCAATGCGGTAATACACTGAATGTTTGCCGCAGACGCTGCGCCGGTATCCTTCACGAATATCATCAACGGCTTGATACAAGTAAGGTTGTTCGGCGAGAGTTGAAAAGCGTTGTTTCAGTCGTTCACGATAACGGTCAGATTGTGCGATTCCAAAATGCTCATCCCCATAGTCGGCGATTTCTGCTAAGTCTTCTTCGGCTAATTTGGATAGACGATACTTAGCCACGTCTGGCCTGACGCCGCGCTCTGGCTTCTGCCCATATCTCATCAACGGATTTCTTGCTCACCCCGCTTTGCTCGCCTTTGATAAGGGCGGCGCGGATAGCCTCAATTTCTTCCGGAGTTTCCTCTTCCCGGATTTGCCGTTCGCGGATGAGTTCGCGGACCACTTCACTTTCATTGCCAAAATGCCCGGACGCGATTTGCGCCTTGATCCACTCATCTTGTCGGTTAGTCACCGAGATACTTTTTTTCACCATCGCCATGGATTGGGTCCTCCATCTACTAAATTCATTGTTCCTACTTAGTAGTATAATCTACTCCAACCGTGTTGACCAGCCTTGTTGAGGCCTCAGGCCTCCTCTCACCTTTGCTTTCTCTTTCATATTTGATAATAACCTTTATCAGACTTTATTAGATGGTTAAACGGGAAGCAGGTAAATGAAATCCCAGAATCTCTATCCCTTTGACTCTGGCCCAATGAAGGGGTTACAAGCGCTCTGCCCTGATGGCAGGGACCGCCTAGTCGCTCTTTCCTTCCTGTTTCCACCATGTGAGTGTTTTCTGTCATTCTGGGGAAAATGGCCGTTTCCCCCGATATTTTTTGCCCGAGATTCCGCCCGTAAAATCTTTTCCCTGCCTTCTTGCCTTCCCTGAACTGGCCCGTTCTCGTTTGGTGTGACAACGTGGGTTGTGTGTGACATTCCGCCCGGCACCGCTCACGCCATTCATTTAATCCCTATTTTTATAAAAAGGTGTCAGGGAACCTTTTTATAAGCAGCATCTATCTTATTGATGGGAGGAACGGTAAGGCCAGAACATTCCATATTTTTAATTTTTCACCCTTCCTGTGTTGCAGGGAGTTCGTGTTTCAATGCAAGGACACTGTGAAAGCTGAAAACGTTCGATTGGGACAATCACCGTTCGATATTCCTTTTTTCTCGCATGATCTATATGCTAACGACCTTATCGATACATTCCAAAAATTCGCATCCACCACCAAGATTAGAAGAATTGACCGAATGACCTTCTGGCTTTCATTAGATGAAATCAGGATATAGAAAGAAAATGTACATGTCGGCTACAAACATAGCATCCAGAATAGTTAGCCAAATTTAGCCAAAAGCATTGCGGATTCGGAATACATGGCCATTCGGGAAAATTATAGGGTATTCAGCGAGTGATCGCCGTTACCAATCCCTCAAACCTCTTTTCCGGTAAGAGGATTACTCCCCTGAATTTCCGACAAGTTATGGGGAATTCTACGTTCACACAACATGGCTGACTCCCGTTTGTATCATCAACCATGAAAAAATCACCTAGAAAATGAACGGTGGATTTTTTGTCATTGACTAGTTACGAGTTTACGATTTTGTTGGTGTTCGGATTAGTAAATTTTCTCTGTAATGAACGGTGGGCGCCGTTGTTATCGGGTTACAATTTGAATTTTTCGAACCGTTTCTTGGATAGACGATTTCGTGGGTTAGGAAATACAGTTTTCATTATTTTGTTTTTCATATTCATTTTTATGGAGAATGTTCCACGTGGAACATGAAAATAATACAGACAATTTTCTAGAATTTTTTGTTGAAGGAGCCAACAAACTTGGGTTTTCTTTGGAAGAAGGTATTCTTGAAAAATTTCATCTTTATTATAAAGAGCTGAGCTTCTGGAATCGTTCCGTTAACCTCACCGGCCTGAAGACGGAGCAAGAGCAAGCCGTTCTGCTGTTTGCTGATTCGTTGGCCGGAGCGTTGGCCTTTCCTGAAAACCCAGCACTTTCTCTTATCGATATCGGTACCGGTGGGGGATTTCCCGGCATTCCTCTTAAATTAGTGGTTCCTTCTTTACGGGTCACGTTAATGGAGCCGAGGGGCAATAAGGCGGCTTTTCTTCATACGGTCATCGGCAAACTCGAACTGACCGGTATTTCTGTGCTTCAAAAACGATTGGAGGCCTGCCGCTCATGTATCCATGAAGAGGACAAATGTGATATGGCCATTAGTAAGGCTGTCAGCCTTGATGTGATCTTGCCTCATGTTCACACTATTTTGAAAGAAGACGGGAAGCTGATGGTTTTTCGATCCTCCCCTATTGAGAATCCTGAGAAGCTTCAGGGTATGATCATCGATCAAGAAATACCCTATGAATTACCTTATGGGTTTGGAACCCGCGTGCTTTCTGTGTTAAAAACACGTTCCATAAATTAGACAGATTTTCCCTGTTCCACGTGGAACAATTGCAAGGAAGGAAAGATTTTATTGCAATGGAATGAGTTAAGCCTGAATGCGATTTGAGATTAAAATCCCCCTAACCTCCTTTCCCAAAGGTAGGAATAAGACATTTAACCCGACCATTTAGTCAGTGTCATGAATGCTAAAGTTGTTTTGAATCATAGGCTTATAGGCATTTAACGGGCAAAGTTTTTTTGTTGGATTTTCTATGACACGCGTTATTGCTATTGCGAATCAAAAAGGCGGTGTTGGCAAAACCACGTCGGCGATCAATATTGGGGCGGCCTTGGCTGCTTCAGGGCAGTCGGTTGTCTTGATTGATTTGGATCCCCAAGCCAATGCGACGAGTGGCGTTTCTGTGGAGCCGCAGGATGCCAGCATTTATGAATGCCTGATGGCGCGCCAGCTTATTGAGTCAGCTATTTTACCTACGTGTATACACGGATTAAGCATCATTCCTTCAAAAGGGGATTTGGTCGGGGCGGAAATCGAGATCTCCAATCTGGCGGATCGAGAAACCATCTTGAAATCGGTGATTAGCCAAATTCAGGGGCATGATTTTGTGATTATTGACTGCCCGCCGGCTTTTGGGCTGCTCACGATCAACGCTCTGGTGGCGGCTTCTGCGGTGCTTGTGCCTGTGCAATGTGAGTATTATGCGATGGAAGGGTTGGGGCGGCTGATGGGCAATGTGGACCGTATTCGGGATTCGTTTAATTCTGCTTTAGACCTGGAAGGCATTGTGTTGACGATGTATGATTCCCGCATTAATCTTTCCAGGCAGGTGGAAAGCGAAATTCGAGGGTTTTTCAAAGAAAAAGTGTTTCAGACCGTTATTCCTCGAAACGTGGCGCTGGCGGAAGCTCCGAGCCATGGGAAGCCCGTGTTGTCGTACAATGCGGCATCCAGCGGTGCCAAAGCCTACCTTGATCTAGCCAAGGAGATTCTCGCGAATGGAAAAGAAAGCATTGGGTAAGGGCCTCCAGGCTCTGCTTCCAGAAAAAAAGACGCTTGTTTGGAAGGTTGAAAAAGATGAGCAGGCTGTCTCTATGGTCGCTCTGAAACAGATCATCCCCAACCGCTACCAACCGCGCACGATCTTTACCGAAGATGAATTAGAAGGATTGGCCCAATCAATTAAAGAACATGGTGTCCTGCAGCCCATTGTCGTTCGGCGCAAAGGCGATGGGGTATACGAACTCATTGCGGGTGAGCGGCGGTTGCGAGCGGCCACGCTGGCGGGATTATCCACAATTCCTGCGCTGGTTCGAAATTCCAACGATGAAAAATCGTTGGCCCTCGCCATTGTCGAAAATATCCAACGCCAAAACCTCAATCCGATGGAGGAAGCGAAGGCCTATTCCCGGTTGATGGGCGAATTTGGGCTTACGCAGGATCTGGTCGCCAGTTCGGTGGGGAAAGATCGCTCGTCGATCGCCAATCTTCTTCGTCTCCTCACGCTGCCCAGAGAGGTTCAGCAATTCATTGAATCCGGGGCCTTGAGTCTCGGACATGCAAAGGTTTTAGCTGGAGCCTCTTCCCCCAATAGCCAACTCCAGATTGCCAAACGAATTGTGTCGGAGCGGTTATCGGTGAGACAAACGGAGCAACTTGTGGGTGGGCAAAAAAGTGGCGGTTCTACGAAACATGGTAAGGCTACCCCCTCTGCTTATCACCATCTTGAAGACCAGTTGCGAAAACATTTTGGCACCAAGGTGCAGGTGAAAGCGGCGGCCAAGGGTGGTCAGCTTATCATTCATTATTATTCTGATGATGAATTAGACCGTATCAGCGGGATTATTTTGGAATAGAATTTGTATGGACCCCCTCTAGGGCTTGGGGGTCTTTATACGCAATTATCTATCACAAGGCATCGTACTTTCGTTGTCGTGTTGGCAGAAAGACCACAAAGACATAATTGGGTAGTTGAGACATCAAGTCATTCAATGAGGGAGGGGGTCCATGTTTGGAAAAAATACCGCTGAAAAGTCGGAGGATGTAGTGAATTCGCCGGTCGTTCCAGCTCCGGTACTGTCAAAAAATCAAGAAGAATCAGGCGACATCATTGCCTTCGTCGGTGAGGAGGTCACGTTTAAAGGAACGATTCGGTACCAGGGCACCGTACGGGTTGATGGGCGCTTGGAGGGGGAAATTTATACCGATGGGAATTTGATCATCGGTCAAAAAGCGGTCATCACCGCCAAAATTGAAGCTGGCACCGTGACTTGCCAAGGTCGAATTACCGGGGAAATTTTGGCGAAAAATCGAGTGAAACTGTTAAGCCCGGCTGTTTTTGATGGGTCTATTACCACACCTCTTCTTTCTATGGATGAAGGGGTCATGTTTAATGGGACGTGTAATATGCCTCAAAAGGGCGAACGAAAAGGCCTCGGTTCGAAACTCGTCGTGACGGTAGAAGAAGGTGTGAAGGTCAAATGATACGGTAACGCATCCGTCCGGATGCGTGAGGGAAATCGTTCCCAGTGGACATGGAGTTCCTGGCTCGCCACCCGAGAGTCACATACTGGATGAAGAGGAGGAGAATATGTGGGGTGATAAGGACAAATCGAAGGAAAGCCCAGGTTTTGGGCAGGAGTTTTACACCTTTCTGGGCAAGGGTGTGGATTTTAGGGGTAAAGCCCAATTTGAGGGTACCGTACGGGTGGATGGCAATTTCGAAGGGGAAATCACCATTGATGATACTCTGATCATTGGCGAAACGGCCTTTATCAAAGGGACCATCACGGGCGGCACCATTGTGAGTAGCGGACGAATTGAGGGTGTTATTACCGCCAACAAAAAGATCCAGCTTCTCAAGCCTGCCGTGCTCATTGGGGATGTGCATACCCCCACATTTGCCATGGAAGAAGGTGTGTATTTCCAAGGGGAATGTGATATGGGCGTGGCACCCAAGCAAGAACCCGCCGTGCCGAATCAGGTTCTCTCGAACGGGCAGGCGAAATCGTCGACGCCTAAAATTCCCTCAAAAATGGAAACAGAATCGATCAGTCTCAAATAATTATGGCTGCTCCGAAAAAAGTCGTCTTAGGCATGAGCGGAGGGGTGGATAGCTCTGTCGCCGCCAAGCTCTTGAAAGACCAAGGCTATGACGTGCTCGGTGTGACGCTGAAGGTGTGGGAAGAAGAAGATGAGGCCGCCACCTCCAAACGATGGCAGGAGCGGGGCTGTTGCAAGGTTGGTATTGCCAAGCATGTGGCTGAGCTTTTGGGGATTTCCCACCACGTCATTGATACGCGAGAATCGTTTCAAAAAGGCGTCATTGACGACTTTATTGGCGGCTATTTGCAAGGCACGACTCCCAATCCTTGCGTGCGGTGTAATGAACGGGTGAAATTCGGGGGGTTGTTTCAGGTGGCGGAACAATTGGGGGCGGATTATATCGCCACCGGGCATTTCGCCAGGATTCAACATGATGAAACGGGTACGCCATTTCTTGCTCGTGGAGTCGATGCCAAGAAGGATCAATCCTATTTTTTGTATCGTATCCCTCCTGAGTGGCTTCCTAAGATGCTTTTTCCGCTAGGGAACATGGAAAAACAGCAAGTCTGGACTGAAGCTGAAGCCATGGGACTGCCGGTTGAGGAGTTGAAGGAAAGTCAGGAAATTTGTTTTGTGACCCAAGGTGATTACCGAGACTTTCTGAAGGAACATGCGCCACAGGCCGCTAAACCAGGGAATTTTGTGGATGCGGAAGGTCAAGAACTCGGGCAACACGAAGGGGTGGCATTTTACACACCGGGCCAACGGAAAGGGTTGGGGATTGCTACCGGCAACCGTGTGTATGTGCAGCGCGTCGTTCCCGATCTTAATTTGGTCGTGCTAGGCCCCCCAGAGGATTTAGATACCAAAACCTGCCAGATTGCTGACCTTAATATATTTTCTCAAGAAAATCTGATTGAGGGCCAGCGCATCGACGTGAAATTTCGGTATGGCTCACCACCCGTTTCGGCAACTCTTCATTGGGAGAGTGACGCTTCTTTGTGTGTCACCTTCGAAAAACCTGTCCGAGCCCTCAGTCCTGGACAATCTGCCGTCATGTATCAGGGGGACCGAGTTCTAGGCGGGGGTATTATTCAGACCCCAAAAACTTCTTCTGGCTCTACCCCGACTGGTCAAATATCTTCCCTTCAACCCTTATCTTCCTGACTCGAGTGTATCGAGGAAAAAACACGGTACAGTAGCTCTTTATTGTTGACAGGGTGTTGTGCCCATGTTACTTTTACCCGCTTGATACACGCCATTTTCCATTCAACACGTGGCTGCCTGGATTCTCTGTAAACCGTGAACCAAAGTACGATCGGGCGTCGGTACGCATCGGCGCTTTTCCAACTGCTCGAGGAATCGGGCATCGAACCCGCACGAAATGCCTTAGGGTCTTTAGCCCAAGGTTTAGAAGATACCCCTGCCCTGAAACATGTGCTGGCTTCCCCTGTCTTTAAATATGAAGAAAAACAAGTAGTTCTGGCGGAGCTCTGTCAGCGACTGCAGGCCCCTCCGGTTATGCACGATTTTTTGAATCAATTGCTAAAAACCAACAGGGCCGTCTTGCTGCCGGAAATTTCGCAGGCTTTTTCAGATCTGGCGGATCAGCGGAAGGGCATTCAGCAACTTCGAGTAAGTTCCGCCAAGCCCTTAGAAGGACCTGAGCGGGAACAAGTGAAACGTGAACTAAGCGAGACGCTTGGGCAATCTGTTGATGTGGTGTTTGAAGTCGAGCCGCAACTTATTGCCGGGTTAAAAATATACATTGGCAGTCAAGTCTTTGATAATACCGTGTTGGGTCGATTGACCAGCATGAAGGATCAGTTGACGAAGGGGTAATCCATGCAGATCAAAGCCGAAGAAATTAGTTCTATCATCAAGGAAAAAATTAAAGGGTTTGACCAGCGGGTCGACGTTAAAGAAATGGGGTATGTCATCCAGGTGGGTGACAATATTGCCAAAGTCTACGGTCTTGAAGGCGCCATGGCAGGTGAATTGTTGGAATTTCCTGGCGGTGTCTACGGCGTCGCGTTAAACCTTGAAGAAGATAGTGTGGGTGCGGTGTTACTTGGAGAAGATGTCGGCATTCGTGAGGGTGATCCGGTTAAACGGACGGGTCGTATTGCCGAAGTACCTGTCGGTGAAGCGCTTGTCGGTCGTGTAGTCGATGCGATTGGGATGCCTCTAGATGGAAAAGGCCCTATTAATTCCACAGAGAAACGGCTGATTGAGATCAGGGCTCCTGGTGTGGTGGATCGGCAGTCAGTTGGTGAGCCCTTGCAAACAGGCTTGAAAGCCATTGATGCGATGATTCCTGTGGGCCGTGGTCAACGGGAGTTGATCATTGGTGATCGCCAAACTGGGAAAACGGCCATTGCGGTCGATACGATCATCAACCAAAAAGGGCTGGACGTCTATTGTTTTTATGTGGCCATTGGGCAAAAACGGTCGACTGTCGCCCGCGTGGTCAAAACTTTAGAAGATCATGGGGCCATGGAATACACGACTGTGGTGTCAGCCACGGCCAGTGATTCGGCTTCGCTGCAATTTTTTGCGCCCTATGCCGGCGTGACCATGGCTGAATATTTTCGTGATAACGGCAAGCATGCCCTGATCGTGTATGACGACTTGTCCAAACATGCCACGGCGTACCGCCAACTTTCTCTCCTTCTCCGTCGCCCTCCCGGACGTGAAGCCTATCCGGGTGATGTGTTCTTTTTGCATTCGCGGTTATTAGAGCGGGCGGCAAAGATGAGTGATGAAAAAGGTGCTGGTAGTTTGACGGCCTTACCGATTATTGAAACACAAGCGGGTGACGTCTCAGCCTACATTCCCACGAATGTGATTTCCATTACCGATGGGCAGATCTTTCTCGCCGCCGACTTGTTCTATTCAGGGATCCGACCGGCCATTAACGTGGGGCTCTCCGTTTCCCGCGTCGGTGGTTCGGCTCAGATTAAAACCATGAAACAAGTTGCCGGAACGCTTCGATTAGATTTGGCGCAGTATCGTGAGATGGCGGCCTTTGCTCAGTTTGGCAGTGAGTTGGATAAAGCGACACAAGCTCAATTGGCGCGAGGTGTCCGGATGGTGGAATTGCTGAAACAAGAACAATACAAGCCGATGCCTGTCGCGGATCAAGTCATCTCCATTTACGCAGGAGTCAATGGCTTTATTGATAATGTCCCGGTGAATAAAATCCGTGAATTTGAACGAGACCTGATGGCGTATATTAAAGAGAAGCATCCCGCCATTCGGGATGAGGTCAAGAACAAAAAGAAGATTGATGACGAGTTTGGCGGGCAGCTCAAACAAATCATTTCTGATTTTAAGAAATCCAAGGGCTACGAATAAGACGATCGAGAAATCTGATTACTCATGCCAAGCTTACAAAGCCTCAGGCGGAAAATTGCTTCCGTCAAAAATACTCAAAAAATTACCAAAGCCATGAAAATGGTTGCGGCCGCCAAACTCAAGCGTGCCCAGGACCGCATTCTTTCGGCGAGGCCCTATGCCCATCAGTTGCGTGAGGTCATGAGCAATTTAAGCCAACGCGTGAATCGTGCCTCGCATCCATTGTTAAGTCGGCGAGACGGGAATTCGCTCGAATTGCTTGTGGTGACCAGTGACCGTGGACTGTGTGGGGCTTTTAATACGAACATTCTTCGGCGAGCCGTCGAATTTTTGGAAGAGCAACGACGGCAAGGGAAGCAGGTGTCGGTGAGCGTTGTTGGGAGAAAATCTATTGATTTTTTCAAACGGCGGGATTGGCCTATTCGGCAAGAATGGCCTGGCGTGTTTGATCGTCTGAGCTTTGAGCATGCCCTGGATATCGGACAAAATGTGGTCTCGCAATATCATTCGGGAACCTTTGATCATCTCTATGTCGTCTACAATGAGTTCAAATCTGCCATGCAACAAGAAGTCATTGTGGAGAAACTGCTGCCGATTGAGTCTCTTCAAGATTCCGAAGGCGGGGACAAACCTTCGATGGGAGGCGGGTATCTTTATGAGCCCGATGAAGGCGAATTATTGGAGACGTTACTGCCCAAACATTTTGAAATTCAAACGTATCGAGTTTTGCTAGAATCGGCCGCCGCGGAACAGGCTGCACGGATGACCGCCATGGACGGTGCCACACGGAATGCCGGGGAATTGATCAAGAAAGTCACGCTGTTTTATAACAAGACCCGTCAAGCCGCCATTACAAAAGAACTCATGGATATTGTCGGAGGGGCTGAGGCCATCAAATAAATCACGGGTTGCTCAGGAACCGTTCAAATACTGTTCCCCAACCTTTTCCAACCAAGGAGCATATGGTGGGTACCGATACTGGAAATGGAAAAATCGTACAAGTTATTGGGCCGGTGGTCGATGTTGAATTCCCTCCCGGGAAACTCCCTCATATTTTTAACGCGTTGACGATTACCCAAGAAAAGAGCGACACCGTGACCATGGAGGTTGCTCAACATCTTGGAGAAAATCGAGTGCGAGCGGTTGCGATGTCCTCCACAGATGGATTGGTTCGAGGCTTGGAAGTCGCCGACACTGGCGCGGCCATTTCGGTGCCAGTTGGGAAGGAAACCTTGGGTCGTATCATGAATGTCCTCGGTGAGCCAGTCGATGGGTTTGGTCCGGTTCAAACCCAAAAACGTTGGTCCATTCACCGTCCAGCTCCAGCTTTAGAAGATCAGGAAACGAAAACGGAAGTTTTAGAAACGGGTATCAAAGTTATCGATCTCTTAGAACCCTATGCCAAAGGTGGAAAAGTCGGCTTATTCGGTGGTGCCGGTGTAGGAAAAACGGTCATCATCATGGAGCTCATCAATAATATTGCGCTTCACCATGGCGGATATTCGGTATTTGCGGGTGTTGGGGAGCGGACTCGTGAGGGGAATGACCTTTGGCACGAAATGCAAGATTCAAAAGTTATCGATCCTAATGATTTCGCCAAATCCAAAGCGGCACTTGTGTATGGGCAAATGAATGAACCACCGGGTGCCCGACTTCGAGTAGGCTTAACCGGTTTGACGATTGCCGAATATTTCCGTGATCAAGAGCATCAAGATGTGCTGCTCTTTGTGGATAATATCTTCCGATTTACCCAAGCCGGGTCAGAAGTTTCGGCGTTGTTAGGACGCATGCCGTCGGCGGTGGGATATCAACCAACGCTTGGCACCGAAATGGGAACCTTACAGGAACGGATTACATCCACCAAAAGTGGGTCGATTACGTCAGTTCAAGCTGTGTATGTGCCTGCTGACGATTTAACCGATCCGGCTCCGGCCACGGCATTTGCTCATTTGGATGCCACAACCGTGTTGTCTCGGCAATTGGCTGAGTTAGGTATTTATCCTGCTGTGGATCCATTGGATTCCACCTCGCGAATTTTAGATCCCACTATTTTGGGAGAAGAGCATTACGGGGTGGTGCAGCGCGTACAAGGAACGTTGCAAAAATACAAAGACTTGCAAGATATCATTGCCATTTTGGGTATGGATGAATTGTCTGAAGATGATAAACAGACTGTGGCTCGAGCTCGTAAATTACAACGCTTCTTGTCGCAACCCTTCCATGTGGCAGAGGCCTTTACGGGATCTCCTGGTAAATACGTGAAATTGGCTGATACGGTTCGTAGTTTCAAAGAAATTGTGGATGGGAAATACGACCACTTGCCGGAACAGGCGTTTTACATGGTGGGCCCGATTGAAGAAGCCATCGAGAAAGCGAAAAAATTAGGATATACGGTGTAATGGCCAATTCTGCTTCAGTCGTGTCAGAAGGAAAAATTTTACTTGAGGTGGTTACTCCGGACCATCGCCTTCTGAGTCAGGAAGTCGATTATGTTTCCGCTCCTGGCAGTGAGGGGGATTTTGGTGTCCTGCCGGGCCATTGTCATTTTCTGACCACTCTGCGTATTGGCGAATTGGAATACCGAGTCGGCGAACATTCGGAATTCATGTCTGTCCTTTGGGGATTTGCGGAAGTGACACCCACCAAGGTCACGATCCTCGCAGAGATTGCTGAAAAGGCCGAAGATATTAATGTTGACCGTGCGGAAGAAGCCGTTCGAAAAACCCAGGAACGTTTGGAACGGGGCGGCTTGCCTTCAGAGGTGGAGGAAGCCAGAGTGAGTTTAGAAAAAGCCCGACTCCGGAAAAAGATTGCCGACCGCCATCGCCAAAAAGGCGGGGCCAGACTTTCCTAGCCCCTCGTTTCCTTTCTCCCTTATCCTCCCCATGCCGCATGTCGAAACGCGGACGGAAATCATTGTTACCCCAGGGGAAACCCCAAAGCGGCTTGATCATTTTCTTGCCAGTCGTGAGCCCTACTATTCCCGTACGGCTCTCCAACGATTAATTGAAGAGGGGCACATCAGCGTTGATGGCCAGGTGGTAAAGCCTAGCCATAAAATCAAACCGGGTGACAGGATTGTATTAGTCGTTCCTCGTCCTGAACCACTCGACATTCAAGCTGAACCCATTCCCCTTCACATCCTTCATGAAGATGATGCGCTTCTCGTTCTGAATAAGCCGGCTGGCCTCGTCGTACATCCCGCGCCCGGCCATTGGACCGGGACCATGGTGAATGCCTTGTTGCATCACATACAACGTGGGGAAGGACATCTTTCTTCCATTGGAGGGAGGGAGCGCCCAGGACTCGTTCATCGGTTGGATAAGGAAACAACAGGGGTCTTAGTTGTGGCCAAGACGGATCAGGCGCATCAACATTTATCTGCACAATTCAAAAGCCATTCGATCAGTCGTTTGTATGAAGCCATTGTTTGGGGATCGCCAAAAACCGGGGAAGGCCGAATTGAATTAGCCATTGGGCGAGATACCAAAGACCGCAAAACCTTTTCCGCACGTACGACGAGACCCAAAGCGTCTCTCACGTCTTATAAAGTTATCGAGCGATTTGGGAAATTGTCCGCTCATGTGGCGTTAACTCCAGGAACAGGTCGGACGCATCAATTGCGCGTGCATCTCAAGGCGATTGATTGCCCCATTTTAGGTGATCAAACCTATGGCGGGAAAAAAGTCATGGAAGTTGGGGGCATGACTATCCCTCGTGTCATGTTGCATGCCAAAGTTTTAGGATTTGTCCATCCAGTCTCTGGCCATACACTGAGATTTGAGGCTCCTCTGCCTGAAGACATGAACACGGTGCGCACCAGCTTAAAAGAAATAATCACAAGGATTTCGTGAATTCCAGTGAGATTAATTGAGTGATAAAAGACTACAATGCCGGGGGCTAAGGACCGGATTAGAAAAAAATGATAAGGCCATTAATGTTCTTTGGATTCTTATTCCAGGCCCCTAGAGCCGCATTAAACGATACAAGGCCTCTCTGGTATATTCACCCATTTGCCTACACTCCAATTTAAATTTTTTTTCCTTTTTAGGAAGAAAAGGGAAAAGGCAGGCCATCTGAAATCTTGACATCCGCTAGGGGATTTACAGTAAATTTTTTCCATGACTAAAGAGCCTCAAATTGAACCTGGGCAAGTGGTCGATACCTTAGGTGAACTGATTTCAAGTTTGAGGGCATTTGCGGCAAAAATACCAGCCTCCTCAAGAATGACGTTGCCTGGGGGAGTCAAACCTACGGAAGAAGCGGTCGAAGCGTACGAGAACATCGTCTATCGGTTTCGTGACCGGGCAGGAGTTACGTATAAACCTCTCCCACCCTTGTTTGTTGAATCGCTTGAGGCCTTTGAAGGTGGAAAGGTGTTTGACGCAGTGCCGCCTCTGTTGCAATGCGTCGAACATCTGGTCGACCTCCATAATCAGAAAATCATCAAATTTTCTCCGGAACAACAACAACGCATGCGGGACTATCATGACCGCTTGGAGAAGATTGTTCCAGAAGCCAAGCAATCCGAAGTGGATCTTCCTGCCCCCGATTCGTATTAGATCTTGTTTTTCCCTTAATAAGAATGGGCTACTGTGGCGGGGTGGTAAAAGGAGACAATCGGCGGAGGCTTCAACTCCGTGATGGTCAATTCCAACTGGCCGGGGGGAATTGTTGAAGGTCGGTTCGGAGGATGAGTTGATTCCCTTCCGAGAGAGGAGCCTGAATGACTCTCCATGAGCAACCCTTTTCCTCTAAACCTTGACCGATAAGAGCCAGTTGAGTGGCTCCTTGATTCTGTACCTGAGAGACCTGACAGAGGTTAAAGAGAAAGGTCCTGAATCCTAGGCGGTACGATCGAAACACGACCAATGCCAATTCTTTCGCGGCCTGCTGATGGAAGGGGCCTTCGACATAGAACATGATGGTATCTGGGGACAATTGTTCAGTCTGAATCATAGAAATGTTCCCTTAGATAATGTGTATGTATCCTGGTCTATGGGAAAATTAAACCCCAAAACAGGAGTTTCTACCATTCCCCAGATTGGGGGGCCACAACCTTATAATAGGGGAAGAATGGGGAACAACTGTTTAGGATTTGAGAATAGGGGCCTGGAAATAGAGGGTCTTTTATCTATCCGAGTCTTTCAAAGTTGACGGTTCTCCCAATAGTGGGTATAACGTGGGCGACCTTTCCGAACACGTTTCCCAACTAGGTTCAAAAATGACGATATGCGCCCGTAGCTCAATTGGATAGAGTATTGGACTTCGAATCCAAGGGTTACAGGTTCGATTCCTGTCGGGCGCACCACCTTCTCCCGTTTCAGTTGTCTTTCGTCATTCTTTCTCTTCTTTGGCAGTCGCGAGATAATTTTGTGTTCGTATACTTCTCCAAATTGAAGGGTGACCGTTGCCCTGTGTAATTCCCAGCCCTGAAAAAATATTCCGGGTCATCTGTTGGTTTCCTCTTTCCATGAAATTGACGTGCGGACGATTCTTGATCGTCCATCAGTGCACCATCTGATTCTCGGTCTCGTCAGTTTTCAGGCATTTTGATTTAATTTCCCCCAAACTCTCGTCGCCGAGACAGAAGGATTTAAGCCATTGTGACACATACAATGATGGCGAATGGAGATTTTTACATCTCGCAGCTCGTGGGAAATCCTATTACAACACACCCCCGCTTTTCCTTTGGCTACGAGCTTTATGAGCGCAGGATTTGGGATAGAGTGAAATAGCCCTAGCCTGTAAAATAGGCGCAGAAACAGCTTAAAAGGGGATCTTCATATTGAAAGAGACACAATATAATGATCGCATTGCACCCCATTCAGATTTTGAAACACACAAGGTCTTGAAGTTTCTTTGATCAACGAAACACAATATATATGGTTAGCATGCCAGTATGAAGACGACTGTTTCGAGAGGGTACGATTTTTTTATTGATTAGGAAAAGGAAAATGGCCGGATGGAGCTGAAGGGTAGGTGTGTTTAGAAGGTAGAGAACCAGTATGATTCTTTTCTGATTATTCTATCGCCGAGTTAAAAATGATAGGTGAGGCCACCAAATAGGTTATGTGATGAATAGGTTGCCTCAAACAAAGAATCGTTAAATTTAAATTTGGCATAATTATATTTATATTCAGTAAATAACGCTACATGCTCGTTAAGGTAAAACCGAATTCCGGCTAGCATATTGGCTCCGGGAACCATGTCTGTTTCAGATCCAGTTGCATCTGAAATTTTTGCAATGAACAGACCGATACCTGGCCCCAGATAAGGTTCAACGTAATACCCTGGCAGTCGAAGAATGACATTTGCTGCTGGAGTAATAATCCTAAGATGGCTACCGTCCAGCGTGCCCAAGGGTGAAGAGCTTCCACCAAAACCTGCGGTGACGTTCTGTTGTTTGACATGAGGATTAGCGGTAAAAACTTCTAACTGCAATCCAAGCCAATCCATGTATCCTGGGAAAAAATATCCACCCTTTACGCCGTAACCTAATGCATCTTTGAGTTCTAAATCACTTAACTCAATACCTTTGGCACTGCCCACTCCTTCCACGTTTTTCAGGTCATTGGGCTTGACGTATCCGACTTGTCCGCCCAGATACCATTCCGCCTGTGTGGAGGAGATTGTGAGGAGGAATACTCCAAACGCTATGATGAGTACACTCAAGATCTTTTTCATACTGCCACCCCTTTAGATACTCTACGCATCTGCTTGGTTGCCATAACCAAATTGTGCACTGTGAGGGCTGTCTCTTAAAAAATGTCTGTCTTGTTCATCAAAACTATGAATTTTGTCCTTATTATCGGGTAAAATGATAAATCCTTTAGCATGTCCCTGATCTCTCAAGTAATTCAAATGGTACGGAGGGTAACGATGACCATACGGATAATGATCTCCCTCATCCTAATTTGGGTAGGAGTGGCGAGTGTTGTCGAGGCCAAGGTCCAGAGTCGGGTAGTACCTTATACGTATGGGGAAATGCTCTATGAGGGTTTTATAGCTTGGGATGATGCATCAAAAGGAAAGAGGCCTGGGATTTTGGTCGTTCATGAATGGTGGGGATTGAATGACTATGCTCGGTCTCGTGCAGAACAATTGGCTGAATTGGGTTATGTCGCTTTTGCGGTGGATATGTATGGAAAAGGAAAGGTAACTACGCATCCGGAGAAAGCGGGCGAATGGGCCAAACTGACGACAAGTCGTGTGGATGAGTGGTTGGGAAGAGCTCAAGAAGGGCTGAAGCTCCTTCAGGCAGATCAAAATGTCGACGTCGCTCGGTTGGCGGCTATTGGGTATTGTTTTGGAGGCGCGACCGTGATGCAATTGGTCTATGGAGGAGCTCCTGTAAAGGGCGTCGTGAGTTTCCATGGGTCGCTACCGCTTCCTCCTGCTTCCAAGTCCATTAACAATTCAGCTAAAGTTCTCATTGCGCATGGGGCTTCTGATCCGTTTCTGAACCCCGATCATATTGGACAATTTAAGGAAGCGCTGGATACCGCCGAAATTGATTGGCAGATGGTGTGGTACAGTGGCGCCCAACATAGTTTTACGAATCCATCGGCTGACCAATATAAATTGAATGGAGCCAAATATAACCAGCAAGCCGATCAACGGTCTTGGATTCATATGCAACAATTTTTTGACGAATTGTTTCGCTAGCCTATAATGACGATGAATTAATTTCGTCTGATCTTCAAATTTTTAGGAAAACATCTTGAAATCCATTTTAGGTATCTCTGCCTATTATCATGATAGTGCGGCCTGTCTCGTGCAGGATGGGCAAATTGTGGCCGCCGCCCAAGAAGAACGCTTCACACGAAAGAAGCATGATGCGGGGTTTCCGGCGCAGGCTGTGGACTATTGTCTGAAGCAAGGCGGAATAGGCTTGGGTGCAGTTGATTATCTGGTCTTTTATGACAAGCCTCTTATTAAATTTGAGCGTCTGTTAGAAACCTACCTCTCCTATGCCCCCCAAGGCTTAGGCTCCTTTCTTAAGGCTATGCCCGTGTGGATCAAAGAAAAGCTGTTTCTCCGGAATCTTCTGGATACAGGTTTTCGCCAGGTGGGAGGCTTAGAGAAGAAGGATCCTCTGCCCCCCTTGCTCTTTGGCGAACATCATGAATCTCACGCGGCCTCGGCCTTTTTCCCCTCCCCGTTTCAGGAAGCCATAGTGCTATGCATGGATGGGGTTGGTGAATGGGCGACCACCTCGGCCTGGATTGGACGAGACAACCGCCTCACCCCCTTGTGGGAAATACCCTTCCCACATTCCATGGGACTCCTTTATTCAGCCTTTACCTATTACACCGGCTTCAAGGTGAATTCAGGGGAATACAAAGTCATGGGCCTGGCCCCCTATGGGCAACCTACGTACGTCAAAACGATCCTGGACCATCTAGTTGATGTCAAACCGGACGGAACCTTTCGGCTGAACATGGAATTTTTCTCGTATTGCACGGGTCTCCGAATGACCAGTGACAAGTTTGACGCGTTATTTGGGGCACCTCCTCGACAAGCCGAAAGCCAATTGACGCAACGAGAAATGGATCTGGCACGGTCTATTCAGGAAGTTACCGAGATGGTCATGTTGCGTTTGGCCAATAGCTTACACACGGAAACGGGTATCAAGCATTTGTGTCTGTCAGGCGGCGTGGCGCTCAACTGTGTGGGCAATGGCCGGGTCTTGCGGGAAGGGCCGTTTGAGAAATTGTGGATACAGCCCGCTGCCGGGGATGCCGGGAGCGCATTGGGTGCCGCCCTGAATGTGCATTATCACTATCTTGATCAACCAAGACAGGTTGAGGGCCCTCAGGATGCGATGCGCGGCAGTTATCTGGGTCCGTCGTTTACCAATGAGGAAATCGAGCAGACCTTGCAACGGCTGGAAGCTCGCTACGAACGTCTAGACGATGACCAGCTCTGCGACCGCGTGGCCGGACATTTGGCGGAAGAGAAAGTCATCGGCTGGTTGCAAGGGCGCATGGAGTTCGGTCCCCGGGCCTTAGGCGGACGGAGTATTTTAGGCGATCCTCGCAGCGAGAAAATGCAATCGGTCATGAACCTTAAAATCAAGTATCGCGAATCGTTTCGGCCCTTTGCACCCTCGGTGTTGCGCGAACGTGTCACAGATTATTTTGAGCTGGATACCGATAGTCCCTATATGCTGTTGGTGGCCCCTGTCGCGGAACATCGACGAGTGGCGCTTAAGGCCGATCAGGAAAAGCTCTTTGGAATCGATTTGCTGAATGTCCCAAAGTCGGATATTCCCGCTGTCACGCATGTGGACTATTCCGCCCGCGTGCAAACCGTGACGGCCGAGACGAATCCTCGTTATTATCAGCTATTACAAGCCTTTGAGAAACGAACGGGTTGTGGGGTGCTGATCAATACCTCGTTCAATGTCCGTGGGGAACCCATTGTCCACACACCGGAGGATGCGTTTCGCTGTTTCATGCGGACGGAAATGGATGTGTTGGTATTAGAAAATTGTGTGCTCCTCAAGGAACATCAGAAGCCAGTCCCCAAAGACACCGAGTGGATGAAGGAATTTGAGCTTGATTGACCTTGGATGAATCCATCATGAAGCCCCAACACCGACAACAAGACATTCCTCTCAAACAACTCCGGCAATTTGGCTGGCTCATGGGCGGCTTTTTTGCCTTAATTACCGTGTGGCCCCTGGTGGTTCGTGGAGAAGATATCCGACTCTGGGCCGGCATCATCGCTGGCGCGTTTGGCGGGCTAGGAACGGTGTTTCCCCAGACCTTGCAACCCGTCTTCCGTGGTTGGATGTTCTTTGGGGAAAAAATCGGGTGGGTGAATTCTCGCATTCTGTTGGGTTTGGTCTTCTATGGTCTGCTGACCCCGATCTCGCTGGTAATCCGGGTGCTGGGTAAGCGGCCGCTCCAATTGAGTTTTGATCCCCAAGCCACCACCTATCGCGTGCCTAAAGAAGCGCGCGCTGCCAACCATGTCTTGAAGGCTTTTTAAGGAGGACGCAAGAATATGTCCGGTTTTCTCGGAGAACTATGGGATTTTATGCGCGAGCGGAAAAAATTTTGGCTGGCGCCGATCATCATTATGCTCTTGCTGTTAGGTGGCCTCATCATTTTGAGTGAAGGCTCGGCGGTGGCGCCGTTCATTTATACATTGTTTTAACCAGACAGGGCTCATCGTTCATTCAGGGTCTCTCAAGGTTCTGTGGCTGGCAGGACCTCTTGACTCTCAAATTTCATGAATTATCATGTAAAAGAGGTCTTGGCGAGGGCTCTGAGTAGCAGCGAGAAATGCTGCACCAAATCCGCATAGATATACCTACTCGCCTATTGGAAACCTGAAAATTTTTGACCCGTACCACTCATCGGGTTCATTTCACGACACATGTCTGGATCTGAACACGACCAGATTTCTCAGCTTCGTGCCTTCCTGAATCGACAGGTCATTGGCCAGGAGGGGTTGACCCTCAGGTTGTTGATTGCCCTGTTGGCCGATGGACACCTCCTGGTGGAGGGCGCACCCGGCCTGGCGAAAACGACGGCCATCAAAACACTCGCAGCGGGGATCGAAGCCGATTTCCACCGGGTCCAGTTCACCCCTGATCTCTTACCGGCCGATATCACCGGCACCGATATTTATCGGCCCCAAGACGGCTCCTTCCGATTTCAACCCGGTCCCATTTTCCACAACCTGGTCTTGGCCGATGAAATAAATAGAGCTCCAGCCAAAGTGCAAGCGGCTTTGCTGGAGGCCATGGGCGAACACCAAGTTACCATCGGCCGAAACAGTTATCCCCTACCCGAATTATTTTTAGTCATGGCCACCCAAAATCCGATTGAGCAGGAAGGCACCTATCCCCTTCCTGAAGCTCAATTAGATCGATTTTTGCTCTATGTCCGCGTTCACTATCCCTCGGTTGAAGGGGAACGGCGCATTGCCGAACTTGTTCGGAACCAGGCTAGGACCTTGCCTACTGATGCGAGAGACCACATCACTCCCGTTCCCCAAAAAGTGTTATTGGCGGCCCGCCAGCACGTTTGGGGCGTTTATCTAGCGCCAACTTTGGAAGAATATCTCGTTCAACTTGTGGTAGCGACGCGGGATCCTTCCCCCTATAGTGAAACCTTGAAACGATGGGTGCGCTTTGGGGCCAGTCCTCGAGCGACCATCGGGTTGGAACGATGTGCCAGAGCGCATGCCTGGCTGGAAGGACGAGATTATGTCTCTCCTGAAGATGTTCAGGCCGTGGCGCATGATGTCCTCCGCCACCGAATCTTACTGACTTTTGAAGCCGAAGCCGAAGGTGTCACCACTGATCATGTGGTCTCTGAAATTCTGAATCATGTGGCCGTTCCGTAACCGCGTCCGTGCACCCGTCTCTGGTATTTCCCCCCTTGAGTCCAACCCCTTTCGAGGAGTCCGTGTTGACCTGAAGGAACTGATTCAGGCGCGTCATCAGATGTGCGGGTTGGAGGTCAACCGTAGAACTCGTTCTTATGCTCTGCTTGCCGGAGGGGAGCGCTCCCCCTTTAAAGGGCGCGGTATTGATTTTGAGGAATCCCGTCGCTATCAGCCCGGCGATGATGTCCGGTTAATGGATTGGCGGGTGACCGCTCGAACGAATGAACCCCACCTGAAAGTCTTTCGAGAGGAACGCGAACGCCCGGTTTTTATGGTGGTTGATGATCGACAGACCATGCATTTTGGTACCAAGGTCGCGTTTAAGTCGGTGGTGGCCGCACGGGCTGCGGCCTTGTTAGGCTGGGCCTCGCACGCCAGGGGTGATCGTGTGGGAGGAATCGTCTTCGCCGAAGCCGATCATGTGGAATTGCGGCCGAAGGGAGGACGAGCGGGCATTCTCCAACTTCTGAATGTCCTTGCCAACCGATCAGGTCTACCGCTAGCAAAAAACTCTGATCAAGGGTTATCGGCCACATCCTTTCGATTAGCACTCAATCGGGTGCTGAAGGCCGCCCGTCCAGGAAGTCTGATTTTTCTCTTCAGCGATTTTCGAGAGTGGGATCAGCAGGCCAAGACAGCGTTGCGTCGACTTGGAGCACATCATGAGGTCGTCGCCCTGTTTATTTATGATCCGGTCGAACAAGTGGCTCCACCGCCTGGGTCTTATCCCATTACCGATGGTCGAACTCGCGGGGTACTTCAAACGTATTCTTCTCAAATCGTTTCAGCGTATGCGCAAGCCTTTCAAGGACGGTATGAAGAAGTCCGTGGACTCTGTCGGTCACGCGGAATCGGCTTTTTTCCCTTGGCCACACACGAAGATCTTCCCACGCAGCTGTCCAAAGGATTCCAGGAATTAGGCACTCGTCGCAGTGCCAATCATTCCGGAGTGGCTGGAATCGGAGGAGTCGCCTGATATGGCTAATGTCCCAGACCCGTTACAGGAATTGCGAGACGTCCATGTGCCGGATCCTATTTCCTGGTGGCCGCCGGCATTGGGATGGTGGATGGTTCTGGCGGGGTTGGTCCTCCTGGCGGGTCTGGCTTTTTGGGCCAGGTCGTATCGCCAGCGAACTCGATTCCGGCGTGCGGCATTGGCTCAATTCGAACAGGTGAAACAACAATATGCGGTACAAGCTGATGATCAATGGGCTCTCACAGAAGTCTCACATCTTCTCCGCCGCTATGCGTTGGCGGTGTTTCCTCGAACAGATGTCGCAGGCCTGTCTGGACAATCCTGGCTAAAATTTTTGGATACAACTGGCAGTACCAACCAATTTTCAGATGGGCCAGGACAAGCGTTACGATCAGGTCCCTATCAGTCAACCGGGTCTCCGTCGGCATCCGATCTGTTTCCGTTGGTTGAACGATGGATTCGCCAGGTTCACCTGCCTGCAAGGAAGCCTATAGGATGATCTCTCTGCTTTGGCCGTGGATGTTGGCATTAGTGGTACTCCCCTGGTTGGTCAGACAGTGGGCTTCACCGGCCCCCGAGCGAGTGACGGCGGCCCTGCGCGTCCCGCACTTTCGAGATTTGGTTCAGCTGCAGTCAGGGCGGTCAGTGACCAATGTCGGCCGCGGGACTTCGGCCTGGCTGTGGTTCAGTGGGGCGATCTGGCTGTTGCTCGTGCTTGCCGCGGCACGACCGCAGTGGATAGGCGAACCGGTCGGTCTTCCAACCAGTGGACGGGATTTGATGTTGGCCGTGGATATTTCCGGCAGCATGGCCATTCCCGACTTCTCGATTAACGGGCAAGAAGTGACACGACTTGAGGTCGTCAAACGCGCAGCCGGAGAATTTATCGCTCGACGAACTGGAGATCGAGTAGGCCTCATCGTATTCGGGTCGCAAGCCTATGTGCAGACCCCTCTCACCTTTGATCGAGAAACCGTCAGCACAATGTTACAAGAAACCGAAATTGGTCTGGCAGGAAAAGAAACAGCCATTGGTGATGCCATTGGTTTGGCCGTCAAGCGTCTCAAAGAACAGCCCGCAGGCAGTCGGGTCTTAGTGCTTCTCACGGATGGGGCCAATACGGCGGGGGAAGTTTCCCCAAAACAAGCAGGCGATTTAGCGAAAGAACAGGGTCTTCGAATTTATACGATTGGCGTAGGGGCCGACCGTATGGAAGTGGATTCGTTCTTTGGATCACAGACTGTGAATCCCTCGCGAGATTTAGATGAAGACACGCTACGGCATTTGGCGCAATCCACGGGCGGGTTGTACCTTCGTGCCAAAAATACTGAGGGTTTAACCCAGGTGTATGCAGAGCTGGATCGCTTGGAGCCGGCTTCAACGGACACTGAACTCTTTCGTCCAAGGACGGAACTCTTCATCTGGCCGTTGGGGTTGGCTCTAACCCTTTCAGTGGTTATGGCGGGGTCCCTGTTATGGGCGAATGACAGGTTGCCAAGCCTGAGAAGTGGGCCTAAGGCCATGACGTCAGAGACAGTGGCAGGCCAATAACGATGAATACTTTTCATTTTCTTCGCCCCGAATGGTTATGGGGGTTTTTGCCGTTGGGGGGTCTCCTGGTGTTACTTGCAAAGCGTGGCGCCATGGCTCAGTTATGGGAGTCAGTGTGTGATGCGCATTTACTCCCGCATGTGTTGGTGGGAACCACCGGGACCAAATCAAACGCCCCGTTCATCCTTGTCGGGCTGGGCTGGGCTTTGGCACTTGTGGCATTAGCCGGTCCTGTGTGGTCCCAATTACCCCAACCGGTGTTTCGTGCTGAGTCGGCGTTGGTCATTATTTTAGATGTTTCCCGCTCCATGGATGCCCAGGATGTGCCTCCCTCACGGTTGACGCGGGCCAAACATAAGATTCTGGATATTCTTCAAGCCCGGAAAGAAGGCCAAACGGCCTTAGTCATCTTTGCGGGAGAACCATTTGTCGTATCTCCGCTAACGGATGATGCCCGAACGATGAAGACTTTGGTGCAAACCTTGGAAACCAATCTCATGCCGGTCCAAGGGAGTCGTCTGGACCTGGCGCTGCACATGGGTCATGAATTATTGGAACAAGCTGTAATTCCCGGCGGCGATCTTTTGCTTATCACGGATGGAGAGGCTGATCCGAATACTGTCAGCACCATGAAGCAGATTGCGACCAAAGGGAGACGCATTTCTATCTTGGGAGTGGGAACCGAAGAGGGGGCGCCCATTCCCGAAACAGGTGGGTTTGTGAAAGATGAATCCGGAACGATTGTGGTTCCCAAATTACATCCGGATTCGTTGCAAGCCGCCGCTCAGGCGGCTGGTGGCCGATACGCGACCGTGGCACTTGATGATCGGGATCTCCACTTGGTCATGCCAGCCGTACACACTTCAAGCATTTCAACAACTCCTATGCCCCAACAACGCATGACGGATATCTGGCAAGAAGAAGGTCCCTGGTTGGTGGTAGCACTGTTGGTAGTCGCCCTTCCGGCCTTTCGTCGAGGTTGGGTGGGAGTCGTGTTGCTCGGCCTTCTGCTTCCCCAAGTGAGTCAGGCGTTTTCTTGGGAAAATATGTGGGAGCGATCCGATCAGCGGGCGATGAAGGCCTTAGAACACAATGATCCCAAAAAGGCAGCCACCTTATTTGAAAAACCTGAGTGGAAAGGGATCGCAGAATATTGGGCAGGTGATTATGAACAAGCCGAGCAAACCTTTTCTAAAAGTGATTCTTCGGAAGGTCATTATAATAGAGGCAATGCATTGGCCAAGTTGGGGAAGTATTCGGAAGCAATGGCCTCCTATCAGGCCGCTTTAACGAAGCAACCTGATCATGAGGATGCGCAACATAATTTCGACCTGCTCAAAAAATTTCTAGAGAACCAACAAGCTGAATCTTCTCAAGAAAGCGAACCGGATTCTTCCAAGGGAGATCAACAGCAAAAGACTAATGGGAAACAATCGAATCAACAGGGCCAGGAACAGAACTCTGAGCGGAACGAGAAAGAGAAGAATCCTGGCCAAGCCGCTTCCCAAGATCATGAACAAGAAGCGGCGAATAATTCATCCGGATCCCCTCAGGATTCCTCCGAGGAAGCGAAACCATCGGAACAATCCGGTTCGCAGAATTCCTCTCAAGAACTAACTGATGAAACTGAGTCATCCGATATTGCTCAGCCATCTGCGGAAGAGAATGCAATGGATGCCGATTCCCAAAAACAGAGGGTCTCGGCTTCCCAAACTGATGAAGCGCGAGAGGATCAGAAATCCGAACAGGCACTTCAACAATGGTTGCGTCGAATTCCCGATGACCCTGGGGGGTTGTTGAGGAGAAAATTTCTCTTGGAACATCGGCGGCGATTGGAGGCAGGAATGGCAGTCGATTCGTCCGGGAGGCCGTGGTGAGCCAAGTTGGAACGTGGCGGACTTTCATTACGCTATTTTTGCAAGTTGTTGGCAGGGATCTCTCTTTGCGTTTCAACTTGGTATGCCGGCATTCCCGACAGGGTTTATTGGGAATCCTTCATGGGAATTTTCTAAGAGTGATTAGTAGGTGGAAAACGTCGAATATGGTTGCCCAATAACACTGTCTAAGTGATTTTCTGTGATGCCGGGTTTCGGCCCAGCAGCCGATCTACTTTCGTTTCGGCGAAAGTAGACAAAGCCATTGACGCCCAATCCGGCCATATTGGAGGGGACGGACGCAAGAGGGTGAGCGGACCAACTCGCAGGGCTCAAACAAGCTCCGCAAGATTTTGAGAGCGTCCGACCCTGGGGCCGAACAGCAGGCGTCGAACCATGGGGAAAGGAAACGGTCCAATGCATTTGCGGCATTCAAGTATTACGCACCTTTTCTCCGGTGTCGGCTGCATTGCACAGTCTTCCCACAAGGCAAGGTTCTCTTATAACTCTCGCCCTAATGGGGAGAGGGAAGGGTGAGGGGGGGACGATCGCCAGTGCATGAGTGTGGGATAGAACTGTAAGAGATTCCGGCTAACAGCTGGCGGGAATGACAAGGGTGGAAGGAATTTGAATGGCCATGGTACGTGTGAAGGAAATCAGTGAGAAAGCGCAGATGGTGGGAGTTTTTCATATTGCCCTACTGATTGTGGTGATGAGCGCAGTGAGTTTCACGCCTTCTGTTTGTGCGCAGACGGTGAAGGCGTATGTGGATCGAAATCCAGTGATGGTTGATGAGACATTTCGGTTGGTGGTTGAAGCCGAGGGGGCTTCATCATCCGAGACGCCAGATTTGAAAAAACTCGAAGAGAATTTTGTGCTCCTGGGGACTAGCCATAGTCAACAGATGAGTATCGTGAATATGAAAACTTCATCCGTGACGCGGTGGGTCACGACCCTGGCTCCTAAACGAACCGGGCTGTGGACCATTCCGGCTATTCGGGTGGGGAATGGCTCAACTCTTCCCCTCTCGATCACCGTGAAGGAGCCTAGCCAGGCAACGGGAGCTGACGCGCAACGAGATATTTTTCTGGAAGCGGAAGTCGATTCGCATGTGCCCTATGTGCAAGGCCAAGTCTTGTTGACCCTTCGTTTAGTGTCTGCGGTTTCTCTTCAAGAAGGAAAGTTAGATGATCCGGAAATTGAATGGGGGATGGTCGAGCGAGTGGGCAAAGACGCGTCGTTTGAAACCATTAGAAATGGCCGCCGGTATCAGGTAACCGAACGTCGGTATGTCATCACGCCTCAGAAGGCTGGTGCGCAAATCATTCCGCCGGTGTTGCTTTCCGGGTCGATTCCGGATGAACGTTCCGGAGGTTCGACCCTGGATCAGTTCTTTAACAATCGGCGACGAAACCAGGGAGGTGGGCCTTTTACCTCCTTGTTCCAAACGACACGGCCGATTCATCTTCGCAGTCCCAAAGTTTCCCTGACAGTCAAAGATATACCGGCAGACACGAAAGGCAACATCTGGTTGCCTGCCAAAGAATTCACGATCAAAGAAGGTTGGTCTGCCGATACTGAACACATTCAGATGAATGAACCCCTCACTCGAACGGTGGTCATGGTCGCCAAGGGTTTACGGGGGGAGCAATTGCCGGAACTCCCGGGCCCCAATTATGGATCGGTCAAGACGTACCCGGACAAGGCTCAAACCAACACAGAGTTTGATGGAGCGTGGGTCGTCGGTACACGAGAAGAAAAGTATGCCTTAGTGCCCACGCAACCTGGGGCGGTGACCATTCCAGGTATTCGCATTCCATGGTGGAATATCGAAACAGCTGAATGGGAAACGGCTGAGTTACCATCAAGAACCTTGAAGGTAATGGGAAATGCTGTGACCTCAACGCCAACCCGTCAATCGCCATCGCCGATTCAATTGGCTGACTCTCCTCCGTCAGTAAAAAGCCATCCTACCGAAATACCCCTGGATTCAGCAGGTCAAGCCCTGGAGGTTTCTGGACCAAAGCCATGGGCGTGGATTGCGGGAGGATTGCTGGGTATATGGCTGTTGACCTTAGGAGGATGGTGGTGGGATCGCCGTCGTCGAAGACGGCCAAGCCAGGAGGGAATGGATACAAGGGGTCAACAGACATTAGAATCTGAGCGAAAGGCCATCCAAGCGTTGAAAGCTGCGTGTCTCGAGCAATCGGCGCCTAAAACTCGAGAGGCCTTATTGAAGTGGGCATCAATCAAGCAACAGGGAAAACCGTGTTTGAGTCTGGGCACAGCCGCACAAATGTTGTCTGAGCCTGATCCACATATAAAAGAGGCCGTTTGGAACTTGGATCGGACCCTGTATACTACATCGGCATCACACACCTGGGATGGCCAACGTTTCTGGGAAACCATTCAGCCGGCCATGACCGCGAAACCCCCAAAATTAAAAAGTAAAAATGAATCATTGCCAGAGTTATATCTACATTGAGAAAAAACTATTAGGGAAAGAGGGCATTCATGACAACTATGGTGGAGATCAAGAATTTGCGAAAAACATTCGGCTCGATAGTCGCCGTTGATGGGGTCACGTTTACCGTCGGCAAGGGGGAAGTGTTGGGATTTTTGGGGCCAAATGGAGCCGGAAAATCTACGACGATGAAAATGATCACCGGGTTTCTCACACCAACGAGTGGGACCGTGCGAGTCTGTGGTCATGACATTCAGGACGATGCTCTTGCAGCCAAAACACGAATTGGTTACCTCCCCGAAGGGGCGCCTGCCTATCAAGATATGACACCGGCATCGTTTTTAATGTTTATCGGTCAAATGCGTGGCCTCAGTGGAGAGGCTCTCAAGCGGATGGTATCGGCGACGGTCGAAAAAGTGAATCTGCAATCAGTGTTGAATCAGCCAATTGAAACGCTGTCAAAGGGGTTTAAGCGGCGTGTCGGTTTGGCTCAAGCCATCATGCATGATCCCGAAGTCCTAATTTTAGACGAACCCACTGATGGGTTAGATCCCAATCAAAAACACGAAGTTCGCACCCTCATCCGAGCGATGGCTCAAGAAAAGGCCATTATTTTGTCCACCCATATTTTGGAAGAAGTCCATGCGGTGTGTTCTCGGGCCATGATCATTGCCAAAGGCAAGGTGGTGTCCGATGGCACGCCGGCAGAATTAGAGGGGCAGGCACCTACTCATAATACGGTGGTGATCATGGTCAAAGGAGTCGATCCAGTGATGGTTCGGGAAGGGTTCATGACCGTGAATGGTGTGAAAAAAGTCGAAGACCGGGGCAAGGATGGAGACCTGGTGCGATTGAGAATTTATCCGGATGAGGGGCAATGGATTCTTCCCGATATTGGCCAATATGCACGTGATAAGGGGTGGAGCGTTGAGGAGCTCTATCAGGATCGCGGGCAATTGGATGATGTGTTTCGTTTGTTAACGACATCAAAACAAGCTCTTTCATAACAAAGGGGCAGACGAGGAAAAGTCAGCAAGGAGGCTTTGTGGAACGCATACGAGTCATCTTCAAACGAGAGCTGGCAGGATATTTTGCCACTCCTATTGCAGCGGTATTTATCGTCATCTTTCTGATGCTCAGTGGAGCATTTACCTTTTACTTAGGCAATTTTTTTGTTCGAGGCCAAGCGGATCTCGCGCCATTTTTTGATTTTCATCCCTGGCTCTATTTGGTGCTGATTCCGGCATTGGCCATGCGTCTGTGGGCTGAAGAACGACGGTCAGGCACTATTGAATTGTTACTCACCCTGCCGGTCACTATGTGGGAAGCGGTCGCGGGAAAATTTCTGGCGGCATGGTGCTTCACGGCCATCGCACTCGTCTTGACCTTTCCCATGTGGATTACCGTGAATATTCTGGGCGAACCGGATAATGGGGTGATCCTGGCCAGTTACATCGGGAGCCTGCTGATGGCGGGTGGATTTTTGTCGATCGGATCGTGCATTTCCGCGTTGACCAAAAATCAAGTGATTGCCTTTGTCGTCAGTGTGGTGATTTGCTTGGGATTCATCTTAAGTGGCTTTCCATTAGTGCTGGAACTGTTCAGCGGATGGGCCCCGCAATTTCTTCTGAGTGCCATCAGTTCCTTTAGCTTTTTGACCCATTTTCAGTCGATTAGCAAAGGCGTGTTAGACCTGCGAGACATCGTGTATTTCCTGTCTCTTATGGCCTTCTGGCTCTTTGCGACGGCGACCGTCATCGATATGAAAAAAGCGGAGTAAGAAAAGAAAGATGGTTGACAGTGCGAACCGTATGAATCAATCCAAGAGGAATCTATGAATAAACGATTATTGACGGGAACGGGTATCGCCCTGGCCGCAGTCTTGTTCGGGGCGTTCAATATGCTGAGTAATGCCGCCTTACGATCGGCCCGCTTCGATCTGACCGATCATAAGCTCTATACCCTGTCAGATGGGACCAAAAATGTGCTGGCAAATTTGGCTGAGCCTATTACGTTGCGTTTTTACCTGTCGAAAAAACTGGCCACCGGCTTACCCGGAATTAAAGGATATGCCACGCGGGTTCAAGAAATGTTGGAAGAATATGCACAAGTCGCAGGTAGCCAAATCGTGCTGCAGGTGATGGATCCGGAACCGTTTTCTGAAGAAGAAGACCGGGCCGTGGCCTATGGATTACAAGGGGTGCCGTTAGATAACGGCAGCACGCAATTTTATTTTGGATTGGCGGGAACGAGTTCAACGGACGAATTAGAAGTGGTGCCCTTTTTCCAGCCGGAACGGGAAGAGTTTTTAGAATATGATCTCACGAAGATGATTCATGCCCTGGCGAATCCCAAGAAAAAAGTTTTGGGATTAATGAGTTCACTCCCTCTGGATGGAGCGGGAGGCATGCCATTTATGCCGCAAGGCGGCAGTCCGCCCTGGCTCATTATCACTCATATTGAACAAATGTTCGAGATTAAAAAGATTGAACCGACGGCGACAACTGTACCGGAAGAGGTAAGTGTCTTAATGGTGGTCCATCCCAAAACATTAGGTGATCCAACGCTCTATGCCATTGATCAATTTGTCTTGCAGGGGGGGCATGCCATGATTTTTGTGGATCCGTTGGCGGAGTCCGATAGAGGGGGCGGAAACCCCATGAATCCAATGGGTGGAGGTGGCCCCGGGAATTCCGATCTGCCGAAGTTATTCGACGCCTGGGGATTGGAAATGGTGAAGGGGAAAGTCTTAGGCGATTTGCCTTTGGCCAAGAAAGTGCAAATTCAGCAACAAGCCAGGATGCAAGTGGTGGATTACCCCGTGTGGGTCGATTTTCGGCAAGAACATTTCAGTGCTGATGATATTGTGACCGCACAAGTGCCGGCTATTACGATGGCTTCGGCCGGTATTCTCCAGAAAAAAGGCGATGTCGGCACGGAATTGACCCCATTAATTCAATCCGATGAAGCCGCCATGAAAATTGATGCCTCAACTCTGTCCTTCATGCCCGATCTGGGGAGCATATTAAGCAGTTACAAACCCGAAGGCGAAAAATTGATAGTGGCGGCCCGTGTAACCGGAAAAGTGAAGACGGCTTTTCCCGACGGCAAGCCCGTCGAGCCGGCAAAGGAAGGAGAGGCCAGTCCCGCACCACCGAATGATGTTAAGGGTACACCCAAGCCACATGTGGCGGAGTCTCAAGACCCCATCAATGTAATTGTGGTGGCTGATACCGATATTTTGCAGGATAAATTTTGGGCGCAGGTCCAGAATTTCTTTGGACAGCGGATTGGTATTCCCACATCAGGAAACGGGACGTTTGTGACGAACGCTCTCGACAATCTCACCGGAAGTAATGATCTCATAAGCGTCAGAAGTCGAGCGGGCTATTCGCGACCCTTTACGTTGTTACGCGCATTGCAGCAGGACGCTGAACAACAATTCCGTCAGAAGGAACAAGCCCTTCAAGACCGACTGAAAGAGACAGAGAGGAAGCTTCAGGAATTACAAAGTCAAAAGGCAGAAGGCAGCGCCATGATCATGAGTGCTGAACAGCAGAAAGCGATGGCGACCTTTCGTCAAGATTTAGTCCAAGTGCGAAAGGAATTACGGAACGTGCAACACGAACTGGGAAAAAATATAGAAAGCGTCGAAAGCTGGGTGAAATTCATCAATATTGGTCTTGTGCCGGTTCTCATTGGCATCGTGGGGGTATGGATCAGTTCCTCGCGCATGAGAAAAAAATCCAAATAGCCACATCATTGTCTACTTTGTGCAGAAAGTTCATTTGATCATTTCGCAGACATTCAAAGGAACGCCATGAAATCGAAAACGATAGGCTTATTAGCCGGTATCACCATCGTGGGAATTGTGTTAGCGGTGTTTGTCAATCGGGAACCCTCTACGACGATTCCCCAAAGTGGGCAGTTGTTGTTCCCTGACTTTATGAATGTGATCAATGATGTACAAGAAATCGTCATTGAAACCAAAGAAAACACTGTCACCTTGGTTCGCGGAGAAAATGTGTGGGGAGTGAGGGAAAAATCGGGCTATCGGGCGAATATGGAAAAAGTCAAACAGGCTCTTGTAGGGATGGGGGATCTGCGAATTCAGGAACCCAAAACTAAAAACCCGGAATTGTATGAACGGCTCGGCCTCCAAGACTCCAACCAGGAGGGCTCCTTATCTAAAACGGTGACTGTGAACTCGGCGGATAATGCTGAAGTGGCCAAACTGGTGGTCGGAAACCAGAAGCCGGCCAAAGGGAATCCACGGATGAGTGATATCTATGTGCGCAAACCCGGTGATCCGCAGACCTGGTTGGTGATAGGGAACATGCCGCTAGAAACCGTACCGGGCGAATGGTTGGACAAAGAAGTGACCGCCCTTACGACTAAACGTGTTCGACAAGTCACCGTCACGCATCCCAATGGAGAAACATTGGACCTGTCAAAGACAAAACCAGAGGATTTGGATTTTCTCATGAACTCGATTCCTGCTGGATATAAAGTCACCTCGCAATTTAATGTGAATAATGTGGTGGGGACCCTCGTGCAGTTGGAATTGGAAGATGTGAAACCACAAACGGAAATAGATTTTTCTGTGAAGACCGGCGTGTCAGCGGTTTTGGAAACTTTTGATGGCTTGCGATTGCACGTGCACACGGCCAAACAGAACGAAACCGTGTTTGCCAAAATCTCTGCCGAATTCGATGCCAATCTCATTCAAACGTCAGAAGCAGACCCGAAACCAGCGGACACAAAAAAGGCCGATGTCGCGGAAGGAGAAAAGAAGAACGAGGTGACGAAGGGTGAACAGCCAAAATCAGAATCGCCACTCAACAAACCGGAAGAAGTAGAAAAGGAAGTCGAATTATTAAATCAGCGGGTAAAAGGCTGGGCGTACGCCTTACCGTCCTTCCGAGTCGAAAATTTTTCCAAACTGAAAAAAGACCTGATCGAAAAAGAAAAGTAAGAAGAGATTGAAACATCTTCCAATTTCAAAACTCTCACACTTCTGACTATTTCCACTGTCTGACCCCGGCAGTTAGACCCAAAGGTCAGACGCTCTTTTACTTAAGCACTTTACTTCCAACTGGTCGCTTCCGAATTTCCTTCTCCCTTGAGGGAGAAGGTTAGGATGAGGGTGAAGATATCATCTAACCACTAAACGACGATTCTGAATTACCTCTTAAGTTCCCCCTTTGGAAAATGGAGAGCAGGGGATTTTCCCAATAGGTTTTTCCGCTGTCATTAAACTAACCAGGCTTGGTAGAAGCTTGAAAAGCCCCAAGCAATTCCTCGTAGACCTGCATCAATCGGGAATCTTCCAACCGATAAGCGAAAGCTAAAAGAATCACTCCTCCGGCTAACACCAACAGGCCCAACGCGATCATTCCAACTGCCCAGAATATCCCCCCAACTGTCCCAAATCCGCCGTCCATGGCATACATGGTGACAAAGGCCAGTGTCCCTCCGACAACGAACAGAAGCCACAGCGACGTTAAAATAGCAGAAGACCATGGAATGCGCTTGGACAAATGGAGTTCAATCCGATCATCCTGAAAGTGGTAGTCCAGCGTCCCTTTTAAAGGCCAGGCTGTCCGAAACCTTAAGGAAAACATTTTGTAATAAGGCCGAATCACGATGGCTTGGCGATCAGGTACCCACCGGGCCACACCATGAGAAAGAGGAATCGTACTGTGTGTTTTGAATAATCGAGGAAAAGAATCTTTCGGTTTTGGAAAAGAATCTCGGCGACGGGCAAGCGGGCATCCATAACGGCAGGCCCAGGGTTTCAGTGTGGTGAATTGAAACCAATCACCAATAATCAGAGCTAAGGGCAATCCAATCCCCAAAATTCCTAGTAGCAACATACGGTGGCAAAGATATCATAGTGTACGATGTCACGACACGCCAAAAATTCCTGGAAGTTCATTGACTTCCACGCGGTGCCTCTACTACTATCGATCCGCGGGGTGGAGCAGCCTGGTAGCTCGTTGGGCTCATAACCCAAAGGTCGAGGGTTCAAATCCCTCCCCCGCAACCATCATTATTTTACATTTCCCCCCGACAGCTATAAGAATTCCGCCTACTTGTAAAAGCAGCGTGGGCTTCACTTTGCCCTCTCGAATAAACCTACCGCCCAGAGATTCCCTAACGAACTTTCTCCGCTGAGAATATCATTACCCCTGAGGGAATCACTCGTTGAATAGATGGAATCATAAGCCCAATCACTCAGAAATGGCTTCAGATGACCTTATCTGACTTCGTGTTTCTGTTCTGTATAAATGTGGCAGGTCAATTGCTTAGTGGCAATCCAAGGCATGGTAAATAAGGGCCATTGTCTATATAATTTTTTTCTACTGACCCTCAAGAAACTGCCGGTTTAGTGTTTCTGTTAGATTTCTCCTTGTGGTGAAGGAGAGGAAACATTCATGTTCCCCCTCTTGCGTTTCATTCTCCTCCTAGCCTACCTCTGCTGTGCTCTGCCAGCCATAGCTGCCCAAACGGATTCACCCTTAGGCAAAGCGGTAGTTAAGGTTCAACCTGTTAAGTCGGAGGACGATGGCTATTGGAAATGGTTTGTCCAGTACCTCGAAAAGCGCGTCTCACAACGCTATTTGGTGAATGAAACCCGCCTCAAACTTTCGTTATTGGCGAAGGAGATCAAAAGTCGGCGTTCCGAATGGTTCAAATTACTCATTGAGGATCTCCGCTTTACCCAACCTGATCTCAGAGGAAGTTTTTGGGAAGATTTTTTTACCGGTGCTGGCAAGTCGGCCCTTCCTCAAATTGCGGCCATTCGCCAAGATCTCCAAGCCCGCCGACAGGAACTCCATCAAGAAATCAATTCCCTCCATTCCGCTCAACAACAATTAATTGATGAAGCGCTGAACGCCACAAAGGAGCTCCATACCCTCGCCTCCACACGTTTTGAGAAATCAAAAGAGACCTACCCGGAGCTCAAAGGGGAAGTCGACCGGGTTGATGAAGAACACCGGTTACTCATCCTTGAGCTCTATGATGCGGCAGAATGGTACGCGCCCCAACAACTCACCAAATTGATCAAACAATTTCAGGCCAAAGAAGGCAGTTTGCCTGATCATTTGAAATGGTTACACGTTAGGGCTTTACTTGGGGAAGCGGAATGGCTGGAGGAAAAAGTCTTCATGCAGCGAAATGCACCCAATTACGAAGATCCCAAGTCCGCGCGGCAACAGGCCGAAGCGAATATCTCGTATTGGCGTGATTTGCTTTCTGTGACCACGCTGGGACGCTCTGAACAGGCACAAGGGGTTGTCACTGACCAGACTGACCCTGGAGACCCTATTCAGGTCGTTGCCCGTTCAGCACGCTTTGATGCCATGACCATCCTGCGTGAGATGCATCAACAGATGCCTGACAAGCAGGATATTTTCCAGGCATTACTCCAGCAAGAACGCTTCTTCGTTCAACGAATTGCCGACAAAATCAACGAGGAACAACGAGCCTCCATGACCGCGTTTTATGGATACTTGAAAGCCCGCGGATTCGGACAAAGTGATCTGAAGGATGACCCCAATGTTATTTTCGATTCATTATTTTTTGAGCAACTCTGGGCGGGCCTGGGCATGGGGCCTATTGCGGCATTAAGCGCTATTAGCGCCAATGATACCTTTGCGGGGATGCCCATTCCAGGCTGGTTGTTTCCTGATGATTGGCTCGTCAATAGCGTGGATGCCATGTCTCAGATCGTGGGTGATGCTCAACTTCAATCAGCCCAAAATCGCGTGGCGATCAACGCCTTACTTCGTATGATGGAAAACGGCTTACCGCTCAGGGAACTCCCCACCCTTACCCCAGCCAAGATGGCTAACTACCTGGTAACCAAGGACGGCAGCGGTCGTAGTCTTCCCCCAGACCGGCTTCATGGCCTATTGCGAGACATTAAGGAAATGAGGGCCCAGCTCCCGGAATTGGGAGCGCTTGTGTCCGGCGATCTTCTTCGATTTTCCCAAGCTTTCGGACGGGGCCATTATCCCAGCATTTATCCCGAATACACCTGGTATGAATGGTTCGGCGATCTGTTTAATGCCAAAAACATCATTTTTCTCTGGGGACCAGGAAGCATTTACAGCCTTAACGACAAGGTCTTGATCGGCGGACCCATGAGTGCGGGGACTCTTCGCGAAGCGGCACGAACAGGTATTTCCATTACGACACGTGAGAAATTTGTTGAGACTGTAGGCCTGGGCAAAATCGCCAATTGGGTGGTCAACGGCCCCGTCGGGAAAACCTTGCTTGCCCAGCGAGGTCCGGCGGCACTCTTGAATGCCGACAGTTACCTCAAAGCCTCCCGCGTCGGTGCTGTGTATTCCTTGACCTCATCTCTGGCTAGTGGAGGCGCGAATATCGTGAATTCCTTATTGCTTTACGGAGGCGCCTCAGTTCTGGCCCAGCAACATAACTATGGACCAGGCACCCAATTTCTTATCGAAATCATTGCGGAAATCGGGGTCACAGACCTCCTGGCGGATGCCATGCGTGCCAGTGGTCTGAGCCCTGTCCGAATTGCGGCCGCAGCGGAAGAAATTTCGGAGCGAGCCACTAAACAGATCAACGCGGTGGAAGCCCGCAACAAGATCATTGAGCAAGTGGAACAAGCCGTCACCCATCCCCCTAAAACGAAAGCTGCAGCGAAACCCATTAGGGAAGCCCAAGAGAATGCCTCCGAACATTTTCCGGGCGATCAGAGCGGCATTTTCCCAAGAGATTTATCCGAATCCAGCGAATATGCCAGCGCTCATGCTACCAAAGCCTTGGAAAAAGGAGATGCAGGGGCAACCACCCGTGCTGCGGGCGCTGCCAAAACCGTCAACAAACAATTGAAGGATCAAGCCGAAAAACTCGACCAACAGGCCCAAACAGCCAAAAAACTTGCCAGGCAAGCTGAAGGAGAGGCTCTTCCCCCTTCAACGATCAGTCGTGAAGAACTTCATGAGCAATTTGTCCCCACTGTTGATCAGCGTATGGCCGATTCGACACCATATGAACGTTTCTGGGCGCCCGTTCTGCACCAAGAAAAAGTGGCTGGCCCAAATCTGAAAGCCGGAGATTTAGCCGTTCGCAATGGGTCCGTAGATACAGCACTAGATCATTACACCGAGGCTCGTCGAAAATTAATAGAAGCCACAGAGAACACTCCTGCAACGGCCCAGCAAAAGGAAATGCTCGAACTCCTCGATCAGCGTATCGCGATGATTATCGAACACAATGAAACGAATTGGGCACGGAAGGCTGCGAACGAATTTGCAGGGGACCTCAATCATGCAAAACCGATCTCCAGCAGTCAGGCGAATGAGATTGCGAATCATATTGACTCGCGACTTCCTGATGATCTCGGTTCACAACTCAAACAAATCAATGACGACCTGGATGCCACACGAAAGATCGTCAAAGAGCGCCTGGCCAATGCTGCGGACCAAGCCGAAAAAACTCAAATTATCATTGCCGCGAATGCACGAATTGCTGAGCTTCAAGGGAGGAAAGTCCGGCTTTTGGAGGTTGAGGGGGTCGAGTTTTTCAGAGAAGGTCCTGGATCCCTCATGTGGAAAGTTGAGCATAACGGGGAAACCTACTTCGTCAAATACTCACTGCAATCCCCGGATACCTATGCGTTGGAGCTCGACTCGGCTGCGTCTCTTCTTGCCCAGGACTTAGGCATCAATACGTTTTCGAACAAACTGCATCAAGGGCAACGAGCCCAATTGCTGGTATCTCGTGGGGTCGATATTGGAGCTGATTTTGGAGATTTGAACGATGGGGAGATCCTTTCGTTTCTGGATCAATTTGCCGAACAGCGCGCCTTTCGGGCTTGGCTGGGTGACCCCGATGGTCATGTTGGAAACATGATGATCAGTAAAGATGGAAAACTCCTGCCCTTTGATTTTGATCGTGCCCATATAGGTAGTGAAAAGGCGCATACCCTCTATGTGGGGCATTATTATCCGAACGAACAAGAACTCATGCGAGGTTCGGTCCTTTGGAGCCATGGTTCCATCGGTGACGAGGCCTTGGACCAATATTTTGAACAGGTGATGGGCTCATCTCTTCGGTTTGTAAGGGACACCGATGCCAAACACTACAGTGCCATGGCCAGGATTGAACAGATGGTGGGGTATGCACGGTTGAAAAAAACCGTGGATAAAATTCAAGCGTTGGCCAACGATGGCCGGAAACTTGAAGGCCTTCTGGAGCAAGGTGGTTGGCCGGATGTTGAGGCTGCTGCCAAAGTTCTACGAGAACGGGCCAACACATTAGAAGATACCCTCAAACCCCTATTTAATAAGGAACTTATTGAGAAAGTGCCCCGCATTGTCACCAGTCAGGTTGATCGATCCCTTCTTCTCAATACGACCTTGGTTGTTTGGGATATGTGGTATGCACCTAACCGATGCTGCTTGTGTGGTGCCGCCTGATGTTCGAGCGATTCACTCAGATCTGCGTTATCCTTTTCCTGATCTGGTTCGTCTCTCCCCTGTATGCCGCCGATATTGAAATCCCGGTAAAAGCAGGCGCGGTGGATCAGCAGATTACCGTGACCTTTCAAAATCCCACACTTCGAGATATTCAAGGTCTAAAGATTCGCATTACCCAACTTCCCGATTGGGCAGAAAAGACATCTCTGTCACACGAAACAATTTCGCTCCTTGAAATGGGGGACAGTATAGATGTGACTTTACACTTCGACGTGAAGGCCGAAATTAATGAAAATATTCAGGGGAATATCGAACTCACGTTTAGTCTCGATGAAGAGCAGGGTAAACTTGATACCTATCAAATGACAGTTGGTCCCACCTTGGGCGTTGTAACATCTGAGCCATCAGTTCCGGAGAACAATCATTGTCCGATTGACAAAGAACGATCATCTGGGAACTGGACCGGCCCGGAACAACATTATGTCTTTACATTTTATGATATCCAAAGCAGCGAGCTATTGCGGATTTTAATTTTGACCAGTTCTGCGAATGGTTTCGTCGAAATTGCCAAACAGTCACCCAAGGATCAAAGGTATGGGCCGTTTAGTTCGATGTCGGAGGCTGAAGTTCAAGCCAGGAGTATCTGTGGAGATACGGAAACAAGCCCGGTTGTTGGATTGCCGGTGTTTGTGTTGGCGGAGGTAAGCGCTCCCTCAAGCTCAAAGTATGGAGTCTATCAGTTTGAGCATGACGGAAAGAGTACCGGCTATGTGCAGCGTTGGGGGCATAAGCGAAAAAAACATTTCACTGAACAGGCTACGGTCATCACCAAATTTCCTAAACGTATCGTTTTGGGAGAACCCTTTTCCTATACGGTAAACGGGAAAAGGCGTGTTGATAATAAAAAATATTGTGTCAATCGGGACAAAAAACCCAAAATGAACGCGGCGAGTATAGGACTCAGGACAGCCATTTCCACCGTAGATGTAACCGGGCGGAAAAATTTGCAGGCTTTTTGTGATGAGGCAGGAGACTATATCGATGTTCGCGGGAGAAAAGTTCTCAAAACGATTCGATCCCTGTCTAAATCAGATGAAATCAGTGCCACGCTCACCTTTGTTCCGACTAAGGTTATTCGGGATGATAAAGGCCGACCCATCGAATTTTTTTATCGACCTCAGGTGTCTGCAACCGGTGACGTCAACACCTATAAAGGATTGGAAGAAAGGCGTTTTTATAGTCTCGGAGCCCGAGAAGTTGGAGTTGTTGAACAGGATGGATTTTTTAAGAATACGGATCGTATCGATGGGATATCTATCGGTATTATTGACCTCAAACTTCGGTACAAACCCGCGTTGCGTTCGAGCCAACCTTTTAATCCTCCGGTCTTTAAGATGCCGGAAGGGCTTGGAGCAAAACCCTCTAGCCCCGAATCGATAGCACCCGTGAGTCAGGTTGATGGTCAGGAAGAAGGGGCAGTGGGTAATGCGGGGGTTGTTGAAAATCCGGAAAGCTCTTCCATTCCTGAGAAGACAGACCAAGGTCCTAGCGAGGAAACCGCCAGCGGAAACAGGTCTTCGACCGATGAATCCCCAAGCCCCTCTCAGGGAACAGTTTCCTCAACTAACCAAACTTCTGGCCCTTCAGTCCATGAGGAACCCGTTGAGGAGTCACAAAGGTATCCGACATCAGGGCCGTACACAACCACCGAAGGGGAAATGACCTTTTTGGAATCCGGTAATCTAGCGGCTCGCTACCATCAAGGTGGGGGAAAGTTGGTTGGGTCCTTTGATGGTCTGGTCTTCACTGGAATGTGGGTAGAGTCTCATTCCAGGCGAAAATGTGGCAGCCAGAAAAATGGCAGTGCTTATTGGGGTAAGGTGCGGTTTACTTTTACCAAAAATTTTGACGCCTTCAAAGGTGTTTGGGGTTATTGTGACGATGTGCCGACAAAAAAATGGGATGGGCATCGGAAGGAGATTATCGATACTCCCAAACCGAACCCGGAATCCTCCTCGCCAATTTTTGAGGAACAGGAACCCAACAATTCCCTTGATGAGGCAATGTCAGTCAACCTTCCCGTTAACATTCAAGGCACTATTGAATCCAAAGGTGAAGCAGATTGGTACAAAATTCACATTGACCATCAGGGCGTTCTCCGATTTTCCACGTCCCATGTGCCTTCTTCCATTGATTTGGCTTTACAGGTAAGGGATGAACAAAAACGATTAATCCAACCATGGATAACGGCGAAAAAACCCGGAGAGGCTTTGAAGGGAGTCGTAGACCTTGCCTTACCCGGCACCTATTATCTGGAAATGCGGGATGGACACAATAATTCGGCCTCTCAAGACATCTATCGTCTTCATCTACTTTTTGTACCCACCAAGGATACGGGGGAAATGAACAACACACGGGAGACCGCGACCCCGCTACCCTTGGGGCAGGCCATCCAGGCCAATATTCTCCCGAAAGCCGATGCGGATTGGTATGCCATCACCGTTGAGGCACAAGGCGCCCTCGAAGTGGCCATTACCGATATGCCGCCCGAACTGGACATCGCCTTTCAAGTCTATGGGCCGGAGAAAGGGCTCCTGCAAGGATGGCTCACCACGCCCAAAATTGGCCAGGAGAATGTGCGGGTGGTGGATCTCCCGCGCCCCGGCATCTATCATCTGGAAGTACGCGATGGCCACAACAACGCGCGGTCCACTGTCCCGTATACACTTCGGGCCACTCTCACGCCCACCAAGGATACGGGGGAAATGAACAACACGCGGGAGACCGCGACCCCGCTACCCTTGGGGCAGGCCATCCAGGCCAATATTCTCCCGAAAGCCGATGCGGATTGGTATGCCATCACCGTTGAGGCACAAGGCGCCCTCGAAGTGGCCATTACCGACATGCCGCCCGAACTGGACATCGCCTTTCAAGTCTATGGGCCGGAGAAAGGGCTCCTGCAAGGATGGCTCACCACGCCCAAAATTGGCCAGGAGAATGTGCGGGTGGTGGATCTCCCGCGCCCCGGCATCTATCATCTGGAAGTACGCGATGGCCACAACAACGCGCGGTCGAGTCAGCCATATACATTAACTACTCGCCTAATACTTCAATCGGGACCAGAAATTGGAATGGATCGCCCTGGGCGTGACTATCGAAATTTCCCGGTTGCCTCTTCACATGAATGCCAAAATGCCTGTAAGGCAGAAGGAAAATGTCGGGCATGGACTTATGTAAAACCCGGGGTGCAAGGGCCGTCGGGTCGTTGTTGGCTAAAGCACTCTGTTCCAGGGCTTGTGCGTAATGACTGTTGCACATCCGGTGTTAAATAACGTTTTTTGAATATTGGGGAGGCCGGGGTATTTTCAAATGGATAAACCCCTCTGGTCTTTCAGACCAACTTATCAAACGAATTGAGTACTCTCACTCTGTTGATCTCTCATGGCCTAATGCTCTATCAAATTTCAACATAATGCTGGTTAAGCTGAAAATTTGTAGAGGGTCTCAGTTTTCTTGGAAAATTTTCCCTGTTCTGAGATCAGGGGAATCGTGATGTAAGGGGTAACAAATAATACAACGAGTCACGCAACCACAAACCTGATTTGAATTCCAGCCCTTGCCGGTTATCATGGCAAGGGCTTTTTTTATAAATTGCGGACGCGGATTGAAACAGGCCGCTTTTCACAAGGGGGATTTTAGGGATAGAACCTAGGTTCAGACTGGGCAATATGGGAAAGCGTTGTTTTGAATTTTGTGGCTAATCTCTTTCAGGGGAAATTTATTTTTTCCCTGTAGGCATCATTGGTCTGGGGCCGCAATATTAATGTGATCCGATGACGAACACCTGCCTTATGCAGTATTTGGTTGTCCTTCCTTGTGCCATTCTAGGAGGTTCATTTCAATAAAGAAAAAGGCGATTAACCAGAGGCATGCATCCCAAAAGTCGAAGATCTGGCCATTGGTGCCCCAGAAAATGGCGGTCAACAGGAGCACCGAATAGAGAAAAATCTTTATGGCATTGTTGATTTTGAGCGGCACTCCGGAAAAGCTTGTGTTCTTCTCCAAGTGCACATCGATTTCCAACACCAACACGACGAGCAACCATGCGGCCGCATTGATGACATCAACCCACGCCAGGGCCTGGCTTTTAGCCAGGCCCTGTGCATCGATGACGGCGCGCATTCCGGGTAATTGAAAGAACGAAATATTGGTGGAAAAGGTCTGACAGTTGGCACTGGTAATAGCCACGTATTCATCAAGATCAATTAAGTAGGACCAGGAGCCTCCAAGGGCGCATAGGTCGCTGACACCGGATAGAGGGACGACATTATTAAACTCTATGAGTTTCATGATGTAGCCGTAGAACGCGTAGACAATACAAACGTAGGAAATTCCCCGGATGGTCTGTAACGACCAGGCAACCGGTTTCTTGAGGGAATGATCATGCAGGACATGCGTTTCAAGTTCGAACGTCAGGAGCAATACCACCCAGGACACGGTATCAATGGTCGCCGGGTATGCTTCAATTATTTGCGATAACGTTACCCCTGCATTGAACCGAACGCCTGCTGCGGCGAATTCTTCTGTAAAAAACCAGTAGACGTTTAGAATCAGAAGTGCGTAAATCGTGTATTTAAAGACCAGAAAAATTTGGAAACGTGTTGTGATCACCTGGTTTTCCCCTCCCAAACGCCTCCGATTGTAATCTGAGGCAGCTATTTCTGTCTTATTGGAAGAGGATAGGACCGAAATTTTTCAGCACCTACATTCGTATCGATACAATCAATGAAGGGAATGTGGGCGGTGGGCAGGTCTCAACTTTTCAGAAAGGGTCGGCTGAAAAAAGCCGACAGCGGCGTTCTCGCCATTTTTCTATGCTCACGTATTCTCCATACGCTCCGCGCATAATAATGGCTGCGGCCTTGCTGAACGAACTTTTTTGAACCGTCCCTCGGCTCTGGTGGCAGAGGCCGGATTGGGGAAATATGGTCTTTGATATCTTCATCATTCAACAGTCCCAGAAAGGGAAATTGGGGGAATAAAAAAAAGGAGAGGTCTTTTGGACCTCTCCCTTTTTTCTGACATCTAGGTGCCTAAATTAGAACCGGCTACCTCGGCCGCCTCTATCTCCACCACCACCATAGCCACCACCACCTGTGCGGGGGGCCTGGGGTTTGGCTTCATTAACGGTCAGTGTTCGGCCACCGAACTCTGTGGAGTTCAGGGCTGAAATGGCCGCTTGGGCTTCTTCGTTAGACGACATTTCGACAAATCCAAATCCGCGCGATTGGCCGGTGAATTTGTCGCTGATGACGTTGGCTGATTGGACCGTGCCGTGTGCAGAAAACAGGTCCGTTAACTCTACTTGCGTTGCCGAATACGGCAATCCACCGACATACAATTTTGAACCCATGGGGCTCCTCCTTTTGAAAAAATGATATTGTCTGAGGCTCGAGAAGGATGAAACATTGGGAAGGAGTAGTCCGTGGGCGCGATATGCAGGCGACTTAGGTCAAACACTTCCGAGGTATCTCTCGGGCGAAACAACACCGGTTATGGGCTTTGAACATCTTATGGCTCATCGTCAAGCCCCACGCGATAAGTCCCATCACCCTACCATAGGAAAGAGATAATAGATAGCTGCAGTGTAAGAAAGAGGCAGTAAAAAAAATCCGTCAGCAGCGTTCTCGCTAGTTTTCCGTGCTCACGTACTGAAAGTAGGCTCTGTGCGCAAAAATGGCTGAGACCTTGCTGGACGAACCCTTCAGCAATCTCAGGGCATGCTTTTGTTAACTGCCCCGAGGCCTTGTTGTTCAACGTGCCTGTGGGCCTATATCCCCTTGGGAATTATTATTATTCAACACTTCCAATACAATAAGAAAAAGACCGACATGGACTCTCCCCTCGACTTGTCCCCAGCATTTCTCCTGTATATTCATCACAAATGATGAATAGCCCTAGTGGAATACCGGGGATTTTAGAAAGGCGAAGGGAGGGAAAATGTTGGGTTGAGCCGCTTAATCGTGATTTCGCCACGTTCGCCCATCTTTGGCTAACAACGCATCGGCTTCTGCCGGCCCCCAGGTTCCCGCCGGATAGGTATGGATGGCATGGGTTCCCAGGCTGTCCCAGACTTTGAGGATCGGATCAACGACACTCCAGCCCAGTTCGACATTATCACTTCGCTGAAACAGGGTGGCATCTCCAGCCATTACATCGTGCAGGAGGGTTTCATAGCCGGTGCTCGGGGCATCGCCAAAGTATTTGGCGTAGTGGAAATCCATGTCCACATTTCCCACCTGTACTTGCGGACCGGGGATTTTGGCTCCAAAACTCAATGAAATTCCTTCATCGGGTTGTATGCGAATGACCAGCACGTTAGGCGTTAGGTGATCCACCGGTGTCTTGCGAAAGAGCATAAGCGGTGCCGACTTGAATTGAATGACGACTTCGGTGACCCGTTTGTGTAGTCGCTTTCCTGTTCGGAGATAGAAAGGAACCCCTTCCCACCGCCAACTTTCAATGAACAAGGTCATGGCGGTGTAGGTTTCTCGAAGGGATGTCGGCGATACATTTGCCTCGGATCGATAGGGCCCAATCTGTTTCCCGTTCATTATCCCTGCCCCATATTGACCGGCCACGGTCGACTGTAAGACTTCCATCGGATTCATGGGTTGAATGGCGCGCAGGAGCTTGGCTTTTTCATTCCGCACGGCTTCGGGATCAAAAGCGTTGGGCGGTTCCATCCCTACAAAAGCCAACAGCTGCAATAGATGATTGGGAACCATGTCACGCAAGGCCCCCGCTTGATCATAATACGTTCCGCGATGTTCGACCCCGAGCGTTTCGGCGACGGTAATTTGCACATGGTCAATATATTGTCGATTCCACACCGGCTCAAAAATCCCGTTAGCAAATCGAAACACTAAAATATTTTGAACCGTTTCTTTCCCTAAGTAATGATCGATGCGATAAATCTGGCTTTCGTGTAAGACGCTCCGTAATGTCTGATTCAATGCTTGCGCCGACTCCAGATCATGTCCAAACGGTTTTTCAATGACGATGCGTCGAGAGGAGCCGTTGTCCTGAGAAACTAACCCTCTCTCTCCAAGTTGCCGCACAATTTCCCCGAAGAACGTAGGGGCGGTGGCCAGGTAGTAGAGATAATTTCCCTGTGTTCCGTATTGAGTGTTTAATTGCGCCAGAGTAGTCTTGAGGCCTTCGTAGGTATGTGGATCTCGAAAGTCCCCGGAGAGGTAATGCAAGCGGTCCAGTAGCCATTCTTTGATAGTGGTATCGATAGGACGAATAGACAGTTCCTGTATATCGCGACTGATTTTCAGCCGAAAGTCTTCTGTCGTCATTTCAATGCCATCCACACCCAGAATGGCAAATTCTTGTGGAAGGTGGCGACTGGCGGCCAAATTATAGAGGGCGGGAATGAGTTTGCGTTTGGTCAGATCTCCCTGCGCGCCAAAAATCACAAACAAGGTTGGCGGTCTCGTCTGTCCATTTTTGGCTTCTTGATAGACCGAACTCGCTTGGAGATGACTGGCGGATTGGAGGGCTGCACTTCGTTTCTCTGAAATCGAAATTTCCTCCGCTGAAGTGCTTGATGGGTTGGCTGTCTCGGAGATGGGCGGTTGTTCTGGATGATGCATTGGTGATCCTTCTGATTCGAAAGTTTACCGAGAGGGCGGTCGCACATTTGCTATAGCCTCCCATTCATTCATAACGCTTACGGAATAATAATACCACGTGATTTCTCATTGTGTGGCCATGTTCCATATCTAGACAGTTATAAATTCTTCTATTTTGATATAGAACAAACCGCCAACGGGTGGTGATGGTTGGAATGCTCTCCTGAGTACTCCTAGAGTCAACCGTTTGGAGGCCTTTAGAGGCCCAAGGAATTAGGTAGACGGGTGCTCCAATTCGATGCGGAAATTTTTGCCGAAACGCTGAATGAAGTTGGCCGTGGCCACCACAAAGGCAATCTCGACGACTTGGTTAACCGGAAAGGCTTTCTGTCATTCAACGTGGGCCTCATCCGAAGCCGCCACATTCTTGGTGGTTTCTAAGGCAAAGCGGATGACGGCCCTCTCGCTCTGAGAAAACCTAGTATTCGTTAACCCGGATTCTCCTAGCATGGAAATTTCTTCATCAGTCATGCCGGCTTGTTTGGCAAAGAACGAATGGTGCCCAACGCAATACGTGCATTGATTATATGTAGCAACTGTGAGATAGGCGATTTCCCGTATGCGTGGAGTCAATGACAGATGGTGAAATAGATTATCGAGAACGGCGCCCATGGCTTGTGTTACCGGTCCTGAATGTCCCAGCACTTTGAGTAAATTTGGTACAAAGCCGAATTCGCTTTCGATTTGCGCATACACGGCGGTGGCCCCTTTGGCTTCGGTGCCCTTTTCGGCATAGGGAATTTTTGGCATTCATGCTCCTTTTAGTGAATATTGACTCATTCCTCTGTGTTTAAGAGACAAATCTGTCGGTGAGCTGGGAGGAGGAGTCCTTGTCGTTGATAGTGACCCAGTAGGGCACTTAGCGGTTCTCGCGACGCCTCAACCAATTGGCCGATTCCTCCTGTTCATGTTTGTCATCTCGTTCACATGGTGAACGAGATAAGGAGTCCCGCAACCTCAGAAAAAATTACAGTTCCTAGATGGTCTGGAAACACCCCCCATCCCCGGATAATATTCCCTAGCGCGTGGGTCTTCGTCCAGGTTGGGCGTAAGAAGCGTGTCTACTGAAAGAGGTCGATTGAGGAGGTGTGGTGAGGACAGCGTTAACGGATGAGGGGTGTCTGTGTGGAGGAGAGGAGAGTTTCTAGTGAGTCGTCAATGGTGAGGTGTTTCCCCATATTGGTAAGTTCGAAGACCCCACTAACCGGACTTTGGGGTTGGCATAATGAAAACCAATTATTGGTTTCCCCGCACCCCCGGTTGGCGAGAATAAGCAGTGCTAACACGGCACTATCAATAAAGGACACGTCCCGAGATCAAACACGATATGAGATGCTCCTGAAGCTTGGGCGGTTTTCATGGCGTTTTGGAACACATGTCTGGCCTTAAAATCCATTCGGCCAGATCCTTCTAATAGATAGCATCCCTGCTGTGACCGCTCCTGAATCACCATGGTGTGAATCTCCCGAATATGTATTGAACTGGGTAATGGTTCCCGGCCTCAAGGAATTGTTTTTCTTTCCTATCGGGTTGAGACGAACCCAACTTTGTCAGTCAGAGTTGGGAGGTATGTGGTTCTTCATACAAAAATAGGGTGCCTAACAGGGCAGAAAGCCCTCAGTGTGATGCCTTTTCCAACCTTTTCCCGGGGATTGCCGCAAGGGTCTTCTTTGCAGCATTGATAACATTTTTTTGGCCATTCCATGAGGTAACCTTTTGAAATGTATAGAAAAAATTACTTAATAGGGAACGAAAATTCTAGTAGGGCTTTCGGCCTCAATCATGAGTCGACATCAACCGAAACGAGAAGAGTAAGCCGTTGTCTGTCAGTAGGCTCTCCCTGGAAACCATGGGAGTATGGAATTTCAGGTTGAAGAGTTTTTATTGAATGAAAGCTAGATTTTTTCATGTCATTTATTGAAGTTGATGATACCCAATCCCTTCAGGTTGGGATGTGGGTGAAACTCGAAGGCTCCTGGTTTAGCCACCCCTTCCCCACCAATACGTTTACCATCAAATCTGCCGAAGATTTGGCCACCATACAAGGCCTGACCAATGTGACGATTTTGTACGATCCAGACCGATCGTCATCGTCCGATTCCGACGAACTTTTCAGTCCAGTCGATGAGCAAGGACAGGGTTTGGCCGATTCAGGAGAGACCGATTTCGGAGAAACCTTCTCCGATGAAAGCGAATCCTCTTCCCATGAAGACGAGGGCCTCATCCCGGAGTCGGCGTTATCCGAACTGTTGGAACGACGTGAAGATTATCATGAATTTTTTGATCATCTTCGAAAGGTGGAAGGGGCTTATCAGAAAACGTTGTCTCAAGGCCAGGAATTGTTTCAACAGCTCAGTGGCCGACGTCCGGCTGGCTTGAAGACCGGCGATGCTATGATTACGAATATCATGCAAGCATTGAATAATCCAAAAACGGCTATGTCCCTTATTGATCTTGTCGGCAGTAATGGCGTGGCTTGGGGCCTTTCTGAACATGCAATCAATGTCTGCACGCTTTCCCTGCTGGTTGGACGGCAATTCTCCCTCGAAGATGATCTTTTATTAGAGCTTGGGCGAGGGGCCTTGTTTCATGATGCGGGGTACCGGGCACTTCCCATGAAGGTAAAATTTCAAGCCGGGGGCATGAAGGTTGAGGCCGACCCGGAGCTTCGTCTGTTACATCCTGAGCTAGGCAGCCAACTGATGGCATCGTTCCTGAATGCCGGTCCGCTGCTTGTTGAGATTATTGCGCAACATCATGAAAGATTGGATGGGTCAGGCTTTCCCAAGGGCTTACGAGGTGACGCTCTTTCGTTACTCACACGCATTGTCATGGTGGCGGATCATTATGATGAACTGTGTAATGCCCCCAATCCTGAAACCAGTCTTAACCCTCATGCGGCATTATCGCGCTTATATCGTCATGTCGTCATGAAAGGGGAATCCTCCAAATTCTGTGAGCGAGTGGTTCAAGCGTTGGTTCAAGCGATAGGGGTCTATCCACCAGGGAGCTTGGTGGAACTCAACGATGGGTTTATGGGGATTGTGTCTTCGATTAACATACATCAGCCCACTAAACCTATCGTGTTGCTCTATGCACCCTGGCTCTGTCGAAATGATGGTCTCTTGGTCAATTTGGCCAATGAGCCCAAATTGGAAATCAAAAAAGCTGTGCATGCGAAAGATATTCCCGAACAGGTTTTAGCCTACTTGAGTCCTCGCCGGATGGCCATGTTTGTTCATGCGGCGGAGCCCATCACGATGGGATTCAATAGCCGTCGATCCCGCGCTATCAAGCCTGCCCTTAAACATTAGTGAAATCATACTCTTTATCGGTTTCCCTCAACCCTTTTTGGTTATTCTTGAGAGAGATTTTCTTCCAAAGAAAAATGATTAGTGAGTGTAGATGAATTCTAAACCCTAGACCTTTTCTAAAAACCGTTTGATTTGTTTGCAGAGCCCGTCTTGTACGTTGGCCCAAAATTCATCTGGATCTTTCCATTGCGCGAGGGGCTTGGTAGGGGTGGGAAGGGCTTGGTGTTGGCCGATGGGAAAAGTTTCCCAATCCGACGTCGCTCTGATCAAAATCGGAATAGGGATTCCCTTGCCCTGTGCATATTTTTCGAGCGCCTGTTTCATTTCCTTGGAAAAACAATAATCGGAAGCGATAAAATCCGGGCTGATCAAAAGACACACAATATCGGCTTCTTCAAGTTTTTTGAGAATAGTGGGCTCCCATTGATCGCCCGCAAATAATTGGCGGTCATCCCACACATCAATTGGAAACCGTCTCGCCAAATTTTTGATGGTAATTTCCAGACGTTCTTTGTAGGGGTCCTCATCTGGATGCGCATAGGAAATAAAAATTCGAATACGTTGAGGGGAAGCCGCTGAATTGGGGAAGGTCTGTTGCTTCTCATTCTCCCCTTCGGGCAAATGCATAAACATCTGATAAGGTTGTAACTCAATAATGTCTTGTTCACGGCTGACCACCTGTGATTTTCCCTCTTGGCGGGCTTGATTCAACATATCGAGGGAGACAAAATCCTTCCCATCTAGACTCACAAAAATCTCTGGCTTCCTGTGCGGGTGCAATTCCTCTAATAGATGACGGACCTTACTTAGCGTATTCGGTTTTCCAGTTCCCCGCAGACGAAAACGGATCGTGGAAGACGGTCCGTCTTCAGGGGTGTAATGTGCCATTACCTGAGAGCCGGTCTTTTCGTCAGAGAAGATCACTCCATCTCGCCACCATTCCCGCTCTGGGCTCAATTGAGCCGTCCGCACAATGATGGCTTCAATGAGACCGCGATGCAAAAATGCATAGGAGCAATCCACCCACCATTCATCAGCTTGCGGCCCACCCCAAATCTTGACGCCAAGTGGGGGCTCCTCAGGCAACAACGCCGGCAAGACAAATTGCTGCTCCTCGAATGGTATTTTCCAAAACTGGTCGTGATCTAATGCAAAGGCCATCCTGCTGCCGGTTAGGGAATTCACGATTACCTGCCGATCTTCCTCATCATGATCCGGCCAAAACTGCTCCGTATCCTTTCCAGTAAATTGTCCCTTCTGCCGAAGCATCACTTCTCGTGTTCCGGCGTGGGGATCGAATAAACGGTAGATCAAGGCGATCAGCCAATTTTGGTCGAGGATGATTTGATCCTGAAAGGCCCCTTCCCGGTAAAACAAAAACCCGCTCTCATGCAAGTATTTCAACACGGTATCCGGATGCCGCACTGAATGCGTGAGGCACAGTTGGGCGAAATGTGCGCGAGGCAGTACCTTGATGGGTCGTCGCACTTCAAGGTCCTCGCGTAGCCTCAGCCAACTGGAGGGAAGGTCATAGGCCCATCGCTCCCGATGCTGCCGTAAGTAATCCGCCACTGCCCCTTTGAGGGTGTCTACCCCCTGATAGCCTAAGGCGCTTATTTTCAGCTCTTGAATAAATGGAGAAGAATCCTTCTGAAGATCGGGAGGCCGTGGAAGACAATCGTGGCGATCGATCTGATTTTTCACCAGAAAGACGGGGCTGTCGGAAGCCAGATCCTGAATAAAACTCAACCAATAACTTACGGGATGGCAGACCTCATGTGGAGACTCATCCGTCTCTTCTGCCCATAACAATAGGAACATCGCCTGATGGTGCAAAAACAATCGGTGTGTGGCGTGGTACAGTTCCTGGCCTCCGAAGTCCCACAGATGCCATCTAATGACCGGTCCTTCGGAAGAAAGAGGTACCTCCAGAGTCGTTATTTCAATGGCATGGGTCCGTTCCGTGATGGGTTCAGGGGGAGGGGAACCGAATTGTAAGCCATAAGCCAAGGTGGACTTTCCCACGCACCCATTTCCCACCAACAAGACTTTCACATCACGATTGGCTTCGGAGCCTTGTGCAATATCCAGCCAATAGTTTTGAAGAGCTTTGGCTACATTTTCCCTTTCTGAATTCCCTAAAAGCTCTTGAGGAAAACCCTCAACAGGATTATCAAAAGCAGTTAGTTTCTTCAATTGCCCATTTAAAACAAATGGCCTAATAGGAGACAGGTCTGTGAGTCTATTGTACTCACAGTGTAAAGTGGTCAACCCTGTGAGACCGGCCAAGGGAGTCAGGTTGGTAAGCCAGTTACCGCGGCAGTCCAGGGTTGTCAGTTTAATGAGCCCCGCTATGGGGGCTAAATCAGTGAGTTGATTGTTCTGGCAGGTTAATTCGGTCAATTGAGTGAGGTTGGCCAATGGGATTAAATCGTTGAGAGGGTTCCATCCGCAGCGGAGAGTAGTCAATTTCCTGAGACCACTTAAGGGAGTGAGATTGGTGAGTCGGTTTGCAGGGCATTCCAAGTGGGTCAGATTGGTAAGGTCAACCAGGGGAGTCAAATCGGTCAGTTGGTTCCCCCCACAGCACAAAGTTGTCAAGTGAGTAAGACCGGCGAGAGGGGTAAGGTCAGTCAATTGATTGCCCGGGCAGATCAGAGCGGTTAACTGCGTGAGCCCCGCCAAAGGCATGAGGTCCTTAAGCCGGTTACTGTGGCAGTCCAGAGTTGTCAGCTTAGTAAGGTTAGCCAGTGTAGCTAGTTTCATTTGAGGGTTACTCCCGCACTCCAAGGTAGTGAGCTGGGGGAGGTTAGATAGCGGGAGAAAGTCTGCTAATCGGTTAGAGCTACAAATCAAAATAATTAATTTGGTGAGGTTTGCCAGGGGACCCAAATCGGTGAGTCGGTTGGCATGGCAGTCGAGGGTGGTCAACTGGGTGAGCCCCGCCAGGGGGGCTAAATCGGTGAGTCGGTTACCTCGGCAGTTGAGGGTGGTCAATTGGGTGAGGTCTTTCAAGGGGGTCAGGTCGGTGAGTTGATTGCGCCCGCAGTCGAGGGTGGTCAACTGGGTGAGCCCCGCCAGGGGGGCTAAATCGGTGAGTTGGTTGGCATGGCAGTCGAGGGTGGTCAATTGGGTGAGGTCTTTCAAGGTGGTCAGGTCGGTGAGCTGATTGGACCTGCAGTTGAGAGTAATCAACTGCGTAAGTTCGGCCAAGGGGGTTAGGTCAGGGAGCGGATTTTCCCCACAGTCGAGGGTGGTCAATTGGGTAAGGCCTTTCAAGGGGGTAAGGTCAGGAAGCGGGTTGCCCCTGCAGTCGAGGGTGGTCAATTGCGTAAGATTGGCCAAGGGGGTCAGCTCAGTGAGTCCATTATATTCACAGTTGAGACTGGAGAGTTTTTTGAGCACACTTAAAGGAGCCAGGTCGTTAAGCCAGTTGCGACTGCAGTTCAGCTTGGTAAGTTGGGCGAGCGCACCCAAGGGTGCGAGACTTTTTATTCCAAGTTGTCTGATATTTAAAACACGTAATTTATTGAGATCCGCAAATTGTTCTGGAAGCAGGGGAATATATCCCATTACTTCCATTGGTGCGTTGGTCTGCTGCAGCTCCAGATGTTCCAACCATGTCAGCTCGAATAGCTCCAGTGGAATGTGGATCCATAGGAGGCCGGAAAGATCAAGCGACGTGGCTTGGGTTTCTTTGGCCGCTCGAATGCGCCGGAGCGCTTCCTGGTAGTCTTGTTTGATTTGTTCTGGATTCATGGATCAAGGCTTTTAATTGGGCGCACTCTACCAAGTGAGCCGAATATTTGGAATCGAAAAAATCCAGGAAATCCTGAAGAGACAGGTTAAAACCAGGTTTTTATTTCTGGGTACCACTTCAGCAAAATGCCGCGGGTGATGCGGGTCAGAATTTCGATCATGTGGTGGTTAGAATCTTGGTGTGTTGGTGAATCAGGGGAAGTTTGGAGGTTTCTCCAGAACCCAATCAGATGTTCTTTCTGTTCTTCTAAAGCCCGTTCGGTTTCTCGTTGCCAGAAGAGAGGAAATTCACGAGGGTCGGTGTAGTCCCCACGGCCTCGACCGCAATGGGTGACCGCCAAATAGCGCAAGATGGCATTCCGTGTTTGACGGTTCAGAAAATCCGGTACCCAAGAAATGGTGTATGGGTCTCTCTCATCCTGACTTTTTGCGTAGGCTGTGCCTCCCAACGCCCCTAAGATGGCTCCTCCAAGCGTAAAGAACCCATGCGATAATCCGCCCGTTGCAACATCGGAAGCAAACCCTGCAGCTGCGCCGCTCACCAACCCACTCCAGAAGCTTTCCTCTTCCCAGGGTTGGCGTTCCCCTGGCACTGTGACATCTTCTAGTCTCGATTGAATGGTATGGGCGGTGTCGCCTGATAAGCCATGGAGCTCAATTAATTGTATGGTCATGGCCGCGACGCGATGACTCAATCGTTCATCCATGGCCTGGATGTGCCGTTTGATTTGTGCTTTGGTGGACTGACCGGCAACTTTCTTCGGCAGGGTTTCGGTGTCCTTGGCCGTCTCGACTAACATCTGAGCTATGCAATTCATGCTCTGTTGGAGCAGGCCGAGTTGTTGCTCCCGCCAGGTGTTGGAGAGTTGTGCCATGATTGGCTGTCGATCTTCAGGAAGAGCTTCCAAGATGCGATCCCATAAGAGTCCTTCTTGTACCCAACATCGGGTAAAGGCATCGAGGCTCATCACCTCATGAATGATCTCTTGCGAGGCCCACTGATGTTTCCAGTGAGCGTTCAATTGGTGTTGTTGATTTGGATCGGTTAGGCCCGTTTGATTGAGGAGCATGATGACCGGTTTGTTAAGCCAGGTCAGGAGATCCAGTTCGGGTTGAAGGTACCCGGCCATGGCCGGGTCTTCGGTCGCATTGACCAAATAAAGAACGATGTCGGCTTCGTCGTGGACATTTTGAATCGCTTGTTGGCTGCACCAAAACGGTTTGTCGGCTAATCGGTCCCAGACCTGTGAGACGACCCACCCGATCGGGTTGGAACGACCTTGAAGGCGTTTCAACAGCTTATGACTATTCCCGAATCCTGGTGTATCCCAGAGTTTCAATTGAAGGCCGTCAGGCGTTTCGAACAACACATACTGTTCGTTTTGAAGTGTGACATGTGCCTGATCCAGCACTTGCCCGACCTCTTTGCGGAGAAGCGTGCGGGCCAGCGTGGTTTTCCCGATATTGGTATGGGAAATAAGGGAAAGCGTAATAGAAGTCGTCATTGTGGGCTGATCTTACTTCGATACGGGCCAAAACCCCATTTGGGCTTGTTGAAGGAACTCATCCTGCGAAGTGATCGTAGGATCTAGCGGCACAATTTCAAGGTGGTATTGGTTCGTGAGGCGTTTCCAGGCTTGTCGACGTTCCGTCACCCGCGTTTCTTCGATAGCATGACGATAGGGTTCTTCATCAAGCAGAACCAAAACCCTGGAATGTGAGTTGCCTGCATCTATCTGCGTTTGAAACATGTGAAGCCATTCTCCCTGAACTTCTCCTTCAGGGGTTTGGCTGGCATTGAACATCACCACATAATTCCGAACGGGTGTTTGGCTCTCAGGCCAAGTTGGGATCTCCTGACCGAACGGGATGGCCGGGTGCCATTTGATTCTGGCCAGATTTCCAAAAAGATCGAGAAAAGTCCGGTCCAGGAAATTTTTTGTGTTTGAGGATGGTTGATAACTATAGGGTAGGATGTCTACCCGCACGCCTTGCCCACGGTCCGGGGCTAACAGATGAACAAAGTAAGGATGGTCGAGTGAAATGGTGAACGACTTTTGAGCTTTCCGCTGTTTTCGTTGGCCCATCCACACCATAATGCTGCGGGGAATGACGATGACGGCAAACGCCGTGATGGCCCACATGTGAATCCACGGGGCAGCAGGACCATGTTGGGGAGCTTGAAGATTCACGATTCCGGATTCGTCAGGAAACGGATATTGGAGAAGCCAGGCCGCAGGCCCTAAGACCATGTGAAGAAGATTCTGAACCTGACTTGCCGAAAGAAACGTACTTTCCCAGGTGGCTTGATAATCCAGCGCAAGTCCTCGGATATACATCCCTAAGATGAGACCCGCCGCCATGCAGGCGGCCCCTAGATGCAGAAGTTGGCGAAGGCGTTCGGTCCATGCTTGTTGGACATGGGGCCACCATAGAGCGGTAAATCGTTTCGTGGCTTCATGAATCCAGGAAGCGGCTGAAGAATCGGATAGAGAGATCGGTTGCCTTACACGGAAACCCCAACTTCCTGGCCCTTGGGATAACCACGTGCCTACTGTATCGAGCCATGTGGTTTTTGTGAAAGATCTCCAGGAAGGGAGTAGGGCGGCGGATAGGTACAATGCACCATTCCATAACAGCAATAGCAGGAGAGGAAAGTTGAGTAAATTGACTCGTTGGGATGCTCCCAGTCCATTCATGAATAGGCCTATTCCCAGTGCCGGAATGGCAACAAGGGCGCTGGGAATGTGTGCCGGTACATGGTTCCAGGATTGAGCAAAGGTGGGAAAGGCTTTGCCCATAAATGCCCACAAGATATCCGATCGTCTTGAGAGGAAAGAGATGTCGGTTTCCGATGAATATTCAGAGGAACCCTGATGGTGTTCTCTTGCCTGCTGGGTGGCGTGATGGCGCGTGGATAGGGGAAGGTGATGGCCTTGGGGGTCGGATTCTTCCAACGCCTGTACAAGCAGGATTCGGGACAACGTGTTCCTATTCATGGCCATTTCAGGTGGTTAGCATTTCACAATGGGCCTGTTGAAAAAAGCCGCCAGCGGCGTTCTCGCCATTTTCCCGTGCTCACGTATTGCCAGTACGCTCCGCACGAAAAACTGGCTGTGGCCTTGCTGGACGGACTTTTTTAAACCGGCCCGAAAACTTCCTTGATCAGAGACTCTCACGGGCAGATGACACATCGATCTTGGTGTGACTTCAGTGAGGGGCGGAGGGAAGCGGGTTTTGGAATTCATTGGGCAACGTGAATCTTACCCGGTGGATGCGGCTTCTTGCTGTTTCGCCATTTTAGCGACAGAGGCTTCAGAATCTAACATGATACTGAGCCAATGGGTGGATGGGCTACTTTCCAAGGCAATCTTCACCACCATCGTCATGGGAACAGAGAGAAGCATACCAACCGGTCCCCACACCCACCCCCAAAACACTAAAGAAAGGAAGACGACTAACGTGGAAAGGCCCAGCTTTCGTCCCATGAGTTTAGGTTCGACGACGTTTCCGAAAATGACATTCACGAGGCCGTAACCCAGGGCAACTAAAAGCGCCCGTCCAAGACCGAATTGGATAAACCCCAAGAGGATGGGGGGGATCGCTGCGATAATGGATCCCAAATTTGGGATAAAATTTAAGAGGAAAGCCAATAGGCCCCAAATAACTGGAAAGTCGATATCCAAAATGGCGACCCAGGACGCGACGATTATGCCTGTACCGAGACTCACTAGGGTTTTAATGGCCAAGTAATTATTGACCGCCTCGGAGATTTTACTGAATTGGGCCAAGGTCCCCTTCGGATCCCCAAAGGCCGCTCGGACTTTGTGTTGAAAACTCGAAGCTTCAAGTAGGATGAAGATGACGGTCAGCATGATGAGCAGCGAATTGGTCAAGATGCCGCCTAACCCAGAAAGCATGCGCCCGACGAGACGCATGGAGGCGCCAGGGTCGAAAGATTTGAGGAGAAGATCTTCATTTAATTGAAAGCCGAAGCTTTGTATCCATTGAAGGAGGGGGGCCATGGCTTGAGTCAGACGAGTTTGGTAGCGAGGAATCGCGTTGGAAAAGTCTTCTAACGAAGTTCCAATCAGGAGAATAAACCCAAACCCGAGTCCCAGTACTCCCAGGATGACCAGAAACACGGCAACTGGAGCAGGAATATTCTTACTTCTGAGCCAGAATACGGGTGAGGTGCTGATAATTGCCAAGAATCCGGCGATTAACAACGGTACCAAGATAGGCTCAGCCGCCCGCATTCCAGCGACGACGATAATAAAGGCAGCAGCCGTGACGAGAAATTTGCTGTTCGAGCTTGGCGTGGAAGATGTTGTTGAGGGCATAGAGACGATAGTAATACTGGAATTCATGTGTGAGGCAACCACTCATGTTGCCTTGGTACGTCTTTTCTTATGATACCCCCTTGGGAGGTTTTTGTCTTGAATGACGGGGGAGATAAATTGTCAGAAAGGGAAAGCCCTTTGGGTTTCCTGATCCACAAGCGACGAGGGTCTTAAGGGAGGGGGTTTTCCAGTTATTCTTGAATCGCCCTTTGCCGTTGCTGCAAATACCCGTTTCGAATAGCACCGTACAAATCCAGAGTGCCTTCCTCCACGCCTTGAAATGTTTTCAAAGAAAGGGAACGAAAGTTTACAGTTTCCCCGATAGTCAATCCTAATCGTGCATAGTTAATCGTGGGGTCATGTTGGACCAGTCTGGGAGCATCGGCAATCTCGAATATAGGTAGAACCAGCCAATTAAAAGGATCAAGAAAGGTGTCGCCAATAAACCCAAACCCATCTCTCAGGGTAAATGGTCCATAGAAGGGCACCACAAGATAGGGCCCTGGTGGGACGCCATAACTTCCTAAGGTTTGTCCGAGATCTTCGAGAGGAGTATCTAACTCAAACATGATTTTCGCAGGATCAAAAAGACCGCCCACTCCCAAGGTACTATTAATGAAAAACCGGCTCATTTCAATGCCGGCTCCGCGAAATTTCGCCTGGAACAAGTTATTCAAAAACCGTGGGACAAACCGTGAGTTTTGAAAAACATTGAGGAGGCTTTGTTGGACATCTGGGGGAACAAAAAAATTGTAAACCTTCGCCACGGGTTTGAGCAGGTATTTGTCGAACTGGTAATTGAATTCAAAAATAGCGGCATTCAGGGGTTCCAAGGGATCATATTCAACGATGTGGGTTTCGGTGGGAGAGTCATCAAAGGGATCCACAAAATCAACATCAGGCGTAGATTCCTCCTTCAGTGATAGGTCTCCAGATGTGACCTGCGTGACTGCCGTCTCGTTCTCCAGTTTTTCGAGGGTGTGGGTAGATGGATCATCCCCTGCACATCCTCCAACGCCCAACGCAAGGACCACAAGGACGATGCCCAAGAGGCGTAGCTTTGTATTAGAGCTAGAGAAGGGTTTAAGCGGGGACACTATGAGCAAAATGTTAAGGAAAGGCAGTCGGGGGATAAACGAGAGCCTCATGTTCATACGTTCATCCAATGAAACAACTTAAAAAACCTGCTAGTAAACAAACGGAACTGTAACAAAATCAAGCCCCTAATCCAAGAACGGATTCGTCCTCGACATTGTCGTTGTCTTCTGTTTATGGAGAGACACAGGCAAATCTTAAATCACGATGATTAATGCGTTGTCAGATTAGCTGACAGATCGTTACACCAAAAAGTAAAAGGAAACGAAGCGTTCAATCACATTCATGATTTTTATTTCGGCTTGTGTGTCGATTCTGTTAAACCATTCGACAATTTCCTGCCTTCTCCGTCGCCCATTCCGAATAGTCCGTTCACCATCATTCCCTAGTGTCGTAAAACGGTCATTAATGAATTGTAGGCGGCACCAGTGTTGTGCTGGCACTTCACTTGCTCCACCTGGTCAAGAGGCGAGCAGACGAGTGGAAGAATGACGCCGCGATGTCCGACGGGCCAGATCAGAGAGTTGACGAACATGAATAGAAGGGAGACAGGCATGACCCCATCAGTTTCATCTTCATCGCAAAAATCTTCGTGGAATGGATCTATTTCAACGGGGAAACGATCCAAACGTCCGACAGGGCCGTCACCAAAACCTGTTCCAACGAATGAGAATACGGCAAGCCTACCGGACAGGCAGCTTCCCCTCTATTTAAAGGAGATTGGCCAAGTTCTGTTATTGGACCGGAATGGGGAAGTGCATCTCTGTAAAAAGATAGAGGAAGCCAAAGAATCCATGCTCGAAGTTCTGTTTACTTTGCCGATGACTTTGGCATTCCTGAAAGAGCAGCGGATGCGGCTGAGTCAGGAAGAAATCTTAGCCAAGCATATCGTTCAAAAAGATAAAGAGGTGGTGCTGGACGAAGATGTGGAGGTGGAACAGACGGAACTTCAGGATGCACAAGAAGATGAAGAATTCCGGCAACGGGTCATTCAACAGCTTGATCTTCTGTGTCAATCCATTCAATCGCTCATGGATTCTCCTTCAGGCGGAGGAACCTCGAAAAAGAAGCATTCGGTCGACAAAAAGCAGTTTGTAAAAAATGTGGATTCTATCAACTGGCATCCGAAATTTTTTCAACAGATTGAAACCCGGATTCAGTCCTTGGAAGTCCAACTTGAAGAAGTCCTATCCCGATTAGGGCTGTCTCAGGATGAGGTGTACCAGATCAGACAGGAGAAGCTAACCCTGGACACGAAGTCCTTAACGGCGAAGGTAAAACATCTGCAAAAAAATGATCCAGGTCAGGCACGGAGTCATCAAGAAGCCCTTGAACATGTGACGTATATGGAAGAACACCTCCTGCATATGCCCTTTGCAGATTTTCTAATCCGGGTTCGAGAGTTAGAACGAGAGAAAACACGTGTTCATTTTGCCAAGCAGGCGATGTTGGAAGCCAATTTACGATTAGTGGTGAGTGTGGCCAAACGGTATATCAATCGGGGTCTGGATCTGCTGGATCTCATTCAAGAAGGCAATATTGGATTGATGCGCGCGGTAGACCGTTTCGAATATCAACGAGGATATAAATTCAGCACCTATGCCACGTGGTGGATTCGACAGGGTATCACGCGTGCTTTGGCGGACCAATCGCGCACGGTTCGGGTTCCTGTGCATGTCTGCGATGCGATGACACGGGTGCGGCGTTCCTGGGATCGGCTGGCGGTTCAATTAGGACGTGAACCCAATATGGAAGAGGTCGGAAAAATTCTGGACCTGGAGCCGGATAAGCTGGCATCGCTCCTGGGTGCGACCAAGGGAGCCCTGTCCCTTGAAACCCCAGTGGGGGATGACGAGAATGCCCATTTATCAGATGTGTTGGAAGATCCCTCGGCGGTATCCCCTTTCTATTCGGCCGAACGACGGGACATTCAGGAAAAAGTCACCATGTTGTTACAATCCCTGACCCCACGAGAGGCTCATATCATTCGACGGCGTTTTGGGATTGGAGAGCTCGAAGATGCCACACTCGAAGAAATCGGTCATGAGTTTTCAGTTACACGAGAACGCATCAGACAGATTGAGGAACGGGCGCTATCGAAATTGCGGGAACCGGAGCGCAACCGGACATTGCGTGCGTATTTTGAACTGTCTGGGTCGGCATAACGTCGCGGAATCTGGACCGTGTGTTAGGAAAAGAGGGTATCGGTTGAAGAAGGTGAATCTGGTGGAGCAGGATCTTCCTGCCGGCCTTGGCTCTCATGGAAGTTGGCGGAAGCCGTAACAGCGTTCAAAAAGGAAGTGCCGTTAAGATTTGCCTGTTGAAAATTGGCGTCATGTAAGTCGGCTTCACGAAAATCAGCGTACGAACAATCCGTCGAAGAAAAATTCGTTCCTTGTGCCTGTGCCCGAACGAAGGTAGCCCCACGCAAGGTGGTGTGGTTGAAGGCCGCGCCTCTCAATTCCGCTTGGTGAAAGTCCGCCCAGATAAGATCAGCCTGGGAAAAGTTCGCCCATGCGAGTTGGCTGCGGTGGAAACGGGCACTCCGTAAGTTAGCGCCGTAAAAATTTGCCCCGCGTAAATCTGCACCCTCAAAATCTGCACCCGGTAGATACGCCTCTTGAAAATTCGCGTTGCGCAGATCCTGATGCCGGAAATCAGCCTCGCGCCGGTCTATCTGAAAAAAATCCTTTGGCTCGTGGGGCTCGGATTCTTTTTTTGATTGTTCGACTAGTGGTCCGGAGTGTGTTTGTGGAGAGGGTTGGGTTCGTTTCCAGGTCCGATGGGTTTCGAGTAGAAAGGACCGTTCTTCTTCTAAGCTCATAGAATCAGCAAGGGGTCGAAAGGGTGGATCGGCATGTTCAGACATCAAGTAATCCCTTGAATGCCAAAGACAAATTGTGGCCTGAGCGCGAAACAGGCGATAGGTATGGGGTACTTCAAGAAACCATAACGAAAATGCTTAAATGGGTCCAGCGGATAGGATGAGGATAATGTGAGAAAAGCAGGGGATCGCCAAATTGAAAGTAAAAAAATCTGTTAGGGTAATCGAACCGTTGTCGTGATGTTTCTCTTCGGTGATGTGAAATGGACATGATGACCGCGCTGTCAGGCCTTCTGGGCCTTGTCCTGACCTATGTGTTGTGGGTGTGGTGGAAGGATGGTTACTCCTTGAAACCCTTCTATGGGAAAGTATGTCACCGGATCCGCACGGCCTTGGGACTAGCCAGCCAAGATGAGATGCGTGGGATGCAGGAACATGTCCAGGACAAAATACAGCAGTTGGAGAATCGCCTGAGGAAAGTAGAAATGACTGCGAAATTTTCCCACCAACTGCACGATATTTCGAAAGAGATGGAACAGCGGGTGGCTCGGCTGGAAGGCTCTGAAAGTTCTCAGGTTCCTAGAGAACCCTGGAGTAGACCGAGGCCTCGATCTCTTATTCGTCTCGGTGTTCTGGTCACCATTAGTGATAAGATTTGGGACCATTTAGGAATGGATCCCGTCGATAATATGGACGACCACCTCATCGATACCATGGTCCAAGGTCCTTTTTGTCCGGCGTGTCTAAAGCGGGTGGCGGGGCGGGATCGTCACAAAAAAAACGCCGAAGTGTTAGCGCACTGTCGATATTGTGGGGTTTCTTGGGACGGCGTCCAAACAGTTGAGTATCCTCTGTCTCTCATTACTTTCAAGCGACGCGTCTATCAGCAACTGGATCAAGACTATCGTTCAGGAAAATCGATAGCCTGAAAAGCTCGCGAATGCGAATAATTCCCTCCCTTCGCTGTTTGCATAGATCTTGTAAGGATATAGAAGGGATGCTATAACCGACCACTATGCCGGCCTGCCCTTCGTGTTCACAAGACCATTCACTCGACGCAAATTTTTGCCCGCAATGCGGACAAGCCTTGGTCAAACACTCTCCAGACCCGGAACCAAACCCAGGTCCCTCTCCCTCTCCCTCTCCCTCAACACCAACCTCTCTTCAGCTCTGGGAAACGTTTATCGGACCGAGTAAATCGCTCCAATTTTCTTGGAGTACCTGGTGGACCTGGCGTCCGGCCTTTGAATATTACAAAGAAAAATTTGCCAATCTCGAAACGCCGGATGGTCCGCGCTTTGCCTTAAGCTGGAACTGGCCTGCCGCATTCTTTGATTCCTTTCTGTGGTTCCTCTACCGAAAAATGTATATGTTTGCGTTGTTGTATGCCGTGGCTCCAGCACTGGCTATTTTCATCACCGGGGACATGGCGGTCGGCCTTGTGTCACGTGTTCTGGCCGGGGCCAGCGCGAACTACTTGTATTATTGGCATGTCAAAGACAAGGTGCAGCACATCATGTCGATTCCGGATATGGACGACCTGGCTCGTGCGAAGCTCATTCGAGAGGAAGGTGGCGTACAGCCCTATGTGTTATGGCTTGGGGCTGCGCTGCATGTGTTGATGTTTGGTCTGTTAGTTTCGGCGATCACTCAAGGCGTGCCCGAAGGAGGGCTCCCTGAAGGGGTAGAAGATCGACCCACACCGAAATTTTTTTAAGGTCCAGCGAGAAGGAATTTAGGGTCTGGCTGAGGGAATGGGATCTTGCTTGGTGTCCGTTTGCCATGCGAACCAGGCCTGAAACCATTCATAGTCGGATTGATAGGCGGTATGCTTGGCGTCTTCCTGTCCACTTTTTTCGGTCAGGAGGGTATAGGTTCGCGGCCAATTTTTGGTCCACCAGGATTTGAGGGCCTCCGGTGTGGAGAGTGTCTCTTCAGATTGAAAAATATCACCGGCGGCCACCAATTGGCCTATTATTTTCCAAGTGCGGTCTTTCCCTAACCCCAAACTTCGAAAATGCTCCCGTAATAAGAACACCACCCATAATTCGGCACTATGTTTTTTATTATGCTTAAAAGGCTGGGTTTGTCGAAGGGGAATAGGGTCAAAATTTTTCACAATGGAAGTATAGTCGGGACCACCATAGCTGCCGACGACCTCGGCAATGCCTTCCACCATATTGGCCAACTCCACTTCCACTTGCGGGCCTTGAGGTTTTGGGGAAGACGAGGCGTCATTGAGAGGATTCGGGGAAGTGAGCATATCAATCACCGGCTTCAATTCGCGGAGGCGCGTGACGGCGGCTTTTAAGATTTGTGATGATTCGACCCAATAATCTGAATCATGTTTGGCGGTCCGTTCTTTTCCTTCCGGGGGAAGGACCGGCGGAATCCAATGGCGAATAAGGGTGAACAGAATATAATCCAGGTCTCCGCCTTCCTGCGCGGCACGATCCAGGGCTTGATGAGGGCCGAGACCTTGTTGGAAAAACCGTTCCGCACGGTCCGCCACGTGGTGACGCCGGGCCAGAGTGGTCCACCAGTGGGCGAACTGTTGCCATTTGATGGAATCGGAAGTCATGATGTGTGGAGTCAGCCAGGAGGCTGAGGGCATGGTACGATGCGTTGCAAGCCAAAGCAAGTGTGAATGAGGAGGAAAATAATGTCACACCTTGTATTAATTCGTCATGGGGAATCTCAGTGGAATTTAGAAAATCGATTTACGGGTTGGGTGGATGTGCCGCTGACCCCGAAGGGTGAAGAAGAGGCCCGTGCGGCTGGAGAAAAACTCAAAACCTTTCAGTTTGATTGCGCATTTACCTCGGGGCTGAAGCGGGCGCAGAATACCTTACGCATTGTGTTGGAAGTCATCGGGCAGACGACTATTCCTATTACCGAAGACACGGCCTTAAATGAGCGGATGTATGGGGAGCTTCAAGGATTAAATAAAGCCGAAACGGCCAAAAAATTTGGGGAGGAACAAGTCAAAATCTGGCGCCGGAGTTTTGATGTGCCTCCCCCGGGTGGCGAAAGTCTGAAAGATACTGCCGAACGAGTGTTGCCCTATTACCAAAGCCAGATTTGGCCGGCACTGGAAGCCAAAAAGACGGTCCTTGTGGTGGCACATGGGAACAGTTTGCGATCCTTGGTCATGCATTTAGAGAAGTTATCACGGGAAGCTGTCCTGGAACTGAATATTCCGACCGGTGCCCCGTTGTTCTATGACCTGGACGATCATGGGGCTGTGCTCGCACATCGTTATTTATAAACCTGGATGTTCGCCATGGGTATCATCGTGCTGTTTTTCATCGCGGGGCTGTGGATGGCTGATGGTCTAGCACTGATCGTCGCCCCCGAACGCATGATTGCCACGTTGCGCCAATCCCTCATTGTGGCCCCGGGGTTTTTAAAGTGGGGCGGCTTGGCCGGATTGTTGGGCGTGGTGTTATTGGTGTTCACCCAAGATGTGGCCTATCAACCGCTCTGGATCGTGGTGGGGTTGAGTATGGTGGTGAAGGGTATATTTCTCTATGCCGGATCGGATCTCTGGCGATTGCGGATCGTGAAATGGTGCTTAGAGCGCGAGCCCGTCGACTACCGACTCTGGGGCTTGGGATTGTGTACGCTTTCAGTACTCCTCTTAGATGCGATGAATTGGGGCCGTAATTAACCGAACCAGAAATGTGAAAATGAGAAAAGGGAACAGTAACAATTCTCCTGGTGCGTTAGGCAGATACACCATGCCCCTTACCCTTGGCGCTTCACGGGAATCTTGATTGGCCTATGAATCCTTCGGACAGAAAAGAATTTGACGAAGTATGGAGAGTCCACCAAGATGCCGATTGGCCGGGCGATCTTGGAAGCCATGAAGGACAACTCATGACCCTAGATACCGTGATTGGGGGATGCCTGACCTACTTCTGCCAAGAACATGATTTGGATGAACAACGTGTGGAAATTTTGCGCGATTGTCTTGCCGAACTCGAAGGAGTGGTGGAAGATGTCGCAGAATCCCCCTCCGAATATTTTCGCCGCTTGCAATTTCTTGGAACGACCCTCCTTCAAGACTATTCCTAAAGCAAACTTCATAACGAACGTGTCCAACGCTGATACTGCACCCATGAGAAGGACTCAATCGATATACATGCTGATTGTCATTTAATAACGTGGGGGGAATCCCCGTCTTTTTCACAATACACAAGGAGGTTGCACATGGGAAATGCCACAAGCCGGTTTGAAGTGTTTGAAGGAAAGAATGGCAAGTTTTATTTTCGTCTCAAAGTGCAAAGTGGAGAAATCATTCTATCGAGTCAGGGATATGCCCTGCGGTCTTCAGCGCGACGGGCGATCCAATCCGTACGGGATCATGCCTCGGATGCCGCCTGTTATGTGACCAAGACGAACAAAGCCGGGAAATCGTATTTTGTCCTGGTCGCGCGCAATTCCAAAGTCATTGGCACTAGCCAGGCCTATGCCTCTCCACAGGGAGCCAAGAAGGGCATCGAGGCGGTTAAAAAAGCTGCTGCCAAAGCCGGAATTGAATAAGGCCTTGAGCCGTTGGGGGTGTTCATCATCCCCGGCGTTGATCTCCCTAACTGAGGGCGAAGGCTGAGTTTTGCCCGATGAAGGATCCGGCCGGGTAGGCGGGAACCCTGGTTTGACGCTGGAAAAAATGCTGTGGTACCGTGATTTGCGGTATTTTTACATCAATCTTCTGATGATAAGGTTGCGCCCATGAACCAACAAAAAGACCTGAAAGAGATTTTGAATTCCCTCCAATACACGGACGATGCCAAGGTGGTGGAGCAGATTTCTGTCCACACCAAAAGGGTCATCATGCGAATGAAGGGTATTCGCCGGAAGGTGGTGGTCATGAGTGGCAAAGGTGGTGTGGGCAAGAGTATGACCACCGTGAACCTGGCGCTGGCCCTGGCGCGTATGGGACAACGCGTAGGGTTATTGGACGTCGATATTAACGGACCGTGCGTTCCGCAAATGTTAGGCATGCGGGGGAAAGGCTTATTGGACACCGCCGAGGGAGCCGTCCCGCCGACCGGTCCGTTGGGGCTTAAAGTGGCGTCGATGGATTTTCTCTTACAGGACAATGCTCCGGTTCGCTGGAAGGGACCGATGGACCTCAGCCCGGTCTGGTTAGGCCTTACCGAAATGAATGTGATCCGGGAGTTTCTATCAGATATGGTCTGGGGCGAATTAGATTACCTGTTGGCCGATCTGCCGCCAGGAGCCGCAGCCGATAAACCACCGCTTCTCGTGGGGCTCATTCCCGATCTATCCGGGGCTGTGGTGGTTACCACGCCATCGGAAGTCGCCTCGAATGTCGTCCAAAAATCGATTGCCTATGCCCAAGAACTTGGGATCGGGATTTTAGGGGTCGTGGAAAATATGAGTGAGTATCGTTGTCCTTCCTGTGGGGAAACGAACCCCTTGTTTGAAGGTGATACCGAATCGATGTGTGAGGTCTTAGGTATCCCGCTCTTAGGGCGCATACCCTTCGATCGTAATTTTGCGAAAACCTTTGATAAAGGGGAGCCCATCTTGGACGGGGACAATCCTACTGTGGCCAAATATCAGGAAATTGCAAAAAAAATTCATACCTTGTTGGATTATCAGCAGGTCTTGGCGGGAAAATTATAACGCCTCGAAGCAACCGTTGGCTCAGCCAACACTCAGAAGGGAAACGATATGAAATTTGTCTGTCTCAAATGCGAAACCTATATGACTTTTGAGAAGGTTGAAAAACCGGCTGAAGGGACCCTAGGAGTGTTCTTTGAATGCCCCTCCTGCCAATCGAGGTTTTCCATGGTCACCAATCCTGGAGAAACCCAAATGGTCTCATCGCTGGGCGTCCAATTAGGCGGTCGAACCGAAGCTGCCATTCCGTTAGAAATGACCCGGGGCGGACTAGAAGAAAATGTGTCTGCAGGCAAGGGGCAAATGGCAGCGTATCTCAATGAGAAAATTCAAGGAGGCCAACCTGCTTCCGCAACACCGGCTGCTTCAGCTGCTCCAGCCTCAGGGGAGGGTGAAAGTGGCGGGTGTCCGTTCTCGGCCATGGTCGCCCAAATGGGTTTGGGTTCTTCCGGGGCAAGCAGTACGGCTGCACCCGCAGCCGAGCCATTGCTTTGGACTCCGGATGCCCAAGAAAAGTTGGCGAAATTGCCGTCGTTTGTGCAGCCCATGGTGAAAAGCAGCGTCGAGACCTATGCGCGTAAGAGTGGGTTTACCACGGTGACCTTACAAGTCATGGATGACTCCAAAAATTCCACGACTGACGGCATTCACTGGACCCCCGAAGCGCAACAACGCCTGGATAATATCCCAGACTTTATTCGCCCCATGGCCAAACGGGAAATTGAACGGCTCGTCAAAGAAAAGGGCGGCTCCGAAATCACCGCCGATATGATGGAAGAAGCCAAAGAAAAGTTCATGAAGTTTATGTAAGCCTCAATAAATATTCCGAGTTTTCCTAAGGCGGCTCTAAAAAAGAGCCGCCTTTTTTGTGCCATTCTCTATAGTCTAAATTGTCATTCTCACGAAAGAGGGAATCCAGTCTTTTTGTTTTTGAGCGTTTTTGCGGGGTCTCGTCCACCCCGACGAAGCCCTTTTGTTTCGGCAAAAGAACCCAAAACCATTTTTGCCTGGACTCGGCCCTACGGGTTCCCTGCGCCGTGTAGGAAAATTCGGGAGCTGCGGAACTTGCTTGGCTCAAACAGTGCACGCCAGAGAGCCGAATTCGGAACTGTGACTCAGCCGCACCCAAGGTGGAGAAATTTGAGCTTTTGATTCTTTTAAGGCTACAAAACTCCCAAAAAGGATTTAATTCCTCGGACCCGATTTCATTGACTTACTAACTCAAAAGCAGGCAGATGTTGAGACACCTTAATCCCTCGATGGATTTGTCTTCCTGGTTGGTTGCTTGGTCTTTTGCGTCCGCTTATGTTTATTCCTTCGTCTTTGATCCGCTCTTTTCTCGACGAAGTATTCTATATGACCGAGGGCAAGGAATTGTTCCAAGATCGCACATGGGTCATCAGTGAGCTCAAGAGACGTAAGGCAATCACTGAATATGGCAATAAGATCTTCTCTAGTTTTCTGAGAGAATTCGAAGGACCCACCATGCTCACGCGCATGCCATAGTTGTCGAAAAAACGGCCGTTCACCAAGATTATAGGTATCGTCATTTGTCCAAACGTCCCACTCCTGCATTCCGCGCTGGAGCAGCTCTCGCACAGAAACTGGGAGCCATTGGCTGTCTTTGGATAGGAACCACACTAAGTATTCCATGTGACTATAGAATCGAGGGCTTGGACCGAACATTGTTCCTTGTACATAGTGACACGTCACTGTGGCGGCATCGAGCAGGTCAATCCTCGGTGTGCGTAACGCCACTTCTTCGGCACCTGGATTCCTCCCAAGTAGATCATCGAAACTCTGCTCGAACTCCTCTCCAAACCCCGGGATTGTCAATTGTGGTGCATAAGAAGCCAGCCAGAGTGGACAATCAAGACATGCCTCTCGCAAGCCGGGCTGACCGTTAATGAAGCTATGAACCCGTTCAGGTCGTGTTATCTGAGTGATTCTCTGTTCCTCGGCTTCCTTCGTCCATTTCAGCTGAAGAGCCGTCCAAGCCAGATGAATTCCTCTCGCTTTACCGCCTTCTTCAGGATTGGGAAGAGGGAAGGCCCATCTCCCCCATATTGATTCTTCGGGAATTGAAGCTCCCCAGCAATTCAACCTAGAGGAGGCGGCCACAATATCTAACCACCATTCATCAGTAACTACTGGCGGATGCAATCCGTAGTCGACAAGTTCATCTCTAGCAACTATGAGGGGACTCTCCTGAGGGCGGAGCCGCCTAAGTAATTCTCGGCAGACATACCTCGCGCCTTTTTTTGAATCTACAGCTTTCAAGTCAGAAAGTGGGGGTGAGTATTGGAGAACTTCTTCGTGCGAGATTTGGTGCCAAACTGGGAGAATAACTTGGTTACCCTCCGCCATTTCACGTGCAACGAGACCGTTGAGTTCTCTTTTGGGCCAGCGTTTTCCAAAGAAGGCAGAGCTTAGTACTACCACGCCAAACCGAGATTGAGACAAGCCCTTATCTATCGCCTCTCGGAGGCTGTCACCAATTGTCAAACTGAACTCATCGTACCAGACCTCCACATGCCTTTTAACGAGTTCCATTGCAAGGGGTCGGACGAAAGTCTCTTTGTCTTCGCTCGCATGGCAGATAAATACATCGTAGAGTATTTAGTGCCTCTGTGGGTCAAAGGCCTAGGTAATCTGTAACCTTAAGGTTATCTTGGCAGGATAGCACTATTCAGTTTTGTACCCAAGATCGCCTATATCATATTACCTTCAATGCGTTAACCAGGGATATCTAACACCGTAAAATATTGTAAAGGATAATTTGTTACTACATCAGTGGACTACAGATTTCTCCGCCTTGGGCGTGGCTGAGCTGCTGTCCCGAATAGGCTTCTCGGCGAGGGCTGTTTGAGCGTAGCGAGTTCCCGAGCCATCTTGCTTCGGGATGGTAGCGAAGGTACCTCGAAGAGGCCACGAACGGGCAAACATGGTTTTGGGTCCTTTTGCCGAAACAAAAGGGCCTCGCCTGCAGGGGGCGAAACCCTGCTAATGGTTCAATCGAACTCCTTCCAATTCGCATAGGGTTTTAACCGGTAAACTTCCTCGACCGAAGTGGGTAAAACAATTCCCTGTTGCTCCAGTAACTTTGCCGTTCTCCAAAGGGGCAGGCCGACAATGGTGGGGTAATCCCCTTCGATTTTCTCGATGAGTTGTGCTCCCTCCCCTTGAATGGAATAGGCCCCGGCTTTTCCTAAACTTTCTTCAGTCGACAAGTAGGTTTGAAGTGTCGTTTCATCAAATCTTTTTATCCAAACCTGTGCGGTTTCCACAAAATCTATGGAAACATTGTTGCATGTTTGAATGAGGGCCACCCCGGTGTGGACGAGGTGTCGTCGGCCTCGTAGGTCTCGAAGCATCGATTCGGCTTCTTGCATATTGTCCGGTTTGCCTAATAGTTTGCCATCGATTTCGATGACCGTATCACTTCCTATGACCAGGTCTTGGGGGTGCTGGGTCGCGACGGATTGGGCTTTGTCACGGGCGAGCTGGCGGGTTTGTTCGTTTGGGGGGAGATGAGGGGAGAGTGTTTCCTCGCAGTTTGGCGAAACGACGCGAAACGGTACTCCTAAGAGTTCGAGTAATTCTCGGCGTCGGGGTGAAGTTGAAGCTAACAGAAGGTGCATGACGAACGAGGAAAGGCTTAGGCCGAGGTGGATGCGAATGCGGAGGATTCGGACGTGTTATGTTCAGCTAGGTAGGCTTCAAGAATGTTGATGACATCCTGGCTTCCATTGGTTCGAACCATTTGGGCGCGCATGGCGGCTGCGTGGGGAAAGGTTGAACAGTACCATCCGAGATGTTTACGCATGCGTACAAATCGTTCTGCTCCATGTATGGATTCGAAGCATTGTGCATGGGCGATCATCGCTTGAAACTTTTCCTCGATACTGGGTTCAGGTGTATGTAGGTTGAAGGACGATTGTGTGGTGACCGCCTCACGAATGTGGTGGATGCCCTGAAATATCCACGGATTCCCCAAGGCCCCGCGCCCAATCAACACGCCATTGACGCCAGAATTTTGAATACGTTGGTGCGCTTCGGCCAGACTTTTGATGTCACCATTGCCGATGGCCAAAATTCCATGCTTTCGAATGCGGGCGGCGGCTTGCGCAATGGCCTCCCAGTCCGATTGACCCCGATACATTTGCGAAAGCGTTCGCCCATGCATGGAGATGACTTCGGGGCGCCCTTGAATCAGGCAGTCGCTCCATTCCTCAATAATATTGCGGTCGAAGCCCAAGCGTGTTTTCACTGATAGAGGGATGGGTGTTCGTTCTTGGTGTTCAGCCAAGCCAGGGTGTTCGGCTTTGAGTTGGGCAATGGCCTGGAGCGCGGCGGGTTTGAGTCCAATTTCTGCCAGTGATTGCCCGGCTGCCCAATCCTGAATGCCTTTTTTGGTCTGGTCCATGAGTTCCAATGCGAGGTTGGGTGTGCGGATCAGGCCTGCACCGCTCCCAGACGAGGCGACGTTTTTGGATGGGCAACCCATGTTGATATCGAGCCCGTCGAAGCCCAACTCACAGACGACATGGGCTGCCTGGTAAAATAAGGCAGGGTCTTTCCCATAGATTTGGGCAATGATGGGACGCTCCACTTCTGAGTATCGAAGGCTATCGAGCGTGTTCAGCCGACCGGAACAAATGTCATGTACGTTGGTAAATTCGGTAAAGACGATATCGGGTTTGCCATAGGTGGCGACAATATATCGAAATGCCGAATCGGTGACCCCGTCCATGGGTGCGAGCCCTATGATGGGTTGGGGCAGGGTTTTCCACAAGGAGGTGGTCATGGTTGCAGTCTCATATTCATGATCTTGAGTTTAACGTATGAGATGCCGAAAAGAACAACATCCGACCGGTTGTTATCTGGTTTTCCCCCATCATCATTTGTTATTGGAGAAGGAAGTCCTGGAGCCTTCTAGGGCATGGGAGCTCGTTATGTTATGGGATTATTCCAGTGATTAACATGGGGAAGAGGTTTCCTTAATGGCCAATGGGATTCATACCCGTTCCTTTTTTAATCCAGTATTGTAAGTGACAATTTATGTTTGTTGGCCGATATTTCACTTCTTTTTTCAACGTGCTAAGCTCAATTCGGAAGGTAGGTTGTTGATGGTCAAGTTTGACGAATTGGTACATCCCCATGCGCCTGATGTGGTCTTGTATCATGCCGAATGCATGGATGGCTTTGGTGCGGCCTGGGCCTTGTGGAAGCGATTTCCCCAAGCACGGTATATCCCCGTCAAGCATGGGTTTCCTCAACCAGAGGGGCTTGAAAATCAACATGTGGTGATGGTGGATTTTAGTTATCACCGTGATGCCATTTTGGCCTTGGCGGATCGTACGGCCAGTCTGCAAATATTAGATCATCATATAACGGCTCAATCGGCGTTGGCCGATTTGCCTTATGCCTATTTCGATATGGACCGGAGTGGGGCGGTTCTCGCTTGGGAATGGGCCCATTCGGAACCTATTCCGTGGTTGCTGCAATACGTTCAGGACAAGGATTTATGGAATTGGCACCTTCCCCAAAGTCGCGAAATTAGCGCCGCTTTAGCCTCCTATCCATTCAATTTTTCCACGTGGGACCAATTTCACTTTGACACCTTAAAAATAGAGGGCACTGGAATCTTACGACATGAAAATGCCGCAATAGACAAGCTTGTTCAAGAAGCCATCATGATTCACCTAAATGGATACACGGTTCCTGCGGTGCATTCCCCGGTACTGGCGAGCCAAATAGGGGAACGATTAGCCGCTGACCATCCTTTCGGAGTGATCTGGCACCAGAAAGATGGGCGCCGATATTTTTCATTACGGTCAAAATCTGGAGGCATTTCTGTTTCGGATATTGCGGCACAATATGGAGGTGGCGGCCACACGCATGCCGCTGGATTTTCTTTTGCCATTAGCGATGAATCCTCACCTATTCTCAACCCGATTTTAGGGCTTCCTGCTCCATCTGCTCCTGTCCATCTTTCGTAATTTTGCCTCGTTGCGGTTGGTGTCTTCATGATTCCATTACGGGATGATAATCCAACAGAAATCACACCGGTCGTCACCGTGGCATTTAT
>CALOBY010000006.1:0-1082500 GCA_942491685.1 uncultured Nitrospirota bacterium | reverse complement strand
GCTAGCTTTCGTGGAGCCAACCTTGAAATACCACCCTTATTTTTCTGACATTCTAACTTGACCCTGTCATCCAGGGTAAGGACATTGTCTGGTGGGTAGTTTGACTGGGGCGGTCGCCTCCCAAAAGGTAACGGAGGCGCCCAAAGGTTCCCTCAGGCTGGTCGGCAATCAGCCATCGAGTGTAAAGGCAAAAGGGAGCTTGACTGCGAGAGCGACAGCTCAAGCAGGGACGAAAGTCGGGCTTAGTGATCCGGTGGTTCTGCGTGGAAGGGCCATCGCTCAACGGATAAAAGGTACGCCGGGGATAACAGGCTGATTTCCCCCAAGAGTTCACATCGACGGGGAAGTTTGGCACCTCGATGTCGACTCATCGCATCCTGGGGCTGAAGCAGGTCCCAAGGGTCGGGCTGTTCGCCCGTTAAAGCGGTACGAGAGTTGGGTTCAGAACGTCGTGAGACAGTTCGGTCCCTATCTGTTGTGGGCGGAGGTGATTTGAGAGGGCCTGTCTCTAGTACGAGAGGACTGAGATGGACGGACCGCTAGTGTGCCGGTTGTCGCGCCAGCGGCAGTGCCGGGTAGCTATGTCCGGTTTAGATAACCGCTGAAAGCATCTAAGCGGGAAGCTAGCCTCAAGATTAGATCACACGGAGGGTAACCTCCCTAAAGGCCACTTATAGACTATGAGTTTGATAGGCTGGGTGTGGAAGGGCTGTAAGGCCTGAAGCTAACCAGTACTAATCGGCCGTGAGACTTAACAACATTTGTTCTTGATAGACATGGTCTAATAACAGTGAGGAGTAAGGAGCGAAAAGTAAGGCATAAAACGGTATTGTTTCTCCTTACTAAGTACCTTCCCACTCCTAACTGAAAAGGAATTCTCGGTGACCATACCGGAGGGGTCCCACCCGTTCCCATTTCGAACACGGAAGTTAAGCCCTCCAGGGCCGATGATACTGCACCCGTGAGGGTGTGGGAAAGTAGGTCGTTGCCGAGTTCTTATAAAGAAAAGCTCAGGGATCTCGTATCTCTGAGCTTTTTCTTTTTGTACCCAGTATTTACATTTACTTGGAAAGCTGAGGGGAATAGGCTGCATGGGGGCGATGAAGGGCGCTATAAAGAGATTCGAAAGTTGGAATGACATCTGGAATTTTTCCGCGGATGAGTTCATTTCTAACAGAACTTAAGGGGCTGACGATGCATACCGTTCCCCCATGGGAATGCAAAAATTCTTGGGCAAATAGCAAAAGATTTACAACTTTTGGGTCCAAATAAAATATAGGCGATAAATTTAAAACAATATTGCTTAAACCCCGTGTTTGGAGTTCTTCAAGGGTTTGAATAAAAAAATCGGTATCTTCCTCATCGAATCTTCCAAAACATTCTAGAATCGTAGCTCCGTTTCTCTCTCGCTGTTCACAATGCATTGGGTTTTCCTGTGTGATAATTAAATGATATGACTATTATATTTTTCGGTTCATAGTGGAATAAAATTAATGACTTTTCAATTTTAAAAAATCGTCATTTAAACTATTCTAAAGGGACTAGACCATTTTCTAAATAAAGCTGCCTGGAAGGAGAAATTCAGTGAAAACGACAAAATCGCGTTCATTTTTTAAAAATGCAAAATTAGCTATTCCTGGCGGAGTCAATAGTCCCGTTAGGGCTTTTCGTTCGGTAGGTGGGGATCCAATTTTTATCAAAAGAGCAAAAGGTGTCAATTTAGAAGATGTTGATGGCAACGTCTTTATCGATTATGTCCTCTCGTGGGGCCCATTGATCTTGGGACATGCTAATCCAGGCGTCTTGAAAGCCATTATCGAAGCAGCAAAGAAGGGTACCAGTTATGGGGCACCCTGCCAAGCCGAAACAGATTTGGCTAAGTTAATCATTCAAGCGGTCCCTTCGATTGAACAAGTTCGCCTGGTTAATTCAGGCACGGAAGCCGTGATGAGTGCCATACGTGTAGCCAGGGCCTATACCAAAAGAGATAAAATTTTGAAATTTGATGGGTGTTACCACGGCCATGCGGATCATTTGCTAGTCAAGGCCGGTTCAGGAATTGCTACTCTGGGTATTCCCGACACTCCAGGGGTTCCCAAAGATTTTGCACGTCATACGCTGACGGCCTCATTTAACGACTTCGTCGAAACCGAAAAACTCATTCATAGACATGCCAAGGATTTAGCAGCAATCATTGTTGAGCCGGTGGCAGGAAATATGGGAGTGGTAACACCAAAAGATGAATTCCTTCCCTGGTTGAGAATGATTACACAAAAATATGAAATTGTTTTAATCTTTGATGAGGTCATCACGGGATTTCGTGTGCATTATGGTGGGGCGCAAGCCCGATTCAAAGTCCAACCCGATCTTACATGTTTGGGAAAAATAATTGGTGGAGGTTTACCTATTGGAGCCTACGGGGGGCGGAAAGACATCATGCAAATGATTGCCCCGGCTGGTCCGGTGTATCAAGCAGGAACTCTCTCAGGTAATCCTGTCGCCGTGGCAGCCGGACTGGAAACATTGCGACAACTAAAAAAACCAGGGGTCTATACAGAATTAGAAAGAAAATCAAAAACTCTTGCCGAAGGTCTTGGGGAAGCGGCAAATGCTGCGAAGATCCCCTACTATCAAACTCGTGTCGGTGCAATGCTCGGAGGATTTTTCACAGAAGGACCTGTCACCGATTATGCAAGTGCTAAGAAATCGGATACGGCCAGATACGGAAAGTTTTTCCATGGCATGCTTAAAAAAGGAGTGTATTTTGCTCCATCACAGTTTGAAGCCATGCTGTTATCAACCAGACATTCTAATTCTCAGATTAGACAAACGGTTTCAGCTGCGCGACAAGTTTTCCAAAAGCTTTGAGCATGAAATTATTTTTAGCTAAAATTCTTACTATGGTTATTTCAATGCTACTACCCGTTTGATTGAAAATAAAAATTTCTTTGGGAGCACTTATCTAAAATGAATTGAGGTTTTCTAATCTAATTTTTTTTTACATGAATCAGACCGTCATTTATTCGTTTCGTCCAAACATGCTGTCTGAAATGAGGAGACCTAATGAAGCCTTATTTATCAAAGGAGATGTATCATGAGATTTTCAAAGATTTTTGGAATAATCCTAGGTATAACTCTCGGAATGGCTTTCCAAGCCCAGGCAGACTTCCTTGATAGGCTGCTTGATGGAATGATAGACAAGGCTGAAAAAAAAGCAGAAGACCGGGCAAACGAAGCTGTTGAAGATGCGGTAGATTCGACCTTTAATAAAACGGAAGAATCCGTTGATTGTGCGCTAACTGATAAAAAATGCATTCAAAAGAAAGAAGTGCAGAAACCAAGCAATGTTCCTGCTGTCAACTCGGGTAATTCTGCCTCAACCATGAAGTGTGTAGTCACGGATGTGATATGTTTGAAGGAGGCAAAAGCATTGGGGAAACAAGTGGAAATTGTTGACGAAGAAGATCTTGATAAATTGCGTTGTACGGTCACTGATATTGAATGCCTACAAAAAGCCAAGCGGCTTGGAAAACAGGTAGAAATTGTTGATTAAGATGTGAGATCAAATACGAAGAGCAGTAGACCGCAGAGGAGAAGAATGTGTTTTGGTATATTACGCTACCGTTTTAGTTAAGCCAGATTATTTACATGAATGAGGTACCTAAGAATTCACAACTTCGTTTGCCCACTTTATGAAATTGAGAAGATCGCCCATTTAAAATTTACTCATCATCGTCATCATCTTCGTCCTCGGCATCCATGGCTGCCTGCCGCATTTGTTCTTCCATGGCATTATGAATCAGCATACGCATGAACATTGAAATGACCGAACCTTTTTCCAGTGTGCCGCCAGGTGGTACCGCAATTTTCCCTTCGTCGACCATTTTATCCAGCCATTTTTTTTGATCTGGTGCGACATGAACCTTAATTTCAATTAACGGCACTTTTCCAAACATATCCATAAAAACCGTCTCCTGTATTTCATGTAGTTTGAAGAAATTAAATGAAAGAGTTTTTGATAACACCATGTGCCCTTCCGGTTTGTCAACGCAACCAAGGCGTAGATTCCTCTCGAGAGGATGCAGGGACTGTGGGTAGGGGAATTTAGAGCGATTTATTCTAGGCCAAGGACGTTGCCCATGGAATACAGCCCAGGAGGTTGTTGAACGACCCATTCAGCCGCTCGGAGGGCACCACGCGCAAAAGTATCGCGTGTATGAGCACGATGCGTAATTTCAATTCGTTCACCTGGTCCCCCGAGCAGAATGGTATGATCTCCCACAATATCTCCAGCTCTGATCGTTTGCATGCCAATTTCACGTGTTTTGCGTTCACCGGTGATGCCATGTCGCGCATACACTCCGACATCTTGTAGATCCCATCCCATTCCTGCGGCCAACGCCTCGGCCAATTTAAGTGCCGTTCCACTTGGGGCGTCTTTTTTCTTGTTGTGGTGGGCCTCAATGACCTCGATGTTGTACGTATCACCAAGAGATTTGGCGATTTTGCCAATCGTGTTGACGAGGACATTGATGCCAACACTCATGTTGGGTGAAAATACGCAAGGAACCTTCATGGCTTTGGCCTTGAGTTCGACGAGTTCTTTTTCGGAAAATCCCGTTGTTCCAATCACCATCGCTTTGGAAGCGTTGACGACTTGCTCAAGATGAGCCAAACACGAGGTAGGTCCGGTGAAGTCGATGACCACGTCACTTTGAGCCAGGCACGTCTGAAGGTTGTTGCTGAGGAGAATTCCTACTTTTCCAATTTGAGCGATTTCTCCAGCATCTTTTCCAAGGGCAGGGTGCCCCTTCATCTCTATGGCGCCGGTTAACGACAATCCTGCAGTTTCTTGCGTTAGTGAGACGAGCCGCATTCCCATTCGCCCTGCAGCACCGGTAATGATGGTTCGTACCATGTAAGAGACTCTTACAAAACTTCAGTCTGTTGCAAGGCTTCACGGAGTGTTGGTCGGAAAGCATCTGCGAGAGGGGTAAGAGGGAGTCGAACTTCTTCTGACATTTTTCCCATCATGGCCAGGGCAACTTTCACGGGAATGGGGTTGGTTTCCAAAAAGAGGGCAGTGAACAGGGGCGTTAATTTGTAATGAAGAGCCTTCGCTTCGGCATAGTTCCCTTTTAGTGCCGCTGAGACCATTTGGGCCATGTCAGTTGGGGCCACATTGGCAGTGACGGTAATGACCCCTTTTCCTCCGATGGCCATCATGGGAAGAGTCAATGGATCATCACCAGAAAGGATCAGAAAGTCTTGCCTTGAATGGTGGATAATGTCTGAAACTTGTTGAAGTGACCCACTGCCTTCTTTTATGCCGATGATATTAGGAATCTGTGAGAGTCGGGCTGTGGTGGTCGGCAGCATATTCACGCTAGTCCGGCCGGGAATGTTATAAAGGATTTGTGGGAGATTAACGGCCTTCGCGATAGCTTCAAAATGACGAAAGAGCCCTTCTTGTGTGGGCTTATTGTAATACGGTGTAATCAGCAGTGCCCCATCTGCTCCTACAGATTTAGCATGTTTGGTAAAGAGAATGGCCTCATCGGTTGAGTTAGACCCTGTGCCGGCAATGACCGGTATCCGTTTATTTACCACTTCGACAGTAACGGCTACCACGCGTTCATGCTCTTCTGGAGTCAGTGTAGCTGATTCACCAGTTGTTCCACAGGGCACGATACCGTGTGTTCCATGAGAAATTTGAAACTCAATGAGATCAGCCATGGCCTTTTCATCGAATTTCCCGTTTTTGAAGGGCGTGACGATAGCGACTAATGATCCAGAAAACATGATGTCAACACATCCTTAGGAAAAAAGGTCGGGAATTGTTTCTCCGCGAATCAGATCTTCATAGGTTTCTCGTGCTCGAATTACCATGATTTTGTCGTCTTTGATGAGCACTTCCGGGGTCTTCGGTCTGGAGTTGTAATTGGAGGCCATGGTGAATCCATAGGCTCCGGCACTCATGACTGCCAATAAGTCGCCTGGATGGGCCTGCGGCATTTTTCGGTCCTTTGCCAAAAAATCACCTGATTCACAAATAGGCCCCACGACGTCCACTGTATTGACGGGAGCCGATTCATCTTTAATAACAGGCTGGATGTCATGATGTGCATCATACAAACTTGGGCGAAGCAGATCATTCATTGCCGCATCGACAATGACAAAATGTTTATTGGCGCCTTCTTTATTGTAAAGAATCTTAGTGACCAGAATCCCGGCATTACCAACAATGGAGCGTCCAGGTTCCATGATGATCTGGCATGAGGTGGTTTGGAGTAATGGAGAAATAGCCGCAGCCAGATCTTTTGGATGGGGCGGGGTTTCGTTCGAGTAGGTGATCCCGAGACCTCCTCCAATATTCATGTAACGAATATCGATTCCCTGACCTTTCAATGTCTGAATAAGGTGTAAGACCTTTTTAATGGCGTCAACAAATGGGGTGACTTGGGTCAATTGGGAGCCGATATGGCAGTGTACGCCCACGACCTCTATGTGTGACAGTTGGTTCGCGAGTGAAAACTCGTTCAGGGCTTGATCCGCGGCAATACCGAATTTGCTTTTTTTCAATCCCGTTGAAATGTAAGGATGGGTCTTTGGGTCGATATCGGGATTGATGCGTAGCGCCACAGGTGCGCGCCGCCCCATCGTTTTGGCAACTTCATGGATCTGTTGGAGCTCGCCAGCAGATTCGACATTGAACATGAGTATGTCTGAATCCAGGGCATGACGAATTTCTTCAGGAGATTTTCCCACCCCGGCAAAAACTATCTTCTTGGGAGGTACGCCAGCCTTTAACGCACGGAATAATTCGCCTCCGGAGACAATATCCACACCACTGCCTTCTTTAGCCAAAAGCTTTAAGATCGCAATGTTCGAGTTGGCCTTCATGGCATAGGCGACGATATGAGGCACGTCCTTGAATGCGTCATCAAAGGCATGGAAATGGCGGTGGATAGTGCGATGGCTATAGATATAACACGGGGTTCCTACTTGTTCGACAATGTGTTGAATTGAGACCTCTTCACAGAAGAACTCTCCTCCTTTGTAGTGGAAATCATGCATGGTTCGGACTTTCTTCAAAGATGTCCCAATCACCTAATGCCATTTCGGCAACGGTGGTTTGGAACGCTTCCTTCAATTTTCGGTAGCGCAAATTTGCATGGGGCGTAATGGCTTTCAAGATTTCCCCATCTAACAAGGTGTGAATCGCCTTGGGCGTGGCATGCTTCAGATGTTCAAAATTGACGACGATGTCCATTTTGGCATCCTGAGCAGCTTGTTTAATACGTGTTAACAGTTCTCGTGCATTCAAATGGTCCAAGGTTCCTTCAAGCTCGATGAATAAAGCCGCAAAGGCATCGTGTCGCCGAGCTTTGACATTGAGGCACAGCTCTTGTTTTTTAGTGGGCTGCGCGGTCTGAGGGAACAATGCATTCGGAATCAATTGCTGGGTTTCAAATGTCGGAAGTTTAGCTTGAAGATTTTTGAGGACGCTCGCGATGGGGGATAAACGACCTTTTGGTGTTGATCTCCGAATGAGCTTCCGAAATTCCCAATTCATTTCCAGTCGAGGAATGAAACGTTGGCTGGTATGGGCCACCCGTTTCCAAATACAGGGCCAGGAATAAAATTCATGGTTGGCCCAAAAGAATCCTTCTTGTAGTTGTTCGGGTGTCATGCGTTTGGGGGTAAACACGACATGTTTACCGTCATACTTAGACCAATCTCGATCAAAGATTCGTCCCTCCCGGTTATACCGTTCGAACAGAGCCGTCCCTGGAAGAGGCGTCAGCACATTGAAATAGGCGAGTTCCAATTTATTACGGGTGAGAAAATTAATGGCGGTCTCAAATACTGATTCGTCGTCATTGTCAAAGCCAAATACGATACCCGGGTTCACCATGATGCCATGGTCGTGAAACATTTTAATTTGGTCCTCAAATTTGCGAACTTGATTAAACCCTTTGTTTGTTTCGCCTAGTGAATCTACTGAAAGCGACTCGAGTCCTACAAAGACAGAAACACATCCGCTGTCGGCGGCCAATTTTACCATGTCAGGATCGTCGCCAAGGAACATTGTGGCTTGGCACCCCCACTTAATATTGAGGGATTTCAAGGCTTCCCACAGTTCGCGGCAATAGGCTCGGTGGCTATTATGCAAATCATCCACAAATGCAACAATAGACCCTTCTTCCAATCCAACCCAAATTTTTAACGACGTCGATAAAGCCTGTAGGAGAGATCCCTGAGTCATGCGTTCAACAATATCTGAACGAAGCCATTCTTTGGCATGTTTCAATTCGGCGATCACTTCCGGCACGGGACGGCGACGGGTTGTTTTCCCATTAAACGGCGACACACTACAAAACTCACAATCGAAATGACAGCCGCGAGTGGTAAAGCTACATAATCGGGTCATATACGAATCGGGACTGAGCAATTCGATGCGTGGGGGTTTATAGTCACCCAAAACGGGAAATTGATCCATACGATACATGCGCTTTAATGTGCCGGCTTCCACATCTGCCACCACTTGCGGCCAGAGGTCTTCAGCTTCTCCACAGACAACCGCATCACAATGTAGAAGGGCTTCATCAGGACAATAGGTGGGGTGGACGCCGCCAAGCACAACTTTTTTCCCGCGGGCACGAAATTCATCCGCAATTTCGTAGGCACGTGGAGCGTAACAGGTCATCACAGATAAACCGACTAAATCACAAGGTGTCTCAAAATTAATGTCGACGGTCGCTTCGTCTACGAGTTCAATGTCCCAATTAGACGGGGTATACGCCGCAATGACTGGCAATGAGAGTTTGGGAAACCAAATAGATCGGCGCTCACTCGCCGTCATATGGTATGGGTTATTGCGTGGATACGGATCTAATAATAAGAGTTTTGGACGTGTCGTATAGTGGGTTTCTGTTGTAGGCATGAATTGTTATCTCCAACACTTAGGGAATCAGATAAAAAGCATTTCATTCTAACGTGAAGTTAGTGGCTTGAACAAACATTTGGCCCTAGTTTTTATTCTCATCGCGTTCCAATTGGATAGAAAGTCGGCAGTCCTACGCTTTCTTGCTCAATCGTAGCGGCTTCATCTTCGGTGAGGACGGCTTCAGATTGAACATTTTCTCGCTGCTGCTTTCTTACCTTGGCTTCGATTCCGACATCTTCTGGAGGAATAGGGGACCCAACGGCTCCGCAGCCCGTCATGCTAGCGAACAAGAGAATGACGGTTAGCAATCCCATAACGTTGCGACATTGCTGTGGCCAGGTACTCATGTCGGACGTTTCTTTTTTATGGATGTTTGAGTTTTACCTCGTAACACCTTTTTCCAATACTTGAGTTGGGAAGCCACTTGAACCTTCGCTGTTCCCCCCACCACATTTTTCTGGTTAATAGCCGCACTCGGGGTTAAGACGTCGACTGCGTTTTTATCAAATGAAGGAGACGCCTTGAATAGGTCCTGAGGGGTGAGATCAAGGAGGTCCTTTCCCTTGGATAAACATTCTCTAACCAGGTTCCCGACAATATGATGCGATTCTCGAAAAGGAACTCCTCGTTTGACGAGATAATCAGCCAATTCGGTTGCCAGGAGAAACCCTTCTGAGACAGCCTTGTTCATAGGTTCCGGCCTGATAGTCAATTGAGACAAAAGCTCTGCGTAAATTTTGACGGATGTGGTGACGGTATCAATAGTGTCAAACAAGGGTTCTTTATCTTCTTGGAGATCACGATTATAGCTGAGCGGCAGGCCCTTGACGGTCGTCAAGAGACCAAACAAATGGCCATACACTCTGCCAGTTTTTCCTCGAATCAGCTCCGGGATATCAGGATTTTTTTTCTGAGGCATCATACTGCTGCCTGTGCAAAACCCATCGGGGAGATCAATGAATTGAAATTCTTGAGAAGACCACAGGATCAGTTCTTCGCTCAGACGGGAAAGATGCATCATGAGAATGGCGCATCCACTTAGGACTTCGATTACAAAATCGCGGTCAGAGACCGCATCCAAGCTATTCTGGGTTATGGCGGGAAACTTCAATAGGGACGCCGTATAGTGGCGATCAATGGGATAATTCGTTCCGGCGAGAGCTCCGGACCCCAAAGGCATGACATTGATTCGAACCAAGGCATCATGCAATCGGCTTTTGTCCCGTTCCACCATTTCCACGTAAGCAAGTGCATGATGGGCAAATAACACGGGTTGGGCGCGTTGCAAATGGGTGTAGCCCGGTAACATGACCCCTTGATATCGTTCGGCCAAGGTCACAAGCGCGTGTTGTAGTTGACAAAGATCTTGTTGCAAGTGTTGAAGGACGTCCCGAAGATAGAGCCGAAGATCAAGAGTAATTTGATCATTGCGACTGCGGCCGGTATGCAGCTTTCCCCCAAGGGGACCAATGAGCTGTGTGAGCTTTCGTTCAATGCTCATGTGCACATCTTCGTCTTTCACATTCCATTGGTGTCGTCCGGCTCGGATGTCTTCTCGAATGTCATTCAGGCCTTTGATGATTGTCTGGCTTTCACGGGACGACAAGACCTTGGCTCGGCGCAAGGTCTTGCAATGGGCCACACTGCCTTCGATATCGTATTCGTAGAGGCGACAATCAAATCCAATCGACGCGGTGAAAGATTCCACTAATGCATCGGTCTGGCCTTGGAAACGCCCTCCCCAGAGCTTGGCAGTGTCCAAATTTTTGGGGGTCGAACGCGACGCATTCGTAGAGATCCGGCTTGGTGTTTGTGATTGAGAAATCTTCATTGGAAAGAACGATCGGGAGTGAATGAGAATATTATTAGTAGGGAAAAGGGTTCCTTAATATTTTATCCATGAGGTCCAAGGAGTACAGTGTGACCGTTATTCTTTTGACCAAACACCAATTTGGGGTCACTTTGTATTCGCTGATTGGTCAGGTGCTTTATTTTCTTAGCCATTCGAGCAAAATAGCTTTTTGAATGTGCAGCCGATTCTCTGCTTGGTCTAAGACGACGGATTGTGGGCCGTCTAACACGTCAGCGGTGATTTCTTCACCTCGATGTGCCGGCAAACAATGAAGAACAATCGCATTGGGCTTGGCTTGTTTCAGTAAAAGAGTATTCACTTGATAAGGGGCAAACGCAGCCATACGTGGTTGAGATTCTTCTTCTTGTCCCATACTGATCCACACATCGGTGTAAATCGCATCGGCTTGCTTGGCGGCGACCATTGGGTCATGGGTGATTTCGATCTTGGCCCCAGTCTGGGCACCCTCGGCTCTGGCCTGTTTCACAATGGTGCTATCCGGTTCATATCCTGGTGGACATCCCACCGAGACATGCATTCCGACTTTGGCCCCTATTTCAAGAAGCGAATGAGTAATGTTATTCCCATCGCCAATATAGGCTAATTTTAGTCCCTTCGCACGCCCCTTTTTTTCCACGATGGTGAGAAGGTCAGCGAAAGCCTGGCAGGGATGACAATGATCGGTCAACCCATTAATCACTGGGATGGAAGTATATCGAGCCCATTCTTCCAAGGCCGACTGGTCGAAGGTTCTCACCACTAATGCATCGACGTAACGAGAGAGAACTTTGGCCGTGTCCGCCAAGCTTTCCCCGCGGCTGAGTTGAATTTTTTCTGAAGCCAAGAAGAGCGCTTGGCCACCTAATTGGTTCATACCTGCTTCAAAGGAGACTCGGGTGCGAGTCGAGGGTTTTTCAAAAATGAGTCCGAGCGTTTTCCCTTTGAGGGGGGAAGTCGGTCGCCCTTTGCCATGTGCCGCTTTCAATTGTTTAGCCAGCTTAATAAGGTCGCTAATTTTTTTGCGGGGAATATCAGCCACCGTCAAAAGGTCTTTGGGAAGTGCAGAACCCTTGTTTCGGGAGGCAGAGCTTGAGCGAGGACTTCGTGTAGAAGGACGAACTAAGGCCATTCGTTATTTCCGTTTGGAAAGAACTTCAGAGAGGACAGTTAATAATCGATCAATTTGCTGGTGGCTTATGATGAAGGGAGGTACGAACCGGAGGACGCGGTTCATCGTGCAATTTATAAGCACTCGACGTTCCAGGCATTCAAGGACCAGCGGTTTTCCGTCAATGGATAATTCTAGCCCCTGTAACAACCCCATGCCGCGTGTTTCCTTAATGCAGGAAAATTTTTCAGTAAGTGTGACCAATCCTTTGGCTAAGTACTCACCGGCTACGCGGCCCTGTTCAAGTTTACCCCCATCAAGGAGCAAGTCTAATACTTTTAAGGCGGCGGAACATGCCAATGGGTTTCCCCCAAACGTGGATGCATGTGTCCCGGGTTCAAATGCCGTTGCCACTTTGGCGGTGGCCAGACAGGCCCCAATCGGGACTCCTCCTCCGAGGCCTTTGGCTAAAGTCATTATATCCGGCTGAATGCCGAATTGTTCATAGGCGAATAGAGTCCCTGTACGTCCCATCCCTGTCTGGACTTCATCGAAAATTAAAAGCATTTGTCGGTCGTCACATAGCTTCCGAACCTTTTTCATATAATCTGCGTCAGGAACAATAACGCCTCCTTCCGCTTGAATCGGTTCGAGAATGACGGCAGCAGTTTGTGGCGTCATGGCCGCTTCTATTGCCTGAAAATCCTTAAAAGGAACGTGTGTGAAGCCGGGGACCAAAGGCCCAAAACCTTCTTGTAGGGCAGGTTGTCCGGTTGCTGTGAGGGTGCCCAACGTTCGTCCATGAAAGGATTGCTTCATGGTCAAAATTTCAAACCGAGTAGGACCGAATGTTGTGACAGCATATCGCCTGGCTAGCTTAATGGCCGCTTCATTGGCTTCAGCCCCGCTGTTACAAAAAAACACCTTGTCGGCAAATGAATTCTCAACAAGCCGCTGAGCCAATTGTGTTTGTGGTTCGGTAAAAAACAGATTGGAGGTATGGATAAGTTGTCGGGCTTGCCGCGTGATGGCTTCGACAATGTCCGGATGGGCATGACCCAGAATATTGACAGCAATGCCGGCCACACAATCGAGATATTCCCGGCCTTCAGCATCGTAGACTAAACACCCTTGGCCGCGTTCAATAATGAGCGGGAGGCGGGTATAGGTATTCATTAAATACTGTGCGGCATTTTCTTGTATTTCGGTCGTCATCATGTCAAAAAAACCCGCGTGAATACAGGCGAATCTATCATATGACCTCTTCTTTCCGCAATTAGAATGGAAAGAATGCCTACTTGTCTTTGATTGGAGAAAAGAACCCTAAGAGGAAAATAGCCTTGCAGACCACTTGAACGAGGCTTCTAGGAAGTAGAGGGTGAAGCCGTTAGTTGGGGCTAGCTTGCTGTCGACGAAGATCGTAGGCCAGGCCGATTTTGCTTAATGTCCAGATTAACCATTTCGAGGGATCGAAATCGTACCATCGAATGCCGTTTCGGTAATCGCTTTGATACATGTGGTGGTAATTATGGTAGCCCTCACCAAATGTCAGTAGCGAAATCCACCAACTGTCTCGGCTGGAATTCGAGGTGCCGTGAGGTTGATCGCCCCAAATATGGCAGATGGAATTAATGAAGAATGTGGAGTTTAATACAAAAAAGGTGCGTGCTAATCCGGCTAAAAGAAAACAACCAATGCCACCAATCCAGCCGTTATACATGAGGCCGACGAAGAATGGGAGGAACAAGCCAGTCAACACAATCGGAAGGTAATATTTATTCTGCCAAACAACCAATGGATCTTGTAGGAGGCGAGTCTGGTATTTGGGATCTCGGTTTGGGTCTTTCCAGAAAATCCATCCACAATGACTATGCCAAAATCCGAGTGTGGCATTATAGGGGTCTTCTTCCTTGTCACAGCGTGAATGATGCCGTAGGTGATCGCCGCACCATCGTAATGCCGAATTTTCCAGGGCCATGCCGCCTGCAATTAAAAATGCCATCTTCACCCAATTCGGGCATTTAAAGCTTCTATGCGTTAGTAAGCGATGATAGCCGACCGTAATGCCAAGTCCTGTGATCATGTATAGGGAAACAAACATGGTCCAGTCTACCCAAGTGAAGTCATAAAAGTAGGCATACACTGGTAGGCCGACGACGGTAGCTGTAAGGATAAAACCAAAAAGAAACATTGTGGGGTAATCTCGTTGAGGGGTTCCCGCTTTTGACGGATCTAGGGTTCTTGACATGGCCGCTACGTCCTTATGTATCGCTCACCGGAAAATTTATTAAACAGGAGGGTGCCTTGTGGCGAGATCCAGCGGTGAGGGATCAGTTAATCAAAAATATTGAATTTGGCAACTCTAATACAGGAAAGGTGGCTACGAGTTTAAAAATATACCAGTGTCATCTTACCTCATGTAGAGGTGCCGGAGAATACTACGGCCACAGCTCCCTTGTAAAGGGGAAGACACTAGATGATATCTTTCCTGTTATTACCCTTTATTTTAACAGACTTCTTTGAAAAATCCAGTCATTCGAGGATAAAGCGGAAAGGGCAGGTGCTGTGATCGCTTTCCTTGTGGGAAAGCGATCACAGAAGGAGTCAATTAATACTTATAGGTATCATCTTTAAATGGGCCTTCAACCGGGACATGAATGTACTGAGCTTGAGTTGGTGTCAGTTTGGTTAAGACTCCGCCGAATCCACGGACCATATGGGCTGCGACTTCTTCATCTAAAATCTTGGGAAGAACTTGCACGGTAGGAGTCTCAGGCTCAACATGATCAGCATACTTTCGTTCATATAGGTAAATTTGAGCCAGGACTTGATTGGAAAAGGAGCCATCCATAATTCGGGAAGGGTGCCCAGTGGCATTACCAAGATTAACCAGCCGCCCCTCAGATAATAAGATTAAATGGTCCTTAGCTGCTTTGTTCCGGTAGATTTTGTGAACTTGGGGCTTCACTTCCTCCCACTCCCAGTTTTTCCGCATATACTGCGTGTCAATTTCGTTGTCAAAATGTCCAATGTTGCACACCACCGCTCCGCATTTTAAGGCTTGTAGCATGGCAGAATCACACACATTGAGATTGCCGGTTGTGGTAACGACCAAATCAGTTTGGCCTAACAATGTCTGGTTCGTGTCCTCAGGTTTGCCGGTATTAACTCCGTCTTTGTAGGGTGAGGCAACTTCAAATCCATCCATGCAGGCTTGCATGGCACAAATCGGGTCGATTTCAGAAATTTTGACAATCATGCCTTCCTGGCGGAGGGATTGGGCCGATCCTTTTCCCACGTCACCGTAGCCAATGACCAGGGCCTTTTTCCCGGCCAGCAAATGATCGGTGGCCCGTTTAATGGCATCATTCAAGCTGTGACGGCATCCATATTTATTGTCGTTTTTTGATTTAGTCACCGAGTCATTTACGTTGATGGCTGGAACTTTTAATGTGCCATTTTTCAGCATTTCCTGTAAGCGATGCACCCCCGTGGTCGTTTCTTCCGTAATCCCATGAATGTGATCCAGCATGGCAGGATACTTATTATGGAGCATCATTGTCAGATCGCCCCCGTCATCTAAAACCATATTAGCATCCCAGGGTTTGCCGTCTTTTAAAATGGTCTGCTCCAGACACCATTCGTACTCCTCAGCAGTTTCGCCTTTCCAAGCAAAGACAGGAATCCCTTTCGCGGCAATGGCCGCAGCGGCATGATCTTGCGTCGAGAAAATATTGCAAGAAGACCAGCGCACTTCAGCACCCAACTCGATAAGGGTTTCAATTAATACTCCGGTTTGAATGGTCATATGAATGCAACCCAAAATTTTGGCACCTTTCAGAGGTTGCGAGCTACGGAACTTATCCCGGAGAGCCATTAAGGCAGGCATTTCGGATTCAGCAATTTGTAATTCCTTTCGCCCCCAAGCTGCTAGGTTGATATCCGCGACTTTATAATCCTGGGTGGTGGTTTCCAATATGCCTGAAGTACTCATCATTCGTGCTCCCCTCGTTGGTCAGTGTGTCTGAATAGCAGATTATTGAATGTAAGAATATAGATGGAGAGAAAGAAATCTAGAATTCTCTCCCCCATTTGTTGCGACCATTGTTAAATTATAACCCCGCTTCTCGACGGAGCAAGGCCGCCTTGTCGGTCTTTTCCCAAGTAAAGCCCGGTTCGTTTCGGCCAAAATGCCCATAGGCTGCTGTTTGTTTGTAGATCGGGCGGCGCAATTTTAGGTGCTCAATAATACCCTTTGGGGTTAACGAAAAATGCTTGCGCACTAATTTTTCAATGCGTTCCACGTTAGTTTTTTCCGTTCCCTTGGTATCCACTAAGACGGACACGGGTTCGGCAACCCCAATGGCGTAGGCCAATTGCACTTCACATTTTTCAGCCAATTGAGCGGCAATGATATTTTTGGCAATGTAGCGGGCCATGTACGAGGCTGAACGGTCGACCTTGCTTGGATCTTTCCCAGAAAAAGCGCCTCCACCATGACTGCCTACTCCACCATAGGTATCAACAATAATTTTCCGGCCGGTAAGCCCGGCGTCACCCATTGGTCCTCCTACGACAAATCGTCCGGTAGGATTAATGTGGAATTTGATATTTTTGGGGTTAAACAATTTTTTAGGCATGACAGGAATAATCACTTTTTCCATTACATCTTTTTCAATTTTCTTTGCGGTTACCGACTCACTGTGTTGCGTTGAAACGACGATCGTATCGATTCTGACAGGCTTGCCGTTTTTGTATTCAATGGTCACTTGAGCTTTCCCATCTGGCCGGACCCAATTGAGAATGTTCTTTTTGCGTACTTCTGCCAGACGTCGTGTGAGCCTGTGGGCGAGGACTATCGTCATCGGCATGAGTTCGGTGGTTTCATTTGAGGCGTAGCCAAACATAAGGCCTTGGTCCCCCGCTCCTCCGGTATCCACGCCCATTGCGATATCGCCAGACTGGTTATCAATTGAAGTCAAGACTGAACAGGTGCGATGATCAAACCCCCAGGTTGCATCTGAATACCCGACGCCCTTAATGGTCTCACGAATTATTTCTGGGATTTCCACGTAGGCTTTGGTGGAAATTTCTCCAGCCACAAAGGCAATGCCGGTGGTAATCAATGTTTCACAAGCCACCCGACAGTTCCTATCTTTGGCCATGATAGCATCCAAAATACCATCAGAAATCTGATCGGCGATTTTATCAGGATGGCCTTCGGTGACTGATTCTGACGTAAACAAATAACTGGATTGTCTCATTGATTCCCCCTAATTAAATAAGTCGAGCTTCATGCTCCCCCATTGGGCTAAGACCTTAAGTGAATAATCCAAAAACAAAAACCCTAACTATACATCAAGATAAGCTTTTACACAATTTTCTAAACGAAAATGCTTAGAATTTTGGGTAGACGGGTCCTTCTAAAATTATGATGTTTTTCGGAAAAAACCAAAAAAGCTTGAACGAAGAGAAGAAAGCATTTAGGAGTCGTGACGAAGCCTCTCTCAATTGATTTTTAAATGGATCAATTTTTTTTTCATCAGGATTTAGGAGTACTCTTATTGTATGGATCACTCTATTCCTCCCATCGAATAACATAAAATACCTAGATGAATGATACGCTGATATGCTTAGGCAATGACGGGTTGTGGGCATACTGATTTTAACAAAATATCAGGCAAAACCGGTTGAAATTTCAATGATTTTTTCATCAGATTCGGAGAGCTTGACTCGGCTCTTTGGCTTGCATAACCGAAATTCAGGGTGGTAAGATCCGCTGTTATTTTACGGATAAATATTAGGCATATCTGCGAATTTCCTATCGATTAAGGCGAGGGGGGTGGTCTCGCTTTTTTTATGGTGATTCCAGTAAGGAGGCTCGTGAATGTACAAAACGATATATGTCCCAGTCGATAATTCAGACCATTCCAATATGGCGGTGGAGTTGGGAGTCCAATTCGCTAAAGTATTTGGGTCGAAAATGGTTGGGAGCCATGTGTATGCCGCGAAAATGCATGATAAACGATTTAAGCAAATGGAAGCGGGTCTTCCGGAAGAATATCATGACGAGAAGGAATTGGATCGACAACGACAAATCCATGATTCATTGATAACTCGTGGCCTTCAAATTATTACGGATTCCTATTTGGATTATGTTGGAGAAAAGTGTGATGAAGCCAATATTCCTTTGGAGCGTCGTTCCTTAGAAGGACGTAATTGGAAAGCGATCGCAGAAGATATCACAAAAAATGGTTATGACCTGACCATAATGGGAGCCTTAGGGGTGGGAGCGGTCAAGGATTCCATTATCGGGAGCAACACGGAACGCGTCATTCGTCGGGTGCGCAATTCCGATATGTTCATTGTGAAAGATACGAAGCCAATGAACGGCGGTAAAATTGTGGTAGCGGTAGATGGCAGCCATTACTCATTTGGCGGCCTGAAGACCGCGTTAGCTCTTGGAAAGGCGTTGAATAAACCGGTTGAAGCAATTTCTGCATTTGATCCCTATTTCCACTATGCGGCGTTTCACAGTATTTCAGGTGTCCTAAATGAGGAAGCAGGGAAAGTATTTCGATTCAAAGAACAAGAAAAGCTTCATGAGGAAGTTATTGACAGTGGATTGGCTAAAATCTACCAATCACATTTAGATGTCTCCCGTGATGTCGCACAGGACGAAGGAGCTGACATAAAAACAACTTTGTTAGATGGCAAGGCTTTTGAGAAGGTCATTCAGTATGTTCGGAAAGAACAGCCATGGCTTCTTATTGTGGGGCGCATTGGCGTGCACAGTGACGACGATATGGATATCGGCAGCAATGCTGAAAATCTCTTACGGTCCGCACCCTGTAATGTATTGATCTCCAATAGAAAGTTTGTGCCGCCTATTGATACTCAAGCGGAATATACGATTGCCTGGACGGAAGAAGCGTTGCGCCGTATGGAAAAAATTCCTGTATTTGCCCGAGGTGTGGCCAAGACGGCCATTCACCGTTATGCCATTGAAAAAGGCCATACGATTATTAGTAATTCGGTTATTGATGATGCTGTGGGAGATATTCTCCCTAAGGGCGCAATGGATGCCATGAAAACTCTTGGAGGAACCTTGGATGCGGCCGGTGTAGATCGAAACGCCATGCAGGCCGACAATCAGGTGGCACAAGATTTAATGGGAACGACAATGAGTGGCATGATGGCCCAGGTAGTAGAAGAAAAACCTGTTGCCGCCAATCCATTGAGTGCTGGGAATCAAAACTATTTGGATCGGATGTCACGAGATTATTATGTGTGTGGGGGATGTGGCTATATCGGGAAAGGGGCTCATCCAGTTATGTGTCCTGTTTGCGGTTTGGATGGAGCACAATTTAAACAAGTGGATAAATCCATTTTTGATGCGGCAGCCAAAGCAGAAGGGGGCCTGGAAACGGAAGTTGCGTACGATGATATCCCCATGCAATGGACAAAAGATTCACGAGAAGCCATTCGTGCTGTTCCTGCTGGATTTCAACGTCGCCGTGCGAAAGCCAAAATTGAAAAGACTGCTAGAAAGTTGGGAATGACGACCATCACATTGGAGTATGCAGGGCCGATGATTCAAGAGGCGGCGGCAGAAGACTATACTCCAATCTTTGCCAATAAAACGGCTGGGGAGGCCTCAACTATGGGTTCTGATTCAAAAAACGATCAAGCTCCTGAGGCCAACGGGTCTGATCCTTATACCTGGGAACCTGATGCCCTTCAACGATTAGAACGGGCTCCCGCGGGTTTTATGCGGGACTGCACTAAGGCGTTAATCCTTAAGCATGCGGAAAAGATTGGTACCACGACGATTACCCTTGATGTGGCTAACCAAGGTATTGAGCAAGCGAAGGAAACCATGGAAGAGGCGATGAAGTCGGGGAACGTCAAAGACATCGTCGCCAAGCTGACTGGGACAGGAGCTGCTTCTGAGACCCAATCAGGGGCCGGTCACTAATGGGTAAATCCCTTCCCGTTCTCAATTCATTTTTCAATAATTTGTCGTCCTTAGGTTCAAGTGCCGTTTCACGGTTCGAGTCTCTTCGCCCGGGTTCTGGTACTGATGCGCCAGGAGATGGGCGGACTGTTGATGATTTCAAGCCGTACCTGATCGCTCTGAATCTCACGAGTCGCTGTAATCTGAAATGTGACCATTGCTATTTAGATGCGACAACAAAGATGAGTGGGGGGCAGGATGAACTCTCCACAGAGGAGTGTTTTCAACTTATTGATCAAATTGCCGAGGTCAATCGCGGAAGTCTCCTGGTCATTACGGGCGGTGAACCGTTGGTTCGACCCGATATATTAGATATCGCTCGGCATGCTGTGAAGCACCAATTTATGGTGGTCTTTGGAACGAATGGCATGATGATTGATGATGCCATGGCGAAACAGATGGTAGATATTGGAGTCATGGGTGTTGGAATCAGTATTGATTCGCTTGATCCAGCCACACACAATGCTTTTCGCGGAATGCCGAATGCCTGGGAGGGAGCCTTAGCCGGAATCGAAGCCTGCAAACGTAACGGGTTGCAGTTTCAGGTTCATTTCAGTGCCCAACCAATGAATTATAAAGAATTGCCAGCTGTCATCGATTGGGCACATGAGCTGGGAGCCAAAGTACTCAATGTCTTTTTCATGGTTTGCACGGGACGCGGCGAGGAATTGACTGACATAACGCCTTCCCAATATGAGGAAGTCTTGGTCCATTTAATCGAAAGCCAAGATAAATACCAAGATATGCTGGTTCGGGCTCGATGTGCTCCGCATTTTAAACGTCTAGCATACGAAAAAGATCCGAATTCTCCGATCACCAAAGCCCAGGGGTATATGGGAGGCGGATGCCTTGCCGGGACCAACTATGCCCGAATCACCCCAAATGGGGATCTGACGCCCTGTCCCTATATGCCATTATCTGCTGGAAATATTCGGGAGAAGAGCTTTGTTGATTTGTGGGAAAAGTCTGAAGTATTCGATTCCTTCCGGTACCCGCATCTCAAAGGCAAGTGTGGCGATTGTGAGTACAGTGAAATTTGCGGTGGTTGTCGGGCACGCCCCTATGTGGACCATGGAGATTGGATGGATGAAGATGAGTGGTGCCTCTATACCCCCAAGGGTGGGGAAAAAGTTCAGGTGGCTTTCAATGTGCCAGAGATGTCATCTGTCATTTGGGATCAGGCATCAGAAGAACGGCTCAGCCGCATCCCTTATTTCTTGAGGGCGATGGTAAAAAAGGGTGTAGAGCGCCATGCTGCAGAGGAAGGTATATCTGTGGTCACCATTGAATTAATGGAAGAACTTCGCAAACGTCGGTTTGGCAACGAAAAACCAGTCTTTAAGTTCTAATGGAATCCCTTCTTGGGGTCCTCACCGATCTCAACCAACTCATTCCAATCTTAGTGCATTGGCTACATTTGCTCTCTGCAGTCGTGTGGATCGGCGGCCTCGCCTTTCTGGTGATGGCGGTCACACCTTGCCTGAAAACGACCGTCCCAAAAGAATTCATTAAGCCCATTTCCGAATCATTTTATAAACAATATAAGCGAATCGTCGGCCTATTACTGGTGGTCATCCTGTTTACTGGCGGGGTCAACTTACACTATGTGAGTCAAGGGATGATCATGGCGACAGGAGAAGGTGTGGGCCATCATGCAAAATATCTTACAGTCTTTTTCATTAAACTTTTCTTGGTGCTTGGCGTACTGACTATTTTCCTCTATACCACCCTCTTTAAAAACGACCCGACCGGTCATGAAGATCAAGAAGAACTGGAAGAAATGGCTGTAGAGCCTGTTCCCTTCCAGCGAGTAGCTCTTTGGATGGGGGTGTTTATTATCCTTTGTGCATCAGCTATGAAACATCTCCATACCTAAGCCCCTGTCTATTAGGCCTATTCGCAGATATTGAGTGGCAAAATTTCTCCTAAGGCCAATACCGATTGAATTTCTTCCCCAAAAGAAGATGAGCCATTGAAAATGAATGAAGGCAGGTCGTCCATAATCACCAACATCAGGTCATTGAGGTGTATCAGAAAACAGAGAACCGGATGTCCCAAGATAAAATTGGCATTTGCTCTGGTGAGTATGATCCTGGTGTTCGGAGGAGGGTTGAACGGGTGGGCTAAGGTTACTGGAAATCTTGATGATCCAGAAACCGTGATTCGCACAATCGTCAAGGCCAATGCCGAAATGGATTTGAAGACCCTTGAAAGGCATATGGCTGCAGATGAGGATACTGTGGGATACACCATCGGGGGGCGCAAATACATTGGATGGAAAGATGTCAAACAAGCCTTTGAGGAAGAGTTTGCCATGTTGAGTGGATTAACCATCGATATTCTCAACCTCAAGGTCTGGCAAAAGGGAGATGTGGCTTGGTTTGCGATGGAAATCGATTACAATCGTGAGGTGCAAACGGCGGATGGCCCCAAAAAGAAAACCTGGCCATTGCGTGATAGTGGGGTTCTCAATCGTCGAGAGGGAAGATGGATGTTGGTCAATTGGCATGAATCCATGCGTCAACCAATCAAACCCTTGGCTGTAAACCGAGAAGTCCTGCCCATCAACACCGCAGCTATTCCGGCAGAAGTAAGCCTCGCAGGTCAATGGGAAATTCAAGAAGAAGACAAAGCCTATCAAGTCACCTTAGATGCGGAGGGCAATGGACCTTACACCTGGCAAGAAGGCCGGCTTCACACCGAAAAAGTTGAAGGCCGTCTTTGGTCGGGAACATGGCATCAAAAGGGCAATGATCGTGAGGGTGGGTTTGAAGTGCTCTTGTCTGATGATGGAAAGACTGCCGACGGAGTTTGGTGGTATTTGCGTGTCGGCACCCAAAAAAATATCCCTCCGCGTGAATGGGGTGGTACCTACAAGATTAAGCGCCTATCTCCTCCCCCTGCCCCGTAATCCCTGGGATTTTAACTTTTTCGCCTGAGAAGGCATCCGGCTTAAACCCACCAATCCGCAGGTCTTACGGTGGACTGTTTCAAAAAGGCCCCATCGGTATTCCCACCCGTTTTCCAAACTTACATTTTGTCAGTACGCTCTGCAGGCAAAGCCTAAGCGTTCTCCTTTGGGAGGAAAGCCATACGATTCGTGGCTGATTTCTCAGCATGACTCGGGGTCGGACGGCCTTTCCCTAGCCCTATGGCATGTCTTGAGCAGCTCTTCACGTTTCGAAACTAATGGGTCTTAGAGGATTTCTCCTGGTTGAAATCATCATTATTCTGCATTCCCAACCAGTCTTCAGAAAAATCCAAAAACTATGACTAAGTTATTTCAACCCGTCTAAGTCTCATCTAACAATACTCATTCGATTGGGGAATGGATTGGGTGAAATCTACCTCAGTATGGTAGGCAGTATCATGGGTCCAAGATTTCCAACATTCTAAAAGCTCCAGATAATTCTAAAAAAATCTTTATTCACGGGAGGGGATTATCTATGAAAGAAATCAGCATGCTTCACATTTTGACGATGATTCGTGGACAGGTCAGAACCTTGGCATTCTTGAGCTGTGCCGTGTGTCTGTGTACTCAACCTGTCCTGGCCCAATCATCCAGGGATACTGCGCAAAACGATCGTCAAGTTGTCGCCCAACAACGAGTGGAAAATCGGGTTCCAGGCACCTACCACTACGAATCACAATATGAATTGACGAAAGATGGAAAGGGAAATTATCACTCCACCTATGAAAGTCAGAAAAAAGAATGGTTGTGCTGTTTAGATTGGTTTTCATCAGAAGAAGAATCATTGGCCAAAGCAGATCAATCATAATTGTATTTTAGATCAGATCCTCAATACATCGGTTTTCTCAAAGCACGATTCCCCATACATGCATCCCGGACATTTGGCAGCCGGTCATTTGACCGGCTGCCTTCCTTGGCTTCTCCCCCATTGCTAGGCAGGAATTTTTTGGATTTGTTACAGTGGGGGAGTTCACAGGCTTGGTGAATCAACCTTAAAGAAATTCACAGAAGGAATTTGGTGAATATGGTTCGAGCGTCCAAAACCCGGTCACGTCCGAAAACGGTTCGTCGAGGGCAGATGACGAAAACAGCGGAGTTACCTTTAGAGATTCCTAATGTGGAAGGTGCAGAAGACCTGCAGCCCCATAAGCCGGTGGTGGTCATTGTGGGTCGTCCCAATGTGGGTAAGTCCACTCTGTTTAACCGGATTGTCGGGCATAGAACAGCAATCGTGGATGATGTCTCCGGTGTGACACGCGACCGCAATACGGCGGAGTGCGACTATCAAAACCGCATGTTTACCCTGGTGGATACCGGTGGCTTAGACCTTCAAACGGAAGATGTGATTGTGTCGCAGATTAAAGAGCAAACGAAAACGGCCCTGGCTGAAGCGGACTTGGTCATCGCCGTCATGGACGGGCGTGTAGGATTATCGCCATTAGACGCTGAGTTAGCAGACTTGCTTCGCCCTCTTGCCAAGCCCGTCTTTCTGGCGATCAATAAAATCGATACCCCAAAGTCCGAGCCGCTTCTCGCAGATTTTTACCAATTGGGTATGAACGATATCTACCCGATTTCTGCGGAGGGCGGTATGGGCGTTGATGAATTGCTTGAAGCGCTCATCCCGCATCTGCCTCTGGCCCCAGATGAATCGACACAATTAGAGGTTCCTCGGATTGCGGTGGTGGGTCGCCCTAATGTGGGCAAGTCCACCTTGGTGAATGCCATCCTTGGAGAAAAACGGCTCATCGTGAGCGATATTCCTGGTACCACACGAGATCCCATTGATTCCCTGCTGACTCGTGAAGGCTGCAACTATATCTTTACCGATACCGCAGGGATTCGCCGGCGAGGACGTATTGATCGTGGGATTGAAGGCTATAGTGTCGTACGAGCCATGCGGGCTCTAGGGCGCTCCGATGTGGCGGTCTTAGTGTTGGATGGAATCGAAGGTGTGACCGAACAGGACACAAAAATTGCCGGGTTGATCAGTAAACAAGGGCGCGGGTGCGTCATTTTGGTGAATAAATGGGATGTGCGGGAACATGATCCTGACGCGTATCCTGCCTATAATTTGGAGCTGTCACGGCGGTTCCCGTTTTTTGCGCATGTTCCAGTGGTGTTTGGAGCTGCGGTGCAAATCGAAACTCTCCCCCGCTTATTTGCCAAAATTGATCAAGTGGTGGCGTTGTTTGCCACACGGATTCAAACGCGGAGACTGAACCTTTTCCTCCAACAACTCCTCGAAAAAAATCCCATTTCTTTACATCGCGGCAATCCCAAAAAATCAATGTTTATTACCCAAGTTGCCACCAAGCCGCCTACGTTTGCGTTATTCGTCAAAGGCGCCGAGAAGATTCCTCCGGCCTATGTCCGATACCTCGAAAATTCCATCAGAAACGAATATGGATTCCAGGGTATCCCAATTAATATCCTCCTTCGGGGAAAATGATTCGACGGTTTAAAAAATGTGAATGCACAATATATTTGGGATTAGGCTTCCCGCCCATAACTAATGCTTAAAAAAGAGTAGAAGAGTTCTTTGGGGGTTAGGCTTGTCTATCAACAGAATGAATTTGGAGGAACTAAAAAGTATCAGCTCCTTACTAAATGGTTGGTTGCCAATGACGAGAAAAAGTTGAGAAGGAAAAAAGGGAACATCAGATTTGGAGAATAGTAACCTTTGAGTGATGCGCTGTTCCCATATTTTGCTTTTTGGATTCCAGGTCTATTATTTTTTGCGATAGAAATTATTCGTCCTGCAAGGGTTATTCAGTATAGATCAGTCTTTTTGAGGGATCTGGCGGCCTTAGGAATGTATAACATTTTCTTTTTGGCGACAGTCTATCTAACTGATAGAATCCCTATCCCAAAATATTACCCCGCTGAAATTTTTGTTCTACCGCTTTTTGCGAAGCTGGTTCTGTTTTATATAGTAGAGGATTTTGGACTCTATTGGGTACATCGAATCATGCATACTAGACCTGTCTGGCGGACCCATAAATGGCATCACTCTCCACAGTACATGTATTGGTTAGCAGGATTTCGAACGACAATTCCTCACATTTTCCTTTTTAATTTGACCTATATTGTCGCACTTCCGATTTTACATCCGGTCCCATCTTGGCTCATATTTGCAATTAGTGCTGAGCATATGCTCCGTAATAATTGGATGCACATGAATGTCTCATGGAGATCAAATTGGCTGGAATGGGTTTTCGTAACGCCACGATATCACCATATTCATCACAGCGATGATCCTCAGCATTACAAGTCTAATTTCGGTTCTTTGTTTACATTTTGGGATAGAATTTTTGGTACCTATCTGAATCCAGAAGAAGTTAAACGGGAGATTACATTTGGTATTGGTGAACGACCCAACCCGGTTCGCTTAATCCTGGGAGTCTAGCTGTACGGTAAGAAAAAATACTGGTATGCAAAGGCAAGAGATCCTTCATGGGCTCGAGTAATAGTGAAATGAGGGGAAAATTTTCTTTCAATCAGTATCGATGGATCCTATGGGTAGGGCTGAGCAGTGTGTTGTGTGGATCGTTTATTGGAGCGGAAGATCGTGTTGAGCTGGTTTCCCAGCCTGACATTGACCAAGGGCGAGATATCTACCAAATACATTGTCTGGAATGCCATGGAAGCAAAGGACATGGGGATGGCCCACGAGCTACGACTTTAGCGCCTCGCCCGGGCAATCTCGTTTCTGCCGCAACATCCAGCAAGACGGATGAGGAACTGTTGGCCATTATCACCAATGGGGTTCCCCGAACCAGCATGCAAGGATGGAAAGATCACCTTTCTCTTGATGATCGCCGTAATGTTCTTGCCTATGTTCGTTCCCTTGTCCATTTTGACTAGTGTGCCGACGCCAGGTCCAAGAATTACATCTGACTTAAAGAACGGAAATACTCTATGAAGGCGTGCATGCCACCTGAGGCTTGGCCCCAATCAAAGTATTCATTGGGAGCGTGGTAGCCATGTTCAGGCAGACTCAATCCCATAAATAAAATCGGAACTTTCCAGGCTCGTTGGAGTGTGGCCACGGCTCCAATGGATCCGCCTTCTCTCACGAATACAGGCCGCCGTCCAAACCCTTTTTCGACCGAGTCTTGGAGTGCGGTGGCATAAGGTCCTTCAGAGATCCCGCGAAAGGGTTCCAGGGCCTCGTCGTTGATCACCTCAATATCTGGATGGCGTTCCCGAAGATGCTTTTTCAAGAGACGGAAAATCTTTTGAGGATGTTGGTTCGGGACCAAACGCATACTGATTTTGAGTTCTCCCCAAGCTGGAACAATGGTTTTCATGCCAGGTCCGGTATGACCACCAGTGAGACCATGAATTTCAAATGTAGGCGAAGCCCAAATGCGTTTGAGAAGATCTTTAGGGTCGGATGTTCGCAATGAGCGTAATTGATACGTCTCTTTAAATTTTCGGACTTGAAAACCTGAGGCGACGAAATCCTTCAACTCAGCACGAGTGGGGGGTACGACATCATCGTAAAAACCGGGAATTTTGACTCGTCCGGTTTTGGCATCCACACATGAGTAGGCGGCATCGCATAATTCAGCCAGGGGATTGCGGGCTCCACCTCCAACAAGTCCTGAATGGACATCGGTCTCACCTGTACGAAGAAGAAGGTGTACACCTAACAATCCCCGGAGCCCGCAGGACAATGCGGGTCGATTCTTGGCGACCCAAATCGTATCGGAGACCAAAACGGAGTCAGAGGGCGGAACCATTTTCCTTTGGTGCAGGACCTCCGCAAAATGGGGACTGCCGATTTCTTCTTCTAATTCCCAAAGCACCCGAATATTTAGCGGAATCCCGGCATCCCTCGCAAAACGTGCGGCAAACAAGGCGGTGAGGGCGGGCCCTTTATCGTCAGTCGCCCCCCGCCCGCAATAACGATCGCCGTCTTTGTGAAAACTAAAAGGCGATTGCCGCCATTCCGGTTCCTGAGCCGGTTGAACATCCAAGTGATTGTAAATGGTCACTGAGGGGTATTGCCGGCCTGCCCACCATTCACCGGCAACACAGGGATAGCCTTTGGTTTTGACGATGGCGGCTCGAGCACCGAATTGTTCCAGATAGCTCACCGCTAATTCAGCCATCTGTTGCATATCCCCAGCATGGGAAGGATCTGAACTGACGGATGGGGTTTCCACCATCTGGGCTAACATCTTCTCAAAATGGGGCCGTTGTTCTTGAATGTACGTGTGTATGGAGGAATCTGGAGACGTCATTGGGAAGGGATCCTTTTTAGGAAAAATGAAGTGAACGTGCTGGTTGAATGGCCCAGAACCAAGTATTAATCATGATCAAGAATCCCTTAAACCTATCACCCTACTGAAAAAGGAACGGGCGCAAAAGTGATAATAAAAATGACGAGGGCTCCCCAAGCCACCCATCGTCGACCCTTGCCCAGCCTGATTTCCGGATCGGTAACGGGAGGGTGGGTGAGACCGACAAAGCTAGCCATCCCTACCCACACAATCCATCCCGGCCAACCCGTGAGGCCAAGATAGAGTAGAACGGGAACTGTGATATAAGCCAACTGTCGTTGCTGCCGTCCAAAAACGGCGAATGCCACATGCCCCCCATCCAATTGTCCTAACGGTAACAAATTGATGGCCGTGACGAAAAATCCAAACCAAGCTGCAAAGGCAATCGGATGAAGAACCAAGTCATGGTTGGTGGGAATGGGACCAAACATCAGCCAAGCGATTCCTTGTAAAAGGAGAGGTTCCCCTAGTTGGAGGCCGAAGGCATGCTCTTTGGGGACAACAGATGAAAAGGAGAGCCCAATGATGACGGCAATCACTGCCGCAAGAAATCCTGCAATGGGTCCGGCCACTCCAATGTCGAACAAGGCCTGGCGTTTCATGATCGGCGACCGCATACGAATGACGGCTCCAAAAGTTCCTATGAATTGGGGCGGCCCAGGGATAAAGAGGGGAAACGATGCGGGCACACGATGGATGCGTGCCAGCACGTAGTGTCCTAGCTCATGTATCACCAAAATACCAAGGAGGGTGGCTGCGAAGGGCAACCCATTGAACAATGAGTCAGGATATTTTTTAAGAAAATCCCAGGCCCCCGTCACGGGTTTCGTATTAACCTGGAAGGCTCCAGCCCACAGGGTCGTAAACATCGTGAGGCAAAAAAGGAGGATAGGTAAACCCCAAGCGGAAAAGGTGCTGGGGGGCGGGGGTGGCTCGAAATAAAAAGGCTGACGAGGTATTTCTGAGGTCACCGGATCAGGTTCAGGGAGCCACTCAAACTGCTTCCTGGTGGGGAGCATGTGATGGAGAATGACATCATTTGGATTTTTAGGTGCGATGAGAGAACCGGAAGGAACCGTTTGTTGGTTTCCTTGAGTCGTTGAATGGTCAGCCTCAATTGGGTTTTGGTTTGAGTGGGCCAGGGTTCTAATTCGTCGCTGGGTTTCAATCATACGTTTAAGTATTCGCTCTTGCTGTTCGGGAGACCTGGATAATTCCTGTGTGGAAGGATTAGGAATTTTGGTGAATGGGAGACGGGGGAGATCCGTGGTTTGAGAGCCCCCATGGGAAGTCCACTCGATGGGATGTGGTTTCTGGAGCATCCGGTTCCGAATGACTTCTTCCTTAGAAATAGGGGTAATGTCTGATTTGGACGATAACTTGTTCGAAGTGCTGTTGGGTGAAGGATTCGAACGTTGCGATTCTGTTGATTCGTTGGGGGGAGATGGTGGTGTTGAGGACGAATTGTCCTGGTGTTGTTGATCATCCATGTCCGGGGAAGGTGTCATGGGATAATTACCATCCTGTTACCAATGTATTAGCTTAGCCAAAGGGATTGTGGGCCGATTCTTCAGCCACGGTCGTGGATGGGCCATGTCCGGGAAACAACACAGTTTCTTTGGAGAGGTGTAATAGGGTTTGCCGGACTGAATGTAAATGTTGCGGGTAGAGAGAGTACGGATTGGATCGGCCTACCGATCCAGCAAAAAGGGTGTCACCTACAAAACAGAGGCTATGGCCTTTATGAGTTGTGAGATAACAAAACCCACCTGGGGTGTGGCCGGGAGTAGCCAGGCACTCTACGGTCATTTCCCCAAGGGCAATCATCTGACGATCGGCGGGAATTTTTAATGAAGCCAGATCGGGTTTCCAAGGGAGCAAGTCAAAGTCACCATTTCCGAGATAGACGGTCACGGGCCATTCCGCCAAGATTTGGTCTAACCCGCCAGCATGATCCGCATGTCCGTGGGTAAGGGCCACACCAATGAGAGTCAATTGCCGTGCTTTAATGGTAGACAACATCTGTGGAGCATTGTATCCGGTATCGATCATTAACGTGTATTTCGTGTCGGGATCGGTCAGAAGATAGCCCTTGACCTCATACCCCCCGATGGTGCCTCTGATGGTTTCCACCAGACCGCCGGTAGTGGTCCAGTCCGGTTGGGGTTGCGGCACCCAGCCATCAAGGGTAAGAGCTACCAAGGAGTGAAGCCGCAAATGTAAAGCCTGACAGATATGATGAATTTCAGTCTTGGTAGGGAGACGGTGACCTTTTTCAAGACTTTCCAAGTCGGAAGGGGTGATGTGAGTCAGTTCCGCCAAAGCCGTCAGACTCTGCTCTTGTCCATAGCGAGCCTTTTTTAGAATATCGCAAAAATCATCTTCTAAACTCATGGGACCCTCAGGGATTCTATGATTGGTCAAACACCTTGGGTGGTTGATGAGCGGACATTTATTGAACCGAGACATACCATCTAACCAAAAAAGGGGGGCTTGGGGAAAGGGGGGCAGGTATTTGAATTGAAAATACGGCAAGGTTTTCTTCTGGAGACAGAATTCAAATATTTTGTACAATGAGCCACGTTGATGCTCCGTGCTCGACCACCCCGGTTCCGGTGAAACCTGAGGGTTGTAAGAAAGTGTTCCCTGAATTCAATTGTTTCCAGGTCTAAAAAGGCGTGAGTGAGATGACCAGTTCTGCAGACATGTGTGATGTATTGGTGTTGGGGGGTGGGCCTGCCGGTTCTTCTCTTGCGGCGGTTCTTGCCAAAAAGGGTTGGCATGTAGAGATGTGGGAAAAAGACCCTCATCCCCGGTTTCATATCGGCGAGTCGTTGCTTCCCATGACGTTGCCATATTTGCAACAGCTTGGAGTATTGGAGGAGGTGGAACGGATTGGGCTACAGAAATTCGGGGCGGAATTAGTATCGCCTGTTCATGAGGAGCCCATCACCCTCTACTTCTCAGGTGCCATGGATAAAACACACCCCTATGCTTTTCAAGTGCGACGATCCGAATTCGACAACATCCTCCTTCGAAACTGTCAAAAAAAGGGCACTCGGGTTCATGAAGGGTTTGAGGCCAAAACGGTGGATTTCTCTGATCCACGATTGGCCATCGTCTCAGGAAAGAATGCCCAGGGACTCCCGGTGCGTCAGCCTGCTCGGTTTGTCGTGGATGCGACGGGGAGGCAGGCCTTTCTTGCCAATCAGTTCCACGCCAAACAGCGCAATCGGCATCATAACAGCGCGTCTGTGTTTGGTCACTTCGATGGAGTGGTTCGACATGCTGATAAGGACGAAGGCAATCTCACCATTTGCTGGTTCGAGCACGGTTGGTTTTGGATTATTCCCTTGCCAGATGGTCTGACCAGTGTGGGGATGGTGTGTTGGCCTTCATATCTGAAATCCAGGACAGGCACCCTAGAAGACTTTTTTTGGCAATCGGTCCGGAGTTCGCCCCACATGGCCCAGCGTATGAAACAGGCCAAGACGGTGATGCCCATTGTGGCGACTGGGAATTATTCCTACCAATCGACGATTATGACAGGCTCGAACTTTATCCTGGTTGGGGATGCGTATGCCTTTGTTGATCCGATCCTCTCCAGTGGGGTCCATTTAGCTTTACATAGCGCCATTCGTGGGGCGGAAGTTGTAGATGCATATCTACAAGGACACCCCGAAGCTAAACAGAAGGCCAGTGACTTTGAAGCGGCCGTCAAGCACGGCCTGAAAATGTATTCCTGGTTTATCTATAGGATTACCCAGCCGGCTTTTCGGAATTTGGCCATGGCGCCCAAAAATTATTTCCGGATGCATGAAGCCATTTCCTCAGTATTGTCGGGAGATATTTTTCGCAGGACACCCGTTAAATTTCCCCTCATTCTTTTTAAAGGTGTCTATTATCTCTCGGCCCTGCTTGACCTTAAAGCTAATCTCGGCCAATATCGAAGAAGAAAACTTGCCGTAGAGGGGGAGCCTGTGGCCTCCTGAGGATAGGATAAGGAAGAACTCAAATCCAATGAATGGGGTTTACGGTGTGGAATAATGGATAGGCCGTTTTCTCGAGAAAAAAGTGGGATGGGTTCAGCCCTCAGTGTGCCTACGGAATGGCATACGGAATCTGATGTTTCCTCATCCCGATGCAAGGAAAGTCTCACCATCAAATATCTTCAAGCGGCCGATCTTTCTCAAGAATTGGAAACCGACACCCTTCATACATTAGCCGTTATCGATTATAGCGGTAGCCACTCCTTGCCTGCTACGCGTAACAGTCTTGCGCTGCATGTGCATCTCCCACCCCTCACTCGGCCACCATTTTTCGAATTGTGGAAAAGCTCGACTCCAGTTTTGCCGGATCAGGTTCAGGACATTCGCTTGGCTTTTACCGATGAATTCGTATTTGGTTGCTTGGAGGCTGTTGAACACTCGGGGAAAGAGTTGGAGGATCTGTCTCGTGCCGCCTACGAAAGAATTTTTGAATATTGCGCTCAGTCAGGTTTTTCTCATCTTCTACGAATGTGGAATTATTTTCCCGACATTAATGCCGAGCCCCATGGATTAGAGCGGTATAAACGATTTTGTATTGGACGTCATCAGGCCTTCTCGGCATCGTATCAAGAGTTCGCCTCGATTCTTCCTGCAGCCAGCGCCGTTGGCACCCAGGGTGGCCCGTTCCAAATTTTGTTCCTGGCTGGGAAGCAACCCGGGCGACCTCTGGAAAATCCTCGACAAATCAGTGCGTATGAGTATCCCACGATCTATGGGCCCAAGAGTCCCTCTTTTTCCCGGGCGACCCTGCAGCAAACACCTACGGGGTGTCAGTTGTTCGTGGCTGGGACAGCCAGTATTGTAGGCCATGCCACCCACCACTACGGTGATCCTGAAAAACAAACCTTTGAGACATTGACGAACATTGAGGCGATCTTAAATCGGGTGTGTCACGAAGGTCATGGGTGTTGGGATGAGAACTATTCGGAGGGCCGGTTAAAAGTTTTTGTGCGTAACCAGGGAGAGTGCGGTCTGGTCCGCGAAGCCTTAGAGCGGCATAAATTGGGGAAAGGCCATATTTTGTATGTCCTGGGCGAAATGTGTCGAAAAGAATTGTTGGTTGAAATCGAAGGTATCTGGAATTTGACCTCCCTTCCCCACAAATCAAAACACAACTAGCATTCTTTCTTGAAATTCTTTAACATAAAGTCTCTTCGGTCCATACCACAACCTTTCTCATGCCGTGAATTCCGTGAATGAAAATGGAACAAAAAAAGTCGGCCATTGTTCCTCAATCTGACCGGTTTACAATAAGGAGGATTTTCCGATGAAACACCGTGCCTTTTCTCAATTGTTCTTTTTCGCGATTGTGCTGTTACTATTTGTAGGCTGTCGAACAACCCCAGTTTTTAATGTAGAAAATGCGACTATCAATTCGGTCTCGGGTAAAGAGCCCACACTGGATGATGTGTCCCGTGCGATTGTGAGTGCATCAGGGAATTCAAATCCTCCATGGAATATGCAGATTGTCAAACCTGGTCATATTGTGGCCACCCTACATACCCGAACCCATATGGCCCAGGTTGATATCAACTACACGACGAAAGGGTATAGCATTACGTTTAAAGACTCCGCTGATTTGCAATATGACCCAGAGAAAGGAACGATTCATCCAAATTACAACAAATGGATTCAACGCTTAGATAGTAATATTCGGATGAAGGTGAATATGTTGTAAGGAGGCCTTCTGGAGATCAAACCGCTCATTGGCTGAAAAACCAGTGGGCGGTTTTTTTTTGGTGCGAAGAGTGGCACGAGGGCAAATTTTGAACATTGGATCTACCCTGAGCAAGCGGTTGACCAAATAGGGAATGATAGAGTTTCTTGAGGGCCAAACCCTCCGACAACAATTTTCCCCCAATCATGATCGTGATTCGAGCGATATCCACGACCGGCCGAAAATAACTGGGTCTCGGGGCTTGTCGGGGATCGGATTCTATGGGGACCGGAAGGCTCCAAAATTCACGTCTGGCTCCCTCCACCAGAATTTCGCTTTCAAAGACAAAACTTCGTTCGGGCCCAGTGGGAATAGTTAGTTGAGAGATTAACGACATGGGGTAGATTCGAAACCCCGATTGACTATCAGCAATAGGATGCCCGGCTGCCCACGACACCCAAAAGTCAGCTATCCGATTGGCCATAATGCGATGCCATGTATGGCGCGTCCACGGTCTTCGCCGTGCGCCGATGATGATCCGATGGGGCGTTAGCTCCGCCTGTTCGATGAGTCGCGGAATATCGGCCGGAGAATGTTGGCCATCACCATCGAGGGATATGACGGCAGTCATCCCTCGTTCTTTGGCATACAGAAAACCCTTCCACAAACTCGCCCCTTTTCCACAATTGGTGTCGTTTCGCAGGACGGTTACCGGCAAGCTTTGTAACAGGCAACCTGTTTGGTCGGTTGATCCATCATCGACGACGATCACTAGTTTGGTATGCTGGAGGACTTCCTGGACGACTCCAAAGATTGTTGCTTCTTCATTATAGGCTGGAATCACCACGGCATACTGTGATGAACGTTCGTCTTCCATTATGCCATGGCTCCGTTTACGCCAATAATCTGTCCGGAAAGGTAACTGGCTTTCTCCGATGCCAGAAACCCCACAATGGAGGCCACTTCTTCTGGCTGTCCCGCTCGTTTCATCGGGACCATACGCTCAATTTGTTCGAGAGTAAATGCCTGTTCTGTTGAAGCGGTTTGAATCAGACCTGGCGCGACGACATTGACGGTGATGCCTCGAGAAGCGACTTCTGTTGCGAGGGATCGAGCCGCGCCATGGAGGCCGGATTTCGCGGCAGAATAATTTGTTTGACCTCGGTGTCCAACCATTCCCGACAAGGAGGAGATGGGAATGATGCGTCCCCAGCGTGTACGGATCATGGGGAGTAACAGTGGTTGTGTGACATGAAAAAATCCATGAAGCGACACATCAATCACCTGATGCCATTGTTGGGCCGTCATTCCCGCCATCGGGGCATCTGAAAATATTCCAGCATTATGAACAAGCACTTGAATAGGGCCGTTCTCGAGGAGCTGGTTCATCGAACGTTCTGTCATTTCAGGATCTGTGAGATCACAACAGAGGGCCTCAGCTGATCCGCCCGTCTCTTTCAGGAGTCTTACAACTTCAAAAACAGCCTCTTGGTGGTGATGGCCATGAACCACGATGTGAAACCCCATTGAAGACAGTTCCCGGCAAATGGCTATACCGATGGGACTATTGCCACCCGTGATGAGTGCTCGTTTCATGTGATGATTTTCGGCCCTTGAATAAAAATGGAAGCGCGTCCTTGAAGCAAGATTTCCGCATTGGCCTTCATTGAAAAATCATAGACGAAACTCACCTGTTGTGCCAGTAACAAGCTGGCCTCTATGGTTAGGTCTTCAGGCATTTGGTGAAAGGCCTGATGGTAAATGCGAATATTCCGAATCGCCCCAAGGTATCCCACTGAGGCATTATGTTCCGTGATGTTTTGGGTGAGTCCCACATGAACTCCCATCGCTTGGGCTGCGTATTCCAACCCACAAAGCATGCCTAGCCTGCCGTGATGTCGTAAGGGATTGTCCTGGTCGCGATGTGTGGAAGTTTGACAGATGATGGTGGTGGGATCCCAATGTGTGACGGAAGATAAGAGACACATCTTGTCGCCATGTGGGAGAAATTGTGACAGTTCTAGTCTGGACAGGGTTGGCATGGCTGGTGATCAATTCGAAGTTGTAGGTTATCCAAAAAATCGAGATACACAGAACCAGGCAAATTGTTGACGATAGCAGAGAGCAGAGGGAGGCCACGGGCCGCAGGGTTCCCTAGGCGCAAGGCTTCTAACTCAGGGTTATCCATTGTCGTTGTGACCTTTTCCATGGGTGCTGACTGGAGAGAAATCTCTAATAAGGCCAGACTTATCGGAAGGGCCTGCTTGCCAAGGACAAAGGCCAGAGCGAATGGGGCGATCAAGGGTCGGGTTTCATTCAGGGGAAAGGGGGCTGGAATATCATAGGCCGCGAATACCACAAGCGTTTCCTGGCTTGAGGACAGTAATGCAGCCGATTCGAGCAACCCTCCGCAAAAGGACGAATCATAACAGGCCAGGCTTGTGGAAGGACGCTGAGAATTAGCGGCAATACTCCAATAGCCGGCTGCAGCATTATGAACCGATTGATGAAATAAGGTTGGGGAAACAATGGGTTGTGGAGAAGCGACAGACTGACAAATTTTATGAAGAATGCCTACTTCCCCACCAGATGAGGCATATACCGCAGCCATATTTTTAGGAGAAAGCTGGCTATGGTGTACGGCCTCTTGGGCCACGCCTAAGGACCATCGAACAATTTCGCTACTTCGGCGACGTTCATTGGCCGGCAGGATTGAGGGCATAGGATCGGGGATCATCGAATGATCATAGGGAAGGCGTGCCTTCAAAAGATTTCGATATGAGTCCCAGCTTTCTATTCCGGGTCCCAGAACTCCGATTCCGTGGACAAAGACTTTCATCAGAGTTTTCCTAATATGACTGTGCAATTATTCCCACCAAATCCAAAAAAATTGCTCATAATATTCCGGATTGGCCGTTCCTGATTTTCTAGCAAAATATGACTGGAAAAGCCGGGATCAATATTGGTGGTGTTGAGGCACCCGGGAAGGAGACCCTGTTGAAGACAGATGTCCCCTAACACCACTTCAACCGCTCCGGCGGCGCCCAGCGTATGACCGGTCCAACCTTTGGTTGAACTACAGGGCGTGTGCTTCTGAAACATCGTCGCCACGGCCCGGTCTTCGGTTTGGTCATTGGCGACAGTGGCTGTCCCATGTAAGTGAATAAAATCGATGTCTGATGGGGAGAGGTGGCTACTTTCCAATGAAGCCTGCATGGACAACAAGGCACCTTGGCCGGTGGGATGAGGATGGGACATATGGTAGGCATCACTACTTTCCCCATACCCCAAAAGGGCCGTGGGTTGGGAGGGAGCTTTTGGGTGCGATTTTTCCAACAGCACAAATGCGGCGGCTTCCCCGAGGGTCAAACCATCCCGTGTGGCATCACAGGGACGGCAGGGCTCTGGAGAGGTGAGTTGCAAAGCAGAAAATCCGTACAAAGTCGTCAGACAGAGACTATCGACCCCGCCAACCACGACGGCTTCACAAAGACCGGCTTCAATGAAACGAGATGCGGTCGCAAAAACTTTCGCGCTGGAGGAGCAAGCCGTGGAAATGACCGCAGCAGGGCCGGTGATCCCTAAATATTGACGGACAAAATGGGCAACGGAAAATGCATCTTGGGTAAACTGCCCTCGTGGAATAAAATCTGCCGGAAGTCGGCCGGTTAGGGGATCGGTTTGTTGGTAGGCATGTTCGGTTTCGAGAATACCAGCCGTACTGGTGCCGATGAGTACGGCAATTCTCTGTGCACCGTATCGTTGACAAGCTACGGATACCGTGTGTTCAAACCCGTCCTGTTGAAGGCCTAAGAAGGCGAGCTGGTTATTTCTGCAGGTAAATTTGCTCAGGTTTAATGGCAGAGATACCTCTTCAAGTCCTGCGACTCTTCCCATATAGGTCGGAAGCTTCTTCCCCTCGAAATCGCATGGTTGGAGGCCGGATTGTCGTTCCTGGAGTGCGGCCAAATGCGCTGTTCTCCCCCGCCCAATTGATGAAACCAGGGTGGCATTCGCGAAGTATAGAGGGGTCATAATTAGTGTTCAGACCGAGGGTTGTAGTGTGAGAAAGTGTGAGAGTGGAAGAGGGTTGACCTCTTCAGAAGCGCCCAGAAGTCGATTGGCTTGGTCCTGAGAGGTATTGAAAATTTCATGGAGGCGGGAAAAAAATTGGCGAGGAGTTTGGGGTTGTCCCACTTCTTCCAGCCATTCGATGCCATCCACGGCATTGGTGAAATTCCCGAGGTTTCCGCGATAATAGGCCTTGGTGTGATGGAGATGGTGTTCCACTTTCTTGAAAAGATGAGAGAAATTTTCGAGGGCATTCAGCACCGGTTGCTGCTCTCGGACTTTATCAAGAAGAAAGTCTTCGTTGAGGTGGAGATCCTGCATAAACTCTGAAAGCCAGATATGATAATAGGATGGGAAATCCAATTGCCATTTGAGTTTGAGGAGCTCATAACTCCCAAAGAGTGAATAAAGGTTGCGGTAGAGGTGCATGCTGGCTTCAAAACGAAAGTGCATATAGGCATTGGAACGGTCAATGAGATCCTGAAAATTTTGGGTCGACGTGCCTTCTTCATCCCGGCGGATCAAATTCGTCAAGAGGTCATTTTCTAAAGCGATAAAGTCAGATCCCGGACTGTAAAACGGGTCAGTGAAAGCAGCCGATTCACCTGTGAGTCCCCACCGGTGCTGACTGAAAAATTGTCGGGTACCATAGGTCAAGTGCTGGAAACATCCGATATCCAATAGGGTGGCTTCCCGGAGTAGTGACCAGGCCGCATGGTGTTGTTTGAGGAAATCTACAAACCCGTCTGCCTTGCGAAGCGATTCGGTCCAGGCGGCCGTTCTTTCCATAACGACACCCACGCTCACGATTTCCTGGCTGATCGGGATAAACCAAATCCAATACCCTGGATAACAAAAATGTGTCGTTGACGTATGCCGACTCGTGCCCTGTACCCGTTGTTGAAACGTTTCAGGGCCCAGGGTATCCAGGTTGGTCACATTCGTAAATCGGCCCCATACAGCGGCCAGGGCATGTCCGGATTCTGGAATCCGCAAATTTTCCTGCTTGGCCAAAATGGAGGATCGGCCGCTGGCATCAATGAGCCAATGGCATTCCCCATTCCAGTTTTTCTTAGCGGTCTCTACGGAAAATTTATGGGGGGTTGAATCCGAATTGAGTTGGATAGCAAATACCCGACTACCCATATGCAATTCCACGCCGTCCTCTTGGTTCATCTGTAGGAGATCAGCCTCCAGTCGTGAACGGTCCAGCTGAAAAGCTTTAAAAAATGGTTTTTCGATACCGCCGATTTCACTCATTTCCGTCAATGGAGCTTGATGGTTTTCCTGATCAAAGAAAAATCGCAGGCCATTTTTGACAATATGATGATCCGTCAGATAGTGCTCCAGGCCAAGCCGTCTTATAAGGTAATCTCCAGTAATTTCAACGGTTGACTCTCCCACTTTAAATGAGGTGGTCGTCTGTTTTTCGAACAGGCCGACGGTCAGATGGGGAAAGGTCTGCCGGAGTTGTCTTGCGAGAAGGTTTCCGGCAAGGCCGGCCCCTAGTATGGCAATATCAAAATGGTGATGAGGCAATGGTTCAACCCCGATTAATACTGAACAACAAAAAAAGACTAAACAATGTCATCAAACCACTTTAAATCCAAGGATATCCGAAAGGCTTACATCGAGCATAATCAAGCATTGGATAGGAAGCAAGACGGCGGTCGGGTTGCTGAAAAAACATTGTCAGAACCTACGAGCCAAGACTTAGACGGTTGAATAAACATGTCAGATTCAGGAACGTTGTTGAGGTCACGTCGTCATTCTCGTCCTGAATGGTATTGACCCATGTAATAGAGGACCGATTGGCTAAAGTAAGGTGAATACGCAGATTCAGCACAACATTTGGTAGCGGTTGATAGGTCTCATCTTCAGGCCAAATACTGTGGTGTCATGAAATAGAAGAGAGTATCGGCTTTCGTGGTTCACTCGATCCTGTTTCAAGAAGGTCGTGCGCCTGTTCATACCCTCGACGAAATATTCCCCGAAGACGTGTCAATGATTGTTCAGTGGTTAGAGGTTTCCCAATTTCTCTGACCCATTCAATGCCTTCCAACGCATCGGTGAAATTTCCAAGGTTCCCTCGATAAATTGCGTTAATGGTGTGAAGGTGGCGCTCAACTTTTTGGAAAAGTTGCGAGAATGTCGAGAGGGAATTGAGGACTTGTTGTTGCTCCTGAACCTGATTGGCCAGAAATTCTTCATCGAGATGAAGGTCTTGCATGAACTCGGAAAGCCAGAGGTGGTAGTACAAGGGAAGATCCAATTGAAATTTTAATTTGAGAAGTTCATAGCTTCCAAAAAGGGAATAGAGATTGCGATAAAGATGCATACTGGCTGTATATCGAAATTGCATATAGGCGTTGGACAGCTGCACAAGTTGATCAAGTTGCTGTGTGGAAGCCCCCTCTTCGTCCCGTCGAATCAAGTTCGTTAAGAAGTCATTTTCTAGAGCGATAAAGTCAGATCCCGGACTGTAAAACGGGTCAGTGAAAGCAGCCGATTCACCTGTGAGGCCCCACCGGTTATGGCTAAAAAATTGGCGTGTGCCATAGGGAAGATGTTGGAAGCTGCCCAGATCCAGCAATGTCGCTTCGTGAAGGAGTGACCAGGGCGCATGGTGTTGTTTGAGAAAGTCCAAAAACCCGGCGGGTTTTCGCAACGATTCCTCCCATCCGGCAGTTCGTTCCATGACGATCCCGACGCTGACAACTTCTTGACTAATGGGAATAAACCAAATCCAATACCCTGGGTAACAAAAATGGGTTGTCGATTCCCGACGGCTGGTGCCATTCACACGCTGACGAAAAGTCTCCGGGCCAATGGTATCCAGATCGACCACATTGTTAAAGCGTCCCCAGACGGCAGCGACGGCGTGGTGTGGTTCGGAGATACGTAAATTTTCCTGCTTGGCTAATAAGGAGGATCGGCCACTGGCATCAATGAGCCATCGACAGTGTCCACTCCATGTTTTCGAGCCTGTTTCCACGGAAAACCGATGAGGTGTGGAGTCATGACTGAGCTGGATATTTCCCACTCGGCTGCTTACATGAAGTTCGACACCATCTTTTACATTCATTTGTTGGAGATCGGCCTCCAAGCGTGCTCGATCTAATTGGTAGCTGGGATGAACAGGTGTAGCGATTCCTCCAATTTCACTCATATCAATGAGGGAAGCCTGTCGGTTTTCTTGGTCAAAGAAGAACCGGAGACCATTTTTAAGAATATGGTGTTCCCGCAGATAGTCTCCCAACCCTAGGCGTCTGATTAAATAGTTTCCGGTGGCTTCAACGGTCGATTCCCCTACTTTAAAAGAGGTGGAATCAGATTTTTCGAACATGCCGATTTTCAAATGAGGGATCTGTTGCCGGAGTTGGCGGGCGAAAAGATTGCCGGCCAGTCCAGCCCCGAGAATGGCAATATCAAGATGATGTGCGGGCATAGACATTCAGGTAGCTGGTTGACCCTGAGGTGAGGAACAGAGAGAGGCAAACACAAAACTAATAAGAGAGCCTAAGAATACGGTTAGGCCGATTCCATGGAGCACGGGAGTTTGTGAACAGGCCAGCAAGCCAAATACCGAGATGGTTGTGAGGCTGCACACCATTATTGCGGAAATGGTTTGGTGACGTTCTGTGGCTGTCGTAAACGGACGTTGGAAAAACAAGGTGTAGTCTAACCCAATCCCAAAGACCAACAGTAAGGCTGCCAGATGAAACAGGGACAGGCGTTCTCCCAAAGCATGCAAGAGGGCTACGTCGAGCATAATCGAGCCTGCGATGGGAATCAAGACGGCGGAAACCTTCTTAAAAGATCGAAGCCCGAGACTTAAAATAACAATAAGAAATCCCACGCCGATGGCCAAATAGGCTGTCACTTCCTGGCGATAAGTGGTGACCATTTGATTGGATTCGGCTTTCAAATTCAGAAAATGCACAGAAGCAAGGCCATTGGCTTTGATAGCTTCTTGAATGGCTGGTCGATTTTTGATGTCACGTAAAAAAATGGTTCCTACCCATTGGCCCTGGAAGGGGTATAAAAGCGAGCGAATTTTTGTCGCGAAAGGAGTATTTTCAATGGCGTGAAAATCCAACGGCGTCAAATGCTGGGAGTCAGAGAGGCCTTGAAGGAAAGGTTCAAAAAGCCCCGGCTTGAATGGCAAACCCTGCTGAGCTTCACTAAGCGATCTTCGTACTATGGCTGGCTCGGGTAATGACCGTTGTCTCAACTTCTGGGTTTGAACGCTGGGTAGATAATCGGCGGCCATTTCGTACCCTGTGATATCACCATGATTGACGAGTTGATTCAACGTGACCTTGAGGGCTTCGCTTTGTTCCAAGATTTGCTGTTCATCTGGTGCCATGATGATAATCATGTCACGGACGGCTGGAGCCCCCAATTCATTCCGTAACCAGATATCACGGTCGCGGAGTTTCTGTGAGATGGGACTCAGATTGGCGATGTCGGTTTCCCAAAACGGTTTTTCGGATATCACTAAAAAGCCAAGAGAGAGCACGATACTTACAGGAATTATTGAGATCAGCCGGGAAGCCTTCCCGTCAAAGGGGAGCCATGTAGCCCAGAGAAGAGGCTGACCCATCTGTGGAGGAATGAGTAAGGGTAGTATCCACCGGGTGGCTGCGGCGGCCGTTAATAAGCCGGTCATGGCGAAAAGCGCTAATTGGGACAGGCCGGGAAAGCCGGAGAACAGCATGGCTCCGTACCCAACGGCTGTGGTCGTAGCTCCTAATAAAATGGTGGGCCAGACTTGAACGATGGACTGTACGGGTGATCGATCCGATCCAAGGTGGGCAAAGGCATGAAGCGGGTAATCAATGGCGACACCAATGAGTGTGGCTCCGAAGGCCAGGGTCATCCCATGAATAAAGCCAAATGCTAAATAAACGGCAATCCCCCCTGCGAGCAAACCGGTCACAAGAGGAACGAGTCCCAACACGACGATGGTGAATGAACGGTAGGTCACGAAGAGTAAAATGATGACCAATCCGCTGCCAATGAGGGAAAGCCATTGTGCATCCTGCTGAATCACGGCCCTCGATTGTACGGCAAACACCGAGGGTCCGGAGCGGAGTAATTCAAGTGAGGTCGGTGCAGACGGAGGAGAGATGGTTGCGCGAATGTTCTCAAAACTGGTTGTCAAGAATCTTTGGATGGCTTCCTGTCCATCCAGATCGAAGCCCGACATTGCCGTTTCCGCAATCAGCAACGCCATATGTTGATCGGAAGAAAACCATACTCCATGGGATGTCTTGATGGTGTTCCCTGAACGCCATTGGCGTAGAATACTTTGAAATGCCCCTGTGGGGTCTGCGGGAATTTGCTTTTTAAAAAAAGCCGGGAGCGGGTTGGCCATGTCCTGGAGCCGGTGTTCTAAATTTTCCCGTAATCCCTCCGTCGTCAATTGATTTTCGGTGAATGATGGACTGAGTAAATAGCGATACTGAAACAGGAGCTCCTGATTGAAGTCCTGCGGAATTTGTTCCCCGTTATACACGTGATGGAATTGCCCATGGTTCCGCATAGCCTTGGCCAGTTGCTTGCTGGTTTCGGCTAAAAGAAGGGGGTCGGCACCTTGTACCCCGAGCAAGAGAATTTTAGAGGTCGCACCCGATTGGAGTTGGTTGACCAGTAATTGTTGGGACAACGATCCTGAACGTGGCATCAGAAGAGGTAATTCTGTGTGCATGGGAATGGAGGTGAGGGCAAAGGCCCATCCCAAGCCCATACTCACCAACCAGAGCAGCCAAGGGATTACGCGGGTGTTGGTCACGCTCCTGGCCGGTCAAGGTGGAGTTCAGATCGATCGCCATTGGTTTCATGAATCATAATGCTGTGAAGATAGGGTCCTTTTCCAGTCAAATGAATGCAATCCACCCCATCTTCTTGATGTTGGGTTTTGGGCGAAAGATTCAGCTTCCATTCGTGAGCATTCCCAGATAATGACACCACAAAAACTTGTCGAAGTTCTTCAGTGTTTCCATTAAAGAGCGCGCGCAATCCCATGATAAACGTCGCGAGTGCAGGAAATTCTTGGAGAGAAAAGGTGTGGGAAATCTCACGAGAGGGGTTTTCGTAAAGTAAGCTTTCCCCATCGATGATAAAGGATTCTTCAAGGGGAATTTTGACATGTTTTTCTAAGCGATTGGGTGGGTGAGAGATTAAGGTTCCTTCTTTGTAGGTGGGTGTGGTCAGCATGTGCGAATAATAGGTTTCCTGGAAGGTTCGCTCACGAAGGGGCGATTGGCCAAGGCTTCTAATTATATGATCGAGGTCTCCAGGGTTTTGATTGAGGGAAAGCGGCTGGCCGATTTTAGTGTTGGGGGTACATGAATGTGCATAGGGGAGTCCCACAAGGATGAAGAGACCACTTCCCAAGAGACCTCGAAAGAGCACCCTAGCGATCTGTTTCCCAAAAGTCATAAAAATTAAACCAATTATTGGGTGCTAATCGGCAGTAGGCTTCTAAGCGAAGCGCATACCGCTGTGTCCATTCTTGGAGTCCTTCGGTGCGATGTTCTCTTGGAATGATAACGGATTCCGCGAATAATTCGAAATGAATGTCGTATCGTCCAGCTCCACGATAGAGACAAAAAAATAACACGACCGGTACTTTGAGAATACTGGCGATTAACATCGGACCCGAAGGAAATTGGGCGGTGTGGCCAAAAAAATCACAAAAGACGACCTTATCATTTTTGAGCGGGCGATCACCAAGCATACCGACGAGACCGCCTGCATCAAGGCAATCCTTGGCCCGTAACATGGTGTCAGGTTCCCCGACAGGAATAATGCAATCTGAAAGAGAGGGATCAAGTTTCCCAAAAACTTCATTGATAATAGGCGCGTTCTCTTGATGCATGAGCAGCTTGATCGGAGCGTTTCTTGTGGCTAAGCCTGTGGCACGCAGGATATCAAAACTTCCCAGGTGCGAACCAAGCAGAAGGCAGCCCTGTTTTCGATCGACACGGTCAAGGAGAATATCCAAATCACGAATGGTCAGGTCGAATTCGTCTCGCCGGTTCGCCAAGATATAGATCCGATCCAATAAAGTCGATGCAAAGGCATGATAGTGGGAAAAAAGATCCTTTATGGTGATTGGTCGTTTTAACACCCGCTGTAAAAAAGTCGTAATGCCTTTACTGGCCCTCCAGGAAAACAAGACATAATAGGTGCAAATGGGGTAGAGCAGGGTCCGGGCGGTCTTTCGTCCCAGTCGAAGAGCCACCCACAGCATGAATTGGTAAGCCCAGCGATGGCCACGTTCTCGTTGTGCTAGCCAAAGTTTACTCATGGAGGCGGAGACGGGGAAGGGGTGGACGCCTGAAAAACCATTTGACCGGAAACAATCTTTCTCGTTCCGACCTGACAGGAAAAAATTATGTCGTGATCGGGTGGACAGGTAAAGGTCAAATCCACTATTTCGTTCGGGCGAAGAGGAGAATGAAACTTCACAACAGGGATGTGGGACAGCGCCAGGGGTTTTGGGACTGATGGGGTAATCGCTTCTAACACTTCTGTGAGAATGACGACACCTGGCACGATCGGATTCCCAGGGAAATGCCCGGAAAGCGAGGGGTGCAAAGGATCAATGCAAAATGTTTTTTTGAGGGTTAATGCTTGATTGGTTGAGTGATGGGCGGGGTTCGATTGGGCCCGCATTAAAGTTTCGGCATCCTTTCGGAGGAATTTCCCCGTGTCATTGCGAGGGAGTGTATCGACGAGATACATCGGGCGTGGCAGAAACACCGGTGCAATTTTTCTGCGAAGTGCTGAAAGGATATATTCTGATGTCTTTCCGGGAGCCACGACAAAGGCTACCAAGCGTGTGACCGATTCTTCAATTGGTTCCTCTTCCGGCATAACAAAAGCTCCGTCAACCACTCCTTCAATTGATAAGAGCTGTGCATTCAAGGCATCCAAGGAGGCACGATGTCCCCCAATATTTATTAGATGGCTGGGGCGGCCCTCAAGGGAAAATTGTTGTGGGGTGACGGCCTTAATGCTATCGGGAAAAGGAATCGGTTCAGAATAGTATGGCGAGCAAACGGCATAGCCTTCAGGATGGATTTTCAGTGTTAACTCAGGGAGTAATGACCAAGTCTCTTCCTGAGTTGGTTGTCGTGTAGCAATGGTTCCGGCCTCTGCGAATCCATAAATTTCGACCATAGTGGTGTCAAAATCCTTCTCCACATGTTTGGCTAAATCTGTGGGAAGAGGCGCGGTGGCGGATAAGGTGTAGGTCACCTTGGGAAATGGAGATTGGGCCATGATGCAGGCCCGGAGGTGAATAGGTGTGGATACTAAAATGAGTTGAGAGGATTGACTCTGTAAGGCCGATGCAATGTCTTCCGGGAAAAAGGGCCGTTCTGAATGAATACCCCATCCCTGTTGGAGGGGTAACATGATTGAGGTTTCCAATCCGTACATATGCTGATGAGGAACAGTCGACACAATGGTCACCGGATTTTTCTGAGACAGGGTGAGTCTTTGAGCAGTTTTGTTAGCGATTTGAACCATAGATCCCCAGGATTTCAGATTGGGACGTGGAGTTCCCGTGGTGCCTGAGGTAAATGCGATTGCCGCAATATGGGTGTCAGGAAAGGTAGGATTTTCCATGGTGCCATGATCAAAGCTCGAATCGAAATCGATGTGTATGCCTTTGAGTCCTGTTACCTGTTCATGTCCGTCGGTTAAGTAATAACAATCGGCATACTCCTGTATGAGTTGTTGAAGTCCATCTGGAGATAGATTCGGTGGTAATAACGTTGTTTGGTTGTGACAAAGGGCCGCTGCAAAGCCAATCAAAAAAGTATGGCGATTCTGGCACAAATTCAGCACATAAGGTTTAGGGGGTAATTGTTTCGCAATGAACTGTATGTGGGATAATACCACGCTGGCTGATATGGGTTTCCCTTGGTACCAAGCGACGGTGTCTTGTGGCTGATAGGGGCCCAAAAAGTGAGAATGCGCCATGTGTCTGCGTTAATGAAGGGGCGTTGTCAGCAAGAATACTCTTGATGGAGGTTGTGTGCGTTGTGGGAAGATTGGCCTCAAAAAAGGCAATTGCCTAGAGTCGGACTATTTTGGGAATCGGGTTGTGGGTGTACACCCGTCAATTATGTTGTTGTCCGGTTTTTCTGGATAGCTTCACAAAGGGAACGAAGGGACGAAAATATAGTGGCGTTGTCTGGATCATCAGATCGTAATTTGTATCCATAATGCTGATGAACGACGAGGGCTATTTCCAACGCATCAATCGAGTCCAACCCCAACCCTTCTCCAAATAAAGGGTCTAAGGGGGGAATGTTTGCCGGCTCGACTTTTAAATTCAATGTTGTCACCAGGAGTTGAGCGATTTCGGTTTCAAATGGGGTCTGCTCAGACAACGAATTTTCCTCCATGAAAGTAACTTCGAGAAGAGATAAGTATGATCACCAATTGTCCTGTTTGAATTCAGAGATGTCAATATGAAGCTCTGAGGACTGGGTTTGAAATTTGTGGAAAGGGTGGGCGAAAAACGAACATTCTCCCGAACGTTTGGTGCAGGGTTGCTTGACACATGTAGGGTGACCCCGTAGGGTTAAGCCTATTTCTGCTGACCCTCGATAAGCCGTGTGCGCGGTCAATTCTGTTTTTTTCCTTTCCCTCTTCAGGTCTGACGTCGCGTTCCATGGCGATTGGGAACGAACTCCTGGGACCATGAGTTGAAAACCAAACCATCTTTTTATGTCGTGCTCATCAAGCCTTCTCATTATGATGATGAGGGGTATGTCATTCAATGGGGACGATCCGCCATTCCGTCCAATACTTTAGCAGCTTTAAATACGTTAGCCATGGACTGTTCGGCGCGACGAGTATTAGGAGAGGGTATCCATATCCAAGTTGAAATCTATGATGAGACCAATACGGTTATCCCGACCAAGCGAATTATAAAACGTATTCGCCAAGGGCTTGGGGGAATGATTGGGTTTGTCGGGGTTCAAACCAATCAGTTCCCTCGGTCTTTGGATTTAGGAAGACCGTTTCTTCAGGCCGGAATCCCAGTCGCGATTGGTGGTTTTCATGTGAGTGGGTGTTTAGCGATGTTAAAAACATTACCGCCCGACATTCAACAAGCCTTGGCTGAAGGGTTTACTCTTATTGCTGGGGAAGCGGAGGGGCATTTGGATACCATCCTCCGCGATGCCTACCGTAAACAATTAAAGCCTTCCTATAATTTTTTAAGCACCACGCCGAGTTTGGAGGGCATCCCTCCCCCTTTTCTTCCTGCCAGCTTGGTCAAACGAACCTTTCGGCGTCTTTCCAGTTTTGATGCGGGAAGAGGGTGTCCCTTTCAATGCAGCTTTTGCACAATCATCAATGTGCAGGGCCGAACCTCTCGATCGCGTTCTGCGGATGATATTGAGGCGTTAATTCGGGCGAACCTTCGGCAAGGCGTGTGGCGATTTTTCATTACGGATGATGATTTTGCTCGCAATAAAGGATGGGAGCCGATATTAGACCGAATGATTCAAATTCGTGAGAAAGAAGGGTTGCCCCTTTCCCTCACCATTCAAGTGGATACGCTCTGTCATAAAATTCCACGCTTCATTGAAAAAGCTGTAAGGGCCGGGTGTCATAATATTTTTATAGGTTTGGAAAGCCTGAATCCTGAATCGTTGGTCGGGACGAAAAAGAGGCAAAACAAAATCTGGGAGTATCGGAAAATGTTGCAAGCCTGGAAAAACCATGGCTGTACGACGGTTGGCGGCTACATTCTGGGATTTCCGACGGACACTCCCTCAAGCATTTCCCGTGATATTGAGATTCTTAAAAAAGAACTGCCTGTGGATATCGTAGAATTTTTTATTCTGACACCCTTGCCGGGTTCGGAAGATCATCAACAACTCTATGAACGTGGTGTATGGATGGAACCGGACATGAATGTTTATGATCTGGAGCATGTCACGATGGCCCATCCACTGATGAGCAAACTGGAATTGGCTGAGGCCTATCGCATGGCATGGCGTAGCTATTACACATGGGATCACATGGAAACCTTGATGCGTCGAGCCGCAGCGGCTGGTGAGCCGGTTTTAAAGCTCATGTTTTTATTATTTTGCTTTTACGGGTGCATCATGCTTGAGGGCGTGCATCCCTTGGAAGGTGGCCTGGTTCGTTGGCGAGGTCGCCGATCACGTCGTCCTGGGATGCCCATAGAACCGGCCTGGACCTTTTATCCGCAGCAAATTTTGTCGGCATTCCGAACAGGATGGCAATGGTGTGTATTAGGATGGAGGCTGAATCAACTGCGCAGAAAAGTGGAAAACGATCCTGCTAAATTCCAATATTCCGACATTTCTCTTACGCCCGCTTCTGGTGATTCTGATCACCAACTTGATCTGCACCAGACCTATGCTCCATTTTTCCCATCCCGTAGCCTCGTAAAATAATCCATCATTTCCTTTAAAAAGGGTAAGTCTTGGCCCTAGAGGTAAGGGATTTTTTGTTTTATGATCAAGTGAGTGTAGTTAGTATTGATCCCAAACCTTGGAGGCAGAATGAAACAATTGGCATTAAGATGTCTGTTGAGCGTTGTACTTGGGTTAATAGGTTTTGGTGTGCTGCCGGGGAATGCACATGCAAAGGGAATGGATTCTGATGATTCAAATTCTACGGTGATTTCCGGAGGTGGAGGTATATTTTATCCATTTCAAGGCAAAACGGGGTTCAACGCGGTGATTCAAATGATGGGAAAAAATTCCCTTCAAGAACGTTTCGGTATAGAACTGGAATTTAGGAAGTACCAAGCAGAGTTTTTTAATGCCAAAAACATCGATACAAGATCCTATATTATTCGAGGATTAGGACAATATTATTTTTTCCCAGGCGGTATATCTCCGTATGTGGGGTTGGGGATAAATTTAGCTGTCAATGATTTTGATGGAGATGAGGTGGAGAAAAAACGTCCGTCGATTGATGTTAAAACAGGGTGGGGTATTGGGTATGGAATTATGGGTTCATTGGGAGTCGAGGTACCGTTGAATCAACAACTAGCTTTTTTTGCGGAAGGACGCGTGAGTGGAGACTTTCAGGTCACCATATACGAAAAACGATCAGGGAAGGATAAGATTAATTTTGAAAGCTTAAGTGGTCTTACTGGAATGGGAGGCATTCGGATGAGTTTTTGATTTATATTGGGCCTGTAGGTACAAAAAGCCTGCTTTATGCTATCGCTTACAGCCCGAATAATCTCTAAGGAGTCCACCGAAGAGGGTATATTGCTCACTTTCAATAAATCCTGATGTTGTAAGAGCTTGAAGTATGGTCTCTGGGGGGACGCAGGTTTCAATGGTATCCCAATAATATTTCATGAGCTTGTGGGCCTGTGGATTTTTCGTCCCCCAATGGGCCATCCATGGGACGAATTGTTTTAAAAAAAACCTGCTCACCTGATAAGGGAAAAATCCATTTGGCCTGGCTATTTCCAGGATGAGAAGGTGTCCTCCGGGTTTCAGCACACGGAGGTATTCTTTGAAGGTCATCTCAAGATCTGAAACATGGCGGAGGGCATAGCCCATGCTAATAAAATCAAATGTTGAATCAGGAAAGGGTAAAAATTCTGCCTTGCCTTGTATGACGGATGAGATGCCTTGTTTGCGTGCCTCAGTCACCATGCCATAACTGGGGTCTAACCCTATCACTCGGCCCATTTCCCCTACAATTTGTCGGGCACATCCTGAGACTGTTCCGGGTCCGCATGCCACGTCAAGGATTGTTTGTCCTTCCTTGAGACCTGTTCGTTTCAAGGCCTCCCGTCTATACCATTTACCCGTGCCAAACGAGGAGGCTTGAGTGATCCAATTGTAATCGGGTGCAACCTGATCAAATTGGGTTCTCAATAGTTGCTTGCGCTGTTCTTCTGTTTCGTAATAGTCGCGAAGATGTGGATGGGGCGCGAGTGGCGAAGGTGAGCGGTGGGTAGCAGGAGCCATGGTCGTCCCCTCAATGTCGGAATATTCGCGTCATTCAAAAGGTTGGTCAAGAGGGCGGCTCTTGATGAGTTGGCCTTCCCAATTTTCTCAAGATCTCATGTTCTCATAGTTATGTATTCAATGACAATGTGAGCCAAATCCGATTTCCAACGATCTCACCGTCTTGTTTAAGAAATTTAGAAATACCCATGGAAAACGGCTAAGAGTTCATTGTCTCGATCATGGTGAGTGAAGGTTGTACGAATGCTGAAATTTTTGGCAAAGGTCCACCGTTGTCCAACGGAAACTTGTAGATCATCGGAGCGCTGACCGAGGAAATAGCCCAAATATCCGGCGGAAACGAGCCATTTCCAGTTGTCAGTTATGTTGGCCGTTACACCACCCGTAACTCCTCCTCCGATCCGATGATTCTTCTCATAGGCTCCACTCACATTTGCATCGGCTTCCCCCAACAGAAAAAAAACCTCTCGTTGAAGCAGGCGGGTTTCCAGGGCGCCACCGGCTCCCACATTGAAATGTCCATTGGAACACAAGTCACACGACCGTGTTTTGACAGTATTCATCTCCATCCTTATTTTCCATGACGGGGACCGGAACCAGGAATCAATGGGTGCCAACGAAAGAATATTCACGAGGGTGAACTGTTCAATGCGAAATTGATTCCGATTGTGATAATGCCTCAATGACAGGTCGCCTAACACTACTTGGGAATCTGGGGTATAGCCGGGGTCGGGGTCGAGCAGATCATGATAGACAGCACGGAGATCAATATGCTCAAAAAGTTCACCATTTCGCCACCCAAGGCCCACGCCCATACGGGCGGTTTCGTGTCCTTGTTCTGGGGAAAGAGAAAAGGGTTCGATGAGAATTGGAACCGAAGGGACTCTGATTTGGCTTCGGTTCAATAAAATGGATTGATTGTTAGTTTGGAACTCATGAGCTCGTTTCGGGTCAGCTCGGATTTTGTAACGGAAATAATCTGATGCCATATCGAGTAAAAAAGTTTGGCGGACTTGAGGTAATTGCAGGAAGTCTGAGTGTTGGGCCTGAGAAGGATCATGAATGATCCGTTGAAGCCAAATTTGTTCGGATGGCGACAAGGATGCTCGTTTGCGCTTTAAAGTGGTGCTTCCTGACGGTCGATAGCTGATATCCTGGACAACCCCCTGTTGTTGAATGAGCAGGCGAATGGTATCCGCAGGAATGGTCCAAAAATGAAATTGATCGGTTAAATGGAATCCGGGGTTGGCGACTTCCAAAAGGGAAAGAATGTGGTACGCACAATTTTCTTTAAAAAAATAATAATCAAAATAGGCGTTACCCATTTCCCATGTGTGCCTGAGCAAACGGTGAATGTCTTCCCGTGATAATTTAAGCCGGTATTCCCAAATGTCCCGATTCTCAATATCTCGATATTCTTGGACTTTCATGTAATAAGGAATGGTAGAGAAAAACCCTTGATACCCACCAAACATCCCCTTAAACGCAAATTCCAGACCTGCTCCGGCAGGGACATCTGCCGCATAATTGATGGTATAAGCCAATATTCGCGTATGTTCAGTTTGGCCCTGCTGATCAATGCGAAGGAATGAATGGCCAAACATGGACACAGGGTTGTTCATAAAGGCAGCTGGGAAAATTAATGTAATGGAGGCCGGGTTTAGTTCATTCACCCATTGTTCATACCGTTCACATTGATGGAATGGTAAGCGGGTGGCATCGAATTGCAAATGAGCCCGAAGCCATTGGAATCTAGCAATAAACGCGCATTGGGCCGGTTGGTTTGATCGTCCCACCAATTCATCTGAGAAGAATTTTTTGAGGGTAGCATGGAGTTCCGACTGAGGATTCCTTTTGCCTTCTGGGGATAGGAAAAATTCAGGGGCATCAACTTCGCTAGTATATCCCCCCAAAAAGTTTTGACGGTAATGAAGGAGGAGGTGCCAATACCGGTGTTGATGAAGAGATTGTTTATCAGCGAGTTCAAGTAACTCAAAGAGGTAGGGCGAGGGAGAATCTTGGGCGGCCGCGATAATGGGAACTAGTAAGAGTCCGAGGAAAATCGGCGCGATACGTCTTATCACATGTTGAATGGGGGAAAAGGGAGACAGGCAGGCTCCAGCAATCAGTTGGAGCCTGCCAGATTTGTTTGTTACTTGGAGTATGACGCTTGTGCGAGAACGGGATGGTGACCTATGGCACTATACATGGCTTTCACAACGGCTTTGGGCGATGTCTCTCCCATTTGAATCAAGGACGTATATTGTTCTTGAACCATGGCAAAAAATATTCCCTGCTGTTCGGGGGGAATCCCCATCAAGGCGGCGAGAGACGTGAGATGTTCGCCCTGCCCCTGAGCCATTTCTTGGGCGAGATTGTCGAAATTCACGGAGGCAAATACATTGACTTTTTCTGACGCGAAGATGGTTCCGTCATTGGTGCAGCCTGATGTGCCTGAGCTGATCCCAAACGTTTGTGAAGGTATGATGCTATTGGTCGTTGATTGCAAAACCTGTGCGCCAATGGACTGTTGCCCAGGATATGAACTCCAGGCTAATTTCCCTAAGCCGCATCCGGGTCCGTTGTCAGGGTGTGCGGAAAAAACGACTCCTGTCGTTCCAATCAGAAACAACACTGAGGTAACCATGAGTATTGTTCGTGAAGCCATGTCATTTTTCTCCTGTGTGGTTGCATTGACAATCAGGTGCTCTATTAAAAACGTAGGCCATTATACCAAAATAGGCGAATATGAATAGTGAGGGTTAGTCTATATCAGAAGTTGATACAGCGTTTGAATAAGCGCCTGGGAAGGATTTTCACCCTTCTGAATGAGCGCGGTGTATTTTTCTTGGGCCATAGCAAAAAATATTCCCTGCTGTTCGGGGGGAATCCCCATCAAGGCGGCGAGAGACGTGAGATGTTCGCCCTGCCCCTGAGCCATTTCTTGGGCGAGATTGTCGAAATTCACGGAGGCAAATACATTGACTTTTTCTGACGCGAAGATGGTTCCGTCATTGGTGCAGCCTGATGTGCCTGAGCTGATCCCAAACGTTTGTGAACCGAATGTTCCATTTGTCGTGGCCTGGAGAACTTGTGCCCATACTGATTGTTGTTCAGGGTAGTCACTCCACGCCAATTTTCCTAAGCCGCATCCGGGGCCGTTGTCTGGGTGAGCCCCCCAAACGCTTCCCACTGTCCCAAGCAAAAAAACTATTGCCGTAAGTTGGAGAGTGGTTGATTTCAAAAGAGCATCCAGATGTAAAAGCTATGTTCCAAACGAAGAAACGTTACCTATTAACTATAGCATAGATGGCAGAGTTGAAAAGTGCGTAAAGATAAACGCTTGTGAGCTACGTAGTGTTCACATAGGTATTTTGTAATCGTTCCAAAATGGCTTGACCTTCCTGGTATCGTGGATGAAGAGCGGTTAAAGCCTGCAGGGTGTTGCAAGCCTGAGAGACTTGCCCATGTTCCAATAAGAGAGCTGTTAACCGTAGCCATCCAGATAGATGTTTGGGATGTCGGTTCACAAGCGATTGTAATGTTTGAATACCTTCTTGGGGTTGTCCTAATTTGACACAGTTTTCCGCGTAGGTTTCGTAAAGATGGAGGTCCAGGGGGGATTGGTAATGAGGGTCATCGAGTTGCGCGCAAGTGATCTGGTGACGCCTGATGGATCGGACTTTTTGTACGAGATGAATGCGATGATCGAAAAATTGGGTTATCTCAGTCGGGGTAGGATTGAAAGCTGACGGATTCGTAAAAGCCAGGCCGTTGTCGTAGAATTTTTTGTTGATTTCGTCAATAGTGTATGAGCGAATGCCGATTGTATCTTCTAGGGGAACTTCCTGATAAGGACCAATGGGAAGCTGTAGGGCCAAATAGCCATCCGGGAGAAGTACGCGATTGATTTCAGCTAGATAGCCCTCAAATACGGGACGGGGCATGTGCTGAAATGCGACATAGGAATAAACCAGGTTGAAACTGGAATCGTGAAATTCGCAAAGATCTAATCCGGAGTTTTCGTATGTGGTGATATGCGGGTAATCGGCTAACCAGAATTTACTCTGTGCAATCATGGTCGCTGACACGTCGACGCCTGACAAGGTTTGGAAATACGGGGCTAATGGCTTCAGTACTCGTCCAATTCCGCACCCGATGTCAAGGACTTTCCATGTGGGTTGATAGACATTATTTATGGCCTTCATGAGGCATTGAGCGGTCTCTTCTCCAGATTCAGAAAACACTTCTTCATTTTGATAATGCTCGGTGGCGATCCAAAATCGTGCGTGATGTTGTGCACGCTGCTCCCAGTCCAGCTTCATTTTCTCAGCAATGTTCATACATCCTCTCTTCTTTCATCAAAACACCATTCATGAATATGGAAGGATGGGTTCGTAAATAGAATTGATGGTCTCACGGTTTCTCACGAAACTGGTATTTAGCAAAACTATTGCCAAATTTTTTTTGAAGTCCATTTTGAAAAATTGATGATCGTCTGTCCTCTTGTTACAGGGCCGAAGGTCTGGCGGCGGAATATTTCGAGATGAATGCTCATCCCAACCGCTGGGCAATTGATGAATGTTGGCAGCAAGGTCTGCCTATCGGGAATTACCTAGGAGATGGCAATGAAAATATGGGGAGCGGGGAACTGGTTGGCTTTTTTTATACGAAGAGATCGATTTGAGAATAAGATGGGGGGCTTGAAGTTTCCTGATTGGTAGGCTTTGCCTCTTGCTTTTCCAGTTGGAGTTCCTGCCGAGCTTGAGCTTCAAGGATATTGGCGGAGGCAGCTACGGCCCGGTCTTGTGCCGATGGATCAGCTGGGGCAAGGGCCGCAGCACGAATTTGTTGAGCTTTGCGGATCGTGGCTTCTGGATTGCCTGCTATGGGCGAGGTATCAATGTTGACTTCTCCTCCAACCGCATAGGCTTTCCCATCGGGACCACGTTGCAGAGAATAACTAGCCCCTCCTTTGGCAAACCCGCCTGCGGCGTTCAAGTGGGCTTGTTCGTGGGTACGGACTTCCTGATCTCGTTTTCGAAGTTGTTCAATTTCAGCCTGTTCTTCCCTGCTCTCGCTTGAAGGATCTACCGGCGATCGCGGAAATTGAAGTTGGTGGGTTTGTTGTTGATGACCGAGGAGAGCAAAGGGGGAATGAAATTTTGGGGGTGTAATATCCACAATAGGGATAATTGTCGGTTAATCAGGGGGAAAAATTGATCTTTAAAGGATAAGGTAGGGGATAGGAAATACAATGTAGAAATGAGAAAGGAACACAATAGCTAGAGTTGGTATGGTGCTTAGATCTGCCCAATACCTGGGCAGATCTAAGAGTTTCATGAGAATTTTTTATTTACAATGGCGACGCAATTTCCTAATCACTTGTGTCGATTCCATGACAGGTTTTGTGGGCCATAAGGCTAAAGCCCCCAGGAAGATACTGATAACGATTAAGAGTAAAACGGTTGTTGTTGCATCCGGCCGATTGACCTGGTCAACGTATAATGTTTGGGCATTGTTTAGAACTTGGTCGGCGACCGACGCGCCACCAAGAAGCATCATCGTCATCATTGAACCGATAATCATTCCACCAAATATTTTAAACATCAGGTTTCTCCTTTACAAAGCATTTGAATTACACTTAAACCTCAGGGACTGTGTTATTAAAAGAGATATCAAGAGGAAGGGGGAAACGTATATACCGCAAAGGGGTCAGGGATTGTGCAATTTTTGCACGTTGTAGAGGCTTAGAATAGTTTGGTCAATGGGGTAGTGAAAAAAGGAGCGGGGGATGGGGCGGGATTAGGCTTGAAGAGCTAGTTGGACCATTGAGAGAAATTCACTAAAATTACAAGGCTTATCCAATATGGCAAACACTCCTGCCTTACGTGCGCGATGCTTATCCTGTTCGTTGAGATGCCCACTTAAGAGAATCACGGGAGATTCATTCGCAGGTTTTTGGTGAAGTTGGATTTGATCAATGAAATCTAAACCGGTCAATACCGGCATTTGATTGTCAGAAATGATTAAATCGGCCTGATTTTTTGAGAGCCAATTCAACGCTTCAGAGCCATTGCCAACCTCAAAGCATTGTAAATGTTGGGAAGCCAAAACGAGACGAAGGGCCTCACGCGCACTAGTATCATCATCTACTAACAGTACTGTTTTCATTTGCTGGTCCATCCCATTCTGTGATGTCGCTTCGCGTAGGTTCGTAGTGGTCTGCCCATAACGTGCCAGCCAACCGGCTTATCCGTCCATCCCTCCCATGGACTAGGTATTTCCCTTCTTAGTCGAATATGAGTTTGTCAGAATGCTAAGAAACTCGAAGCTCTTGAGGCGTTCTCATTTACTGGGAGGAGGCTGGGATAGCTCGATAGCCCTTCCCCTCCATACAGCCTTCAAGAGTGTACACTTGCTTTGAAAATCCTGTGGTTCCGGTGCCAAGAAGTTTTTCTTCACATTCTGCTTTGTCACGGGTGAAAATCGCTTGACTGACACCGGCTTTGTACCATTGAACCTTCGTAGTTGAACACCCCATGAGAAGGAGTAGAGCTCCTGATAGTGCCCAGGTAAGTGTTTTAAGCATGATTGAGTTTTCGAATACCATATGCCCGTGGCAAGACTGAAAAATTGTAATGATTTTTCCTCTGAAATTCAATAAAAGGAATGGGGAAAAGGGTTATGCCGGAGATTGGTAATTCCATTAGATTTCGTCATTAATTTGAGCGAGGCTCCAGGTTGCCCACAAATGAACATTGGGAGTCGAGTCAGTTTCGCGAGCTTGACGGAGTACCGACCTTTCGTTGGGGCCTCCTAATTTGCCTAAACGAAAGGCGGCCTCAGCGCGAACTCCCACATTCGGATCCTGAAGAAGATGAATACCTAGGAACTGCAGGCTGCGGGGATCCCCTAGTTCGGCGAGGCCGACAATGGCGTATTGACGAATGAGTGAGTCTGGACTTTTGAGCCCTTGAATGAATAAGGGATAAGCAAATGGAAATTCAAATTGGGCCAGTGTCTGGATAATCGTCAGTTGAGTGGCATTTGTAGAGATGCTGAAGGCTTCACTTAGCACTTTCAAGAGCCCTTCTGAAACTTCAGATTGGCTTAAGGCTCGAACAACCGCCTCTCGAACAGCATCTGAAGGATCGGCCACATGTTGTACGAGGCTGATTAATGCTTCGCGGGGAAGCGAGTTGGCCTGGTTACCCAAGGCCCAGGCACTCCACTGGCGCACTTCTTCGTCAGAATCAGATAAGGCAGAGACCAAAGCCGATATACCCTCAGGGTGACTAATTTTCCCCAAAGCCATTGCGGCGGTTCGGCGGGTATCAGGTTGGGAGTCTTGTAGTAAGCTGATGAGTCGCTCGGTAATGTGTTCGGGAGAATCCGGGGTGGTTTCAAGAACACACCCGATACTGATGGAAAGACAACAAGCAATGATTAGAGCCAGGGGACTGTGGAGAAAAGGAAAAATTCTCAAGAACAGCTACACGGACCCAGAGGGTTCTTTTGGAGCCAATGGTTGTTTGGCCATTTCAATGGATTCTTTCATTTCAAGTTCGGCCGACTCTAGCTCTGCCTGGATGGTCCGCATCTGGGGATCAATTGAGTTTTGAATATCTGCTGCGGCATCTCGAAATGTCCGCACGACACTCCCGAGACCTTCACCAAGCGACTGCATGTCCTGAGGGGCGGGAGGAGGGGGCGCGCCTTGGGCCTTTCGTGCAGCCTGCTGAGCCTGGACGCGGGCGACTGCTTGTTTATTGACAATAGCGGAAGGACGTTTTGCCAATGGCTTTGCTTGAGCTCCTGGAGGGAGCGGAGGGTATTGTGCGGAGGCCGTTGGTGCCGGTTGTGCCAGCCGGTCTTCCATAGAAATCGGTCCAGGAACAGTCATATTATTGGATTGGGGGGTGGCAGGGGGGGAAACCTGGGATGATTGCGGGGGCTGTTGAGCCAATTGAGGGCCGGCTCCTTGGTAAAGCAACGCCGCTGCAGTTCCCGGAGTCTGTTCAGGACCCGGTTGGAAAGGTTGATTGGAGGCTTGGGCGACAGGAGGTACGTTGGCCTCAGTAGGAGGGGCGGCCGTGGCTCCAACCGATTCGCCCATTGGGGGATTTCCTTGGGGATCATTGGGGTCCATGGCAGAAGGAAGATCGGCGACCTCTTTCTTGAACCCTTTCAGGGCCTTCCCGACGCCTTCACCAATTTGGGGTAGACGGCCAGCACCAAAAATAATCAAGATTATCACTAAAATGATCATCAATTCTGAGAACCCCATGGTGCCAAACATGACCGAATCCCTTCTGTACTCAGCTAAAAATCAACGGGTTATAGTGAGCAATTGAAAAGACTCTATCGTTCAAGATTGACGAGTGTCAACCCAAATGCGGTAGGCTTTATATAGGAAATAAGGCATTACGCTTTCTGTTTGCCTTTCCGTTCCTTTAAGTGGAGAAAGTGCTTGGCTGCCTGATGCCCCTTTTGTCACCACCCCAAATTCCCCTGTTTCGGATTACTTTATTTTACGGCCCTGATGCCGTAGAAGGTGCTTCAGAAACCATACACTGTGTCTTTAATGTCAAAAAACGATCATGGAAAGGCGGAGTGCAAGTCGATATTCTTTTGGGACGGAATCAGGTCAAACAATTAGAAAACCAGCTTAAATTTCGACCATGGATAGATGACCTGCTTCAAGTTGTGCCAAACGAAGAGCGGGAGGATTTTGTTCAACAGGGGTATGACTTATGGATCCAATTTCTTTGTTTTCACAAGCTGGGAATCTATATTAACCAGGGAATCAAACAGGAAAGTAATCAGGTATCGGCGGAGCAGTTCATCCCCGAAATGAATGAGGTCATCCGCCGAGAGATACAGAACATTAAGCAACAGATTATGGTGGAATTGGACCTAGAGGCTTTTAAAGCTGGCGTGGTAGAACCTTCGGCATAAACTTTGCTGTCCTGTATACTTGAAGAAAGAGTGGGGTAAAATATCAGGTGGTGCTGAATCATTGAATGAATTGACGGGAACGTAGAAAAAGGGAGGAGTATGCATGATGAGACAGCAAGAAAGTTGTTCAATCGTATCAATGAAGGGCGGGGTAGTGGGGTTAGTGGTCTGTACTTTTGCATTTATAGTGTGTCTGGCCTTACCAGGCATGGGTTGGGCGGCGGAAGAGGGGTCAAGCCCCAGCAATGAAGCTGCTCTTGGTTTGGGCAGTGGCCTTTTGACCATGTTATACCTTCCAGCCAAAGTCGTTTATGCCACCTTAGGTGGCATTGTTGGTGGATTTACCTATGGCCTGACGGGTGGGAATTTAGATACCGCTAAATCCGTGTGGGAGCCGAGTTTTTATGGCACCTATGTCATTACACCAGATCATTTGAAGGGGAATGAACCCGTACGATTTTATGGGCCATCACCCTATGAAGAAGAAACGTACATGACAGAAAGAGTGAATTAAATTCCTGGAGATGGCTGCACCAATAGGTAAGCCTATCATTGGGGTGACCCCGGATTTTAATGCCGGAAATCGAAAGGATATGGGGGGGAAAGAGCCCACCTATTTTTTGCGAGCCCGGTACCTCCAAGCTATTCAAGCAGCGGGAGGGGTGCCACTGGTACTCCCTCTGATAGCCACTAGGGTCCAACAAACATACCTTTTACAGCGGTTGGATGGATTATTGGTCACGGGAAGTGGGTCCGACCTGGCGCCTCAGCACTATGGCGAGTCTCAACGCCATCCTTTTCAGCGCATGAGTGAAGAGCGGGCCTGCCTAGAACTCGGTCTTTCAAAAATGGCCTTTGAGCATCAGGTTCCCACATTAGGAATCTGCGGAGGCATGCAGTCCATGAATGTGGCCCTAGGTGGGACCTTGATACAAGATATCCCTTCACAAGTTAACACGAGAATTCAGCATCAACAGAAAAAATCCGCAGAGCATACCGCACATTCCATCCAGGTAGAACCAAAGACATTGCTTCGACACATAGTGAAAAAATCGAGTATTTCAGTGAATAGTTCGCATCATCAATCGGTTAAAGCTATACCTCAATCATTTCAAATAAGTGCAGTGGCCCCAGATGGGGTAATTGAGGCCATTGAATCCTCTGTTCACCCATTTTGGTTAGGAGTTCAGTGGCACCCGGAATTTCTTTACCGCAAAGATTTAGTACAGAATCGTCTCTTCGTAGCTTTCATCAAAGCTGCCCGTCAGTATGCAAGTCGATAAAAACCCAAGACGGATCAGATCCCTCGCGTTAGGGGCATTTACAAGAAAAAATATCGGACACAATATGGTCAGGAGGTAGAGGCGTCTGCTGGGAGGCTCGGATCATCGGTCTTTGCCGAGGATTGATTGGTAGAAGATGCCGAGGTCTCTGATTTCTCCTTTGCAGCGGCATCAGGGCTAGGTTTTGGTGCTGGTTTTTCGGAAGCAACCGCGGGCTTGGGCGGCGGTTTGGGTTTTTCAGGTTTAATTCCGCCCTCCCAATGGGGACCGGTATACATTTCCTCGGCCAATCCGGCCTCTTTCCATTTAATTTCAAAATCAGCCGCAGCGCGATTAGGAGTATCACCGATTCCCACTCGACGATTCCAAGGGTAGACACGCGGTGAAATCTGGCAGATTGAACCATCCTGCCGCATATACAGAGCGATAGGATTCCCTCGGTAGGGCCCCAGAATAATATGCACGGTTCCGACTAATTCAGGTAGAGACTCCATCATTCACATCCATCTATAAGGCCGTATGAAATGGGGGGTAATACTGCCATAGCCCCTGTCGGAGTGCAAGGTTGACGGGGTGAGTACCTCAGGAATTTTTAAATCTAAGAAGCGAGTAGGTGTGACCAAAAAATGGGGGGAAGGGTGGGGCTATTTAGTCAAAAGTGCTTCAATAGGCTGTTCGGTCTTTTTCAAAAGAAATAAGGCAATCATGAGTACAAGAATGACAGTGACATGTAATCCCATATCCATCAAGTAATGCTGAAAGACTTTGTCAGGGACGTTTTCCTGGTGAGAAAATTCCGCTCCGGCCGTTAATATGCGTCGAACAGACGCAATGATGCCAACATGTAAAAAGGGTTCAAGGCGAATCCGATCAGATTGGAGAAACCCTAGAACTGTGCGAAATAATTCTAAAAGAATAATGACAAATAACAAATCATTGAGCAGGGTTATCGTGGCGTGCAAAAAGTCTTTATCCACCGATTGCATATAGGCGAACCAGCTATATCCAAATACCAACATGCCGACGAGAAGAAAACTTAAGCAGGCGGTGATATAGCCCCACCGATCCAAAAACTGCATCCACTTAACCCATTGCTTGATGGATTCCGGTGTCCAACCCAACATTTGAAAACGCCTTCCTTATGCCGTTCCTTGGTGGGGAGTATTGGGGGTGGTTTCTTTGACTTGTTCCTCTGATCGCATTTGTCCAAATTTTAAGTCCTGCATCCCACGTGTTCCAATGGAATGCCCACAACACATCACCTGCTGAAAGCCTGCACCACCACCCATCACCATTAATCGCAGGCCGCAAGATTCGGTGGAAACTCGTTTTTCGTCAATGGTCATTCCGATAACCAAAGGCCCCTTTTTCCGCCCTCGGCCTTGGTTCAACGAAGGCACCACGTCTTCTTCCGTTAATTCATGCCCGCAACAAATAATTTTTTCAAATCCTTCTCCCCCGTTCATGACTTTGAGTACTAAACCACAGGAATCCGGAAACCGTTTGTGTTCATCAATGATATCCCCTTTTTTGAGGGCCATCGGTTTTCTCCTTCATGTAAGCGAATAATATTGATAGGCATACGGTTAAACAGGGCAGGCAATCAATGATGAAGCCTGGATAACCCTTGATGGCTAGCTAAACAAATTGCTGGGCAGAATGTCCAGGAATACGAAATGAGTCGTCCCTCAGGCCGGAACGTTAAACAGTTGTCTCGGCTTGTTTCAAAATGGTCGCTAAGAGGTGGCGATGGGAAGAAATGCCTACGATGGTGGACAGGGTTGAAAGATCAATGGGCTGGTACGGGAACACAAATTGCTGTTTCACTGAACGAATCCTTTGTAAGCTGGCTTCTACCTGAGTTGTCGGAAGCTCTTGAGAGGTCACGGCTCGATTCAGAGCCTGAAAGGTTTCGGTCGCCAGTGCCCGGCTTTTGCAAATGAGCAACATATCTGCTCCAGCTTGTAAGGAACGAATGGCCGCATCACCGATGGTGGCGTGGTCTAAGATCGCCCGCATTTCCAAATCATCACTGACGATCACACCGGAAAAGCCCAGGTTTTGGCGCAACAGGTCTGACAAAATGGTCGGGGAGAGGGTGGCGGGATAGGTGGGGTCAAGGGCGGGGTAATGCACATGGGCGGTCATCATTGTTTGAAGTCCGTGATTGATGGCATAGCGAAATGGTTCTAATTCTATCTCTTCTAATCGTTGCCGGGAGGCATGCACGGTGGGAAGTTCGAGGTGGGAATCCGCACTAGTATCCCCATGCCCCGGAAAATGTTTTCCACAGGCTAGAACGCGATGATCATGGAGGCCGGCAATTGTAGCGGCACCCATCAGGCTCACTCGTTCCGGCTCGGTTCCAAATGCGCGATTGCCAATGATGGGATTGGCCGGATTAGTATGAATATCCAGAACCGGGGCCATATTCATGTTAATCCCGACGCTTCGTAATTCTTTCGCGGTTACTGCGGCAGCCTGATAGGCTATGTCGGTAGAGCCGGATTGGGCTACGGTGGCAGCTGGAGGGAAAATCGTAAAATCAGTAGGGAGCCGTGAGACGCGTCCGCCCTCTTGATCAATGGCGATGAGAAGGGGATTGTCCTGGGCCAGAGCTTGCAAATCGTTCGTTAACGTGGCGATTTGCTCAGGGTTGACCAAATTGCGTGAAAAGAGAATGACCCCGCCCGGTCGGTAGTCTTGCATCCAGGCTCGAAGATCCGGAGTCACCTCCGTGCCTTCGAACCCGATCATGCAGAGTTGTCCGATTTCGTGTGTGAGATTCACGCAATCCTAATCGCTAAGACCCATTTGCCCGATTGATGAGATACTGAATGAGTAATCGAGTTCCCGTCCCGGTTGGGCCTTTAGAGAAACACGGGCGTTCAGTTGCGCTCCAATCCGTAGCGGCAATATCCAAATGAACCCACGGATGATCACCAATGAATTTGCTCAAGAACATGGCCGCAGTAATCATGCCCCCTCCGCGTCCGCCAATATTTCGCATATCGGCCACATCACTTCGTAGTTGTTCAAAATAGTCATCCCACAGCGGCATTTCCCAAACCCGTTCTCCCGAATGATTGCCAGCCTGCCGAATGGCATTTTTCAGGGCGTCATCGTTGCCGAGCATGCCGATGGCATGGGCTCCTAGGGCCACCATGGCAGCACCGGTTAAAGTGGCGATGTCGATTACGCATGCCGGTTTGAGGCGAGTGGCATAGGCGAGACCATCTGCCAAAATCAGGCGTCCCTCGGCGTCGGTATTTTGGACTTCAACCGTTTTTCCCGAAAGCATCCGGAGGACATCGCCGGGCTTCGTCGCTCGTCCGCCTGGCATATTTTCGGTGACGGGAAGGAGCCCGATGACATTCATGCGAAGCTTCAAGCGCGAGGCGGAACGAACGGCCGCTAACACTTCGGCTCCACCAGTCATATCGGCCTTCATATGTTCCATATTTTCAGAGGGTTTTAAGGAGATGCCCCCGGAATCAAACGTCACCGTTTTGCCTACCAAAACCACAGGACGTTGGGCCTTCGGCCCACCGGAATATTCCAAGATAATAAAATGAGGTGGTTCAATGCTCCCTTGTGCCACACCCAGTAATCCGCCCATGCCCAATTTCTTCATATGCTGACGATCAAGCACTTTCAGTCGAATTTTGGATTCCTTGGCAATCGTTTTGGCCTCGGCCACGACACGGGAAGGTTTCATCACATTAGCAGGATGATTGCACAGATCCCGGACAAAACAGGTGGCTTCCCCAAGGACTTGCCCCCTCTTAGCACCAGCGTTGATGGGGCCTTGGTCTCCTGAAGTTGCCGCCAAAAAGGTGCAGGACGACAATATTTTGGTATCCCCTGACTGATCGGTGAAATATTCGGAAAAGCGATAATCTCCCAAAACCAGCCCTTCCGCCATGGCTTGGGCGACCTCATCCAGGCGACCCGTGCTTTTGGGCACATCAGGCACCACACAGGCTATGTGTTTGGCCTTCACCCGCTGGGCTTGCTTGATTGCGGTGCCCATGGCTTGTCGCACCCGTTCAAGTGTCACAGTTTCCCGCGTTCCAAGACCCACGAGTAACACTCGTTTTGCCCCAAGTTTGTTATGGAGATGCAGCAAAGTGGTTTGGTTGGCCTTTCCCGAAAATTCGGCACTTTTCCGAACCTCACTCAATTGTCCGCCTGTTTGTTTGTCCAACGCTCCAAGAGCTTTGCTCAAGCCCTTTTCTTTCTCATAGTCCAGGCAAACCACCATATCGGTCTTGACTGAGGTTGCTTCACCGCGCTTTACCAGAATATTCATATGCCTCCTTCGAATGATGAAATAAGGGTACGACAAAAAAGAAACGTGACCAGGGCAGTAGTTGTTACACGCCCTGGGTTTCGGGATCCCAAATGAGCTTATGGAGTTGCACTTGAAATCGAACAGGAAGGCGGTCCTTCAGAATCCATTCAGCCAAGGGTCGTAGGTCGAGGGATCCGAACACAGGGCTGAACAGCACAGTACACCGGTTTCCTAAGTGGTAGTGGTTAACGGTGTCTCTGGCCCATTCATAATCTGCCTGGTCCTTCAAGACAAATTTGACCTCGTCTTTTGGTGAAAGGTGCTCGATGTTGGCCCACTGCATGCGATCTGTCATGCCGCTTCCTGGGCATTTCACATCCATAATAATGGATACACGGGGATCAATGGCTGAAATATCAAAAGTTCCGCTGGTTTCAATCATGGCCTGAAAGCCTGCGTCACATAATTTCTTTAACAATACCAGAGCATTTGGCTGATGCAACGGTTCCCCACCGGTTACTTCCACCAGGGGGCATCCATAGGATTGAACCTCCTCCAAAATCGTTTCCAGTGACATCGTTTTTCCACCATGAAACGCATACTCGGTATCACACCAGGTACAGCGAAGGGGACAACCTGTCAGGCGGACAAATACACAGGGTTGTCCCACACGGGTAGACTCCCCCTGAATGCTATGAAAGATTTCGGTTATTTGGAGTGTTTCAGAGGTGGTCATCATCGAGAAAGCCATTCCCCTCGGGAAAAGAGATCGTTGCGGGTTTGTGAGGGGTAGGGAAAAGGAATGAGCCTGGTCATTGGGCAGATACTATGCCCATTGTGTCACAGGCCATCCCTGCTCCCGGGCAATACGGGCCATGCCACGAATGGGATTGACTACAAAAGGATGCCCGACTAATTGCAATGCTTGAAAATCTCCAGGGCTGTCCCCGTAAGCATAACTGCGACTTAAGTCCAGGTTATATTGTGCGGCCAATCGTTCGATATGCCGACCCTTCCCTTCGCCATAAGGCAACGGCGCGAAAACACGACCCGTATAGACACCTGATTGGGTTTCTAATTTGGCCCCAAATACCAAAGATACCCCCAACTTTTCCGCCAAGGGTTTCACCAAGCATTCGGGAGATCCACTTACCACGGCAATCACGTGCCCGGCCTGTTTGTGATGCGCCAGGCGGCTATGTGCCCGAGAGGCGACGCGAGGCCATACAAATAATTCCACGTATTCGGTGGCTAGGCGTTCAATGTGAGATACGTCTTGTCCAAGAAGATACAGTTTATTCCGGCGAAGGGGACTAAGCGAAAGGGGCGGCATATGGCGAAGAGCATATCGGAAGCTATTCCACAATTCTCCCCAGCCGACTACGCCGTCCTGCCACAAATAACGAAAAAATCCTATTTCAATGGAGGGTCCGGGAACCAGCGTATTATCCATATCAAAAAACGCACCGATCCAATGTTGGGAATGCGTTAGTGGGGCAGGTGATGAAGTTGCAGATGTCATGAACAGTGTATGAGTGTGTGAGAGCAAACCCTGAAAGTTTGATGGCGATTCTACCCGCCCTTCTATGCGTTGACAAGGACTGCGGGAGGTTTCATAATCCTTGGATTGAGTGCCGAAGTGGTGGAATGGCAGACACGCACGTTTGAGGGGCGTGTGGGGAAACCCATGCGGGTTCAAGTCCCGCCTTCGGCACCAATTTTTTTGTGTACAGATTTTAAGAATTGGATAGAGCAAGTGGTGGTCGGAGCATGGGAATAAGCCAGAACCGATGAGCATTATCCGGGAAAAGACCCAGACACGTCTCCTCATCTTTTTGGTAGTAATTTTCACTTGAGCCAAATTTGTTGCAGCCCAAAGTCAACCGTCATGGAATATAAAGTGGGGAATGTTCCATGTATGATAGCTGTTCTTGATCAGCCCGCTGTACGATTGATCGTTTCCACCCCTAACCCTTTCCAGGAGATAGGTCTTCCAACCACGTTGTTTCTCTAATTTTTCCTGGTCAACCGGTGTTAGAGGTGGCTTTTGAAAAAATGATGCAATCCCCCAAGATCGATGCATACTTCAGCCTCACAGTCCGCTGACCGAACTGTCGAACTCGAACAAATCATTCTTGAAATCATTCGTACACATCTGCTTCCAGATCTTCCGGGAGATTGTGCAACGGATACCGACCTCTTTAGTGTCGGGCTTGATTCGATGGGCATCATGCAAATGGTGCTGCTCCTGGAAGAGCAATTTGGTTGTACCGTGCAACCGGCAGATCTGACCCGCCTGAACTTTACTACGGCTTCAGCACTCGCCACCCTCATTCGCGAAAAAAACAGTGCTTCACGTGCATGATGGTGGCACCCAGCCAGATGCAGGTGTTTCCATTCACCCCAAGTGATGGATTCATCCTGGCACTTGATGACCTATGTAACTGGACTTGGGATGGATGCCTTTCAGCTACGACGGAGATCGAAATTGACGGCGAGCCCGATTGTGAAAAATTGCGATGGTTGGTGTATGAGATCCCGCGACGGTTCCCGTTCCTCGGTGCAGTTTTGCAACGTGGTCTTTGGTTTCGGGCCGCGTGTTGGCAGCTAGGCCCTGATTCGTCCGCTGTTCCCCTGCCTCTGGAGTTTCATCGACTTGAGGGGGTACCTGGAGCTGAGCCTGTGGTGGACTCTGTTCAAGTCTTGCGAGCGCGATTGTTGAAACGGCGTCTCCATAAAGATGGCCGCCCGCCCCATCTCAGGCTTGATGTCCTGAAACATCATCCTGGACGTTGGCTGCTCCTGCTTACCTGGTCACATGTGTTGCTCGATGCAGTGGGCATCGAGCTGTTTGTGCGGGCCATCGCTCGCCTTTGGGATGATGCAGATGCGGTGATGCCTAGTCATCACCCGCTACTTTCCCAAGTCAGTACGTGGCAGCAATTCAAGGAAAGCGAAGCCAGCCGAGAATTTCTTTTCCATCTTTCTCGCAAACATTTCCCATCTGCCAGTAGAGGCCGCTACGCGAAGGGCGATCCGCTTCATCTGGTAGAAACATTTTCCGTTGAGGAGAGTCGTCGATTCGGGGAAGTCTTGAAAAGTGTTGGGGGGGAGTTGATGGCTGCCTTCTTTCATGCCGTCATCGCGGCGAGGGCGCATCGGGCCTTGCTCCACTCTCGCGGTATCAAGAAGGCCTCTATCGTGCTCCTTGTCCCGGCACAGTTGCGGCCTAAAACCGCCTCCGGTGATCCCGTCATTTTCCAGAACAACATGACTATGCTGCATTATGTACTGGAGAATGATGATCTCGACGATATTATTTCCGCCTGCCATCTTTTGATGCGTCAAAATGTCGAGCATCTTCGGCGCAAGCATCATTTGTCATTCAGCGCTCTGCTCGCCCTCACCCGGCGAATTCCAAGCCGCATCATGCTGCGTCTCATCCGTTGGCAGAACCGAGGCGAATTGGCGTCTCTCTTTCACTCGTGGACGGGGACATTTGCGCAAGGAATCGATCATGCCTTCGGCGGTCAGGTGCTCAACGGCTATCATGTTCCTGGTGTACCGGCACCGGCCGGCTCGGGGCTTTTCTTTTCCGATTGTCAGGGGAGGATATCCATTGTCTTGAGCTGGGTGGATTCATGTTTAAGTGCTGAGGAAGTGACAATTATGCGCAAACAATGGCGACACGATCTTCTCGGGGAACTCGCACCATGATGGAGCAATACGAAGTAGCCGTGATCGGCGGCGGCAGCGCCGGCATAGCCGCCGCGCTGGCGGCCGCACGTCTTGGAGCGCGGGTGGTGATCATTGAGCGTTATGGGTATCTCGGTGGTGCCGGCACCGCCTCGCTCGTCCATACACTTTGCGGACTCTATCTTCCAGGGGATGAACCGGTGTTAGCCCATCCAGGCATTCCAAGTGAAATAGCTAAACAGCTGTATTCAGATGGTATTTCACAACAACCCGTGCGTCTCGGTCGTGTGCATGTTTTGCCGCACCATCCGATGCGTCTCGCCGCCTGGTATGATCGCCTGTGCTCAGAGATTCCGGGGCTTGAAGTGCGGTTGCACACTGAAGTTATCGCCGCCTCGCTCGACAGTAAACGATTGGGTCAAATTGAAACCCTCTGCCGTGGCTCACGCGCACAAGTTTGTGCAAATACGATTGTCGATGCCAGTGGCGATGCGGTGCTCGCTGAATACTGCCGGCAGCCGTTCGATGTGGTGCCTTCGGACGAATTACAGCGCCCGGCTTTTATCGCGGCCGTGCAAAATGTGGACACGGGAGTGTTGCAAAATGAAGGGCCGATCCTGCTCGCGGGCCAAATCGCACAAGGCGTGAACTCAGGAAAACTACCTCAGGAATGTCTTGGCACTCACTTCCGTGCAAGCCAACATAGCGGAGAGGTTTTTGTCACCGTCGATTTGCCGGGGGGCCATGATTACGATCCCGTCTCTTCCAGGAGTCTGTCTGCCATCGAAATGGTCGGACGACAAACCATTACTGCTTTACTCTCATATCTTCCTGAATTTTCCAAGGCGTTCGTCTCCGCCTGGCCCGTGCGCGCGGGTATTCGAGAAAGCCGGCGTTGGCGAGGGCGCTATGAATTGAGTGAGGAGGATATCCTGACCAGTGCGACTTTTGATGATGGGGTTGCCGTTGCTACATGGCCAATCGAGTTGCGCGAAACGCCCAAAGGTCCACGACTCCTCTATCCGCATGAGCCAAAAGCCGCTGATATTCCTTTACGGTCGTTGCGAGCCGCAGGGATGGAGAATGTCTTCATTGCCGGTCGGTGCATCAGTGCTACGCATCGCGCACAGGCCAGCATTCGAGTGATGGGCACCGCTCTTGCCACTGGACAGGCCGCCGGCGTGGCATCCGCGCTTCTTGCTGGCGGCACAGCAGACGAATCCCTCCCTGCTCTTGTATGCAAAGCATTGCGTGAATTGCCCACTCCATGATGAACATTGTTTCCGCCATATTCGAGCGAAACGCTGACGAGACGCCAGCGATTATTCATGGCGGTGGAGCGATCAGTTACCGCGAACTACGGGAACGTGTCTGTCATCTTTCTTCCGCTCTACAAAGCCATGTGCTTTGGCCGCTATCAGGAATTCCACGCATTGCCCTGTCCATCCCGAGCGGTCCTGATTATGTCGTCCGGGCTCTCGCCATTCTTCATGCCGGTGGTTGCTTTCTTCCCGTGCCGGATGAGTTCACGCAATTCGAGCGGGATCAGTTGATGGCCATCACCGACACAGATGTGCTCATGACCGGAGAGTCTGAGATGAGCGCCGTGCATCACGATGCACAGCCTAATTTTTCAGTTGATGAGCTAGAAGCGATACATCCGGCCTTTATCCGTTTCAGTTCAGGAACCACGGGCCGGGCAAAAGGGATCGTGCTGTCCCACCTGTCCCTTCTGGACCGCATCACAGCGGCCAATCAAGTACTGCACATCCGGTGTGGTGACCGTGTGCTCTGGATGCTCCCGATGGCGCATCATTTCGCCGTCTCCATCGTGCTCTATCTCTATCATGGGGCTACCACTGTGCTGGTACCGTCTGGCAATCTTCTGAAGCCGGCGCGCGATCATCGCGTTACAGTTATCTACGGTTCCCCCTACCATTTTGCGATGTTAGCCGCCGAGCCGGATGCTGCACCACTTCCCGATTTACGTCTCGCTGTGAGTACCGCGTTCGCGCTTCCGGAATCTACCGCACAATTGGTACGATCAAAATTTAAGCTGCCGATTCAGCAAGCGCTTGGAATCATCGAAGCGGGGCTTCCCATGCTCAACGTTGATTCAGCCGAATCCAAACCATGTTCCATTGGAAAGCCATCCCCGTCATTCCAAGCCAAGATTGATGAGGAAACAGGCGAGTTGTTCGTGAAAGGTCCCGGTATGCTCGACGCGTATCTCTCACCATGGCAATCACGCGATTCCGTATTGAAGAATGGCTGGCTGGCAACGGGTGACATTGCCGAATGTGACGCGGACGGTTGTTATTTTCTTCGGGGTCGAATCCATACGGTGATTAACGTCGGTGGATTAAAATGCTTTCCAGAGGAGGTGGAAGACGTGTTGTGCCAGTATCCCTCCGTTGCCGCTGCACGCGTGAGTGGGCGCGCACATCCCGGGCTTGGTTCCGTACCGATTGCGGAGATCGTGCCTCGTGATCCCATGCAGCCGCCTTCGGTCGTGGATCTGCGCCAACATTGCCAGCGGCAGCTAGCGGCCTACAAAGTTCCTTTGGGATATCAGTTCGTCTCAACTCTGCCGTTGACTCCCAGTGGAAAAATTCTCCGTTGACATGAAGGCCTCGCCAACCATCGTCATCATTGGGGCCGGACCGGCAGGCAGCACGCTTGCAGCATTGTTGGCTCAACAACACATTCCTGTTGTGGTGTTTGATGATGAAAAACGTCCGGATTTGCTCGTTGGAGAGTCCCTCGTTCCAGCCGTGATTCCCATCCTGCGCACACTGGGAATCGAGGACCGTGTGGCGGCCATATCAAGATACAAACCCGGTACCTCCTTTCTTCATCGGGAGGGATTGGAGATGCATTTTAACTTTCGCGTGGTAGAGGGAGTCCTTCCGACGTATGCGTATAATGTCCCTCGTCCACAGTTCGATGATGTAATCCGGGAACGGGCCAAGGAGCTCGGGGCACGCTTCGTCAAGAGCCGAGCCCGGCTGAAGGCACAGCCTGGGAATGAGAAAAACGAACTCGTTCTGGATGAAGCAAGCCGTATGGTGGCAGGGCTCAAGGACCAGCCGGTGCTCTTGGTGGATGCCGCCGGCCGTGCTCGGATCTCCGCACGGGCATTGGGAATCCGCGCCAAAGCCGGGTCACGGCGGGATCAGGCGCACTTTGCGCATTACGAAGATTTTGATCATCCGTTTCCTGAAGGACAAATCGCGATCACCTATCATGAGTTCGGTTGGAGTTGGCGTATTCCGCTGGCAGATCGTGTTTCGTTCGGTGTGGTGATAGGCGCCGATCATGCCAACCGGTGGGGCTCGTCTCCTGAGGAAAAACTGGAAGGCATCCTGGCCGAAGAACCTCGACTCGCGCCAAACGCGCAACGAGCACGCCGTGTGACAGACGTGTTGAGTTATACGAATTACCAGCTCATCTCCGATCGGGGTCACGGCCCCGGATGGGTGGCTATCGGCGATGCCTTCGGGTTCGTCGATCCGATGCTCTCTCCTGGTGTCTTTCTTGCCATGGAATCGGCTGTTTCCATCGCTGAAACGGTAGCACGTCAGGGATTGAATAACGCCAATCATCTTCATCGAGGTCTCGAGAAAAATGAGCAAGACATGCGCGAGTGGATCACGGCGTGGCAAGAAATGATCGACTATTTCTACGATGGCCGCATTGCCAGCTTTTTTGTCGCGGGCAATGAGATGATGAGAAAACACCCCGGAAAATTCAGCAACTTTATTGAGCGCAATATCGCACGTCGCATCGCCTGCATGGCGTCGGGCGGGACAACCCGATCTCTATGGAACCGCACAATTCTGGCGGCCTCGATCAAGTGGCTGACGACTCAATCTCAACATGAAAAGTATGCCGTTCACGGCAGCTCAATCGACGGGTTCTCCCCATCCGCGAAATGAGGTGGAAATAGTTTGAGCGATCAAAGGAAGAGTTCGTGAGGCTTCCCCTTCAACCACAACTGGAAGGCCGGGGAATGGGTACAGACTGTTTGGCAGGGAATGTGAGTAAGTATGGTGTCGATAGAGAGACAATCGACAGTTTAATTTTTCTCAACGTAACGCACCATCATCAATCACAACGTTGGGCTTGATCCGAAACATGGATTGCTCGAGCCCATCTATTGGGGCAATGCCTGGCTTTCAGAATGAAGATGCCTGGTATTGACCGCTTATTGGCTCCTTTGGTAATTTTCGGCTCATTCAAAGGCCCTTGAACATTCCCATGTTCTTTGGAAGGAGGCCTTCACTCCCGTCAATCCATTCTTCAAAGTAAATAACCTCAAACCCTAAGGACGGCTATGAAACATTATAAAATTTTGACAATCTGTTCGGTTCTATTCCTTCTTGTCGGCTGCGCATCGACCAATAATTCATCAGAGGCTACCAGTGCCACCCCGGAATCCGTCATTGTTGGAAATCCCCCTGCTGATTCTCCTTTTGCTCAAATCAAGATTGGCATGAGCCAAGGTCAGGTGCATAGCATTCTTGGCCAGCCAACTGATAGCAAAGTGTACCAAACCGGCAAGATGTGGATCCCCTTCTATTTTGGCAGTGATACCTATCGTACGGAGGAGCTATACAAAGGGTTGGGCAGAATCACGTACACCGGAATGGGAGTGGGCGGTGTCAACTTGAGGGTGTTTAAAGCCATCTATAATCCCAACGAAAGTGGCTTTCTCTAATTAAGATTCCGCGAATTTCAGGGGGGAGTTCAATTCGAGAACTCCCCCATACGGACCTCCCGTCTTCGGCTCCAAACTATTCATTAGGGTTTCCTGCTCAGTTTTCGAAAATTCACCCTTCCCATCATTCTCTCCGCCTTCGAGTGAGAAGAGAGGAAATTTTTTTTCTTCCCTCTTCAAATTCTATCTATTTCTTAATACATTGATACAGGCTGGTGAGAAACCTCTCGTTGGGTTTCTTCTGTGAGTCCGACGCCCTCTACTCGGTTTTCGGGGTTGACGCTCCTATCAACCGGTCGACCTTGTCTGAGCCCTTCGAGAAGGCTCAGGACTAGCTCCGCGAGTTGGTCCGCCTCCCTTTGTGGCCACCCCATCTTCATGAGGCCGAGTAGGGCGTTAATGGTTTTGTCTACTTTTCCCATAAGAAAAGTAGGTCGGCTGCCGGGCCGAAACCCGGCGGCACCAAATAATTGAGGTATGAAGATTAGGAATATGAAAACTCCAATCAGTCATAAAGCGGTGATAAATTGTTTAAGCGCCTGGCTGTTGAGTTTGGGGTTCTCTTTTGGCTCCGTTGCGATTGCTGGTGAAGCCTTTGACGACCTGGGTTCTTTGGCCTCTGAAGATTTTGATGTTGCCGAAGAACATCTACGGCTTGGGGTGGATTTTTTTCTCACTCATGAATTGGATGTGGCCATTGATGAATTTCGTGAAGCCATTCAGCACAAGCCTGGTGACACCGTTGCCTACCATAACCTGGGCGTGACCTTGGCCAAGACGGGAGATCTTACCGGGGCGATCACGGCCTGGACCGAAGCTGAACGACTCGATCCCTCGGCGGTGTCCTTACGCTATTCGCTGTCAGCGTTGGTTTCCTATAACTATGGGGTGTCTTTGATTCGGCAGGGGAAACTGGTCGAAGCCATGAAAGAATGGCAGACTGCGCTTCGCATTCAGGGGAATTTTGTTGAAGCCCACTATGCGTTGGGGCTGGGGTTTTTGGCGGCACAGAATCCGGCTGTGGCCCCGGCACATTTGCAAGCGGCGCTTTCTTTGGCCCCGGATTGGGTGCCGGCGTGGGTGGCGTTGGGTCAATCGCATTATGAATCCCATGAATATGATCACGCTCGGGCGGCATGGCTGAAGGCGCTCACATTTAATCCCCAGGACGTCGACGCCATTGTCAATCTCGGTCTTCTGGCTGTGCAGGAAGGAAATTATCAAGACGCCATCGATTTCTCGCGGAAGGCGATTGCTCTTCAACCGGATGTGGTTTCGGCTCATTTTCATTTAGGCGTGGCGTTATTGGCCCAGGGGGACGCTCAGAGGAGCGTGGAGGCATTTGCCCATGTGTTGGCGTTGGATGCCCGTTCCACACCGGCTCGGTTGTTGTTGGGGGTGGCGTGGAGCCGAATGGGGGATTGGGCCCAGGCTGCGCATTATTGGCGAGAGGCGCTTCAGCATGATCCGTTTGGCGCTGATTCGTTTTGGCTTCATGCCAATGTGGGGCTGGCGTTAACCTTTATGGGACATTTCCCGGATGCGACCAAAGAATTTCAATGGGTGGTGGAGCAACGGCCGGAATGGGCTCAGGGCTGGTCGCAATTAGGGCTCTCTTTGATGGCGGAGCGGCGGTGGCCTGAGGCGGTGGCGGCGTTTGAAACCGCTGTTCATTTGCAACCTCACTGGGCGCATCTCCATTTTTCCCTCGGGAAAGCGCATGCCGAACAAGGAGAGTTGGCTCTAGCCGTTGAGGCCTTTCGAGAGGCGGTGAGCATTTCTCCGAACTTTGTCGATGCGTTGTTTCATTTAGGCCTCGTGCTGCGGGCACAAAATCAGTTGAGTGCCGCCGTCGACCCTCTTCGCCAGGCTGCCGAAGGCGGATCGCGTGATGCCCAGGGATTGCTGGCCTCCATGTATGTGAATGGCAACGGGGTCGATCGGAATATGCCGTTGGCGATGTTGTGGTGGTCACGGACGAGTCGTGCGTCAATTCCTGACGCCATCACTCGAACGGCTCAGAATCAGCTGGCTCAATTACGGAAGAGGTGGCACCGCGAACAATTCACTCCGTCTGAACGACAGGATGTGCTCACAGGATTTAGCCTGATTCGTCAGGATTTGGAGAATCAAGCGCCTGATCAATTTCGGGCAAGTACCAGGCAGGAGAATGGCGCTATGAGGAATTACGATGCGTCCTCCAGAATGGTTCTCCAGTGGATGGTTGAGCGAGCGTTGGCGATGGATGCGGTGGCCCGACAGACGTTACGCGCATGGTATGTTGATGGGGTAGGCGAACAATTGGCTCCACAGGATACTTTTCTTCAACAGTACTGGCTTCAGGTGGCGAAAGAAGGGGATCCAGTGGGGTGCGAACTGATTCAAACAACAACCGTAAATGATCATTTCCCCGCCATACGGCAGGCATGTCAGTCGCTAGGGAAATAATATGGGGCTGTTGAAAAAAGTCGTCAGCGGCGTTCTCGCCATTTTTCTGTGCTCACGTATTCTCCATACGCTCCGCGCATAAAAATGGCTGCGGCCTTGCTGAGCGAACTTTTTTGAACCGCCCCTCGGCTCTGCTGGTAGAGGCGGTATTGGGGAAATAGGGTCTTTGATATCTTCATTATTCAACAGTCCCAATATGGGTTTTCGGTTAAATGGGAATGATAGACAGATGCCTCCTCACATAAAAACTGTGGGCATGATTTTGGTATGTGTGGTGGTAAGTACAGCCATGGGCTTTGGTTTTTCCTATTTTGTTCCGCAGGGAGAGCGATGGCTGAACGATTGGCAACTCTCGCATCGACCCTCTCAACCTCTTGCCCCTTCGATTGTCCTGGTGCATGCCGGAGAAAAGAGCGTAGCGTTATGTGGAGGAGGACGCTGGAATCTCGATGTTTTGGCAGCTACCTTGGATGCGCTTCATCTGGGTGGCGCATCCGTCATTGCCCCAATGTTTGACCTTTCCTTGCCTGTGGCATCCGAATGTGGAGGGTTACAGGGTTTGGTACAACTGGCTGAAACCACGAAACGGGTAGGAATCGTGATCTATCCCGATTCGGTACCACAGGCATTAGCTCAGGCCGCCGTTCGCACGGGTTATCTGGAGATGCCTCTCAGCGACACAGGTCCGGGTGGCGGTTTCTCCTTCAACGTCGATTCTTTATCTTCTTCCCGGCTGCCGTTCGGCCTAGCCGCTGTCACCGTCGCAAAAATTGATGGCATTCTCCCGTCCGCAGGATCTTCGGTCTATGTTCCACATATCAACAAGCAGTCCGGTGAACCCCCGTTTCTCACGTATTCCTTCACAGACGTGTGGAGGGAGGCCCAAACAGGGGCGACAGAAAAAGGGGCTCATCTTTTCAAAGACAAGATTGTGTTTCTCTATGCCGACTCCTCATTAAAAGGTAATCCCTCTGTCTCTCAAATTGTTGATGTGCCGGTTGCTCCATTCCATGCAGGGTTGGCTCATGCCTATTTGGCCAACTCCTGGCTCGTGCCGGCTCCATTTTGGCTGGCGTTTTCCCTCACCGTCATCGTGGGCTTGTTAGTGCTGGGCTCCATGGCCGGTACGTTCTCTCTTGGCCGGTTCCAGGTCATTGGGGGAATGACCTTGCTCGTGATGACGGTGCTTTGGTTGAGTCGGGTTCACTGGGGATGGATTTGGCCGTTGTTCAGTATGGGGATGGCTGTGGGATTGTTGATTGTTGGCATGGGCTCGTGGAAATTGTGGACATCTCGATTGACCGTTACCCAAGAAATTCATCGGAGGGAGCAGCAGCTCACGCAACTCGAACATGAATTATCAGGGAAACAACAGCATGTTCGGGTATTGGAAGAGCAACTGTCTGAAGCTCAGGAGCAGTCCCATCAATCCGGGACCGTGATTGAAGAATTACAGATCGCACAGGACACTTCGCGTTCACAGTTGAATCACTATCACGATGAAGTTCAGCATACTCGACAAAAGATCGAACATCTCCAAAAGGAATTACATGATCTTCGTCAGCAGATGCCCATTCATCCCGATGAATGTTCGTTGGGAGCAGGAGAACATGAGTTGATTCAAGAATGCGAAGCCTTCCACATTGTGACTCGTGACCCCGCTGTTTTGCGGCTGTTTCAGAATCTGAAGAAAGCGGCCGCGACACAAGCACCGATTTTATTATTGGGAGAAACAGGTACTGGCAAAGAAGTCTTTGCCAAAGCGGCGCATGCCCTGAGTCCTCGTCGGCACGGCCCGTTTATCTCCGTGAATATGGCCGCCATCCGTGCAGAATTATTTGAGGGAGAATTGTTTGGCCATGTCAAAGGGGCGTTTACGGGAGCGGTCGGTCGAACCGGATTTGTAGAAACGGCACATGGTGGGACGTTGTTTCTCGATGAAGTGGGGGATCTTCCTCTGGATTTACAAGCGAAACTGCTACGATTTTTGGAAGATGGCGGTTTCCACCGCGTGGGACAGAGTGTGGGCACCCATGTGGATGTTCGCATCGTGGCTGCGACAAACCGTGACCTACAAGAGGAAGTCCGGGCCGGACGATACCGAGAAGATCTCTATTACCGGTTACGAAGCATTGTGCTCACGCTTCCTCCCCTTCGTGCTCGGGATCAAGCCGACCATGGGCTGTTAGCCCAAGCCTTTTTACGCCAATGCGCCCGTTTACGGCCTGGATCTGATTTAACCTTTACGCAAGGGGCGTTGGATGCCATCAAGGCCCATTCGTGGCCAGGCAATATTCGTGAACTGCGGCAAACCGTAGCGCAGGCGGCCGCTCTTGCTAATGGACCAGTCGTCACCGAAGCCGAGTTGAATTTAGATAAGCCCAGCCCATCGGTTGTGACGAATAATTGGGTCAAAGACCATGTGGGTCATCGAGAGGACGTCATGGTGCTGGAGTGTTTACGTCTTCATCAATTTGACATGCAAGCGACTGCAGCAAGTCTGGGTTGGGATCGAGGGACGGTCACTCAGCGCCTAAAAGGCCTGGGGTTCCAGGCCCTCAGGGATTGCCAGGGGGATGTTCATGCGGCGGCGTTGGCGTTAGCCGGACAGGAACGGTTCGTGCGGGTGGTTGAAGGACGGTTGCGGGAATATGCGAAGAATCTTGTGCCTACGTCAAAACACTATCGTTCGGTAGAGGAAGCGATTGCGGATTGTCGAAAACGGTTTCGAAATTTACCCGAACGACATTTCCCCGCAGTGGAACACCTGCTTCACGAGCGTTTCGCCTCGTCGTGAAAGGCGAAAAGTTAGAAGTAAGGAGTGAAAAGTAAGGAGTACAGGCTGAGAGAAAAAGAGATTGACCGGTTCGGTCTCTTTTGCTACTCACTACTCACTTTTTACTTCTCACTTCCTTTAAAGGCCAGCCTTATCTTGGGCATGTTAAGCTGACACAAATTTCAGAGCCGCCGAATTGATGCAATAGCGTAATCCAGTTGGTTGTGGACCGTCATCAAAAATATGTCCCTGATGTCCGCCGCATCGGGCGCAATGCACTTCCGTCCTGGGATAAATGAGCTTCCAATCCGTTCGCGTTTCAACCACCTTCTCTGAAATGGGTTGCCAAAAACTCGGCCATCCGGTCCCACTATCAAATTTGGCCTCCGACGAAAATAGCGCGAGCTCACAGCCTGCGCATTCATAGATCCCTTTTTCTTTGTTGTCATGGTACGCATTGGTGAAGGGCCGCTCCGTCCCTTCGTGCCGCAAGACTTGGTATTGTTCCGGGGTGAGCTGGGCCTTCCATTCTTCATCGGTTTTCGTGATTTTTTCAATCTTGGATTGTTCGGGAGTCGGGTTTGGTGCGGCCAGAGATACACCCAATGATTTCGCGAGTACCCCAAGCCCTAATGCAACACTCACTTTCATAAGATTTCTCCTATTCAATGACATGGGTTTCCTCCTTCGGTCCTGTTGTAGATCGATCAAGTTCTTAGTTGCGGTCGAGCGTGCGACCTCAATCTAACCTACATCAACAGTCTACCAAAGTTCATAATTGTTACGGAAATCGGGGCCAAGACTTTGACGCAACTTCGAAAAATTTTTACAATAGAAAGAGTTCGAACCACTAACAAAGAGGAGGTGTCTTTGCCCCAATAAGGGCATGATCGAGTAAAAAAATATGCTGTTCCGACTAAGTTTAATCACACGAGTGACGGAAGGAGTTGGTATGACAGGACAACCGCTGGATATCAAAATTGAAAGCCGAAATGTTGGCATGACTCCCCGCTGGAAAACAGAAATCGAACGACGCGTTCATGCCCTAGAATCAGGAATCATCCGTCCAACCCACGCTCGCGTCACCTTGACAAAAAACGCCCATCACAAAAAAGGCGATGATAATGCCGAAGCTTTAGTCGTCGTTACCCTGCCACCAAAACGCACCGTGACCGCGAGAAAAGAATCCAAAACCTTCGAAGAAGCCATCCGTGCGGCGTTTCATGCCGTCGAACACGAGTTAGAAAAAATTGAAGAAAAACGAGTCGCGCGTGCAGCTAAAGCGGCCGGCAAAAAAGCGCTCAAACGCGAAGCCCTCTCCGTCGCGTAAACCACTAGCCTCCTCTCATCTGACCAAGTTGAATCGTGCGGGTGGGTGAAACACCCACCCGCTTTTTTGCCATTCTGACAGGCGCTTGTTTATTCAATGGATGAGTTTGGTTCAAGAGTGAGTCATTCGGAATCACAAATCCGTCCATTAAAATGGGAGTAATGAAATTGACAGAAACAGTAGGAATTCATACACTCAAAGTATGAAAACTGTTATTTCGGAAAAAGGGCAAGTGACCATTCCTAAGCTTCTTCGGGATCGCTTAGGTCTTAAGCCGGGACAGGTGTTAGATTTTCGGGAGGAAAAAGGAAAGCTTGTGGCGACCAAAGCTCAAACCACCGACCCGGTTAACGCGGTGTTTGGCATTCTCAAAAACCGACAATCTACTGATAAACTCATGACTGACTTACGGGGAAAAGCTGATCCTCGGTGATTACAGCGATTGACACTAATGTCCTCATTGATTTGTTTGGAGCTGATCCAGACTATGGCACTTCATCTCGAGAGGCGATTCGCTCCTCCATTCATCATGGTTCCCTCATAGCGTGTGAAGTCGTATGGGCAGAAGTTTCAACAGTCTTTTCTTCTGAAAACTCGACCCGAGATGCCCTGCAGACGTTGGGGTTGCAATTTGTGCCTATAGGGGTCGAGGCCTCTTTGCTAGCGGGTCGATTGTGGAAATCCTACCGTCAAAAAGGCGGCCGGCGAGATCGGATGGTGCCGGATTTTCTTATTGGAGCCCATGCTCTCTATCAAGCCGATGCCTTACTCACCCGTGATCGGGGTTTTTACCGATTAGGCATTCCCAAACTGAAAATTATTGATCCATCGGTTTAGTCTGCGTGTATAGGCATTCCTCTTCTGGTTTCTTCCTTTATCTTCGATTTTTCCTGCAAATCAAGAGCGAGGTTTGACCAAAAACCTCAGACCTTTACGGAAGCCAAAATGGACCGTGACCATGATCACCGGGGGATTGCAGAGGGAAGAAAACGGTTGCAATTTGGAACTCTGAGGGGGTCTTATTGATGAGGACAATTGAGGAGTTCTTGACCGGCCTGCATGATGGTTTTTAAGCCTTCCGGGGATTGGGCTTCGCCATAGCAGCGGACGATAGGTTCGGTGCCTGAGGGACGGATGAGAAACCATCCGCCCTCGGAGAGGACCAGTTTACAGCCATCCATCTTATTGACCTGCACCACGTCCTTTCCAGCAAATGTGGTTGGAGGGTGCTCCACCACCCGTTTGATCTGATCTTTCATGGTTTCGGTCATCGTTAAATCCCGACGGGTGGTATAGAGTTTTCCGACTCGGGTATAGAGATCCTGCAGTAATTCTTGAATCGTTTTTCCTGTAAACGCCACCATTTCTGCCACTAACGCTCCGGCGAGAATCCCGTCCTTTTCAGGGACATGGCCTTTGATGGACAATCCGGCGCTTTCTTCTCCGCCAAAGACGATTTCGTTTTTGGCCAGTAGTTCTCCAATGAATTTGAAGCCGACCGGTGTTTCATGCACCGATAAACCATGATGTGCGGCCACGGCATCAATCAGATGCGTGGTGGCCACAGACCGGGCGACAGCGCCACCCCATTGTCGACTTTTGATGAGATAGTCTAAGAGTACGGCCAGGATCTCGTTTGCTGGAATATAGGTGCCATCGGCGTCGACGACCCCGAACCGATCACCGTCTCCATCGGTGGCAAGGCCAAGATGTGCACCTTCCCGACGGACCGTGTCTTGTAACTCCTGCAACGTTTCATCGGTCGGTTCTGGGCGAAAGCCCCCAAAATAGGGATCGCGCCAATGATGCAAGATGGCCATTTTTGCCCCGGCCCGTCGAAGAAATTCGTCGAGATAATTGCGGGTCGTTCCGAAAAGCGGATCAAAGATCACGCGGATACGTCCGTTACGAATGCGGTCACAATCGACGTGGCGTTCTAAGGCTTTGAGATAGTCCGGTTGCGGGTCAAAATAGCGCACCATCCCATCACTTTGGGCCTTTTCCCAGGGTGACCATTTCAGGTGTTCGCCATGCAACAGAGGGAGAATCCGGAGCTCAATGGCTTTGGTGGTTTCTGGTAGTGCTGGTCCGCCCCAGTCCGGGGTAAATTTAATGCCATTCCATTCCGGGGGATTATGGCTGGCTGAGATATTAATCCCCCCCGCCAATTTTCGGTTGATCACATGATAGGAAATGGTCGGCGTTGGAGTATCACGGTCACACAATAAGCAGGGAATGCCGTGGGCTGCCATGACTTCGGCCACAACCTTCGCAAAGCGCTCTCCTAAAAATCGAGCGTCGTACCCAATAATAATCCCCTGCTGGCCAATTTTTTGTTGGCGTACGTATTGTGCAATGCCTTGGCAGACGATGCGGACATTCTGGACAGTAAAGTCTTCCGCGACAATCGCGCGCCAACCAGAAGTTCCAAATTTAATTGAGTCCATAAGAATGTCGTGTGGGGGTTCGATGAAAAAAGCGCCCCGAAAGAGGCCTAGTGAAGGATAACAATTTTGGCTTTGCAAAAGAAGAGAGAATTGTCCTCAATTTTATCAATGCTCGAAAGGATATGTACCAACCTTCGTGTGAGTATTCTCCAGGAGTGTCTGGGAATTTTAATGGCCTAGGGTTCGGACGAACGGAGTTCACACCAGACCGGGGTATGGTCTGAGGGCTTTTCTTTGCCTCGAGGAGTCCGATCGACTTCAGCCATGACCAGTCGATCGGCCGCTTGTGGAGAGAGCATGAGGTGGTCGATGCGCAGGCCCTCGTCTCTGTTCCATCTGCCGGCTTGGTAGTCCCAGTAGGTATAGAGTCCCAGTTCTGGATGATAGGCGCGAAGGGCGTCGGTAAAGCCAAGATGGCAGAGTTCCCGAAAGCGGGCTCGGGATTCAGGCCGGCAAAGGGCATCATCCGCAAAGCCTTTGGGATCGTAGACATCGTGGTCCGTAGGGCACACATTAAAATCGCCGGCCAAGACAACGGCTTCTTCCAACGCCAGCAGCGATCGGGCATGGGTAATCAATCGATCCATCCATTTGAGTTTATAAGAAAACTTTTCGGTGCCAACAGGGTTCCCATTGGGGAGATAAATGGAGGCGATGCGAATATTGCCGATTAAGGCTTCGACATACCGAGCTTGTTCGTCAGAGGGATCGCCTGGAAGTGTTGTCTGCTCCACCTCAATGGGCATCTTAGAAAGTATTGCGACGCCATTGTAGGTTTTTTGGCCAACGACGGCCAGATTGTATCCCAATTCGTCAATGGCCATCCTAGGAAATTGGTCTTCTGTGGTTTTTAGTTCCTGTAAGAGGACGACATCCGGATGAGCCTGTTTCACCCATTCCATCAGATGGGGAATTCGGACTTTAATGGAGTTCACGTTCCATGTCGCAATTATCATGAAAAATTTTCTCTAGTTTGAGGGAAAACTATGAGGGCACAGTGGGCGATGATGATTCGCTCTCGCGCTGAAAGATCACTTGAAAACCTTGAAATTGTTTTTGAAACAGGGTTTTTAAAATGAATGGCGTGATGCCCAAGAACAAGACACCGTAAATGCAAATTTCTAAAATATACTGAGAGTCTTCAGAAACTGTGGTATTGAGGATGACCGGAACGGCCCAGCCGATCGTCATGCTTACAAACATGAGAATGACCACATGTCGCCAGACCAGAAACCACGTGAGTTTTAATAATTCTTTATATGAGGGTATTTCCATACGACTCCTTCATTGAAAAAACGGTCATTTACTTTTTTCCCATTCGTTAATGCGCCTCGTCCCAGGATGAGCCGTGGCCGACATCGACGGTGAGGGGAATGGAGAGTTGGAGGGCTGGAAGGGTGGCCGATTCCATGACCTGTTTGATGACCTGAGCGGTCTCATCGAGCGCAGATTCCTCAACCTCAAAGAGGAGTTCGTCGTGCACGGTTAACAACATGAATGCCTTGTCCTGTAAGCCATGGTGTTCCAATGCTTGAGGGACACGGGTCATGGCGCGTTTGAGAATGTCGGCAGCCGTGCCTTGTAAAGGCGCATTGATCGCGGCGCGTTCGGAAAAATTGCGTCGGGCAGGATTGCTGTCGTGAATAGCCGGGACGTGGCAGCGTCGGCCAAAGAGGGTTTGGACGTACCCATGTTCGCGACAAAATTGTTTGGTCCGCTCCATGTAAGCCTGAATCCCAGGATATCGCTCAAAGTAGGATTTGATATAGGAGGCGGCTTCTGATTGGTCAACTTTCAATTGTCGGGCCAAGCCAAAGGCACTGATGCCATAAATGATGCCGAAATTAATGGCTTTGGCTTTTCGTCGAATTCCCGAATCCATGTTGTCCAATGGAATGTCAAAGACCTGGCTGGCCGTGAGCGCGTGAATATCTTGTCCATCCCAAAATGCCTGTTTCAATACAGCAATATCAGCCATATGGGCTAATAGCCGTAACTCAATCTGGGAATAATCCAACGACACGAGCCGAAAACCGGGTTCGGCCACAAACGCTCGACGAATTTTTCGGCCTTCTTCCGTGCGAATAGGAATATTTTGGAGATTGGGGTCTGTTGAGGACAGACGGCCGGTCGCGGCTGAGGCCATCGCATACGATGTATGCACACGGTTGGTGTGGGGGTTAATTTGGTGAATGAGCGCTTCAGCATACGTGCTGCGGAGTTTGTCCAAATGGCGCCATTCTAAAACTTTCTCGGGGAGTTCATGCCCCTGAGCCGCCAAGGATTCCAAGATGTCGACGCCGGTGGCGTAGCTTCCGGCCTTGCCCTTTTTCCCGCCTTCTAATTGAAGATCATCAAACAGCACTTCGCCCAATTGTTTGGGCGACCCCACATTAAACGTTTTCCCAGCTAGTCGATGAATCTCTTGTTCTAAGGTTAGAAGACGTTGTGAAAATTCGTGCGACACCTGTTTGAGCTGAGCCAGGTCGACCTTGATCCCTTTTTGTTCCATGGCCGCCAACACGGGGATGAGGGGCCGCTCGAGTGTTTCATAGGCCGTGGTGAGATGTTCCTCAAGGAGACGAGGTTTAAGTGTTTGGTGCAGGCGCAGGGTGATGTCGGCGTCTTCGGCGGCATACTCCAGGGCTTTATCTAAGGGAACGTGATCAAAGGTTATTTGGGATTTGCCCGTGCCGGCGACTTCTTTGAATGTGATGGTCGTCTGTCCCAGGTACAGGACAGCCAGGTCATCCATGCCATGGCCATGCTTCCCGCCTTCTAACACATAGGAAAGGAGCATGGTGTCATCGACGGGGGAAACGGGAATCCCATAGCGAGCCAAAATGACCATGTCATATTTTATGTTGTGCCCGATCTTCAGCACGCTTCGATCGGTGAGAACCGGGCGAAGCATATCGAGCGCGGTCTGAAGGGGAATTTGAAGCGGTCTCTCGGATTCTGAAATGGCCTGGTCTAATAGATCCAGTGACCTGGCCGCCCCTGATGCTACATGACCAACCGGGATATAACACGCGGTGCCTGGTTCCAGGCAGAGCGATATGCCCACAAGTTCAGCCTGTGTTTGATCCAGGGAGGTGGTTTCCGTATCCACGGCCACGAAACCTTGGTGATAGGCGTTATCGATCCAGGATTGTAAGGCCTCCACGGTCTGCACTAATTCGTAGTGTTGTGAAGTCTTGGGGTGAGGGACGGATGGTTGAGTTGGTTCAGAGTCGGGTGAAGACGGATTAACAGGCTCTGGTACATGCGGTGATGCCTGTATGGAATCTTTCGGAGACCGGCTTTGAATTCTCGCCAGAATCGTTTTAAATCCCTGGTCTTTGAGAAACTGCTCTAAATGTTCAAAGTCTGGTTGACGTCGCTCCAATTGACTCAGAGGAATGGCGAGGGGCACATCATTTCGCAGGCGCACAAGTTCGCGTGAAAGGCGGGCCTTATCCGCATGTTCGATGAGGTTTTCTCGTCGTTTGTTTTGTTTTATTTCTGAAGCACGGGTCAGGAGGGTATCCAAGTCTCCGAATTCCTGAATCAATTGGGCGGCGGTTTTAATGCCGATGCCCGGGACTCCTGGCACATTGTCGCTCGAATCACCCGCCAACGCTTGCACGTCCACGACTTTATCCGGATAGACGCCGAATTTCTCCTGCACTTGTTCCGGACCGATCCGCTTGTTTTTGAAGGAATCAAACATTGTCACTCGATCGGACACCAGCTGCATCAGGTCTTTATCCGAGGACACAATGGTGACTTCGGCTCCTTCATTGATGGCCTCCTTGGTATAAGAGGCGATGAGGTCGTCGGCTTCAAATCCGTTTAACTCGATACAGTCCAGGTTGAATGCTTCAGTGGCTTCCCGCACCAGGGCAAATTGAGGCACTAATTCCTCTGGTGGTTCGGTGCGATTGGCCTTATAAGAAGGATCAAGGTCATTGCGAAATGTTTTGCGGGCGGAATCGAAAATGATGGCGATGTGATCGGGCTGCATATCATCCAGCAATTTCATGAGCATGGTGATGAATCCATAGACCGCATTCACGGGAGTGCCATCTGGACGTGTGAGGAGTTGGATGGCATGAAATGCGCGGAAGATGAAGCCGGAGGCGTCGACTAACACCACATGATGGATGGGTAGATGGGAAGGTTGATCGATGGGAGAAGTCATACTGGGCTAGCCGAACAATGAATCAAGGGAGCAACGATACCTGATAGACGAGGCCGTGTCGACACGTTTTCATCGGTGTTCTTCTCCAAGGATTCCGGCATGCTAGAATACCGAATCCCCCCGTTTTTCAAAGCAGGATTGGACTATCATGAGGAAATTTATGATTGCCGTAGCTCTTGTTGCCATTCTTTTAGTCTTGCTGGTTCTCTCTCTGCCATTTCTGCTTGATTTGAATCGGTATCGAGATCACTATTTGCCCGTTCTGGAGCAAGTGCTTCATCGAAAGGTTGATGTTCAAGATGTTCGCCTGACTCTTTATCCGACATTAGGGGTGGAATTGCACGACGTCGTAATTGCAGATGATCCTGCTTTCAGTTCAGGTCCATTTTTGATCATTCCTTCTATGCAGGCGGCTGTCCAGTGGAAACCGCTTTTACAGCGGCGAATTCAAATCGACCGTGTGATGGTTGAGGGTGCAACTATGCAGGTTATTCGATCGACCAATGGGGACTTCAATATTTCGACCGTAGGAAAGGTCCCCATTTCAGGTCGAATCGCAACAAAACCGTCGGACATGCCCGATTCAGTCTCTCCGTGGTTTGGGGTGTTTGCTGTGAAGCAATTTTCCTTCAGTGGCGGAACACTCCACGTTGAGGATCGGTTCCGGCAACCCGCCAGGGCATATCAGATTGAACATTTGGCCTTGAACACGGAATCGGTCGCGATTGGGAAAACGGCTCATATGAAATTGCAAGGCAGGGTGATGCCGTATGAAATGCCTTTGAGTATCACGGGGCGGTTTGGTCCCATTCAGGAAAACTTAGACATTCCTGATCTTAAAATGGAGGGTCTTTTTGGCACAGTAACCGTCACGGGTCAAGGAAGCCTGATTGGCGGGCAACTGGTTGGTGATATCCAGATTCCCAAGCTATCGGCAGAGAGTCTGCCTCTGTTACATGGATTGCCTCCTTCAGTCTGGCTTTCTGAGGTAGGAGCTCATTTCTCCGCTTCGATGCTTCCCAAGGGACACCAGGGTGGTTCTAGCGAAATCCAGATTGATCCGCTTCGTCTGAATCTCCACCTGGGACAGTCCCACATTAATCTATCAGGCAAAGGGACCCCTCGCCGGTTGTTCTTGGAGGGTGGTTCACCGGCCATTGCATCTACAGATCTTCCGGTATCCTTTCCTGTCCACCAACCATTTATGATCGAACAGGTGGCATTCTCAGCCGAAATTCTGGACGGGGAACAACTCAAACTCCAATCATTGACCGGGAATGTGTTGGAGGGGAGGTTGACCGCTACCGGCACCCTGGCGCGCTTTCGCCCGCCATTACAGTTTTCGACGAAAGGAATGTTGAAAGGTTTTTCTGCTGAGGCCCTGATGAAAGTGTGGAAACCTGGTTCACTCAGCATCACTGGGACGGGGGAGGTGGAATGGAATGTGACGGATGTGATGCCATTTTCATCCACACTTGACTGGTCTGGCCACACTCAGGGGACTCTTCGCAATGGGGAACTCATCGGTTTTGATCTGGTGAAAGCTATTGAGGATGCCTTGCAAGTGTCTGGGGTGCTTGGCGAATCCACCGGCACGACCACGTTTTCGACGATTGATGTTAAGGCGGAACTTAAAAAGGATGGGCTAGTCATTCGGGAAATCACGGCCCATGCGCCGAATTTTTCTTTACGAAGTGAAGGCAAGATAGGGTTAGATCAATCAGTACATCTTCAAGGGCAGCTGAGTATCCCGCCTGCCCTGGCGGATACCATTATTCGGCGGTTTCCTATGGCACAGGTGGTGAGGCATAAGGGGCAGTTGGTTTTGCCCTTTGTGATCCTGGGAACGGTACAGGCTCCAGCGCTTCGCTTGGATACCCAAATTTTAGGGAAACAGGTTCAAAAGAAGGTTGAAGAGCGATTGGAAAAAGTGTTGCAGGGTGACGATCAAGAATTGCAAAAATTATTGGACGAAGGGAAAGATCTATTGAAGCACTTTTTTCGGAAATAGGATGGTTGTGTGGTGGATTTTTGACGAGAGGATGGATGAAAGGCTATGCGCTACGGGATTGATTACTTCGGTGCGAGAGAAGTCTCCTTTGTGTGGGAAGGAATTCTTGAGGCGAGTTGGTTGACGAGCGTACGTAGCTCTCCAAGATCATAGGGTTTTTCCACAATGGCGTAGACGCCTAATTGTTCCGCTTTCTGTTGAATATCTTGGTTAAGGTAGCCGGTGATCATAATGATCGGGACATCTGTGTGTTGGGGTAGACCTTGAACCTTCGCCAAGAATTCCAAGCCCGTCATGATGGGCATCGTATTGTCCAGAATGATGGCATCATAGGTCTGCAACTCCATCAGGTCTAGCCCGATGGCGCCATTATCCGCTTGGCTGCATTGAAAACCATCATACTCAAAGACCAATCGAAGGAGATCCCGACCAACGACATCATCTTCAATAATAAGCATGGACTTGGACATTCGCGAGTTCTCCTTTTTTTTAAGTGGCCCCATTTTTTGCCAGCCTTATTGGTGGTTGCCTTTCCAAATGAAAAACATCCCTCCAAATAATCCGAGGCCCGTGAGGCAAATGGCGAAAATGAGTTCCATGGTTGGTGTCTCCTTCTATTTGAAATAAAGCAAGCCATGTGCCAACTTAAAAAAGTTGAAAATGGAGGAAATGTTCAATGAATACCCATTGTAATTCATTTGAATCCAAGGGAATTTATTGGGAATTTCAACAATGTATTTCAAATGTTTTGGATTACAGTAGAAAGAGGAAGGATTCCCTGCGCCATGGAGCCATATCTGAAACGATACAACCTGTATCGTTTTTAAAAGAGTTGAGGAGATCTGATAAGAGGAAAAGAGGTGCCTGAGTGCCTATTCTTGGCGAAGGACAGAGAGAGGCGGGAAACCCAGCAATCGGTAGGTGCCGAGAATTCCTGTCGCGAGAGTCAAGATAATTGTGAGGAGGAATCCGGTTAGTAAATGAGTGAGAGTAATGGTCCATGTTAGATCAAAAAAGAACAACAAGATAGACCAGGAAAGTAGGCAGCCAAGGCCTATTCCCACTAGTCCCGCGAACCCGCCAATTAGTCCAAATTCTGTTCCGAGAGAAAATATTAACAATCCGCGACTCCCGCCCAGGGCTTTCAAAATGGCAAGTTCGTGGATTCGTCGATATCGGTTGATAGAAATGGCTGCAATCATGACCACAGCCCCTGTTATGAGACAGAGGATGGCGAGGGCCTGGATGCCCAGGGCCAATTGGCGAAATATTTTGGCAATGTTGTCCAAGACGTCTCCCACATGAATCGCAGTGACATTGGGCATGGCCGCGACAATCGCTTGTTGTAAAGAAATTTCCTTTTCCTTTGGGACTTGCGCAGTGGCGATGTATGTGATTGGCGCTCCTTCAAGTGAGCCTGGTTCCACGATCATAAAAAAATTCATAGAAAAAGAGCCCCAATCAACCTTGCGAAGACTGGTGACTTTTGCTTCAAAAGGGACTCCTTGAATGTTCAGGGTCAGTGTTGAGCCTATCGACAGCCCTAAATTTTTGGCGGCATCTTCCTCCACTGAGATCATTGGCAAATGCGGCGGATCTTGGGGTTTGTCAATGGAAGGGTTGTTCGACGTGTCCTCCCACCATTGGCCTTGGGTTAGGGTGTTGTCTTTGGGGAGTGTGTTGAAGGTCGTGACGACATATTCTCTCGTGAAATACCAGCCGTTGCGTTTCCCTTTATGATTTTCAGGATTGATGGATCGGCCATTGATGGCGGTGAGACGAGTCCTGACTACAGGGACTAAATTGTAGAATGTATTGGGAATGTGTTGTTCGATGACCTGTTGGAAGGCGGCAGACTGATCTGGTTGGATATCGATAAAGAAAAATGAGGGGGACTTTGTGGGAATTTGATCGTTTATGAGATTAAGCAAGGTTTGCTGTACGGTGAGGAGGGTGGTCATTAACATGATCCCAATGCCGATGGCTAAGGCCATAGCCTTCGTAAAATTCCCCGGCCGTTGGAGATTGCTGGTTGCATGTCTCAACAGCCATTTTTGCGGAAAATGAATATGATGCAGGATCCAGAATAAGACGCTGGTTCCCCCAAAGAGGGCGAAAATGGCGACAAGAAAGGCTCCGGAAAAGAAGAGACCAAGAGACCAGGAATGGGCCTGCCACATGGCGAGCCCCAGTAGGCAGCCAGCGATGAGAAGGCTTGTCGTTCGTTGGATGCGATCGTACCACCAGCCTCGTAATGAGCCCATGAATCTTTTTTTCCATGAAGTCGATTCCTTGAGAGATCGCGCCTGGTCGATCTCCTGACGAAATACTAAAGACGGTGAAACTGAACGGATCGCCAATAACGGCCACAGGGAAAAGGCTAAGGTCGCCAAGGCCCCAACAGCCATTCCCCGAAGAATAGGGAGGAGGGTGAGGGTCGTTGGGAATGTGGCGGGAATAATGCCTTGGAGCAGCAGCGGTAATCCCTGATGGAGCCCTGTTCCCAAAATTCCGCCGGCCAGACTGCCAATACCTCCCAAAAGGAGGCTTTGGGTGAGATAGATGTGTATGACTTGTGAGGATTCTGCCCCGAGGGTTTTCAGTGTGGCGATGATCGGGGTTTTTTGGGTAATAAACCCTTGAATGGTACAGGCCACTCCGATGCCACCCACCAACAGAATGGTCAGTCCGATCAGGCCCAGGTAAAGGGTGAGTTGGTCTAAAAATCGGCGAAGTCGGGGCTGAGCATCACGGTATGAGTGAACCTGGACTCCTTCCTGGCTCAATCGCCCGCGAAGTTCTCCCAATAGGATTTCCAAATTGCTGGACGTCGGTATCTGTAGTCGAAATCGTTCGTGAATCCGACTTCCCGTTTTGACGAGTTCGGTTGTCTTTAGGGCTTCTTGGGAAATCATGACCCGTGGCCCCAGGCTAAAAGCGGTGGCAATTTTATCGGGTTCTTTGATGAGGATTCCGGTGATGATGAAATTCGTTTGCCCAATGCGGAGTTCACTTCCCAGGTGTAAGCCGAGACGGATAAGTAGTGATTTCTGAGCGATCGCTCCAAAACAGGGGTATCGTTGGCAGCCTTCGGGAATGGATGATAAAAGGTGCGCAATGGGTTGAGCAGACTCTGTCTGTAGATGACCATAGAGCGGATAGAATGAATCCAGTGCCTTGAGTTCAACCAATTGTGAGGTGGCGGGCGTCTTTGAGTCCGGGGAAGAGACAGATTCAATGGCGGCCATGGCTGCCAGTTCGGTGATGTGAGAGATGGCTATCTGCCGCGATGAGAGAGAGTCCAGGACTTCCTGCCCGTGTGGGCTGATGGCCCGACGCCACGATAATTCGATATCTCCGCCTAGCAGCCCTCGCGCATCACCCAGAATGGCCCGCTCGACATTGGTGGCGAATAGATCGACGGCAACAATGGCTCCGACGCCCAAGGCAATACAGAGAAAGAGGAATATGAACCGTGGCCATGAGTGCGTCGTTTCACGCCAGGCCAATTTGAGAGAGAGGGATCTCATGCCATTAGCGGGAGCGTTATCATGATGGAGGAGTGGTGTCGCTCACGATAGTGCCGTCTCGTAGCGTCAACATTCGTTGTGCACGAGCGGCTAGGGCTGTATCGTGAGTCACTACAATCAGGGTGCTGTCGTGTTGCTCATGCAGTTGCCATAAGAGATCAATGACGATATTTCCTGTGGCGCTGTCGAGATTGCCGGTAGGTTCATCAGCCAATAGTAATGGGGGTTGGCTGATAAATGCTCGTGCCAGAGCCACACGTTGTTGTTCCCCCCCGGAGAGCTGAATGGGATAATGATGATATCGGTTCTCCAGACCGACCGCTTGGAGAAGGAATTTGGCACGTTCTTCGCCCGTCGCCATTCCCTGGAGTTCCAGCGGGAGCGCGACATTTTCGAGTGCAGTCAAGGTGGGGATAAGATGAAAGGCCTGAAAAACATACCCAATATGCTGCCGACGAAAATGTGCCATGGCACTCTCGGACAGTGTGGTAATGTTGGTTCCGTGAATGACGATCGAACCATGGGTAGGTTGATCGAGTCCCGCCAAAAGGCCGAGAAGTGTCGACTTGCCGCTACCCGATGGCCCCACAATCGCCAGAACTTGTTTGGCTGGGACCTCAAAAGAGATGTTATGTAAAATTTGAACAGCCTGGTTTCCCGCAGAAAGTTGCATACCTAACTGATGAACAGAAATGAGAGGTGGTGGGGACGGTGAGAGGGAAAGAGACAAGGGAGATTCTGATGACGGGGTTGGTGCGTGGTTTAACGAACAGCTTTCAACAATTTAATATCCGGAGGCTGATGCTCATTCACCCTCTTAGAGTGTTCATCATCTTACCAGTTTCGGCTTTCTTCTGTCTGACGATGTTCGCGTGTGGTGTCCAGGAAGATGCCTCAGTCGGCAGCGTTGAATCACCGAGTGGGTCGACTTCCGTGGTCTCCACTCAAGAGAATGTATCTTCTTTGATCACACAGGAGACATCATCTCAAGGTCACGAGTCTCCTCGAATTGTGGCGTTTGGTGATAGTTTAACCGCTGGGTTGGGGGTGAGTCCGGAAGATGCCTATCCCAGTCAATTAGCTCGGTGGCTCCGCGCCAAAGGGTATCCCTACGAAGTGATCAATGCGGGAGTTTCTGGTGATACGACCGCAGGAGGACTCAGGCGAGTCGATTGGATTCTGAAAACTCGACCGACATTGGTGATTGTAGAATTGGGCGCAAACGATGGGCTTCGTGGTCAACCCTTGCAGGATACCTTTAACAATCTCAACGCGATTATTGAAAAACTCAAGGGGCAAGGAGTTCTTGTGGTGTTAGCGGGTATGCATCTTCCCCTGAATTATGGCGATGCGTATACACAAGAATTCACGGATGTGTTTGTCCGGTTGGCTCAGGACCATAACATTTCCTATATCCCTTTTTTCTTGGAAGGCGTGGCTACGAAACGACATTTAAATCAGGGCGATGGACTCCATCCTAATGCCGAAGGCTATGCGGTTGTGGTGCAAAATGTATGGAGAACCCTTGAGCCGGTTCTCAAGGAAATTGAAATGGCTCAAAAATAGTAGAGTTCCATGGCCTTTCTTCTCAGTTGAAGAAAAGCCATGGAAAATTTAGGGGCTGTGTTGTGTGAAAATGCAGAACTTAGGTCTTGTAGATGTCGTAGGCACCGTAAGCGAGTAAGATGCCGATGGTTCCATAAAACATGGCGGTAATGCCTTCATACCCGCCACCTGGGGCATTGGCCATTGCTGGAGCGGCGACCAACATGAACAGGCTGGTGAATGCGAGAATACGACTCATTCGAAAACCCTCACTTTCTGACTAAAGAAATCTTGGCCCGATTATTCGAATTCACTACGTACTTTGCCTCAGAGAACCGAATTGTAGACAATTTTATTTTGAAGATGCAACTCAAGTTTTCAAAAATATAATAAGTATATTTACCTAATATAGGTATGGGATTTCTATATGGAATTTATCAGGTGTCACTCGTTAGGGTTCGAGCCGAGAATGAGATCCGTCGCAAAATGGGGGTTTTTTTGTGTGTTTGCACCCACACCACGCGACCTTCTTTTTTTCTTTAATTTCGATTTCCATGGGGGATAAATCCGTTCCTGTGTGCGATCCATCACAAAAGGGTTGTGTTTTGGATCGGCCGCATTGGCACCAATAATATGTCCCGGGTTCCATGTCCATGACGTAAGGCGTTCGTTGGGGAATGACGATAGGATCAGCCATGTGTTTCTCCTTCTTTTAATAAATGTGTGCCTTTCAAAGCCGGTTATCCACATCGTTCTTGAAGGCCATTTGGACCTAGGGGTGTGAGCCAGAGATAATCGGCTATTCCGTTTTGAAGTTCGGCTTGAACTTCCTCATCTTTGGAGGGATCCCAGGCGACCATATAAATGGTAACAGTGTTAACCTGAGGCTGCATTCGTTTCACACGTTTGGGGATGGGAACCCCGTATTGGATATGACCTCCTCCGGTATAGCTAACGAGCGGGGCATGTGAGGTTGAACGTGTATCCAGGAAATTTCGAATAACGGTTGCCATCCCTTCATCCCGAATGATAGAGGCCTCAAAAATTCGTCGATACACATGATCGGGCAATTTGGGATGACACGCCGTAATTTGTTCAAAGATAAGGGATTCATATTCAGGGTCATCGATAGATTCTTTCGTCATGGCCCAAGAGGCCAAATCCGGTGACATCAGAGCTTCCGTTAATCCTTTGGTCGCGACCAGTCGAACCAAAGACCTTGGAGGATTCAGTCCAAGCAAGGGCAAATGGTGTGTGCGGGCATAGTCGACGAGAGGTTGGTAATCTGAAAATTTACCACCCCAATTTTCTTTCCATCGAGATTCTTCTAAAAACTGTGCCACGGGCGTTTCCGGATTGTTCAAGTATCGGTCTAATCCTGGCTGACCGTCCCAACTCAACATTTCCATTGCCAAACCCGGTTGGCGTTGGTTCTTTCGTAGGATGTCAAGAACGGTGATGGCGGCTTCAAGATGGGAAGGAGTGTAATGTTCCTCCCCAAGAAAAATAACATCGGCAGCCAGGAGATGAGGTGTCAGGTCGTCAACTGTCACGGGCGTTTGATCAGAAACCCGATAAATTTTCCCGATCTCAAGCGTAGGGGTGGCTTGAAGGGTGGAGCAACCGAATAGACCTGTTATAAAAATGGAACAGAAAAGAAACTGAAAAAAAGGAGGTTTCAATCGAGAAAAAATCATGAGTTTCATCTTGCACATGGTGTACCATAGTCCCCTCATTCGGGCAATAAAGACCAGGGTGAAATACGTAGGGTATCCAAGTCCTTTTATGCTGCTATGGAAATACTTCAATATGAAAGCTTTCAGACCCGTGCCTTGGAGTTGAACCCATTAGGAATTCGATTGTTCAGCAAAAGATCCTGCAGTCTTGCTGTGGAGGTTGTATTTTTTGAAATATCGTAGGGGCCGTAAGAGGATAGCAGAGAAAGGGATAGACTGACATTGAATATCCAAGATTTTCGTACCCGAATCAAATCGGTTCGAGAGTCCTTCCCGCAACATTGGGAAGCCAGTCGAAGATGTATCTTGCCGGAATCTTTAGGCGGAAGCCTTCCGGCTTTGATCCAATTCATTCATCACGCCGATCTCGTGCCGAGCCTTCAGAAACGATTAGTTCAGGTGGTTGAGCAGTTCGGGAAGGGTATTAAAACAAAAGAAACTCACCAGGAGTTAAGGGAGCTGACAGGGTTGCCACCCTCGAAAGCCTTTCGTGCACTTCTTGTCTGGGGTGTATTAGCTGTTGGTGGAACCGAACCAGACACGGATGAGATTTGTTCTACTGAAAACCTGGAGGGTTGCCTTCGAAAAGGTCGAAACCCCTATGATACCCTACTGCAATCGGTGGCCCCCTCTTTGCTGGACATTGGCGCCGGAGATTTAACCTTTGAACAGGAATTGGTTGAGCAGTATATTCCTCAATTGCGGGCGCGTAACACGGCGCTCGGGTTGCATGCATTTGATCGCCTCACCCCTGGTTCCCGAGTAGGAGGGGTCTATCATAAGAATCGGAATCGGGACGATTATCTAAAAAGTCTTCCCGCAGAAGAATTGACCTATCAATTTTGGGGAGGGATGGATCTAGAGAAATTCAGTCAAGCGAAAGGTGCCTTACCCCGTTATACGATATGTACGTGTCATGCTCCCGCCAATCCTACGTTTGCCTTTGAGCCCACCCGCATTGATTGTAGTCTTATTGATGAACATCTTCGGGCCACGCGAGGGCAATCACGATTGAGCCGATATGAAGGAGAGTCCGTCCTGGAGGTTTCGCACCAAGGAAAAGAACTAACATTCCCTCCCTGGAAATTTGATATTGTCGGACCATTAACCCTTTTACTATTCATGACACAACGAAGTCGGGTCGGGGTGTTATCGGCAATTGATGATGAAGTTTTTTGGGAACTGTTAAGCCAGATTTTAGTGGATGAAGGGTTTCGTCCGCAGAATCAAATATTTACCAAAGAGACTATTCCGGATATTTTTGGAAATGTGTACAAGGAATTGAACGCCTTACCCATCGGCGGCCGAATTGATCTGGCCAAAGTCTCAAAATTTAGAGATTCTATGACTTCTGAGACCGTTTCGCTAAGACCCTTGTCTGCATGTCCAAAGTTTCGATATGTTGAGATTCGCCGCGGGGCATTATGGGAAGGCATCCCCAGTAGTTTTACGGCGAAGCAGTTTTCTCGCATGAAGGAAGAAACGCCGCCATGGTGGATCATTTTCCTGTCAGATATTTAGACAGATGAAGAAAATCAATTAGAATAAAGATACAAAATCGGAGATGAAACTGAAGGAAGCCAAGAAGGATTGGAGCGGGAAAGGGGATTTGAACCCCCGACCCTCGCCTTGGCAAGGCGATGCTCTACCACTGAGCTATTCCCGCTCTGGAAAGAAGTTTTCACTGATTCTAGTGGGCACCCTATAGCCTGTCAAGCAATGGTTTAATGAGTTAATCACATTTTTGTTCTTAAGAAGAACAGCGGAAAATCCGAAAAAATAAGCAATAATTTATTTGTTAATCAAGGGAGAGGGGTCATATGTACATCAGCGTTATCGGGACGGGATATGTTGGGCTTGTGACAGGGGCCTGTTTTGCCGAATTTGGTCTTAATGTACTGTGCATGGATTTAGATGAAAAACGTATTGCGTCATTAGAGAAAGGGAAGGTTCCCTTTTTCGAGCCGGGTCTCGCTGAACTTGTTGATAAGAATATTCAGGCCGGACGTTTACGGTTCACCACTGATTTAAATAAAGCGGTAGACGAGGCTCTTGCTATTTTCATTGCCGTAGGGACTCCTTCGCGACCGGATGGATCAGCGGACCTATCCTTTGTGGATGAAGTGGCTCGAAGCGTGGGAGCACGGATGACCGGGTATAAAGTCGTCATTACGAAATCCACGGTACCGGTTGGAACCGCCATCCGTGTGAAAAAGTTGATAGAAGAAAATCAAACGGCGCCCTGTAATTTTGGAGTGGTCTCCAACCCTGAATTTCTTCGTGAAGGTTCTGCTATTGAAGACTTTATGCGTCCCAATCGAGTCGTGATTGGCGCCGATAGCCAGGCTTCTGTGGCCATCATGAAAGATCTGTATCGTCCCTTATACCTATTGGATGCGCCTATTGTGATTACCGACATTCCAACTGCCGAACTCATTAAATATGCATCAAATGTGTTTTTAGCTACTAAAATTTCCTTTATTAATGAAATGGCGAATCTTTGTGAGTTGGTCGGTGCTGATGTACAAATGGTTTCCAAAGGGATGGGTTTGGATAAGCGGATTGGATCAAAATTCTTGCATGCGGGGCCAGGTTACGGAGGGTCTTGTTTTGGCAAAGATACTGCTGCGTTGATTAATATTGGGACAGAAGCGGGGTATGAAATGAAGGTTGCGAAGGCGACCAAGCAAGTCAACGAAAATCAGCATGCCAGGATGGTCGAAAAAATTCAGAAGGTCATGGGCGATGTGAAAGGGAAAACCATTGGCCTGTTGGGACTGGCGTTTAAGCCCAATACCGATGATATTCGAGATTCACCAGCGCTTTTCATTGCGGAGAAACTCATTAAAACAGGTGCTACGGTACGGACCTATGATCCAGAGGCGTTGGAAGAATCGATGAAAGTTTTACCAGATATGGTGCCCTGTCAGGATGCTTACCAGACGGTTGAGGGTGCTGATGCCGTGGTGTTAGTGACGGAATGGAATCAATTTCGAAATTTAGATATGGAGCAAATTCGATCCACGGTCAACGCTCCAATCTTTATCGATTTGCGAAATGTCTATGATCCCCAGCGCATGGCCGAGCAAGGATTTTATTATGTGTCCGTTGGTCGTAAGACGACGGGAACACATCCTCTGAAGACGAGTTAATCAAGAGGGTGAATTGTTTTGGCGCTATTTCCGTTTATACCCCATTCGATCTAAGACTTTCATAATCCGTTTTTGCAGTTTCTCATCGGCTTCCCCCAAAGCCTGCGCCAATGGCTCAACTGCCGGCTTCCCGATCTTCCGCAAAATTTCCGTGGCGGATTGTCGAAGTTCATCTTCCTCGTTCACCAGGAGAGGAACGACCTCTAACACGCAGGGCGCTCCAATTTTAATGAGGGCTTCATAGGCACGCTGGCGGACATCGCCCACTTCATCATTCAACATTTCCACAAGTGGTTTAACAGCGGCTTCGACCTTTAACTCTCCGAGGACTTCGATCGCATGTTTGCGATTCAGCCAATGCGTATCATTGAGATCCAGCAGGGCTGCATCGGCGGCGGCCACATTTGGGTCTTTCGAGCGAATTCTGAAACTTTTGACGATACGTTTGCCGTCTTCTTCGACGACCCGAAGTGTCGCTCCGTCGCCGACTTTGATTTTGTGGAGATCTTCAACGGCCTCTTCCCCAACGTCTAGGAGAACGGTTTTCCCATCATAAGCCAGTAATTCGACTTCGATTTGATTCGTTTCCAGATTGATTGCCGAAACTTTTTCTGTAACAAGATTGAATCCATCTTTTTTGGTCCCGGACTTCGGGCCAATGGAGATGAGTTGTGGTGGTGCTTCGTTTGCCATAATAAAAATGTATCCTCAGCTAGAAAGTGAACAACAATAAAATCAGATTATGGATGATGACTATGTTGAAGAACTCGGTGTCCAACCCAAACTCGATAGCGCTCCTTCCGCGGTATCTCGAACCATTTCATTCTCATCCTCCAGTAAAGGTACGAGAGGATTAATCGCCCGGCTATCTTTTAAGCGTGCCAGTGATTCGGCGGCATTGCGACGAACCAGCCAATCTTCATCGGTCAGCGCCTCAATTAACGGATTCAACGATTCAGGATCGCCAATTTTTCCTAAAGCTTCAGCGGCATGCCGACGAACAATCCAGTTGGCAGCCTGAAGTCCCTCAACTAACGCAGTCGTGGCTCGCGAATCGCCGAGTTTTTTCAACACTCTCGCGGCATCTTCCCGAAGGGTTGCGTCCATAAGCGCATCAACCAGGCCAGGGACTGCGTCTGGATGACCAATGCGTTCCAAGGCCAAGATCGCGGCGGTTTTGACGCCTCCATCCTTATCATGTCTTAAGGCATGGATAAGGGGATCGACGGCCTTTTGGGACCGTAGTTTTCCTAAAGCGGTGGCGGCTTGTTCACGGACAGACCATTCATCGTCTTCTTGAAGCGCTTCAATGAGCGGGTCTATCGCCGGTTCACCAATTTGTACCAAGGCACTGGTGGCCGCTTCGCGAATTACGCAATCATCTTCCAAAAACATATCGATTAATTTCGGGATGGCCGCTGCTCCGACTTCACCCAGTCGAGAGGCGGCATGATCACGCAACGCTTCGTTGTCATCCCGAAGAGCCGACAATAAGGGATCAACTTGATTCTGTTCTGTCATGCCCGCTTACTCCTTTCCAGCCCAAGCTTCTTCGTCCATTTCCATTTGTGCAGCGGCAGCCTCTAGTTTGTCAAGGATCACTCCAGAATTATAGGAAATTAATCCATCGCGATCGGTTTTTAATCGAGCAAAGAGTTCTGCATGGGGGCGTAAGACTTCCACATCCTTGACCTTTTCCAGGGCTTCCACCGCCAAAATTCTCAGGGGACGAATAGGAATGACCTCAATATAGAGTTCTACTGGCCGGGAATCCCCGATCAGACCCAAGGATTTCAAGGCATGTTCCTTCACGCCCGTATCTTTGTCCGAACGCAGCCGTTCCATTAAGGGTTCGACAGCCCTCACATCCCCAATTTTACCTAAGGTATCTGCGGCTGCCTCCCTGACGATCCAGTCATCGTCCTCTAAATATTCCAATAAAATCTCCACCGCAGGCCGACCAATATGATGCAACTGAATGACGGCTTCCTGACGAGCCCCCTCCTTCAGTTCAGATTCCTCCACATCTCGCAATTCATCGAGAATTTGATCGATGCGATCACGGATGGCTCCGAGTTTTCTCAGAGTGTCAGTGGCGAGGTCGCGAAGGTTTGGATCAGCCATGGCATCCACAAACCCATCAGCGGAACGAGGATCAAGTAATTGGGCCAGGATTTCAGCAGCGCGTTGGCGAATGGATTCATCGGGATCTTTTAATCGTTCAGACAGTGGTCCAATGGACGTGGGAATGGCGCCTAACAATGTGGTCACTCGATCTCGAATGTGGTCATCCTGTAAATGCTCTAACAAGGCAGCAGCGGTGGGTTCATCGAGAATGCCAGCCATGTGTTCTAAGGCCTCAAAAGTGGCCTGGCGAACCCCTTCGTCGTCATCTTTCATGAGACCGGCGAGGGCAATTCCAGCCCGAGGGTCACCCAGTCGTGCCAACATTCTAATGGCTTCGATTTTATAGTGGGTGGTTCCGTGGCCGATTGCCTGGATAATGGCTTCGACGGCTTTAGGCCCACCTTTCATACAGGTGGAGGTCGCACGCATGCGCCGCCAGTCTTCCTCGTGATCCAGCTCGGAAATGATTGTTTCGAATGATTCCTTAGGCATGGTTCTTCAATCGGTTAAAGGCGAATTTGTCCAGGGCGCCACCCAAGGTGGGAAAGGGATTCCAACACATGTCGACGGAGATTGTCATTCTGTGTGGTTTTCAATAGTTGAAGCAAGGGTGTTTTGGCGGCTGCCCCAAAGTGAGTTAATGCTGTGGCAGCCTCCTGGCGAAGCAGGGTGGTCTGCAATGCCTGCATCAGGACGGGCACCGCTCGGGGGTCGCCGATCTTGGCCAGTGCGTTGACGGCGGTTTCTAAGGGAGGAAGGTCTTCTTTGTATTTCGGGTCCGTACAGCCTTCCATACGATCTTCATAGGCGTCTCCGGGAAGTGATTGAATGAGGGCGAGCAGGTGAGGCACAGCTTCGACTGCTCGTAAATTCCCCAGCGCCTCGATGGCTTTAATTTGCAAGGAAGGGGTGGTCAAGGAATCCAATAACAATGGAATGGCATGGGGGTCACCGATCTGTCCTAATGTTCGGACTGCATCCTGCCTGACAGCGGAGTCAGGATCGTTTGCAACCAGATTCATGAGGGGCGCGACGGCCGCTGGAGGTTTCAAAAGTGACAAGGCTTCAATGGCTCGCAATCGCACTCGCCAATTAGGATCCTGTAAGCCATTAAGGAGTGGGGGAATGCTGGCCTCTCCAATGGCCTGAATAGTCCGGCAGGCTTCCTCGCGAACAGCTGGGACTTTATCTTGGAGGACCAAAATCAAGGTATCAATCGAACGAGGATCTTTGAGGCGGGTGAGCCCTTTGGCGGCAGACATTCGGACAATCCAGTTGGGATTGAGGAGGGCCGACAGCAACGGTTCGAACACCTGTTCATCGGCAATCTGGGCCAGGATGGAAGCGGCGGCTTCCTGAACCTGGAGATTGGGGTCAGTAAGACAAAAGCCTAGGGACAGGACCGCCGGTTGGCCCAAGGCCGTCAAAGAGGAAGTGGCGGCGACTCGGACGGCATGGTCTGAATCTCGAAGTGCCCGAATTAACGGTTGCACACTTCGAGGATCACTGAATTGGCCTAGCGCGACTGCGGCATCCTCTCGGACACCCCAATCTTCATCATCCAACGCGGCAATGTGTTCAGCAACGGAATCAGCCATAGGAGAACCAATTGGTAAGATCGTTCCGGTCAGCGCTTCATCGCGCGGAGGAACTCCTCGATCACTTAGGGAAAATCCGAACGCCGACGTTACCACACGATTTTTTTAGGGGTCAATTGGGAAAAGGGGGCGGAAAGGGGGAAGAGGTCAGCAGCATTAGACGGATCGAAAGACCGCCAAGAGATCACTCAGCGTTAACATTTTAACCCGCAAAGTTTCCCGCTCTTCCTGAAGAATTCCGGTCCGGCTTACAGAACTCGGTTCCTTCAGATAATCCTGACAGAGGGCGGTGACCCGTTGGAACTCAGCTTCAGCTTTGTCTCTCACTACCCTGTTGGTGGTCAGTAACTCGGTAACCTGGTCATGCGTGGTAGCTAGATGCTGTTGAAACTCCTGTTCAGGCAGAGACCGTCGATGCTCTTCATCCAGGCAACGGTCAATATATTGCCCGAGAAAGACATAAAAACGGAGCATAGTTTCCGTGATCGTAATGTGAGAAGGAGTGAGGTCGTGTTCAGACATGGGTCTCCTGTTAAAATGAATGTCGCCAGGGAGGTAGGGCTAGGGCCTCTGCAACCGTGGCAACGGTGGGGACGATGCCGTCAAAGTCAATTTCTTTTAAGGTCGTATCCACTTCACCCTGTTGTCCTGCCACGGTGAATCGGATTGAGGCTTGATTCAACCTTCGGGAGGTTGTCACCACACGTCCAATAGCCATACTGTCAATAAAATTCACCTGGCTTAAATCAAGTATGACATGCTTGGGACAGTGGAGGGTTTCGGCCTCTTCCAACGCTGAAAGAAAATGTTCCATGACATGGAAGTCAAAGCGCCCCGAAAGTTCAAGCACTACGGCGCCCATTGCAACTTTCGTTGAAACCTGCAGCATACGATATCCTCCAATTCGAGAACAGGTCTGTTCATCCTGCTCATCAAGAGTGGATAGTACATCGGGAAAATAGACTTCTAAGCGTAACGAGAAATCCTACATAAATCTACTGAAAAAATGACAATGGTGGTACGTGTAGCATTCATGATTTCTAAAGTTGGTAGGAAGCAATGATGGTAGTGTGGGTGACAGCTCTCTCAAAATGGCGTTTTCTAATGAGAAGATAGTCTTCGTTGGAAAAGAATGCATCCCGTGCCGATTGGTCGGGAAAAGAAATAGTAAATACGCGATTGATGGGGGCTTTCGTTTTAGATTTGAGAACTTCAGAAATCTTGAAGTCGTACCCAAATCCTCCGCCATAATGTTCAAGTATGGGCATCATTTCGTTGCGATAGGATTGATAGCCGGCCTCGTCCACGACCTGTAGTCCTACGAGTGTTTCTAGTGCCATATTGATTATGCCTTTCTTAATTTACAACTATGTTGTTTGCCAGATTTCGGGAAGGCCGCTGACATTTATCTCACCATACAATTAAATAAAATTCTAACCAGCTGGTCAGATAAAGAATCTACTTATACCTATCTCCTGGCCTCTTCCTTGAAGGATTTGAGGAGGGAGATGATGAGAAGAATGATGACGAAGACAAAGGGGAATGCGGCGAGGATGGCGCCGGTTTGGAGGCCCTTAAGGCCTCCCGACCAGAGGAGAATAGCGGCTGAGAGTGATTGAATAACGCCCCAGGTGAATTTAATGCGATTTGGGGGGTCGAGGCTGCCGTTGGTGGTGAGGGTGCCCAGCACGAAGGTGGCGGAATCGGCGGAGGTGATAAAAAAGGTGCCAATAAGAAAGATGGCGATTAGCGACATGATGGTGCCCATGGGGTATTGCTCTAAGACGGTAAAGAGCAACACCTCCATCCCTTGCTGGTCCATGACCTCTTTGAGGGCCACATTTTGAAAGAGTTCGAGGGAGATCCCCGTGCCTCCAAATACGGTGAACCAAAAGGCACAGAAGAGCGAAGGCACAAGTAAGACACCTAGCACAAATTGGCGCACGGTTCGGCCTTTGGAAATTCTGGCGATGAAGGTGCCCACAAACGGAGCCCAGGCAATCCACCAGGCCCAATAAAAGAGAGTCCAATTATGAATCCATGTGGAATCTCGAAATGGCGCGAGGTTCAGGCTCATGGTTGGGAGGTTCTGCAGGTAATGTCCAAAAGTTGATGGGAAGACGGTCATGATGAAATGGGTCGGTCCAAGAAACAGCAAAAAAAACAGTAAGGATAGCGCGAGGATCATATTCATGTTACTCAGATATTTAATACCGCGTTGAAGGCCTGTTTGGGCTGAGAGCATAAACAGTACGGTCACGATCGCGATCAAAATCAATTGTGTGCTGAGCGAATTGGTGATCCCAAAGACATAGGACAATCCTCCGCTGATTTGTACAGCGCCAAACCCGAGCGAGGTGGCGACGCCAAAAACTGTCGCGAAAACCGCGACGACGTCTACGGCGGTGCCCAAGGGACCTTTGGCATGTCGTCCCAGCACAGGTTGGCATCCCAGGCTGAATAATCCCGGCATGCCTTTTCGAAATTGGAAATACGCCAATGCCAGGGCCACCATGGTGTAGATGCCCCATGGATGTAACCCCCAATGAAAGAAGGAGTATTGCAGCGCGAGGCGGGCAGCCTGAGCGGTTCCGCCTTCACCAGTCGGGGGATCATGAAAATGCGAGGTGGGTTCGGCAACACCCCAAAATACCAGGCCGATGCCCATGCCGGCGCAGAACAGCATGGCAAACCAGGTGAGAAGGTTGAATTCTGGTTGAGCGCCGTCTGGCCCCAGGGGAATATCACCCCAACGAGAAAAGATCAGGCACAACGCACAAACCAGAAAGCTGGTGGCGGCGAGTACATAGAGCCACCCAAACGAATCCAGGAGCGATGTTTGGAGGCTGCCAGTGATTCTGGCTAAATGGGTCGGTGCGAGCCCTCCCCACAGAAGGAACAGAAATGCGAGGGCGACGGAGATGTTAAAGACAAGAGTGGTGGATTTGAGCGGGTTCATAGACTGACGGGATGAATGCTAGAGCCTCTAGCCCTAACATAATTTGTACTGATGAACAAGGAAAGGACGAAGTGTGTGGATGCCCAGTGAGATTTTCAGTATAGGCATTTGGGAAACGGGAGGTGAGGAATGATCATGAAATTTTTGGCATAAATCGTCCAGTACAGAAAGGCATTCCGGAGTCCTCGCTCGGGTCTTCCAAAGGATTATTGCCATCCGGGGGTTGCTCTACCGATCTCAAAGGGGTACATTCAAGATATCTTCGGTCGGAAAACGGGCCTACCAAACGCTCGCAAGAGAAGTTCGGAGGCCTTTTTTATTTCCTCAATCAGCAGTGATTGTAGATGGAAGGTGTACTCCAATCTCCCTCTTCCAAAAAATTCATGTTCCGTTTTATTCACTTTGACCCATCACTCAAGGAGGTGGCGAGAGCAGAGGCTCTCCAGGAGGTGTTCCCATGATTCAGAAGCAAGCCTATGGTGATAATCCTATCGCTAAACGAAAAACCGATTTGTATAAAGAGGAATATGTCCATAGCTTTGTTCAAAAATGGGATGACCTAATTGACTGGGAGGCTCGGGCTTCGAGTGAGGGCGACTTTTTTATCCGGTTATTGAAGGAGCGAGGGGTTCAACGAGTGTTGGATGTGGCGACCGGAACGGGGTTTCATTCTATTCGGTTGTTGCGAGCCGGGTTCGATGTCACAAGTGCCGATGGCAGTCCGGAAATGTTGGCTCGAGCGTTCGATAATGCACGACGGGCTGGGTTTATCATGCGCACGATTCATGCCGATTGGCGTTGGCTGAGTCGGGATATTCATAACAAATATGATGCGGTGATTTGCTTGGGAAATTCTTTAACTCATCTTTTTGCTGAGCAAGATCGGCGGAAAGCGCTAGCCGAATTTTACACTGCGTTGCGACATGACGGAGTGCTGATTCTGGATCAACGCAATTATGACGGTATATTAGACGAAGGATTTACGTCGAAACACGTGTACTACTATTGCGGGGATAACGTGAGTGCTGAGCCGGAATATGTGGATGAAGGGCTGGCCAGATTTCGGTATACCTTTCCAGACAAAGAAGTGTTTCATTTAAACATGTATCCTTTGCGGAAAGAGTATACGCGCCGCCTGATGAATGAAGTCGGGTTTCAACAGGTCAAAACCTATGCGGATTTTCAAGAAACCCATAAGGTTGAAGATCCGGATTTTTATGTGCATGTTGCCGAAAAGCTGTATAAAAATGAAGAGCGGCCCAAAACGATCCTTGGAAGCCTAGGAGGGACGACCTATTCCCAGGCAGTGGATACGGCTCGGGACTATTACAATAGTTCTGATGCCGACCGGTTTTATGCCACGATTTGGGGAGGGGAAGATATCCATATTGGATTGTACCATTCTGACAGTGATTCCATTTTTGAAGCCAGCCGACGAACCGTCGAAAAAATGGCGTCGTCGGTAAAGAACCTGGATGCGAAAACCCGTGTGCTGGATATTGGCTCAGGGTATGGAGGTTCAGCCCGTTACTTGATGAAACACTTTGGGTGTCAGGTCGGGTGTTTGAATCTCAGCGAAATTCAAAATAAACGGAATCGAGAACTCAATCAGAAAGAAGGGATTAGCCTAGCCATCAATGTCATTGATGGAAGTTTTGAAGACATTCCTCTTCCTGATGCGAGTGTAGACTTGGTGTGGTCGCAAGATGCCATTCTGCATAGCGGGGACCGAAAGAAAGTTTTTGAAGAGGTGGCCCGGGTTCTGTCCAAAGGTGGGCGATTCATTTTCACTGACCCTATGCAAAGTGCCAAATGTCCAGAGGATGTGCTGCAGCCAATTCTCGATCGCATTCATCTAGATTCTTTAGGATCTATTGAACACTATCAAAAAATGGCCAAAGAACTGGGGTTACATGAAGTCCAGATTATCGATTTATCAAAAAACTTACCGGCTCATTATGGACGGGTCCTTCAAGAGCTTGTCGCACAACATAGTACCCTTGTTCGGGTGTGCACTGAAGAATATTTGGCGAATATGAAGGTGGGATTACAGCACTGGGTTGATGCCGGTATGGCCGGGCATCTGACCTGGGGAATTTTACACTTTCAAAAAAATTAAAGAAGTAAAATGGGAAAAGGTAGAAGGTCGAAGTAAAAAGTTAGAGAAGGAATAACGGGGAGGTTTGAAGCATTCTTTGCATTTGGCCTTTTTCCTACTCACTCCTTACTTTTCACTTCTCACTTTTTCGAGGAGTTACCGTTCAATTTTGAGGCCTTTGGCGGGTTGAGCAATATCCCCGCTCTTCCCAAACCGGCCTTCCCCTCCCTCACCAAGAACATTCATGGTATCTGTATACTCGATTTCCCGAGATTCTTTACTCATGCCCTCACCCGGCTGCCAGCCGAGTTGATCCAGGGTGTCTAATACCACCTTTTTTAGAGCGCCTGAAGCCGTCATGCGAGTCGTGGCGAAGGCCAACACGCGTTCACTTTCCTTTTCAACCTTGGAAAGGTCAGGGTCATGAAGAAAAGATACCAGCGGTTCGATGGCCGTATCCCCGATCATGACCAGTGAATTGGCGGCATAGTCACGAAGCACTAAATCTTTGAGTAACAGGATGAGGTCTGGAATTACTTTGGGGTGCCGAAAATGGCCCAGGGCAGTCGCCGCCGCTTCCTTGATTAAGAGATCTTCACTAATAATACACCCCGGAGTGGGTTTCCCATCCTGATGAATACCTTTCCCCTTCAAGGCATCTAAGACGGGCTGAAAGGCTCGAGGGTCTCCAATCATTCCTAACGAGGCGATGGCATGCCGTTTCACGGTTCCGTCCTTCATGGCTTCCATGAGGGCATCAATGGCCAATGGATCACCGATATTGCCTAACGCAATCGTGGCATCTTCCCGAACAGCCCGATCCGGGTCTTTAATCATGGTGATAAGCGCCTCAACGACTCGTGGCTCGCGCACCCATACCTTGCCCATCTGATAGTCGGTGGTCATGCCGCCTAAGGCACGAACGCCATGGCAGCGCACCACGAAATGCGGGTCTTTAAGAGTTTCTAGCAAGGCGTCGACTGAAGGGACTCCAATGTACATTAACGCGGTTCCAGCCGTCTCGCGGACAATTTTTGAGGTATCCTTGAACAGTTTGATCAGCGTGGGAATGGCTCGTGGGTCGCCAATTTTTCCAAGGGCTTCCGCCGCTGCGCTTTTGACAGCACCGTCTCGATCACGACAGACCACCATCAAACCCTGAACGGCTTCCGGATCACGCAGTTCTCCCAATGTTTTCGCGGCCTGTTCCCGCACACGCCAGCGTTTATCTTTGAGACTCGTGAGTAATTTCGGTACCACCCCTTTGCCCATGGACGCCATAGCTTGAACAGCTTCAGCTTGCACTTCCATCATGTTGTCATTAAAGAGGGTGATGAGGCCCTCAATGCTCGGATCGCCGCCGATTTTTGCCAACGCCCATCCCACCTGGCTGCGTACGGACCAGTAGTCATCTTCAAGAGCCCCCAAGAGTGGTTCTAAGGTTTTTGGGTCCCCTAATTCGGCAAGCGCTTTGGCCGCTTCCTCGCGGGTCGCATCGTCCACATCCTCGAGGGCTTCAAGCCAATCTTGTACAGAATTTGACATATAGGGCCTTTGTTCTTCCTGGTGGTTTACTGACGATAATCTGGATCTTGAGGATAGGGTTGCGTATGACTGCAATGGATGGTCAAGGTATTTGACCCGCGTCCATTGACGCATTGATCGAGTGTTTTGGCAAATTCTAAAGTCCCTGACAGCGTCACTTTAAACAAAAAATCAAATGTGAAGGTTCCAAACCGGTAGTCTCCGGGTTTGAGTTTCAGTTCCTTGACCTGAGTGGTTTTATAGGCATCCATATTGATGGGATCTTTTGTCCATATTAAGGGGGTGATGCCCGGCACGTGCCACCAGGTTGGTGGGTTCAGGGCACTAGGGTCAACGGTAATCGAAAATTCCCGCAGTAAAGGGTTTGTGATTTCGGCTGCATCACTGCGAGCAGTTCCCATCAATATGAAACAAGCCATGACGATTGTCAGGCAGGGAATCAATTTCCATGTGTGAGATGCGGTTCTAGGAATCATGGTTGTATAAGAAGAATTATTGATAAATTTTTTCGAGTTCATTTTCTGTCGTTCGCCGTTCGGGTTTGGTTTGAAAAATTTCGGTCATGGCCTGGCTTTCCCATTCCACATGGGTTTCTAATCCTAAGGCATACATGATGGTTGCTCCGGTATCCATCAAACGGACCGGTTTTGCGATGGTCTGAGGGCCTTTGATGTTGGTGCCCCATGCGATCCAGGGGATGGTCGCATTGAGTTCAACCGATTCTCCCTTTTTTACTTTTTTGGATAGAGGATTAAGGGGCCCACTGTTTAGACCGGTGACGATAAACATCGTGCGATCCAAGACGCCAATTTTCTGGTAATTCTTGATGATTTGGTCAATGGCGTTATCAATGGAGGTGACGGCAGCAGCATATTTAGGGGAATTCCAGCCATATTTTTGTCCAGTCCGTGCGGCCGTAGGGAAATGGGTGACCAAGAGGTTGGGTACACCAAAGAGCCAGAATCCAGACCCCTTGCCACTTGTGACACTTTTGAGAAAATCCTGAATGTATACAGACACGGTTTCTGGTGTGCATTGTGGCTTGGAATAGCCGCAGACTTGTTTGTCAACATAGATTTCCGGTCGAATCAATTGATAAAGACGTTCGTCCATGAGGAAAACGCCGGTATCGGCTCCGCCAGCCAAATCCATATAATCAAAAACGGTGGGGGATCGCATGAAGGAGCGAGCAAAGTCGTAGTTTTCCCAATCAGCGGTGACGCGATGTTTTTCCACTGGCAAGCCAGTGAGCAAGGACGCCATGGCTGGGACTGTTAAAGGTGGGGAGATAGATTGTGCCGACCAGGTCACGACACCTTCTTGGGCCATCTTTGCTATATGCGGTGTAGCGCCACTTTGAATCGTGGAAGAGGTAATTCCCTCTAGGACCACGAGCACAATATGGTCAGCTTGCGCCCCTGCGGCAGAATAGAGAGGGAGGACTCCCCCAAGGTTGAACCCTACGAGGGTTAAGGTGAGGAAGAACCCTCGGAAAACGTTGCGAATCACTCGTTGCCGATACCCTATCCAGAAAGTACTCATGATTCCTGCTATGCTCCACGTAAAAATTCACTATAAAAAAATGCGTGAATGATGATATGAAAAATAAAAATATTCTTCGAACAAATGCCTTCGACTACCTGACTATCCCTCACACTTTATGTAAGGCCATTGAACTTATCATGCAGATTTTCAGGCGGTCAACTGGGTCTCTGGGGTGTTTGCGGCCAGACGGAATGAGGATGAAAGAAAAACGAATTTTCCTCTTGCTCTTGGACCTCTCAATGGACTAAGAGAGTAGGCCTTTTCCTCGCGAGATAATGTTGTATGCCTCACAGCAATAATTTTCAGCATGCTCCCTATTCCCGTTCAAACCCTGGAGAACGGGTGTCTTATCCTACATTTGAGCCCGGGCCTTCCATTGATTCCTCAGCCTGGAAGGAAGCCATGGCCCAGGTGGGAGCCCAATTATCCCAATCCAATGTTAAAGGGATCGTCTTTGTAAGTGGGCATCCCTTTAGTGACCTCTTTGGTGCCGCGCGTCTGGATGTGGTTGGCGGCTTAAAACGTGGGTATTCGCGAGGTATTTCTGGCTTGGAGTCATTGTTGGCACTTCTGAGGCCTGCCACGAATGGCATTATGAGGAATACAGACCCGGTCAAGCCCCCGTTAATTAATGATCAATCGACTCACGAGGCCTTGGATAAGCTCGCTTGCGAAGTCGGGAATTTTACTACTGCATACGTGAAAAGATTTGAGGGGGGGCTTTGTCAGGAGGAGCCGGTTTCTATTCCCTGTGAGCGCTATATCTGGTCTTCGGTCAATCATCATCTCGGGCGGGTGGAGGCGGCGATGGCCTTTATACAGTATCTCCAGGAGTGGGGCGCCAGTCGATCCTTATCGAAAGATGATCGAGTGTTGCTGATCGCTCATGGTCATGCCGGCCAGGTCCTGGCTCTCTTGTCCAATCTTGTGACCTTAGGTGAATCAGAAGCTCGCCCCAGAATTTTTGAGCTGTTAGCCAAATATTGGGAAGCAACTCCGCAAGAAGGACGAACCGTAGATCAATTGGAATCCCTTTACCAGCTTTTGAATGAGCATCGTTTGTTAGGAGGTGCTTCCTTGGATATGGTGACGTTGGGGACTCCAGTCCGTTATGGATGGGACACCGACGGATTTGGACGGTTGCTGCATGTGGTGAATCATCGCATGATTCGCACGGATGGGAAACGGTGGCTGTCTAAGATGGAATTGCCACAGACGGCATGGGAGATGCCCTATCAAACGGGAGGCGATTATGTCCAACAATTGGCTGTGGCTGGAACGGATGCGATGCCGGACACCCCTGAAATGGAGCAAGCTAATCTAGATTTTCGTGAAATTTTTGAACCGTATGATGGATTTGAACGTTGGTTAGAATGTGCCCGGCGGACGACGCGATGTCCAAAAGATGGCCAATGCGTCCTTGTGGAATATGGGGTTCGAGCCAACGAAGAGGACCCCAGGCAACACTTATTCGGCCATGGTTGTTATTCCCAGAGTCGAGGCATGGTCTTTCTGGCTGAAACCATTGTCCGTGGCCTGTATTCGTAATCTCACCTAGTTGTCCACTATTCTTCTATCCTGAACATTCCCTGGGCCTTTCGACCAAACTATCAGTAGATATAAAGACACATTGATTATTTTTTGGACCCTATGATATCAATCAAAGCTTCGTCTGACGGCAATGTTGAAAAAGCGTTGAATAATCTTTTCTCTAAAAATTTTCGAGAAAGAACTCTATGAAGATTGGTGTTGTCAAAGAAACCTACCCTGGTGAGCAGCGTGTGGCGTTGGTGCCGGCTGTCCTGCCTTCTCTCATCAAGGGTGGTATGGAAGTGGTGATTGAATCGAAGGCGGGGGATCAATCTGGGTATCTGGACGCCGCGTATATTGAAAAGGGTGCAACGATTGCCGAATCCCGTCAACAGGTGTTCGATATTTCAGATTTTATCCTTCAGGTACGCCTATTAGGGGCTAATCCTAATGAAGGCAAAGCCGATTTACAAAGTTTTCGAAAAGGCCAAATTGTCGTGGGAATGGCGGAGGCACTGAGTGCGCCCCAGTCAGTCCAGAAGTTGGCGGAGCAAGGTGTGACAGCTTTTGCTTTGGAGTTGATGCCTCGGATCACGCGTGCGCAAAGCATGGATATACTCTCATCCATGGGAACCGTTGCCGGGTATAAGGCCGTATTGATGGCGGCCAATACCTTGCCAAAAATGTTTCCTATGTTGATGACGGCCGCTGGGACCGTGACGGCCGCCCGGGTATTGATCATTGGCGCCGGAGTCGCGGGTTTGCAAGCAATTTCGGTTGCTCGTCGATTAGGGGCTTCCGTGCAAGCTTATGATATTCGTCCGGCCGTAAAGGAGCAGATTCTCAGTTTGGGAGCCAAATTTGTTGAGCTGCCATTGGAAACGGGTGATGCTGAGGATAAGGGAGGCTATGCCAAAGCTCAGGATGAAGCCTTTTATAAAAAACAGAGAGAGTTGTTGGGGCAAGTGATTGCCAATAGCGATGTCGTGATTTCCACCGCGGCGGTGCCTGGGAAAAAAGCGCCAATTCTTATTACCGCAGATATGGTGAAAGGGATGGCTCCTGGATCAGTGATTGTGGACCTTGCCGCCGAACGGGGCGGAAACTGTGAACTGACCAAGTCCGGAGAAACTATTGTGGTTCATGGTGTGACGATTCAGGGCCCGGAAAATTTGTCTTCCACCGTTCCGTGCCATGCCAGTCAAATGTATGCCAAAAATGTGGCAACCTTTTTGTTGCATCTTGTAAAAAAAGGGCAGCTCACTTTAGATCTGAATGATGAAATCACCAAAGAAACGATGATGACTCAAAACGGGGAAGTGGTTCTGCCGCGGATTCGAGAAGCGCTTGGGCTGCCCGCACTATCAGCATAAGGACGCGAGACTGTTATGGAAATGTTTATTATGGGCCTAACGATTTTTGTCCTCGCCATTTTCGTGGGATTTGAAATCATTACCAAGATTCCCCCCACGCTTCATACACCTTTAATGTCTGGTTCTAATGCTATCTCGGGGATTACCTTGGTTGGTGCGCTTTTGTCATCTGGATCACAGCACACCCTGACAACCACAATTCTAGGGGTATTAGCCGTGGTCTTTGCGACGATCAATGTCGTCGGGGGCTTTATGGTCACTAATCGAATGTTAGCCATGTTTAAAAAGAAATCCTGATAGGAAAAATTACCGGAATGTCTTCACTTATAAATATTGGATATTTGGTTGCATCGGTGCTGTTTATCCTTGGTCTCAAGGGGCTCACGCACCCCAAAACTGCCGTCCGGGGAAATTTGTTAGGGGCGGTGGGTATGTTGTTGGCGATTTTGCTGACACTAACGGACCAAAAGATCGTTAGTTATGAAATGATCATCTTGGGATTGATCATTGGCTCGGCGATTGGCGCTGTCTTAGCCATAAAAATCGAAATGACTTCCATGCCGGAATTGGTGGCTGTTTTTAATGGCTTTGGTGGTATTGCTTCGGTTTTGGTGGCTGGAGCGGCCTTAATAGAAAATACCTTAGGGAGCGAAGTCCCTTTAGCTCAATTGACAGTGGCCATAGCAGCATCTGGTTTAATCGGGGCTGTGACCTTTTGGGGCAGTCTTGTGGCTTTTGGGAAATTAAAGGGATTGATTGGTGATAATGCCATCCTGTTTAGTGGACAGCAAATTATTAATGCCGCATTGGCAGCCATTGTTTTAGGTTTGAGCTGTTGGGTGGTGATTGATCCTGCCAATACCCTGGCATATTGGCTATTAGTTGGTGTGGCGTCAGCTCTTGGTGTCCTATTGGTTATTCCGGTTGGTGGAGCGGACATGCCTGTGGTGGTTGCGCTTTTGAATTCCTATTCAGGATTAGCCGCCGCGGCAACCGGTTTCGTCTTATCAAATAATGTCTTAATTATCACGGGTTCGTTGGTTGGTGCATCGGGAATTATTCTGACTCAAATCATGTGTAAGGCCATGAACCGATCATTGACCAATGTCTTGTTTGGAGTTTTGGCGCCTGTCGGTGGTGGACCTTCGGCTGATGAGGTCTATGGAGGGAAAGTCAAATCCACCTCGCCAGAAGAAGTCGCAATGTTGTTTGAAACGGCACGGCGCGTCTGCATTATACCTGGATATGGGATGGCGGTTTCTCAAGCCCAACATCCCGTTGCCAGTTTAGCGGCCATTTTGGAAAGTCGGGGTACGAAGGTTGAGTATGGAGTTCATCCAGTGGCCGGACGAATGCCTGGTCATATGAATGTCTTGCTTGCAGAAGCAGATGTCCCCTATGAAGCTTTGCGAGACATGGATGAAACGAATGAGGATATCGATCAAGTGGATGTGGCGTTAGTCATTGGAGCTAATGATGTTGTCAATCCAGTTGCGAGGACCGATCCTAATAGTGCGATCGCCGGGATGCCGATTATTGACGTTGATAAGGCCAAAACAGTGGTTGTTATCAAACGAAGCTTGAGCCCGGGGTTTGCCGGAATACCTAACCCATTGTTTGCATTAGATAATTCCTTAATGCTATTTGGTGATGGTAAGAAGGCGGTCTTAGATATGATAGCGGCACTTAAAGATTCCTAAGTGAAAATTTCTTATAAGTGATAGGCCGTAAGGTTATGTTAAGTATTTGATTTTAAATGAAAATTTAAATTTTATTCTAGGATTTCTTTCTTGCATAGGTCTGATACACATGATAAAGTATGGTCTTTGAAAGTAAGAAAATTAACCAAAACTGACTTATTTTTACCAAACAATTGAGGGAACTGTGGAAGTACGAGTCATCAATAATAATGTTGAAAAAGCATTAAAGGTCGCCAAAAAGAAATTGGCAGCGGATGGGTTATTCCGAGAATTAAAAGCCCGTCGTTTTTATCAAAAGCCAAGTGTCAAGAAAAAAGCCAAGGAGCGAGAAGCGGCCAGACGCCGTCAAAAGTGGCTGTCTAAGCATCGTACGTTTTAAACAGCCTGTCAGGCATATCCCGCCTAGTTTCGTGCCTCTATCCATTTTTGCTTTCCCTTAGTTCGGTTATCATGTATGCAGGATGACGATATTCATCGCGTCCTCCATTTGCTGGAGAAATCCAATAAGCAATGGCCTGTTTCATTCATGGAGCGGCTAGCACATAATAGTCCGGACCCCTTTAAAATCCTTATCGGATGTATCTTGAGCTTACGGACTCGTGATCTTACTACCGAACAAGCCAGCTCACGGTTATTTGCACTCGCAACCGATCCGTTTTCTATGGCCAATCTTCCTATTGGGAAAATAGAAAGGGCTATTTACCCCGTCGGGTTTTACCGAATAAAAGCGCGACAGATTCGGGAAATGTCACAACAAATTTATCAAGAATTTCAGGGAAAAGTCCCAGACGCAATTGAAGCCTTATTGACGATTCCGGGCGTGGGTCGGAAAACGGCCAATTTGGTCAGAACGGTGGGGTATGGAAAGCCGGGAATTTGTGTTGATATTCACGTTCACCGTATTTGCAATCGTTTAGGTTATGTGGTCACGAAGAATGTGGATGAAACTGAAAATATTCTTCGAGACAAGCTTCCAAGAAGGCATTGGATTGGCCTCAATGGCTTGATGGTCCCATTTGGTCAAAATCAATGTACTCCAATTTCCCCTCGATGCAGTTCCTGCCAGATCTATCCCTTTTGCCGCCAAGTAGGAGTTAGGGCAACTCGTTAAGCGAATAGCGTCTAATGGACTCTCAATAGTGTTACCTTTAGACCCAATTGCTACCAAAAGGTATCATGCCTTAGGTGAATCGAAAAAAAATCTAAATAATCTAATAATTTCAAGCATAGGGCCACCAAAATATCCCTATTACCCATGGCATCAATTTTCGCCTCCTTCTAGCGTTACCTTTTGGAATCATTTGCGGATTTCTATGAAAAACGAAGTTGAGTTTTTCTGTTAATTTTCAATAGTTTATTAATATTAAATCCAATGGAAAAAGGATCGTTTTTTGCTTTATGACTTCTCTGCTGGTTCCCTATTATGAGGATTTGGAAACAAGAAATGATTCAATTTCATCAAAAAATTCATGAGGAAAGGGGGGTGATCAATAATTTTTCGTCCTGTTTTTTAATTGAATTCACGGACTTCATGTCCTGCACTTACTTAGGAGGTGTAAGCAATGTTTCTTTCTAGACGTCAATTTTTAAAGGTCTCCGCGGGGACCGTGGCGGCGGTGGCGCTGGCCGACAAAGCGTTGGCTTTGACGGCGTTGCAACCGGTCATCGAAGTGGGCAATCCCCTGGGGGAATACCCGGACCGTTCCTGGGAGCGGGTCTATCACGATCAATATCGGTATGACAGCTCCTTTACGTGGGTGTGTTCCCCGAATGACACGCATGCCTGTCGGGTGCGGTCGTTTGTGCGCAACGGGGTGGTCATGCGGGTGGAACAAAACTATGACCACCAAACGTATGAAGATCTGTACGGCAACCGTGGGACGTTCGCGCATAACCCACGGATGTGCTTGAAGGGCTACACGATGCACCGTCGGGTGTATGGTCCCTATCGGCTCAAAGGGCCGTTGATGCGACGCGGTTGGAAAGCCTGGATGGACGATGGGAGCCCCGAGTTCACCCCCGCGTCCATGACGAAATACAAGTTTAATGCGCGGTACCTGGATGACATGTTGCGCGTCTCCTGGGATACGGCCTTTACGTACTTGGCCAAAGCCATGATCATTATTGCGGAGCGGTATTCGGGTGAAGCCGGGGCCCGTCGGTTACGGGAGCAAGGCTATCCACCGGAAATGATTGAAATGACCAAAGGGGCGGCCACGCGCTGCTTTAAGTTCCGGGCCGGGATGCCCATTCTTGGTGTGATCGGCAAAATGGGGATCACCCGGATGAACGGCGGCTGCGGCGCCTTGTTGGATACCTACATTCGAAAAGTGAAGCCGGAACAGGCTCAGGGCGGCCGGTATTGGTCAAACTACACCTGGCATGGTGACCAAAACCCCGCGCATCCGTTCTGGTCAGGTGTTCAGACTTCGGATATCGATATGAACGACATGCGGTTCTCCAAGCTGAACACCAGCTGGGGCAAGAACTTCGTGGAAAATAAGATGCCGGAAGCGCACTGGAAATTAGAGTCCATTGAGCGCGGCGCCCGGGTGGTCGTGATCACCCCGGAATATAACCCCACGGCGTATCGGGCGGATTACTGGATTCCCGTTCGGCCGGAAACAGACGGGGCCTTGTTCTTGGGTGCTTGTAAGATCATCTTTGATGAGAACATGTATGACCATGACTTCTGCCAAGCGTACACGGATATGCCGTTGTTGGTCCGCACCGATACGCTGCAATATCTCGATCCTCGAGAAGTCATTGCCGACTATGCGTTCCCGGATTTCTCCAAGAGCTATTCGGGGAAAGTGCAAACCTTGGATCCGGCCAAAATTGCCCGGTTGGGTGGGTTTATGGTGTGGGATCTCAACAAGAACCAAGCGGTGCCCATGCATCGGGAATTGGTGGGGTGGCATTACCGCAAGAGCGGCATCGATTCCGCGTTGACGGGGACCTATCGCGTCAAATTGTTGAATGGCCGGGAAGTGGACGTCATGCCGGTCATGCAAATGTATCAAGTGCATTTGCAGGATTATGACTTGGATACCGTGCACCAAATCAACCGGGCGCCGAAGGACCTGATTGTGCGGTGGGCGCGGGATTCCGGGACGATTAAGCCGGCGGCGATTCATAACGGGGAAGGCACGAACCATTACTTCCACCAAACCGTGATTGCGCGTGGTGCCGCGATGGTGCTGATTATCACCGGGAACGTCGGGAAGTTCGGGACGGGCCAGCATACCTGGGCCGGTAACTACAAAGCGGGGATTTGGACCGCCACGCCGTGGGGTGGTGGCGGGTTAGGGACGCATACGGCCGAAAATCCCTTCAAAATCACCACGGACCCCAATGCCCATGGCAAAGAAATCCATGTCAAAGGGTATTACTACGGGGAAGAGGTGGCCTATTGGAACCATGGTGATACGGCCCTGATTGTGAACACGCCGAAGTATGGCCGTCGGGTGTTTACCGGGAAGACGCATATGCCGACCCCGAGTAAATTCCGCTGGGTGGCCAACGTGAACGTGTTGAACAACGCGAAGCACCATTATGACATGGTGAAGAACGTGGATCCGCACATTGAGACGTTGGTGACGCAAGATGTGGAAATGACCTCGGACGTCAACCATAATGACGTGGCGTTTGGGGTGAATACGTGGATGGAGTTCACCTATCCCGAGCATACCGCAACCGTGTCCAACCCATGGTTCCAAGTGTGGAAGGGGGGCATTCGCCCCTTGTATGACACCCGGAACGATCTGGATACCGTGGCCGGGGTGGCCGCCAAGCTCACCGAAATGACCGGTGACGGGCGGTTCCGCGATTACTTCAAATTTGTGTATGACAACCGGGTGGACGTGTATGTGCAACGGTTGTTGGATGCCAGTAGCACGGGGTATGGCTATAGCGTCGATACCATGTTGAAGTCAGAAAAAGGCTGGATGGTGATGTGTCGCACGTATCCGCGGCAGCCCTTCTGGGAAGAAACCAACGAATCCAAGCCGCAATGGACCCGGACGGGTCGGTATGAAAACTACCGCGTGGAGCCGGAAGCCATTGAATACGGGGAAAACTTCATTTCGCATCGAGAAGGGACGGAAGCCACGCCCTACCTGCCGAATGCGATTATGTCGACGAATCCGTATGTGCGACCGGATGACTATGGGATTCCCATCACGGCGCAACATCATGATGATAAAACCGTCCGGAACATCAAGCTGCCGTGGGCGGAAATCAAGCGGTACTCTAACCCCTTGTGGGAAAAAGGGTATCAATTCTATTGTGTGACACCCAAGACGAGACATCGGGTGCACAGTCAATGGTCCGTCAATGACTGGGTGCAGATGTATGAGTCGAACTTCGGGGACGCCTATCGGATGGATAAGCGGACGCCGGGGGTCGGGGAACATCAAATCCATATCAACCCCCAAGCGGCGAAAGACCGTGGGATCAACGACGGGGACTATGTCTACGTGGATGGGAACCCGGTGGATCGGCCGTATCGTGGGTGGAAGCCCAGTGACCCGTACTACAAAGTGGCACGGTTGATGATCCGGGCCAAATACAACCCGGCCTTCCCGTACCATGTGACAATGGCGAAGCATGCGCCCTATGTCGGGACGGCCAAATCAGTGAAAGGGCATGAAACGCGCCCAGACGGACGCGCGATTGCCATGGATACCGGGTATCAATCGAACTTCCGGTATGGGGCCCAACAGTCCTTTACGCGGGACTGGTTGATGCCAATTCAACAATTGGATTCACTGCCTGGGAAGCATGCGGTGGGTTGGAAGTTTAAATTTGGGTACCAAGTGGACAACCATGCGGTCAATACGGTGCCGAAAGAATGTCTCATCCGTATCACGAAGGCGGAAGACGGGGGCATCGGCGGCCGTGGCCCGTGGGAACCCGTCCGGACCGGGTTTACGCCAGGTCAGGAAAATGAGTTCATGATTAAATGGCTCAAAGGGGACCACATTAAGATCAAAGTGTAAGAGACAGTTTCTGGGAACCCGAAACAGGTTCACGGACTGTTCATTTGGTAAACCAATATTTAAAAAACGGAGGAAACCATGCCAGAAGTTTATAATTGGCACTTAGGCCGGAAGATGCTGTATCCCTATGAGGAACGGCATCCAAAATGGCAGTTTGCGTTTGTGTTCAACATTAACCGGTGTTTGGCGTGTCAAACCTGTTCCATGGCAGATAAGTCCACGTGGCTGTTCTCCAAAGGGCAGGAATACATGTGGTGGAACAATGTGGAAACGAAGCCGTACGGTGGATACCCCCAGTTCTACGATGTGAAAATCACGCAGCTTATCGAACAAGTCAACCCCGGAGGCCAGGTGTGGAACGTGCGGGTCGGCCGCAAGCACCATGCGCCATATGGGGTGTTTGAAGGGATGACCATCTTTGACGCGGGCGCCAAAATTGGCCAAGCCGCGATCGGATACATCCCCACCGACCAAGAATGGCGGTTCGTGAACATCTATGAAGATACGGCGACATCAATGCGGGCCATCGTGGAAGGCATTGATAAAACCGGGTTCACGAAAGAAGAACCCTGGAAAATGACCGGCAGCAGTTTGCCGGAGCATGAAACCTACTTCTTCTACCTGCAACGCATTTGTAACCACTGTACGTATCCGGGTTGCTTGGCAGCCTGTCCACGAAAGGCCATCTATAAACGGCCGGAGGACGGGATTGTCTTGATCGACCAAAACCGGTGCCGTGGGTACAAAAAATGTGTGGAGCAATGCCCATTCAAAAAACCGATGTACCGCGGGACGACGCGGGTGTCGGAAAAATGTATTGCCTGCTATCCTCGGGTGGAAGGCAAAGATCCGTTGACGGGTGGTGAGCCGATGGAAACGCGCTGTATGGCGGCGTGCGTCGGCAAAATCCGCCTCCAAGGCTTGGTCAAAGTCGGGGATGACGGGTTGTGGGCGGAAGATCGGTGGAATCCGTTGTATTATGCCATTCGGGTGGAACAAGTGGCGTTGCCGCTCTACCCGCAATGGGGCACGGAACCCAATGGGTATTACATTCCCCCACGGCAAGCGCCACGGGGCTACATCCGGCAGATGTTCGGGCCGGGCGTGGATAATGCCATTGAGAAATATTTGGTGCCAAGCCGGGAATTGTTGGCGGTCCTCCAACTCTGGAGAGCGAGCCAACAGATCATCTTCCGGTACGACGTCATTCCGGGCCCGAAAGTGTTCGAAACCCAAATACACGGTCGGAAGTTCGAGATGTACAACGACACGGTGTTGGGCTTCAACAAGTCGGGCAAGGAAGCCGTCCGGCAGCAAGTGGAAGAGCCGATTTACATCCGTCCTGCGGAACGGGTGAACTGGCTGTAAACGACGGCGCCTACGGGCACCGGGCAGATGAGAGCAGGGGGCGACACTCGTCGCCCCCTGCTTTTTTTATTCAATCACAAATACATTGAATCATCTGGGTAGGGAAATACTGATTTCATTCGACAATGTTTGTCATTTAAAAATGAAGTTTTTGGAAAAACCACAGAAATTGTTTTGAATTGTCTCAAATGCCTGATACAATCAAGCCTTAATCGGGGTGTTTGGGGAACGTACCTGTTTAGACTATATCTGACGTGAATCCATCTTCTGTTTCAAAAGTGGAGGGACCATTTGCCGCCCAAGCCGTACCTTTCGCGCAAATTATTAAAAATGGTGAGATTCCAGCTGCCTACCTGAGTAACGAATATATTATGCATCAATTTGTTGAACGGTTGGTGCATTACATTTTGAGTGTTCCCCAAGGGGCTTTTTCTATGGCGGAATTAGGGAAGTTGTTAGAAATGATGGACCCGACCCACCAAGTGCTCTTTTTTAAGCGTTTAAAGGAGAACAGTCCTGGCAGTTTAAAGCAATTTGCCCCACTATATTACGGGTTTATGGCCGAATTTGATTCTCTCCTGTTTACCTAATTTTTCGTAAACATTAATAAATTTGAGAAAAATGGGGCTTGGTCCTAGAACGTTCACGTCTTAAGGTTTATAATTATGGGAGAAATGCTACAATTTTTTGCGAGGATTACTAAATGAATTCAACCTTACACAGAGCCGTTGCAAGCTTTTACAATCTTATTTATGAAGGTCAGGCGTTTGCCTCTACAATGGGAAGGATCGACCAAGGTGAACAAGAGCGGTATTTAGGAAGAGTGGAAGGCCTTAATTGGGTCTTGGATCGATGCCAGGAATTAGAAGATGTTGATATGAACCTGACGACGGCTTCGTTGCAAAAGCTATTAGGTGATGTGAAATCCGACCTTGAGCATGAGCTGTCTATTCAAAGAAGAGAAAAGGGTCGAAGAGCCGATGGGCGCGAGGAAGCGTTATTATTTGTCGGGGATTATCTAGCCAGCCTTATGACCGCTACCGAAATAGAATCTGCGAAAAGTCCAGTGTAGTCCACCGAATAGGAATCTTGATCTGGGCCATAGTCAATGGTCCAGAGTTTCTCCACACCTGCTCTTTTCATCCAGCTATGGGCTTCCCAACAAAAACGATCATACGGGAATGGATTGTACTTGCGCTTTGCCTGGGATTAGGTGCGCATGTTGCCCTGGGCGTGCTTTTGCATGGAAGCCTGGGGTGGTCAACGGAGATGTTTGGATATTATGGTATGGCCTTTGGGGTTGTAATCTATATGGTCGTACAGGTGGGTCGATCCTTATGGTGGTTGGTGAGGGGAAAATCAAAGACGGCAGGATTTCCTCATTAGGTCTTGCAGGGCAGATGTTTATTTGTCTTGCAAAAAAAAACGAGGGTCTAGGAAATATCGGATTTTTCGATAAGGATACCTTCCTCGATAAGCATAATAGGAATTTGATCTCGAATGGGATACACGACTTTCTCGTCCTTCCGAAGAAGACCGCCATCAATTTTTTCCGTGACAAGTTGCCCGCCTTTTGTCTTCAGTTCTCCTTTAATAATCCGTTGATTCAGTTGCTCAACTAAGGACGTCTCTAATAGGCGAATATCCTGTTTGGTTTCCGGGCAACAGAGCATCGCTAGTAAATCTTGAGCAATCATCCCTTTGTCATGAGAAGTAGTATCAGTTTCCACAAAGGACTCCCTTTAAAATTGAACATAGACTTTTCTATCTGGGCAATGTAGCACCACCTCTGGATTGAGGCAAGACGGAGGGGCACCTGGTGTGACCTTTCATGAACGGAACCGGCGTAATGCGAAGAAGGAGCGGGTTTGTTAGACTAGCGGTGTAAGGACCCAGGCGCCTTCATGAGTTATTTTTCTCTCCAAAATCTCCAACGCTATTTTCTTACTGGACTTTTTATCATTGTTCCGGCGTGGGGGACGGTGCTTATTCTCTCGACGCTTTTTGAAGCCCTAGAGAATATGACCGTCGATATCGTATGGGCTTTATATGGAGTCACCATCCCTGGTTCCGGGATCACATTTTTTTGCCTGCTGGTTCTTTGGGTGGGAATGGGGACCACCTATATCATCGGACAACGAATTCATCAAAAATTTGAGGCCTCATTGGAACAGATTCCCTTGGTACGAAGTATTTATCATACCTTAAAAAGTATGGCAGATGTCCTTAAATTCGGTGAGCGATTTGGCCACAGCAAAGTCGTCGCTTTCCCCTTTCCCCGCGAGGGAATGTGGGCGCTTGGGTTTGATATGGGATTGCCACCGCGAAGACTCCAGATCTCTTCGGAGGGCCAATTGATTATGGTTTTCGTCCCCACGGCGATTCACCCCTTTACCGGGTATTTGGCTTTTGTACCGGAACATCGAGTGAATCGGATTCAGTTACGTCCGGAAGAAGCTATGAAGATGGAATTCTCGGCTGGGCTCTATCGGCCTCCGTCCGGGTGGCTCACTCCAGCAAGATTACCTCTGACGCCCTAGCCCTGATCAGTCCTTATGAGTAAACAGGTGAATGTGCAGGTTAGGCGTGCCCTTGTAGCTGATATCGACACGATCAGTACATTTAATGCCGCGCTGGCCAGGGAAACGGAAGCGCGCACCCTTGACCTTTCCCTTCTGCGGACGGGAGTAGAAACAATTCTGCGCGATCCTAGTAAAGGGTGGTATACGGTCGCTGAGCACCTCTCTGGGTCAGCTATTCCGACAGTCGTGGGGCAGATCCTTATTACCTATGAGTGGAGCGATTGGCGAAATGGCCACTTCTGGTGGTTACAAAGTCTGTATGTCGCCAAGCCCTATCGTCAGCAGGGCGTCTTTCGTCAGCTGTATCAGTATGTTTATGAGCAGGCTCATATGAATCCCGAAAAAGTATGTGGGTTTCGTTTATATGTGGAACGAGATAATCAGGAAGCCCATGAAGCGTATGCGCATATGGGATTCCAGGAGACTCCTTACCGGATGCATGAGATTGAGTTTTCTGGGGATTCATTGTCTTCTAGAATTTCATCTACATGAATGACAGAAAAGATCCAGCCAAAAATTTTTACTTTCCTGTCGCGCTCCTAATCATGTTCATGCCCAATACCTTTTCTTGGATGTACGGTTGTGTATTGAGCGTTTCAATCATGACTTCGTGGGGATTCACCATGGCTCAAGCTGAACCGTTGGTGATGCCATCCATCACAGACCACCGCCCCCATATTCAAGATCTTAGTATTCAAATTGGGAAATATGAATCTGGTGAATGGAATGCCATCACCGATGTTCCTGGCGTCAAAGTGGGACATATCACCATCATGGAAGGGACAGGAAGCTTAATCCCTGGACAGGGTCCGGTTCGAACTGGAGCGACCGTCGTTATCCCTCGAGACGATGTGTGGCATCACAAAGTGCCGGCGGGAGCCTATATTTTAAATGGAACAGGTGAAATGACGGGCTTGGCATGGATTGCCGAGTCTGGATTTTTAGAATATCCCATTGCCTTGACCAATACGTTGAACGTGCCTCGAGTGGCTGATGGCGTGATGAGTTGGATGATCAAGCAGTACCCGGATATTGGGATTCGCGATGACACCCTCACACCAGTGGTCGCCGAATGTGATGATAGCCGATTAAATGATAGCCAAGGTCGGCATGTCTCGCCTGAAGATGTCGTTCAGGCTTTAGACGAGGCAACCAGTGGCCCTGTGGCAGAAGGATCTGTTGGCGCCGGAACCGGAATGGTGTCCTATCAATTTAAGGGGGGAATTGGAACCGCATCACGAATTCTTCCACCTGAAAAAGGAGGATATCGAATCGGGGTATTAGTCAATGCCAATCATGGCCGTCGCCATGAATTGACGATCGCAGGGATTCCCGTTGGCCGATTATATGTGGAGGAGGATCCAACGATTGCCAAAGACGGAGTGACGAATGTGCCTCCGTTGTCTGTCAAAGACTTTCATCCTCAAAAACGACAAGATAGCGGGTCGATCATTATTATCGTGGCGACAGATGCACCGTTGGATGCTCGACAGTTAGTGCGGCTCTCTAAGCGGGCGACGGTTGGATTGGCTCGGACGGGATCGATCTCTCACCATGGAAGTGGAGATTTTGTGCTGGCGTTTTCCACGGGTAATAGCATTCCGCATTATCCTACAGATCCAACATTTGTGATGACCCATCTGGCCGACACCCATCTCAATGCCATCTTTCAGGCCACCGTGGAGGCGACAGAAGAGGCGATTCTCAATGCGTTATTACAAGCCAAGACGGTGACGGGACGAGATGATCGCCGGTTTGAAGCTATTTCCATTGAACAACTCCGTTCTATTTTGGCAACCTATCCCTCGTCGAATAGTAAGGAGTGAGAAGTAAAAAGTCAGAAGCAAGACAGCAGAAAACCCGATATTTCATTCTTGTTTCTTTTCCTTTCTAGTTACAGGTTCGAATGACAGTATTGAACAAGCACCCTAAAAAACTGAATATATTATGATGCAATGTCACGTCGCGGTCTCTCAAGATTCGAACCCCCAACAGGCCGCGCAAGTCGTCTCACGATCGGTGTATGACGCCTTTGGCGAAACCGGGTGTGATGTGGCCTGTGTGTTTTTCTCTCCCCATTTCACCGAACATGTCCAATCCGTGGTTGACATCGTTCGCAAAAATCTTCATCCGAAACTATTGCTCGGCTGTATGGGAGCAGGTGTGATTGGGGGAACTCAGGAAATTGAGGAGCATCCTGGGCTCGTGTTGTGGGGGCTCAGCAATCCCAGCATGCAGCTCACCCCTTTTCACCTGGCACCGAAAAAGGCAGGTGGACAATTTTCCTTAGTAGGGTGGCCAGACATGCCGGAAACCCCTGCAGTTGCTCGAACGTTTCTTCTTTTTGTGGACCCATTTTCCACTCCGATTGATGAATTGTTTGCTCTCCTCAATCAGCATGCTCCCGGATCGTTGGCCATTGGGGGGCTCGGCAGTGGAGGAATGCACGAAGGAGAATCAAGATTGGTTCTTAACGATCACATTTATGAATCGGGAATTGTTGGTGTGGCAATCGAGGGAGGGGTTGAAATACGAACGGTTGTGTCGCAGGGATGCCAACCAATTGGGGAGCGTTATGTGGTCACGAAGGTGGACCGGAATGTGATCCAGGAACTTGGCGGCATTCCGCCATTGGAACGATTGGAAGCCACGTTGAAGGCACTGGGGGAATCCGAACAACAGCAGGCGGCGAATGGATTGCAGGTGGGGATTGCCATGGACGAACATCGTGCGGAATTCGGCCATGGAGATTTTTTGATTCGTGGCTTGTTAGGTGCGGATCGGCAATCCGGGTATCTGGCCATTGCCGATTTTGTTCAGGAAGGACAAACTCTTCAGTTTCATATTCGAGATGCCAATGCGGCAAGCACCGATTTATCCCGATTGCTCGAGAGAGAACGCATGGCCTCTCCGAACAACCAAGCCAAAGGAGCCTTACTCTTTAGCTGCAATGGTCGGGGGCAACAGTTTTTTCAGATGCCGCATCATGATGTTGCGGTTGTGCACCAACATCTGGGCATGCTGCCCATCGCGGGGTTTTTTGCGGGTGGAGAAATTGGACCCGTTGGAGGGAAAAATTACTTGCATGGCTATACGGCCAGCATGGTCCTGTTTTATGATGACCCTCCCTTAGACCAGTAATCCCCCAATATCCACCACCAATTCTAACCAGGGGAGAGTTCATGATGAAGAGTCAGATTGTGCGAGTATCCCTCATTGAACCATTCTCAAACCTTAAGATCTGTGCCTTATTGGTATTTCTAGGAATTTTTCTCCTGCCATTTTTGAGTTTCGCCGCTGATGAGGCGATGGTCAAGACGTCGTCAGGTTTACAATATGCGGATCTGGTTGTGGGGACAGGTCGTGAAGCGCATGCCGGAGAAACCGCCACGGTGCATTATACGGGCACGTTAGTTGACGGCACCAAGTTTGATAGTTCCAAAGATCGCAACAAACCGTTTTCATTTCGGCTAGGCGCTGGGCATGTGATTAAGGGTTGGGATGAAGGCGTGGAAGGCATGAAAATCGGTGGAACCCGCAAGTTAGTTATTCCATCGGACTTGGGATATGGAACCAGAGGCGCCGGGTCGATCATTCCCCCGAATGCCACACTCATTTTCATCGTGGAACTCCTTGATTTACGGTAATGAAAGAAACACCTCTTACGCAGCTGCATCGTGCGCATCAGGCGAAGTTGGTCGACTTTGCGGGCTGGCTTATGCCTATGCAATATACGGGCGTTCTGGATGAATATCATGCGGTGCGTCAGGGGGTGGGCTTATTCGATGTCAGCCATATGGGACGAATCAAGGTGGCAGGTGCCCAGGCCGAAGATTTTTTGCAATGGGTGAGCACTAATGATGTGGCACGGCTTGCAGTGGGGCAGGCGCAATACAGCATGGTTTGCCAGGAGGCGGGAGGCATACTTGATGACATTTTTATCTATAAAACCGGGCAGGGGGAATTCCTGGTCTGTGTAAATGCCTCCAATAGGATCAAGATGGTGAAATGGTTTCAACACGATCAGCAACAGAAATTTCCAAACGCGGTCATTGGTGATCAATCTGAAGAATTTGCGCAGATTGCCATTCAAGGCCCATCATCTCCGGCATTACTGCAAAAAGTACTAGGGCCATCAGTGTCACGGTTAAAGCCTCGGCAGTGTTTCACCATTGAAGATAAGAGATTCTCCGGATTGCTGAGCCGCACGGGCTACACGGGGGAAATTGGCTATGAATGGTATCTTCCGGCGGGAGAAGCTCAATCGGCATGGGAGGAATTGCTCAAAGCTGGGGAGGGTGACCTGGTCAAACCGGCGGGACTCGCTGCCCGTGATCTTCTTCGCCTCGACGTTGGTTATTTGCTCTACGGCAACGATATGGATGAACGGACGACGCCGCTCGAAGCCGGAGTTGAATGGGTCGTGGCGTGGGACAAAGGCTTGTTCCAAGGTCAACCAGCGCTTCAGCAACAAAAAGAACAAGGAGTCACGCGGAGGCTTGTGGGATTTGAGTTGATGGAACGAGGAGTGCCCAGACATGAGATGGCTATACGAAAGGACGGGGAGACGGTGGGGTACGTCACCAGTGGAAATTTTTCTCCTGTGTTGCAAAAAGGGATTGGGTTAGGGTCGCTTCCTCCAGATTTGGGCCAAGAGGGGACTGTTCTAGAAATTGATATTCGGGGGAAACATGTGCCGGCCAAAGTGGTCTCACTGCCATTCTATAAACGCAAAAAAACGACATTGCCGCCGGTTTGACGAGAATGACCATGCAAGAAGAAACACTGTTATCGACGAAGCGAATATATACGGGAAAAGTCTTAAAGCTTGACCTGGACATGGTCGGCTTGCCCAATGGGCGCACAACCGAATTGGAGATTCTTCGTCATCCTGGCGCTTCAGCCGTGGTGCCGCTTAAAGAAGATGGAAAGGTGGTGCTCATTCGACAATTGCGGCATGCGACTGGGGGATTCATCTATGAAATTCCCGCCGGAAAATTGGATCATCAAGAAGATCCAAAATTATGCGCCGCACGGGAACTGGAGGAAGAAGTTGGATACCGCGCCGGAACCTTGACCCTACTGACGAGCATTTGGACGGCTCCAGGATTTACCGATGAGGTCATTCATATTTACCTCGGGACCAACCTGGAAGTCGGGAAACAGAATTTAGATCAGGATGAAGTGCTGGAAATTGTGGAATGGCCATTGGAAGAGGCCATCTCCAAAGTTCTGGATGGAACGATTCGTGATGCCAAAACCATCATTGGCTTGCAGATGGTGCATAGGACGATGACAGAACGAAATCCCGCCTAACGTTCGCTTAGGCGACTTCCCTTAAAAAAGTAGCCTTTCCGCCATCAACCACACTAGGGAGTGGTGCTGACCATTCATCGTGATACGCACTGATCAGTTCCACGCGGCCCAAATGCGGGGTGGGTCGGTCATGCCGACTTTCGGAATGGAAGTCTGCTCTCAGTTCTAGGTGAGTCAAAAGATAGTGGGCCAACTCAAGCCTGCTGATGGCTCGGGTGGCTGGAATATGCCGAATGCCGGTTTCACGGGTTCGAGCAAGTTTCATCACTCTCCTTGCCAAATCCGTCACCCATACTGCCGAACGGAACTCGTCCTCCACAATCGTGACGGGAAGGTGACGTCGGGTACGGTAACGAAGCCAGTCTACATGCCCTGTCCGGCCATTTGGGGATGGGCCAATAGCTAACCCCGTTCGAATGATCAACGATTGCGGTCTTTCCAAAACCAGGCGCTCCGCGTGGACCCGAGTGCGTCCATAGACACTAATCGGACATGGCGGGGACTGTTCATCGTAGAGTCCATCCCCCCCAAAGACATGGTCTGAGGAGACATAGACCAGACGTGTCTGGTGAGGCAGAGCCTGCAGGACTCGTTCAAGATGTCCGATGTTGACCTCATTGGCCCATCCGGGATCTGCTTCGCATTTCGGGACGTCACATACCGCATGGCAGTACAAAAGCACCTGTGGTTGGTGGTGGTTCAGGATCGTGTCCACCCATTCAGGATCTTCCAGGTGCAGACTCGCCCATTGTTGAACGGTGGAAGCCGTATTGCCTGGGGAATTAAACGGGATCACGCTGTCCGAAAAAAGCCGAGCCACAGTAAACCCTAAAATAGAAGTGGCGCCAAACAGCAGAATAGGGTGGTTCATGAGCGTAGAGAGGATGAAATGGAGAAATGGGGAAACGAATTAATGTTCAGTCATAAACCAGCCGGCGATGGAGAGGCGTTTATGGTCTCCTGCTAAAGGATCGACACGACAGACACGATGAAATCGCGGGACGGCAAAGATGGCCAAAGAGCCTGGCGAGGGCGCGATGCACCGATCGACTTCTAACCGCCTTTCTCCTTGCTCATCCTGTATTTCACGATACATGATGAGTTCTCCTCCCCAATCCGGTTGCCATTCTTCATGAAAATAGGTAGCCAGGGCGAGTCGGCGAGTCGGTGGGATTTTCCCCTGTGCATACGTGTAAGCATCGTCCGTATCGTCATGTGTTGAAAGGCAATCACCGGGTCCGTAGGAATAATAATTGAAATTGATATGGCGGCCGGTGATGTTCGGAAATGATTCAATAAAATCGGCAATACAGGGAAGCCCCACCCGTTCCAAAAAATGTTGGCCCTGTGCCGGAGCAATCTCGGCTTTCAGCCAATTGCCGCAATTGTGAAAGGCCTGGGCTACGGGCGGCATGTCCGCTAAGGCTGTCCAGGTCGAGCGTTCCATGGCCTCTCGAAACATCTTCCGTTCCCCGGCACTCCAAAAATTTTCCAGGATTAAGATGGGATCTTGGGCAAAAGAGAATGGTTCAGAGGGAAAACGGGAAAAATCAATTTTCATGTGTGGTACTCGTCGATCCTCAGCCAAAGTCAGGAATTATTTGCCGAACATCTTTGTAGCAAGTTCTTCCCGGCGTCGCAATGTGATGATCTCAGTGTCATCTTTTCTGCAAATGCGCCGATCCCTCTTATTTTAGGCCGAGCCGGTCTCAAGCCAAACAGATATCTGACGTATCCTTTCTGATATCGATTAGGAGTGGGCAAGCACAATCTGGCAGTGTGTTCTTGATGAAAATATCTTTTGATAACAATAAGTTGCGTCAAGATAGTTCAACGCGCTGAGGCCCGAGTCTTGATGGCAGAAGTTTTGCAGAACGTGGGAATACCCTTTGATGAAGGACCACCATGGTGAGGGTGCTCAAAGGTTGTTACGCGAACGCAGTGGAAGAGGAAGGCAGTGAACCAACAAGTAGCCGGGCAGAGGAGAGGGAGGAAGGCCTTCTCAATCGCAATGGGTTTCCCCAAAAAATTACGGTCTGTCATGAACAAACCCATTCTCATCATTGACGATGATCGACCGGTAAGGCGTACCCTGCGTTTGTTATTAGAGAGTCATGCCTTTGACTGCAAAGAAGCTGACGATGGTCTGGAAGGCCTCCTACTGCTGGATGGGGGTCTTTCAGTAGACCTGATTCTTTCTGATTATCATATGCCGGTGATTGATGGGCTAAATTTCCTTAAAGCCTTAGCCTACCGTGTGAATGGGCAGGGGATACCGGTGATCTTACTCAGTGGCAATATGACAAAAGAAATGGAACAAATCGCCTTGCAGGCGGGAGCCTTCGCGGTGATTGGTAAGCCGTATGATCCTCAAGAATTGTTGGTTCTGATATCTCGGGCATGTGGACGACCAATTTCTTAGTAAAGAGAATGTAGGTGTTCACCCAACGGATGATCGGAGCGATCAGGCGTAAGAGAGCATAGACGGGTGACAGGAAAAAATGAGGAGATGATGTCGACGATCGTGGTGATTGATGATGAAGTGCACATCCGTTCCTCCTTGCAGGAATGGTTGGGGATGGATGGATATCAGGTGTGGGTTGCCCCGGATGGACGAAAAGGGATGCAGCTCTATCATGATCATCAGGTGGATCTTGTCATTACAGATGTGCTCATGCCGGAAATGGATGGGCTGGAAGTGGTCCGTACGCTCAGGCGTTTGAACTCAACCATACCCATTATTGTCATGTCAGGCGGGGGAGGCCGTGATTTAGATTTTCTGATCGAAGCCGAAGAATTCGGTGCGACGCGGACGCTCTCAAAACCCTTTCGCCTTGAAGATATTGTGCCTCTGGTGCATGAGTTACTCGATTCGCACAGCCAGTCCCACACCTAACCAACCTGCCTTTGCCTGAAAATCCACAGCCTTCTTCCCTCTCAGGCTACTTCTGGAAGGCCGCCGATGGTAAATTTTCGAAGGGCATAGGCCGATAAAATCAAATGAATAATACGGCCAGGTCATCCGTAAGCCAACAAATCAGTGTTGAACAGTGTGTGAGGCGTCTATTCTGTCATGGTTGCCAATCTTGATATCAAAGTAAATACGGTCGGGGCCATTATGACCTCTCGGGTGGTGACTATTGGGATGGATGATTCTCTTAAGGTGATTGAGAGCGTGTTTCGCCGGGTCAAATTTCCTCACCTCATCGTAGCGGATGAAGGCAAAATTGTCGGGCTTCTTTCAGATCGGGCCTTCTTTAACGCTATTAGCCCTTTTGTGAATACGGTTTCCGAAACTGAGCGGGATCGTGCCACGTTGGAGAAACGAGTCCATCAAATCATGTCCCATAATCCCCTCACCATTCTGAAATCTTGCCCGATTGAACAAGCCGCCAGAATGATGGTGGAGCGGGGGCTCTCGTGTCTTCCAGTCACCCATGCCGATCGGACGGTGGAAGGGATACTTACCTGGAAAAATCTGTTGAAAGTTTTTCTTCCACCTGAACCAGATTCTTTGTTCTGAAATCCCGCCGGCCCTGTGGCCTGATTACGACTTCCTGTAAGAATTTTCTTGTCGATAACTTTAGCCTCTCCGGATCATTCGGTATACTCTGCCCTATTGTCTTTTCCTGGTCTCATTGGTTGAAATCGGACAACGAAGGGTTGCACCGAAGACCGAGGAGGCCCCCATCATAGAGAAAGGGACGTGTTCATATGGCTGCTAAACGCTTCATTCTTGAATTAGGGAAATTGCTCATTGCGGCGGCGTGGGCGGATGGCACCCTCTCCACAAAAGAAATCAATGGCCTCAAAGAACTCCTGTTTCAATTGCCGGATATTTCTGGAGAGGAATGGATGGAGTTGGAACTCTATATGGCCTCACCGGTCGGAGAAGACGAACGTCAGCGTCTGTTAGACCGCGTCATGTCCGGAATGGGATCAGCCGCGGATAAAGCGCTAGCATTAGAAGCCCTGGGTAAATTGGTTCCCCCGGATGCCTCAGAGCGTGATCAACAAAGAGAGGTGGTGCAACAACTTCGTGACGACCTTGAACAGGGGAGTGGGGGATTTTTGGACCATCTCCGTCGGCCATTTCGGCGCATCCTCAATCTCCGGGGACAGCATTATCGTGACGAACAGGATCGTGAAAGCCGATTAGAGGATTTTATTAAGAACACCATTTATTTTCAGGTCACGATGGAATTACGAGATCGAGGGATGACCTTTGATTTGCCGGATGTCGATGTACGCAAGTTGTGTCTTGCCGCCGGTCTGATGGCTCGGGTGGCGGGCGTGGATCATGTGGTGTCGGCTGAAGAAACGACGGTCATGGGCAAAGTGCTTCAGCGTCATTGGGCCTTGACCGGGGAGCAGGCAGAGCTGGTTGCCGAAATCAGCCATCACCGAATCTTTCGTGGGTTAGACAGCGTACGATTGGTAAAACGCTTTAAGGAACTCACGACGAGAAACGAGCGGCAGGAGTTTCTTCATTGTCTGTTTGAAGTGGCCAACGCAGCCGATCAAACTTCGTTTGAGGAAATAGAAGAAATCAGGGGCATTGCTCAAGGGATGGATCTTAGCCATCAGGACTTCTTAGACGCCAAGCTCGCTATTCCTCGAGAAGATCGTAAAGGTCTTTAACGTGCAGGATACTGCGAGTTCGAGCCAATTGCTTAGAGGAAGATAAGCGACGATTCCCCTCTACAAACATTCCTCCTCAGTCATTCAAGCCATGTTTCCGTGGTCAGCTCAGTGGCTCGGCTACATGACGAGGCCGGGCTTGCGTTTGTCCTAGCCTGTGGAGTGCCCTCTAAGCTTGTGAAGCAGGCAACACAGCTACCATAATGCCCCAATTATTTTGACCTTCTCCCCACCAACATCACCTAAAACAACTATGGCATCTAGTATAACTGGGATGGAAAACGCAGAGCCTCCTGAAAATCCAGTGTCTCCCCGAAAATCGGCTTCTTCGATTACATGGTCCGTGTTCCCCTATGCTTTTGCGATTTTTCTCAGCGCGTTTCTGCTGTTTCAAGTCGAGCCCATTATCGCGCGATATATTCTTCCCTGGTTTGGAGGCACCCCAGCCGTCTGGACTACCTGCATGCTCTTCTTCCAGGTTTCTCTTTTGGGCGGGTATTTATACGCGCACTTGCTTGCCAGCCATGTCTCTCCCCGGTATCAGGCGTTTATTCATCTGGGTCTGGTGGTAGGCTCCCTGGTTGTTCTTCCTATTACTCCCGCTGAGACCTGGAAGCCGGATGGCAGCGAGAATCCCATGCTGGCGATCGTTCTTCTCCTGTTGGGAACCATCGGCGCTCCGTTTCTCCTGGTCTCCGGGTCAGGACCGCTTCTGCAGCACTGGTTCAATCGGATTCATCCGACTCTGTCCCCCTACCGGCTCTATGCCTTATCGAATTTTGGATCGCTTTTAGGATTGGTCTCTTATCCGTTTTTCGTCGAACCCCAATTGGGGCTACGCACGCAAACGGTCCTTTGGTCTGCCGGGTACGGTCTGTATGCAGTCCTTGTGGCTTGGGGTGCCATCATGTTGTATCAATCCGTGCCAAAGAAGGAAGCCTTCGAAAGTTCCGGGGCGGCTCCTGAAGGTACCACCTTGGGCCTGCCGGAGAGCCTGCTGACCCTTTCCCTCGCCGCATGCGGTTCAGTGGTCCTCCTAGCGAGTACGAATCAGATCTGTCGGGATATTGCGGTCATTCCGTTTCTCTGGGTCCTACCACTCAGTTTGTACCTCATCTCGTTTATTCTCTGCTTTGACCATCCACGTTGGTACGATCGACGCGTCTGGGTACCCCTGCTTCTGGTCTCACTTTCTGCCGTGGTCTACCTCCTGCTTCAGGACTATGGGGCAGTGGAGATGAATGTGTATCTCCAGATTGCCATTTATTCGGCCGCCCTTTTGGCCTGCTGCATGGCCTGCCATGGGGAACTGGTTCGGTTGAAACCGTCTGCCGAACATCTCACCTCCTTTTACCTCATGATCGCGTTGGGTGGGGCCGTGGGCGGCGTGTTCGTCAATCTCGTGGCTCCCGTACTCTTTAAAGGGTATTGGGAATTTCATGGGGGTCTGGTGGCCACAGTTGTTCTGCTAGGACTGTGTTTGTTCCGGGAGAGGGAAACACCTCAACACCCGTTCATGTGGTGGGCTGGAAGGATTGTCTGGATAGGCGGCATTGCCGCGCTGGTCGGCTTTCTGGGGTTGCATATTCAAGAACAGCAAAAGAGCAATATATTGACCAAGCGAAACTTCTATGGAGTCCTCAGGGTGAATGAGGTGGATGTTGGGGAAGAGTTCGCGACGCGTTTTCTCTATCACGGACGCATCACGCATGGAGAGCAATTCCTGACTCCCGGGTTGCAGGCGTATCCGCGTGCTTACTACGGGCCGAACAGCGGAATTAGTTTGGCGATTCGCCTGCATCCGCAGTATTTTGCTATGACCAATCAAGCAGGGACTGTACAACCGCAGGGGATACATGTGGGGAACATCGGGTTGGGGGTGGGGACCATTGCGACCTATTCTCGTCCCGGCGATACCTATCGATTTTTCGAAATTAATCCGGACGTGGATTGGATCGCCCGCGAGTACTTTACTCACCTCAAAGATGCCAAAGGCGGGCTTCAAGTCATCCTTGGAGACGGGCGGATTTCTCTCGAGCGCGAACTGGCGAACAATACCCGACAGCAGTTCGATGTCTTAGCGGTAGATGCCTTCAGTGGAGATGGCATTCCGGTGCACCTTCTGACACGAGAGGCCTTCGCATTGTATTGGGAGCATCTACGACCCGACGGAATTCTCGCGTTCCACATCACCAACTATCACTTTGACTTTAGCCCCGTTATCCGGGCTCTGGCTCAGGAGTTAGACAAGGAGGCCTTGTGGATCAAGGATGCAGGGGATCCGCAACGAGGGAACTATATTAGTGATTGGGTGCTGGTGACGAGTAATCAGACATTTCTTAAGGATCCCTTTGTCTTCACCCGAATACGGCCGTGGCCCAGTGCGAAGCGCAAAGAAATCGTATGGACTGATGATTACAGTAACCTTTTTGGAGTGGTCGCCCCGTAAGAGATCTGTTGCAGCCGCCCAAACCAGTTGCGTTTCACGTAGGCGATAAATTGGTATTTCATGTAGTGGTGCCCTCTCATACCCAATCCGCGCTCTACTATTTTCTAACCTATCGACGACAGGTCTAAAAGAATCCTTTCCCTAACGCCGTCATTCCCGACAGTTGTTATCGGGAATCCATCTTGTGTTCTCTCTACTCAAAATAATCAGAACTCCCTCGCCCTTTCAGGGCTTGGCCTTGAAGAGAGGACAAGTTTTGGGGTGAGGGTGAAACGCTATTAAGCAATTGGAATGTGAGCCATGGCGCAGGAGTTTGTGTGTCTTGCCGGGTTTCGCCCCGGCAGGCGAGGCTCCTTCGACTTGGCTCAGGACAGGCCTTTTGTTTCGGCAAAAGGACCCAAAACCATGTTGGCCGTGACGTGGCCCCCTGCCCCTGCAGGGGCAAGCTCTGCGGGGCTCCTGCGCGGTTCACCGACTTCGGCGGCGGGCAAACTCGCGGAGCTTGGCCTGACTGTTTTGGAAGGGCTCAAACAGTGCCCGCCTATCCTCCAAAGCCGGTTGCACTGCTCGGCTACGTCACAAGGCCAGGGGAGTTTAAAGAACAAACGAATCTCTGAGATATAAATGATATCTTTGATGGGGCTGGGTTTCGCTCCGATAGCCGAGCGTTTATTTGGTGCAGCACGAAGAGCGCATCTTTTGTGGTGGAGTCCAAGGTAACTAAAACTGATAATGACCAGTCCGGCCACATTGGATGGGTAGGACGTAGGATCGGAGTGCGGGACAATTAGCGGAGTTTACCCTGAGGCATGTTGAAAGATTCAAACAAGACCTGCCAATTGATTTGAGCGTCTGCCCTATGGGTCAATCTGCAGGAGCTAGGTAAAGCGGAGAAGCCGTGGAGAGCTATTACCATGTTCACTGACAAGAGAATGAAAGGGAGGTGGCCTTGACCAAAAGTTTAAACAACATTTTCATAGAGCTCAGATCCCTGCCTCTATCTACCGAAAAATCACATATAAGCCTACTAAAAAAATTTAAAGTTTTAGGAAGGAAGGGTTACAAGATAAATGCCTCGGCCGAATCAGAAAATCTACCAAGGTGTAAGATCGAATCGATATAGTGGATCAAAAATGACAAATTGGGCAGAATTCCACCCCTGGCATTCGGCAGTTGAGCAGATACATAGAAAATATCAGGTTGAAATTCTAACTACGGACAGTCCTCCCCTTGTAATTATTGAACCGACTCATGAACTTTTTGTTTGTCCATTAGCATCAACAGAAATTATTGATGCCCTTAATAAAGTCCCCCCAAAATTCACGGAGGACTTAGAAGGGGTGTTTGTCCTTGCAGGATCAACAAAACAGGCTAAGGTACTAAAAACTTTGTATTGTTACGGTACATATTGGCGTAATTGTATTTTTCTTGCTCCTTTCCCCAAAGCTTTTGTAAAAGGGCTGTATCGGCGTCCATTAAAGCCTAGCATTCTACGTGAATATGAACGTGCCGGTGCAGAGATACGTCAGACTGCCAATGGGCTATCGGTCGAATTTAACGAAATTTCAATTCGCAATTTCTATCTTAAGGACGTGTTAATGCATGAATTAGGACATCATATAGATCGAATGGAAAACAAAAATCGAAAAAAAGCTGAAGGTTTTGCTGAATGGTTTGCAACTGAGTATGGCTACCGATTGCCTCCTCAATGTTAACCAGGTAAAGCAGCCAAGAATTGATAAGAAAGTATAAATATTGGATTATTTTGAGGGATTTTAGTTCACGGGTGCACTGCTCAGGATTTGTTTTTAGCTTACCTGGATGGCCTACCTTGAACTTGGGGTAATGAAATCAGCCTCAGATAAATGGGAAATCACGTCTCATAATTCAAATGCCGGACCCTATAGGCAGGATAAGTTTTCTATTTTTCGAAGCGATCAATGACTGCCGCGCCGACAGCGTCGCCCCAGACGTTGACCGTCGTTCTGCAGCGATCTAAGAACCAATCCACGACTAAGATCAATGATATGCCTTCGATGGGCAAGTCCACGGCTTTGAGCACAATGACCATGGTGACGAGCCCAGCTTCCGGAATGCCCGCCGCCCCAATAGCCGAGAGTGTGGCGGTCAGAAGGACAATAATGGTTTCTCCCAACCCCATTTCAATCCCATACGTCTGGGCAATGAACATGGCAGCCACGGCTTCATACAGCGCGGTCCCATTCATGTTGATCGTGGCTCCTAAGGGGACCACAAAACTGACAACCCGTCGAGACACCTTCGCTACCTCGATCAGACCGTCCATCGTTAACGGTAAGGTGGCTGAGCTGGAGCTGGTTGAGAAGGCCGTCATGAGTGGTGTGCTCATAGCTTTGGCATAGGAGGGTACTGAGCGTTGGCCCAGAAATCGTAAGGCTAAGGGGAGCGTGAACAAGCCATGAATGGCCAGGGCGAGAAGCACTGTGCCCACATATGCCCCCAGGCTAGCCAGTTGGGGCCAAAATCCTATGAATCCTCCAGCTTCCCCTAATCGTCCGGCCAACAAGGCGCCGATGCCCACCGGGGCCACCCACATGAGCAAATGCACGATGGCCATCATCGCTTCGTTGATGCCCTCAAAGACCCTAATGACGAGGGCGCCTTTGTCTCCAATGGTGGTGAGGACGCCGCCAAAGACTAAGGCAAAGACAATCAATGGCAAGATTTGCGTTTCGGCCATGGCCGCGAACAAGTTTTTCGGGACGAGGCTGGTGAGGATGGATTTGAACAAGTCACCCAAGGTGGTGGGTTTGTCTTCCATACGTTCGGAGAGGTTTGACGTGTGTGTCTGTGCTGAGTCGAGGTGGCCGTGGTCGGTTGGCGTGCCGGGGTGAATGGCGATGACCAAAATAAGACCGACCAAGACCGCGAGTCCTGTCGTCGTCATAAAAAAGAGGACGGTGCGAAGCCCGATGGCCCCCAACTGTCGTACATCTCCCAAGCTGGCAATGCCGACGATCATGGAACTCATGACCAGGGGAACGACCAGCGCGAATAGGGCTTGTAAAAACAAGTCACCAATAAACTCGATGCTGAGGCCAATCGATGGGGCAAATCCGCCAAGGAGAATCCCGGAAATAATACCCAGGAGCATGCCAATGAGCAGGTGATGGGGACTGGATGCTTTCATGTTGAATCAGTAGAAAGTCGGGTGTGAAAAGTTAGGCGTCAGGAGTAAGAGCAAGGACCATCTGCTGAAAATTTCTTTTCTGTGTGGTCGTGCTTATTTTGCTTATGGTGTCTGTAGGATGAAGCGGCATGGACTCCATTCTATATGAGCGAGAGGTGAGAACTATTCTACGATGATACAGCTGTCTGAACGTTTAGGATGAATAGGTGTCCATAGGAGGACAGGTGCACACTAAATTTCGATCCCCATACGCACTATCAATGCGGGAAACGGCTGGCCAAAATTTATGGTCTCGTACCCAATGGGTGGGGAAGGCGGCCTGTTCCCGGGAATACGGATGGGGCCAGTCTGATTGGGCGATGGTCTCAATGGTATGTGGGGCATGTTTGAGGGGATTGTTATCCCGTGGCAGTCGGCCTTCCTCGATGTCGGCAATTTCTTGGCGAATGAGCATGAGCGCCTCACAATACCGGTCCAGCTCCGTTTTCGATTCGCTTTCGGTGGGTTCGATCATCATGGTTCCCGGCACCGGCCAGGATATCGTGGGGGCGTGGAAACCAAAATCCATCAGGCGTTTGGCCACATCCTCCACTTCCACATCGGCGGATTTTTTAAAGGGACGTAGATCCAAAATAAACTCATGAGCGGCCATGCCGTTTTTCCCCGTAAATAACACCGAATAGTATTTGCTTAATCGCTTGGCCATATAATTGGCATTTAAGATGGCGACTTGTGTGGCTTTGGTGAGGCCGTCGCCCCCCATAAGCTGAATAAATGCCCAGGAAATAGGCAGGATATTGGGGCTGCCAAAGGGCGCGGCTGCGATGGCGCCAATGGCTTGTGTGCCTCCTGTGGGCACGAGAGGATGGGTCGGAAGGAACGGTGCGAGGTGTGCTGCCACGGCAATGGGGCCCATCCCTGGCCCCCCACCTCCGTGGGGGATACAAAAAGTTTTATGGAGGTTGAGATGGCAGACATCGGCGCCAATCTCTCCCGGCTGGACGAGTCCAACCATGGCATTCATATTTGCCCCATCCATATAGACCTGACCACCATACTTGTGAACAGTGGCACAGACGTTCCGGATGGTTTCTTCAAAGACGCCGTGCGTGGAAGGATAGGTCACCATGAAGGCTGCGAGGGTGTCTTGATATTGGATGCATTTGGTTTCTAAATCGCGCAAGTCGATATTGCCGGCGGTATCGCAGGCTACCGGGATGACCTGCATGCCGGCGATGACGGCACTGGCCGGATTGGTGCCATGTGCCGATACCGGAATCAGGCAGACATTGCGATGCGTGTGCCCTCGTTGTTCATGGTAGGCCCGAATCACCATGAGCCCCGCATATTCGCCTTGTGACCCGGCGTTCGGTTGCAAGGACACAGCGGTAAAACCGGTGATTTCGGCCAGCCAGGCTTCCAATTGGTTGGTCAACAGATGGTAACCCTTGGCTTGCTCGGCGGGAGCAAAGGGGTGCAACCGACTGAACTCCGACCACGTCACCGGAATCATCTCTGCTGTGGCATTCAGCTTCATCGTGCACGATCCCAAAGGGATCATGGAATGCACGAGTGATAAATCTTTGGCCTGTAGGCGGTGCATATACCGGAGGAGTTCATGTTCGGAATGATACGCCTGAAACACGGGATGGGTCAGATAGGGCGATTGCCGTTGAAGTTCAACCGGGATCGCGCCACCTGGAGTTTCGTTTCCTGAATCCAATATTTTGGGCAGCGAGTCGTTTGAAGAAAAAATGGCTAAGATTTGGCAAACTTCTTGGACTGTGGTGGTTTCATCTAAGGAAAGGCCAAACGTCTCATCCTCAAACCTTCGGAAATTCATTCGGGCCTGTTGCGTTTTGAGTTGAATGTTCTCCGCAGATTGGTAGGGGCATTTGACGCGGAGTGTATCGAAAAAGGCTGATTCCCGAAGTTCGCACCCCAGTTCTCGCAAGCCGTTGGCGGTCAGGTTTGTAAGGTGATGGATGCGGCTGGCGATGGCTTTCAATCCTTCAGGGCCATGATAGACCGCATACATGCCGGCCATATTGGCGAGCAGAACCTGGGCCGTACAAATATTGCTGGTGGCTCGATCCCGTCGAATATGCTGCTCACGCGTTTGTAAAGCCAGGCGGTAGGCTTTCCGGCCTTTCGAATCTTTTGAGACGCCCACGACTCGTCCGGGAATCTGGCGTTTGAATTCTTCTTTGGTAGCCATGAACGCAGCATGTGGGCCTCCATACCCCATCGGGATCCCAAATCGTTGGGAGGATCCCACCGCAATATCGGCGCCCCATTCTCCGGGTGGCACTAAAAGCGTGAGGGCCAGAAGGTCGGTACAGGCCACAACCAATGCTCCGGCTTCGTGGGCCTTTCCCACCAATTCTTGGTAGGGCCGCAAGGCGCCATCTGTTGATGGGTAGGAAAGAAGCACGCCAAAGATTTGGCCGGGAAGGAATTCCAAGGTTTCCGACCCACCGACCTGGATAGTGATGTTCAGTGGCTGGGCGCGGGTTTGTAAGACTGCTAGGGTTTGTGGATGGCAGTCTTCGGCCACAAAAAATGTCTGACCTTTGATTTTGCTTAAAGCTCGACACATGCTCATGGCCTCACCTGCTGCAGTGGCTTCATCCAAGAGCGAGGCATTCGCCAATGGAAGACCTGTGAGATCAGCGACCATAGTTTGAAAGTTGAGTAACGCCTCTAGGCGGCCCTGTGCAATTTCTGCTTGATAGGGTGTGTATTGTGTATACCAGGCTGGATTTTCCAGAATATTTCTGGCTATCACCGGCGGAGTCAGACAATCGTAGTACCCCATGCCAATAAAGGATCGGTAGAGTTCATTCTGTGCCCCAATCCGGCGCAATTCGGCTAGCATGCCATCTTCTGACTGGGCGGCCGGGAGGTTCAGGGGATGCGAGATACGGATGCCTTCAGGCACGGTGGCTTGGATGAGTGCATCGAGCGATGGCAGTCCCAATGTGCCGAGCATTTCTTGAAGGTGGCCGTCTGATGACCCGATGTGGCGCTGTGCGAAAAGAGTCATGGCGAGCGGGTTTCCTTTGGAGAATCAAGGAAAACTGAAATGTCGTTCTTGATAGGGAATATAAGCGCTAAAGAGGGGGCAGGTACTATCACCATACCGGAAATACACTGACCTGTGTTGGAAGTTGAACAGAAAACTGAAACCCGATCACGACGGTCACCGATGTTCGATTCACCCTGAAATAGTGTGGAGTCACACTAGCATGTTTGTCGCGAACCTGCAAAAATTTTCCATCGGTGCGAGGGGTTTTGAGGAGTGATCGCTTGCTCCTGCTGTTTAGTTGATTCTATTCTTAGAACCAATTGATGGTCTCGTGACCGGACAAAGACTTCATCCAACATTGTAGAGGATTGTCATGATTATTCTTTCCAATATTTTGCAAATGTATGACGGAACATCTTCCGGGACTGACGCCATTCACGAACGAATGGATATCTGGATCGATGAGGGCTTTATCAAAGCGGTGCATCCCCACAAGCCTTCGCATCCACAGGGTTCCGATGTTCGGCTGGTTGACTGTTCGGCGTTTACGGTGACACCGGGTCTTATTGATTGCCATGGCCATGTGACGTTGTGGGGGGTGGGGAATGAGAACCTGGATCGGATGAATTCCCCGGAGGCGCCATTCTGGGCTGAGCGTATTCTGTATAAGACATTAGTCCAGGGCGGAGTGACGACGCTGAGGGATGTCGGTGGCGCTACTCAGGTCTTGAAGCGATTGGTTGAGCAGGGCGTGCTCGTGGGCCCGCGTCTGCGGATAGCCATTTGTATGTTGTCGACGACCGGGGGGCATGCCGATTTTCGAGGACCCGATCGCTGTTGCGGCGAACTGTCCCGGCTCTGGCCGGCTGGTCCGGGGCGTCCTTCCAGCATTGTGGACGGACCCTGGGAATGCCGAAAGCGAGTGCGGGAAATTGCGGCCTGTGGCGGCGACTTAGTGAAAATCTGCGCCAGTCCCGGGGTGGTTTCTCCTACTGACCACTTAGAGCATCGGGACTTTACCTTGGAAGAAATGGAGGCGATTTGTGATGAAGCGGCTGGACGAGGAATGTATGTGGCCGCCCATGCCCATAGCCGAAGCGGCATTCGCCTGGCCATTCAAGCTGGCGTGAAAGATATTCAACATATTTCTTTTATGGATGAGGAGTTAGCTGAATTAGCCTATGCCAAAGGCTGTCGAGTGACACCTACCTCTTGGGTGGGGCAGCGGCTGTTGCAATCGGGTGAATTTAATGAATTTATTACGGCCAAGGTTCAAGCGGTATCGGAAAGTCATGCACGAGCGGTCAAGGTCGCTCATGCCAGTGGGTTGAAGCTTTTAGCGGGAACGGACCCGGTTTTGCCGGATATGCATGGTCGCAACTATATGGAGTTAGTGGCCTTGATTCATGAAGGCGTACCGCCTTTGGCCGCATGGTATGGGGCGACGGGATTGGCTGCCGAGCAGCTGGGTCTTATGGATACGGGGAGGTTGGTCGAAGGGCAACGGGCTGATCTTCTAGTGTGTAAGGCCGATGTCCTGCAAGACCCTTCTCACTTAGATAAGGGGGCCTTGGTCGAAGTGATAAAAGATGGACGGGGCTATCGGAATGGATTACCGGCCATTCCCCAACAATCCTATGGACAAATCATGGAACAGGCCCTTGAATCCCCTTGACTTTGGATGCAGCGCGAGAAAGGATTGGGTTTCTCTATGACTCCTCGGGTTTGGGAGAGGGGCCAATATCTTGGTTGGACTCGTCCGCTTCTTCCATGTCCACCACGAGTTCGCCTTTGGGAGAATAAAATCCCTGGCCATCAATTTGCACGATTCCATTGCAATTTTCTTGGAAAAATTCCAAGATCCAGCCATTAAAATCATAGCCTTCGTCGGTGATATCATTTTTCACCATCTGGGTGGTGGCAATGAAATGGGCCTTGCTAATGAATTCGGTAGCTATTTGTGCCTCGACATCGTCAAAGGCCGAAAGGCGATTGGTAAATCCTGTTTGTTCCGTTTCAAAGACGTCTTTGTAGGTGCCTCGATTTCGAATGCAAAACAGCCTTATTGGCTGGCGCTCACGATTATATCCTAGTGAGATATGGACCCAATCCCAATCCTCAAGAGCTTCCTGTTCCATTTTCGGAATCAGGGGGATTTGGTTTTTGGATTTGAGAAAGTCTAAAAGAAGGCGTAACGGCGGACTGTCTTCACGTGTACAAAAGACTCGTGAATAGACCAGTTCTTCCTTTTCCTCAGTTTCTGATTGTTGGGGGTTGGGAATAACGGGTAATTCTTTTCCCATAATTAATGCCTCACCTGTCTATTAAATGTCATAAAATATTAGCCCATGAATGCTAGAATAATCCGGATCGTTCTCCTCATCTTGGGGCTACTTTACCCTGGGCAAAGGCAAGGCAGCAAGGTAAGATCTCCCTTCCACATGTTCCCAAACGAATATTCCCCGCGCTGGGCTTGTTTTTTTGTTGACACTATTTACGGCATTCGGTAGACTCTGGCGCCGTTGTTAGAAGAGGAACGCATGTTCCTGTCGTACCTGAAGCGAAGGTTCAAAACAAGGCATCCCTTCCTTGAGATTCTGAAAAACCAAATGGGCTGTGTTACTAATCAAATTTAATGTGAGGAGGAGGTCCGTATGGGAAAAGCCATGACGAAGTCGCAGATTGCCGATCACCTAGCCAAAAAAGCAGATATCACCAAGAAGGTCGCGACACAAATTCTTGATGATTTCGCAACCTTGGCTTACAAAGAAGCAAAGAATGCCTTTGTAGTTCCTGGAATCGGAAAACTCGTGCTTGCCCACCGTAAAGCCAGAATGGGTCGAAACCCTCAAACGGGGGCAGCCATTAAAATTCCGGCCAAAAAAGTGGTGAAGTTCCGAGTGGCAAAAGCGGCGAAAGACGCCATTCTTGGCGTGAAAAAATAAGGAGGCTCAGCCCCGCCTCTTTTGGGTGCTGGTATCGTAATCGGTACTTCGCCTACCGTCGGTTTCTCATTAAAGACGAAGACATAAAAAAGCAGGGTCAGAATTTCTGACCCTGCTTTTTTTCTGGATATTTTCGTAATTTCTCTTGCTCAATACATCGCCGGGGTTAATCCACTGCGGCCCAATCCATCGTGTGCCACGATATGCACGGCGTCGCCGTCATAAATCTTGGTGGTTTCACTGGCAATCCGTTTATTGACGGTGACCATCACCTTTTTCTGTTTTAAGAGTTGAAAAATTTCCCGCAAGGGTTTGCCTTGTTGGCGAATGAGTTGTTTGACGGTGATGGAATCGGCGACTTCACATCCTAACGCCCGTTCTCCGTCCGTCGTTTGTAGATCTCCCATTAACGTGATCGTGACCATAAGGTGTTCTTTCTAAAATTTGAAAATTAGTGGATTCTTTGTACCCAAGCAGATAGGAAACCGTCCGTAACGTATGAGTGACTAGTGTTTACGGCACCGTTGCCAGGATTCGTACCGGTCCTCCTGTACCCCCTTTGATTTTCATCGGTAGGGCTGTGATCGTAGCTCCGTTCGGAGGCAATTTCTCCAACTGTGCCACATTTTCGATCGCGTAACGATTGGCCTTTCCCAACACCTGATGAGCTAGAAAGGTTTGAGATTGGCCTGGATCGATACTCGCTGTGTCAATTCCAATCCCCACGATGGCGCGTTGGTCTATGAGAAAGGAAATGGATTCCGCTGAAAACCCTGGGAAATGAAGTGTTGTGGTATCTTCCGGTGTGGGACTCCCAAGGTAGCGAGAAGGATCCGGCCAAAATTGTCCCCACCCGGTCAAGAGAAAAACGATGGCACGGTTGGGAATGATCCCATATTGTGTTTCCCATTTCGCGATGTCTTCGACTTGGAGCATATAATCGGGGTCTAAGCGAGTCTTTGTTCGGATGTCTATAACAATGGCTTTTCCTGTTAAATGGGATAAGGGAATTTCATCCACACTCCACCCTGATTCGGCAAAATGAATAGGAGCGTCCAGGTGGGTTCCCCCATGTTCCGAAGCGGAAAACACTCCAGAGGCATACCAGTAACCCTTATGCGTATGACCCCAACTGGATTGTTCCCAATGGAAGGAGGCATTGTTTGGCCAATAAATGGTGTGCTCGTCAAAGGGATAGGTCAGGTCAAGAAGCGTTCCAGAGGTTTGCCTCAATGATTGACAGCCTCCCATGCCGATAAGGATGATGAATAGGCTGAAGAATAATAGCCAACCGGACATGGAATGATGAGAAACTTGCCTAGAATGCATAGGGAAAAGCCTAACAAGTCTCCGAACGAAACAGCAATGAACGCGTATCATCAAGAAAAGGTAAGTTATGGGGCTCCAAGGATTGGAGAGCCAAAAGTTGTGGAATCAATCCCGGAAACATGGTAAACAAGCAGGGATTCTTGGATTCGGTTAAATTCTATGTACAAAATCATTATCATTGTCATTTTGCTGATCATCCTGTTCTATATGATTCGGCGTGCGGCACAGGCATGGATCCAACCTAAACCGGATCAAGCCACGCCAGGCAAGGATGTGATGATTCAGGATCCTGTCTGTAAAGTCTATGTTGCTGCCGGCACCGCGGTTGTTGAAGAGGTGAGCGGGCAACGCTATTACTTTTGTAGCCAGGATTGCGCCAAACACTTTTTGCGCGATGGTGGGAAGTAAATCGTAGACTGATGCATTTCGCCCTGAAAACGGGTTTGCCTTTCGTCTTGTGTGTCATCGGTTTTCTTGTTTCGGCCTGTACCCTTAAAGACCCCATACCACATATCCCGGCCATCGATCCCTCGACCCTCTCAGTTTTCTCTCCCCTTAGTAAGCGGCTTCAATCTCATGTGAATTATCTCGCGGGTCCTGAGTTAAAGGGTCGAAAACCGGGGACTGAAGGAAATCAACGAGCTGCCGAATTTATTATCCGGCATTTCACGCAGGCTGGCTTAAAACTTTTTCCCTCCCTTCGGACCTTTCGTCAATCCATCGATGCTTCCATAGGTGATAATTTGCTTGGTGTGCGGTATAGCTCTTCCGTGCGAGGTCAGAAACGATTCATTCTAGTCGGAGCTCATTTTGATCATTTAGGGGAAATAAAGGAGGAAATTTATCCTGGAGCTGATGATAATGCCTCAGCCGTCGCTATTTTACTAGAGCTAGCTTATGCGCTGCCGCCACTTAAGAATTATTCCGTGGTGTTTGCAGCCTTTAATGCTGAAGAACCGCCGTATTTCCAAACCTCCCAAATGGGTTCTTACCATTTTGTGAAGTATCTACCTGAAGAAATAAGAACCACCAAGAATATTCAGGTTGCCATTATTATGGACTTAGTCGGAGGTGTACACTGGGAATCATTGCGGAACGTCGTGTTTTCCGCCGGAGCGGAAGCCAGTCCGTTTCTCTACCAACAAATGAACGAAACCATACAGGAAAGAAAAAATGAACATGGCCTTGAGATTAAACCCATTGGCCTGCACCTGATTGAAGAAATTCCTGTAATTGGGCATCGGGCTTTTAGTGATTATGATGCCTTTCGCCGGGTTTCGGTGCCAATTGTATTCTTATCAGCTGGACGAACTCCTCGATATCATCAGCCTTCGGATACTCCTCGTACGCTTTATTATGAGCGTATGGCACTGACAATCCGATGGCTTCAAGCGTTGTTGAGCAGAATAGATGGGCATACGAATCCCTATTCTTATCAACCGCATCGTGTGGAAGTCGAAGATGAGATCGCCTCATTTCGACCATTAATCCTTCAAGCTGCCAATTGGAAAACGAGAATTCCAGGTACTTCAACTTCCGCTATAGAAAAGTTTCAGTCTGATGTGGAGTGGTTGGAGGCATTAGATCCTTCTGCTATGGATGAAGGAGATATTAAACGTTTGGAGCGAGTCTCTCTTAGGCTGCAATGCTTAGTGGCTAAACTTTCGTTATGTAGTCTTTTCTAAGGGGTCATGAAGCTCCATTGGATTAGCCAACTAGGTTCTTTCGCTTCCTCTTTGGCATCATTTCACATGAAAGCTGGGATGGCTGTGTTGCAAGTCGGCAGGAAAGATTTTCATCTGTCACCGGCCTGTAGGGATTTTTGGAGAGAAAAACTTTAAACAAGTTTTCCGCCGCACGATGATCCAGAGCCTGCCGTACATCCAAAGCAATGCGGTCCCACGGCGATGTGTCTGTTCTCTAGACCGGACAGATTGAATTCACTGATCCATTGTGGTGCATCATGATGCAGTGGTAGATCCAGCATCTGATTGAAATCACAATCGGATAATCGTCCATCCCACCCTACGCTGATCAACGATCTGCACATCACCTCTTCGACGGTCTCCGCATTGAAACTCTTCTTTAAAAGGGCGTAGTAGGGCTCAACCTGATTTGATTCCTGTAAATCCTCTAAGAAGCGACTAATCGGCATATTGGTAATAGTCAGCAACCGATTGAACTGTATGCCATACCGATTCATGAGTTCTTCTTTAAAATCTAGTTCGAGTTCCTGTTGCAGAGGTGGGAGCGAGGGACCAAGTGGGTTGTAGACAAGGTGGAGATGTAAATCAGTGCCTTTTTCCCCATACCCCAAACTATTCAATGTCTGTAAAGCGGTAATACTGCGATCAAAGACGCCCTTTCCGCGTTGCTGGTCGACATTGGATTCCTGGTAGCAAGGAAGGGAAGCGATGATTTCCACCTGATGTTGGGCTAGGAATTCTGGCAGGTGCGATTTCCCCTTTACGTAAAATACCGTCAGATTGCATCGATCAATGACGTTTCGATCTCGAGCACGACATTCTCGAACGAGATATTCGAAATGGGGGTTCATTTCCGGGGCGCCGCCAGTAATGTCGACGGTCACAATTTGTGGAGTTCGGTCTAAGACATCGATAATCTGATCAATGGTCGTTTTTGTCATGCTTTCAGTGCGCTGAGGTCCGGCATCGACGTGGCAATGATGGCATGTTTGGTTGCACACTTTCCCCATGTTTAGTTGAAGCGTGGTTACTGATTTGGCTTTGAGTGGTTTTTGCCCATGTAAGCCCAGAGCCTCATCAAATGATGGCGGCGAAAACATTGAGACAGGAGATGAGATAAAGGAAAGTGGGGATTGCGGCATGCTGGGCGTTCAGTGGAAGGGTCCGACCTCCAGGACTAAATACTATGCTGAGGTGATTCCAGGTGTCATGAACTTTTAATTAGCAACATTCGGAGGAGGTTCCACAAATGACCGGTTCGGCTGTGACACCTTCCCGGGATCGGTTAATGATTCCAAACAATGAGGCATAGTGAGAGTGTTGAAGAACTTTGACCGTTTTTGAGCAAATCTCAAAGGGTTCCCCGCATTGGTAGGTATGACCGTCATCGTCACAGGCACTCAAAAAGGGGCCCGTGAGGACGGCAAAGTGGCCATTCCAGACACAGGGGTTTTCTTCGGGCAACACGGCTTTCCATTCCGGGTCTTGGCTAGTGAGAGTCCTTGGGTGGTCGGCAATCACAAAGTGGGTGTTATAGGGTGGCAGGGATAGCATGCGTACGGTCTGTTCATCAATTTGTTGCGGTGCTCCACGATGGAAAGTAGTTCCAAGCTCATTCACCGCTTTAGAGAAGGGGCCGGTTAACGTAGCAAAAGCCGTGGAGGGTGAAGAGGAGGCCATGCCAATTTTATACCCTGTTAAGGTCACAGAAACGAAATGGATGCCGTCAATGACTCTCCAGGGAATCACGGTCACTTGATGTAGGCCCAGAAACCCGGCTTCTCGCAATCCACCCCAATAGTCTTGAATGGTGAGGGCCCCGGATAAGCAATCGCCCCACTTAGCTCTATCGTGGATCATGTATTGAGGAATAGGCTGGTCGGAAACAATATCGGAAATGGTAAACCGTCCACCTGGTTTCAGCACACGAAACATTTCCCGAAACACTTTTTTCTTGTCGGGCGCCAGGTTAATCACGCAATTGGAAATAATAAGATCCACATGATCGTCTTCGACGGGCATCGCATCCGCAAACCCCTTTCGAAAATCTACATTGGAAGCAGGATGCCCCAGGTTTTTGGCTACTGTCGGAGCGTGCGTGCGGGCCAGAGCCAGCATTTCATCGGTCATATCGATACCGATCACCTTCCCGCTAGCCCCCACTTTTCGTGAGGCTTCAAAACAATCGATTCCTCCTCCAGACCCGATGTCTAGTACCACCTCCCCAGGTTGAACAGTGGAAAGCCCGACCGGGGTGCCGCACCCATAGGAGACTTTCAAGACGGCTTCGGGTATAAACTGCCCCAAATCTTCATGATTATATCCGGTAGGACAACACATCTGTTCGCCATTGGTGACCGCTTTAGCGTAGCGTTGGTTTACGGATTCCGTAATAGTATTCTCCTGCTGGTTGCCCATGATTAGTACATCCTCACTGAAATGTTAAGTTGATCGTTACCTTGTTCCCTAAACCCGCAATCTATAAACAAATTATGCCAAGAACGTCAAATGATCCCTCTAGACTCAGTCCTGATAGTTTCAGAAATGTTACATTAATTGATGACCTGGCAACATTTAATGGTCTTTCGACAGTACTCAATTCAGGAGCAAGAAAATACACTTGAGTATGGACAATCAGTTTAGAGAAAATGGGTGGAGGAGGGTCAATTTCTGGACAAAGACATAAAGAAATTGACGGCCTGGAAAATTATAGAGGTTATGGAGGTAACTGTTTTGGTTTCGAACGGCACCAACTTTGCTTAAGAAAATGGTAGTCATTAGTTACTCATAAATGGAATGTATCAAGATGGCGCTTATCCCATGTCCTGAATGTCAAAGGGAAGTTTCCACACAGGCTCTGGCGTGTCCTCAATGTGCGTTTCCTTTCCCAGGGAAGCATGTTCGACCAACAGGGTCTCAGTCTCATAAATCAGGGCCATGTTCCTCTTGTGGTTTTCTTGTTTCACATCTGGCCAAAAAATGTCCACATTGTGGAGTGGTCATAAGAGGGGAAGAAGAGCCCATTGCCCAGAACGGAGATTTGGTTGAGGAGACTTGGTTATGTCCACATTGTGGGACATCTTACACCAGGAGGGCACAGAAAAAAGAAGAGAAGGTAAAGGATGGGCATCAAGTCCTTCCGGTTATCACCGAAAATAAAAGTATGGCTGGATCTGCAGGATTGTCACCCAATTCGTTCAAGGAAAATGAGGTTACGGGGCCAATACGTAAACAATCTCCACTTTGGCAGGATTCCTCTCTCCCAACCAAAAAGGACTTTGATGTTATTTCCCGCCGGTATCCTCGTAACAGGAAAAAGTCATTAATCGTAGGATTCATTATTTTCGTATTAGTGGCCGTATCAATTGGCCTAGGTGCCTTATGGCAGATCCAAGGTGTCAACCCGCTCGAGGCTCTCGTCTACTGGCGAATGTAGAACTGTATTTCGTCTACGATCGCCCCATCCTTGTGTAAAAACTCTACTCTCGGTTTTCTCTGGGACAGGTTTGTGTGAAACCTAAGGGCAGGATGATCATCCGCCCGGGATGGCGGTGAGAGATGCCGTAGGACCGATAATGTTGGAGAACATGAGGGTGGCGTCGACAGCCCAGTCGATGAATGGTCCGGGATAGATGCCCAGCAATAACGTTCCTGCAATGCCGACATAGACGGCTACTTTGATGGGGAGGGATGTGGGGATAGGTGAGGGATCGGTCGGTTCGTTAATGTACATCTTTTTCACGACAATGAGGTAGTAATACATGGAAATCACGATATTGATCAGGCCCACAATGAGCAGCGTATAGAGTTCTTGATTCATGGCGGCGATGAATAAATAGATTTTTCCAATAAACCCTGCCAAGGGTGGGACACCAGCCAGTGATAAGAGAAAGAGCAGCATGGCGGCTGCCAAAAACGGGGAACGTCGATTGAGGCCATTATAGTCTTCAATTTCGTCGCTTTTTATGATCTGACTGACGGCGATGACCACCGCGAAGGCCCCTAAATTCGCAAACATGTAGGTTAGCAAGTAAAACATGATGGCGTCGCTGCCTTGCTTGGTGCCTGCTGCCAACCCAATCATGATATTTCCGATTTGGGCGATTCCGGAATACGCGAGTAGCCGTTTAATGTTCTTTTGAGCGATGGCCACGATGTTACCGTAGGTCATCGAGACAATTGAGGCTACGACAAAAAGCAACACCCACATGGGTTTGAATGAAGCCAAGGCTACCAAAAACATTCTAAGGAGAATGGCGAGGGCTGCCGCTTTCGGGGCAATCGACAAAAACGCCGTGACCGGAGTGGGTGCCCCTTGATACGTGTCGGGAATCCAGGCATGAAAAGGCACGGCCCCGATTTTAAACCCGAGCGCCGCAAAGATCAGAATGAATCCCAATGCCAGCCCATAGCTCCCTTGGGTACTCGCCATTTCTGAAAAGACGAGTGTTCCTGTTTCTCCATAGACCAAGCTAATCCCATAAGCCAGCAGGCCTGCGGCAAATACTCCAAGGATAAAGAATTTCAACCCGGCTTCTGACGACCGTTGGTCATCTCTGAGATAGGCCACTAGGACGTAAAAGCCAAACGTGGAGAATTCCAACGTGACAAAGACGGACAAGAGATCGTTGGATGAGGCCATAAACATCATGCCGATCGCCGACATGACCACCATGAAATAATATTCACCTCTGAAAAAGCGGAAGGCTCGTACATAATCAATGGAAATGAAGAGAACCAGTGCAGTGGCTCCAACGATAATGATCTTAAAGAAAAGGGCCAGGTGATCCAGCACGTACATATTTTTAAAGAGCGCACCGGTCGTCCCGTTTTGGTCGAACGCAAATAGCATCAATGCGGTAATGCCTAAGCCGGCAATACTCAAATGGGCCAGTTGTTGATGCGTTATGCGTTTCAGAGAGAAATCCAGGGCCAGGATGACGCAAAGCCAGATCGTAAGAAAGATCTCTGGAAGCAGGAGAAGAAGATCAGCGGCGGATAATGAGAGGTTGAAGGTCATGGTTTAGCGACTTAAGTTATTGGTATTTCTACCCCACCTCTTTCCTCCCCTGACAAAGGGGAGGAGAGTTCTTTAGGGAAGCAAGCCTTGTGTGTTCTGTGTGACTAATGGAGCTACTTGGGTGATCCGGTCTACCATAGGTTCCACCGTAGATCTCACAACGTCATAAAAATGTCCGGGGAACAGCCCCAGGATGATGCTGCAGGCGATTAACAAAAGCAGGGGCATTCGATCCACCCAATGTTTGGCATCAACCGCATGGGCATATTCCGGATCTAATTTCCCGTAGAACAGCCCCCGCATCATCTTGAACATATACGCCATGGTAAGAACGATTCCCAGCACGGCCACTACCACTTGGAGCGGATATTTGTCCCAGCTCCCCACAATAATCATGATTTCAGCAACAAAATTAATAGTACCAGGCATGCCGATTGACGCCATGCATGCCACAATAAATGCCCCGGCAATAAAGGGCATTTTTTCTACCAGACCCCCCAAAGAGGGAATGTCGCGGGTGTGTGTTTGGTCATACACCCATCCGGCCATCGCAAACAACATGCTAGTGGCCAAAGCATGGGCAAACATATAGATCACCGCTCCAGACAAACTGATGTAGCTCAATGCGGCCATCCCCAGGAAGATATACCCCATATGGCTAGAACTGGAATACCCGATGACATACTTGGTGTCCTTGGCAAAGTATGACACCAGTCCTCCATAAATTATGGAACCAATACAGAGGACCGCGGCAATCCACATCAGATCACGGGTGGCTTCGGGAAGAATTTCAAAATTCACACGAATAATGGAAAAATGCCCGAGTTTCATGAGGACCCCAGCATGCAACATACTCGTTGCGGCGGGTGCGGCGGCATGGCCGACAGGCGACCAGGAATGCAATGGCCAAATGGGGGCGATGGAAGCAAATCCAAAAAAGATCAGGATCCAGATAAGCGTGGATAGGGAATCGGAGAATTTGGCTTGTTCCCGAAGAACCAGAATGTCAAACGTATGCAATCCGGAAAGATGATAAATCAACAAAATCCCCATTAGCGCCACGACCGCACCGGCTGACAAAAACAATGTCAACTTCATGGCCGCATATTCTTTGCTGTTCGACCCGAAGTTGAAAATGAAATTGACGGAATCGCGAAGTTTGAGCCCTTCGGGGTCGGTCATCGACAGGTAGCCTTTGGTATGGCTTCCCCAGACACCCAACAATAAGTACATGGGCAACACGGACATTTCGTAAAAGAAATAGAGGAAGAATAAATCCAGGGACATGAAAACGCCGATCGTCGCAGCTGCGAGGATCAGAAGGAAAATGAAAAATTCTTTGGTCCGGTCTTTTATGTGCCACGAGACAAAAATTCCCGCGAACAATAAGATCGCGGAGGCAAACACGAGTGGCCCTCCAATTCCGTCTACGCCAACATAGAAGGCAATGCCGAGTTCTTCAGACCAGGCAAATCGTTGGACAAATTGAAATCCACCCTTTGCCGAATCGTAGGCGAAGAACATATAACATGAAGCCAACAGACTGATGCCTGCAGATATCGCTGCTGTCATCCGCACCATGAGGGCTTCCTGGCGAGGAATGAAGACGAGGGCAATGGACCCTAGAAATGGCGCAAACAGGATAATGAGTAAAGAATATTCGCCCATCACAGTTAGTTCTTCATGATTTCAGGAGAAGGCACATTCACAGAATTCTGGGCGGTGGCCATTCCAGGGTGTATTCGTTCAACCACGGCCTGCACTGATCCATTCACCATTCGTAAAAATGGAGAAGGGTATAATCCGATCCAAAAGATCATGATCGAGAGGGAGACACCAATGGCCCACTCCCGAGTATTCAAGTCCGGGATGACGGTTGGTAAGCTTTCTTTTAAAGGCCCAAAGATGGCCCGTTCGTAAAACCAGAGAAAATATGCGGCAGCGAAAATTACCCCGGTAACCGCCAATGCTCCCCACACCCACCAGGCTTGAAACACTCCGAGAAGAATAAGGAATTCCCCAACAAACCCGTTGGTTCCCGGTAATCCAATGGAGGCCATACCGATAATAAGGAGGAAGGTGGCCAATAATGGCATCTTCTTGGCCAGGCCGGTGCATTGCCGAACATCGGTATGACCCAAGCGGTCGTACATAAACCCGGCGAGGAAAAATAATCCGGCGGTGCTGAACCCCAAATTCACCATCGTAATCAGGCTGCCTTGTATGCCCTGAAAATTCAAGGCGAATAGCCCGATAACCACAAATCCCAAGTGACTGATGCTGCTGAAGACCAGGAGACGTCTAAAGTCCGGCTGAATAATGGCCACGATGGCTCCATAAATCACGGCAGCCAATCCAAGGGTCATCAGAATCGCGACTACTGTTTCATGTCGTGAGGCATCCGGAAGCAAAGGCATGGAAAAACGCAAAAATCCATAGGTCCCCATTTTGATGCCTGCAAACATCACGGACATGGGAATCGGACCTTGGACGAGGGCATCCGGGAACCAGGAATGAAATGGGAAAACGGGGGCCTTTAAGGCCAGGCCTAGGAAGATCAACCAGAAAATTAAGAGTTGTTGGTTGAGCGAAATAGGAACGGACAGCAGGTCGATGAAGTCAAAGCTGTAGACCTGTTTGGCCTCAAAATAATTCAGACTCAGGAGACAAAATCCCACCAACATGAAGACGCTACCGAGGAGCGTATACAGCACATATTTCAAGGCCGCGTAGTGGCAGTCCTCTCCGGGTCCCCACAATTTAATCAAGAAGTAGCTCGGGATAAGCATAAGCTCCCAAAAGACAAAAAATACGATGAGATCAAGGGAAGCAAAAATCCCGATAAACGTGGTTTCCAACGCCAAAATACTCATATAAAAGGCTTTTGGCTTCAGGGTCACCGAATCCCATGAATAGAGTACAAGTAGGACGGTCAGAAACGCGGTTAATCCGAGGAAGAGCACGCTAATGCCATCCACGGCGAGGTGATAGCTAATTCCGAGGAAGGGAATCCATTCATGCCGTTCTGAAAACTGCATGGCGGCGGTATCTGGCACGAAGAGCATGAGCATCAACGCTGCCATGAGCATTTCAATTCCGGTGATGCCAAGGGTGGCTTTGCGAACTTGTGCAGGGTCTTTCAAACCCCACACCACTAACGCACCCACTAAGGGAAAGAAAGTCAGAAAGGTCAGAAAGGGAAAGCCGAATGATAGTTCTTCTTGCATAGGAACCGATCAGTATTGACTTGAGCCGGCAAACGTTGACCCCGTATACCACAGCCATACGAGGTGAATTAACACGGCTAATCCGATAATGAGAATCGCGGCATAATGGTGGACCATCCCACTTTGTAATTTCCGCCAAGACCAAGCCAGCAGGTGGTTGCCATAGCCAACCACATTCAGCCCGGCATAGATCACGTGTTTTTCCGTCCAGGTAATTGCTTCCGCGCTGATATCAGTCCCTTTTCCTACGCCGTTAACGAAACGGTCTAGGATCTGTCGATCGAACCAATCCCAGAGCAGGCCGAGTTTCTTAAAGGGTTCGACGATGATCCGGTCGTACAGCTCGTCCACATAATATTTATTGAGCAGAGTGGTATAGACCTGCGGAGATTTATTCGCCCATTCGTTGGCCATTTCCGGACGAATAGCATACATATAATGGGCTAGGCCCCATCCTCCCAAGGCAATTGCTACCGCCACCACCATTAAGCCCAGCAATGTCCCCATTTCCACGGCATGAGGTTCGGCACCAACCGGTGTGGCGACATCATGTAAAAATCCATGAAACCAACCATGCTCAGGCGGGACTCCGAGAAATCCTCCGACCACTGCCAGCCCGGCCAAAACCATGAGGGGGTACGTCATGATTGGGGGCGATTCATGGATATGTTTCGCCACATGAGGGTCAACCCGGGATTGTCCGTAGAAGGTCAAATAGGTGAGACGGAACATATAAAAACTGGTCAAGAAAGCCCCGATGGCCGCCAGAAGATACAAGTGGTAATAGCCATGCACGAAGGCATGGGCCATGATTTCATCTTTACTCCAAAACCCGGCTAAAGGCGGAATTCCGGCTATTGCGAGGGTGCCAATCAGGAAGACGGCATGGGTAATGGGAATTTTGTTATACAGCCCACCCATTTTCCGAATGTCTTGTTCGTGATGAAGTGAGTGGATCACAGCACCTGCAGATAAAAATAACAAAGCTTTGAAAAAGGCATGGGTGACCAGGTGGAACACGGCTGCTGTATAGGCTCCTACGCCACAAGCGAGGAACATGTAGCCCAATTGGCTAACGGTTGAGTACGCCAGGACACGTTTAATATCGTTTTGCACCAGTCCGATTGTGGCTGCAAATAGTGCGGTTAGGCCGCCGATAATGCCGACGGTGGTTAAGGCTATTGGTGCCATATCAAACAGCACATGGTTGCGAACAACCATATATACGCCGGCTGTCACCATTGTGGCTGCATGAATGAGAGCGCTGACGGGTGTCGGGCCTTCCATGGCATCGGGTAGCCAGGTATAGAGAGGGAGCTGCGCGGATTTTCCGAAAGCTCCAATGAGTAAGCAGATTGTGATGGCGGTGGCCATTTCAGTGGAAAGCGAAGAGGCCTGGGACAAAACGGTGGTGTAGTCGAGGGAACCAAAATGTGAAAAAATGAGAAAAACCGCCAATAAAAATCCGGCGTCCCCAATACGATTGACGACAAAGGCTTTCGTGGCGGCTTTCCCGGCTGAAACCTTTTCGTAGTAATATCCGATCAGTAAATATGAACAGAGACCTACACCTTCCCAGCCGATAAACAGCACCACATAATTCGACCCCATCACGAGTAACAACATGGAGACCATGAAGAGGTTCATATAGGTGAAGAATCGTGTAAAGCCTTCTTCGCCATGCATGTAGCCTACGGAATACACATGAATGAGGAACCCGACGCCAGTGACGACCAGCAACATGATGGTTGTGAGCGGGTCAATGAGAAATGCGAGATTGATCGAAAGGTTGCCGCCAAAAATCCAAGACCACGCAATCACTTCGCGTGGTTCGGGGTTGGATAAGACCGACGCAAAGACCCCGAGGGTGCAGAGAAATGACAAGCCAACCGACCCAAAGGCAAGTCGCCCGGCCCAGTCGTGAGAATACCGCGAACCATACAGCCCATTGGCGAGTACAGCCAGGAGCGGAAAGAGGGGAATTAGCAGAACCAGTAAATCAAACACGTTACCACTTCAAAATATTAATTTGATCAACATTGGTGGCCATTTTCCCGCGGAAAATGACAATGATAATGGCCAATCCTACAGCTGCTTCAGCCGCGGCGACGGCAATGATAAATAAGGCCGACATTTGCCCGGCCATAGACTGAAGATAATGGGAAAAAGCCACCAGGTTAATATTGGCAGCATTGAGCATGATCTCCACGCTCATTAACACAATGATAAAATTTCGACGGATGAGGACGCCCACCAACCCTGTCATGAAGAGGACAGCACTGACGAAGACATAGGCGGAAAGAGGAATCATGGTGATGAATTACGATGTTGGTGTTGTGGCGGTGTCCGGCGCATCAGTTTTAGCTGGGGTTTTGGCCAAGACAATGGCGCCAATCACCGCACCAAGCAAGAAAACTCCAACGATTTCAAAAAGGAGTAAATAGTCGCTAAACATGGTGAGGCCTACGGCATGGCTCGGACCAGTCTGTAAAACCACTTCGGGGGTCGCGGTCCCCAGTGTTCCGCCATAGGGTGAGAGCATTAAGAGAATGAGCAACTCCCCGAGCAGGCCTATACCGGCGAATATTAAGACAGAGGGTTTTTTGTGGAGATGCTGTTCTTCCGTTTTTAAATTCATGAGCATCAAAACAAACAAATACAGAATCAAAATTGCTCCGGCATACACAATGATCTGCACCATCGCCAAAAATTCAGCATTGAGCATGACGAAAAGTCCAGCCATATGGAGCAGAAGCGTGAGCAAGGCCAACGCGCAGTGCACGGCATTTCGGAGAGACACGGTCAAGACCCCTGCCGCGATACTCACCGCGGCAAAGTAAATGAAAAGAAGCCACATCATGAGTTTATCTTACGGGTCTGGGGCGTTTTGGATTGAGACAGGAAAATGATAGCGGTACGCCTGGCTTTCTTCACCTTCCTTCTCCTGGTTATGGGCATAGAGATACTTTTTAGCATCATCCAAATGTCGTTCTCCGATTTGATACAACCGGTCTTTGTCGAACATCAGCGTGCGTTTATCATGCGTGGAAAATTCATAAACCTTGGTCATGGCTAACGCATTGACGGGGCAGGCTTCCACGCAGTATCCGCAGAACACACATTTGGTAATATCGATAAAAAATTCACTGGCATAGCGTTTCAGGGGTAAGGATTTATCCTCCTCGCTAATGACTTTGATACAACGCGAAGGACAGGCTGCTTCGCAAAGATCGCATCCGACACAGCGCTCTTTGCCATCTTCATAACGTAGAAGGCATAGGGCTCCCCGATGGGCATCCGGTATGGTTCGTTTTTCACGAGGATATTGAAAGGTCATGGGGCGATGGAGCATGTGCTTGAAGGTCACCTTTGCCGCATGCCAAATTTCCCGGAATAGAACGGCATCAAAAAACTTTTTTGTCGTGGTTTCGTTACTCATGGTAGAGGGCCATATCTTTCTGGTCAGACCTTTTCAATCGTGACGTAGGCTAATTTGAAATAAGGAACGCCTGTTGTGGGGTCAACCTTGACCGGCATGAGATCCTTCACCGGGGGGTCATTGAAATGCTCAGGTACCGTGCAGGTTCCCGGCATCAAGGAGGTGTCCTCCGCCACGGTCATTTCCAAGGAGCCCTGGTCGGACGTGACGCGTATGCGCTCGCCGGAGGCAAGTCCGAGATTTTTCAGATCTTCAGTTCCCATCCTAAGATGCTTTTTGTTTGGCGAAATCTCGATGAGGCCAGAGGCTTGGGTGGAGAGCTTTCCGGAATGGTAAATCAGTTGGATCATACGCAGTCCGAAGGGTCGTGGAGGTTTCTCCTTTCCGCTCGGGGAATATCGCGCCCCGACTTCTTGAGCATAGCCGTTTGAAAAATAGCGACTAGAGTCGGATTCGACCTTGGGCGCCATTCCCAAATTGTAATATCCAGGAAGAATTTTGCGGACTTCTTGTTGAATGTCTTGGGTCGTTTCAAATTTCATCGGAGAACCAAGGCTATCGGCCATTCCAACCATAATGTGCCAATCTAAGGTACTCTCCCCGAGAGAATCCAAGGCAGGTCGAAGGTACTGCACTTTCCCCTCTTGATTCGTCACCGTGCCGTCCTTTTCAGCAAAGGTCGATGCGGGAAAAACCACATGTGCCAGTTTGGCCGTTTCGGTGAGGAAGGGGTCCTGGCAAATAAGCAGATCTAACTTCTCTAGAGCTCCCATAACATCATAGGAGGCAGGCAAGGTGGCCAGAGGGTTTTCCCCAACGACATATAAGGCTTTGATCTCACCGTTTCGACAGCGGTCCAGGATGTCCATCAACTGGGATTTGTGCCCGGTATCCGGTAGGCTGGTGTCCCAGATTTGGGAGAACCGATCATGGACCTGAGTATCCGAAAAAGCTACTGCTCCAGGAAGGAATTCAGGAGCGACGCCCATATCAACCGCACCCTGTTCATTGGCTTCTTCGGTGTAGGTATTAATCCCACAGCCTTTTTTCCCTAATTTCCCTGTGACCCAAGCCAGGTCAATCAGTTGCAGCATATGTCGGTAGCCATTCTCATGGCGAAGGATGCCTTCCCCACACATGATGATGGAGCGGGAAGCCTCCGCGAAAATTCTTGCCGCCTCATGAATTTGTTCACTATCCACACCGGTACGTTGAGAAACTTCCTCGAAAGAGTAGGCCTCTGTTGCCTGCTTTAGGGCCGCGAAAGATTCCGGGTGTGCGTTGGTGGTTTCTTCATCAATCAAATCTTGATGAATCGTGGATTTGACAAGCCCCTGGATAAATAACCCTTCCGTTCCAGGATTCACCATGGTGGGGTGCGAGCTGAGTTTGGCCATATTGGTTTGGACAGAGTCCACTACAATGGTTTGGGCTTTAAACAAGCTGATGGCCGATTTGACCCGCAAGCTCGCGACCGGATTGGTTTCCGTGATATTGGCCCCGATGATTAAGATGGCTTTGGCCTTATTGATTTCTTCGGAGGTGTTCATCATGCGATGGATGCCTAACGCACGGTTCATGGCATGGACAAAATTCAGATGTCCATAACGGGCGCTGCTGTCCAGTTGGTTGGTGCCGATCACCGTTCGCATGAATTTTTGGAAGACATAGAGATCTTCATTCGTGCATCGGGCCGTGATAAGGCCAGCAATGGCGTTCGGGCCATGTTGAGCTTTGATCTCACCCAATCGACTGGCTGCGGTTTCCAAGGCATCGATCCATGGAGTGGGCTGGAGCCCGTCCTCGGTTCGGACCAAGGGTTCCTTCAATCTGGAAGGACTATCAATGAATTGAAAACCAAATCGACCGCGTACACAGATTCCATCATGACCATTGACGGTATCAGTTCGATCCCCCCATTTATTTTTCCAGGAAAGAGGCGATGTGACCCGAACGACTTCCGTATCTTTGGTTTCTACATAGATCTGGCACCCGTCACCACAGTAATTACAGGTAGTAGTGGTTTTTTTCAGTTGCCAAGGCTTGTACCCGTATTTGGAAAATTTATTGGTAATGGCACCCACCGGGCAGACGGCTAAGCAATCGCCGCAGAATTCGCAGTCCAACGCTTGATCACCTTTGGCGACCACCTGCGTGAACCCACCTTTTTTCATGAATTGCAGGGCATCGATACGCAGCACATCTTTGCAGATGTTGATACATTCCCCGCAGGCGATGCAGCGGTTCATGTTGAAGTCCAACACGAGGCTTCGAGTGTCTTCGGGGATGTTTTTTTGCTTCGCGTTGGCTAGGTTCGTCACGCCATGCTGAAAGGCCATGTCTTGTAATTCGCAGTGGCCATCCGCATCGCACACCGGGCAGTCTAAGGGATGGACCGATAAATGTTTTTCGACCCCCTTTTTCCGGGCCAAAAATAAATCTTCACCATCTGTTCGAATCACCATTCCGGCTGTCGCTTTGGCAGTACAGGATCGAACCGGTGCCTTTTTCCCTTCCTGCATGACCAAGCACATTCCGCACGAACCAAAGGGGTCAAAGGTGTAGTGGTAGCACATCGCCGGGACAATCTTGCCGGTGCTCGAGACGACGTCATAGAGCGAGACGCCTTCTTTGGCCTGGACGGTTTCCCCGTCCAAGGTCAATTCAATCGTCGCCGCTTCGACCTCAGGTGATGTGACTGGCTTTAAACCCATACGCGTTCCTTATTCCGCTTTCTACATACTTCTCACTGTTCTATTATCGATCACATTCTCCCATGACGATGTCGTAGGACCCGAAAATCGTGACGGCGTCGGCGATCATATAACCTTTCGACATGTAATCAAAAGCCCCCATGTGAATAAAGGATGGAGAGCGGATTTTGAGTCGATAGGGATTCCCGCCTCCGGTACTCACAATATAGAATCCGAGTTCGCCCTTATGAGCTTCTGTGCCGCAATAGATTTCGCCAGCAGGGGCATCAAAGCCTTGAGAAAATAATTTAAACTGCTGGATCATGGATTCCAAATTGGTAAAGACGCGATCTTTTGGCGGCAATGTCACGCTGGGCACATCCGCCATGATCGGTCCCGGTTGCATTTGCTCCAGGCATTGCTTGATGATTTTGATGCTTTCCCGAAATTCTTCTATGCGAATCCAATAGCGATCATACGTGTCGCCATTTTTCCCTACGGGAACGCTGAACTCGCACCAGGGATAGGCGCTATAGGGTTCGTATTTGCGCAGATCATAATCCACACCTGACCCGCGTAAGGTTGGCCCGCTTAATCCAAAACTTAGGGCATCTTCTGCAGAAATGACGGCCACTCCACAGGTGCGAGCCAGCCAGATGCGATTTTTTTCAAGGAAAATCACATATTCGTCAATCTTAGGCGGGAAATATTCTAAAAACCGTTTAACCTTATCGATCAATGAATCATTAAAATCCCGCTCGACGCCGCCAATGCGGTACCAACTCGTGGTGAGACGCGCCCCGCAGAGTTCATCAAACCAATCGAGTAAAATTTCCCTGTCTCTAAAAGTATAGAAGAAAACGGTCATGGCGCCGATGTCTAAGGCCTGAGTCCCCAACCAGAACAGGTGACCGATGATGCGTTGGATTTCAGCGACTAGCGTACGGAGATATTCAGCCCGTTCCGGAACCGTGATATTCATGAGTTTCTCAACGGCACGGCAGTAGGCAAAATTGTTATACATCGCACAGACGTAATCGAGCCGGTCCGTATGCGGAATGAATTGATGGTAGGTGCCGCCTTCCGCCAGTTTTTCGACACCGCGATGAAGATATCCCAAGACCGGAGTGGATTTAACCAGGCGTTCACCTTCCAGTTCCATGATGACCTTTAAGACCCCATGTGTTGCAGGGTGTTGCGGCCCCATGTTCAGGAGGAGTTCTTCGGTCCGAAGGGTCGGGAGATCTGCGGTCTCGGGATGATTCGGGTCGACCTTATAGATGGTGGTGCGTTGATCGTCGAGTTTCATCGTGAGAGGAATATTCCGTTAATTTGGGTCGTTTAAAAAGTCAAAGGTGTCTCGCCAGCCCTTACCCTGAACCGGAAAATCTTTGCGCAGAGGATAGCCTTCGGTGTAATCATCCGGCATCAGAATTCGACGAAGATCGGGATGGTGATTAAACCGAATCCCCATCATGTCGAACACTTCCCGCTCCATAAAATCGGCGCCCATCCACAGGTCCACCAAAGAATCCACTCGGCAATCGTGTTCCGGTACTCGGGTTTTTATACGAATCCGATGGCGTTTGCGAATGGAATAGACCTCATACACCACTTCAAACCGTTCAGCTTCGTCAGGCCAGTCTACCGAACTGACATGGACCATATAGTCACAATCTATTTCCGGGTCCCGGCGAATGTAGGTGCACACCTCATGTAAGGCTTCGCGTTTAACGGAAATCGACAGGTCCCCTCGCCATTCGTTTGCGCTCAGAAACCCTTCAGGGAACCGGCTTTGAATTTTTTCAGCAAGAGGGTGCATAGTAAGCGTTCTATCGAGTCCCCAAATCTTCACCGTTTACTGAACACGCACTAAATCGAACGTTGTCATTCCGCCCTGTTTGCCCTTTTCAAAGAAGGACCAATTCTGCTGCAAATGCCCTGGGTCGGCCATCGTAATGGTGAGATCATGCATATGGCCTTCTTCACCAAAATGGGTATTATCCGTTGAAGAGAGCGAAAACGACAGCGTCTTCCCTTCCAGGGCCACGAGGTCCAAATGTGGTTGATTGCCCACGGAACAATAATGCGTCATCGCGAGTTTGCCTGCTTTATCATGGTACACATTCAGCATCTCATGGGGTGTCCCAGGGAACATGGTTTCAACGACGGTACTGCCATTCGAAGACACCTTGTATTCAATAGAAGCAGGGAGTTCTTTCCCCTGCATAAGATGGGTACCTTTCCAGGTTCCGGCCAAGGACTTCATGGCCTTGAGCGCAGTGCTACCTTCATAGGGTGGGGGTTCGGTCCCTTCGGCGAAAGACAGCGTTGTGCTTCCCATGGCCAGAAGGCACCAGGGAATCAATGCCAACAAGAATTTCATCATAAACCTCCTGGTTAATGATTTCCTTCGCATCGAGTTTACACTTTCACCTGATCGGGTTGTTTCGTGAACACGCGCTTTTGCATGATCCGATCTTGGAGCTTCAAGATCCCATCAAATAAGGCTTCCGGAGTTGGCGGGCAGCCGGGCACATAAATATCGACCGGCACAAATCGGTCGACCCCTTGAACCACACTATAGCTATCATAAATATTTCCGGAAGTGGCACAGGATCCCATCGAGATCACATATTTGGGTTCAGGCATTTGATCGTAAATTTTCCTGATAACTGGGGCCATACGTCGGCAAACAGTCCCTGCCACAATCATCAAATCGGATTGACGAGGTGAAGCGCGGAACACCCCTGCGCCATAGCGGTCAATGTCATAGCGAGAAGATACGGCCGCGATCATTTCAATCGCGCAGCAAGCCAAGCCGAACGTCATGGGCCACAGCGAACCTTTTCTCGCCCAATTCACGGCTTTTTCTAAGGAAAGGGTCATAATCCCCAGGTCCCCATCTTTTGCGGGCGGACCGATTTGAACTAATCCCATTCCAGAGCCCCTTTCCGCCAGGCATATACGTAGGCCACCACAAATAGACCAATAAAAATCATCATTTCAATAAATCCAATGATGCCCAACTGCTTAAAGGTGATGGCCCAAGGATAGAGGAAGATGACTTCAATATCAAAAATGACAAACAACATCGCAATGACGTAATACCGCACCGGAAACGGCATACGCGAATCGGAAAAAGGTTCCGATCCACATTCATAGGTCGAGAGTTTTTCTACCTCGGGATATTTTGGTTGAACCAGGTAGGAAAGGACGAGCGTCACTAGCCCAAACGCTAACGCCAGGACCATAAAGACCAGAATGGGGAAGAACTTCGTTAAGTATTCAACAAGAAGGTCTGATCCGGACACCTGGTGACCCTCCTATCCACATCTGAAGGTACAGCACCTAATTGTACGAGAGGCCCTAGAGCTGGGCATGGTAGCACCCAATTTTTTTGGGAATCAATGCAACAAAAGACCTAACTGACCATAGGTCCATTCAATTGACCAAACCTTTAGCAGATCTGGGGGTTGAGAACATAGGGGGAAGGCTATTTGGTGTGGGCCCTTGGGAAGCCAAGAAGCTGCGGGTATTATCGTGAAGGCGTTTTTGATGAGACGGAGTGCGGGTGTGAATTTGTCTTGTGGAACGGATCCCTCCTTTTTATGATCGAGTAATTACTTAAAAATTCCTTTTAAACTCTGAAGGGCAATAGAGCTGGTGTTGCGGATTAATTCTTCAGTTTTGGGCGCAAGTCGAACATATTTTGTGCGCTCTCCAGTGGCAGGAATTTCAAGATATTTGGCTTCTTTTGCATTGTGAATCGCGCGCCGGGCTTGGGATGCTGATAATTGGGGTATCATTTTTTCCGCATCACTCATGGTGACCGGAATATCCTGGAGCTGCTTGAGAAATAATTCTGAAAACAGAGTCCAATAGTAGCTTTGCTGGAGTTTAGGCTCTCGGGCAAAGGCGTTAATCCATACCTGGGCGGCCTCCTTATTGATGGCTTCGATATATCTTCCTACCTCGACGTCAGAAAAACGCTTCATGGCGGTATCCCCTCATTTTCGTGTGATGTGATTCTAGTGTCCCGGATGCCTGGATGGGAGAATAACCGTAAAGCTTACTACTTAACGTGTACTAATGCAATTCATTATATTTGTTTGAAAAGACACTATTGTAAAAATTATAATGAACTTATTTTAATATTCATATTGAAAGTCAAAATGAGTAGTGTTATGATCGGATCAAGTGAGTGAAGCATACGAAAGAAGGCAGGAAACAGAGCATTCATTCGATTGCATTATTCATCTGAAGGAGGTATCCAATGAAAATTTCCACCTCTATCTCACAACATCAAGGCAATCGTGGTCCAAGGAGTTCTTCAGGAGTCAAAGGAAAGAAGCTGGCCCTTGTTGGAGGGTTGCTTGGTCTGTCCTGTCTGATCATTTCTCCGTCTTGGGCAGGGAATAATAAGCATGTCAAGGGTATGGCGGCTCCCATTCACTTGACGGGTTTGTCGATTCACATTGGCCCGGGAGGGTTTCATTTTGGTATTGGGTCGCCATTTTATGGACCAGCCTATGTTCGCCCTCATGTATATGTCGTGCCTGTTCCTCGACCATATTGGAAGCAATCAAGACGTCATGGGCATCATCATCATTATGTCCCCCCCCAACGATTTAACCGTCGGCATGGGTGGAAGGACAACGCTCCACAAGGCCAATTCCGAGGCAATCAGGGTCGAGGAAATGGTGGACATCGTAGAGGCCACCGATAAGGCGTTTCAGCCAGAATAAGTAGGTAGTTCAGCAAGAGCCCTGCGCAATCAACCCGTGAGGGGAAAGCCCCTCACGGGTTTTTCCATTTGTACCCGTTTTACCTGTTGGGCACGTAGAGGCTGGATAAGTTACTGAGAATGTTTTTTCATCTTTGAAGATGGCGTGCGAAGATCAGGAGGGTTTACGGATTGGTCATCCCACTCATCTTTCATGGGTGGAACAGCTTTGGCCTTCTTCCGCCGGTGAATCTGCGTGTTGATGCGTTGTTTGACCGACTGGCGAGGCCCCAAAGATTTTTCAGGCGGATCAGGTTTGGTCATCGGTAAAGAGGTAGAAGTGGTTGGATCATCAAGATCATTATCCTTTTTGATCTCCTTTACCTATTCTATAGACATCTAATTCCAGATGTAACATGACGTACTACAGAGCTGGTATTTTGTCGACCATTTTTTTCTCATGATAAAATCCCATATGGTAAAATGCTTGAAAAGAGCGGAAGAGGCTTACTACAATACCACCCACCCTTGTCCGTCTATATTATGCGAACGTTTCGATCACCATTTCTTGCCGCCTGTTTAGTCGCCTTTCTTCTCCTATTGGGCGGCGTCCTCTCAGCCCAAGCTGTTGGCCATGCTTTCCAACACGTGCATCATCATACATCTACCACGCACGCATCGACGTTGTGTAGTTGGTATTGTGCCGGTGGGCAGATTCATGTTGGTGAGCTGGTGGTGGTGGCTTCCCCAATTTTATTCCTCCTAGGGATGGAAAATAAGGAGCCGACGGTTGTCACTCCTGTATTCGCGATATCTTCTTCTTCCCGTGCGCCCCCTTCTGTGTAAAACACCATCATCCTTTTTTCTCTAACAGCCTGGAATTCATAAACTTAGAAGCAGCAGTCGTGTTGCTTTGAAATTGTTTTTCTGAGGGGTTCATTAGGGTCTCTCTTAGGGTATGGTTTCGAGAATCATTGGCTATGGCTTTATTTTTCTCTGCGAATTTTTTTGAAATCAAATTATAAGGAGCAGTTCAAGATGGATGACCGAATTAAGAAATTTTGCGTTGGTCTTAGAAATATCTCCCTCGGTCTTTTGGTCGGTTCGCTCGCTATCGTGGGTACTGGAGCAATGGTTGATGCGGCGCTTTTGGATGGAATGATGGGCGGGTTTGAGGAAAGTATGGGGAAGCGAGCTCAGGCGAATGGTGAACAATTGATTGTTGGGAATTTTTATCCCGCTGAAAGCCCGGATTCACATGGTCCGATTGGAACTATGGGTGATCATACGCACAATCAGGGTGAATTTATGTTCACCTACAAATACATGCGGATGTTTATGGATGGGAATCGAGATGGAACGAACAACCTATCCACTAACGATGTATTGAGAGATTTTTTTGTGGCCCCCACCGAAATGACCACTCAAATGCACATGTTCGGGTTCATGTATGGGCTCAATCAAACCGTGACGCTCACGGCCATGATTCCCTATGTGCTGAAATCGATGGATCATGAAACAAGGACCGGCGTGAAGTTTACGACGAAGTCCAGTGGATTCGGGGATATTCGATTGGGTTCGTTGGTGCGACTCTATGCGTTTGAAACGCCGAGCATGGGATCGCATCGTTTCCATTTGAATGCCGCGGTTGGATTGCCCACCGGAGACATTAAGGCAACAGGGGCTACCCCTTTAGGCGTAACTCGGCTTCCCTATCCGATGCAGTTAGGATCAGGCACCGTGGATTTGTTTCCTGGATTAACGTATTCCGGAGGTCTGAACAAAGCCACCTGGGGGGTGCAGGCCATTGGAACCATTCGCCTTGGAGATAATAATCAAGGATATGCATTGGGAGACGAATATGAAGTGAGTGCCTATGGGGCCTATCGTTGGACGGATTGGATGAGTAACTCCCTCCGGTTGAAATGGAAAGATTGGGCTGACTATGAAGGCCGCGATCCCAATATTGCCAGGACGAACCCGATGGGTGTCCCTCTCGTCCCAACGGCACTAACGGGTCTCCGGGGTGGCGAGCGCCTGGATCTGTTGGTGGGGATGAATATACTTTTTCCGGAAGTCATGGGGCTGGAAAATCACTTGGGCATAGAAGGGGGTGTGCCGATCTATCAAAATCTTGATGGGCCGCAATTGGAAACAGACTATACCTTTTTTGTTGGATGGCAGATCATCAATTAAGGTGACTTGAGATCCTTGGTGAAATGGAGGGGAACGTCTATGAGTAAATTCATCACCTATAGGATAATTGCCATGGTCATGATCATAGCCTGGGCCACGATGGCCCAGGCCTATGAGGTTGTGGAGGTACAAGGGGGGGGGGCAATTTCAGGAACTGTGACCTTCTCGGGACCTATACCAACGCCTTTGCAGTTTGAAGTGGAAAAGAACCCGGAGGTTTGTGGCCAGCAGAGAAGTTTGGAAAAAGTGGAAGCCAGAAATGGCTGGCTAAAGGGAGCCGTGGTCATCCTGGAAGATGTTAAATCGGGAAAACCTTTTGCTAAACAACAATATCAAGGTAACTCTCCTGGGAAAGGCGCATTTCGGTATGCCGGGGGAGAAACTTTGGGATTCCGGGTGAATACAGAAAATTGCAATTTTGGTCCATTTACCGGAGTTTTGACTCCAGACGAACCCGTAGAATTTGGCAATAAAGATGCGGTTAAGCATGTCCTGCATACCTTTGTGTCAATGGACATGGGAGGGAGTGTGTTACGCACATTGCACAATCGGGATATTCATCCTGATGGCGAATTTGAACGTACGTTTGGTTCCGACAAGTTGAAGGACAGTCGACTGGTACGAATGACCTGTAATCGGCATGATTTTATGCAGAACTGGCTGTATGTGGTGAAGAACCCCTATTTCGCCATTTCTGATGAGGAGGGGCATTTTGTGATCGATAATATTCCTCCAGGCCACTATACCCTTCGAGCCTGGCATCCCGTGCTTGGTCTTGAAGAGCAAGAGGTCCAGGTGACGCCGGGAAAAAAGTTGGGCGCTGACTTCGACTTTTCTGGTTAAGGAACATTCTAAGAATTTTTTAAAGCCGCTTTTTCTGCATGAAAAGGCGGCTTTTCGTTTTTGGGGAGTTGTTGGGCGTTTCAGTGTTGAGGAGGGTTCCACAGGGGGCCGGGGCCGGCTGGCTCTTGTAGATCGCTATTATCATAGGGTTCTTCGTTACCCGTCACGCCATCTTCATAAGAGTCTTTAAACATCTCACCGAGTTCCTGCTCAAATTTTCCATTTCCATTCAGATCAATCCAGTAGAACACGGGGTCGGCCATGGTTAGGACCACGGGGGTGCCATATTCATCAAGCCAGACTTTGTAGGTTCGGCGAGCGGTCATAAAGTTGACGGATCCCGATCCTGTTAAATCGAACTCCCTGAAGAACAGATCATTGCGCCAGTCGTAATAGGCATTGATTTCGCGTTCGTCGAATTCATCCGGTTCTACAGGAAGTTTTGGGCGTGATTGAATCGAAGAAAACGGGGAAGCATTCATCGCAACCGGATAAGTTAAGCTGGGAGCGGTCTGATTGATGGTCGTTTGGCACCAGACCGGGCTAACGACCAACATGCCAAGGGATGCGATAATAGTCGAGAGAATGAGAGTGGCCCGCCGATGATGAAAAACAAAATACATTGGCATACACTACATCATAGTGGAATGATGGAGAGTGAGGGAAGAGAGGATTCATTGAATACCCCAAAAACAGAATGCGCGATTTGGGAAATGGTAAAAGGTTGGTTGCGGCATGCTTGTATGCTATTTCCACCATGCCTAAAGTGGTAAAATTACCATCGTGTTTTAATTATTTTCTCCTAAAATTAAGATCATCAATGAAGCGAAATTTCCATTCCAGGATGTGGTGGGTGAGTAGTGTGTGCATGGTCTTTGTGCTAGGAAGTTGCGCTATAGTAGAGGAAAGGGAATTTTTGAGATCCAGCGGGTTGGAGTTGGGATGTGCCGTCGGTGACGTGACGCATGATGAGGCATTAGTATGGGTAAAAACGGAAGGCCCGCAGGAGGTCCGGGTGTTGTATATGACGGATGATCCTCATTGGATTGTTCCAAAGCAAACATTGCTCACCTTAACCAACGCTGATCGAGATTTCACGGCACATTTTCCATTGGTCAATCTCACCCCACGGACTCATTATTTTTATCAGATGTCGATTGCCGGAAAAAGGCGAGGGCCGATATGCGAATTTGTCACCGCGCCACTTCCCCATGACCACAAGTCGATGACGTTTGTGATTGGGGGAGATACTCGAAATAGCTTCAAGCCTTTTTCAATCTTTAAGTACATGTGGGAGGCGGAACCAGATTTTTTTGTCTACCTGGGTGATACGATCTATGCTGATAAGGAACAAACGGCGATTGCATTGGCAGATTATTGGACAAAGTATAAGGAAAATCGAGATGAATATATGCAACAATTGTTTGCCACGACGCCCATCTTTGTGATGTGGGACGATCATGAAGTCGATAATGATTTCACGATGAACCATCGGCGGATGCCTATTGGCCGGCAGGCCTTTTTTGATTATTGGCCGATTCGTCCTGCCACTCAAGATCCTTACCGTCTTTATCGTAAATTCAAATGGGGCCAGGGCGTGGAAATCTTTTTGTTGGATGGCCGGCAGTACCGGAATCCAGAAACCAGGACCATGTTAGGTCTTGAACAAAAACAATGGCTGTTGCGGGAGTTGGCGGCTTCTTCAGCGACGTTTAAGTTTATTGTCTCTTCGGTGCCGTTCTCTGACCCAAGGGATGATAAATGGGGCGAATACCCCGAGGAGCGAGACGAAATTTTAACGACCATTCAAGCGAAACACATTCCCGGGGTAATTTTTTTAGCAGGGGATGTGCATCATGCGGCTGTCAGTCACATGCCGCATGATCCTGCCGTTCGCGAATTTATCTTTGGCCCGCTGGCCGCGCCCATGAACTATAAGATTTCCAGGCTGGAGCCTCGTTTTGAGTTTTTTCATGAAACCTCTCAAAATTATGGGAAGGTTACTGTCCATCTTGATGGCCCCCCTCCATTCGTTCAAGTCGAATGGTTTGATACTACAAATACATTACTCCATCGAGTTGATGTTGAAAACGAACAGTACTACCCCTACGGGGCAGATTTAGCAACTCGATCATGAAAGCCATTGGGTATACCCGCCCACTTCCTATTACCGACCCTGATTCGCTCCAAGAGTTCGAACTTCCCAAACCCGATCCACAGGGACGAGATTTGATGGTGCGTGTGGAGTCGGTGTCGGTCAATCCGGTGGATACCAAAATTCGAAGATCTCAAACTGCGAATCCTTCGGAGGCTAGCCCTCGAATATTAGGTTGGGATGTGTCTGGGGTCGTGGAATCGGTGGGATCTCAGGTGAACCTGTTTAATCCAAAAGATGAAGTCTATTATTCGGGCAGCCTGGTTCGTTCGGGTGCCAATAGTGAATATCATCTGGTAGATGAACGACTGGTGGCAAAGAAGCCGGCTTCCATGACTATGGCTCAAGCCGCCGCATTGCCCCTTACGGCGATAACAGCGTATGAGGCTCTGTTTGATCGGTTGGGAATTTCACCACAAGGCGAATTAACGGGGGCAGCCATCCTCATTATTGGTGGAGCCGGCGGGGTGGGGTCTCTTGCCATCCAACTTGCCAAAATTGCCAAGCTCTATGTGATTGCCACCGCTTCGCGCCCTGAGTCTCACGCCTGGTGCCGGAAAATGGGAGCGGATGTCGTGATTGATCATACCCAGTCGATATCCGAGCAGCTCCAACAAATAGACCGGCCCACGGTCGACTATATTTTCAATACATCGCAGACCGACACGCATTGGCAGGCCATGTGCGAAGTCATCAAGCCGCAAGGCCGCATTTGTGGCATTGTCGATACGACGGAATCAGTAGACCTCAATGCCTTGAAACGAAAAAGTGCCACCTATGTGTGGGAATTTATGTTTACCCGTTCGATGTACGAGACAGACGATATGATTGAACAACATCATCTGCTTACGCGAATTGCTGAATGGGTCGATGACCAGAAGATTCAATCAACCTTGACTGAAAGCCTTGCACCCATAAATGCCGCCAATCTCCGAACCGCCCATGGGAAGTTAGAGTCAGGGAAAATGATCGGCAAACTCGTGCTCGTCGGGTGGCCTTCCTAAAACTAAACATCTGCCGCGTTCAGTACCCATAAAGGATTTTGGGTTTTTCCAATCCCGCAAGGGACCTTCCTGGAACGGTCGTTTTATAGGCTTATGGAATGATAGGGTTATCCATCTTATGAGATCTCCAGAATGATGATGCCAACTCCGTCCCCTCCATTTTATTCGAAAACACCACCGTCATGGCTTTGGGAATTGCCGAAAAAGGACCCGTGGTCCAGGCCGTTTGCGGAAAGCCTTTTGGCGCATCTTGATCTCCAGGCTGGATTAACCGTCTTAGATGTGAATTGTGGAGATGGAATACCGGCCTTTTATCTCGCGCATCATGTTGGCTCGGCAGGGCAGGTGCTGGCCATTGATGTTAGTGAGGGCCAGTTGATGAGGGCCAGAGCTGTGCAGGGTCCCTACTTTCCCTGGCTGCAGTTTCGCCGGGAGGACGTCAAGCAGTTGCCGAAGGATTTAGGCCGGTTTGATCGCATCACCGGCAACCTCTCGTTTATGTTTTTTCGTCCAGATCGAGAGAACGTTTTGCATCAATTATCAAGTTTTCTAAAGCCTGGAGGGCAGCTCGTCCTCACATTTCCGTCGTTAGGAACATTTGATTCATTGTGGCAACGCGTTGATCGGGAAATGTTGGCCAGAGGGCTCACGGCCGAACGGAGAAAGTTTGCAGAATATGTGGCCGAACGGCCATCAGCAAATGATTCGCGGAGGTGGCTAAAGTCTGGAGGCCTCGATCGTATCGAGGTCGTCGAATATCCATTAGAAGTTGAGACTGGGGCCGGTCAGGGGTTTCTCTATCATCCCTTACTTCGTGGCGGATTTTTAGATGACGTGTACGAATGCTTCACGGATCAAGAATTAGCAGAGTCCTTTATGCAGGACATTGCCGCAGAGATCTCGTATTTTGTCCCTCTCATAGCTCAACGCTGTGTGATGTCCGGCTGGGCCTCTTAATGATTCTTCATGATGCCGACAAATAAAGAGGGCTGCACATTGAGCGAACTGACGTCGACAGGAGTAAAGTGCCCGCATTGCAAGAAGGGGATTCTTGATCCTGCGCGTGGTCGGTTTGGCCCAGTCTATAAATGCACGAGCAAAGGCTGTACCTTTTGGCTCGATGCTCGGCCGACCGGGAAGAAATGCACCTTTGTGCGAGAGGATGGAACACGTTGCGGGGCCTTACGAGTTGAGGGAACCAAAACAATTCCAACCAGATGCAGCGATCGCTCGTGTCCCAATCGAAATCCACATAAACTGGAGAAAAGACAAATCTGAACCAGTCCGCCTAGGGGAATAAATGGTAGGTCTTAATGGTGTTGATCGCACAAACTAGAACGTGAATTCCATACAACATGGTTAGAAAAATGACATCACACAACATGAGTGAGGTGAAATGATGAAAGCCGGATTGCTATCGGAAAAACCATTCTCCAATTCGTCAAAATTTCTTTGGTTTTTTAGTATCCTTGTCCTGCTCGGAATGGTCGTAACTGGGTGTGCCCACAAGCCTTGGAGCATCGATACCTACATTCAAAATCTGGAAAGGCCTGACCGTGATGAATATCAACAACCGGAAAAAGTGATCGAGGCATTGAACATCAAGCCTGGGATGGTTGTGGCGGATGTAGGTGCGGGATCAGGGTATTTTACGCGCCGATTTGCAAAGGTCGTGGGAGACAACGGGAAGGTTCTGGCCATCGACGTCGAACAGAAAATGTTGGATTACAACAAACAAGGGCTGGAAAAACTGGGTCTGGCAAACCGAACGCAATTTATCCTGGTCAAATCGGAGGACTCTCCATTGTCGCCCAATAGTGTCGATCTGGTCTTCCTGTGTAATGCATATCACCATGTCGAACAGGGTGGTGAGTATTGGGCCAAGATCAAATCTGCGCTTAAGCCTAACGGCAGAGTAGTGATCGTGGACTACTATCATGATGAACGGTCAGGGCATCTGAGCTTTTCCAAGCACCATCTGGTGCCCCGCGAACGCGTCATCGAGAACATGGAGAAGGTCGGCCTTCATTTATCCAAGGAGCACACCTTCCTCTCCCGCCAATATTTTTTGGAATTTGAGGAAATCAACCCTTAAAACTAAATTCTTGTTTTCCGGTGGGAGAATTAGGGCCTATTAAATGTAAGATAGGGATTCTAATCTCTAAAGGGTATTGAGTTTTATCATTTTTTATGAAAACAACTCGTGAAATAGACCAAAAGGCGCAAGATATTTTTCGGATTACCTTGCCTCCTGCATGGTTGAAGGGAGAACAGCACACGGATATTCACATCGACTAATTTGTTGAAACTGGTCTTCCCCCGATTTCGTGGACAGGTTAGTGAAGAGTTTGAACTTCCCTCGTTTCTGTGGACACTCACCCTGAAACAGCCATCTGCTCCTCGTACGCTGTTGGGCTGATATTTCCGAGGTGCTGATGGCGTCTCGCCCGATGATCAAACACCTCAATATAATCGAAGATTGCCGCTCGTGCGGCTTCACGAGTTTTAAACCTGTGGCGTCGGATTTTCTCCTTCTTCAGGCTTCCGAAAAATGATTCGCCCGCGGCGTTATCATAACCGTTGCCTCGGCGACTCATGCTCGAGAGCAGGCCATGTGTTTGACAGAACCGAGTCCATTCGTCACTACTGTATGGCGACCCCTGATCCGAGTGAATAATGACGTCTTGCTTGGGCTGGCGTCGCCAAATAGCCATCAGCAAGGCGTCTAACACAATCTCCTTCGCCAAGGTGGGCTTCATGGACCAGCCAATGATTCGGCGAGAAGCGAGATCCATCACCACCGCCAGGTACAGCCACCCTTCATAGGTCCGAATATACGTGATGTCGGTCCCCCACGCCCGATCGGGCCGGTTTATTGTAAACTGTTGCTGTAGGCGATTGGGAGCCGCTACTGCTGGCTTCGAATAACGCATGCCTGGCTTTTTATATCCACGCTGGGCGCGGATATTGTGAAGCTGTTTGAGTTGGGCAATCCGGTTCTTGCCCACGCGTTCTCCCACTGCGCGCAAATCGCAGAGAATGCGGGGGGGAGCCATAGGTGCGACCACTCGCTTCATACGATTCTCGAATGAGGCCCAATACGCGCAGGTCGTCTTTTGCTCGCTGTGATGGGGGACGCGTCACCCCGGCATCATACCCACTGCGCGCAACCCCCACTAGCCGACACATCGACTGGACCGCGTACCGGTTCTGATGCTCGAAGATGAACGCGTACCTCACGCCGGGTTGTTCGCGAAGGAGGCGGCGGCTTTTTTTAAAATGTCTCGCTCGTCCTGCGCCCGGCGCAGGTCGGCCTTTAGCGTCAGATTCTCGCGTCGAACTTCTTTGAACTCCGCCTCATAGCGATCCGTGGCATTCGGGCTAGACACCTTCACCCACTTGTACAGACTTTGCACCGAAATCCCCAAGCGCTTGGCAACATCGCTGACGGAGTAGCCCCGTTCGATGACCTGCTTGACCGCTTCTTCTTTGAACTCATCCGCCAATCGCCCCGTGGTCATGCCGTGTCCTCCTTTGGTTTATTTTAACGCGTCGGAGTGTCCACGAAACCGAAGCAAGTTCAGAACCTTTTCGAATGTGTCCACAAAACTAGGGGAAGACCAGGCTCCCCTGAACTTAGAAGGAAAATTTCAGATTTAATTGAATCTGGTAAAGAATTATCGATGGAAATCGAAGAACTCTATGGAGTTATAGGCTCTTCTCTTTTGGAAAAAGTTTTCCACCAGGCGGAAGGAGGAAAACTTAAAATTGAACAAGCAATAGCTGTTTGCCCAAATATTGTTTTAGTAACGGCCGATGGTAGAAATGAAAATTTTTTCCTTAACGGAATTACTGGAAAAATGACGGGAGGGGAAAAAGCAATCGATTTTCAAGGGAATCTACCAAAGAGTCCATTGAAAGTTGGGCTTGCGGTGAGGGACGGGCTACCAAGTTTAAAGGCAATAAAGGTAAGTTTTGGGCTTGATTTTAAGTCTTGGGAATAACAACCAATCCAGAATCTTGCTTATTTTGAGAAAATCAAGAAATTTTTTGCAAATTTACAGGAAAATCCTATTTTTGAAATTATTTGTGAAATTGATGGAAATCATATTTTTTCCGGAACGGCCAAATTGTCAGAAGCTATTTTGAAAGAGATGTCTTTGTTTTTGGAATATTTTGTCTTTATTGAAAAAATACGGTTTATTTCTAGGGTTGTTGGGATTAATCCCAAATTTCCTATTGGGGCCGAAATCGGTGGACAAGATGAGAATGTTGTTTTGTTAGTCTATGAGTTAGCGCAGGGTAGAGAGTTTAGGCAAGAGGGATATTCAGGTAGAGGCACTGTATGTTTGGAGGGCAATTCCGAAAATTTTAATAAGGTCTATGAATATATGGTTCTGGATGGGAGAAACGGGCAACTAGTTTTGGAAGATAACCATGAAAAAAAGAAATTTTCTCTATTGGGAGAAATGTTTGAATTTGGTCTTCTTCGGTACACCATTACTAACATAAAGATCAATTTAGGAGAATTCCCGGAATTGATTTCGAAAAATGATACGGAAATTAAAAAGGCAAATATGGAATGGGAAAGTGGGGCCGAGTCGGTGTTAACGATCGCAAAATTGTAAATTAAAGTTTCATTCCCTTCATATGGTTATCAATCATCTTCTCGATGTCAGAAGGCAGGGCATAATGAGCTTTGCTTTTTCTCCAGGCCTCTTGGGTTTTTTCTGCTGTTTCCCGTGCCGTATCTACAACCAATTTTTTGGGCAACCCCGCCTTGTCAGCGAGTTTCTCAAAGAGGTGTACGTCACACAGCCGCATGTTTTTTGTATTGACAAATTTTAAGGCCAGCTTATCGCCTGGAATATAGGGAATTGTCGAAACCATATCGTATGCCGGAGACAATGTTGGTGTCCGGCTGTCTCGATAGATGAACGACCAATTCTTTAGATGCATATCGCCATTGCCGGTCAGGATGGTGTAGGTCAGTCGCCGTATGAAATCCTTCAGGCAGTCTTCGCCTGTTAACGTCCAAATCATGCGGGCGATATTGGTATAACTGACCCCTTCATATTTTTTTTCCGGGAAAACACCGTAGACTTGCGCAAAATCCTCGATATGGATGCGCGTGCCTTCCTCCGTTCGATCAAATCGCCTTACCGCCAGCGCATGTGTGCCGCGTAACTTCCCGAAATCGGGCAAGCCGGCTATGTCCGATAAAGGAACCAGCCTTGTTTCGGGCACAGGAATGCCGATCTTTGCCGCCAGGTGCATGATGGCATATTCATTTTCCGGAATGTTGTCGTAGGTTGGTGATGGCAGTTTGACGATCCAGGTTCCGCCCATGCCGGTGGCTGGGATCGTCAGGCCGCCTTTCTTTTCCATCAGTGCGGAGAATTTCAATTGCACCCCAGCCAGAGAAAAGCGCAAAGGCTGTTCCGTCGCCTGGATTTCCCGTTGCTGCTCTTCTTCTTTTTTCAGTGGAAGGGAAAACCCTTCTCTTGGTTTGGCTATGACTGCCCCCGGCAAATCTTCTCCCAACAGTGATAACAGATGAAATTCATTCGTGGGCTTTATTCCTCCTCGTGTGGCCAGGTATTCGCGTAAATGGCCTTCCGGCAAGAGGTTAGAAAAAAAAGGCGGTCCTTTTCCGCTATAGGTTTTGGAAGGGGTTAGTAAGTCTCCTTCTGCGGAAAGATACGACTGACTGAATAGGGGACGCATGGGATCGTTGGCATAGGATTCTTCAAATGAAAAGACCATCCTGCTGTCAGGGAGTATGGTGAGTACCCCGACGTGCCGCTCGTTCACATAAATATTCAACATGCCGGTCATGCCAGTTCCTCATCATCATTTTCAAGCCAGGTATCCGGCTGCCAGGCCGGTTTCTTGTCTCCCCCTTTTCCAGATATCAGTGACTGGACCGCCGGCGTTAAAACACGTGGGATTAGCATCGGCTCCAAATCTAGTAATCGCGCCAATTGCTGAAGGCTGGAGACCCGCAAATCTACTTCGCCCGCTTCAATTTTGGATATATGGCTTTGTGGAAAGCCCATTTTTTTGCCCAATTTCGCTTGTGTTAGCCCTTTGGCCAAGCGTGCCGTTCTTAACTTTTCAGCGATTTCTTTCATATCATTCTTTATGGCCTAGTATTAACTACCCAAAATTTATACAAAATAACATATAAATACCATTAAAATATATTATTACATATTTCGCAGAATGTAAATTCCTATCCAACTCAGCTGGAGCTGAGCTGGGTGCCAGGTTTGTTCTTCAACCTTCTGCTGATTTTTTAGTCAAGGCCTGGGTGGGGAGGATGTTTCCATCGGCAAGGCGAGCTCCTTCCAGCTGGACATGTGGCCGTCTAGGTGGGTGATTGTGGTGTATCCCAATGTCCAGAGTGCGAATTTCGCGATTCCGGCACGAGGACCGTGTTCGCAATACACTACAATCGGATCTTCCGATTTGGCTCCCATCTCTTCATGCCGGGACCACAGAGCGTAAAAGGGTAGGTGTCGAGCTCCTGGCACATGCCCGGATTCATATTCGATTTTGGAGCGAACATCCAAAATTGTAGGTGGATGTCCTTGCTCAATGGCCGCTAGAAGCTGGTCTTGAGTCATGTGAGAGCTTCCTTTCCCTGCGCAGGAAACCGTGAGGCCAAATAGAATGGAGAGGACAATAAATGTGGAGTGAGTAAATGGGCTCACCAGCGGTGAAGTGTCTTCCTACACCCGGCCGTTTCATTCGCCGGTTGTCTGAATTTTTGAAAAGAGGCTCTAGCGAATTGTTTGAAAGCATACCCCTTTCTTTCCTTCTTTTCTATCCAATCGCGGCAGGTATTTCGGTAGGTAAAAGAAGGCGGCAACCCTGGCTGTTGATTAATCAGGGTTGCCGGCTGGGCTATTGGACAAATGTACGCCAAGAACGAGAGGTGGCTCTAGTGTCTACCGTGATGGCGTTTGCGATGTTTGGTGGGGACAAGAAAGACGTTATCTTGGATTTCTCTACCGATCCTGGTGTTGCGCCGGATGACGTCGGCCAGTGTCGTGGCTTCCAGTTTTCGTATTTGATAGTGAGGAAAGACATTGAGGTAGAAGAATCGATCCCCATCCCTCAATCGTTCAAATTGTTTGACCAAAATCGTATAGATGAGTTCTCCGACCATCGCACCTGGTCGATGGTCTTCCGCTAGCCCTCCTAGCCAAACATCCACATGTTCCACTGTTTGGTAGATGGAGGCCAGATGATTCTGATGATCAGGACTACTTGTGATGTCGGCAAAGGTCGCAGCGGGTGACAGTCCGTACGCCAGCCGAACATCGTTGTAACTCGGTAACCCATGATCACGCCCGCGTTGCAGATTGAGACAGGCGAGGTCGAATCCTCCAGATCCCGGAGGGCCAAACAGAAAATTTCTCACGTCATCGATGATATATGGATCGATCTCCTGCGCTCGGTTGCTGGCAAGGCCGCGAAGTATAGGATCGATTCCCCCTTCGTGTAGGATTCGAAAGGGGGCGAAAAAAGCTTCGCGTAATGCCAAATTGCCTTCATGGATTGGTTGGCCATTTTTCCTAAGGCGCAATAATTCTGGGGGCAACATGCTGTGTCCAAACCGATAGGCCGCCGTACTGAACTCATTGAGGATTCCAGGATTTACGCTAGGATCGTAGCCGGTGTAGGGTTTTAGCGCATTTGGCCCAAGGAGAATGGGGAGAAACTCATTGTAGGTAATTACTTGAATCAATCCCCCGACCCAGGCGCGCGCACGTTCGTAAATTTGGTCGCCACTAAGATGACGAAAGCGGCGATGGAGGATTCGCGCTTGGCGATTATGCTCTCGGACAAAGAGAGTGTGGAGGGAGGTAAGCCCTACTTGTTCATTAGCGCGTACGTCACCGGCCAAAAATAAAGTGGATGCTCGGCCACCTGCATTGGGTAGGCCAGTAGTATTGAATGGTAGGAGATTGCGTGAGCTAGTCTTCAAACGACCCGTTCCGTCATTAATTCGAAGGGCCTTAGCCCTGATGGCGTCCGAGCCATAGACCATTGATGCGTCAATAAAGGCGGTTAGTTGATTGATCTGTTGACGTGGGTTGCCGGGAGCGGTGCCTGTGGAAAGGTCATAGCGGGAGCGGTTCATAGGCATTGCTTGCGTGCCAGTGAACTTCGGATCAAAGTGAGGATCTCCGGCGGGGATCTGGATAGGAAAGGGTTCAATGGGGTTCATGCCTTCGGTGAGGTCAATGTCGTGATCCAGAAATTGTCCCCACTGCCAAATAAAGTCTGTGGCCTTTTTCTCATTGTAGATGAGGTTTTTCTGAGCAGCTACCATATTCGATATCTCACGCACCGGGGGGCGGTTCGGTCCTGAAGGTTGCATGAAACCGTCTGCATAGTCAGGTTCCACTTCTCTAAGAAGTTGAGTGTCAGTTCTTCCCCAATCAGGGTTCTGGATATTGTTACCGGTTCCATCGATGGCTCGGGTTTCAAAGGCAAGGGCGTATTGATGTCTATCTAGGACTGCGCCAGTGGTAAACATGATGCTTCCCAGCATTAATATAAGGGGAAGATTGGTTTTGAAAGAGAAGCTAAATGGGAAAAATTTCATGGAATTTACTCACCTCTGGAATGCTTACTGGGGTACCTAGTTTTTGTATTCGAGGTAATGATAGAGAAATTCTTGGGGAGGCAACATACCAAGAAAGCGGGAGATTTAATAACAGAAAGGTGGCTGATTGGTTTGAGGCAATGCTAGGGTTTCTTTGGACTTTTAGAAATGAGGAGGATGGGTCAGTGGATATTGAAGTATTTCGACAAATGGTTGCCAAGAAGCCGGATGGGTTCTTGGGACGGTATGGTTTGGGGGATAAAATTCTTCAATCGGGTGAGAATTTTGAAGAGGCAGCTGAACATTTACGAGTGGCCGTTCAACTCGATCCCGTGCATGTGGCCTCACATTTTGCCTTGGGTCGGGCTTTGGCGAACCTGAAGCAGAATGATGAAGCCAAAAAAGTGTTGAATGCGGGCATTGAAGCCGCCCTCTCAGGTCGTTCCAATGGAGGAGGGGACCTTGTTCCCGAAATGCGTCAGTTCCTTCAGACGTTAGAGTAAAGGAACGTTATCGCTAATGGGTCTGAAGGGGTCAAAATGAGACAACGCTTGAGCTAATCCAGAGCGATTTCGAGCATTGGAATCGGCATAGTAATCATTTCAATGGGCTATGTGCATCAGGGTAATTAGCGGAATAACTTGGTTTTCGATATCAATTGTGTTGTGAAGCGAATGTAACAAGCGTTGGAGTGCAGTTAGTAGATTCCCATGACCCTCCAATTTCAATATGTGACGAACGGTCGAATAGGGATTGATTTGAGTAGGTGTGAATTTCAGGTGCCTATTCACGAAGTGTCAATTGCACGCATCGATTGGGGTCAGATTTAGAAGGAGAGGATGAGTTGGCATTCCCGTATTTCATTGGACGCTTGCGTGGAATAGTCTCAAGGAAGGGGTGGTTGCCTTTGAAAGTTCAGCATTGACGAGAATTCTTTTTATAGAATCCGTATTCATTGTCCAACAGAAACTTGCCTTATCTCCATGGGTTTTGTTTTTCCAGCCTGGTGACCCCAAATACAGCTTTCCCCAAAGTCTCTACTTGCCATATTCTTGGTAAGTAGGCGACAGCTTCAGGTACCTATTTTAATTAAGAGTGATGCCAGAGTGTGAGGACAGCGGGTTGCGGACGAGGGCGAAGCGGGTTGGAGTGTATATAGTATCCTCGACTCACGAGCCCAACGGATTCGGCAATGCGATGGGCCACAATGGCCTCAGTAGGACTGTGGTTGATCATGACAAATGTCCCCCCAATCACCAAATTGTTCGCGATTTTGGCGAAAAGGGTGGATGGATCGAATAAACTCAAAGGAAGACGCCATGCGAGGAGCGGTTTGGGAGTCACGAAGGGATACCAGGCAGTGATGATTTCGGCAGGACTGTTGTATTGTCGGTAATCGGTAACCACATAAGAGGTGTGAGGAAGATCTTGTACGTGCCCCTGCGCGTAATCAATGCGACTTCGCCCATTACAATAGAGGCGATGTCCGTCAACCTCCGTCCCGACCAAAGCCGAGGGTTTAAAAAAGGTCTGCAGGGCATCGGCATAAGCGAAATTCGCACTGCCTACATCGCAGATTTTTTGGCTGTCAGGAATTGGCCATTTCAGTGCTTGCTGAGCTCGATCCAATAAATCCAAGTATCCGTAATTGAGAAGTGCCGTTTCTGGGGGGTGGCGGGCTTCAAAGCAGGTTCCATAGCTTGCCGAAAGTTCCTCGATACGGTGACCTTGGGTAGTCGTAAGGTTCTCAATGGTCGCAATCGGTATCTCTCGATACGTTCCGCGTGACCAACGTAAGGCCTGAGTCGCCTCGTACCATATTCGATGGTATCCCGATCGTAGGCGGTCGGTGAGGGTGATTTCCGGCGTGAGGGTTTGCTGGTGAGTATGTTTGGTCGATTTTCGTCGTCCAGTCGCAGTCCATTTCTTGTGTTGTAATGGGTGGTTCATGGTTGAAGGTTCTTAGGTCTTGTCGGTTTCCGGCCTTTTACCCTTAAGGGACCGCAAGGCTATAGCAGCATATCTCACATTCTCTTCGTTGCGGCGCTGCGACCGATCACCTGGTAAGAGAATTCATTAGACTTCATTCCAGGAAGCCTTTCTTCGCTTCCGGTTGAGCTAAGACAAGAAGACGAAGAGTGCGAGATCGGTCTTCGACATTCGGGGAAGAGGTAACGATTGGTTAAGTTGAGGAAGTATTGTCCCGAACAATGAATGCAGAGGAATATGCTCCTTTAGATTTAGCCATCCTTGCCACATCTGATGCCACCATAGATCGGTTGATTGTGGCGTACAGGTACTTAAGGATCCCCATGCAAGTTGCGGCCATCCCCGATAATGAGCAAGCCCGTATTCAGGCGCTTCTGCAATATGAGATTTTAGACACCGAAGCTGAAGCGGTGTACGACGATTTTGTGAAGCTGGCCTCCTACATTTGCCATACACCAATAGCCCTGATTAGCTTGGTGGATCCCACCCGGCAATGGTTTAAAGCTAAGGTTGGCTGTTCTGCGTCGGAAACCTCTCGAGACGTAGCGTTTTGTGCGCATACGATTCATCAATCGGATGTGTTTGTAGTGTCTGATACTCTCACCGATGCGCGTTTTGTGGATAATCCTTTGGTGACGGGCGACCCACATATTCGGTTTTATGCGGGAGCACCTCTTCTCACCCCTGAGGGGTTGGCGATCGGCACCCTATGCGCAATTGATCGTGAGCCACGAATATTATCTCCGGAACAACTATCAGCCTTGCAAGCTTTGGCTCGACAGGTCGTTGCTCAATTGGAATTACGACGTCTCACCCAAGACCTTCAGCAGCTCGTGGAAAGTAAAAACAAGCTTTTTTATATTGTGTCCCACGACCTGCGCTCGCCTTTTAACGGAATCCTGGGCTTATCCCAAACATTGGCCGAAGAAGCTGAAACCCTAAGTCGAGAAGACATCCAGGAGTTTTCGCAAACCGTTCTTACCTGCGCCGAGCAAGTCCTCCATCTCATGGACAATCTATTGCAATGTACGCGGTTTGAATTGGGTACCTTGGACTATCAGCCGACTCATGTTGCGCTCGATACCGTGGTGATGAATGTGTTGTCCCTGTTGAAGGGCAATGCCGCTCAGAAAAATATTAATCTCGTGTACCAAGCCAATCCCCTGGCTGAAGTTCTGGCCGATTCGACGATGCTCCATTCCATTGTTCAGAATTTAGTGGGTAATGCCCTCAAATTTACTCCTGCCGAGGGTCGTGTGACGATTCGGACGGAAGAACATGACACGATGATTCAAGTGTCGGTCATGGATACCGGAGTCGGTGTCTCTTCCGAGAAGTTGCCTGGATTGTTTGAGATGAAGGGTGGCCGAACGACGGATGGGACATCCGGCGAAAAGGGCACAGGGTTAGGATTGCTGCTGTGCAAAGATTTTGTCGAGAAACACGGAGGCCGGATTTGGGTGGATTCCGTGATAGGGCAAGGCACGTCTTTTCATTTCACGTTCCCCAAATCCCATACAAGCCTATCAGTTTGAGGGGCATGTCTTTCCTGGAATCCTGAACAATCAGGCTTCTTCTTATCTTCATACCGCATTCCTCACTAAGGCCCTGCCTCATCATTGGTTGATTCGACGAGGAACCATTCGGTTTGGGTGGGAAGATCTCATAAGGGTTGGGTCTGAACCTGGGGTTTGGGAATCAGAAATGAGAAAAGTGCGGATTGTGAGCGAGGCCGCCATCAATCCAAGGGGATGCGAATTTCTAGCCCGCCCATAATGTCATTGAGTTTGAAATCACGTTTTGGGCTTTGTTCATGAGCGTTGTGGCAATGCACACAGGCGCGGCTTACGGCGCGATCAGGGAAAATAGCTTGATAATATCGCTTGTTCTCTAATTCTATCTCCTGCTCCGCAACTTCTCCAAAGGTGATGACTTGTTCTAGGGCCTGCCGCTCCTTCTCCGTTTCCGGGGCATTCTCCTGATTGATGGGCCATAAGCTGACCAGGCGATATCGAAAGGGTTTCCCTCGTACCTGTAAGCCGCGTGAGGATTCCTTAAAAAACTGGGCTGGGAGTGGCAAGGTCCGGTCTTCCCGCCAATTTTCCGTTGCGTTCACAATCAACATGGCTTCCATGCGCTCGACGACGTGTTGGGCGTAAAAGGTTCGATCTGCCTGAAGAACAGCATGCAGGTAATCAGCCACCACACGGATGGGAATGCCTTGAGAGGGAAAAAACTTCATGCCGAGGCCTATCCCAATGAATAAGGAAGCGAGCGCGGTGGCGATGAGGAACAGAATGTTTTGACGAATCATGCGATGCCGATTCTAATAGGTGGTATAGCCAGACCTTACTCAGTTGCTAGGCTTCTCATAAATACCTGATGAGACAAATATAACAGGAGAGCCAGAGAGACACCTACTAATTTTTGTTGGAAATCAAGAAAAAATTTTTCCGGAAAAACTTGCTGTTTCATGCTCCCCGAAAAGCAGGCATGACGGTCACTCAACCCAAAAGAATCTTCTCTGCCTATGAGGGCCGACTGTCTTGAATACATTCCGGCAATTCATAATGCTTATAAAGGATTCAGCCAAAAAAAGATTCTCCAAATTTCAAAGAGTTCCTTTTTTGATCGAGTCCCACAAATGGCTGGTTCAGACAAAGTTAATAATAGGTATACCATGGCAACTCTCACATTCTCATTTCACCATAGACTGATTTCATCAAATTTTCTCGACTGGTGACGTTGCCTGACTATAGGTCGTGTAAGCCTTATATGTCCTTGGGGTTCATATGAGGAAAGGAAGCAAGAAGGGGGGCGGGGACCGGAAAATTTCCGTTATGGGATTCGACCTCAAGTTAGGATATAGTCCATAGATCCATAGAAGTCCTCATCCTACATCTCAGCTTGAGAGCGAGGTGTTGATGGGACGCTTTCGGATTTCATGGAAGATGGAGTCAAAGGATTCGACCAACCAAACAGCCCAATGATCTGGCTCTCTCATGGACAAAATACCTGGTATTAATTTACCGTCATCTTAAAAGAGTCCTCGGGATAAGCCCCGGGGACCTGCGTATGCGCAGGGGTAGAGGGACGTGAACGAACAGGTTGTATGCCGACAATGTCCGTGAAAAATTTTTTCATCAATCTGCCGATTGCCACCAAACTGTTGCTGGTTTCCGGTGTCCCGGTGCTGGCTGTGTTAATTTTGAGTCTGGTGACCTATAAAAGTGTGCAGACATTCTCATTGGACGAAGATCATCTGAATGATGTGTATCATGTGCAAAGTGCCTCATCGGAATTTATGCGATTGGTGGTGGATTTAGAAACGGGGTTCCGCGGGTATGTCTTAACGCAGCAACCGCAATTTTTGCAACCGTATCAAGCGGCCAAACAGCGCGTGGTGACGTTGGGAAATTTTCTTCGACAAATGGTGGAGGATGATCGTTCTCAGCAACAATTGATTGAAGCCGTCCAAGCCAACCTGGAACGGTTAATGCGTGATAAAGATCATTTAATTGAGCGGGTTAAGCTAGGGCACCCGGATGAGGCCTTCCAGTACATTGAGACCGAAAAGGGGCGCCTGCTGATGCTGGCGATTCGTGAGGATATGGCGCGATTTGATCGCCAGGAAGTCGAGCAGTTGCAGCAAGCGCTCGCCAGTAGCTCCGAAGATCGTTCCGTCCTCATGGGTGTTATTGTGGGCGGGGGGGCGTTTGCTCTCATCCTCATGCTCCTTCCCCTGCAACTCATCGCCCGATCCATCACGGGTCCGTTGACCACGTTGGTGAAAACCGTGGAAAACTTTTCAGGTGGACGGATGCCGATGGTTCCGATTCTGGAGCGACAGGATGAAATTGGGAATTTGACTCGCGTCATGAATACGATGGGTACGCAGATACAGGAGCATATTGAGCAGATTCAGCAGTCAGAGCAGGAGCTACGGAATTTGAATCAAGAGATTACCTCGTCGGAAGCGAAATACCGCGGGATTGTGGATCATGCGCCTATCGGCATTTTTACGGTCGATCATAATCGTGTGCTTTTTAGCAACCGGCAAAACTGGATTCTGGCGGGGCGAGATCCTGAAGCAGGCGTAGACCCTGAGCAGATGTGGGAGGCTATCCATCCTGAGGACCGTGAGGACGTTCGAGAAGTGTTTCGCAACGCTCAGCATCAGGGTGAGGCTTTTGAACGGGTCTTTCGATTTCTGCACCAGGATGGGGCGGTTAGGCGAGTATTAAGTCGGGCGGTTCCAATTAAAGATGAATCAGGTCAGACTATTGTGTATCAAGGATTTAATGTAGATATTACCGCCTTGGAACAAATGCGGGCGCAACTCAGCCGATCCGAGCGTTTGGCCACGCTCGGACAAGTGGCTGCGGGAATTGCCCATGAAATTCGGAATCCTTTAGTGGGCATTGGGTCGACGGCCTCCCTATTGCTCGAGGATTTTGCCGAAGGTGATAGTCGGCGAGAGGATTTGAAAACGATACTCCAAGAAACCCGTCGCTTGGACCGCATTGTCAATCAAATTGTGGATTATGCGCGTCCGCGAGAGTTGATTCCTGTCATATTTCCCTTAGAAGAATTAATCCGGGAGTCGTTGCAGGTGTTGGCGGAACCGATACGGCAAAAGGAGATCCAAGTCGAATTCAACCCGTTACCTAACCTGGATCCCGTACAAGCCGATCGAGATCAGTTGAAACAAGTGGTACTGAATATGATCCAGAATGCCATTGAGGCTATGTCCGTTGGAGGCTGCCTCCGGCTTTCCGTTGACAAAAAAACTCATGAACGGGTGCCTGGATTGTGTGTCACGTTTAAGGATAATGGGAAAGGGATTAGTCCCAGCGCTCTTCCTCGAATTTTTGAACCCTTTTTTACCACCGGGAAGCATCGAGGAACAGGGCTAGGCCTGGCGATTTGTCGAAATATCATCGAATCCCATGGAGGAGAAATCCATGTGGACAGTCAACCGGAGTGCGGGACGACCATGACATGGTGGCTTCCCTGCATGAGTCAACCTCAACTTTCAACGGTGTAACGAATGCGTGCGAATATTTTTGTGACAGATGACGATGATGTGGTCCGCCAAGCCATAACCCGGCGGCTTGTGAAGCGGCACCATGAGGTTCGAGCCTTTGATTCAGGGGAAGCCTTGTTGGAAGCTCTGGATCATGAAGTTCCTGATCTCATTTTATTGGATCTCAAAATGGCGGGGTTAAGTGGCCTGGAGACGCTCAAGCACATTCGGGCGAAATCGCAACTGACGATGGTCATTCTTCTGACGGCCTATGGCACGGTGGAAGAAGCCGTGGAGGCCATGCGGTTGGGGGCGTACGATTTTCTGATCAAAAGCGTCGATCTTTCTGGAGTTGAACCGGTGATCGAACGGGCATTGGAATATTTAACTCTGCGTCGCCGGATCGATTTTGAAACCCAGGATCGACCGGGCCGGTATTCACTGCAGAACATGGTCTCCAATAGTCCCAGCATGAGGGAGCTAGTCGGGCAAATTCAAGAAATGGCGCAAAATCTAAAAACGACGGTATTGCTTTTTGGGGAAACGGGAACCGGTAAAGAGTTTGTCGCGCGGGTGCTTCATCATAATGGTCCTAGAGCCCAGGGCCCATTTGTGGGGGTGAATTGTACCGCCATCCCTCAGGAGTTATTTGAGAGCGAATTATTCGGGTATGAACGGGGCGCGTTTACCGGGGCGCATCAACGAAAACCGGGGTTATGTGAGCAGGCTGAAGGTGGAACCCTCTTTCTGGATGAAATTGGAGATCTCAATCCCTCGATGCAAGCAAAGCTGCTTCGCGTCCTTCAGGAGCGATCATTTAAACGTTTGGGGGGGCGGCAGGATATTGATGTTGATTTTCGTCTCATTGCGGCGACTAATCGCGATCTTCGCAAAGATGTCGAACATGGGCTCTTTCGCGAAGATCTTTTTTTTCGATTGAATGTTGTGTCCCTAGATCTTCCACCTTTGCGAAAGCGAGTCGAGGATATTCTCCCTCTGAGTATGCAAACCTTGGCACGACACAGTCAGGATTTAGGGAAAGATGTGAGGGCCATTGATCCCGACGCCAGGCAACTGTTAGAGCGGTATTCGTACCCAGGAAATATTCGGGAATTACAAAATATTATTGAACGGGCGGTGATCTTCTGCCGGGGCCAGACGTTGACAAGTGGTGACCTGCCGCGTGAAGTACAAGAAATGGCCCATGCGGCGGTGAATGTGATCACCCAGGGCGATCAACCGATCGTGCGTATTGAAATGCGATTAGGCGAACATACGTTGGGGGATATTGAACAAACGCTGATTGAGGAAGTGATGCGTGTGTCGGATTTTAATAAAAGTCTCGCCGCGAAACATTTGGGGATTACGAGATTTGCTTTAGACCGGCGTCTCAAAAAACAATCGGACGGATAGTGCGAAAAAGCCGCAGGCGGTTCGATGTCAGTTATCTGATTTCTTGCGGCTTTTCAGCAGGACGATGATGCCGATGACTCCAATGGCAATGGCTAGAAATCCGAGTATTTCCAATCCTCCCATGATCTTTCCCTTCTGTTGTATTGTGGCATCCTGACATGTCCTGCCGTTGAGTCTACCGCTGGTCTCAGCGCGGCAGGCTATCGTGTTATCGAGCAAGCTTGGCACCGGACCCAACTGTCTGTCCAGTCACCGCGTGATGAACCACGGCATGATATTGTGGGGGGATCGGACGATTGGTAAAATGCTACGCTTCATGAATATTCCCATCTCCCATGCTTGCTGATGTCGTCCTGCCGAGCCGGCGGTTCCAAGTCTTTACCTACCAGATTCCCAATTATTTGCAGGCCCAAGTCTTTGTTGGGAGTCCTGTTCTTATTCCGCTAGGTTCCTCGGTGGTGTCAGGAGTGGTCGTTCGGATTGACGGTGCATTGGCCCTTCCTCGAGGTCGCACGGCGAATTCCAGCATGGTATTTCGGGACATCTTGTCAGTGGATGACGCACCTGACCATGCGCCATTGGATCAAAGGTTGCTCACCTTAGTGGAGCAGATGGCCAAGTATTATCTGGCCCCGTTAGCCGCATGTTTACCCCTGATTGTCCCACCGAGCATCTTCAAGGCGGTCAAGCGGCTGGTCCTTACCGATACAGGACGTGAGGCCTTAATGGATCGATCGGTGTCGAGGGAAGAGCAAGAGGTCTTGCTGAAAGTATCACAAAGTGCCAATGGAGTACTCCGATCATCACTGATTCGAATTTGGCCGAAGGCCGGAACGGTTGTGACTAAGCTGAAGAGAAAGAAGTGGATACTGGAACGATCCAGTCTTCCGGCCAGAGTCACCACCCGGACCCAAGAAGATCGTTCCCGAAGTCCCGTATCGGTGTCCACTTCTCCTGTTGGTGCGATGGGGGATCTCTTTGAACAACATCCTCCTTCCTCTACACTCCCATCGAATCCCACGCTTGTTTCAGGAACGAGAATCCCCCTGGCTGATGAAATTCTAGAGGAAGGCCGTTCGGGAACATTTCAGAAACATCTGGTTCTAGGAACGGATCAGGAACGGCTTCAGGTTGTGCAACAAGTCACCGCAACCCTGATCCAACGAGGGCAGCGGGTGTTAGTCCTTGTTCCGGAAGTTCATCAAGCAGAAGCAGTGGCCAGACAACTGCGAACAACGCTCAGGGTATCCGTGGAAGCCTATCATGGACACCTCTCATCGTCGGCTCGATCAAGTTGCTGGGAGCGAATACGACTGGGCGAAGTCCAGCTCGTAGTGGGAACGCGGTCAGCCTTGTTTGTTCCGCTGCCGAACCTCGGGTTGATTTGGGTGGATCAAGAAGAAGATCCATCATACAAAGACGAACATCTGCCCTATTATCATGCGCGGGAGGTCGCGGGAATGCGGGGAGCAATCGAGCAGGCCTTGGTCGTGTATGGTTCAAATTGCCCATCACTAGAAACGTATTCAGCTTTTCGTGACAAGATGGAGGAATATTCGGAGGTATCCAGCTCTCAACAGCCTGTGATGCATGTGATTGATATGCGGGAACAGGTCTCAGGAGCGATACTCGCACCGGATTTAATCGAGCGTTTGACGCAGGTGCTCAATGAGGGACAACAAGCGATTCTGATCCTTAATAGAAAAGGATTTTCTCAATCCCTCCTCTGTCGGGATTGTGGGCTGACACCAACTTGTGAAACCTGTGGGGTTGCACTGAAGTTGTTTCAGCGACCGTCCCGCCTGATGTGTTCCTATTGTGGGAAGCGATATCCCACACCGGATGCGTGTGCGTCCTGTATGGGAACCGTGTTTCGATTTTCCGGCGTAGGAACGCAACGGCTTGAGGAAGAACTTGCCTCCCTCTTCCCCTCACACCCTCTGTTCCGGTTTGATCGGGACCAGGTGCGCACGGCTGAAGAAGGCCAGACGGTGTTGCAAAAATTTCGTCAGGGAGACATTCATCTTCTTATCGGAACAGAATTGTTGTTACATCAACCTCATATGCCTTCAGCCAAACTGGTGGCGTTTCCCCAAGCCGACCTGGGGTTGCATTTACCTGATTTCCGTTCGGCTGAACGGACCTTTCGGCTTTTTTCCAAAGCCCTGCAGTTGGCTCGTGGAATATCTTCAACTGATTCGGCATCGGGTGAAATCTGGTTGCAAACGCGAATGCCCGATCATCATGTGTTTCAGGCCGTCGTTCAACACGATTCCCAAGTGTTTTATCAACAGGAGTTGGCCTTGCGTGAAGCGTTGGCCTATCCACCGGCGGCGCATCTTCTCTTGTTGGTGGTCACGGGGGCGCAGGCCCTTCGGGTACAACGGGTGGTCGATTTCCTGGGGCAGCAATTAAAGGAAGCAGGTATGGATGGTGCGTTGCTCCACGCGGGACACGGGATGCTGGGATTGCCCATGGTGTTAGGGCCGTTGAGTTCTCGAAAACCTGGACGTCTCAAAAGAAATCGATCGATCTTCCTGATCAAGACCTTTCATTTGGAAGAAACCCAAAATCGTCTTCAAAGAATTCAGCAGGCCTACGACCAACAGTTTTCGAGAGAACCAGTGGTCTATGAAGTCCACGTCGACCCGCTAGAAATTCAATAGGGACCTTACCGATTTTTCTTTTTGGGTTTTTTCTTGGGAGGCGCGGAGGATCCAGGCTCGGGGAAAGGCGAGTGCTGCATAGGCCCGCGTGTTCGTTTGTAAATTCCATAGGCAAAGGTCATCCAAAAGACCCCCGAGAAAAGCCCAAATAGGACGGCGGTAAATATGCGTTCCAATTCCTCGATCGGGGGTTCAGGCCCCAATTGTTGGAGGTCCGCCATCTGCATCATAGGCCAGGCCATACTCTCCACACCTAACAACAAGGTGCATATCGCCCAAATATAACCAATAGACGGACATTTCCATGCCAGTAAAATCGCCAACCCAAGGCCCATCGCGATTCCAATTGGTACGGGTAAGGCGCCGATCAAGAGCCACAACCCTACGGTCACCGTGAGGCTCCCGAAGACGGCATTCACCTGGTGCCAGAGATTGTCAGTCATTCTTCACAAATCTCCTCTTCAAGATTGCACAGCATACCATGGGGTTTCCAGGAGAGCAGCCCTACTCACGAAATATATTGAAGTGTAGATCTACCGCCCAATATCGGCGAGAGGCTCGGAGGAAATAGTGTAGTTCCCTCGTGGGTTATCTGAAAACGTATTGGCTTGCGGCAGTTCTGCCGCAGGTGGTGAGGGTTCGCTATCAGGGGTGAAAACGGCTCCCCAATGGGCGTTTTTCTCAAACCTATTGTCGAGAATGAGGGCATGTGCTTGTGAAAATAAAAGGAGTCCACTGAGCATATTGTCTCTGCAGACGTTTTTGATGATGTCGGGTCGAGTATCTTGGTCTCGGGCGGCTATGCCGAAATGGTGATTGCCAAAGCAATCATTCTCTCGCAGGTAGGGTTGGGCGCCGGCAAAAGCAAACAGACCGGATTCTCGGTTATAACAAATTTGGTTGGCCAATAGGGTTGGTCGGCAATCCGGGCCGTAGATGACCACACCAGACAATAGACCTTCCGTCACACGACAATGTGAGATGGTGCAAGTTGAGTCCAGAATATTCAACGCTGAATGTTGATCACTCCCCACATAGCGAAACGTGATTCCACTGATCTGTCCGCCGGAGACTCGTTGCAAATAGCACGGCCCACTTCGTCGACTGAAAATCGTCACCTGATCGCGGCCGGCTCCGATAAGAGAGATGGGGCGTTCGGTGATAACCAGGCGGTCTTCATATATTCCGGGTTGGATGAAAATTTGATCTGTGGTGTCGGCCTGGTTTAGCGCTTCGCTGGGGAGGGCAAAACAGTCAGGTTGATTGGGAGCGACGATTAACGTCTTTCCTCCAAGGGGATTGGAAGGAGGCTCGGTCCAATGTGGTGGTTCGGTGCTCAGAACAATTTCTCTTGGGGTTGTTGGATGGTCTCAAATCAAAGAACGAATAGGTTGTTGTTGTATCACATCTGTCAAAACATCTCATCTGTGGAATTTTCTATGGCATTGGACTGAAGTGTAGGGACAGGAATACTCTTACCTGAATGAACTTTCCTTCACGGCTACGCGTGAGAAGCGTGTAGAAAAACATTTTCATTCCCAAAGTATTGGTTTTGATAGATGAAAATTCCTCAAACGGCTAAAGGCATTGTCCTTGCTTACACTACAAGCATTGGTGCTTCGCGCGGTATCCGCCTCGTTCTCGTCATCCTTTCTCTCTGTCGATAAGAGGGTAACCTCTTTTTACAGGGTAGGGCGTATCATTTTTCCCCTTGTGCCCCCAAGAAAGTGAGAATTACCAATGTCCTATTTCATCGGAAAGGTTCGCGCTCATCCGGGGAGTGTGGTGCTGTTGGCCACGCTATTCGGTCTGTTCTTTGGGAGTACGGGAATCTATGCACAAGAAACTGATATCACGCAGACTCCTAATTCGGAAAATGCAGGCATTCAGAAATCCCTTTCCGAACAAATTGGAGCGGGGCGTGGTGATATTGATACGCCTGATTCCTCGAGGTATCTCATCGCCCGCGATCCTTTTCGCTCAATTCGGCGTGGGCGAAATATTTTTCAACGAAAATTTACGGTCGAGCAGGGTTTTGGTCCGCGGACCGGTGATGGTCAGGGGGATATTGCCGCTGATGGGTCAATCGGTGCGGGGTTGGCAGATAGCTGTGCGGGATGCCATGGGCGTCCCCGTGGATCTGCCGGTTTCGGCGGGGATGTCTTTACCCGACCGGATAGTCGCGATGCTCCCCATTTATTCGGTTTAGGGATCATAGAAATGCTTGCTGATGAAATTACTCAGGAACTTCGACAAGCCCGGGACGAGGGGATTTCGAACGCTAGCTTGGGGCGAAGGGCGGTGACGGTGCCATTAAAAAGCAAAGGTATTTCATTTGGAAGCATTAGGGTTAATCCTGATGGTTCCGTCGATCCATCTCGCTTGGAGGGAGTGAATGAGGATCTTCGAATACGGCCGTTTTTTCACGAAGGTGGAACGATTTCCATTCGGGAATTTGTGGTGGGGGCATTGAATGCGGAAATGGGGTTGGAGGCGTTTGACCCGGATTTGGCTCAGGCTTCTTCGGGGAATCGCATCGTCACTCCTGCGGGAATGGTGTTAGATGGGTCGGTGGATACCATTGAAACTCCGCCGGTCAATAGTGAAAGTGATGATTTGGATTTAGACGGTGTGGCCAATGAGATTCCAGTAAGCCTTGTTGATCACTTGGAATTTTATTTGTTGAATTATTTCAAGCCTGCCCTGGGGCGCCAAACACAGGATTCCAGAAAAGGGCAGAAAATCTTCCAGGACATTCAATGCACTGGATGCCATATTCAGGATTTGGTGATTGAGCGGGATCGGCGTGTGGCCGATGTGGAAACTACCTTTGACCGTCGTCGCGGAATTTTCAATGACCTCTTTGCGGTGGCGACGCCTCTTTTACAGGAAGTACCTGGATCGGGTTCGCCTGCTGTGAAACAGCCGAATGGGCAACGGTTTGTGGTAAAAAATATTTTTGCGGATTTTAAACGACACAATTTAGGACCTAATTTCTGGGAGCGCAATTTCGATGGGACGCTCACCAAGGAATTTATGGCCGAACCGCTATGGGGGGTGGGTACCACGGCCCCATACGGGCATGATGGAAGAAGTATCGACCTGTGGTCCGTCATCATGCGGCACGGAGGAGAAGCGCAACAGGCTCGTGACCGCTTTGCTCGGTTGCCGGATGGAAAGCAAGCTCAAGTGATCGATTTTCTTCAGACTCTGGTGCTGTTTCCGCCAGATGATACGGCGTCCAATCTCAACCCAGGTGACCCGCAAGCGGCGGATTTCCCCCAGCATGGACATGGCAACATTGCGCTTCCAGCGTTATTTAATGACCCGAGCAATTTAGAGTAAGAAAGGTTGGGCGCAGTTCTTGGGCGCGAAGGCCTCACGAACTGCGCCTCCAGGGTTCAGGGTTTTGTATTCAAGAGCGATCTAATGAAATTACAATCATGGGAGGGAGACGAAAAGGGGAGCCAAGACTACATTCTTGTGAGCCATTCGACGAGCTGGGCAAGTCGTTTCAGCGCAGGATGTTCACGCCAGCAGCCTTCTTTCCAGACCATGCATTGTGAAGTTGTCTTTGCCCATTCCAAATTCTCGGAAGTACACGAGTTGTTGAGCTTACATTGAATTTGGTAATTCTGTAGGGCTTCCACTCCTTGGCAGTCATCTAGTTTGATTAAAGCCCACCCATAATTGAGCCAGTACCAGGGTTCCTCTGGCTTCAACAGAACCGCTTTTCTTAAATATTGCAAAGCTCTGGTAGGATCATTGAAATCTTCAAGGTAGAGATTGCCCAAATTTCCTACAACAGTATGGTCATGTGAACCAAAAGTGAGGGCTTGCGTGAAAGCTTGCTCTGCTTCCTTCAAGCGGTGTTGCTGCCTGAGTCTCCAGGCATAGCGGCGGAGATAATCTGGGTTTAATTCATCAAGGGCAATGGCTTGTGTTTGCTCAATCAATGCTTGTTCTGGACGTTTGAGATCTTCAAGTATTCCTGCGCGAAAATCGTGTATGTCAGCAACCTGCGGTCGATCCTGTAGGCTGGCGGTGAGTTCATTCAATGATTCTTCAAGCTGACCAAGAAAATACAGGTTTTTCCCAAAATGGAAAGAATAAATGTAATATCGTCCGTGTTTGAGCGCGTTTTTGAAAAAGAGGTTTGCTTGTTCCCGGTTTCCGCTCCGTCTAAGCATTTCTGCGCGGACATAATCAGGAAATCCTAATAAAGGTCGGAGATTGGCATTTTGTGTGAGATTCGGTAGGACTTTTTTTTGAAGGAAAGGGTTTATGTTCGCGAGGCTCTTTTCAAGTGTTAAACCTCCCCACCAAGGTGTTTGGCTGTAAAGGAACCTCCAGCGTATGGAGAATGAGCGAGGATCTGCTCGAAGGCCATCGAAAATGTACTGGTTTATCCCTTTTTGATCTCCTAAAGCCATTGCCATACTGATAATGTAGGCATATGGAATTCCAGAATGGGACTTTTGGCGAGAGGCAATGTTTAAATCCTGATAGGCTATTTCAAAGTTTTCTTTCATTCCTGAAATGCCTTCTTTTGGGGTTTCTGAGAAAAACGCGTACCCACGGGTTATCCATCCTCTATTCCAAAAGTAAATCCCTCTAGCTAAATGGGCCGTTCCATCTTTATCGTTTCCCGCTACCCATTCATTCAGTTTTTCTTCAAGGTCGGCTGCCGAATTCGCAAAGGATAAATAGGCTGATTCAACGTGTTCTTCTGGAATTTCCTTGGCCTGATACAGGCGCTCCTGGCGAGTGAGCATCTGTTCTAGTTTTGAGTAATGGCCTTGACGCAGATGTTTGATCAATTCAAGTCGATCCAGAAACTCAGCATGAACCACTTCAGGAGAGAAAAAGAAGACCCATAGGCTGAGCCACAGGTTGAGCACTTTTATTCCCGGAATATTTTTTGGTGTGGTGAATAGTGCAAATCTGTAAAGGGTGTGATGAGTCATCGTTGGCTTCAACGTCGAGGAAATGTTCGTTGCTTTATTCCTCGGTATTGAATGGTATTTGATGAAATAAAAAACATTTGGTGCGAGGCTTTGTGGAATCTTTCTCGGAAAGAGAAAGCAGGGCAAACTGGTGGTATTAATGAAAGGAAGCGAAAGATCATGCTGGACTCTTGAGGTTAGAGTTGGATATTGCGAGGAAGAGATCTCCAGAACGGTTCTGAATGAGGCTATCTAGCTGAAAGGAGAGGAGGCAGAATCGTTAGTTATTTTCGAAGGCTTGGCGTGTGGCGAAGACTTCGCCCGGATGAATCAGGAGGAGGCAATTCCCGTCAACGGGATCTTTGTGGAATAAGGCGAAGGTGAGGCAGAGCTGGGGAGTGGGTTCCGGTTCAAATTCTAAAAGAACCGGCACATCGACCAGTGGCGTGGCTTCCTTAAGACTGGCAAGGCGCAGGCGCACCGCTACCAAGGTATCTCGTAAGCGGGAGTGAATTCGTTCTTCCGTGAAATCTGGAGAGGCGTGGATATACTGTTCCCACAAGGGATTGGTCATGGCCACACAAAAATCCAATCCGATACTTTGTGCCAGCGGAGTCACATCTTTCAGAATTCCGGATTCCACTGCTTCCTGTCGTAAGCGAATTGTCAGTTGTTTCAGCTCAGGCGAGATGTCCTGTGAGTTTGCGGAGTCAGCCGGCGGCAATGCCATGGGCTCAGTGGAGGAAGCCTCTTTCTCTTGTTCCAAGGAAACAGGGAGAGAGGCATTTTCTGAAATGTTGAGTTCTGTAGGATGCTGGCCGAGGGCTTGAACAATACCTTCATAGACAGATTTGGCTGACTCTGTCCAATTTTCATCCAGAGGCAATCCTCGAAATGCTGCCTCGGAGGCTTTCTTTTCGTCGTGAGTGAGCGATCGTGGTGTTGTCATGTCTACTAAGGTAAGTCAATTCACTGGAAAGTCAAGTATTGTCCTGGAGTGCTCAGTTTTGGACCATAATCTGTGCGAAAACGCACCTACGAAACAGAGCGAAATCGCTCAAAATGAGAATGAGCTAGAAGAGAATAAAATGGTATTCGTCATCTGAAAATGTCAATTTGTATAAAAATTCAATAGGTTACGTTTTCTGATATTCATGCACATTAGGAGGAACATCATTTGCAAAGTAAGAGAGTATTGACGTTATTTTATTAAGGAGAATGCAATGGATCCCATATTTGATCTCGCCATGATTGCCGTAGTCGGTATTATGGTGGCTTTCAACATTTACGGTTAATCAAATTTCTTCATTCCTTTTGTCGTTTACGAAGGAATGAGGATCTGATTCTCCTCTTCCCTTCTTTTCCTGTCTGCTAACCTCTCTTCAATTTTCTGGTTCTTCCGAAAAAATAAAGTATTTATACGTAATTAAAACTTCATAAGTTCTAGTTTTTTAAGGAATTTTTGCGGTTTTTCCTTGAGCTCCTCCTTCCCGTCCTGCTATACCTCGTTGTCCATTTTGGGAAGGTGCATCAAGCCAACCGTTTTCCCTGAGGGTTACATTCGACTTCCTTCCCTTTGAAAAACTTGACCATCTGTAGGGTGCTGACTCTGAAAAAATGTTGGGTCAGTTTCAGTGCAAGCCGGTCTGTGGTTCTGGATTTGGTTCCAAAACCTCGGCCGGCTTTGTTGTATTTTGCTGAAAAAGTGATGACTTCCCTCACTCATCACATGCCGGAAAGTCCCCATGACCGCCATGCTCATTTTCCTGAATCCCGGATTACCACGTCATTTCAATCGATAACCACAACTGCAGGAAAACTCACATGATGGAAATTCCAAGAGGAAATTTTTCCGATCTGCCTAAAAACTGGCAGGCGGACATGCTGTCAGGTTTTTTGGTGTTTTTAATTGCGCTCCCGCTTTGTTTGGGGATTTCGTTAGCCTGCGGCTACCCCGCGATATCCGGGATTTTCACCGCGATCATCGGGGGAATGCTGGCCACCTTTTTCAGCAACTCCGAACTCACCATCAAAGGTCCGGCGGCGGGACTCATCGTGATCGCCATTGGCTGCGTCACGGAATTTGGATTTACCGGCGGTGAGGATCCTGCCGCAGACCTTCAGGCCTATCGATGGGCCCTTGGGGTAGGGGTCGTGGCCGGAATCATCCAAATATTTTTGGGCGTCTTTCGGGCAGGCATCTTAGGGGAGTTTTTCCCCAGGTCAGCAGTTCATGGGCTTTTGACGGCCATCGGGATCATCATTATGGCCAAACAATTTCCCATTGCCTTGGGGGTCCGTCCTGATGGCAAGCCATTGGAGTTAATCGCCAAGATTCCCCAATTTTTCATGGAGATGAATCCCTTGATCGGTCTCATTGGGATCATAAGCCTTCTCATCATGTTTGGATATTTGTTGATTCGCAATCCTAAATTCAAAGTCATTCCCGCTCCCATGGTGGTGTTACTCGTCACCGTCCCGATGGCCATGTATCTGAACCTGAGTCAGGAGCAAACGTATTCGTTTAATGGACAGGAATATTCGTTAGGGAAACAATTTCTGGTGGCTGTTCCGGAGAATATGTTTCATGCGATCACCTTTCCGGACTTTTCCGGACTGCTCACGACGACGGGATGGAAATATGTGGTGATGTTTGCCTTGATCGGCAGTATTGAATCACTGCTGAGCGCCAAAGCCATTGATGCCATTGACCCATGGAAGAGAAAGACTGATCACGACCGCGATATGTTGGCGGTGGGGGTTGGGAACACTGCTGCGGCCTTCATTGGTGGACTCCCCATGATTTCAGAAATCGTCCGCAGCAAGGCCAATATTGATAATGGCGCACGTACACGTTTTGCCAATATGTTTCACGGGTTGTTTCTCTTGGCCTTTGTGGCGTTGGTTCCGGGATTGATCAATCAAATTCCTCTGGCGGCTTTGGGGGCTATGTTGGTTTTTACGGGCTATCGTTTGGCCTCCCCACAAGAATTTATTCATATGTATCACGTGGGGAAAGAGCAGTTTATTATTTTTGTGTCGACGGTGATCGGCGTATTGGCCACCGATTTATTAATGGGCGTGGCTATAGGAATCGTGGTCAATATTCTCTTGCATCTCAACAATGGTGCACCGATGCCCTCGTTATTTAAACCTCAAATAACAGTGGAAAGAGAAGAGGGCCGTGTGGTAACGGTCAAGGTCAAAGATTCGGCCGTGTTTAGTACGTGGATTGCGTTAAAGAAGACGTTGGAGGGTTTGATCAGGGAACCCCATGTTGTGTTGGATTTATCCGACACGTTCCTCGTGGATCATACAACGATGTCCAAACTTCGTGAGATGGAAGCAGAATTTCAAGAGCAGCAGTCGAGACTGGAGATTGTGGGGTTAGACCTACACCAACCGTTGTCTCATCATCCAGAGGCTGGAAGAAAGAAGTCCAGGAATTAAGATGAGATGTTCGCTTCGAGGTCTTAATCAAGTGAGCACACCATGAGGGTACTCCAATGCACCTTGATATCGGTCAACAGCTCGAATATCCTGGTGCCGGGCACTTCCCTGGCTTGGAAAAAGAGTTTCTCTCGGTCTTAAGAGATGTGATTTTCTAATGGCTTTGATGACCCGGGGCTCGTTCTCCCTTTCACCATTTGCCTGTTCAATATTCACAACTGACCCCCCGAATGTTCTTAGGAAATATGACAGAAATAATAGGGGCTTTTCTGGCACGGAATAATTTCCAAATGAATGAGGCCAACGATGAGTGCTGAATCGATAAGCCAATCGCCCATGGTGCCCTCGACAGCAATGCGGGATCACATTCGTCACATCGTCCAAGAAGCCAGTGCGCCAATTGCGCCATTTTGGCCGATGAGAACGATGATTGCGCAAAACCCGATTCACGGGTTGGAATACCTCTCGTTCGACCAAGCCGTTCGAACCGGCAAGGACCTGCTTGGAGGGAGTGGATATCTTCCGAACGAAACGTATCGGCAGTTGTACCAAGACGGGCGCATGACGATTGACGGTATCCAACGGGCATTGACCCGGGTTGGCCCGCGCCAGGAAACACAGGATGTCATCAAGGTTGGCACCCGAAACTTCTCCGCTCCTGATATTTGGCAATGGCATGTCGTGGCGGGGTTTGAGGGCTTGGAGCCCGTCCTATTGCCATGGGAACTCAGAGGTGGTGGTGCTACCAGACAATTTCGTTCAGACCTTCCCCACGAAGCACGACAACGAATCATCACGCGAACGATTGAAGAATGTGAACAGTGCCGGGAGTACCCGGAAGAAGCTTATCTGACGAATCTTTGGAAGACGGTTCTTTCAATCCTGGCATTAGATGATTCCCTTCCTCATGAACACAGCCTGACTCACAGTGAACAAAAAGAATGTCCCCGACGATCAAGTGAGAGCGAACAGAGGCGTGTCGCCTTGCCTTTTCAACGAACATTAAGTGACTGGGTTGAACAATTAGCAGGGGTCTCTATTGTCGAATCCATTAATCATCAGATGATTAAATGGATTGCCGCCTTTGTTGACGAAGGTTTAGCGGGGTGGGCTATGCCGTCTCGAGATAAAGGGTTTTTGGGAGCATGGCTGGAATTAGCCCAATGGGATTACTCAGGTCGCTTTTTGGGTATTCACAATTTTCACGAAAAAATTCAGGATCTGCCGAATGATCCTGAGGCCATCATCGTCTGGTGTTTGGAGCGAATGGGTATTCCTGATGAACAATGGACGGGATATCTCTCCCGGTCTTTATCGCAACTCCCGGGGTGGACACGATACATTCGTTGGCTGGGAGAGCATCCTGCCTATCCGGCGCAACAACACCATCCCATCGATACACGGCAATATCTGGCCGTTCGATTATTCTTTGAAATGGAGATGTGCCAGGTGAGATGTGAACGCGAATGGGGTGTCGCGGCAACTCTTCCGGCCCTGACGTCTTATTGGGAAACACGACCAGCGGACCATTCCACACGCATGGGGGATGATGACTCTACCCATGATCCGCTCACCGTTTCCCGTTGCCAAGATGCGTGGCGGCTTTTCCACCTTGCCCAATTCCTGGAGTTCTCACCAATCGACTTGCATGATATATCCCGGGTTGATGCCCGAACGTTGCTGGGATGGTTGGATGCTTTTCCGCCTGATCAGCATGGTCCGGTTTGGCTTGAGGCCTATGAAGATGCCTTCAGGGTTGATCTGCTGCACAAGCTTTCGGCGCATCAGGGTACTCAACCTCCATCAGACAGTCGCCCGCGGGCACAGATGGTGTTTTGCATTGATGTGCGCTCGGAATCCTTTCGTCGACATATCGAACGACAAGGACCCTATGAGACATTTGGATTTGCAGGGTTCTTCGGTATCCCTATCAACCATCAGGCATTTGATCGAGAGGACCGAGCTGATTTATGTCCGGTGCTGCTTTTCCCTAAACATGCGGTATCCGAAAATCCGCGTCCGGATGAAGAGGCGGCTTTGCAAAAATACGTCTCGGGAACTCGTTGGAATCAACTCGGACATCATGTGTTTCATGATCTCAAACGTAATCCAGTAGGATCCCTGATGGTGATCGACCTACTCGGCCTATTTTTTAGCCTGGGACTTATCGGCAAAACCTTGCTACTCAAACCCTATCATGCGATCACGTCTTTGATTGCCAGGTGGTCGGCCTTTCCCGTGTCGACTCAAATTTCGGTTTCGTCCCAAGCCAATCAGAATCAGGCCCCAGCCGGAGAAGCGGATTCTCGAGAGGAGAACCTGCCAGAACTGGCTCAGGGGTTCTCTCTTTCCGAGCAAGCCACGTTTATTGAAAATGGATTGCGGGCCATGGGGCTGACCGAAAATTTTGGTCGTCTCGTCGTTCTTTGTGGTCATGGCAGTCAGACGGACAATAACCCCTACTATGGGGCCTTAGATTGTGGGGCCTGTGGAGGTAATCCGGGAGATACCAATGCGCGTGTATTTGCGGCGATGGCGAACCATCGCGATGTTCGTCGTATGTTACAAGTCAAAGGGTTGGACATTCCGGATGATACGTGGTTTCTTGCGGCGAAACATAATACGACGACCGATCGGGTGACGTTCTATGACATGGTTGAACTTCCGACAAGTCATCGGGGAGATGTTCAAACCTTGATTCAAGATTTAGAAAAGGCCGGGGCTCAACAAGCGTTGGAGCGTTGTCGTCGAATTCCCCATGCGCGGACAAATGTTTCTCCAGAGAAGGCCTTTGCTCATGTCGAGGAACGTGGGATGGATTGGGCCAGCTCTCGTCCGGAATGGGGTCTGGCTGGTAATGCCGCTTTTTTAATCGGTCGGCGAAGTCTCACCAAAGGACTGGATTTAGGCGGTCGCGTCTTCTTGCATTCGTACGATCCTCTTGCTGACCCTGAAGGGGCGATTCTCGAAAAAATTATGACGGCCCCATTGATTGTCGGAGAATGGATCAATACGGGATATTATTTTTCGGGAGTGGATCCGTGGCATTATGGCAGTGGGAGCAAAGTGATTCATAATGTGGTTGGAGGGGTCGGCGTGATGCTGGGAAGCCAGAGTGATTTGCAAATGGGATTTCCCTTGCAAACGGTCAACGACGGAGAGACTCATTATCACGAGCCAATGAGACTGCTAGCGATTATTGAAGCGGTCCCGAGTGTCATTTCTTCCATCATTCAGAAACATGCCATCCTTCAGCAATTATTTCACAATGGGTGGTTAAACCTTGTCGCTCTGGATCATCGGACTTGGACGTTCCATCGATATACTCCGAATGCCACGTGGGAGGCTTGTTCCCCTGAAAAGGTTGCGGAGGCCTGCTGATTCCCAATGAGACCGATCTCTTCGCAATTTTTACTGTTGAAGACGGCCGCATTGTTCGGCATGTGGGTGATGTTGTCCGGGCAATTTGATCCACTTCATCTCGGGCTGGGGATGGTCCTTTCTTTCTTTGTGGCCTGGATCAATTCCGGCCATTCCCCATTTGTTCCTCGATTCTACTTATGGGGAAGAATTCTACTGTACCTTCCCTGGTTATTTTTAAAAATTGTCCAGAGTAGTGTGCATGTCACCAAACTTATTTTGGATCCTCGCCTCCCCATTCATCCGCGATTGATTCGGTACGAATCCCAATTAACAGAACCACCGGCGGTCGTCCTTCTCGGGAATTCCATTACCCTGACCCCCGGAACCATTACGGCTGAAGTGAATGGGCAGGTGTTGCTGGTTCATGCGATGGATGAGGCCTCGAGCGAAGATGTGACGAGCGGACGGCTTGAAGCCAAGATCGCTTCGATTTTTCGAGGAAGTGAGTCAACCACATGACAACATTTTTTCTGTTTGTCTTGTTGGTTTTAGTGAGTCTGATCGGTGCCTATTTGTATCGGGTTCTTAAGGGGCCGACGATCTTTGATCGGGTCTTAGGCCTGAATGGTATTTCGACGAAAGCCATTATTCTCCTGGTGGTGATTGGTGTCGTGTACGATCGGGTCGAGATGTTCGTGGACATTTCCACCGGCTATGCCCTACTGAATCTTGTGGGGGCGTTGGCGGTGGCCAAATACCTCGAGCAAAAGGGGCTTCCCTAACATGGAAATTCTTTCGGTTCTCTTTATCCTTGCGGGGTTATTTTTCCTTGTGGTGGCTGCCATCGGCATTATTCGTCTTCCCGACGTCTTTACCCGGTCTCATGCCGTTTCGTTGACGGACTCCTTGGGCGCGTTTCTATTACTCGTGGGCATTGCGATGTATGAAGGATTGAGCATCAATCTTCTCAAGATTTTGGCGGTGTTGGCGCTGCTCTATATACAAAATCCTGTGATTACCCACGCGACGTTGCGGGCAGCCATTCGGGCTGGACTGAGGCCGTGGAAAGAGGAGACGTCATGACATTTGCCTATGAGATTCCTCTCTTAATTTTATTGCTGGTGACTGCGGCCGGGGCCATTATGGTGAAAGATTTGTTGAGTGCGATCTTGTTGCTGGGCTGTTATAGCTTTTTTCTTTCCCTGGTTTGGGCATGGTTGGGTGCCGTGGATGTCGCCTTTGTGGAGGCGGTGGTAGGTGCCGGGCTTGCGACCGTCCTGTTTTTACTCACGCTGTTTGGCACGCAACCAAAAGATGGGCGGCTTCGACGACCTCCACCTCCGATGGCGGCCGTGTTTGCCCTCCCACTATTGGGTGTCCTGTTATTGTATGCGGCGAAAGATCTTCCCGCGTTTGGAGATCCGACGTCACCCGCAAGTGTGCATATTGCTCCGACCTACCTTAAGCAGAGCTATCAGGACACTCAGACTCCTAATGTCGTCACGTCGGTGCTGATGGATTACCGTTCGCTTGATACCATGGTCGAAACCGTCGTGATCTTTACCGCAGGGATTGCCTGCGCGTTAATCCTGAGGAGAAAGAGCTCATGATTCAGCCTCATGACAGTATTATTGTGCAGTCGTTGGGACGGTTTCTAGTTCCCGTGATTCAAATATTCGGGCTCTATGTTCTGTTTTTTGGGCAATATGGTCCCGGCGGGGGGTTTGTGGGAGGAGTGATTCTTGGGACGAGTCTGCTTCTCACTATTTTGATTTTTGGCCATTCGGCCTCGCGAAGTCAGTTGGCCAAAAAGGTGTTACATGGTGACGGGGTGGGGATGCTGATCTATGCCGGGGTAGGGGGGCTGTGTCTGATCGGAGGAGGAGAGTTCCTCAATTATGCCAATTTAGAGGTTCCTGGGTTGGAGGTCGCGGCCAGGCGTTCCTTAGGTATCGTTCTCACCCAAATTGGCGTGGCGTTGGATGTGGCGGTCACAGCGATATCGATTATTTTTAGTTTATCGGCGCAGGAAATTATCGAGGATTCGATCAATGAGTGAGATTATTGTCGCCTTATTTCACCGGCCAAATTTTCTCACCTTCGTCATTATTTTTCTTTGGGGCTTCTATATTATGGTGACGAGGTACAACCTTGTCAAGAAACTGGTGGGGATGTACCTAGTGCAGACCAGCGTCATTTTCTTCCTCGTCTCGATCAGTGCCAAAAAAGGCGCGACGGTTCCGATCTTACTTTCGATGACCGATCCCGTGGATGTGGCGGCGTATTCGAATCCCTTACCGCATGTGTTGACGCTGACTGCCATCGTGGTTGGTGTGGCAACACTTGGGGTGGCCCTGGCCTTGTGTTCGGCCCTTTACCGAACCTACGGCAGTCTTGATGAAGAAGAGATTTTGAAGAAGTTAGAATGACCCGCCATTTACCAGCCCTCTTGTTCCTTGTCCCATTGTTTGCCGCCATTTCCCTGCCGGTGCTGTGTCTCAAGCGCCGCGCGTTGAGCCGACCGATTGCCACCACGGCGTTGTGCCTCATGGTCGGACTTTCCCTGTGGAATCTTTTCAATGTGTCCCAAGAAGGCGAGGTCCGGTATGCCTTTAGCGGATGGGCGCCTCCCATGGGCATTGAGTGGGTGGCTGATGGGTTGGCCAGTATCATCTTGGTGGCCTTGAGTCTCCTAGGATTGTCGGTGATGGTCTTTGCCGGTTCGATGGCTCCAAACAATCTTGAGGGGAGAATCGTCCATTTTTATACGCTGATCCTTTTGCTCATTGCGGCGCTTACCGGGATTGTTTTTGCCGGAGACCTGTTTAATTTGTTCGTCTTTTTGGAAGTGGCCGCTATCGCCAGTTATGCACTGGTTGGTATGGCTGGCGGACGAGCGTTGATGGCCGCTTTCCGGTATCTCATCTTAGGCACCTTAGGCGCGTCGCTGTATTTATTAGGGGTGAGTTATTTCTATGCCGCCACCGGGACACTCAATATGGCCGATTTAGCGGACAAGCTTCCCCATTTGCTGACTTCGAAAGTGGTCGTCGGCGGCTTGTTGTTTATGTTTATTGGCTTGGGAATCAAAATGGCTCTCGTGCCGTTTCATGCCTGGCTCCCCGATGCCTATTCCTATGCACCCGATGCCGTTTCGCCCATCCTGGCTTCATTGGTGACCAAGGTGGCTCTCCTGGGGTGGGTTCGAATTATCTTCTGGGTGTTGGGAGCGAAAGCGGTGGTGCAGAACATTCCGGTTCTGGTGCTGGTAGACGTATTGGGGATTTTAGCGGCGGTTATCGGAGCGGTGTTGGCCCTGGCGCAGCAGGATCTCAAAAGAATCTTTGCCTATGGAGGCATCTCGCATATTGGCATTATTTTGATCGGCATTAGCCAGGGGAATCAAACAGGGTTTGTCGGAGGTGTATTTTATTTAATCAATGATGCCGTGATGCAGGCCGCTTTATTTTTCATCGCCGGAGTGGTGGCCGGGCACTATGGCATTCGGTCGGTCGAAGATATCGGATGTATAGCGAAGCAGGCACCATGGATAACTGCGTCGCTGATTGTCGTAGCTATGGGAATGATCGGACTGCCACCAACAGGGGGATTTTTTGGAAAATGGTATATCATTTTGGGAGCGTTGGAAGCACATAACTATCTCGCTGTGGGTGCGGTGCTTCTTTCAACACTGCTTACCCTCGCGTATTTTGTCAAAATTTTCGAACGCCTGTTTCGCCGGGCTTCAACCGCTTCCTCGGTTGAGCGGATTGAAACCCCTTTCCCAATCAAGTTGAGTGTAGGCGCCACGTCCCTAGCTGTTATGGTTCTGGGCCTCTGGAGTGATTCCATGGTGGGCGCCTTGATCCGTCTCGCGCTACCGCCAGGTTTTTGAGAGTTCAGATGTCACTATTTCTTCTGATTCCCCTTTGTCCGTTATTGGCCGCAGTGGTGCTGGCCCTCGGTGGACGCCGGTGGGGTGAACAGGGACACCGCATCGGAATACCGGCACTCGGTCTATCTTTCGCTGTGTCGATCTGGGCTTTTGTGGAGGTAGTCACGAATGGACCGGTCTCGATCTCACTTTACCGGTTATATCAAGTCGGGTCACTGGTCGTAGATCTGAACGTCTATATCGATCAAGTCACCGTTCTTTTGTTGTTGCTGGTCACGGGGGTAAGCAGTGTCGTCCATGTCTTTTCGTCCCGTTATATGATTGGTGATCCTCGCTACAACCGGTTCTTTGCCGTCATTGCCTTGTTTACCTTTTCCATGGTGATGCTGGTCATGAGTGGGAATCTGCTCATACTCTATGTGTTTTGGGAAGTGATGGGCTTGTGTTCCTACTTGCTCATTTCCCATTGGGCTCAACGGAAACCGGCGATTCAGGCAGCCACGAAAGCGTTTATTGTCAATGCCATCGCAGATGTCGGCTTTGGATTCGGTATCATTTTAACCTTTGCCACATTTGGAACCCTAGATATTCAGACCATTCTGTCTCAGGCGGAACGCTTGGAAGATCACACCTTGACCCTCTTCAGTGGGATGGGGATGGACTATCAGATCTATCCAATCACCATCATCCCGATTTTCTTGTTTATTGGAGCCATGGGCAAGTCAGCACAATTCCCCTTTCATGTGTGGCTTCCGTTCGCGATGGAAGCCCCAACTCCAGTGTCGGCACTCATTCATGCAGCCACCATGGTCAATGCCGGTCCATTTTTGCTGATTCGGTTAAGTCCATTAATTATCCTCTCTCCCGCAGCGATGACGTGCATGGCCGTGGTCGGTGGAGCCACGGCATTATTTGCGGCGATGGTGTCGATGGTTCAGTCGGATATCAAAAAAAATCTGGCCTATTCCACGATCAGCCAAATTGGATTCATGATCATGTCCTGCGGCATTGGGGCTTTTGTGGCCGCGCTCTTTCATCTTCTGGCACATGGGTGCTTGAAGGCGTTTTTATTTTTGTCCACCGGCAATGCGTTGAAAGCTGTGCATGCTCATCCTCATGGCGAGTCGTCCAGGGGACGGCATGTCCAACCTCCGGTGATGCTCTATCTTGGAGCCTTGATGTTGGCGTGCTTACCACCATTTGTCATTTTTTCAGGTCCGTATGAAGGGATCTGGACGGCCAATGGATTTACCTCGGCAGGGATAGTCTTTGGGATCATTGGTCTTGCCACCGTGTTCTTTACGGCGGTGTATCTTTTCCGGGGGATCATGCTGCTTTTTCAACATGGGCCGCAGATTCCGGGTTCGGCGCACGGAAGAGGGATGTCCGTCACCCCTCAAATTTTTTCTCCTGTCCATCTTGCGGTCTATACGGCGGTGGGCAGTGTCATGTGCTACGTGCTGATGATGGTGTGGACATGGTGGGTCGAATTTCTTGCCCCCGCTTTGCCCGTACTTTCTTCAACAGGAGACGTAACGGGCGGTGTCATGAGCAACTGGTGGTGGATGGTGATTCCGGTAGGGGTAGCGGTGTGCGGATGGGGGTATGCGATTGCCTGTCTGAAGAAGGAAGTCCGGGAGCACGTCAACGTACCAGTGTGGAAAAAGGCGCTGTACGTCTTCTTTCTCCATAAAGGATATATTGACGAATGGTATGAAATGCATGTGGTCCAACCGACTCTCACCTTAGCCAATTGGCTTTGGCGGACTGTGGATGTTCGCATATTTGATCGGGCTATTCACAGCATTGCATCCTTTTCAATCGGTTTTGCCAATTGGCTTTGGCGAGTGATTGATATTAAGGGAATTGATCGAGCGGTGATTGGGTTAGGCGGATCAAGTGTGGGACTGGGACGGTGGTTGTGGCGTGTTGTGGATATTCGGTGGCTGGAGTCCAATATCGGGCAGGTCATGAAAAAAGCTGATTCTGCCGGGCTGACCTTGCAAGAAACCGATTCTCGCACGTTGCAACATCATTTACTGGTTATGGTTTTTTGGCTGGTGTCAGCTATTGGGCTCCTCTATTTTTTAGTGTGAGGACCGGTTGAAAAAAACCGCCAGCGTCGTTCTCGCCATTTTTTCGGGCTCACGTATTGCAAGTACGTTCCGCGCGTAAAAATGGCTGCGGCCTAGCTGGACGATCTTTTTTGAACCGGTCCGAGTCCTCTGAGCTCAGAGATTCACATGGGTAAATTGACGCATAACAAAATCAAATATTCATCTGTCTCTGTCATAGTTTGTGCAGAAACGATCTTCCGGGTGTTAGAAGTGTTGGGGGCTGTGTAGACAATGAATCATTCTCTGTGAGGGACGTATGGGCATCTTTACCGAACATATCATCAGTTGGATGGTAGGCATTCCCTTTTTGGGGATCGCGCTCCTGGGTGTCATACGTGATGAGGAATGGATTCGTCGTATTGCCTTTGGATGCGCCATGTTGGAATTTGGCGTGGCCCTCATTCTGTGTCAGCAGTTTGAGTTCGGGAAGCAAGGCATGCAATTTGTGGAACGAATGGAATGGATGCCGACCTTTAATATTCAATACGCCGTGGGGGTCGACGGCATTAGTATCCTTCTGGTTCTGTTGACCGCGCTCTTGTGTCCATTGTGTATCTTGTGTTCATGGAATTCGATCGCCACGAGGGTACGAGCGTTTATGTCTTTGGTGCTCTTGGTCGAAGGAGCCATGATTGTGGTGTTTACCGCCTTAGATCTTTTCCTCTTTTTCATGCTGTGGGAAGTCACCATGATTCCCATGTATTTTATGATTATTCTGTGGGGCGGCCCAAACCGGATTTCGGCAGGAATCAAGTTTGTGTTGTACAGCCTGACCGGGAGTTTGTTGTTGCTCATTGGGATACTTGGGCTCTATCTGGAAGGGGGCCACACCTATGACCTGATCGTTCTTAGTGAACAGACCTATTCTTCCACGACGCAATTCTGGCTATTTCTGGCCCTTTTTCTGGCGTTTGCCATTAAGATGCCGATGGTGCCCTTCCACACGTGGCTGCCTGACGCACATTCCGAAGCCCCAACAGCAGGGAGTGTCATCTTAGCTGGGGTCTTGCTCAAAATGGGTGGATACGGGTTTTTGCGGTTTTGCTTGCCGATGTTTCCAGAGGCGTCAGCGCAATTTGCTCCCTTCATTCTCTGGTTGTCGGTTTTTGCCATTGTCTATGGAGGGTATGTCGCCCTAGCCCAGACGGATCTCAAAAAATTAGTAGCCTATTCATCGGTCTCTCATATGGGCTTCGTCACCCTTGGAATTTTCGTGTTCAACAATGAGGGGATACAGGGAGCCATTCTGCAGATGTTTAACCATGGCCTGACCACGGGAGCGTTATTTTTAACGGTCGGCCAATTGTATGACCGTACGCACAGCCGGGCCATTGAAGATTACGGCGGGTTGCATAAATCCATGCCCAGATTTGTCGCGCTGTTTTTCCTTTTTTCAGTGGCCGCGTTCGGGTTACCGGGAACCTGCAATTTTATCGGGGAGTTTTTGGTGTTGGTCGGGACGTCGGATATCAGCTTCGTGATGGTGATATTAGCTATGGGGGGGATCGTCCTGGCCGCGGCCTATATGCTGTGGATGTTGCAACGGGTGGCCTTAGGCGAACCGTCCACAAAGGCGGCCGGTCTGCTTCCAGACTTATCCTATCGAGAGTTAGCGACCGTAATTCCTCTGGCCATTATGGTGTTATGGATCGGGTTGTATCCGGGTCCCCTCATGGAAATGATGGATGCCAGCGTGACAAATCTGGTGCAACAAATGGCGTCTGGCCCGTCTCCCCTTCCTCCTCTTGCCGCTGGACGTTAATTCAAATATTCGTTACCACACGTATAATAAAAGGCCGGGGTTCCCTTCAGTAATGTTTGCGGAAAAAATTAACCCTAATGAAATCCTTGTCGGAGGGAAGCCGAACCTTTTATTAGGTAAGTGACGCTCTTTTTTCTGGCTAGAATGAATAAATGAATTGTGATGGCAGAGTGAAAAATTTCTTCGTTAGGAAAAGATCAATCTAGTCAAATTCACTGAGAGGACAACACTTTGAAAGACTAGAGATTAGGTTGCAGGCAATAAGGTTAGGAAGGAACTTAGGAACAGAGGCAGTTAAACGGTTGGGAAATTGTGAAGTTCCTTCATGTGAGGATAAGAAAACAGCCCTGAGGACCCTTCACTCCTTGAAGGGTCCAAAGGGCTGTTACCGATTTAGACCAAAGAATGGTTCAATCTGCGAAGATTAGTGCTTGTCTTTGTCTTCGCCTTTGTCTTCACCCTTATCATCGTCGGCTTTCGGAGCATCGCCCTTTTCGCCATCCTTGGTGTCGTCTTTGTCGTCACCTTGGGGAACTTGGATTGAGAATTGGTCACTGGAAGCACCCAATGACTTGGCGAATGTCATTCCGCTGAAGCTCAATCCAATAAGTAAGGCCAAAAGAAGTGTAAAAGCTTTAACCATGGTTCTGCCCTCCAAAAAAATGTTGAATGTTAAAAGCCCCTCCGGGACCATTTCCCAAGGAGGTGAGATTAGCGATATAGAGCAAAACCCATTCCAGATCCATGGTATTCAAGTCCGATTATTATATATTTGATTTCATGATGATTTTAGTTAGAGCCGATTTCTTTCAGCTGGAACCCATTCTTGATGCCCCTTGCCATTGTATGGAAAGCCATTCAATAGGGTGTATGGGAAAGAATGCACTCCCAAAAAGTGCACCACATTATTCTACTTAATGGTTCTTAGGTTTGCTCCCAAGAAATAAAGTCCTGTAACTATTTTCCAGAGAAATTTGGTGAGTTTGAAACATACTACCCAGCCTGTCCTTGTTGGGCGGCAATAGTTCTGGGAGCCGATAGTTAGCCCTGGAATAGACAAAATCTATGGGTGATGGAATAGGTTATGGGAGGCGGGCAAGAGCTAAGGTAGGAAAGGCCTCAGAGGGGATGGATACAAAAAAGGAGAGAAAAATTCTGAGACCCTGTAAAAAATACGGCCTTTTGAGTGGTCAATGCTGAAACCCTCAAAAGGCCGTTATTTGGTGCTCTGCGCGCTGGTGTTCACCCAGCTATGGCAATGGCCGAATCCTTAATGAGCTTTCTTTTTCTTGCCATGGCCTTTCTTTTTTCCATGATCATCCCCGGCTTTGCCGTGATCGTCTCCGGCTTTGCCATGGTCGTCCCCAGCTTTGCCGTGATCATCACCCGCTTTTCCTGAAACGAGAATGATGGATGGCGATCCGGTGAAGGCTTCTTTGGCCTGAACCACCCCTAATCCGACAAACGCAATGCTGCACAAAACCGCAACCATCAATGAAAAAAGTTTAGCCATGCTGGCTGTCCTCCTGTTAAGGGAAAAGTTTTGATTGCCTTTGGCTTTGCTACCAGAGCCAGGAAGGAAATCACGCGTCAAACACGATAAATCTTCCAAGCTCTAGAACAGTTTCAAGAGGCAACGAAAATTATTTTCGACCCCCACTTCAGGGGAAAATGGAGAAACGAGAAGACCTTCCCATGAAAGGTGTATTTTCTGTTTGGTACGTCATGAAATATCCTGTGGCATTAAATAAAAAAAGGCCTCTGGATCGTGTGATCCAGAGGCCGATTGGTGGAGGTGAGGGGAATCGAACCCCTGTCCGAGAACATTCAGCACAACAGCCCTACGTGTGTAGCCGATGATTTGTTATTCGCAGTTGCCCACGCCCACCGACCGGCTTAGAGCGCCCGCTAGCCCAGAAAGTTCTCATCCGCCGCCTCTGAGCATCAGCATTGGACCAGCCTGCAAAGTGTCGCCTCTTCCCCTCCCGCAGACAAAGAGAGGAGAGACGTCGCAGTCAATTAAGCTGCGAGAGCCAAAGGTTCGTTGGCAATTAAACTTTTCCCGAAGGTTTAACGAGACTCCGAGAGCTCGACACGCTCTGTTGACCTCTTGATTCCCGTCGAAGCCAGTCACCCCCTTTGTTGAGATTCATCATTTTTCTCTTTGGAAGAACTTATTCCAGTTTACCCTAAGAGAGCCTAGAGTGCCACTTGGCCACTCCTGTCTGGACCTGTTTTAAAGATAAGCATGAATCGTGGGAGTTCAAGAGGCTTAGGGTTTGTTTGCGATAAACGGCAGCCTCTTTTTCTCTGTATTTTGTGGTATACGTGAATGGTTTTTTCGTTCAGGGAGGGAAATGCTTTTGGTACTGGATGTCGACGGACGAAGGGAGAGAATTGATATGGCCTGGATCTTATTGTTGGTCGCAGGGTTTTTTGAGATTGTCTGGGCGACGTTGTTGAAATTTACGGATGGATTTACGAAGGTGTGGCCGAGTGTGGGGACGGTTATGGCAATGGGAATCAGTATGGTGTGTCTGGCATTTGCCCTTCGGACTATACCGATGGGAACCGCTTATGCGGTTTGGACGGGCATTGGTGCCGTGGGCACTGTGATCTTGGGGATTGTGTTGTTTGATGAACCCAAAAACGCGGTTCGCCTGGTGTGTATTGGGATGATTATTGCGGGGATTGCGGGATTGAAACTCTCGTCACCTTCGTGAGTAGTACGTGAAAAGGAAGAAGTGAGATGCAAGAGAGGTCAAATCGCCGTTTACCGAAATATTTTTTTCGATCACAATTCTTAAAATGCCCAACTGACAAATGTGTAGCGTTCGCCTTTGGTGAGTTCTTTCACGGCATGGGGATAAATGAAGTTTGATGGAAATACCATAATGTCCCCGGCTTTCAAGGGCACCTCATGATGGCCGAAGAATACAAATTCCCCTCCTTCATAACCTTCATTTAAGACTCCCAAAATACTCAGAATGGGTATACCTTTTCGTTGTCCATCGAAGAGGGAATGGATGTGATCATAATGCTCACGCATCATGGTACCGGTTGAATAGCGGTTAAAACGTATGGGGGTGAACGTCTTTACAAAACTTTTGATTCGGTCGTCCTCTTGGGGGTTGTATTTGACCATATATTCCTGAAGAGCCTTAAAAATAAACTGACCGAGTCCATCTTGTAATTCTTGTGTCGTGGTCAAGACGTCGAGTTCTTTTTCTGGTTTGGACTCGTAATCATTGGCGGCATAGCTATACCAGGAATGTTTGGTCCATTCTTTATCTCGAATCTCATTCAAGACCGCTTCACAGATGTGTGCAGGGATGATATTCGTGACGTAAATATAGTCAGTGATTTTGTCCATGATCCAAGTTTTTAGATTATTGGAACCGTTCTATTTCGTGAATTACCCGCGTCTGACGACAAGTCTGTACCGTTCAGAAGACCCGTTAAATGGAAAATTGAACCGCAGTGGAGGATTCTTTTGGTTCGGCTAGTATTCTTTTTTGTTTGAGTATTTCGATAATTTGATGCGTGCAGGCATCGAAATCTTCAGGGCCGGCAAAAATAAGGTCTCTATCTGGTTGAGGCCCGCTCTGATCTTTGGTCATGTGCACCGTCACCACCTGAACCGGGTTGACCAGGGTTTGCACGGTTTGGACGATATCTTTGGCTTCTCGAGAAAAGGGGTTGGTGGTCGTGATCACCAGAGAGCCGGTGTCGGCTAATAATCGGACGACCTCGCCAAACCGACGGACGATTTCCTCTGGTTTCGTATCATGCAAATCGGCATCCAGGCCTCTCTGTAAATTCTCAGCCGCCAGAAGATAGGCATGGCGTCCTTCGGCCACTAATACCGTTTCTAATTTTCTCGCCAGAAAGCTCTTGGCGGTTGTATCTGGACCGGTGAATAATACGACTGCCGCTCGATGCCCATAGTGACGGCTTCGTTCTTCAACGCCGACATCGCCTTTGACCCAGGCCGAATCGCGCTCTCGGGCTTCCGTTCGGAAATTTTCTTGTTCATCTGAGATGGATTCGGTGATGATACCTCCGCCTGCGACGTCATAGTTGTCAACTAAAACGAAGCGTCCCGTTGTTTCAAAGTCGGAATACAGATCAAAGGCGATCGGAGATTTGGTACGCAAAGTGATATCGGCGACTTCGTTTCGTTGGACAGTTGTTTGCGTGTGCCGGTCGTCTAAATTATTGGCATCAACGATGCGATGAATGACGCCAACCTCACAGGGTACTTCTCGGGTGGCAAGCCGCATGGTGTAGGTTCGTCCGGTTTCTAAAGGACGGGTCCCTAACCAAAAGAGGTTGGCCCGAATTTGGGTCGAGACCAACGGCCGCGACTCTTCATGTGTCGCGATGTGGCCGCGTTCCACGAAAATTTGTTCATCGAGGGTGATCCCGACTGATTGCCCGGCAATGGCTTGCGTGGGAAGCGGATCAACGTTGAAGGCCTCGATGGATCGAACGTTGGCTGATTTATTGGTAGGAGAAAAGACTAAGCGGTCCCCGATTTTCAACTTGCCGGCGGTAATCCGTCCCACCAAAATTCGCCGGGCATCAAATTTATAGACGTCTTGAAGCGGGAACCGAAGGGCTTGCTCGCTCCCTGAGGGCTCCAAGTGAAAATGTGCCAAGGAATCTAGCACAGACGGGCCGGTGTACCAGGGTGTTTCCGGGCTCACTTCTGTAATGTTGACCCCTTGTTTGGCGCTGGCTGGAATAATGTATTGCGGAACGACATTCAATTGAGTCAGGAAGGCACGGTATTCTTTTTCTATGGCTCGAAAGGTATCTTCTCGATACTTGACCAAATCCATTTTGTTGACCACGACGGTCACCTGTTTCACCCCTAACATCGAGAGGAGCAAGCCATGCCGTTTGGACTGATCCCTCACGCCTTCCAGCGCATCAATAATGAGAAGTGCGGCTTGCGCCCGTGCAGCACCGGACACCATGTTTTTTAAAAATTCTTTGTGACCCGGGGCATCGATGATGATGTATTGCCGGTCGCCCCAGATGAAAAAGGTTCGGGCCGTGTCAATGGTAATGCCTTGTTGCTGCTCTTCTAAGAACGCGTCGAATAGAAAGGCATACTCAAACTCTTTGCCTTGCTGGCGGCAGATGGCTTGGATCTTTTCGATTTTGCCTTCTGGGAGTGTTCCGGTGTCAGCATAGAGGCGGCCCAGCAATGTGGATTTGCCATGGTCCACATGCCCGACGATCACGATGTTCATACGTTCTTGAATGGTGGTATCCGTTGCCATCACTACATGTACCCGTCCTTGCGTAATTGTTCCATCCCTCGCCCTTCGTCTTGTGCACGTCCCGCTCGTTCGGCCACTTTGCTGTTTCGCAATTCAATGAGGACCTCATCCACATTTTTGGCTGTGGATTGAATGGGGGATGTGCAGGGGGCGCATCCTAGACTGCGGTAGCGTTGCCCGGTGCCTTGATCTAAATATAAATTATCCAGGAAGGGGATATTTTCGAGTTTGATGTATTCCCAAATATTGATTTCTGTCCAATCCAAGAGGGGGTGAATGCGAATATGTGTTCCTGGGGGAAAGGAGATCTTGTATTGATCCCACAGCTCAGGCGGTTGATCCCGGAAATCCCACTCGTTGTTTTTGTCCCGTGGAGAAAAATAGCGTTCTTTGGCACGAGTTGAATCCTCATCGGACCTGACACCTAGTATGATTCCCGTGTAGCCTTTCTCTTCCAGCAGAAGTTTCAATCCTTCTGTCTTGAGTGCTGTGCAACAGACAATGCGGCCTTTTTCATGATTCATCCCTTCGGCGAGGGCTTTTTTGTTTTGTCCCACCACCAGGTTCAGGCGCCATTCCCGAGCCAGACGATCTCGATATTCAATCATCTCAGGAATTTTGTAACTGGTATCCACGTGCAATAAGGGAAATGGCACATGTCCAAAGAAGGCTTTTCGTGCGAGCCAGAGAAGGACCGTCGAGTCTTTTCCCATGGACCATAGCATGCCGAGGTTGTCAAAATTTTTATAGGCTTCGCGAAGAATAAAGATACTCTGGTCTTCTAATTGACGAATATGATTCATGCGGTCACCAAGGGAGATGAAAAGGAATTTGGCTGCGGCGTTGAACGTGCAGCGTTACGGACAAGATGATGATAAAAGGCTCCGGCTTTTCCGGAATCCAGTACATCATGGGCCAAAGGCGTAGCCTTCGCTAATGATGGAGCGAGTCCTGCGGCATACATGTAGAGGGCTGCATTGAGAATGACCCAAGCGCGCTGATCGCCTCGTAAGCGATTTTCCAATAGATGAATGATTACTTGGGCTTCGTATTGCGGGCTGGCAGAATATGAGACACCCTCTTGAGGCTGAGCTTTTGCGCTCATCGCCTGGAAGGGGCCGAATCGAAAGCCGGCGTCTTCCGGGCGGAACGCCAATTGCGAAATATGGCCGCTGCGTAATTCTCTGGCGGAAGACGGGGCGGACATGGAAAGTTCGGGAAATCCTTCCACTCCTTGAATAATGAGCGCACGCGGCGTTTTGAGCATATCCAGAGCTTCCGCCATCTTATTCAAATAAGGCGGATGAGCAATGCCAATGACCTGCGAAGGAAGCTGCGCTGGGTTGAGCAGTCTGGAGATTTGATGGGACAGATTTTGTAAGCCGAATTCTTGACGTAAATCAAGTAATTTGGTTAAGGGCGCGTGATAGCCGGCCAGATCCATATACACCCAGGAATGTTGAGATGCCTGTTCAGTCGCTTCAAGCGCAGACTGAGCTATGGGGAGTTTTAGGTGCTGAAGGATTTTGGGAAGATCGTAGCTGAGGCTGGGATTTTCTACTCCATGCATGAAGATGCCTGCCCCGGCAGCCCCGGCAACCAATGAGGCGGCAATGACGATATGCAAGGTGTTGTGTTTTTCTCCATAGAGCGAAAGATCGACCATGTGCGTAGGATCAGAAATTTGAATAGATGGCACATACCTGCGGGCGGCAGAGGTGAGAGCGGCTAATTCCCCGATGGACTCGGTTTTAATCCGCATCGCCATCAAAAACGCTCCAGTTTGCCCGGGAGTTGCGTGTCCTTCGACAATAGCATTCAGCGCGAATTTCGCCTCTTCCCACGTGAGGTCTTTGGCGCCTTTCAGCCCCTTGCCAATTTTGGCAATCACATGGTCCATGGAATGGGAGGTACTCAAAACGTCATCACCTGATCCGCTGAAAGGACGGCCTCTTTCCAGAAGGCTTCAGCGGTTTGAACCTCGTCTAATTCTGGGATCAGCTCTTCGGGTTTAATGGCAAAGTACCGGAGAGAATCCTGGCAGACCGATAGTTTGAGGTTTCCGTTATCTTTCGCATTCTGGAGGAATGTTGAAAGGTCAGACTTATGTTCCTGTCGTAAAAGATCTCGAACGCTGGCCTCACGTCCGCGGTAGTCGGCAGACATGGTCATTTCTTTGATTTTGACCTGGCTCATTCGGCCTGCCGCTTCATCGCGGAAATATCCGCTCACTTCCATTCCGCTTCCTGCTGCTATCGCCATCCATTCACAGGCTTGAAGGAGGTTGTTAAAACCTCCACGAGTAATAATGACCGCAATTTTTTTCACGAATAATCTCCAACTCTCATATTGTGAGTCTTACGGGTGAGCGTGGCCCGATTCCTTCTTAACGATGAAGTCCACATTCTGTTTTCGTCGAACTTTTCCATCGTCCAGACCGAGGATCATCGCCGGGCATCACGGGAGCGGTGCAGTGGGTGCAGCCAATACTCGGGAAATGTTGGTCGTGCAGTTCGTTATAAGGCACGTTGTGGGTACGAATATATTCCCACACCTGGTCCCACGACCAGGCAGCCAGCGGATTAAATTTTACGAGCCCGAATTTCGCATCCCATTCTACCAGTCCGGCCTGTGCCCGAGTGGGAGATTGATCTCTCCGAATTCCTGTAATCCAGGCTGCATACCGGCGAAGAATTTGCGTTAAGGGTTCGATCTTTCGAAGTTGGCAACAGAGGTCAGGGTTCCGTAACCACAGCGCTTCGCCGTGTTGCGCGGCTTGTTCCGTGGGACTGAGGGCCGACTTCATATGAATGATTTGATCGTCCGCTAATTGGTAATGCGCAATGATTCGGTCACGTACCGCATGGGTCTCTGGAAATAAAAAACCAGTATCGAGATAAAAAAGAGCGCTGCGTGGATTGATGCGGAGCATCATATCCACTAAAGCCACATCCTCGGCCCCAAAGCTACAGGCCAAAATTATTTCGGACCCATAGGTTTCCAACGCCGTTTCCAGAATCTTTTGTGGAGTTTGATTCTCAAGGGCTTGGTTTAACCCGGCCAATTCGTCGGGCGAGGGTTGCGTATTGACGAAAGACGACATAGTGGGTGGTTTATCCTTCTACCTTTTCCACGAGGACTCTAAAATGTTGTTCACCCGGATCCATGGGTTCTTGTTGAAGGACTTTATGTCCATCGTTCCGAAGACTGACGGGAACATTGCGGATCGGGTCACCGGCATCCAGCCAGACTTCAAGGTGTTCCCCTTCGTCCATCATTTCTAATTTCAATTTGGTTTTGACGTAATTCATGGGACAGGCGACTCCACGCAAGTCATAGACCTCCGCATTGCCGGTGGGAGACGATTGTGGCTCTGCCTGAGGAGCAGTGACTGGTGAGGGCTCGGCTTTTTCTGTGCCGATCTCCACGGGGGTTAATTTCAGGTCCTGTCCAATTTGTTCAGTGACTGTTCGGCACACATCGACAAACGCTTTGGCAAAGGAAAGTTTGTTTTGCGTGAAGTCGGCTGAGGTGTCCTTGGTCCCGAGATCGCCGAATTTTTCTCCCACATTGTGGTATTCAGCCGGCAACAATCCTTTGGTGCGAATCATGTCATCGAATTCCAATAACGTATCAGCATCGGTATTGGGATCAATCCCTTCAGTCACGAGGATGGCTTTTGCCCCAGCAACCACGGCTCGATACGCCTTATTAATAGCCATAGCATATTGGTGCTTCTCTACCAGAATACGGGCTTGGTAGAGCTCTTGCTCAGCTTCAAGAATACGGTTGTCGATCATTTCTAAGGCGCCACCAGCACATTCTCCCGGGCCTAAATCCTCCACGGAAAATTCTTCGTCTCCTTCCCAGTCGAAATAAAATTCCTTGTCATCTTCATAGCTTGGCAGGATGGTATAAGGAATGAGTTCGTCCTTGAGGGCGACTTTGCCTGTTCGGTTGATAAAGGCTGGGAGTAATTCTCCGTCTTTTCTATGTTGGCGATACAAATCCAATAGATGTTGAACGGCGGCCGGTACATTTTTCGCTGGCACTTTCACGATGAGTTGGGCAATGCTTGGCGTATGATTCACTTGCCCTCCAAGATGCAACTCATAGACTGGTGCGACATGGTTCCCAATGCGTTTCCCAACTCCATGAAGGCCAATCGTGGCGATGTGATGTTGTGCACAGGAATTGTGACAACCACTGATTTTGACATCGACGCCCTTGAGGTCCTCCGGGCATTTGCCGGCTGGGAACACTTCGGCCAATGCTCGAGCCAGACCCTTCGATGAGGTGATTCCCAAGCCACAGGTATCGGTTCCAGGGCAGGCAACAATATCTTCGACCCCTTCTGCTCCAGGATCCCCTAGGCCATGCGCGACAAGTTCCTCATAAAAAGGAGCCAGTTGCTGATCGGGAATCCAACGAACCATCATGTTTTGGTTAATCGTGGTGCGGAGATTGCCATTGGCATACCGTTCAGCCAGGTCCGCCAAAACGTACATTTGTTCGGCGGTCAGGTCACCGGAGCGGAGTCGTATGGCGGCGGCCTTAAACCCTTCCTGCCGTTGCGTGACCACGTTGGTCGCGCACCAAGCGGTAAAGGCTTCAGATGTGGTGGCTGCACCATTCTGTGACGAACCGTTTGAGGAACCATGGCCATTTTGGGTCGGCATGATCAGTGGCGGATTATCAGGGTATATGCCTGGGGTCAATCCTAATTTCGTCGCCCCAGATTGAATCATGCTGTCGTAGGTTTCTTTCCATCTTTTCGAAAATTCCTCAAACCCTAATTTGTCCAGCACAAATTTCATCCGGGCTTTACTGCGATTTTTCCGGTTGCCCAAATTATCAAAGACTTTCAACATGGCTTCGATGGAAGGGATCAGCTCTTCCATGGGAACAAACTCTCGAAGTGTTTTTGCTAAACGCGGGGTTGATCCTAAGCCGCCCCCGACCACCATCTTAAAGCCGATGGTACCTTGGGCATTACGAGAGGCCAGCAGTCCGACATCATGAATCGGCGTTAAGGCACAGTCCTGTTTGCAGCCGGAAAAGGCAATTTTAAATTTGCGCGGAAGACTTTGATTCAATGGATTTCGCAGCAAATGATAGGCCACGGTTTTGGCATAGGGCGTGACATCAAAAACCTCACCCGGGCACACTCCGGCAAGAGTACAGGCTGTCACATTTCGTACCGTATTGGCGCAGGCTTCCCGTGTCGTTAAATCCACTTCGGCCAATTTCCGCATGATGGTGCCAACATCGGAAAGGGGGACGAAATGCAATTGAATATCTTGGCGAGTGGTCACATGACCGACGCCGGTGGCGTAGGTATCGGTGATCTCAGCCACCTGCCGTAATTGATTGGCGGTGATGCCCCCAAAGGGAATTTTAATTCGGACCATTTGAACATCCGGTTGGCGTTGTCCATAGATGCCATATTGAAGGCGGAACGGTTTAAACATATCCATCGGAGTATCGCCGGATTGGAGCCGAGCCACCTCATCTTCGAACGTTTCAATTTCTTCAATAATGTCTTGAGGGATCGGAATCGTGTGAATAAGGGGTCTCGTTGTCGTGGGTGAGGTGCTCATGGTCGTTCTCCAAATGGCAGGTAAAATTCAAAAAGTCCTATTGTGTGTTCTCGCTTGGCATTCCGCAATTTTTCTTCTTTATTACATAGCGGAACTAAATATGATACATCAAGCTGCGCTGGGATTCGAGCTTTTGCTGCTGTTCCACCAAGGATTGAAGCGAAATCATCCGAAGAACCGCTTGCTCCGCTTCTTGAACTTGCTCCCAAATTCCTGAAAGTATTGTGTTTGAGGCCCCTCTAGGCTCAGTTTGAGCTGGAGATCTGTTCCCTGTTGCAGATGCTGCTTCAGTTCCGTCCAGGGAATGAACCAATTCAGCTAACGTGATTTGACGAGGATCTTGGGCCAGCGTATATCCGCCTTGGGCCCCACGAAGGCTTCGCACGATTCCAGCTTGCTTCAGCCCCTGTAAGATGTGCTCAATAAATCGAGCGGGGATGCCCTGACGGGTCGCGATGGCTTTGGCTTGCAGGGGAGCCCCTTGCTCATGACGGGCGAGTTCTATCATGGCCATAATTCCGTAGGTGACTTTGGCAGAAAATCGAGTCATTTTTATTTCATACTAAATCGATAGGAATAGTATTTTTATATCATCTTTTCAATGAATGTCAAGAATTTTGAGGGGAAAAGTGAAATATTTGGATGATGTCCTGGATTCCCTGAAGGGAGGGCTGTTTGATTTTGAAGGGAAAAACACCGATAGGGTAAGTGGAAAAAGTGACGTCACTGAAGGGTGACAACAAAGGGGCCCCTGATGCCAGACAAAAGAGATATTGCCGGTCTCCTTGAGGAAGTCGAAATACTTGTTCAGGGACTTCGAGATGAGAAATCTGATTTGCAAGATCAGGTCAATCGGTTTGAGGCCCAATTGGCATTAGTCAAGGAAGAAAAAGCCAAGGAAGGCAAGAGATTACAAGACATCAATGATCAGTTGACCAAAGAGCTGCAGGATACAAAAATTAGGCTTTCAGGTGAGTTGCAACGCACTCAAGAAAAACTCGACCGGTTTCATCCTGAACTGCAAAGTCTCCAGGATGAACTCCAGAATTCCGAACTCAAAAACAATTTATTGGAGATGAAGGTGTCAAAAAAGGACGAAGAAATAAAAATTCTAGAAGCTCGCCTGAGGACCTATACCTCCCTGGATTCCGTTTCGTTATCGGTCGAAGAACCCATCGTGTAGCTTATTCTCTTTCCCCGCTTTTTTATTCCTGAAATTTTTGAAGTCTTCTCCGTTAGGCTGTGTGTCGGCCCTTAACGGCAGACAGCTTTATGAGAACTTTTCCTGCCCTGCTTTGGCTAACCAATTTTTAAAAGCCTATGTTCGAAAAATCAGGCAGCACTGTGCCCTTGGTTCATTGTAGAATGGCCAACCGTAAGGGTTTTGAGTGTGCAAGTAGTTTTCTATCGAGATATTGAAGATCGAGCCATATGGCAATTTTTTCTACACAACCAACAGAAGGAGGCCTGAATGCCAACAAAGAATTCATCAACGAAAAAGACCAAGGTGGTGGCCGGGACATCAAAAACTATGGGGAAGGCAAAATCGCCAGCCAAGAAATCCCCTTCGACCAAGAAATTGTCAGCACCAGTGACCAAAAAGAGCGCGTCAGGTTTGTCGAAGAGTAAGAACGTCGTAGCAACTGGAGGGGTGAGGGTTGGTAGTCGTGCACCCGCATTTTCCCTGCCTAATGAACAGGGGGAGGTGGTGAAATTGTCGGAATTGAAAGGTAAAACGATTGTGCTGTTCTTTTATCCCAAAGATGATACTTCAGGTTGTACAAAAGAGGCGTGTTCGTTCAGGGATGGGCTGGAGGCGATTCGGAAAAAAGGCGCCCTCATCATGGGCATGAGTGCCGATTCTGTGGCCTCGCATCAAAAGTTTTCTCACAAATACGATTTGAATTTTCCGCTACTGAGCGATGAATCCAAAGCCGTCCTTCAGGCGTATGGTGTGTGGAAAGAGAAGTCTATGTATGGTCGAAAGTATATGGGGATTGAACGAACCACCGTGGTCATTGCCAAAGATGGAATCATTAGCCATGTGTTCCCCAAGGTAAAAGTCGAGGGCCACTATGAGGAAGTCTTGGCCGCATTGGACTAGGAGTGTTCGTTGAAATTTTGGAGAAAGGCGTATTCGTCAACCTTTGGGTCCTGAGCGTTCGTGGGCATCCCCGATCAGAGAAAAGTTGTGTTCTCCAAAGATGGCCTTGGGATTCAGGTAGTATTTGAACTCCAGGAGGTTGTCTGAGGGGTCTTTGAGGAAAAAGGAAAGATGCTCGATGGGTTTGCCCGAAAACCGGCGCTGGGGCTCACGAAAAAATGTCAATTGATGGGATTTGGCGCGATCCCGCCATTGAGCCCATTCGCCTTCCGTTTGGCAGACCAAACCAAAGTGCCGAGGGTAGATACTGCTTTGGGGTATTCCCAGGTCCTCGGTGACCTGAGCCACGAGTTGGTGCCCATGGAAATTTAGCATGATGGCTGCGGCTGATTGTCGTCCGATGGAACAACCTAGGCCCAAGACATAAAATTCCTTGGTCGATTCGATATCTCGAACAGGAAAAGAAAGATGAAAGATAGCGGGATTCATCGGAACAGTGACTGGCCTCTTTTATCGTACTTTTTAGGTTTGGGCAAGCCTTCGGTATCTTGATGACGAATGAATGAACGACAAGTAGTTCATTATGATCCCTTAAAGGTGTGGATCATTTCTAATGCTGGGAGAGAAGGGGTGTAGGGAAAATCTGAGATGGTCAGGCAGGGGATGAAGCGGGCTGTTTGGTCTTCATGGTTTCATAAATAGTACATTGATTGCCCCCATGGGTTTTGGAGTGATAGACCGCTTCATCGGCATGGCGAAGGAGGTCGTCGACACAAGAGTAGGGATGGTCAGGTGTGTGGGTGGCCATGCCTAATGAAATTGTCACGGTTAGGCCGTGATTGTCGGCGATTTCGTGAGAGGTATCGCGGAAAGTGGCAAGAATTCGTTCGCTTACCATTTCGGCGCCAGGAGTTCCAGATTTTGGCAAAATGAGAACGAACTCTTCTCCCCCGAATCGGCCGACCATATCTGTTCCGCGAAGATTGGAGAGCAGAAGACGAGCGGCGGATTGAAGGACCATATCACCTGCTTGATGACCATAGGTGTCATTCACCGATTTGAATTTATCCAGGTCTCCAAAGATCAGGGTGAGACATTCTTTATTAGCCACTGCCCGGGCAAAAGCCGTGAGTAGGCATTTATCCAAATGGGCTCTGGTTAGCGTTCCCGTCAGGGCGTCGTGCCGATTGGTTTCTTCCAAGCTGGAAAGGTGGGCCTCCATGTTGACGGTGCTCATTCTAAGCTCTTCGACTTGGTGGAGGGCTTGAAGATTTCTGAGTAAGAGGGATTCTCTAGCATGCTCTAAAATGGATTGGGGGTCATCCCAGGGCTGTAAGTTTGTACTGAATAATCGTTCAGTCTCAGGAAGGCGTTCTTTCATCTTTTCTATAATATCTACCAGTGTTTCAGGTGTCAGCTGTAACAGCGAGTTGGCGTGCTGGGTCAGGGCTAGCATGTCGGTATCATGGTGTTCTCGAATGAAAATTTCAGCGATCATTCCGGAGAGGGTGACGCACGACGTGAACGTGGCGTATGCCTTTTGGTCCTGGATGAGAGATGGATCGTCACTTCCCAAGACCGCTAATTGCAGCCGGTCCGGAAGATTCCATTGCTGGAGCAGCCAACTGCCGACGGCGCCATGGGTGAGGCCAAGCGCCTGTTCTTCATAGGCATTGAGGCTAGCATGATCACTTTGTTGCCCGGGATACGTGAGATACAGGTCAGGAAACACTTGATCCAGGGCTAACATGCCTAAATCCTGGAGCAGGCCAGCCAGGTATAATTCCTCGACTTCAGCCACCTGGCATATGTCGCCCAGGATCTGACATGCAATTCCGGATATCAGGGCCCGCTTCCAATACAACGTGTAATCTAATCCGGATTGCTTGGTGGATTGAAGCGATTTGACCAAGGAAAATGACAAGGCAAGAGAAATAGTGGCGTTCAGCCCCAACACCATAAGCGCTTGGTGAAGGTTTTCGACTTTTTTGGCATAGGGATACATTGGAGAATTCGCAACCCGAAGAATTTTGCTGGCAAGTGCCGGGTCACAGGTCAGGACCTGAATAAGTTTTTTGAAATCACTTTCAGGGTCATTTGCGAGTGAAATAATTTGAATGGCGATAGTTGGAGGGCTGGGAAGATTGGGACACGCCTTCAGTTTGGCTTGAAGTTCAGGAGTCATCGTCAAAACATTTTCCAGGAAACTGCCTTATAGGGGAAATGTTGAAGGCATGGTACCCCTGTAAATATTACCCTCCTCGTATGATGGGGCCGTCCAAACGAGAATGTTTCGTGCGTGTCTTTCAGGGTCACTTCGGTCTGTTTTTCCTCCATCTGAAGGGGAAAAATGGATAAGCTCATCTATTTCATGGGTTTTTGGGCGAAGACGGGCAAGCGATGGAGGGCCCCGTCGTCAAATGGCAAGCATCGAAATACACATTAAGCAACATGATGGTAGGCCGGAGAGAATTGGGGGCTCGATTAGTAAGTGGCAGGGCCCCGGATAATCGAATGGTCTTTTGGCTGAAGTGTATGGCGTGTTATTTCAAACTGTTGGCCATTCATGATGAATGTCATACATTTATGGATCCCTCTGGAAGGGTGTTGAGACGGATGGAGGCGTTAGTCTCCTCAATGGTAGAGAATGGTTTGCGCGTGTCGCGTTGGGGAATCCTGAAAACGATCGAGGTCTAACCTGACGAACCCCAGGCCAGCCACGCACAATTCAAAATTGCTGGACAGGGTTTGAAACAACGAGGGGGAATTTTTGGCTTTGGGGTCTTGATGGGAGGCCACAATGCCATAAGATCGTTTTCCTGCTTTGACATAATCCACTAAGAAATCTTTGTGATGGATTAACCCCGAGCATTTGATCCGTCGACAATATTCTGGAAAGACCCCAGCCAGAAACAAGGTGAGGTCCCCGATGTGCCGGTGAATATCACATTCTTTTTCTGCTGAAGAATGTTGGCTATGATCTTCCGCTTCGTATAAAAGTTCGACGACTGTTTCGACAGGTTCGCCTTGGTGGTTTTTGATGCGAGAGAGTTGATCGGTGTGGATGAATTCGAGAAGAAGGTTGGCGACATAGTCGGTGACCTCAAAATTTGGCCACCCTAAGGCTTCGGAAAAATTTCGTTCGGTCAACCGACCAAATAACTGCTTGAGCGGATGGTGATCAGGGATTGGCGTCATCAGGCTCCTCCCTCCTCTTCTCCCGTGTCCTGTTCCTATCTCATTTTCATTACATAGTCCTATCGGCCTACGGGTCAAGCCGCTTTAATATTTTGGCTTTTTCTTGGGCGCGGCTATCGAGTATGAATGTTACCGGGCCGTCATTTTCCAAATTGACGCTCATGGAGGCCCCGAAACGTCCCGTCTGAACGGAGAGACCTAAGCCGAGGAATTCTTTTACCAGGCTGTTGTACAGGGAGCGTGCCTCTTCTGGTGGAGCAGCGGTGTCGAAACTCGGACGCCGCCCTTTTGCAAGATTTCCGAGTAAGGTGAATTGAGACACCAAAAGCAGTTCCCCATTGGTATCCTGAAGGGAGCGGTTCATGTGTCCTGTGGAGTCGGAGAAAATGCGCAATGCAGGAATTTTTTCAACCATGAATCGAACATCGGCATGTGTGTCACCCGACGCAACCCCTACCAACACCAATAGGCCGTGGGCAATGTTGGCAATGCATTGGGCGTCAACGGTCACAGAAGCTTGAGTGACTCGTTGTATAACAGCAATCATAGCTTTCCACTATTGAGGCGACCGTTGGGGTAATCGTCGTTTGAGCATTAGCTTGAGATGTACGAGTTCATCGGAACGGAGTAATTGGTGGATGCCAAAATATCCGATGGCGCTTCCCCCTATCGTAACTAGTAGCCAGGCGATTTTTGGGAGACTCTCTCCGGTTTCTTGCCATATAGGAAGTGCAGCCATCCATGTGCAGAGGCCTATGACCGGAACCAGCGCTATTCCAGTTCGAGCCAGAGAACTCCCTAATGTGGTCCACAATAAACCTTGCAGGCGTTGTCCCAATAACGTCGCAAGAATCAGGGTATTGGCTATTGCGGCTAATGCGGCAGCTAAGGCTAATCCGGCATGGGCCAAAGGTGTCATCAGCCATAACGACAGTCCAATGTTTATTCCCACCGAAACAATCGCGACCGCAGCCGGTGTTCGCGTATCTTGTAGGGAATAAAACGCCATGGCCAATATCCGGTAACTGGCGAAGGCCCACAGGCCACAAGAGAATCCCAATAATGCTGACGCGGTTCCAATGGTATCAAGTGCTGAAAAGGCTCCGTGTTCAAAGAAGAGGTGGATGATGGGAATTCGGAGGAGCATGAGGCCGACCATGGATGGCAGGATAATGAAAAATACCATTCGCAAGCCGAAATTGACCGTGGCGCGGAGTTCTTCATGGGCTCCTTTGGCTGCCTGGGAGGAAAGGCTAGGCAAAATGGCCGTGGCCATAGCTACCCCGAAAATTCCTAATGGAAATTGAATCAATCGCATGCCATAGAACAAGTAGGTTGGGCCGCCTTCAAAATATGAAGCCAAGATCGTGCTAATGGTTAAGTTGATTTGCGTGACGGCCAACCCCAATAGCGTCGGGATGAGTAGGACCCCCATTTTTTTCACGCCGGGATGTGAGGGATGAAAATTCCAGAAAGGTAAGAATCCTTTCTTATGTAATCCCGGTAATTGCATGAGAAATTGCGCCAATCCTCCAGCCACGATCCCGATCGCGACGGCCCGAATTGGTTCGTCAAACCATGGAGAAATGGCCAGGGCAAAGACGATGACACAGACATTGAAAAACACGGGAGCCAAAGCCGGGATGGCAAACGAGCGAAGGGAATTGAGAACCCCCATGGCGAGGGCGGCCAGGCTCACAAAGAGCAGGTAAGGAAACATGATTTGGGTGAGCAGAGTCGTGGTGGCTAACTGCGCGGCGTCATGATGGAGCCCGGGAGCCAACATCCAGACAAGGCCAGGCGCAGCCAGTATGCCGAGAAGAGTGACGAGGGTAACAAGTGTGAGTAGGGTCGTAAATGCGGCGCTCGCCAACTCCCAGGTTTCTTGTTTGGACCGTGTGGTGTGATATTCGGTAAAAACCGGGATAAAGGCGGAAGACATGGAGCCTTCCGCAAAGAGCTCCCGTAACAGATTTGGAATGCGATAGGCGATGTAGAAAGCATCGGCCGCAGCGTTGGCTCCGAACAGGTTGGCCAAGATGATGTCGCGAAGAAAACCAAGAATCCGGCTGCAAAATGTGGCGGCTCCGATCAAGCCTGCGGCTCGACTAATCTGACGGGTTTCTCCTTGAGAGTCTTGAGGAAGCCCCGAGTCTGATGGGGGTGAAGTGGATTGGGTCATCCGAAAGGGAATGTTAACGAATTAGGCGAAGAAGTTCCATGAGGAAAGGCAAGAGAAATTTAGGAAGCTTCCGGGAGTTAAACCTACATCATACATGGACTCTAAATTTTTACCAGGAGCATGCGGTGAATTGACACCTTGGGAATCATGCTTTAGCATCATTTCCCTTTTGCCTTTGACGCGTAACTTCGAATGACATCATCACGTTCTTCACAAGCTCCCCATTCTATTAGCCTACCACGCTGGTGGTGTTTTGTGACCGCATTTACTACCGGTGCAGTCGTGATGGGTTTGGAGATTGTGGGGAGCCGACTTCTGGCGCCTGTATTTGGCAGCTCCCTCTTTGTGTGGGGAGCGCTTATTGGTGTCGTACTCGCTGCGATGAGTACTGGATACGCAGCTGGGGGTTGGTTGGCGGATCGGTACCCTCCCCAGTGGGTCATGGCAGGCCTGTTATTGGCCTCCGGGGGTTGGACGTTGCTGCTAGCTTGGGCTGGGCAACCAGTGGTGTTTCAAGTGTTTCAATGGATTCAGGATCCACGGTGGGGGCCGTGTTTTGCCGCGAGTGCGTTGTTAGGGATTCCTGCTTTTGGGTTGAGTGGCGTGTTGCCGGCCCTGTTGCGATTGGCGATTGCGGATATGGGGCATCTCGGAAGGCACACGGGAGGAATGATTGCCGTCTCCACAATGGGTAGCCTTATAGGCACTTGGGGAACCTCGTTTTATTTATTGACGTGGATGGGGAGCACGACCTTGGTGGCGGTGTTGGGGGTGGTCTTGATGATTCTGGGGGTCATATGGACGGTGCAATCTCGTCAACTCTCTTTGGTGTGGCAAGCGGCGCTGTTTGCTGTGGTCGGAGGAGTCACGTGGATGGGTTTTCATCCGGTGATCGTACTGCCACCGGCTATTCATCAAGAAGATAGTCCTTATCAACAAGTACGGGTGAGTGAAAATGATGTGTTTCGCTATCTCATTTTAAACAACACATTTCACGCAGTCATGTGGAAAGCCGATCCCACGTATCTGGCATTACCCTATAGCCAGGTCATGATGGGAGTTTTGCCTATTTTGGAGCAACCGACCCGTGGGTTGATTTTAGGGCATGGAGGCGGGTCTTTGGCCAAATGGTTGGCGAAATATTGGCCTGATTTGGAACTAGATGTAGTGGAAATGGACCCGTCCGTGGTCAAAGCTGCCAAGCAATATTTTAACTATAGTCCTCCGGAGAATCACCACGTGGTGGTGCAAGATGCGCGAACGTTTTTACGCAACAATCCCACCCGATACGATGTCGTGTGGGTGGATGTCTTTGCCAGACATTTGATTCCGTTTCATGTTACGACTCAAGAATTTTTTGAGGAGCTCCGTGAGCATGTAACGCCTGATGGCGCCATTGCCGTGAATCTGGCATCCTCGGATGCTCCGGCCAATGTTCGAAGGGCAGAAGCCATCTTCACCACCATGGGTTTAACGTTTCAAAATATTACGACCTATGGTGTGGCTGGCCCGGATTGGTTGAAAACGAAAAAGGGCTCGGTCAATCTGATCTTTTTTGCCGGCAAGCCGGTTGAACGGATGCGTTCTACGGAATTTATTGATTTGCTGACCCGTTCCATGAATCGCAACCAATTTCCGCCTGACGGGTTAGGATTGTTTCTATCCCATACCCCTGTTCTATTGGGCCCCGGGCAAATCCTCACTGACGATTTTTCCCCGCTAGATTTACTGCAAGGCGAAGCGTAATCCCTTTCGGTTTGTATGCGGTCATTAGGATCGATCGCCTTGTTTCGGAAAAATGGCGATAGGGCCTCCATATATTTTGTGGCCTAGCGTTCGGGTGACCAAGAATCATTAGTGAAAGTTGTGCAGGTGATGTGGCCACTAATCCTGCCCTTTGCTGCCTACAGGGCCTTCATTGGCGTCAGTAGCCTTTTGCCTGTTGGGCTAGGATCTGATCTGTGGGTTTAACCAGTTAAATCAGCCGTGGTCTTCGGGCTTTTGGTGTATTTTTAAGGGTCCCGATGGATTGGTCATGGGCGACACAAGGGGAAATCACTGGCTACAACCCCTTTGAGGAAGCCACCGGAGTTGCTTGGGACTTCCCGCCGTAGTCTTTTCGGGGCATCCATTGTCGTCCCTCTCATGGAAAAACTCTTTTGGCGGTCGTTTTTAACTCGTTGGGTCGTCAATCCTGATTTTGAAAAAGTGGCCTTTGGAACGTTCACGCTGGCGTCCTTTGCCGCAACAGTCGTGTTATTCGGCTTGGAACATAATTTGTGGTTGGCCGGGATGATGGCCGGCATTGCTTATAATGGTCTTTATTACAAGACTCGGCGATTATGGCCTTGCGTGATTGCGCATGCCACTACCAATGCCATTTTAGGTTTGCACGTCTTGGTGAACCAAGAGTGGCAATGGTGGTAAACACGACAAAAAGAGAGGATTTGCGAACACGAACCCCCTAACCAGAAGATGATCAGGGGGATGAAAAAACGGGACTTGACGGTTACTGTTGGACGACCGTTTTCGGCCAGAACTTATAGCGGATTTGGGGGAGTTGCGCGCCATCGAAATTCGGAATGTCATAAAGACAGCGGTCAACGGTGGCGACTTCTTCCGGGCTAAATTGGAAAACTCTCCGTGATTTCCAAAATTGATCCAACGCGAAATAATCATTCGTAGTCGGTTTTTCTTTCACCGCATCTTGTAATTGTTGAAAGATCGGGGCATCAACCCCTGGGATTCGCCCGTTATTGCGAGTGATGCACCATTTCACAATTTCGGCGACCCCGTACATGCTTAGTTCGATTGATTCTTTTGCCACAACTCAGATCTCCTTCTTGAGTAACACTTCAAAACCATTGTAAACAGAAAAACCTATACCACAAAGCTGACAAGCTCTGCTAGTGGGCTGTCCGTCTCTGATAGGACTTCTCCAAAGGAGGAAGGTCCTCAGGGGCGAAACAGGTCGGATGGGTGCTAGGGGCCTGAGTTGTACACGATCTGGGGAAACCCGTATACTCCGCCCGCCCCCACGTGTATTCTTACGTATGGCTACATTTCCTTCCTCAAGCGGGAAAGGCGCCAAGAATTTGGGACCTTTTTCTTTTCGATCATTTGGACTTTCCTGCCTGATTGCCGGGTTTTTTTCTGTTGGGCTGGTCGGGTGTCCGACAGGCGAAGACTATACCCCGCCGGATCTTGTCTATCATTATAAAGACTTTAAGGTAGGTAAAAACCCTACATCAATTCGTGCCAATGATTTTAATGGCGATGGATTCACAGATCTTATCACCACCAATATCCAGGGGAATTCTCTCTCCCTCCTCATGGGAACGGGAGATGGGGGCTTTAAAGATCAACGCATTATTACGGCGTGCCAAGAACCCAGAAATGTCGCCGTGGATGATTTTAATTTAGACAAGATTGCTGATTTGGTGGTGGCCTGTTCAGGGGATAATCATGCCTTGGTTTTTGTAGGGCAAGGCAATGGGACGTTTTTACGGGGAGCGCAGTATGCAGTCCGTCGGACGCCGGTCAGTATCGCCACAGGAGATTTCAATGAAGATTTTTTGCCGGATATGATTGTGGCGCTTCGAAATGACAAGATCCAAGTGTTTTTCGGGATGGGGAATGGAAAATTTCGGGTTGGCCCCTTGTATGAATATGGAGATACACCAACCTCGATAGCGGCGGCTGATTTTAATTCAGATAATCATTTGGATATCGCGGTCACCAATGGGGGCCCCATGAGTCATGCCGTGTCCATTTGGCTGGGGGTCGGGGATGGCACCTTCTTGGCGCCCAAAGATTATCGAACGGGGAAACGACCGCTCAGCGTCTCTTTTGCAGATTTTAATAGCGACCATACCTTGGACTTGTTGGTGATTAATGGTGAAATGAACACCATTACCGTGTTTTTAGGAAATGGCGATGGGACGTTTCAAGAAGGCAGGGACTCCGGGGGCGATGCCGGTCCCAATCATGGCGTAGCCCAAGATTTCGATGGGGACAAAATTCCGGATGTGGCGGTCGTCAATATTCAATCGGGCAGCATTTCCTTGCTCTATGGGAAAGGAGATGGGACATTTCATTATCCTCCACGGCATTACCCGACCCCCCACGCCCCTTTTGCCCTAACCACCTTGTCTGTGGCCACGGACAGAGGCGAACAGCCCGGGCTGGCGGTGGTAAATAATGCGTCCAGCAATGTGTCGATTTTTCTGCATCACGGGCTCAAGGCTCACCAGGAAAAAACCACGGCTTCTCCCTCGTAAGTCATGCCCATCTTCAGTTGTTGACACCTCTTTTCAGCCCTGAGTACAGTGCACACCTTTTGAAATATCTAAAAACCGTGTGTTCCCTTGGGGCTTTTGCAGGCCTTGGTTGAGGAGATTGTGCGAACATTTGCCTGGTGGTTTGGAATGGGGGCGCTCCTGACGTTGGCCATCTTAATGGTGCAAGGCGGGGTGCGAGACTTACTGTATGGATCTCCTGACTCTGGAACGTGGGAAGGTGTCCTTTCCATGGGATTGACCATTTTGGGCGGCGGGGTGTTAGCTGGTTGCGTGGCAGTGATCCTCAATCGCTTGCGGTAGAGTAAAGACTGGTGCGGTAATGCTTGAGCCGGACTGTCCCCCTTTGCCAAGGGGGTAAAAGGGATTTGAAATTAAGTAGGGTTCGCTGATCTCTTGCGACACAAACCTTTCCTACAACAGATGATGCAAATGGTACCTTCATGAAATGTTTACGATGCCAGGGGACCATGCTGGTCGAACGGCAATATACCCGAGTCAGCAACCGGCTGAATGCCAAATGTATCAATTGCGGCTTTTGGTTCGATCTGGCGGATGTCCTCCGCTTTTTTAAACGGGTGCTTGAAAGCGGGTACCAGGGGCAAAAAATTCGCGAAATGTTGTAGCCCATCCGAAGAATCCAATCTCCATAAATATCCTCTCCAGTTTTTAAATCTTCCTTCTATATCTTGGGGGCAATCTCTTCGTTGCCTACTGCACTCAGTACATGGCAACCGAAAAATTTTTTGGTACACTACGCCTCTTCCTTCTCAGAAATGGTGTTGTGTGGAACTCGCTCCCGAAAAGCAACAACTCCATGCTCAGCAACGCGAGGAACGTGCTGCCCTTCTCGCTGCCCTCGAACAACTCGAGGCGCAATATCTCAAAGACCTTGAGAAAATCCGAGCACAAGTCAGGAAAAAGCGGTTTACTCAGGCGATTTCCCGCGCCCGCCGCTACCATGAAGGAATTGGTTTTTGGGAATACGTGAACAACATTGTAGAAGACGTACATCTGTTTACGTGGAAGAAAACGGCTGTTGCCACTTGTACCGCTGAGTATCAACGAAAGCAGTATCAACTGGAAGCAGAACTTCGGGATCAACTGGCTCAACATCGAAACGAGCGCATCACCCTTCGCTATTCGCTCCCGTCTGAAGCCTGAGCTTGAATGCAGGGAGGCATGATCTGACTCCTGCCCTCCGCCATGACCATCGATGGAAGTTACCTGTTTGCGTTGCATTCAGGCTTCGAAAGATCAGCCTTGTCGGCACCGTCCTCTCTTTACCAATTGCAGAATTTTGTGTAGCCTTTAACCTTTGGCTAATTCCTTGAGGGTGGTGCGGATGAGGTCTTCGAGTTCGTAGGATTCGGGTAATTTGGTGATGGCCAGGTTCATGGCTTTTTTGACTTCGGGAGCTCGATAGCCAAGATTGATGAGGGCGGAAGCGGCTTCCTCTTGTATGAATGTGGTTGGTTCATGGGCAGCCGTTGTAGGTTGTGAATCCTCTGAGATCACGATGCGATGGGTTTTGTCTTTTAATTCAAGCACGATTCGGCTCGCTGATTTTTTCCCCACGCCCGGAATGGAGCCTAGGGTTTCAAGATCGCCTGCTTCAATGGCGGTACATAAATCGGAGACAGAAAGCGTTGATAAGGCGCTGAGCGCCAGTTTGGGGCCCACGCCGCTTATGGTCGTGAGCAATGAAAAGGCTTGCTTTTCTTCGGTGGTGGAAAATCCAAAGAGCTGGATGGTGTCGTTTCGTACATGGGTCGACACGAAAACCTCCACCGGAGCATGAATGTCCGGCAGCGTAAAAAAAGTGGAAAGCGCGATGAAAATGTGATAGCCCACCCCCTGCACTGAGATGACGGCTTCTTGGGGTGTTTTAGAGCTGAGGATTCCCGACAATGTGGCGATCATGATTGAGGCACCTTCAGGTGGGCCTTAGAAGGAAGATAGGAGTAAAACCCACAGGAAATCGGGGAGCTGTGTAAGAACGACGAGTAGGCGACGAGAACACCAAAAAGGCTTAGGCACTTTCGGCGGCCATTTTCTCCATCAATTCGTCAGAGATTTCAAAGTTGGCATGGACCTTGGCCACATCTTCGTGTTCATCGAGGAGATCCATGAGTTTCAGGGCCTGCTCGGCGTCTTTGCCTTCCAGTTGAATGTGGTTTTGCGCGAGGAAGGTAATGTCTGAAAGGCTCGTTTCGATTTGGGCTTTGTGAATCGCTTCCTTGACGGCCTCGAAGTCGGTCGGTTCCGAAATGACTTCAAATCCATTGGCCGTCGGTTTCACATCTTCGGCACCGGCCTCTAGTGCCAACTCAAACAACTGCTCCTCGGTTACCGGTTGGTCTTCAATGACGATTAACCCTTTCTTCTGGAACTGCCAGGCTACGGCGCCAGCTTCTGCCATCGTGCCATTATTTTTGGTGAGAATATTGCGAATTTCAGCCACGGTTCGATTGCGTTTATCTGTGGAGATTTCCAAGAGGAGCGCTGTTCCGCCGGGCCCATACCCTTCGAGCATAAATTCTTCAAACTGCTGCCCAGGAAGTTCGCCCGTCCCGCGTTGAATGGCTCGTTTCACCGTGTCGGCTGGCATATTCACTTCTTTGGCCTTGGCAATGGCTTGACGTAAGGCGGGATTCCCATCGGGATCTCCGCCGGCTCGGGCGGCAATGGAAATGTCCCGAATCACGCGTGTGAAGATTTTCCCACGCTTGGCATCTTGTGCCCCTTTGTGGCGCTTAATAGTTGACCAGTGGCTATGTCCACCCATGTGTACAATCCATGATTAAATGTTTAACGATTAGCAACGCAAATTGGTCTCCGCGTGGGCTTCTATCACAGTATTTGAAAAGGAGTCAATGCGGTTTGGGGGTAGTCTGATGGTCCGGGAATTGACGAGGGACTTGTTGTGCTTTTCCCTTGGAGGGAATATGGTAATCTGTTCTTCGCCCCTTAAAGATTGAGAGGAAAATGTCATGCGTGTGGTCTTTATGGGAACCCCTGCCTTTGCGGTTCCGACACTCCAACATCTGGTGAATTCGACATGTTCCGTGGTCGGGGTGGTATGCCAACCCGACCGGCCAAGCGGACGGGGGAAAAAAATCCAGTTAGGTCCGGTCAAAACATTGGCCGTGGCTCAGAATTTACCTGTGGTACAGCCCGAAAAAATGAAAGCTCCTTCCTTTTTGGATACTCTTCAGACCTGGAATCCAGACGTGATTGTAGTTGCTGCCTATGGGCGCATTTTGCCCCAGGTTATTCTTGATCTTCCTCCAAAGGGGTGTCTCAATGTGCATGGCTCTCTTTTGCCAAAATATCGTGGGGCGGCGCCCATCCAATGGGCCGTCATCAATGGGGAACGTGAAACCGGCGTCACGATAATGGTGATGGATGCCGGTATGGATACCGGCGCCATTCTTGAACAGGCGGTAGTACCTATTGCGTCGGAAGATACCGCAGGAGATGTCGCAGGCCGAATGGCGGAACTTGGTGGAAGCCTCCTGGTTTCGACCCTTCATCAATGGATGGCGGGGACTATTGCCGCTCGTGCGCAGAACGAATCAGAGGCGACACTCGCGCCTCTTCTGAAGAAGGAAGACGGTCTGCTGGACTGGTGTCAATCTGCCACGACCATAGCGAATCGTGTCCGGGGATTAGCTCCCTGGCCTGGTGGGTATGCCTTTATGAACGGGGAACGATGGGGAATCTGGAGTGTTCAGGAAGAATCGTGTGAGTCGGAAGCGGTTCCCGGATATCAGCCGACTCTCTCACAAGAGCCTGGCACGATTGTGGAAATTTCCAAACAGATGTTGCGGGTGCAAACGGGCAGGGGGATTCTACGCCTTTTGGAAATTCAGCCGGCAAATAAGAAGCGAATGTCCGTGGGCAATTACCTGGCTGGACATCGACTCGAGGTTGGCATGCGGTTCGGACAGTCCGATGTTTCCCCAGAAGCCTCTTCTTCATAAAGTCTTCAGCCCGCGACAAGACGTGTAGCGAAGAATTGATAAGCCCAGATTTGATTCATAAGAGGAGTACGGTATGACGGAGCAAGAAACAGAATTACTGTCTTATATTCAAACGCAAATAGAGGCGATTACCACGATTCACGCCGAAGCAGAGAAGGCTCTGAATGCGGTGCAGGGAAAAGACCATGTCACGAAATGGAAACGGAAAGTGGTGGAGGGTCTTGCGCCCCATGTCAGCCCGCAATATCTTCAACACATTACCAAGGAATGGCTAGAAACCAATTACTTCGTGGGTGATGTGTTTGATGAATTGGCAGATGAGGTGGATATGTGCCGCCGGCATCTCAAGAAATTGGCAAAAAATATTCAGACCTCGGGTATCCCCTGAGATGCGTGGGTCAGGTATCTCGTCTATGCTCCCAGTCTTTCTACGACCTATCTAATGGCCAATCTCCCCCCTGCTCCTCGCAAACGGTTGGGGCAGCATTTTCTTATTGATCCAAACCTGCTTCGGAAAATTGTCAGTTTGGCAGACATCCAGCCAACGGATTCGGTCTGCGAAATCGGGCCAGGTGGTGGGGCGCTGACCGGGTTATTGTGTCAAGCGGCCCAACGCGTGTTGGCTTTAGAGGTGGATCCACGGATGGTGGAATTTTTGAAAACAGAATTGGCTGAGTATGCCAATCTTCACGTCCAAGAACAGGACGCGTTGAAGTATCCCTTCGATCAACTCCCGCCCTCAACGGTGGTGGTCGCCAATCTTCCCTATAATATTTCCACTCCGATTCTGTTTCGACTTCTGGAGACACAACAGACCATCACACGGATGGTCTTGACCATTCAATTGGAAGTGGCGCAGAGGTTAGTGGCCAAACCGGGCACCAAAGAGTACGGAGTCCTTTCCGTGATGGTCCAGCATCTGGCGCAGGTCAGGTTTGGGTTTAAGGTCTCCCGAACATGTTTTCGCCCGGTTCCTGATGTGGACTCCGGTGTCGTGCGACTCGATATTCGTGAGGAAGCACAAGAACGCCCAGAAGACCTGGCCAACTTCCAACGCATTGTCCGTGCTGCCTTTGGGCAACGACGCAAAACGCTCCTGAATGCCTTTCGAGCCGCCGGCATCTCGAATGAGACGTTGCAACAGGTCAAACAGGACACTGGCATCTCCCTCAGCCGGCGGGCGGAAACACTTTCTGTTCAAGAGTTTCGGATGTTGAGTCAAGCCATGCCTCTCCTGTGAACCCTGTTCCTTAAAATATCCATATTTTCCTGCCTAATTGGCGAAATAGCGTAAGGGTTGTTTGCTCGATAGAAACCCTTATGGTACGCTTTTTGGTATGAGTATTTTCCCGAGTAAAAAAGTTATCAAGCATAAGAAGCCTCCTCCAGAGACTTCATCGTTAACTGTTCAAATTGCAGGGATTTTTCTCGCCACGGTTGGCATTTTATGGTTACTGAGTCTTCTGACTTTCTCTCCAGCCGACCCTGTGCTGTTGTTTCCCCATTCTTCCACACAATTGATTCCTGACAATGCTGTAGGTTTGGTGGGTTCGACACTCGCGTTTTCATTATTGAAGGCAGTGGGCGGGGGATCATTTGTGGTGCCGGTACTCTTGGTGGGGTTTGGACTGACGGTGCTGTGGGTCGAGCGACTCCATGTGAGCCTGGTCGGATTGTTTGGTTCTCTGTTAGCCATTTTATCGGTCAGCGCCTTGCTGCATTTGCAGGCCTCTCCTGTTGTCACGGCTGAGGCTTTTGGGATGCATACTGGGGGCGTGGTCGGGCAGGAGCTCTCGGAGATCTTGGGAACGTATTTTGCGGCGACGGGTGCGATGATTATTTTGGGAGCCATGCTCTTGGTGGCTTTTTTATTGTTGGTACCTGTGTCGCTGGGACAAATGATCCGTGGAATGTTTGCCCTTGGGGCAGATCTTTGGGAACGATTCAGTGCTGTCGCGGCGAGGATCAAGGAACGTGAATGGTGGACGACGGTTGCCGAACCCAAAAAAAATAAATCCATTCGTATCAATCGGGAAATTGCCGCACGGGGAGGAATTGGACGTTTAGGGCTGGATTCCATATTGGAATCGTCCAAAGGGTCAACAGTTCCACCTGAATCTCCCCCTCTTGTGCTTGATGCTGAGCCGCGTTTGGCTTTGACCGACCAAACCGATCAGGACTATCTGGTACGCAAAACCGTCGGAGAAGCGTATCAAATGCCATCTCCTACCGATCTTCTGGATACCCATGCCGCCCGGGCAGCGCATCAGACCGATTCGGTCTTGAAATCCCAATCTGACATTTTGGTGCAGACGTTGGCTAGTTTTGGAATTGAGGGCAGCGTGACAGATGTGCATCCGGGTCCGGTGATTACCATGTATGAATTTGCGCCGGGACCAGGTATTAAAGTTGCCCGAATTGTAACCTTGTCCGATGATTTGGCGATGGCGTTGAAGGCGTTGAAAGTGCGCGTTGTGGCGCCTTTGCCGAACAAATCGACGGTAGGGATTGAAGTACCCAATCCGCAGCGAGAAACCGTCGGGTTAAAAGATATGTTGACGTCGGAAGCGTTTGTGAAGGCGCGGTCAAAATTGGCCCTCGCCCTGGGCAAAGATATTTATGGCCGCCCGGTGGTGACCGATCTGCGTACGATGCCGCATCTGCTGGTTGCCGGTGCAACTGGCTCGGGAAAAAGCGTGGGCCTTAATTGCTTGTTGTTGAATATCTTGTTCACGGCCCATCCCGATGAAGTCAAACTGCTTTTGGTTGATCCCAAGGTGTTGGAGTTACAGGTTTATGACGGGATCCCCCATCTCATCCGTCCAGTGATTACCAATCCGAAAGAAGCGGCCCGAGGCCTGAGCTGGGTGGTGCAGGAAATGGAACGGCGTTACCGAGTGTTGGCCGAACTGGGTGTGCGGAATATTGATGCCTATAATCGAAAAGTGGTTGAGCTTCAAGAAGCCGGCTCCACCCGGTCCAGAAAAAAAATGACTTTGACCAAAGGGCAGTCGATGGAAGTCGAGGAGGCCCCTGTTTTAGAGGTTCCCATTGAAGAACGCACCACCTTACCCTATATCGTAGTGGTGATCGATGAATTTGCGGACTTGATGATGGTGGCGCCAAAAGATATTGAGGATCGCATAGCCCGATTGGCACAAATGGCCAGAGCCTCAGGAATTCACCTCATTTTAGCCACGCAGCGGCCTTCGGTGGATGTGGTGACGGGGATTATTAAGGCGAATTTTCCTGCCCGTATTGCGTATCAGGTGTCCTCAAAAACCGATTCACGGACGATTTTGGATGCCAATGGTGCCGAGAGTTTATTGGGGAAGGGCGATATGCTGTTTTTAGCCTCAGGGACCGGGCGTATTGTTCGGTTGCATGGGCCCTACGTGTCAGATGATGAAGTACGGAATGTGGTGGAGTGGGTCAAGGCGCAAGCGTCTCCTGTCTACGATCAAACGGCTTTAGCGACAGTACAGGACTCAGCTGTCGAGGATTCCGCTGAGGATGAAACATATGAACGCGCTCGAGAGCTTATTATGACGACTGGGCAGGCCTCTGCTTCTTTTATTCAACGCCGCCTTCGGGTGGGGTATCCTCGTGCGGCTCGCATGATTGAGCAAATGGAAGAAGAGGGTCTTGTGAGTGCGCCAGGGCGTGATGGACGGCGGGAAGTCTTAGCTCGAGGAACCGCTGCGGCGGAGATAGGATAATGATGCGACGAGTGTTGGCCCTTATCTTGTTCGGGGGAATTACTCTTTTCGCCAATCAGGCTCCAGCTTTCGCGGCCAAGCCGGGTGATGTGGTGGCTCGTGTTGATGAGCGCTATGCTAAAACTCAGGATTTACAAGGGGAATTTACCCAGGAAACCATTATCGAAGGATTTGAAACGGGTTTCCAATCGACTGGAAGGTTCTATCTGAAAAAACCCGGCCTCTTGCGTTGGGATTATCTCGAGCCGTCGAAAGAGCATATTTATGTGGATGGTGATGCGGTGATGATGTATGTGCCAGAACATCAACAGGTCGTGAAAGGCACGTTGACTCAAATTGCTGCATCCAAAGGTCCACTGGCCCTTCTTCTGGGTGTGGGCAAACTTTCTCAACAATTTACGGTGGTGAATTCCACAGGTAATTCCACCTCTTCTCATGCCTCACCTGATTTGACCTTAACCCCTAAGCCGGATGGGGACACCTCCCCGACGATTAACAAAATCGAATTGCACTTATCTTCTGATTCTTATCTCATTCAGACCATGACGATTTTTGAAACCAGCGGAAATATTTCCCGTGTACATTTTCATCATTTACAAGCGAATCAAGGGCTTGCAGACGATCTTCTGAAATTTACCCTTCCACCAGATGTGGTGGTCGTGGATTTCCCCACCTTTTAAGGAATGCGGTGTGACGAGTGCGGAGTCTCAGTGAATCTTTAGGAAAGGGAAACCCTCATGGCTGAACGTATTTTAGTGGTGGATGACGATTCTGGCGTTCGGGAGGCCTTGTCAGAATTCTTACTCTCACTTGGATATGTGGTGGTGGCAGTGGATAATGGCCAGGCTGCTCTGACCGAATACGGAAAAGGGGAGTTTGATATCGTGATGGCGGATTTAATTATGCCCAATATGGATGGAATGGAGCTGTTGCGGCGTATTCGGGAGATAAAAAACGATGAAGTCATTTTTCTCATGATTACAGGCCATCCTTCGATTGGGACGGCGGTCGAAGCCATCAACCGTGGGGCAGATGATTACATTACGAAGCCGTTTCATTTGGAAGATGTGAAATTGCGCATCTCAAAAGCCTTAGAAAAGCAAACCTTAAAAGGCCGGCTGAAAACTGCTCAAGGTCTGGCCTGGGGGCTCATGTTGTCCATTCCTCTCTGGCTGCTGCTTGGAATTATTCTGGTGATCCTTTTTAAAGGGTAGCGGTCTCTTTCTTGTCGGTGTCCTCCTGTAAGCATTGTCCCCGTCAACCTGTAGTGTGGAAACCATGAAGAATCGCGCTGGGGGAGTGACCCAGATTATCCTATGGATTGTGGTAGGAATGGCTATGGGAAGCGTGACTTCTTTATATGCCTTTAATCGACACATTACCGAGGATCCCACAAAAACCTTAGACAAGTATTTGTCGTTAGATAAAAAAGGTGCCCGGCTTGAGACCTCATCCTGGCAAGTGATGGCACCCTTTGTCGAGTGGACGGAGGATGTGGCGTGGGGTCAGGTGGTTGTTATTTCGAATTTTCACATTGAGCAGGATGTGACCAAATGGGAGATTGTGAGTGGCCTTGAAGCCAAAATTCCCGTGGTATTTGATGTGCTCGGAACGATGCACTGGGAAAGCGTGACCTTTGTTCCGGACCCTCATCAGGAGTCGTATTTGTTTCATATCAAAGCGGTATATGATCGTTGGCAAATCGTTCATCCGCACCTTCCTCCGCATGTGGGACGACAGCGCTTGATGGATTTTGTCCGTTGGACGGAATTGAGTGAGCCGGAAGAGGCACGAAAAGCCTTGTATGCGTCGTTACATCAACAATTAAAAGTGAAATAGGGATAGCTTAGCGATGAAAAAGTGGCGGGCAAAGGTGTTGTTATTCGATTTCGACGGCACCTTAATCGATTCTAAGGTGGATATTGCGACGGCGGTGAACCTGACATTGGGAGATTTGGGATTACCTCTTCGTTCAGTGGAGGAGATATTTAGTTTTGTGGGAGATGGTGTGAAGCGTCTCCTTCGGCTTTCTGTAGGTGAGGACAATCCTGAACAATATGATAAGGCCTTGGAGGTGTTTCGGGGACATTATTTGGCGCATTGTGTTCAAACCACGAGATGGTATCCCGGAATATGGGAAGTGTTGCAGTATTATAAAGATCGCCGAAAGGTGATTGTGACCAATAAATCACTGGAATATACTCTGGCTATTATCGATGGTTTGCAGGCCCGGGATTTGTTCCAGCATGTCGAAGCTCCGCGCGAGACCGCAGAATTGAAGCCTGAGCCTGTGATGTTGGAGCGAGCTCTTGCCGTGTTGGGGGCGGATAGTCAACACACGGTCATGATTGGCGACAGCACGAATGATGTTCGAGCGGCTCAAGCGGCCGGTATTCGAGCCTGTGCCGTGGGTTATGGTTATGGTAACCGCGAACGCGTGGTCGCATTGAAACCGGACTTTTATTGCGAGACGCCTCAGGATCTTATTGATCTGTGGTGATATTTCTCCTGCCGGTTCCGGAAAATTTTTTAGAGTTGTGACGCAGGTCGGGATTCTTTTATGATCACCGCTGGATTTTTCAGACGGCGATTACTGAATTAAGATTTGTGGAGGATTGAATTGGCGAAACCTGTCATCACCTGTTTGGATATGGAGGGGGTATTATTCCCTGAAATTTGGCTGGGCTTAGCTGATAAGGTAGGCTTGGCGGAATTGCGGCTGACCACTCGTGATATTTCTGATTACGATGTATTAATGAAGAAACGGTTGGAGGTATTGCGGGCTCACGGCATTACTATCCACGATATTCATGAGGTGGTGCGAACCATTGCTCCTCTTCCAGGCGTCCCAGAATTTATGGACTGGCTCCGACCGCGGTCGCAGGTGGTCATCTTATCTGATACCTTTTATGAGTTTGTTCGGCCACTTATGGAGCAACTTCACTACCCCACCATTTTTTGCCATAGTTTGGGTATTGATGTTGATGGTATGATTACGGATTATTTCCTACGTCAAAAAGACCAAAAGCGGCAGGCTGTTGCTGCTTTGAAGAATTTGCAGTTTCGAGTTTTAGCAGGTGGCGATTCTTATAATGATGTCTCAATGTTACAGGAAGCCGATGCCGGGTTTTTCTTTTGTCCCCCCGAATCTATTGTTCGTGAGTATCCACAATTTCCGGTGGCCAAAACCTATCAGGAATTTCAACAGTACCTTGCTGAAGCCGGAGGATTTTCTTTTTGAGAAATCGTGCCATGTAAGATAGATTGTGTTATGATCCGCCCTCTAGTGGAGATCTTTCTGATCTCTAGTCGATTTTCTCCCCCATGAAATGCCTCATTCGCCAATATTCTCCCCTGTAGGAGATTAAATGGGCCTCTGGTCACAAAAAAACAAAGGAGTTTTTAGGATGCGTGTTTCATTCATTCGGCTAATTATTTTCCTGGTGTTCGTGGTTGGGAGTCTCACTTTGACGGGTTGTTTGGGTAATCGGAATTGGCAATATCCACCTTCAGCAACCGGGACGTATTTGAGTGCCAAAGCCAATGCGGTTGTGCCGGCCAAGGCCATTGTTCTTCCATTGGAGGACTTGCGGGGGGAAGGAGTCAAAGAGGAATATTGGAAAGCCGCGATACCTCTCGTGCCTTATGGGGATACGGTCTATCAGCGTCCCGAATCAGCCAAGAATCCTGAACAAGTTGATGTCGTGCGTTTTGACCCGTCCCAAGATTTTGCTAGAGCCATTGCTTCGGAATTGAATCAAGCCGGAATCTACTCCTCGGTCAAGTTTGCGAAAGATGTCCAAGAGGGGCCTGCTGATGTGGCATTCCGTGGGCGGTTGCGTTCCACGGAGTGGAAACGGCGGTTATATACCTATTTACTCGGGCCGGTCGGGGTGGTTTTTTGGATGTTGGGATTGCCTATGAGTGAAACCACAACCGATCTCGTATTAGACCTCCAACTCAGCCCTGTCAATGACCCTCAAAAGGTTCTTTGGAATATGACGATGGATTTTGAAGGGAAGCAGTTTGATGGTCCGTATTATGGTTTGGAGGATGCCGTAGAAAGTTACCCTTTAGCATTGCAAGAGGCTCTCAAGCCTGCTGTTGCGGATTTGGTAGGGTTATCCAACCAGGATCCCAACAGGTTGTTGCCGCGCTAAGTTGTTGGAATAATTGAAGACTTAAAAAAGGTAGGAGGACGGGTTGATCTTTTGACTCAAGAAGATTATTTTTAGACTTTAGAGAATCAAAAAACAACCGATAATGATAAAGAATGAGGGGTATCCGATAGAGACCTTCTTCATGGCGTTGGGGTGAGGAGTGGTTGCGCGGGTCATTGAAAGTTCGAATAGACTTTCCGGGTTATGGACGAAATTATCGTATTAATAACCACGGGATCCCAGGATGAAGCGAGAAGCATTGCGAAATTATTGGTCGAGAAGGAATTGGTAGCTTGTGTTAATGTGGTTCCGGGCGTTCGATCAATTTTTCGCTGGGAAGGCCAGGTAATAGAAGAGCAAGAATGTTTGTTGGTGGCAAAAACCGTGAGTGGAGCCTTTAATCGCGTAGCAACCGAAGTGCAATCGATTCATAGCTATAGTCTTCCAGAAGTGATAGCGCTTCCCATCCAACAAGGGCTGCCTGAATACTTGAGTTGGGTTGGAGAGTCCGTCAAGGTAACAGATCCGACGGAGTAAAGTTAAATAGACCAAAAAATAACAGACAAATATTCATCCTTCAACGCATCGGTGGACGAATGAAAGACTCTGAAGAATCCCTAACCGTTATTATTTTTCGTGGGGCACGGGCTAATCCCTGGCGTTTAAAAATCCGCAAAGCCTTTGTGAAGCATGGGTTGATTTGTGGGGTAGCTTTGCTCCTGCTACAAGCAGGAATAGTCACGCACTATGTTTATCAATGGAATCAACTGAGCGAACTGGAAACGGTGAAAAATGAGTTGAATTTTTCCCGAACCAAAACCGGCACCTTTTCAACCGAAGTTGATGGCATGAAAAAACGGATGCTGGCGTTAGAATCTCTCAATAGGAAGTTGCAAACCATGTTTGGGTTGGAGCCTGATGATAACTTGGGGGTATCCAGCGTTCCTGGGCAGGGTGGGGAAGAGATACCTTTTGACGGACTTTCAGAGGACGTGATTGAAAACGAAGGTACGGCCATAAGGTCTAGCGCGGATCACCCCATTTCTCAAAAGCCCCTATCAACGGAACAGCAAATAAAGGAAATTAAAGCTGGCCTGGAGTGGTTAAGTGAGCAGAGTAAGTCTGAGACCAAAATTCTTGATGAACTGTCTGCTGTCGCTGAAAAAAAGGCCGTGCAATGGGCATCTACACCTTCAATCTGGCCCGTCAAGGGTTCGATAACGTCAAAGTTTGGTCCTAGAGTTTCTCCATTTACTGGAAAGAAGGCTCTTCATGCAGGGATCGATATAGGCGCGAAAAGGGGAACGGAGATACGGTCCCCTGCTTCAGGAAAAGTGGTTGTGGCGGCCTACGATGGACGTATGGGGAAATTTATCCGTATTGATCATGGGTATGGGATAGAAACGACCTATGGCCACTTATCAAAAATTCATGTCAAATATGGTGATCGGGTACAACGAGGGGATCTCATTGGGCTGGTTGGCAGTACGGGAAAATTTTCCACTGGCCCCCATTTGCATTATCAGGTTGCCGTTAATGACAAGGTGGTCGACCCCATTCATTATATTTTGGATTAGAGCCCTTCCGTAACGCTCCCTAAAAGACACCTCTTCTTTCCATCTTTCCGCCTCCATTATTCAGGTCTTTTACGCCTCTGATTGTTAATTGGGACAAAGGACCTAAGTAGCAAGAAGTTCCTATGGGGCTTCTTTTGGAGGGAGTGGGCCTTCTTTAGTATTGAATTGTCTATTCAATTCGCCTAGATTATTCCTTTCAAAAATTGATACAGTCTACGATATTTGTTGGTGTGTTAAATCAAGAGGCTAATCACTGTTTTTGCAATGAAGGATCAAGTAGTTAGCCAAGCAATAAATGAACGGCTGAATTTCAGACCGCTTCTTTAAACAAGGAGGAGACAGAAAATGAGTCTCGATTATGTAAAATTTACTCCAGGCTTTGGAAAGTTTATGCCCAAAGAATACCGCGATATGGTGGAGCATGGTCCATTTGGGAAAAAAACCGCGGTGTCTCAAGTTGGAACTTTCAAAGAAATTTTAGAGGAACATCCGATGTGCGCGGGATGTGCGATGACGCTATTTATCCGATTAGCGTTCATTGCTTTCCCGAACCCTGAGGACACCATTACTGTTGGAACTGCCGGTTGTGGACGATTGGCAATTTCTCAAGCGGCCGTTCCCTTTGTGTATGGAAATTATGGGGATCAGAATGGTGTGGCCAGTGGATTATCTCGAGGCCTTCGTTTGCGGTTTGGTGATCGTCCCAAAGATGTGGTTGTGATGGCAGGTGACGGGGGTATGGCAGACATTGGGTTTGCCCAAACGCTGCATTCATGGTTTCGAAAAGAAAAATTCACCACCATTATGTTAGATAACGAAGTGTATGGAAATACAGGCGGTCAAGAAAGCGGTATGACTAACAAGGGTCAGGTTTTAAAGATGGCACCTTTGGGGAAAAAATTTGAAAAGATGGACATGTTAGGAATGGCCAAGGTTGCTGGGTGTGCCTATGTGGCGACCGTGGTTCCCAACAATCCCAGGCGTGTAGAGAGCGTGATTAAAAAAGCGATCTTAATCGCACGAGAAGTAGGTCCGACCTATATCCAGGCCTATACTTCTTGTAACATTGAATATGCGATTCCCACAGATCAAGTGATGCAAGATGCAAAAGATGTCGAAAATGACAGGTATAAATTCCAAGAATATATTACAGAGGAAGCCAAAGAGCATTTGGCGACCCTGTATGGCTATAAAGAATATCTCCCGAAACCTGCAGCTGCAGTAACGAAGGGGTAACTTCTTGAGTTGGTCTTAAGAGTGTTGGGTTCTCACATTCTGATGAGGGAGGTGTAAAGATGGCTATTCGTTATAACATTCGTATGGCAGGCGTTGGTGGTCAGGGTGTGGTGACTGCCTCGCATATATTTAGTACCGCAGTTATTAATGCGGGAGGGGAGAGCACGATTGTTCCGTTCTACGGGTCTGAAAAACGAATGGCTCCCGTAGAAAGTTATGTGCGTGTCTCGAACGAGCCTATTTACGAAATTGGAGAAATCACCTTTCCTCACATTCTCATGGTCTTTCATCCACAGTGCATCACCCATGGGAAGAGTTATACAAATCCTTTCTATTATGGGCTAAAGCAGGATGGAGTGGTGTTGATCAATAGCAATAGCCCCATGACTCTGGAGCCGGATCAGGCAGCGGAATTAAAAGACTTAAATGCGAAAATTTATTATCTCCCCGCTACGCAGATGTCGCTTGATGTCGCCGGAATTGATCTAGCCACGAATATGGCAATGGTCGGTGCCATCGGTGCGATTACAGGACTTTCAAATTTAGAGGCATGTGGAACTGCTGTGAAAGATCGATTCCTTGGAAAGGGTTTTGTGGTTTCCGGTGGAACGGCCGCATTGGATAGCGTGGTAGAGCGAAAGTTCAAAAAGAAAGCAGAGCTTATAGAAAAAAACCTGGCAGTCGTGAAAGCTGCATGGGACTATGCTGTCGAGCAAGGGTGGTCGGCAGGAGGATCCTCAATGGCTGACCAAACAGCTGCAGCTGCGGCCGCAAAAGCTTCAGCCTAATTAGAGGAAATTGAAAGGGGAACGCGATGTATCTTGTAGCGAATATTGACCAGGAGATATGTGCCGCAACTAGTTGCAAATTGTGTACGCAATATTGCCCAGAAGCCAATACCATTCAGTATGATACCGAAGCAGGGAAAGAAAAGGGATTGAAATATGGGGCGGCTTATGTGGCGGTAGACCGTTGTAAAGGCTGCGCTCAGTGTGTCTGGGTGTGTGATAACATGGCGAAACACAAGGCAATAAAAATGGAAATGATCGACCAAATTGGAGATGCCGCACTGACCCCAAATATTACGTATCAGGAAAAAAATACCAAGGCAGTTTTAGCCAGTCCTTGGCAATCATAAATTGTATTATGGCTGATTTCCTATTTATTTAATGTGAATCGGAGTTCAACGTGGAATTAACGAAAGAATTAGAAGATGCAATTGTGGCCCCAGGGCCACAAGGTTTCCATCCGCCATCGGCTGCTGAGCTTGGTGTTCTGACACCAGAAGAAGGATATGGTCTGAAGTTTGGGCATGTCGTAGCGGAAGAGCAGGCAATGGAGGCGATGGCACGGGCGATGTTGACCCGTAAAAATGCCACAATTTTTCCTGGTCCGATGGTGTTGTGGAATTGGAATGACCATGCGGCGGATAAAGCGAAAGCAGTATTAGAGCTGGCGGCTCAATTACCCGACGTCCTTGTCATTCCTATGCCGGATTACCGCCCCAAGTACCCTAAGGTTGAGCCCGAAGAAGTTATCAACCCAAATCATCCCAATCTGACAATCTGGGGAAATAAAATTGAGGCTTGTATTTTTATCGGAGTTCATTGTCACTATGCGAATTTAACACTGAAGATGATTCGAGCAGGAACAAACTGTTGGACTTCGGCTATTTGTGCCGAACAAGGCCATGAAGATGCGATGTTTACGGTAAGAGATTCTGATGCAGCCAAAATTCGAAGAGTGGTAGCTGTTTTCAAACGCGTACGGGAAGAAATGGGAATTAAGTTGCCGGATAATGGCGAGAATGTTCGTTTTACCGGGTTGCAATCGAGGGTCCATAACGGAAAAACGCACACCAATCCGTTAGATTTCGGATTGTCCGTTGATCCGACAAGTGGAAATGCCGAGGCCTTTGGGCATAAAGCAGAACACATGCAAAGAGAAGCATAGGCGAATGTTGAAATTTTACTTTAGCGATAGGGGAGTTAAGCCATGAGTGAAGGTTTAGAAACAGAAGTCAAAACCAATCCCCAAGGTGATCCGATTACTAGTGCTCCATCTGCACCTCAGGCAGAAAGCGGAAAAGGAAGAAAAGATCCGCATGGAGCTGCCAAGAGCCAGGTGGAAGTCTCTCCGGAATTTATGTTTTTTGAGGCCCCGCGTGAACGGGAATTCATCACCGGGAGTGAATGTGCAAAAGAAGCGGTGAGACGTTCAAATGTTGATATGTCCGTGGCCTATCCAATTACCCCACAAAGTGAAACCTTACAATTAATTGGTGTCTTGTATGGCGAAGGGTATGTGAAGGAATTCTATCGGGGTGAAGAAGAATATGGCGTCATGTCAGCCATTGCCGGTGCCTCACGAGCAGGGGTTCGAGCCTTTACAGCTACCGCTGGTCCTGGAACATTACGAGGCCTTGAGCCTATTGTTTCATGGGCTGGTCATCGGCTTCCTGCCGTTTGTATGTTTACTTGCCGAGTCGTTAATGCCCCACTAGCTATCCAGCCGGATAATATTGAAATTGCGTATCTTTTAAATAGCGGCATGTTAGTCTTTCATGCTGAAAATCAACAAGACTTGTTCGATTTTATTATGAAGGGCTTTATTATCAGCGAAAAAAATGATGTCACACTCCCGGTCGGGGTCTGCTGTGATGGTTTTTTTGTGACGCATGCTCGAGGCTACTGTGCGATGCCAGATAAAAAGTACAAGTTAGCCGGCCGTGATCCATACCGAGGGTCGGTTCCGGTGCTGGATGCGGAAAATCCTCCAGCTCGATTGTCTCGTGATGCCCCAGTCCAAAAGTCAAATTTTATGGCCTATAATATTCACGCGGTCTGGCAACAGGAAGTATGGGCTGGCGTGGAACGTTCACGCAAGTATATTGATCAATATATGGATGGATTGTTAGAAGCGCAGGATGTGGACGGGGCTGATGTGCTCTTAATTGCGTCGGGAAGTGCTGCGGCGCAATCCCGTGAGGCCGTTCGGCAATGTCAGGAACGAGGGATTAAAGCAGGATTGATAAAGATTCGTTCATTACGACCATTTCCTACAAACGAATTGAGAAAGTTATGTACCCAAGCCAAACTCATTGTTATTCCAGAGTTTAATTATATTGGGTGGCTGGCAAAAGATGTGGCAACAGCCATTTATGGGTTCTCGAATGCAAAGATTGTTGCGGGTCCGCATGTCTATGGGGGTATGTCCATGCCCGTCGAAATGATAACGGATGAAATTGAATGTGGGCTGACTGGGAAAAAATCCAATACGGTGCCTCCTTCAGCAATCATGGGTGTAGCCGATCCGGCTGCTGTCGCTGAATTTATGAAAAGTATATAACTCAATTGTCGAACAGTTGAGTAAATTGACAAGCCCGTCTCAATTTTTTTGGGGCGGGCTTTTCTGTATCCTCAACCTACTCCTGATATCTGATGCCTTCCTCCAAAAAAACACGGATTCTTGTGACCAACGATGATGGTATTCATGCCCCAGGCCTACGTGCTCTGGCCAAAGCTATGGACACTTTAGGAGAAGTGTGGGTCGTAGCTCCGGAGAAAACGCAAAATGCGGTAGGTCGAGCCATGACCCTTCATAAACCTTTGCGTCTTAGAAAGATTCGTTCTCGTTGGTTTGCGGTCAATGGAACACCAGTGGATTGTGTCACATTGGCCCTGTGCAAGATTTTGGTAGATGATCTGCCAAACCTCGTGGTTTCGGGAATCAATAAAGGGTGGAATTTGGGGGATGACGTCACAAATTCAGGTACCGTTGCCGGTGCCTTAGAAGGGATGCTCCATGGGATACCCTCGATAGCGATTTCCTTAGAAGATTGCCCTAGAGCCTCTTATTCAATGGCGGCTCAGTATGCTAGACAGCTGGCGGATCGAATTCTTCATTCTGGTTTACCAAAAGGGACCATTTTCAATGTCAATGTCCCTGGTTCGAAGATAGAAGCCAATGCCGATATGCAGTTCACCAGTTTGAGCCAACGTCGATATCATAATCCGGTGGTAGAGAAAATCGATCCGAGAGGAGGGTCCTATTTCTGGATTGCCGGTCAACGGCAATCGTGGGCTCGCAACAAGCCTTCCGATCATGATGCGGTGGAAAAGAAACTGGTTTCCGTCACTCCTCTGCATTTAGATTTGACGGATTACGAAGCTCTCGATTCCTTGAAAAAATGGGAAAAGAATCTTTCTCCGAGAAAACCAGGGGCTATGGCATCTGTTCGAAAAGGAGATCGTGGCAAAGGCAAAAGATAGGAAAAGCCTCTAGCGTTCTTTAGCCTTCAGGTTTCATACATTTATAATTGCATCGGTATGGACTTCATTAAAGAATTATATGACTGGATGTTATCCTGGGCTGATTCGCCTTACGGAGTTCCGGCCCTTTTTGGGCTGGCGTTAGCCGAATCCTCTTTCTTCCCTCTCCCTCCAGATGTGCTATTAATTGCCATGACCCTGGGTAGTCCTGAAAACGCCTGGTGGTTTGCGACGGTGGCCACTGTCGGATCGGTTCTAGGAGGCGCCTTGGGCTATGGCATTGGCTGGTATGGCGGGCGACCCGTCTTAAAAAAATTCATGGGACAAGATCGTATGGATCTTGTACACCAGTACTTTCAACGGTATGAAGCCTGGGCTATTCTTATTGCCGGATTTACCCCAATCCCGTATAAAATCTTTACGATAGGGGCTGGAGCCTTTTATGTCGATTTTAAAACCTTCATGGTCGCTTCGATCATCAGTCGAGGCGGACGGTTTTTTCTGGTGGCTGGTGCCATCCAATTCTTTGGTCCATGGATGAAAGACATTATTGAAAAATATTTTAACCTCTTTTCTGTCTTGTTTGTTGTGCTATTGGTCCTAGGTTTTTGGATCGTTAAGCATCAGGGGCAGAAACTTGCGCACAAAACGTCTTCCCGAGAGCTCTAACCCATGCCGATAGTTCTCTATAACACCAAGACCAAAAAAAAAGAGCCATTTGTCCCCTTGATTCCAGGGCAAGTGAGCATGTACGTCTGCGGGGTGACGGTCTACGATGATTGCCATCTCGGCCATGCTCGGAGTGCACTGACGTTCGACATGATCCGACGCTATTTTGAATTTTCCGGGTACAAAGTGAAATACGTGAAAAACTTCACCGATATCGATGACAAAATTCTCAATCGTGCCACGCAAGAAGATGTCCCCTGGCATGAAATCAGCGAGCGCTATATTCAGAACTTTTACAGAGACATGGACGCCCTGGGTATGACGAGGCCTTCGGCAGAACCTCGGGCCACGGAACATATGCAGGATATCCTTCGCATGGTTGAAGGCTTGGTCAGTAAAGGGGTGGCCTACCCGATAGACGGTGATGTGTATTTTTCGGTAAAGAATTTTCCGGTTTATGGCCAACTGTCCGGAAAAAATTTGGAAGAACTGCAAGCTGGAGCTAGGGTGGAAGTTGATTCAAGAAAGCAGGATCCCATAGACTTTGCACTATGGAAGGCCGCAAAGCCTGGTGAACCCGGATGGGATAGCCCATGGGGAAAAGGCCGTCCAGGTTGGCATATTGAATGCTCGGCTATGTCTGTGGCGCAGCTTGGTCCGACATTTGACATTCATGGCGGCGGAAAGGATTTGATTTTTCCTCATCACGAAAATGAAATTGCCCAATCTTGTGCCTATACCGGTAAAGAGTTTGCGCGGTATTGGGTACATAACGGATTTGTGACGGTGAATACCGAGAAAATGTCAAAATCCCTTGGCAATTTCTTCACCATCCGAGAAATTATAGACAAGTCTTCAGTATCCCATTCGGAAGCGATAACCGGAGAGTGTCTGCGCTATTATCTTTTGTCTACGCATTATCGAAGTGATCTTAATTGGTCAGAGCAATCCCTTCCTGAAGCAAAAGCAGCAATGGATAATGTTTATGGGCTCTTTCAGCGTTTAGAGGAGCCAGGATTACAAGAGAATAACCCCGGGGATGAAGAGTTGGAGCAAGTTTTGAAGGAATTTTCTCAAAAATTCCAGGAAAGTATGAATGATGACTTCAATACTCCTAAAGTTTTAGGAGCATTTCAAGAACTTCGTGGAGAGGCGAATAAATTATTACAGAGGGGATTGTCGGATCAGGTAAAGGGTAAGGCCATTGAACTAATCAGAAAATATGGAGAGCCTCTTGGTATTTTCCAAGTAAAAGATTGGTTTACCTTTTCGGTTGAACAAACAATTCCAATCGAGTCAAGAGGTTTCATTGAGGAGCAAATTAAGCTTCGCAATGAAGCACGGGCAAAGAAAGATTTTGCGACTGCCGATACCATCCGTAAAGAATTAGCCGAACAAGGCATTATCCTCGAAGACCGACCCGATGGCACCACCCGCTGGAAACGATGAGCCTATCAGTGTGTTGTATGGATTCCACGCGGTCACGGAGGCCTTGCAATCCCCCTCCCGTGTGATAGAGCGGATTTGGTTGGCTAAATTGGATGGCCGATTTTTCCCGCTCACCCGTCTAGCCAAAGAACGACATATTCCTTTTTCAGTTGAATCCCGCGATCGATTAGATCGATTGGCTGGCGATCGCCATCATCAGGGAGTGGTCGCGAGTGTGGCCGCGAAACAGTATTTTGATGGAGAGGAATTGTTAGATGACGTGGAGCAGCGTCACCTTCAGACGCTCCTCGTCGTGTTAGACCAGATTCAAGATCCGCATAATTTGGGGGCAATTGCCCGATCAGTAGACGCAGCAGGAGGACATGGTATTGTCATTCCAAAACATCGTGCCGTGGGCTTAACGGCTGGGGTGGCGAAAGCTTCTGCCGGAGCATTAGAGCATGTGCCCATTGCTCGAGTCGCCAATACGGGAAAGTTTGTCGAACAATGTCAGAAGCGGCTGATCACCACCATTGCGCTAGATGCGGGAGCCGACACGACTTATACCGATATTGATCTCACGGGATCTGTGGCTCTGGTCTTTGGGAGTGAGGGGGAAGGGATCAGACCGATTGTGCTCAAAAAATGTGACCACCGAGTGCGGATTCCAATGGCAGGGAACATTAACTCTTTAAATGTGTCCGTAGCGGTGGGGGTCACGTTGTTTGAAGTGGTCCGTCAACGGGCGAGAAAAACGTAAAAGAATTGGAGGAAGGGGCTATTTGATCTGGATGAGTCCTTCTTGAATAGCTGCGTTGAGCAGCTGGGCGGCATTTGACACACGCACTTTTTTCATCATATTCGCACGGTGGGCTTCCACAGTTTTCACACTTATTTTTAACCGCTGCGCAATTTCTTTATTTTTCAGTCCGGACCAAATTAGTTGAAGAATTTCCTGTTCCCGCTGGGTCAGGGCCTCTGGGCGTTTGCGTTTAATCGGTGCGTCGTCCGATTCTTTTGGTTTAGGTCGAAGTGTCATGACTCCCTCGTCATCCTTGGGTAGGCAAAATATCTAAGGGAGAATATCAGGTCATTTTTTGAAAGTAAACTGAAAATATACGTAAACTCACCCTAGTCGAATTAACTACGGGATCTGTGACATTTATGGCTCACTGGATTGTTTGGCTCGGCGTCTTTATTCTGGGAATCATCGTTGGAAGCTTTCTGACGGTCTGCGTTCACCGAGTGCCTAAGGGACTGTCCATCGTGGCTCCCCGGTCTGCTTGTCCCGCTTGTGGAAAGGGGATCCGTTGGTACGACAACGTACCTCTTTTGAGCTTTCTGTGGCTGAAGGGTGAATGTCGGGCTTGCCAGGAAGCGATTGCGCCACGATATCCAATTATCGAGTTGGTCAATGGGTTGGGCTATCTCTTGGTAGTCTGGCGTTTCGGGTTCACCTGGGAAACGATCGTCTATGCTGGGTTGTTCTCAGTCTTTTGGGTTGTGACGTGGATTGATTGGGATCATAAGATCATCCCGGACGTGATCACTTTGCCGGGGGTGGTGGTTGGGTTTCTGTGCGGGGCTCTCTTGTTGCCAACGGGCTGGTTCAATTCGATCCTGGGTATTGTGGTGGGCGGAGGAATTTTATTGGCCTTGGCCTGGATCAGCCCCTATGTATTTGGCAAAGAGGGGATGGGTGGCGGAGATATCAAATTTTTGGCCATGGTGGGAGCCTTTTTAGGCTGGCAGCAGGCTCTTATCACGCTCATGGTGGCGTCGGTGTTCGGGGCGGTGATCGGAATCGGGCTCTTGGCTTTGAAAGTCATGAAAAAGGGCCAATATATTCCTTTTGGTCCATATTTGGCGCTGGGAGCGCTCATTGCCATGGTCTGGGGCAGCGATATTTGGCAGTGGTACTTTCGCGGGTTAATTTGAGTCGATTCAGGGAGGAATCAGACAGTGTTTGGCGAAATGGATGAACACGATGTCCTCAACAGCATTAAAGGGATTCACGCTCATGGAACTCATGATCGTGCTTGGTATCATGAGCATCACGGTAATGCTAACAAACATGTGGTTATCGACTCAGTTGCCTTATTGGCGTTTGAACGGTGCCGTACGGCAAGTCATGTCCGATCTCGTTGCGGCCAAAATGAATGCGGTGGTCGAACGAAATCGGCAGAGGATTTTTTTCCAAGACCATCGGCATTACCTCATTTTGGATGACAAGAATAATAATGGACAAATTGATAAAGGTGAACACCAAGACATCCGAGATATTCAAGCCGACTACCAAGATGTCACTCTAACCGCCTCCAATAATCCTTCATTCCTGCCTCGGGGGACTGCCTCGAATCTGGCCTCCATCATCCTGACGAATTCGGCGGGTTCAAAAAAAATTACCATCAGTATCACTGGCCGAGTGAAGGTGCAATCTTAAATGTCACCAGAAGCGAAGCACGTGTGGTCTTTGTCCCTGCTTCCACAAAGCCAACGCGGGTTGTCCCTGTTAGAAGTAATGATCGCGATGGCGATCGTCTTTCTCGCGTTGCTGGGATTTGCAGGGTATTCGGTGGTGGCGCATACCGGCATGAGTGCTAGTGAAAAAATGACACGAGCGGTCACTCTAGCGCAGGAAAAAATGGAAGATCTCAGGCGGGAAGGGATCCCACCTGGAATGATTAGTCCCTTGAACACCATCGAATCTTATGGGGATATTCCCAGTGCTCCCCATCATCAACGTATCCTCACCGTCACCCCCCATGATCCCATACCAGGGTTGCATACCATTATTGTTCATGTGAAATGGGATCATGGGGCGCATGCCACATCTCTGAAGACCTACCTTGTGGCAGAGTAAGAAGAGACTATGCTGCCCGTTTGCCATAAAACACCAAATGGCTTTTCCCTCGTGGAAATGGTCATAGCACTTGGCTTGAGCCTGGTCACGGTGAGTGCGGTGTATACCTTGTACGTCAGCGAACTTCGTGCACAATTAGTGCGAGAGGACAAGTTAGATATGCAACAGCAGGCACGGGTGGTTATAGATGTGGTGAGTCGAGAAATTTTAATGGCTGGCTACGATCCTCGGGGTGTGAACCGTGATGGAGATGTGACCAATGACTTTCTCGGGATTACGTATGATCCCAGTCGCTTGGTGATCAAGGCCGATCTCAATGGCAATGGGCTGATCGCTGACGCTAGTGAATCAATTGTCTTCGTGTTTGATGTTGGTACGCATACTCTGCGGCGCAATACGGGGGGCGGCAATCAACCGTTTGGTGAAAATATCCAATCATTCTTCGTGGAATATTTTGATCAAGCGGGAAGCTCAACTATCGACTCGGCAGAGATTCAGCAGGTAAAAATCACCGTAACCGCCCGTACTAAAAGTCCCGATCTCAAATATTTCCCGAATGGGGGGTACCGAACTGTGACACTTGAATCCCGTCTCACCCCAAGGAACCTCTAAGCATGCATTCATGGCGAAAAGGGGAACGACGGAAGGCTCTGTTGGACAATTGTGCCGGCAGTGCCCTCATTGCGGCACTTTTATTAGTTGCCGTATCTGGCATTTTGGGTGCCACTATTTTATTTGCGACCTCAACTGAATTTCAGATTAGTGGAAATTATCGGAGAGCGGTCCAGACCTTCTATGCCGCAGAAGCGGGGCTTGCTGAAACCCAACGACGATTAAGTGGTTCGTTACTATCCAATCCCGTATTTCTTGGGGATAGCGCCCTACCTCAACAACCACAATGGTCCGCCTATATCTTTTCCCAAGCGGGGTGGAGCCCCACAGATGACCACACGTACCTGACCGCTCTGACCAACTACGTTCCGGTCTTTGGAAATGCCACAAATACGGTTGTTCTACCCAACAGTGTCCAAAGTGAAATGGCCTATTGGACCAAAGTGCATCACAAGACGGAATATGATGCCGAACAGGCTGGCCATCGTCTGGCTACCCCGCACTATGTAGATGGAGATGGCAGCGCCACCTTGCATTCGACGAGCAACCGAGGGCAACTCGTTCGTTTTGGATATCCAGGGTCAACGTCAGTGGAGCCGGAACAATTTACGACCACTCTAATGAACATGTACCCGCCGGTTGAGGTGATTACGAGCCATGGTCAGGTTGAAGGGGCAGATGCGATTCTACAGGCGGATGTGAGGCATCCAGCTGGTCCTCCTGTGTGGGCACCAGTGTATGTCGGGCATGAAATTCTACTTGCAGGGAGCATGATCACCATACAAGGTACGGACGTCTGCGGAAATATCCCATCTGGCCTTCCGCCGATTTCACTTGGTCCATTGTCGTCGCTGGTCGGGACGGCGGCCCTAACCGGTAATCCTGCCACTCCTCAAGGCAGTCCCATTTATTTAGATTTGGATCAACAGATCCAGGCAATGAAGTACGGAGCGACACCCATTCCCCATGATTTGATGAGCGTCACGTTGGGGTCAGCGACTTCTCCTAGTCTGTTTTATGCCGAACCCACAAGTGGAACATTGAATGTCTCTCAGGCCACCGGGTATGGCATGTTGTTAGTCAAAGGCCATGTCCAAATTGCCGCACCCTTTCACTGGGAAGGATTTGTTCTGGTGTCGGGCCGAGTGACATTTACCGGAGGATTAGGATCGTCAATGCTTCAGGGAGCCCTCTATGCAAATCAGGTACACGTGGTCCATGACGATGTCAGTATCCTCCTCAATGCTTGTTCTTTGGCAACAACCCTTCGCACTCTTCCTGTCCAAATCATGAATTGGCGACAATTGCTTTAAATCTTCATCCTCAAAATTCTCCAGAGATTTTTCCCAATCAATTTCGCACTCATGATCTTGTAATGATCCTAAGGAATGAAAGGAAAACTCCAAGTCGTTGAATTTCAATGCTTTTTGCAATCGCTGTCCAGCTGTTTCAAGAGCCTAGCTAATATTTTTCTGGTCTGGGTCTTTAGTCTCTCTCTCTGATCTGGGCCTTTCGATTGATTGTTGCTTTCGCATCATCTCATTAGAATCACATGTCTTAAAGCTAAGACGTGCCAGCAATTCTGATAATCGAGTTTTATTAGACAACTTTTTTTGAGGAGGGGAATCGTATGTCAGGCCAACCCGATATCATTTACACCAAAGTCGACGAAGCTCCGGAACTTGCGAGTGGGTCGTTTTTGCCGATTATCCAATCTTTTGCCAAGACCGCCGGAGTGAATGTGGGCACGAAAGATATCTCCTTGGCCGGTCGAATCATTGCGCAGTTTCCGGACAGACTTAAGCCTGAACAACAGCAACCTGATGACCTGGCCCTGCTGGGCGAAATTGTGATGACTCCAGAATCTAATGTCATCAAGCTGCCTAATATCAGCGCCTCAATCCCGCAGATCCAGGCTTGTGTGAAAGAATTGCAAGGTCAAGGTTATGCGATTCCTGACTATCCCGAAGATCCTCAAAATGATGAAGAAAAAGCCATTAAAGCCAAGTTTGACAAGGTGAAAGGTAGTGCCGTGAATCCTGTTTTACGTCAAGGTAATTCCGATCGCCGCGCTTCATCATCAGTCAAGCAATATGCGCAAAAGAATCCACACAGAATGGGGAAATGGACCAAGGATTCAAAGTCTCATGTCGCAAGTATGTCTGGGGGAGATTTTTTTGGGAACGAAAAGTCAGCCACGATTACGGAGCAAACCGCAGGCAAAGGCCGAATTGAATTTGTGGGTGCCGATGGCACGACTAAAGTCTTAAAAGATGGTGTGACGTTGGATAAGGGTGATGTCGTTGATGCCACGAAGATGAGCGCGAAGGCTTTACGGCAATTTTTTAAAGATCAAGTGGCTGATGCAAAGAAAGACTCTGATGTGCTTTTCTCCTTGCATATGAAGGCCACCATGATGAAAGTGTCTGATCCCATTATCTTTGGACATTGTGTGACGGTATTTTTCGAAGATGTGTTCAAAAAGCATGAGAAGACCTTTGCCGAGCTGGGCGTCAATGCAAATAACGGATTAGGTGATGTCTATGCCAAAATCAAGAATTTGCCAGAGGCCAAACAAGCGGAAATTAAAGCTGATATTGAATTGGCATTAAAGAACGGTCCCACGATGGCCATGGTAGATTCCGATAAAGGGATTACTAATTTGCATGTTCCGAGTGACGTGATTATTGATGCCTCCATGGCAGCGGCGCTTCGGACTTCGGGAAAAATGTGGGGCCCTGATGGCAAAGAACATGATATGAAGGCCATTATTCCTGACCGGAGTTACGCGGGCATTTATCAAGCTGTTATCGATTTTTGTCGAGAGTATGGCGAATTTAACCCTGCGACCATGGGCAGTGTGCCCAATGTGGGGTTAATGGCCCAAAAGGCTCAAGAGTATGGGTCGCATGACAAAACATTCGAAGCTCCAGGCAACGGAAGCATTCGGCTTATCGATGGAGCTGGAAATGTGTTGCATGAGCAGGATGTGGAAACAGGCGATATTTTCCGTGCCTGTACCGTGAAGGACATTCCGATTCAAGACTGGGTGAAACTCGCCGTGCGCCGGGCCAGAGCTTCCTCAACCCCGGTGGTATTTTGGTTGAACAAGGAACGGCCCCATGATGCGCAGCTCATTGAAAAAGTCAATCGTTACCTCAAGGATCATGATACAAATGGGTTGGACATTCAAATCATGGCACCAGTAGATGCCATGAAGCTATCATTGCAACGGGCGAAAGATGGTAAGGATACCATATCGGCAACGGGTAATGTGTTGCGGGATTATCTCACGGATCTTTTCCCAATTTTGGAATTGGGAACCAGCGCCAAAATGTTGTCCATTGTTCCATTAATTAATGGTGGTGGGTTGTTTGAAACAGGAGCTGGTGGTTCAGCTCCGAAGCATGTGCAGCAGTTTGTGAAGGAAGGACATTTACGGTGGGATTCTTTGGGCGAATTTCTGGCATTAGCTGAATCGTTCGCCCATCTCAGCCGATTCAAAAATAACAAAAAAGCCCAGGTTCTCGCTGACACATTAGATCGAGCAACGGGTCAGCTGATGGATAATCGTAAGGCTCCAGGACGGGCGTTGGGTGAGTTGGACAATGCCGGATCCCATGTGTGGGAAGCTCTGTATTGGGCCAAAGAACTGGCCGCACAAAATGATGATCCGGATTTAAAAGCCAAATTCACGCCAGTGGCCAAAGAGCTCGAGGCCAATATTGAAAAAATTCTGGAAGAACTCAAGGCCATCAAAGGCAAGCCGGTTGATATTGGCGGGTACTACCATCCCTGCCCAGAGAAAGTAGCGGCCGGGATGCGACCTAGTGCTACCTTAAACAAAATCTTGGCGACCTTGAATTAAAAAAAGAACAAGGACCTATAGACTTCCCTTGGTCTAAAGGTTGGGCCGGATTCCTATGGAATCCGGCCCAATTTTTTTAGAGAATAAGGATGGAAGGTGTTTGGAAGTATGATTCCAATGGCTCCTGTAGAACTGGAACTTCGAATTATGACAATTAAGAAATCTCTCGTTCATGAGGGTGAAAGGTGTATTTTCTAGGACGCGGTAGTTCCAAGACCATTTCGGCTTAGGCATTGGGGTACGGTTCTCACATTACTTCGCCGGAACCTCTTTCCCATACGTCTGCAATACATACTCTAAAACTTTAGGCGCATGTTTCACCAAAGTTTCTCGGGCGAGTCGATTATGGCATTGTCCCGCGAGGATCCATCCTAAAGCCTCCTCATGATCGCCTTTCCGATACGATTCAATTGATTTTTTAAGACAAGTCCGGCCTGATACATTTCCTCGAAGGATTTTGATAGGGTAAGCTTTCACAATATATTTCATGCAGGCTGGTCCCTGTCGGGCAGTGGGTTTCCCATCATTCCAAATCCAATCCACGTCTTCCTGAAATCCAAAGACGTGTTGAGCATGCAAAGGGGAAATCAACATCAGGAGAACGAAGAATAGGGAGTATCGACTCAACATTCTTCTCCGCTCAGATCGGGATGGTTTGGAATCATATCAGGCATGCACTCGTTGAACACTCAAATGAATAACAAGGAGGTTTCGGATGCGACACTTTATGGCAGTCATCCTGGTGGTATTCTGTGTAGGCGTCAGTTTGTCCACACGTGCATGGTCAGGGCAACAGCTTGATGTTCATGATGGATCGGCGATTACCATCACGTCTCCACAAAATGGCGCAACAGTGGGGAAGACGTTCGAGATTGTGTATTCCTTGAGAAAGGGTGTGATGGGCGATCATGTGCATGTGTTCCTGGATGGCCAATATCAAAAAGGATTTAAAGGGCAGTTTCAGGATATTCCATCAGGACCCCATACGATTACCGTGAAAGTGGCTACGCAGGACCATGATATGGTGACAGTCTCCGACTCGATTGATGTAATCGTCAAGTAGGGATGACTTATGAATCCTCCATGATCTTTAGATGATGCGCGAGACCATCCTACTCAAGAGCACACGGAGAGAAGAGTTAATCGATATTACCCGACAGATTCGGGAGATTCTCGACCGGGGTGGTGTCCAGAATGGCCTCGTGCATATTTATGCGCAGGGTGCGACGGCAGCCATTATGGTTCAAGAAAATTGGGATGAAAGTGTTCCGCTGGATGTCGTCAATTTACTGCGCAAACTTATTCCTCCTGGCGTGTGGCTGCATGATGCACAAGATGGTAATGGGGATTCACATCTAAAGGCTGGCCTCGTTGGCCCGTCCGAATCGATTCCGATTATTGATGGCCAATTAGGATTGTCTCAATGGCAGAACATCTTTTTCTGTGAATTTGACGGTCCTCGTGCGGAGCGTCGTGTGGTCTGTACCTTTATTCGTGATCCTGATCAAGAATGAAGAAGGCGGAAGTTCTTCTGCTGCGCCGATCTGAGCATTTTCAACTTCCCATCTCTAATCCTCAGTCTTTCCTGAGTAAGAGATGTGTGCTGTGAGTCGTGTAACAATCATAGCCCTTCCTCAACTGGGCGATATTCCCATCGTCTGTCACACCAAGAGAGACATTTCTGAGGAGACGCCGTTAGATAAACGCGATGATGAGTCCTTGGGATGGGGGTATTGGGATAGGATTTGGCCTTCGTCAGTGGCCTTGTCGGAATACCTCATTCACCAATTTTCCCCTTCAAAGCTGGCGGGAACCAAGGTCCTGGAAATTGGGTGTGGGACAGGGGTGCCTGGAGTGGTCGCAGCAAAGCTCGGAGCCTTCACCATGTTTTCAGATATGGTTCCTGTGACATTGGAAGCGGTAAAGGAGACATGCCGATTAAATCACCTATCCCATTTTGATACGTGCACATTGGATTGGTCTGAAGCGATTGAATCCAAAGAGCGTTACGATTTGGTCCTAGGTTGTGAGGTCTTTTATGAGGAAGCGATATTAACGGATATCTCTCATGTTCTTGAGAAAATGCTGACGTCAGGAGGTAAAGGTATGTTTTGTGATCCCAATAGACTGGGGCTGGATACTGTTGAACACAGATTTCAGGAAAATTTTAATCTATCCGTCCAACGGATCCCTCTCACCTGGCCGCCCCGAAAAGGAAGCGGAATCGAAAAGAGTGTGTACCTTTATGAACTCACCGGCAAAGGGGAGCCGACCCGACGCCTTGAATGAATCACCGTGCATGAGGCCAAGCCATTCATTCACACATTCCCTGTGCTGCCATTTCTCCCTCCGCAGGCTCGAATTCAATTTTTTGACTTCGTGAACGTCTTAATCGACGACCTTGCTCTTGCGATGGAACCGTAACACAGTCGTGGGATCAGGATGGAGATTCACCTTCGATTCACCCTTACCCTTATAGGGAAGGGTACTCAACACATGGCGAATGGCCTCCAGCCTGGCTTTCGTTTTGCTGTTGGCTTTGACAATGACCCAAGGGGAGTAGGACGTATGCGTCTTACTAAACATTTCTTCTTTATACATGGTGTACAGATCCCAGTTTTCTTGGGCTTTATCATCAACTGGGCTGATTTTCCACTGTTTTAAGGGGTTATTGACCCGACCCTTAAAACGGCGTTCTTGTTCGTCCTTGGAAATGGAGAACCAAAATTTAATGATTTCTATGTTGTCTTCATAGAGCATATGTTCAAATTCGGGAACTTGTTGCATGAATGTCTGATACTGTGCCTTTGTGCAAAAATTCATGACGGGCTCAACGACGGCCCGGTTGTACCAACTCCGATCAAAAAACGCGATTTCCCCGGGATTGGGCAGGGGCTTAACATATCGTTGAAAATACCATTGGCCTTTTTCCACCTCCGTGGGTTTAGGCAACGCCACCACCCGCATTGAGCGTGGATTCAGATGTTCGGTAAATCGTCGAATCGCACCACCTTTACCCGCCGCATCACGACCCTCAAAAATAATAGCCACTCGTCGTCCAGTGAGCTGGACATCCCGCTGTAATTTCACCAGTTCGATTTGAAGTTGTCGTAACTCTGTTTCATAACGGAGATTGCGTAGTGCACTTTTGGCGCTAATATTTTTGGACTTAAGGAGTTGGATGAGCCCTTGCTTAGAGGTCAATTCCGTGAGTTCTTCCTCCGTTAACCTTTGAGGCTTCACAGGAATAGGAACGGTTTTTAGTTTCTTGTTAATGGCCATGACTCGATCTGCCTCCTCTTAGGGTGTTGGTAAAGGTTTTCCATCTCCACATTATGTACTCTCAAGTCATCGGCACGGCCAACGATGACTCGCCAGTCTTTCTGAAAAAGTCCCTCAGTATGATTCCCGGAGTGGAGAGACGAAGGGAGGCGAATGGTAAAGATAGAAGACTGCCCCTCCCATTTAGCTTTTTACGGGAAGGATAACGTAAAATTTAAAGAACAATAGGGGAATCTGTACTTTAATGACTTTACCTGTGATTGTAAACGTGAGCGTAGACGCAATTTAAAGGCAAAATTGCAAATAAGGAGGGGAAGTGATGAACGTTTTATGCGCGGTGGATGAGTCAAAGTTTTCTATGAGGGCCGTCGAAGCATTAGGAGCCTTGTTTCATCAATCCCTTCGGGAAGTTATGCTCGTTCATGTGATTGATACGAGTCTTTTGGAGTCAGGCTTCAAGAAAGAGGGAATCAAAACAGGTAAGGCCAAGAAGATTCTCATGGCGTTAGAAGCAGAAGGAAAAAAAAATCTTAAGGCTGCGGAAGCCCATACAACTCAGGTCTTGAATACCAAAACAAAGAAGGCATTAGTGAAAATCAGATCTGTTATGGCTAAAGGGCATGCAGCCCATGCCATTGTCAAGGAAGCAGAAAAACGAGAACCCCACCTGGTCGTTCTTGGATCCAGAGGATTCCATGATATTCAAGGATATTTCATGGGGAGTGTGTCACGAAAAGTGTTAGCTCATGCACCTTGTCCAGTGTTTATTGTGAAGGATCCCATTCAACCCCCAGTTCGGATGGTTCTTGCCGTAGATGGTTCCACGGCCTCGACGCGTGCCACGAATTACTTGAAATCTTGGATTTCTCCTAACGTGGGTTCTGTGCATGTTCTTTCGGTCGTGCCGCAAGCCACCAGAGGTCTTGGTTCAAGTGCTCGTGCCAAACCCTATATCAACGCTCTAACGGGCGCATTTCAAAAACAAGCGCGAGAAGCGACAGCTCAAGTTCGATCGCTTTTGTTAAAGAAGAAGTTTGAGGTGACCGCTGAAGTGGTCCCTGGAAATCCTCGGGAGACGATATTGGACTGTCTGGTCAACCATGAGGCTAGTCTTGCAGTATTGGGAGCGAAGGGTCTGACGGGACCTGAGCAGTTTCAAATGGGGAGTGTGTCGGAATGGGTGGCCGCATATTCAGGTTGTTCAATTTTGGTTGTGCGGCCGAACATGAAACGATTTGTCGTTTAAAGGCCAGATGCAAGTCTCGAATGGCGATTCCGAAATATTGCCTGCTTGAAGTAAATTTGAAATGGTATTTCGAGCTTAACTCCTTAAATGAAGGAGATATGGTATTTGCACCACCTCGGACATTTTGAGAGAGTTGAGGAATCAGAAAGATGGCACTGTCTCTTTTCTATAAAAGCAGTGTGTGGGATTGGGGAAGGATTCCCCAATCCCACATGCTTTTCTCAAGGTAGATTAATTCAAATCGATCACAAATAGGCAATCAAAGAATATTTTATCGCCTGCGGTTGCGGTAAAAAGTGACAAATCCACTAATCCTGAAAGACGGGCGGTACCTGTGGCATTTCTATACTGGTTTGTACCTTCAATGATGGAATTTCCGGTTGTCGAAGCGCCCGTGATATGTGTAATCGGGTGCCCTGCCGCAGTGGTAGGGGATGGTGTCGTTGTTGCGGATTGCACAGTGGTGCGTCCCTGCGTAACGATATTTCCCTGAGGAAGTCGGAAGGTAGTAGTTCCTACAAGTGCTACCGCGCCCCCAGGAAACGTAAAATTTGAGAGGCAGTCGGTAGCTGTCCCAAGGAGTTGTCTATTTTTGGCGTTGAATAACGGGACGTCGTAGCAAAGGGCCGTAGACATACTACCGGGATTGTCAGGATCCGGAACCAACACTTCTACCGATGTGCCCTCACCGACCAAATTCAATATCAAACGTTTGCCATTTTCTTGAGCATGAGCAGGTGCCAAGCTTAGGATGGCAATTCCCAAACAGACAATGAATCCCGTGAACTTCTTCCTGACCTTCATGAAAACCTCCTCATTGAAAAGATGATGATTGTAATGTTAGCTGCACAAGAGTAATGCGGGCCCCCTCAAATATTTTGGTATGCTGGTGAGCGGGTACCTTATTGTTCCCCAGGATAGCTGTCGATCGGCATCATTAGATGGGCATAGGGCGTATCGGGCCACATAACCCATGGTCCTCCAGTTTGGGAGTTGGTGGGGAAATTCTTTAACTGGGTTCGATCGGGAAGGAGAAACATCATGTGGGCCTTCAGGCCATCGACCCAATCGTCTCCGGGCTTGGGCTCGGTTGCATAAGGATCGGTATTACTGACAGGGGTGTCTCCTTGAAGCATATACGCGATGCCCATTTTGGTATAGGTGGGATTCTTTTTATTCATCAAGGCATCGAGGAGGTTGAGCCAGGGGTCATTCACGCACCATGGGTCGGTCCCAGAAGTCTTTGGATTATCTGGGAGGCAGGTCCAATCATTGGTTCCTTGTCGCACGACCTTCATATTCCAATCTTTAATCGTGGCATGCTTGGAAATTGAGGCTGGCCCCGCGCTTTCCGCACTGGCAATGGTTCCATTGTCCGCTAGCCCCCATGTTGGCATCAATAAGACAAACAAAATGGCCAAATACAGCAGATTGCTCATATTTTCATCTCCTTGGTAAGCAATGAAAACTGTTTGAAAATCTTTTTTGGGTGAAAAGCGATAACCACGTGTTTGCGAATTAGCATCATCAATCTCATGAGTGTTTCTCCCACCGGATTCCTTTTTCTCCTGAATCCCCAGGCTGGCTGAGTCTATGGCCACGGGGGCATGAGCCAAAGATCTGAAGTTCCCTAACCCTATTAGGGTTCCCATCGGCTCCATGTGCTGGTGGAATAGCGGGGAATCCTTCACAAAAAGCCAACTTTAAATCCTTTCCCAAATATTCTTGTCAATGGAATTCAACGCAAAGGCTGGCCAAAATCTTGGCCACAATGTGCTTAGTGATCCCACGTTTTCTGAGTTATAAAACAAAGGTAATGGGATCTCGCTCAAATATTTTCTGGGTGTAGCCATAATGATTTTTCACACCATACTCCAGGTCTTATCTTGAGGGGTGGGGTGGTCATGTTTGGGTCAACCACCACCAGTGGTGTGACCCCGTTTCCCTGGCATGCCTGGTTTTGGTCGTCCTGCTAAACCCTTTTCCTGTTAGAAATCAGGAATGAAGAAGCGAGAGAGCCCATAGGATTTTTGATTTTGCTGAAATTGATTTAATCTTTCCCATTTTTCTTCGGCGAGAGAAAAATTTTCCCTTGTGGAATAAGTCTGTAGCATTGCACAATAGCCTGTGCGATGTGATCCGAAAGATGTGCGGAAATGTCCTAATCTAGGGGGATCCCCTATGGTGGGAAAACAGGAGTTGCCCATCGATGGGTAATTGTTGACAGAGACCTCACATGCAATTGGATAAAATACTCTCTAATCTTCAGATCTCCGTAGAACCCTTTGCCCTGTGCATGATCTGTGATGGCTGGCGACTGCATTTGCCGGGACCCTCAGCGGAGATGCTTCACTTTGTGCTTAAAGGGAAAGGAGCCATCATTGGGGCAGAGGGTAATAAGCAGCCTGTTTCCGCCTGTGGGTTGCTGGTGGTGCCATCGGGTGCCCCTCATATGTTGGAGCCCAGCGGTCCCATTTACTATGAGAAACGGATAGAAAAGCCACCGGTTGACCAGCATATTTGCCAGCTGGTGGCGGGACCTTGTCAGGACCCAAATTTTGTGGTGGCTTGTGGTATTGTTCGTGTGACCTATGGCCATTCTTTAGGTCTTTTTAAACATCTCAAAGATATCCTCGTTGCTGATATGGCCGGTGTCTCCCAGGTAGCTGCGGCGTTCCAAGGAATCCTGGCCGAACAATCCAATCCCGGGCCTGGGAATAAAGTCTTGATAGCTTCTTTGATGAATGAGTGTTTGGTGCATTTGTTTAGGCGCCTTGCTGAAAAAGGGCCATTACCCTGGCTGTCAGCTTTGTACGATGATCGACTCGGGAGAGCTCTCGATCGAATTCTTGAAGTTCCTGGAGGAAATCACACGGTTGAATCGCTGGCAGAGGTTGCTGGGATGAGCCGTTCGGCCTTTTCGGAAAGTTTTACCGGTGCGTTTGGTCAGCCACCCATGACTTTTCTTCATAACCTTCGTATGCAAAGAGCAGCTGTGTTTCTAGCCAGCGGATCGTATTCAGTTGAAGAGATTGGCATGCGAGTAGGTTTTTCCAGCCGCAGTCACTTTTCTTTGACCTTTAAAGAATTTCATGGAATGTCACCTGCCGTTTTTAGGGAAAGTTCTGGGCATCAATAAAAAATAAACCCTGGGGAAGGTCCGGGGAAAAACCCAATTATGCCATCTATTGTATTATCACCATTAGCAGATTGTTCAGGTACTAGAATTCTTTCTTATTAGTGGACGTTGTGGGACTCTCCTCCCACACCATCTCAACGCTTGCTTGTTAGGAAAAGGGGATTAATTGACGGGTTCTAGAGGGCCAGATACAATTTTCTCCATGTTTCAAACACTTGCTGAATATACTGCGGCATCCTGGAAGGGATCGGAGGAATACGATGGTTTAGAAGCTGTCGTAGCCGGGATTGCCGATGGTGCCAAACACATTCAAGCCAAAGTTCGTGCGGCCATGCTGGCCCATGCAGTCGGGACGACAGGGGAGACCAATGTTCAAGGGGAAGTTGTGCAAATTCTTGATACCTTTTCCTCTGATACCTTAGTGGAGACCTTAACGAAATGCGGGCGTGTGGCTGCCATTGGTTCAGAAGAAATCGAAGCGACGGTAATAGTTGGCGATAGTCCTGCGCATCGGTACCTTGTGCAAATGGATCCGTTGGATGGATCCTCGAATATCGATGTTGCCATAAGTGTGGGCTCCATTTTTGGAATTTGGAAACGGGAGGCTGATGAGACAGTCAATGAGTCGACGCTGTTGAAAAAAGGCGTAGAACAGGTGGCCGCTGTCTATACGGTCTATGGGTCCTGCACCATGATGGTGGTGGCTACACGTGGAAGTGTGCAAGGCTTTACCCTTGATCCTTCAGAAGGAATCTTTCGTCTGACCAATCCCAATATTCAGATTCCCGAAAAAAATTCGTGTTACAGCACGAATGAAGGGAATTTTAAGGGGTTGGATTCCGGGACCCAAAAAGCGGTCGAAGAGTTACGCAATACTTATTCTCTTCGGTATGTGGGCTCACTTGTGGCGGACTTTCATAGGAATTTGCTGAAGGGCGGTATCTTTTTATATCCCAGCACCAAGAAAAGTCCTGAGGGGAAATTGCGTTTGATGTATGAAGCCAACCCTCTTGCCTTTATTGCCGAACAGGCCGGTGGGGCAGCCTCCTCTGGCCAGGCGCGTATCCTAGACATTCAACCCCAAAAATTGCACCAGCGCACCGCGCTCATTATTGGCAACAAAGATGTTGTGGAGAAAACGGTGGCAGCTATCAATAAGGGATAAGCCCTTCTCAAGTCTCGATGCCTATGTTTTAGGCAAAATTCCATTCTCAAATTTCTCTGCTCCAACTACCATTCCAAAAGCGTAAACCCTTCTAATCCCATTTCTAAAATCTGTAGGCTCATTCTAAAAAATTGGCAGCGAGCGAGTGGCAATGAATAGGTAAGAAATTTCATATAATACATTGTTTTTATTGTAATTTTTGTTAATTCACCCATGCGTTGTTATTTCCCTAGTTAAAAATCTTTTCTGGGACTTTCGTGAAATTTCCAATGGGCCTTTTGGTTGATTGCAGACACAGAGAACCGTTCGTACAATGCACGTTCTCACGAACGAGTGGGATAGTCTGATTGTGTCTTTCACATTTTAGTCCCTGACGGAAGGGTAGGATTATGGCAAAAGTCCTTGAAGGTCCAGGAATGGGCTTGCTGCGAAAATGGGGGATTTCGACCCCCAACTATGTTGTTGTGTCGTCCAGCGACGAGTTTGAAGCAATCTCTAAAGCGAATGATTGGTTGCAAAAGAGCAAGCTTGTCGTGAAAGCCCACGAGGCCTTGGGTTCTCGATTTAAGCTGGGTCTGGTGAAGGTAGGGTTAGATCTGAACGCGGCGAAATCCGCGGTGAAGGAAATGCTGGGAAGGCAGCTGGAGTCGGTCACCATTCGGGAAGTGATTGTTTCTGAAGCCATCGACCATAAGGAAGAATATTATGCCTCAGTGAAATCGACCCGGGAAGGTGTCGATGTGATGGTGACGACTTACGGCGGTGTGGAAGTGGAAGCCAATTGGGAAAAAGTCCAAAAGCTGGCAGTTGAAATTGGAGAATCTCCCACGGATGCACAATTAGGGAAGTTATCGAAAGACGCGGGATTTGCCGGAGATACCGCCACCAAAATGGCTGAATTTTTGAAGAAACTCTATATCTGTTTTGATAACGAAGATGCCCAATATCTAGAAATTAATCCGGTTGTCCAGAATTCCAACGGAGACTTGGTGGCCCTTGATGCGGTGACCCTCCTTGATGGCGATGCCAAGTTTCGCCATAAAGATTGGACGTTCCCTTTTGCTGCCGAATTTGGCCGTGCCTATACCAAGAATGAAGAAGAAGTGATGGCGGTGGATGCCAAGGTCAAAGGCTCGGTGAAGCTCATTGAAATTCCTGGAGGCAATATTGCCATGCTGCCAGCTGGCGGTGGAGCCAGTGTGTATTATTCGGATGCCGTGGTGGCCCGAGGCGGAAAATTGGCCAACTACGCTGAATATTCCGGGGATCCGCCCGATTGGGCCGTGGAAGTGCTCACCGAAAAAGTCTGTTCGTTACCCAACATCAAACATATTATCGTCGGCGGCGCGATTGCCAATTTCACTGATGTGAAAAAAACCTTTGGCGGTATCATCAATGCTTTTCGGAAAGCCAAAGGCGAAGGCAAATTGGAAGGGGTAAAAATTTGGGTGCGGCGCGGTGGTCCGAATGAATTGCAAGGATTGGCCGCCATGCGTGCGCTACAAGAAGAAGGCTTTGATATTCATGTGTTTGACCGAACGACGCCATTAACCGATATCGTCGATATGGCGATGGCCGCGAAATAATCTTTTTGAATTTGAGGAATTAGGAGACTGCTTCAATGAGTATTCTTGCCACGAAAGACACGCATGTCGTTATTCAGGGTGGTGTGGCTGGTGTCAATGCTGCCCGTCGTATGGCTGAATTCCGCTATATGATTAAACAACCGTTGAATGTGTCCGCATTCGTCTACCCTCCCGATGCGGGGAAAACGTATGAAATTGTGTGTGGAACGGAATTGGTGGCTATCCCTATCTATAAGACCGTAGCCGAAGCCACGGCCAATCATCCAGAAATTAATACGAGTCTGGTGTATATCGGTGCGAATCGTGCCTATGAAGGCACGATGGATGCCCTGAACGATCCCAAAATTAAAACGGTCTCCATGATTACTGAAGGCGTTCCCGAGAAGGACGCGAAGCTTCTTGGCAAACATGCCAGAAAATTAGGGAAGACGTTTAACGGTCCGTCCTCCATAGGGGTGGTTTCTGCCGGTGAGTGTCGTTTAGGAGTGATCGGTGGAGCGTTTGATAATCTGGTTGCTTGCAAGTTGTATCGCCCGGGCTCATTTGGCGTCATTACCAAATCCGGTGGTCTGTCCAATGAAATTATCTGGATTTGTTCTCAATTTGCTGACGGGATTACTACCGCGATTGGGATTGGTGGGGATGCTTACCCTGGGACCGATTACGTCAGTTATTTGGAAATGTTCGAAAACGATCCGCAAACCAAAGCGGTGGTGATCGTTGGAGAAATGGGTGGAGACTTGGAAGAGCGGGCTGCCGAATGGTACGGGGCCAAAAAACGTCGTATTAAATTGTTGGCTGTGGTGTCAGGTTTTTGCCAGGAAAGTCTGCCCAAGGGAATGAAGTTCGGGCACGCCGGAGCGAAGGAAGGATTAAAAGGCGAAGGATCTGCCCGGGCAAAATCCGATGCTCTAAAAAAATCAGGGGCCACTGTCCCCGATACGTTTGGTGCTTTAGGTCCGGCTATCAAAGCTACACATGAGGAGCTGCTCAAGAGTGGCGCAGCCAAAGCCATTCCTGAATTAGCTCCTGCCGATGTGCCGCGGCTTCCCAAGACCGTGGCTCAAGCCAAAAAGGACGGCGAGGTTTTGGTAGAGCCGCTCATTCGTTCCACTATCAGCGATGATCGAGGTGATGAGCCCTTGTATCAAGGCTATCCTGCCTCCGAACTCATCAATGCCGGGTATGACATTCCCCATATAATTGGGTTGTTGTGGGATAACCGGTTGGTTTCCAAACAAGAAGCAGAAATTATTAAACGAATTATTATGCTCTCGGCTGACCACGGTCCCTGTGTCAGTGGTGCGTTGACGACCGTGATCGCCGCCTGTGCGGGGATTGGTCTCTCACAAGCCGTGGCCGCTGGGATGATCATGATCGGCCCACGATTTGGCGGAGCGGTCACCGATGCAGGTAAGTGGTTCAAATATGCGATTGATAACAAGCTTGAAGTGAATGAATTCCTCGCCTATATGAAGGAAAATGTCGGGCCTGTCCCGGGAATCGGGCATCGGGTGAAGAGCTTGAAGAATCCGGATAAACGGGTGAAAGAACTCGTGGGCTATGTCAAAAGTTTAGGCATAAAGACCCCACATTTAGATTTTGCCTTGGAAGTTGAAAAAATTACGGCTGTCAAAAAAGATAATTTGATTCTCAATGTGGATGGTACGATGGCCGCCGTCTTGGTTGATATCGGATTCCCGGTCGATAGTTTAAACGGTTTCTTCATCCTGGCTCGAACCATTGGCATGATTGGCCATTGGACAGATCAAAAGCGCCAAGGCAGCCGACTCATCCGTCTGTTTGATTACTTGGTGAATTATGCGTCACCCAAACGCCGGGAAGTGCCAAAATTGCAATAAACGTGGTTTTTGAAATATGTGCTTTGTGTGACTGTCGTTCAACAATGAACCCAAATCAGGAGAACGTCTTATGTCAGTAGATATGGTCAAAAAACTCTATGCATCAATGGGTCCAATCGTGGACAAAGCCCGTAAACAATTTGGGCGACCCTTAACGTTGGCAGAAAAAATTCTGGTCAGCCATGCCGATGATTTTGGGACACAAACATGGGATCGAGGAAAAGCCATGCTGGCTCTTCGTCCGGATCGGGTGGCCATGCAGGATGCTACCGCTCAGATGGCGATGTTGCAATTCATCCAAGCTGGAAAATCAAAGGCTGCAGTACCAAGCACGATTCATTGCGATCATTTGATCCGTGCTGAAATGGGTTCGGAAAAAGATCTTGCGATTGCCAATCAGGAAAATCGAGAGGTCTACAATTTTCTTGCCTCAGCGGCCAAAAAGTATGGTATCGGGTTCTGGAAGCCAGGAGCTGGGATCATTCACCAGGTTGTGCTTGAGAACTATGCGTTTCCTGGTGGGCTGATCATTGGTACCGATTCGCACACGCCGAATGGCGGAGGATTGGGCATGTTAGCCATTGGTGTGGGCGGAGCCGATGCCGGCGAAGTTATGGCCGGGTTACCATGGGAAGTGCTCCATCCAAAATTGATCGGGGTGAAGCTCACGGGAAAACTCAATGGCTGGGCCTCGCCTAAAGATGTGATTTTGTATATCTGTGGGAAGCTCACCGTAAAAGGTGGAACCAATAAGATCGTAGAATATTTCGGCCCTGGTGCAGAAACGATTAGTGCGACCGGGAAAGGAACCATTACCAACATGGGTGCCGAGTTGGGGGCCACCACCTCAGTGTTTCCATTCGATCAAAAGATGGTGGACTATTTGAATATCACTGAGCGGGCAGATATTGCCAAATTGGCCGAAGCCAACAAAGCTTTGTTGGTAGCCGATCCTGAAGTCTATCAATCTCCTGAAAAGTACTATGATGAAATCGTTGAAATTGACCTGTCGACACTAGAGCCGCATGTTGTTGGACCGCATTCTCCGGACTTAGCACGGCCAATATCGAAGCTTCGCGCCGAGGCTAAAGAAAAAGGTTATCCCGTCGAATTGAAGGCAACGTTGTTAGGAAGCTGCACGAATTCTTCCTATGAAGATATTGGGCGTTCAGCACATATTGCCAAACAAGGGTTAAAAGCTGGCCTCAAAGCCAAAACAGCCTTTTTGGTATCACCTGGTTCCGAACGGATCTATCATACGATGAAGCGAGATGGCTTCATGAAAACTTTCGAAGAGATGGGTGCCACTGTATTGGCTAATGCCTGTGGTCCGTGCATTGGACAATGGAAGCGTGCGGATGGGGTGAAAGGCAAGGCTGATTCCATCGTCAGTACGTTTAATCGAAACTTCCCGGGTCGTAATGACGGGATTGCCGAAACATTGTCGTTCCTGGCTAGTCCTGAAGTGGTGACGGCCTATGCCCTGACCGGGGATTTAGGGTTTGATCCGGTCAATGATACGATCAAGACGGCTGATGGGAAGGAAATAAAATTAGAAGCGCCGCAAGGGGATGAATTGCCGAGTTTAGGTTTTGCCAAAGGGGAAGAAGGGTTTGTGGCCCCTGCAGAAAATGGGGAAGGCTTGGAAGTCGATCTTCCCCCAACCAGCGAACGGCTGCAACTACTTCAACCCTTTCCAAAATGGAACGGCCAAGACTTTGAGAAGCTACCCATTCTCCTTAAAACCAAAGGTAAAACGACGACGGATCATATTTCACCAGCTGGTCCTTGGCTGAAGTTTCGTGGGCATCTGGACAAAATTAGCGATAATATGTTTCTCGGTGCCAATAATGCCTATACCGGTGAAGCAGGAAAAGCCAATAACGTGGTGACTGGTGAAAAAAATCTTACGCCGGCTGCCGTAGCCAGAGATTTTAAATCTAAAGGCATTGGCTCCTTTGTGGTCGGGGATGAAAACTATGGTGAAGGCAGCAGCCGGGAGCATGCCGCGATGTCTCCACGATTTCTTGGAGTATTGGCTGTGTTGGTCAAAAGTTTTGCCAGAATCCATGAGACCAATTTGAAGAAGCAAGGCATTCTTCCGATGACCTTTGCTAATCCGGCAGACTATGATCAAATCGAACAAGAAGATCGGGTGAGTGTCACCGGGTTAAAGGATTTAGCTCCGGGAAAACCTGTTTCAATTACGATTCATAAAAAAGATGGGAAAGAGGTCACGATTCAAGGGAATCACAGCATGACCGAACCCCAAATCGCATGGTTTAGAGCAGGTTCAGCCCTCAACGCCTTAAACTAAGCGTTGTTTAGTCATGGAGTGTGCTTGGATTCCCCTTTTTTATCAGGGGGTAGAGGCGTAAGGTTGGCATGTTGCCTTCCCTTTCCATCCTCGTTGTTATTTCGTATGATTCTACCCCACCTTAATCCTCCCCTGATAAAGGGGAGGAAATTAAGGATCTCGAATGTTTGGAAATAGTATTCATTGTCTATGCAAAGATCCAAAGAAAATTTTTTGAAGTCATCATCTTATGGAAAACAGCCCGAAAAAACCTGAGCAATTCAGCGAGCAAGCCAGCGAAATCACCCCACAAATGGTGACGGTGGAAATCGAAGGAAAGCCGTTCCAGGTTCCAGCCGGTGTGACTCTTATGAAAGCGATGTGGTATGCGGGCAAAGACGTGTTGCGGGGAGCAGGATGTTTGGGTGGATTTTGTGGGGCTTGCGCAACTTATTACCGAACGAAAGATGACCCTAAAGTTAAAACCTGTTTAGCCTGTTCTATGGCCGTGGAAGATGGTATGTCCTTTTCCTTTATGCCGGCGTTCCCAGCCAGAAAAGCCATCTATCATCTTCCTGAACTCAAGGATCCCAAACAGGATTTATTTGAACTGTATCCGGAAGCGCCGCTCTGTCGAAACTGCAATGCCTGCACGGAGGCCTGCCCGCAAAAAATCGATGTTCGGGAAGGTGTGTGGAAAGCGGTGTTTGGTGATTTTAAAGCCGTGTCCGACATGTTTATGGACTGTGTCATGTGTGGGATGTGTGCTCCGGTGTGTATTGCCGACATTGCGCCAAATTTAGTGGCGGTGTATGCCAGTCGTGCTCAGGGGGTACATTTCACAGAGAAACCTGAAGGCCTGGCCAAACGGATTAAAAAGATTGCTGATGGGGAATACCAAGAAGAATGGGACCGCATTCTAAAATTGTCTGATGAAGATTTGCAAAATACGACGGCCTCCATCACGTAGCGATTGTTTCGTTCTCTCCCCTTCTAGAGGAGGTGGAGGCGGGGTAGGGTTCATGGGCAACATGATAATCGAAGATTTTTGAAAGAGGGTATTCTAAGAGAGGTGTTATCTCAATCCATGGATATCGTTGCCCAACACAATCTTGTTCATCAAACTCGAGAGGCTCGCCGAGCCATCGATTTCCCCAAGCTCTCTCCTGCAGAACGCGATAGTCTCATTAAAAAATATCATCCCGACCACCGAGCCCAGGCCTATCGTCCCATTAAATTTGGACCCAATGCTGGCGATGTCACGGTAACCGAAGTTGCGACTCTTTTAGAAGCAGATAGCCCCATTCCTTCTGACTTCGATTTGACTCCCGAACATTCAGTGGATGTGTTGGTGGTGGGGGGAGGTGGCGCAGGTTGTGCGGCGGCCCTTCATGCACATGCTCAAGGGGCGAACGTCCTCCTAGCGACCAAGCTCCGATTGGGCGACTCCAATTCCGTGATGGCGCAAGGTGGGATGCAAATTGCTGTTGCGCCGGATGATTCCCCTGTTCAACATTTCCTGGATACGCTCAAAGGCGGGCATATGAAAAATGACCATGACCTCTTGAAGGCCATGGTTGAGGAGGGCCCCTCTATTGGGCAGTGGTTGTTGGAATTAGGCGTGCTGTTTGATCGCCAGGCCGATGGCAATTTACATGTCAAAAAAGGCGGAGGCAGTTCCAAAGCGCGATTGCTAACATGTTCAGATTATACCGGGCTTGAAATCATGCGCGTGCTGAAGGACGAAGTCCTTAACCAAAAGATCCCGCTCTTGGAATTTGGGGCGGTTGTCGAACTTCTGAGTGATGGGAAAGGGACCTGTACCGGCGCGGTCTTACAAGATTTGGATAATAAACGATATGTCGTCGTGGCTGCGAAAACGGTCATTCTGGCCACTGGGGGAATTGGACGACTGCATATTCAAGGATTCCCCACGAGCAACCATTATGGGGCGACCGGGGATGCGCTGGTATTGGCGTATCGTATGGGTGTGCCGCTCGTGCAAATCGATACCTTTCAGTATCATCCCTCCGGTGGTGTCTATCCTGAACAATTGGTTGGCGCCTTGGTAACAGAAGGGATACGTTCCGAAGGCGGCCATCTCGTCAATGCTAAAGGCGAACGCTTTGTGAACGAGCTGGATACGCGCGATGTCGTCTCATCGTCCATCATTAAAGAATGCGAAGAGGGGCGTGGCGTCAGAACAGCGGCCGGGCGGGTAGGCGTCTGGTTGGATACGCCCTTATTAGACGTGGCGCACGGCCCTGGGACGTTAGATAAACATTTCCCCGCGATGGTGCGGCAATATGAGCGGTACCAAGTCGATATTCGGAAAGATCCGGTGTTGATTTATCCCACCCTGCATTACCAAAACGGTGGAGTCAAAATAGATGTTCATGGCGAAACACCAGCACCCAATTTGTTTGTAGCCGGGGAAGCATCTGGCGGATTGCATGGGCGAAATCGTTTGATGGGAAATTCTCTCTTGGATCTCATGGTTTTTGGAAAGCGCGCCGGGCAGACGGCGGCCGGTCGTGCCAAATCGTTGAAGCAGGGACAACTCACCCTTGATCATGTGAGCCAATTTCGAGCAGAAGCCAAGCGTCATCATGTGTCATCAGGGCTGACCTCACCGATGGTGTTGCCCGCGTATACACGACGCAAATAAAGCAAGGGCCTCTTTGGAAAAAGGAACATTATGAATATTCACGAATTTCAAGCGAAACAAGTATTTGCACAATTTGGCATTCCCGTGCCGAAAGGCAAAGAAATTAAAAATGCCCGAGCGGCCGAAAAATGGGCGGCAGCCTTGGAAACATCGGTCTATGTGGTCAAGGCCCAAATTCATGCCGGAGGGCGGGGGAAAGCCGGTGGAGTCAAAATCACCAAGAATCGTGATGAGGTGCCCGGATTAGCGCAGGAACTCATTGGCAAAACGTTAGTCACCCATCAAACCGGTCCTAAAGGACGAAAAGTCCGGCGGTTGCTCATTGAAGAAGGCGCGGGAATTGCGAAAGAACTGTACCTGAGTTTGTTGGTCGATCGGGATTCCGGATGCCCCACCTTTATCGCGAGCACCGAAGGTGGGATGGATATTGAAGAAGTGGCGGAACAGACCCCGGAAAAAGTCCTGAAAGAAGCGATTGATCCGGCAGTGGGATTTCAAGCATACAATGGCCGCAATCTGGCGTTTGGGTTAGGGTTGCCTGATCTTGAGCCTGCCATCGTGAAGCCGTTCTTTCAAATGTTGGAGAATTTGTATCGCTTGTTCATGGAAAAGAATGCGGCGTTGGTCGAAATCAATCCGTTGGTCATCACCACAGATAAGCGTCTCATTGCATTGGATGGGAAAGTCTCGTTTGATGATAGCGCCCTTTACAAGCATCCAGATATTCAAAAATTTCGCGATTTACATGAAGAAGATCCCATGGAAATCGAAGCGGGGAAGCATAACCTGAATTATGTGAAACTCGATGGAGATATTGGTTGTATGGTCAATGGGGCCGGGTTGGCGATGGCCACCATGGATGTGATCAAGCTTGCTGGTTCAGAACCGGCCAATTTTTTGGATGTAGGCGGAGGTGCGACCAAGGAAACGGTAGCGGCCGGCTTTAGAATCCTGCTGAAAGACAAAAAAGTCAAAGGTATATTCATTAATATTTTTGGTGGGATTGTCCGCTGTGAGCGTATCGCTCATGGTGTGATCGAAGCTGCCAAGGAAGTAGGCATTAAACTCCCCGTTGTGGTACGTCTCCAAGGGACCAATGCTGAAGAGGGGAGAAAATTGCTGGCTGAATCGGGGTTGAAAGTTGAAGGAGTCGCCGATCTTTGGGAAGCCGCCCAACGGATTGTGGCACTACGAAAAAAGAAAAACTAATATCGCTATTGGAATCATTCTTTTCGATTGGTGAAAGGTGACGTGGCATGAGTATTCTGGTTGATAAAAATACACGGGTTGTCGTTCAGGGCATTACGGGAAAAGAAGGGTCTTTTCATGCGACTCAATGCAAAGCCTATGGGACTCAAGTTGTTGCAGGTGTGACTCCCGGTAAGGCCGGTCAAGAAGTCGAGGGAATCCCGGTGTTTAACTCGGTGCGTGATGCCGTAAAAAAAACCGAAGCCACCACCTCGTTGATCTTCGTTCCTCCGCCCTTTGCGGCCGACGCGATTTTAGAAGCGGCTGACGCGGGAATCTGGCTGATCATTTGTATCTCGGAAGGCATCCCGGTGAATGACATGGTGAAAGTAAAGCGTGCACTCAGTGGACGGGCTACACGTCTCATCGGTCCCAACTGTCCTGGCATCATCACAGCTGACGAATGCAAAATTGGGATCATGCCGGGTTTTATCCATAAAAAAGGCCGGGTGGGTGTGATTTCTCGTAGCGGCACACTCACCTATGAGGCGGTGAACCAGCTCACGCAGTTAGGACTGGGTGAAACCACCTGCGTGGGAATTGGCGGCGATCCCATTATTGGTACGGGATATATTGATTTGTTGCATATGTTCCAAGAAGATGATGAAACTGAAGCAGTCGTCATGATTGGAGAAATCGGCGGCGACGCGGAAGAAAAAGCTGCCGCCTTTATTGCAAAGGAAATGACGAAGCCCGTGGTGAGTTTTATTGCTGGGATTACCGCACCTCCCGGGCGTCGAATGGGCCATGCGGGGGCAATTATCACTGGTGGCAAAGGTACCGCTGCCGACAAGATGGCTGCCTTAGAATCTGCCGGTGTGACGGTCGTCAAAAATCCCGCAGAAATAGGCGTGGCCGTCCAATCGGTTTTGGGTTAGGGTCTCATCGTTTCTCTGTTACTTGTTCTGTCCTCTTTTTTCAGAGGCCAAGTCTCGTCCTGACTGACGAATCCGTTTCCACGTATTTTCCCCAAAGACCGCAAGAATCCTTTTCGCCTCAAGTTTTCCTGAAACCCCTGAGAACTGTTATGGTGCCTCCAATTCATTCCATCGGGAGGAGGGGATAACCCATGTCTCGCAAGTATGTGGCGTTTGATATTGAAACGGCCAAAATTCTGCCGGAAAATTTCGGGGACCTGCATGATCACCGGCCACTAGGTATTACCTGTATGGCCACTTGGTGTAGCGATGAATCGTCGGCGCGGACATTTTATTCCAAAAATCCAGATGGTTCCCCAGCTCCGCAAATGACCCGGGAAGACGTCGCGGCCTTTGTCGACTATCTCAAAAGCAAATTACAAGAAGGCTATACGATCATCACCCATAATGGTCTGGGATTTGATTTTGTAATCCTGGCCGAAGAATCGGGAAAAATTGATGACTGTCGTGACTTGGCCATGACGCATGTGGATATGATGTTTCATTTCTTTTGTGGAAAGGGGTTCGGCATTGGGCTGAATGCTGCAGCAAAGGCTATCGGTGTGAGCAAGCCAGCCGATGTAGATGGCTCGGTCGCCCCGAAGCTATGGAAGGAGGGCGATTATCAAACGGTGCTCGATTATGTGGCCCAAGATTGCCGGTTAACCCTGGATGTCGCCCTAGCCAGCGAGAAAGCTAAAAAAATCAGTTGGATCACAAAAAAAGGCACCACTTCTCATTTCGAGTTACCCGGCGGGTGGTTAACAGTGGAAGAAGCGTATTTATTGCCGGAACCTGATACCTCTTGGATGGATAAACCCTGGCCCCGATCAAAATTTACGGAATGGTGGTAAGGAAGTAGCGTGCATCATTGCATCACAATTTATACATTTTATTGGTTTGATGAAAGGAAAGAGAAATCATGTCGTTATTGATTGGAAAAAATTCGGTTGTCACGCTCCACTATACACTCACGGATGATGCCGGAAAGGTGTTGGATAGTTCTGATGGTTCGAAGCCTATGATGTACTTACATGGTTCGGGACAAATTGTGCCGGGCTTGGAAAAAGCTTTAGCGGGAAAAACAGAGGGCGATGCTTTGAAGGTCCGGGTTGAGCCAGCCGAGGCCTATGGAGAGGTCATTCCCAACGGTGTCAAGACTATCGAACGGTCGGCGTTTGAGGGAGTCGATGTGGTGGAAGTAGGAATGGCATTCGAGGCACAGGCGCCGGATGGCAGTTCACAGCATATTATGGTCACGAAAGTTGAGGGTGATAATGTCACGATTGATATCAATCATCCCCTAGCCGGTGTCGCACTGAATTTTGATGTCAAAATTGAGAATGTCCGGGATGCCACAAAAGAAGAATTGGATCATGGGCATACACATGAGGGTGATGGCCATAGTCACTAGATAGTATTGGGTGTGAATGAGTAGCATGCTATTTTTGAAGGTATGGTAAATGCCGGGTGTCGGCCCGGCAGCCGAGGTCCTTTTGTTTCGGCAAAAGGACCCAAAACCATTGACGCCCCGTTTGGCAAGATCGGAGGGGAAGGACGCCAGCCTGAGGAGTGCGGACCAACTCGCTGCGCTCAAACAAGGCCCGCCAGCTGATAAGAGCTTCCCTCCTTTGGGCCAAACGGCAGGCATCTTAGAAGTTTTTTGGAGTAAATATAATTAAGGGCAAGCCCAGATTTCATTAGCGGAACAGTCGAATGTGTTGTCATTCTTGCGGTCCCGAGGTACTATGTTGACTATGAATTACGCAGATATCATCACAATTGAACCCGGGAAGCGTAGTGGCAAGCCCTGTATTAGAGGGATGCGGATCACGGTTTCGGATGTATTGGAATATTTAGCCTCGGGGATGACAGAAGATGAGATCATCAGTGATTTCCCTGAATTAACCAAAGATGATATCCATGCGTGTCTCTCGTTTGCCGCTGATCGTGAGAAAAAGCTTTCCGCGCCTCTGGCATGAAGCTGCTTTTCGACCAGAATCTTTCCTCCAAACTCCCTCCAATTCTCAACCCCGTATTTCCTGGGTCTAAACATGTCAAAGATTTTGGTCTAACCGGCAATGATGATGAAGCCATCTGGCAGTTGGCTTCGGAACAGAGTTTTGTCATTGTTTCCAAAGACTCGGATTTCTTACATCGCAGTCTTCTCCGCGGGCATCCACCAAAGGTTATTCAAGTGCGAGTAGGTAATTGCTCGACCCAACACATTCACGAATTATTCATTCGTGACAAAATAATTATCAACGAATTTCTCAACAACCCGAATGAAGCACTGCTGATCCTTGGTTGAAGATTTTGAAATTAGACTGTGGGCGGTGTATAAGCTGTAGTGGTTATTTTGTCACAGGCGACAGAGTGCCGCACCCAGCACATAGTGATGACGAAAGTGGAGGGTGATAATGTCATCATTGATATCAATTACCTCCAGACCGGCGTGGTAAAGTTAGTCAAAAATAGATTTGTCATTCCAGATTTGTTCAATAAGTGCTTGCCCTTGATTATCAGTTAGGATGATTGCCTAATCCAATGTAGTCGTTACCCTCTGAACCTTCCAGATTGGTGGTAAGTGCGACCGAGTTACTGCTAGAACGGACTATGATATTTTGTTGAAGACCATGGGAGCTTGGCTGATAGCTGGAGTTGGACTCGCCGTTGTGTTTTGGCGCCTGCCGATCGCACTCAGTCAAAGGACATTCTGGCTAGAGCTACGCGCAAGTGATCCTTCCGCAGCAGAGTTGTACGAAATTAATTTCTGGATGGAGGTTGTGTGGATAACGATAGGTGTGGTTGGGGTAATAGGTGGTTTTCTTACCGCACGAAAGTCAGGTAACTATAGATGAAGGGCGGTATGTCGACCAACTCTTTATTGCGGCAGACCGAAAGGTGTGTCAACTGCAACGTGGGCACAGATTCTTCGCTGGCGACTCAGGCCGACATTAGAGTTAAGGGTTAGTTGAGTCAATAAATATTCGTCCCCTGTTTTAAGGGTGAATTTTATTTTTTCCCATGAAGGGCGCGGAAGAGGCGGAGTTGGTTGTAATCGTAGAGGTCGCTGAGGAGTTCTTTGGCGCCCGTTAAATTGCCAAATCCGGTTTGAGCGAAAGCCGCTTTAATTTCAGTTTGCTGCTCAGCTGTTAAAAGCCGATTGATATCGACTGGTTCACCTGCTTGGATGGCTTGTTCCAAATGGCCATAGATGGTGCTCGTTGCTAGGCTTCGTTGCTTGGCAATGTGATCGACAGAAAATCCCCTTTCAAATAATCGTAGCGTTTCTCTGGTCGTCCCGTTCAAGGGTTTTGGTTTGCCGATTTTTGGTGCAGATGGTGATTCGATTGTGGATGTGTTTGAGAAACTTTGTTGAGGATTGCTCTCCAAATATTCCGCGATTGCTGCCAGAAAGTCTGCTCCAAATTCCTTCATTTTCCGAGTTCCCACGCCGCTAATTCGTAAGAATTCTTGTTCGTTCGACGGGTAGTCTTGTGCCATTTGTCGCAGGGCCACATCGGAGAAGATGACATAGGCTGGGACATCGCGTTCATCGGCCAAGGTTTTCCGCAGTTGGCGTAAGCGGTCGAATAACGATTCGTCATGGGCTTGATCGTCAGTTGTTTTGGCTTTGCGTACAGGTTCGCTGATGGGCTTGGTCAGCATGATCGTGTGGCGTTCTTGGGTAAAGGCTCGGCCCTGTTCTGTAATCTCCAAGACTGAAAAGGCTTCGGTGGCTTGGCGAAGATAGCCGAGACGGATGAGTTCCCGGGCCATGGCGGCCCATGCGGGTCGGCTGTGGGTTTTTCCCTGCCCATACATGGGCAATTGGTTGTGGTGCCATCGTCGAATTTTCTCGGTATTGGCTCCGGTTAGAACCGCAATGATGTGATTGAGACCCACGCTGAATCCGCTAGTATCGTAGATTGTTTCGATGCATGAGAGGAGGGTTTCAGCGACCGCTGTTCCGTCGAACGTGTCTCTGGGCGATAGACAATTGTCGCAGCTTCCGCAGTTTGGCGCAGTGTATTCTTCCCCAAAATATTGTAATAGCTGGGATCGTCGACATGTTGGACATTCGGCATACTGCACCATTTGCTGAAGTTGGGCGTGAGCAATTTGCTGTTCCTGAATGCCCGGCTTTTCATTGATGAAGCGTTGTTGCTTGACTGCATCTCCCGCGCTAAACAGTAAAATGCATTCGCTTGGCAATCCGTCACGTCCGGCCCGACCAGTCTCTTGGTAATAACTTTCCAGATTTTTTGGCAGATCATAGTGAATGACAAATCGCACGTTGGGTTTGTTGATACCCATTCCGAAGGCGATTGTTGCGCAAATCACTTGTACGTTGTCCCGCAGAAATAACTCTTGATGATGCGTTCGTTGCTCTGGCGTCAGGCCCGCATGATATGGCTTGGCTTTAATGCCCTGTGCCTGTAATCGTTCTGCCAGCAGCTCTGTTGTCTTTCGGCTTTGACAATACACAATTCCGGATTCTTGTGGTTGGGATTGGAGAAATGCCAAGACCTGTTCAGCGGGGCTGGCTTTGGCCTGCACGCGGTAGGTGAGATTCGGGCGATTGAAACTGGCGACGTAGGATGCCGGGTTTCGAAGTTTCAAGAGTGTGCTGATGTCGTCTCGTACCCTCCCCGTGGCGGTCGCTGTTAGTGCCATGATGGGTAAGGAAGGAAACCGCTCTCGAATCTCTACGAGCCTCCGATATTCCGGACGGAAATCATGGCCCCATTCACTAATGCAATGGGCTTCGTCAATGGCAAGAAGATTGACCTGCCATTTCTGAAGGTCGTTGAGACTTTCGGAGAGCATGAGTCGTTCAGGCGCCATGTAGAGCAATTGGTAATCACCACGGTGTACTCCGCGCAACCGAGCATGAAATTCTTGTGTGCTCAGCGAGGAATTGAGAAAGGTCGCGGCAATGCCATTGGCTCGAAGGGCATCGACTTGATCTTTCATGAGAGCAATGAGGGGGGAGACCACCATGGTGAGCCCCGGTCTCGCCAGGGCCGGCAACTGAAAACACAGAGATTTGCCTCCGCCCGTCGGCAACAGCGCAACCACGTCCCGTCCCGCCAATGCATCGCGAATGATCTCCTCTTGCAACGGTCGAAACGAAGTAAACCCAAAATGCTCTTTTAACAGAGAGAGCAGGGGAGTCTGTTTCGAGGTATTTCCGTGTGACGAATACATTTGGAATGGTGCTCGGAGTATCGAATATGAAGTCAAAATTGTTGGCGACGAACTCTATCAACAATCATGTCGTTGATGAGGGCTGATGGCTACTTTGACCTGTTGATTCTTTGGAACGTATTGAAAGTTGATCCTCATTGAGTTTCCATGAGAAAGGGGCCGAAATCTGGTCCAGAAATATGAGAAAAGCCTTTTGGGAATTGCTTTTTACCGCTGCTTCCTAGCAAGCTCGGGCCGGGATGCTACATCTTATAGGTAAACAATACGATTGAAAAGAAAAGGACAGTAGGAATGCAATAAGAGAGGTAGGTGGGGTTATCGCCCGGGTAAAATCAGTGACCCATCTAAATTGTCAGTTTGATTGGGATAAGCTAAGGAATTCTGCCTTCTCTACTTCGGGGGAAGTGGCTAGCTGACCATTTTCCATTTTCACCACGCGATCTCCAACGTGATAGTATCTGTCGTCATGGGTGATCACAATAGCTGATTTTCCTTGAGCTTTTAGTTCAGGTAAAAATTTGTGGTAGAAAAATTCTTTGAAGTAGGGGTCTTGATCGGCCGCCCATTCATCAAAAAGATAGAGTGGACGATCATCAATGAAAGCAACCAGGAGGGCTAAACGTCGTCGTTGACCATGAGATAACCCATCAAACGTGTACAATTTTTCTTGGAGGGTGACCTTCTGATCCAGGTGAAGTTCTTTCTGGAAGTGTTCTACCTCACTGTTTTGGCGGGACCCAACCATGCCGACGAGATTTTCAAATAAGTGAAAGTCTGAGAACACGACGGCCAGGTGTTCGCGAAACCATTTCCTGTTGTCTTGAGTAATTGGGATGCCGTTGAGGAGGATGTGTCCTTTGTGTGGAATGTACAACCCGCAGAGCAATTTCATGAGTGTGGTCTTGCCACTTCCGTTCCCACCAGCAATCAGCACAATCTCTCCTGGACTGATTGAGAAGTTTAACGGACCGAGTGAAAAGCCCTTGTCTGATTGTGATCCCGGTGAGTATTGAAAGGTGACCTCTTGAAGTTCGAGGGTGCGCCAATCCGAATTTGCCGGGAGACGGTCATGTGGGCTTTCTTGAGTGAGTTCTGGATGGAGCGAGAGGCCCAATTCTTGGATTTTCCTCAGAGCCATTTCTCCTTGGCTTAAGGCCGGTGCCGCCCCAATAAATGCGCGAAACGGGCCCATCATGTAGAGGAACGCAAAGAGATATCCTGTCAACGTTTCGGATGGTAGGTCTTTTAGCAATGGGATGGAAAATAACAGCGCCCCTATCGTTCCGTAAAACATCAGTGCCGTCCAGGCCTGCATATAGCCATATTGTAGTCCTGCCGCTAGATTCTCACGTTTAAATTTCTCGCTTGCCGGTTCAAGATTGTCTTGTATAAAAGCCTGACTATGGGATTGACGAAGGTGTAATTCTTTGAGGCCTTCTACCAGATGTCGTAAGAGATAGAGGACTTTCTCTCGAGCCTCTCTTGCGCGTTGGACCGACTGGAAGGCTTTTTCATTCAGGAGTTTGTGAACGAGGCTTGCGGCAAAGACTACTACCAGTACGATGAGAAACACTCTCCAGGAGAGGTAGGCCAGGTAGGCTGAGCATCCGACGAGTATAGCGGTGTTCATCAATAATACCGGAATAATCGCAATGGCTGAGGCAATAGCCCGCACATCATCAGTGAGAGTGGCGAGGATTCGAGCTTGCCCTTTTTCTTCAAGAAGTTGATAGGGAGCGGTGAAGAGTTTTTTTGATAAATCTAAGCAGAGTTCGAGGACAGCGTCCTGTCCGGCTCGATTTAATAATGCGTGGGACAGTAAGTTGCAAGCGATTATGCCCAGGGCAAGTGCGATAAAGCCTGTGATTAGACTATTCGTACTTTCTTCAGTGTGAAGGGTTGTATTGATGAGGGCAATGAGGCCTGCTCCGAATAACCCACTAAGCAGCCCGGAGAATCCGATGGCGAGACTTCGGCGATAGGATATACTCGAGAAGAACCAAAAGAATTTGAGAATTTCCTTTAGCACTATTCTGAGGCCTGGGCTTGAGAGAGCAATTTCTTTAGCTTCTCTGCGAGCGAGGAAACATTGGGGTTTTTGAAAAGATATCCTGTACTCGCAACCGGTAGCTTGTCGACCGAATACCCTCCCAAGGCAAAATTGCACCATGTCATTCTCGTATCCTTTGGAGGGTTGACCGGCCTTTCTGAGGCTATAATGAGTTCAATTCGACCTGAAAAAGGTTGAGGTTGGTAATTGGCTGCGGCTTTGCGGTTTGCCTCTGAGACTTTATCTCTAAAACGTATCTCGCGATCCCCCCGATAGACATCTCCGGTATGCACCATTTTTTTAATTCCACGGATGGCTTTAATAATGCGTGTGAGGCGGTCTTTCCCTTCTGTTTGAAATATTTCACTTGTGACGCTGAAGACCATCGAGAGGAAAAATGCATATGGGCGTAGACAATTCGGTAGGGTCCAGCGAGGGACCAGAAGGGAAGCCGGAGGCCACGTTTCCAGTAATCCTAGCAATGCCACCTTTTGTCCTTTGGCAGTGAGTTGCTGAGCCATTTCAAAAGCTATAATACCTCCGATACAGGCACCAATCAGGTGATAAGGACCTGTGGGTTGTACCGACTGAATTTCGCCGACAAAGTGTGCTGCAATATCTTCCACTCTGGTGAAAGGTTCGACTTCTCCGTCGAGCCCTCGTGATTGGAGCCCAAAAAAGGGTTGGTCATTCCCCAATAATTTTACCAAATCGTAAAACCCCAAGACATTTCCACCAATTCCAGGCACGGCAAAGAGTGGTGGCTTCGTTCCTATGGGGTTGATGGGGACGATGGATTGCCAGCTGGTACGTTGGCTACTTTGGAGAAAGGAGGATAATTCCCTAATGGTGGGGGCTTTAAATAACGTGGCTAAGGGTAGACGTTTACCTGTTAAATGCTCGATTTCGGTGAACAGCTGAAGAGCCAGAATAGAGTGTCCACCCAAATCAAAATAATGATCGTCGATTCCTACATCTTGTTTGTTCAGAAGACGTTCCCACATATGAATAAGTTGACGTTGTAGATTATTTTCCGGTAAGGCGGATGGGGGGCGATGGCCTGGTGACGAACCTTTCATCGTTAAAAGAGCTTGCCGGTCAACTTTGCCATTCGGCGTTAGCGGAATCTTGTGAAGAATGATAAGTTCTGAAGGAATCATGGCAATCGGAAGATAGGCTTTAAGGTGGTGTTGCACTTGTGCAATGTCTAATTTTTGGTCTGGAGAAGTGGCGACAAATGCCACGAGTTTCTTATCTGATTGATCGGTTCCGATTGCCAGAACGATGGACTGCGTGATTTCGGGTATTTGGTTGAGTTGAGATTCAATTTCGGAAAGCTCCATCCTTACGCCACGTATTTTCACTTGCTGATCATTTCGCCCAAGGTATTCCAAACCCCCATCGGTTCTCCATCGAGCAAGGTCTCCTGTCTTGTACAGGCGTTCTTCAGGCCAACCAAAACAATTGGGTTGGAATCTTTCAGATGTTAGGTCGGGACGCCCCACGTATCCTCGTGCGACGCCTTCACCGCCAATATACAATTCACCAGGTATGCCAACTGGCGTGAGTTTGGCGTTTTTATCAAGAATGAAGACTCTTGTGTTATCGATTTGAGGGCCAATTGATACGGGCCCATTGCCCGAACGGACCTTTTCTGCGGTTGACCAGATTGTGGTTTCAGTGGGGCCATACAGGTTCCAGACCTCCTGGGAACGAGAGAGGAGCTCCCCGGCCAATTCTCGTGTGAGCGTCTCACCGCCACACAGGATTTTCAATATTTTATTTCCTTGCCAACCAGCCTGTAGGAGCATGTGCCAGGTTGCTGGGGTTGCTTGCATCACGGTTGCTCCAGATGCCTCTAGTCGTTTTTTGAGCCTTTGCCCGTCTCGTGCTTCCTCGCCACTTACGAGAATGACGCGAGCCCCGATGGTAAGTGGAAGCAATAGCTCAAGGACGGCAATGTCAAAGGTAACCGGCGTCACTGCAAGAAATATATCCGAATGGGTCACAGGTAGTTTTCGTGACATGGCATGGAGGAAATTAATGAGGGATCGCTGTTCAATGGCAACGCCTTTTGGTTGACCTGTTGAGCCGGAAGTAAAAATCACATAGGCAAGATTGGATTGGGTAAGCAAAAGCTTCGGAAATTCAGCTTCATTCATGGCGGGGAAACAGTCGCGGTTGTCATCATCTACACAAAAAATGGTTCCATGGTAGTCTGGTATTTCCCTGGTTAGATGGCGTTGTGTCACCAAGATAGGGACTTCGCTTTTCCGAAGCATGTAGGCAAATCGTTCAGGCGGGCCTTGCGGGTCAAGTGGTATATAGGCGCCACCAGCCTTCATGATTCCTAAGATAGCAATCAGGAGATCGACAGTTCGATCAAGTACAACCCCCACGAATGAATCCGGTAGGACGCCAAGCTGGCGAAGGGAAAATGCCAACTGGTCGACCTTATTATTCAGTTCATAGTATGTGAGCGTGGATTCCTCTGAGACCACGGCCAATGATTCCGGTGTTCTCCTTGCCTGGAGTTCGAACAAGCTTACGGCTGATACATCTCCGGGTAGGGGAGTGTCGGTTGCGTTCCACTCGTGGAGGATTAGTTGTTCTTCAGCTGGAGTGAGCATATTGAGCGCGGAAATTGGCGTGTCAGGTTCAGCGATAACGGATTTGAGTAATTCGTGGTAATGCTTGAGCAAGAGCGCCATGTGATCATAGTCAAAGAGATCGGTGTTGAATTCGAGAAAGGCTTTACCTGAGGTCATGGTGTCGATGGATAGGCTGAGATCGAATTGTGAAGCGCCCCGGTCGATTTCAAAAGGACTGAGTGACAGCCCAGAAAATTTCACTCGTTCAAAAGGGGCATTGCCAAAATTAAACAATACTTGAACTAATGGCATGCGGTTTATTGTGCGGGTTGGTGCGAGGTCTCGAACAAGCATTTCGAATGGCAAATCTTGATGTGCGTATCCTTCTAAAGCCACATCGCGAACGCGTTTGAACAAATCGCGGAAGGTCGGATTTCCAGATAAGTCTGTCCGAAGGACAAGAGTGTTGACAAAAGTTCCAACCATACTTTGCACGTCAGGCCAGTGTCGGTTCGCGACTGGGGAACCTATGGCGATATCTGTTTGACCGCTGTATCGATTGAGGAGGACTTTAAACGCAGCCAGGCAAAGCATATAGAGTGTGGCGTTTTCCGTGGCACTGAGGCTTTGAAGTTTATTGAGGAGTGGCTTTGTCAGGTCGAGGCTAATATACGTTCCGGTAAAAGTCTGATCAGGGCGTCGTGGATGATTCGTGGGTATTTCAAGTATTGGTAGGTCCGAGAGCTTGCGTGTCCAAAATGAATATTGATTTTCCAATACTTCAGGCGTGAGCCATTGGCGTTGCCAGCAGGAAAAGTCTGCATACTGAATCGGTAACGGTTCATCCTGGATAGGCCGCCCGCTACAGAGGGTATTATAGAATTGGCCCAACTCCTTCCCTAGAATGGCAAAAGACCATTGGTCAGAAACAATGTGGTGTATGGTCAAAATCAACACATAGTCTTCTTCGCCCAAATGAAGCAACGTGCCTCTCAGCAGGGGTGCCATTGAGAGATCAAAAGGATGACCTGCGGCTTCATCTGCTTTTTCACGAGCTTTTTCTAGCCGTAGGTTGTCCGGAATCTGACGCAGGTCAATATTGGTGAGTTCCACACATGATGCGGGTGATATCACCTGGCTGAGCATGCCGGATTCTTCGTGAATACTTGTTCGAAGGGCCTCATGCCTGCGAATGAGTTGATTTATGGATTCCTCAAGGGCCAGATGGTTGAGTTGACCATGTAATCGAATGGCAATGGGAATATTATATGCCGCACTTTGTGGGGCAAGTTTATGGAGAAAATAGATACGTTCTTGGGAAGAGGAAAGGGGAATGGGGAGGTTTTTACAGGCTGATGTAATAGGGGGGATCGGTCCTTTGGACGCTTCCCCCTGAATCACGGATGGAATGGTCTTGACGAGGCCAGCGACTGTCGGATTCTCAAAAAACACGCGTAAGGGAATGTCGCAACGATAAATTTCACGCAAGCGTGATACCAGTTGTACGGCCAGGAGTGAATGACCGCCCAGCTCAAAAAAATTATCATGAATACCCACTCGAGTTAGACCCAATATTTCCCCATACAAATCGGCAGTGGATTGTTCAATTGCACTTCGTGGGGCGACAAACATCTCTTGAGATTCCCATAGGGTTTCATCTATTTCCGGCAATTGAGAACGGTCTATTTTCCCGGTGGAGGTGCGTGGCCAGGAGTCCATCGCCATAAAGGTTGCCGGGATCATATAGTTCGGTAGGCGCTCTTTGAGGAAATTTCGAAGCTCTCTGGCGGGTAGGCCAGGCTGTCGAACTGGAATAAAGTAGCCTATTAAGTGAGGTCCAATGCGACCATGACTTTTCATGATTACGAGAGCCTCATACACCCCGTGGTGTTCTTGCATTATTGTCTCGATTTCCCCAAGCTCAATACGGAACCCACGAAGTTTTACCTGGCGATCTGTTCTTCCAAGGTATTCTAAGTTGCCATCTGGTCGATATCGACATACGTCACCTGTTTTGAAGAGACGAGAGCCTTCAACTGTACTTAGTGGATCACGGATGAAATTCTTGACCGTTTCTTCAGGGCGATTGTGGTACCCACGGGCTAAGCTGTGTCCGCCCAGATAAAGTTCACCGGGAACTCCGATGGGGACCGGCTGGAGGCAATGATCCAGTACATAGGCTTTGACGTGACGTAAGGGGCGCCCGATCGGTATAAGTTCGAATCGGCTGCCATTGACATCATTAGCATGTTGCCTCTGGTCCTTTCGGAGAAGATTGAGATCAAAGGTTGTTGCGGTGACTGTTGCTTCAGTGGGTCCATAGGTATTGAGGAGGCGAACAGAAGCATCCACAGTGGAATGCCAGGCGTGAACCGCACGAGCGGAGGCTTTTTCTCCACCGATAATCATAAGGCGCAATGAAGGGTATATCGTAATAGCCTGCTTTTCTAGTTCTAGCGCAATGTCATGCCAGAATGCTGTTGGAAGATCTAGTATCGTAATGTTCAATTCGCGGCACTTTTCTAAGAACCGTTCAGGAGATTCCATGGTCATCTCTCCGGGGAGGACGATGGTTCCGCCGCTGATCAAAATTGGGAATATCTCTTCCACGGATGCATCAAATGCTAGTGAAGAGAATTGTAGGATCCTGTCGTCTTCCCGCAATTCGCATTCTTTTCTAAAGGTCTGTGCAAATGCCACTAATGCTTGATGCTCAATTTGTACGCCTTTTGGTTTTCCCGTTGATCCTGATGTGTAAATGATATAGGCAAGATTTTTAGGGTTTGCGATGGGCGTCAGGTTCCTATCTGGCTGTCGAGAAAATTCTTCTTCGAGTTCGTCGAGAGAAATAAGTGTGGCTACGTCTTCGGGTAAAACGGCTTTTAGGTCACTGGTAGAAAGAATAACTGATGGTTGTAGGTCCTCAAGGATAAAAACCAGACGGGATTTGGGAAGATGTGGGTTGAGCGGGACATAGGCGCCACCAGTTTTGAGAATGGCCAGGATGCCAACGATCATTTCGATTGAACGATCAATGCAAATGCCAACTGGCATATCCGGTGTTACACCAGTGGCGAGGAGATAATGGGCTACCTGATTGGCGCGCCTATTTAATTCATCATAGGTCACCGCGGTGTTTCCCGAAACAAGAGCGACTGCGCCAGGTGAAAGACCAACCTGATATTCTATGAGTTCATGGGACGTTGAGGTTAAAGGAAGTTGGGCAGGTGCTGGATTCCATTCAACAATGACTTGTTTTCGTTCGCTCGGTTCAAAAAATGGGAAATCCCAGATATGGTTATTGGGCGAGATTGAAACGCTATCAAGAAGAATCTGAAAATGTCTTGCCAGTCTTGCCACAAAATCGGGCTCAAATAGGTCGCGGTTATATTCGAAATGCCCAGTTAGGGATGGACCATTCGCTGCAACCTCTAGGGTGAGTTCAAATTGTCCTGCTGGTTGAGGAATGACAAAAGGATCGACGGTAAGGCCTGTGTAAGAGGGGCGTTTATCTTGAGCTGGAGGATCTGATGGTCGTTCATGAAGATCGTCAAAGAGCCTGAAGTCTTGCAGCACAAATAAGATTTGCCGAAAAGGCAGGTTGGCTTCACTGTGTTGGGTTCTTAGATGTTCAGCAAGGACCGAAAAGGGATAGATTTGATGATCAAGAATGTCGGTGACCGTCTGGCTCACCTGTCCTAGGAATGTTCGAAAGATGGGGTTTCCAGTGAATTGTCCTCGAATAGGAACGGTGTTCGTTAAATTGCCGACCGTCTTCAGATGGTCAGGTCGAATTCTTCCTGACATGGGAGTACAAATCAAAATATCTTTTTGTCCTGTGTACCGATGGAGAAGGACTTGAAGTGCCGCTAGGAGCGTCACATAAAGGGTGACACCTTCCTGTTTGGCGAGGGCACGTAAGCGACATGTGACTTCTGAGTGGAGACTAAACCTCTGAGAGGCCGTGCGAGGGGTACCCAGAAGAGGCTCAGGAGGACGATACGTCAAATTCAATCTTGGAATTTCGCCGGCAAGGTGTTTATCCCAAAAGGCCTGAAGGTTCTGCCCTTCATGGCTTTCGAGCATCTGGATCTGCCACTGGGAAAAACTGACGTAGTCGGTTGGTGTAGTCAATTGAGAGCGAAGGTTATGGCCGATTTCCTGGGAATATAATTGCACGAAATCTTCTAGCAATAGATGCATCGACCATCCATCAGCGGCGATGTGATGGGTGCTAAGCAGCAAAAGATGGTTTGCAGGGTGTCTCTCGAAGAGTTGAGCTCTGAACAGTGGAGCCTGAGAAAGATCAAACGATTTTTGGCTTGTGGAGATGACCTCTTGTTTTATCTCTTCCCAATGTAAGTCTGTAACGTGTTTGAATTCCAACTCCACATCTATTTTTGGAAGAATTCGCTGATAAGGCACTCCGGATTTGCTCTCATAAACTGTTCGTAAGATTGGATGCCGATTAACCAATTGGTTCAGGGAACGGAGTACCGCGGACTGATCCAGTGGCTGTCGAATGAGCAACGCCACAGCGACATTGCCGGCCGGACTTTGTGGATCTAGCTGATGAAGAAACCATTGGGCTTTTTGATTTGGGGAAAGATGATATTCATTGGTCGATATGCCTTTGCCGTATGTTTGAAGCGTCTTCTGGTGTACGGCGATTTGATCAGGAAGTTGAGAAAGAATTTGAGTTGTTAATGTGCCGAGGGAGCAATTTTGCAAAAAGGTTGAAGGAGGAAGGGTTACTCCGGTGGCCTTCTCGACTTGGCATGTGAGCTGGGCAGACATCAAAGAGTCAATGCCAAGTTCATTGATCGGTTGATTTGACTTCAGTGAGTCAAGATTCATGTTTAGGCTTTGAGCGATACTGGTCGCTACAAAGTTTTCCAAGAGCTGTTGTTGTTCGTCAGTTGTAGCGTTCAGCAGAAGAGTGTGGTCGAGGGCGAAGTCAGGAAGAGTTTGTTGGTTTTCGGTGTACATGCTGGTGTGGAGGCTTGTGAGGCTGTTCGTCAAAAAGGCGTCTTTGCAAACTTGCCGTTGTAGTTTTCCGCTCGTCGTTTTTGGGATACTTCCAGGTTTCACCAAAACAACCGCTTGTACAGGGAGGGCATGCTCAAGAGAGATGGCTTGTTTGATTGTTGATGTAAGGTCTTCAAAGTCTGATTGTGGAGGAACGCGGCGGACCTCTTGCACAACTACAAGGTGCTCATCAGATCCATTGGACACTGAAAACGCAACAGTGGTTCCCTGTTGGAATGCGAGGTGACTCTCCTGCGCGGTCTGCTCAATGTCCTGTGGGAAATAATTGTTTCCCCTAATGATGATGAGGTCTTTGAGTCGGCCCGTAACATAGAGATGTCCTTTTCGAATGAAGCCTAAATCCCCAGTACGTAGGAATGGACCTTCTTGAGTATCAGCCGTAAAGGCTTTGAACGTTTGCTGTGTTTCTTCAGCCCTCTGCCAATACCCCTTTGCGATGCTTGGACCTGCTAGCCAAATTTCCCCAATCCTATCTGGTAAGGAATGGTGACGGGTCTTGTCATCAATAATTCGTAGATCAGCCCCTTGAACAGGACAGCCACAGCTTACGATTTTTTTTATGGAATGGGTGGTTGGAAGTGCGGGGACGATTACGCCCTTTTCAAGATTCTGTGCATCAACCTCTAGATGAGAAGGCATGTTTCCGTAGGGTGTGATTGTTGCTGCCAGCGTATACTCTGCCAGGCCATATGCTGGTGCAAATGATCGTCGATCAAATCCAAATGGCTCAAAGGTTTGGATAAAACGCTTCATAGTTTCAACGCGGATCGGCTCGGCACCACAGCTGGCAAACGACCATGTTTGAAGGTTGAGAGTGACTCTTTCTTCTGGCTTAGTTTTCGTAACGCAGAGATCGTAGGCGAAGTTAGGCCCACTACTGTGAGTAATCTGGTATTTGGTTATGGCTTGCAGCCATACAAGGGGATTTTGCAGAAACTTCGTTGGTGCCATGACAAAGGTGTGTGTTCCTAAATACACATTTAGGAGCAATCCGTTGACTAACCCATAGTCGTGGAAATGAGGCATCCAATTCAGCGAAATGCTTTTTTCGGTCAACCCACAGGAATGCGTCAGGGCCTTCAATTGTTCAGTGAGGCACTGCTGAGTCACAATGACCCCTTTCGGAGAAGCGGTAGATCCGGACGTGTACTGCAAGAATGCGATCTCGTTGGGGAGTTCAAATCCAAGTTCCTCTTCCCTGGGATTGCCTTGAAAAATTTCTTCGATAAAAAGGTGCTTCGCCGCGGGGATCTTTGAAAATTCTTCTAATTTTGATGGGCGATCTTCAAATAGTTTCTTTGTCGTTAAAATCGCGGAAGTCTGAGAGTCCTTGACAATGGAGCAAATTCTTGGGCGATTCCTTTTCGCGCGCAAGGAATTTAATTCGGGTATGGGTACTGCGATGACTCCGGAATAGAGACATCCAAAAAAGGCAGAAATAAACTCAAGACCAGGAGGAAACATTAATAGCACACGGTCGCCTGGCGATAAGGAATTCCCCAAGAATTCAGCGATCACTTGAGCCTGATGATGCAACTTACGATAAGTCAGTGTCTGTGATGGTGTGATTCCATCACTAAGATAGGTGAAAGCTAGGCTGTCCGGTTGTGTAGCGGCCCAATGGTAGAGGGCTTGACTCAGAGTTTGGTGCTTTAATTTCAGCATTTGCTAATTCATCTCCTGCCTTTGACCGGAGATGTCCGTATGGTCACGAGTCAGTCAAGCGGCAGTTGATACGTTCCAGGTGCGGAGGGAATGCAGCTAGCTGTCTTTTTCAGTCCAAAAGACAGCCATGGGTAAAGTAATGGGCGGTTGGGAGTGAGGGGGTTGGAGCAGAATATTTTGCAACATGCCGACGTGGCTTTTTCCAAGGTTTGGATTGCCCTTGCTTTGATTTGACCCCTGTTTATCATATCGAAAACTCGGCTATTCACAAGGTTAAATCATGTGGCGCTGGGGGATAAGCACTCTTTGTTGTATTCGGCTCTTTTTGAAAGGTAATTGATGTATAACCCAAGGATTAAAGAGGCCTATTGTTAGTTTTTAACGAGAAAATAATACACCATCTTCATGCAATTTTTATGCCGGCACGACACTCATTCATAATAGGCAGGTTTTTTTCTAGGGAGTCATTTCTTTGGAGGTGTTAGGTGAGGTTAAAAATTTTTTGTTGTTGGTTTTCAACAACCGTTTTCTATCAGGTAAATGTCAGGTCTGTACTTTTAATGGTTTGTTAGAATTGTTCCTGGGTTTTTGAAGTGACGGTTTTTAGGTTTTAAACCAAAACATTCGGCTTTTGAGATGGATCGGACCTGAAATTTCTTCCATTGATGAAGGCTTAAGCCTTCAGTTCAATAAAGAATTGTGGGAAGCCAGAAGGAAAGAGATGACAAATTGTCTTTACATGACAAATTGTTCCTGCATGAGGAGGGAAACCAAAAAAAAGAAGGAATGAGTTAGTTTCCATGATGCCAAATGATTTTGATTGGTTTAGGAGTTTTGACTAGGTTATTGAAGGCAGTAGCGCTAGAAAGTTTCGGGTTGTGGAAATTTTATGTGGCTCAGCATTCTTTCATTCATGAGTTATTGAATCGATGTAACTCTTGGGGGAGCTTCCGTTAAATTTGGCAATGAATAGCCAGCGACATTCCACTGGGAAGTCTGAATGGGGGGCGATGTTCAATTTGGCTGGCGCATTTGAAATGGCCTGCCTTCCAAAGACCAACTCAAGGGGGAAATCTCCAGAAAAATTTTTAACGGCAAAGGCAGGTGAACCTGATTTTGGGGGTCTTTTCATGCGATGAATCCATTTCGAAAAAGTGAGAAATTATTGGAAATCCAGTACAAGGGGTTTGATTAGGACTGGGAGGGGAAGTCAAATTGGTCATCATACCGGAATTCAATTTTTTATGGTTTGAGTGACTCTCACGCTATAATGGTATTAAGGTTGGGTGGACGAATAATTAGAAAATGGCGGCCGCCATTGCCCCTCCGTTTTTCAACTGCTTTTTTAAAATTTTTTCGTATTGTTCAATTTTCGGTTATATTTTTACTCTTTTCTTTAATGGTTCTTCCTAGCTTTTGAAGCTTCTATGATCTCTTAGGACGAGGTGAATAATCAGAAAATCAAGGGTAATCGGCAAGAATTGCCTAAAATTGCCGAGAAGGACCTGAGAACCAGGGTGTTGGTATGCATGTCGCTGAACGAATACAAGACGAAACGCTCGTACTAATGATTTCCGGACGGGTCACATTTTATTCCCGAAAAGTTTTTCAGGCGATTGTGAATAGTGCGCGACTTTCCGGTGCGAAGCATATTATGTTCAACATTCAGGGCGTGACGTTTATGGACAGTACTGCATTGGGTGCGTTGGCCTTAGCTTACCTCAATTTAAAAGAACATGATTTGGTGATGAGCCTTGTGGGGCCGCAACAATCCATTAAAGCCTTACTTGATGACGCCAATTTCCCGACGTTGATTCCTACCTTTTCCTCAGAAGAAAAAGCCTTTCAAGCCAGTCTCTAGGTATCCTACGATTTTCTCGAAATTTTGGGGTGTGATTCGGAAAGATGAGGAGCAAATATGCTATCCTTTTGCTTGGATTCTAAATGGTCTTGGATAGAATTTCTAAAAGAGATGAGCAAGACAATTGTTCGATGACTGACACTCCAATTGAAGCGTTGAGGCTGGAATTACTGCGACTCGATTTAATCGGATTCATCGTGCCTCACGCGGATGAATATCAAAATGAATATGTGCCGCCGTGTGCTGAACGGCTAGCCTGGCTAACCGGGTTTACCGGATCCGCCGGGACGGCGATTGTCCTGGCCCAAGAAGCGGCCATGTTTGTGGATGGTCGGTACACCTTGCAAGTTGCTGATCAGGTCAACTCACAATTTTTTTCATTCAATCATAGCGGTAGTCACCCGCCTGCGACCTGGCTGGAGGACCATGTACGACCCTCCGACCGAATTGGCTATGACCCGTGGCTTCACACGCCTAAGGACCTTGAACGATATCAGAAGGCCTGTGACCGGGCTAAGGCGCAACTCATTCCCTGTTCTCCTAACCCGATTGACCAAGTATGGCGTGAACGACCGGCTGCCCCTTTAGGCATGATTCATCCGCATTTCTTGAAGTACTCCGGGAAAAATTCGCAAGACAAGCGTGAGGAGTTGGCCAAGGATTTGCGCCAAGCGGGGGTTGATGCTGCGATTATCAGCGCACCTGATTCCATCGCGTGGCTGCTCAATATTCGAGGCAGTGATGTTTTGCATACGCCTCTACCGTTGTGTCAGGCGATTCTCTATGCGACTGGGAGAGTTGTGGTCTTTGTGGATTTCCGAAAAGTTCGTCCCGTTCTTTCGGCTCATCTGGGCACTGATGTTTCTTTGGAATCATCGGAAGCCTTTGAAGCGGCCTTACAACGATTGGGGCAACAGGGGCAGAAAGTGTTGTGCGATCCCACGAAAACGAATGCCTGGATTTTTTCCACCTTAACAACACATGGAGCGCATCTGACACATGGCGACGATCCGTGTTCCTTACCAAAAGCCTGTAAAAATGCTGTGGAGATCCAAGGCGCCTATGCGGCCCATGAACGGGATGGAGTCGCGGTGTGCCAGTTTCTGTCCTGGCTGGCCCGTGAGATCCCGACCGGGAAGGTGACCGAATTGCGGGCCTCAGCGTTCTTAGATACTTGTCGTCAGCAACAAGCCTTGTGGGAAGATGCCAGTTTCCCCACCATATCCGGTGCAGGATCCAATGGCGCGATCGTCCATTATCATTCCACACCTGAAACCGACCGGCCTTTGGAGCAAGGGACATTATATCTTGTGGATTCAGGGGGGCAGTATCTTGATGGGACAACGGATATTACCCGGACGGTGGCAATCGGAAAACCCTCCGAGGAACATCGCGATCGCTATACGCGAGTCTTACAAGGGCATATTGTCCTGGCCACAGCTAAATTTCCGGAAGGAACCACCGGGAGCCAGCTGGATGCCCTGGCTCGCGCACCTCTCTGGGCCATGGGATTAGATTACGATCATGGGACGGGCCATGGGGTCGGTAGTTTTCTTGGTGTCCATGAAGGGCCTCAACGGATTTCAAAATCGGCCAATGATGTGGCACTCCGGCCCGGCATGATCGTCTCGAATGAACCAGGCTATTACAAAACCGGGGCGTTTGGCATACGGCTCGAAAATTTGCTGGTGGTCATTCGCACGGAGATGTCTCAAGACTCCAATCGGCAGTTTTTGGCGTTTGAGACGTTAACGGTGGTGCCGTTTGATCGTACGCTCATCGTCACCGATCTTTTGTCCGAACAGGAACGAGATTGGGTGAATGCCTATCATGTTCGTGTGTGGCAATGTCTTGAATCCAAAGTAGATGCGGACACTCGGGCCTGGTTGAAAGAGGCAACGCAACCCCTTTCCTAACCATTTTACGTGCGAATCTTCACCGCTTACACCATCGTTATAGGGATAAGAAAGATTCAGGTTATCTATGGCTAAAACGAATGAAGAAATTGCGGAAACGATCCAATCGCAGATAGGAACGAATCCTGAGATTACCGGCCTTCAGGTGAAGGGCAATCTGCTCCAATTGCACGTCACAGAATCCTACTTCAATCGGTTATCGGCTGATCGGGAACGGGGACGAAAAATTGTGCTGGTGCTCTTGGAGCAGATGAAGAAATTGACGGGCCTGGATGATGTGGTCGTGTGGGTGTATTCGGGAAATCAAAAGGGAATTGAGGGAACCATCAAGTCCTGGGGCGGGGGTAACGTCAATTTTCTCTTTGATCTGTAGGCTGTTGGTTCAAGCCCAGAATTATTCCTGGTTCTTCTGGCTTGGCCAAGTCCCGAGGCTAGCTGGGAGTCCGGGTTCCCAGGATCCCACCCGCTTTCCACCCGTGCCGATTGGACAGGACCAGACCCCTTCCGAAGTGCGGTTGATTCGCCATCGGGCGCCGTCAGCGCTCAACCAGATCCAAGTGGATGATCGTTGAGCAGGATCTTTTTTTTTGTCGGTATCCATATCTTTAAAGGATTTTTAGATCTCGAATTTTACCATTGAAGGCCATAGGAAGAGAAGATTTCGACGCCTCTTTTAGTCAAGAGTCTCATTTAAACTTGACAAGTTTATTGTCAAATATGCCAAGGTGTGCGTATGTCCGATAGCGATCATTCGCGAGTCACTTCAGCACCAAATTCACCGATGGGTCTTCTTGGGCAGTATGACTGTGATGTCACGGTGTTAACCGCTGGTGATAAGACGATCATCCTGGTTGGCACAGCGCATGTGTCTCAAGAATCTGTTGAGCTCGTCAAACTCGTAATCGAACAAGAGCAGCCAGATAATGTCTGCGTGGAATTAGATGCGAAGCGCTTTGAAGCTATTTCGCATCCCAATCGATGGGAATCCCTCGATCTTAAAGAAATTATTCGCCAGCAACAGCTCAGCACCCTTATCGTCAACTTGGTGCTGGCCTCTTTTCAAAAGCGGCTGGGTGATAAATTAGGTGTGCTGCCCGGCACGGAAATGCTGGAAGCCATTCGGATGGCGGAGAAGCATACTGTTCCGGTGACGTTAGCTGATCGTGATGTACGGGTGACCATGCGACGGGCCTGGCGGAATACGCCGTTTTGGCGAAAAAGTTTACTGATGTCATCCCTTCTTCTGAGTATTTTCGATACGACCGAGGTTTCCGAAGACGAAATTCGTAATCTAAAAAAGCAAGATGTGCTGTCCGAGATGATGAAAGATCTGGGAAAAGAAGTGCCCACGCTCAAAGAGGTATTGATTGACGAGCGAGATCGTTACTTAGCGAAAAAAATGGTCGAAGCTCCGGGGAAAAGGACGGTGGCCGTGGTGGGAGCCGGTCATGTGGCCGGTATTTGCCAAACGATTGAGCAACAACAACTCGTTAATCTGGACGAATTAAATTTTGTGCCGCCCGTCTCCCCGATGTTGAAGATGGTAGGGTGGAGTATCCCCGTGTTAATCGTAGGGTCAATTGCCTGGATTGGGTGGCAGAAGGGCCTCGATGCGGCCGGAGAAAATGCCTTGTTTTGGATTTTAGCCAATGGCATACCCAGTGGCATTGGAGGCCTATTGGCGATGGCGCATCCCCTGACAACGCTCACGGCTTTTGTGTCTGCGCCGTTTACAAGTCTGACGCCGGTTATTGGTGTGGGATATGTCACGGCTTTTGTCCAAGCGTATATACAGCCTCCGATCGTCCGGGATTTTCAAACTGTGGCCGAAGATATTGCCATCCCGGGTCGATGGTGGAAAAGTCGCTTGTTACGTGTATTTCTGGCATTTCTCCTACCTACTGTTGGGAGCATTATCGGGACATGGGTTGGCGGCACACGCATCGTCTCCAACTTATTCTAAGAGAATGTTGAAAAAATCCACCAGCGGCGTTCTTTGCGTCTGTGAAAAGTGATAAGTAAGTAGTATGGAGGAAGAAAATGGTTAGGGAGCAATCATGAATGCCAGGGGGGGGTGCCCTAGCTTTTCCTGTTGTACTCCTTGCCCCTCACTCCTAACTCCTCACGAATGCTGGCGGACTTTTTTTGAACCTTCCCTCTAAAACAGAGGGATGGGGAAAAATTAGGAAGAAGACGAGGGCGCAGGTATTTTAGAGGTATGTTGGAAAATACATTTGGGGCAGGTGTAATGGATAAACCGGCCTTCCCCGACCAGTCGTTTCATCATTGTGGCTTGGCACCATGTACAGAGCCGGTCAGGAATATCTGAAGACGAGGCTGTGGTGGACGTGCTTGAATGTGGTGTCGTCATAATGGAAGACATTCTCAAAAACATCTGTGGGGTTTGTCAATGTTCACCATGCTGAAATCACCAAAAATGTTGATTGGAGTGTTGGGAGGGCTGTTGGTTTGGTTGCCGGTCCAGGTGTGGGCAGGAGAGCATGAATCGGAGCAACCACTTTTGACAGTTTCTGCAGAAGGCAGGATGAACGTGCCGCCGGATAAAGCGGTGTTGAGTTTCGCTGTGGAAACTGTTGGAGAAAAATTGGCCAAAGTTCAGCAAGAAAATCAGGAGCGGATGGCCCGGGTATTAGAAGAATGCCAACAGTTAGCGATCGAGCCCAAATATATTCAAACGACATCCTTGAATGTCATTCCCGAATATCCTTCCCCTCCACGGCGGTCTTCCGGTGAACCATTAGAGCAGACCATTCCTCGAATTATTGGGTATCGAGTGGTGCATCAAGTGAATGTCGAAGTCAGAAATTTGGATATCGTCGGTCAGGTTGTGGATCGGGTATTAAAAGTGGGCGCCAACCGCTTTTCCGGAATTTCATGGGGCTTGCAAGACGATCAACCCCACAAACTCCAAGTGTTGCAGTTGGGCGCATCGAAAGCCCAAGCCAAAGCGGAGGCCTTGGCGCAATCGTTAAAACTAAAATTAGTTAAAATTATGAACGTGATGGAAGGTGGAGTGTCCGTGGTTGTTCCGCCCAGCCGCTATCGAATGGCCAATATAGCCATGGCGATGGAAGGTGGAGGTGACGCGTCGGTGTCAGCGGGAGAACTTACCGTCAGTGGGACGGTGACGTTAGTGTACGAAATCAGCCCACTCTGATTAGGGCTCTCATCAGTGGCCCTGGTTTTCCGAGCCCGTTCAGTATGTCTAGTGACTCATCCTTACATTCTGCTCGCGATGAACCTCAACGCTCCCTTCTCGGAGTGCCTGCCCTGGTGGTCTCCGGCTTTTTAGGGGCTGGCAAAACCACACTCGTCAAACATCTCATTGCCGATGCGCAACGACAAGGCTTGAAATTGGCTGTGGTCTCTAATGAATTTGGCGAATTGGGTATCGATAAGGCTTTGCTCCAGGAAGCTGGAGGGCCGGGCTATGTGGAGCTGGAAGGTGGTTGTGTCTGCTGTCAATTGACGAATGAATTACTGGAGACACTTCAGAATTTATGGGAGACCATTCACCCGGATCGGGTGGTCGTTGAAACCTCTGGTGTCGCGTTGCCGTTCGAAACACTCATGACCTTTTGGCGGGAACCACTAACCGAATGGGTCGGAGAAAGTCTGGCTGTCGTCGTGGCCAATGCTGAACAGGTTGCAGAAGGCCGGGATTTAGAAGGCACGTTTGAGCAACAGGTGTCTTCAGCGGATATTGTGGTGGTGAATAAAGTGGACTTGGTGGCTGAAGAGTCCATGGGGAGAGTAAAAAACCTCCTACAAAACATGGCACCGGATGCCCCGTTCATTCGAAGCATTCAAGGTCAGATTGACACGTCCGTGGTTTTCCCTCCCATTCCTGCATTGTCCAATTCATCCAAGCGTCGAAGTAAGACTGAAATTCTCCCTCACACGCATGAAGCTTTTGAGTCACAGGAACTCTCCTTCTCCGCCAACATTACGCCAGAAGACCTCATTCAACAACTTCAACCTCTGGACGCTCTTCGCATCAAAGGCATCATTCACACCTCAGAAGGTCCCAAACTCGTCCAAGGGGTTGGCCCACGAATTGACCTGAGTGCCCCTCCCGCAAATTTCCCTCAAGAAATCATAGGCCGTCTTGTCGCCATTCGCCGGAAATAGCTGAAAGACCCTTTGGGGGTGTGGCCAAATTGGCCCACCTCAGTCTCTGCTATGATGACTGTTCTTGCCAAAATTTCTTGAGATCGAAGGAGAGTTGGCGATGGGGTGTGACGGCAAGGAAGCCAAGGTGTTTGCCGCGCAGAAGATAGAGTACGAGGTAGTCGTCGATAAGACATTCTCGAAGATCATCGTCGGGGTGGAGGCGTGTGCGCAATTTCCTTGTTAAGACTTTGGCCTCGGCGGAGTGGATCGCATGGGCGAGGAACAGTCGGCCGGACTTGGGAAATGCACAGAGCTGTGGAATGATGTCGTCGAATAGGCGATCGAGGAAACGTTGAAAGGGCTTATGCCCCTCCGCCCCCAAAAAAGTTTGAATGTCCAGAAGGTTATCAGAGAAGTTTTGAGTAAAAAATGGCCGTTTAGCGGCCATGGCGGGTTTTGAATTGGGAAAGTGTCAGTGTGTTTCCTTCAGCAAGATCCTCCATCCCGCGAAGGGCCTCTTCGAGAAGCGTCAGGTGAATGTGCTCCCGCTCAAGACGATGGTAATGGTTTAAACGGTTCGCATCGATCAACGCCGCGCAACTTTCTCCATTCTTCGTAATAATCTTTTCTCGCCCCTTGGTCTGCACTTCTTCACACAGTTCCGTCAATTGTGCTCTCGCATGAGTCAATGAAATAATATCCTTTGATGAAATAGCCATAAACGTTCCTCCTTTCTCAATAGCATGTAATTCTGTGCAGAATTCTGTCAAATTCTAATTCAAGAAAGGACGATGGTGCCCGTGATTAGTCCTACCTACTCGCAAAGGGAGAAGCCGTCGCCATGCATGGATTTGAGCGTGCGCGAGGAGACCAGAATTCCCCGCCGGAGGAGAGGCTGGGCCTCTCCTCTCACTCTGAAGCATGCCCATGTATAAGGTGTCAGGAACCTTATATCGGAATTTACTTGGGTAAATAATCCTTTAAGTCTGAGGGGCTTCGAAGAGGTGGGGATAGTCTTTGAGGAGGTGGTCTTGGAGATCTGAGTCAAAGTTGGTGCGATAGAGGGTTTTGGCTTTTGCGAGGAGATCAATAGAGACGTTCTTGGCACCGAGGAAATTTGCTTCCTGAATAAGGGTTCCGGTTAATGACGTATCTTGAAGGGAAGCGCCTTGAAGGTTTGCACGAATCAATTTGGCTTCACGCAAGTCGGTGAGGTGTAGCTTGGTATTTGACAGATTTGTGTCGGTGAGGTTGCCCCAGGGCAGGGAGGCTTGGGTGAGATTTGATCCTTCCAGATTTGCGCCCTCTAAATTACAGGCAATTAAGCCTGTGGCGGAGAGATCCACTCGAACCAGGATGGCTTGCGAAAGATTGGCCTTAATAAAATTGGCTTCCAAAATATCAGCTTCTGTGAAATTCGCGCCTGTCAGATTGGATTCCGTGAAATTCGCTCGTAGGAGGTAGGCGTCTGAGAGGTCTACGCCTTCTAATTTGGCATGGCTTAAATCAAGGCCAGTAAAGTCATAACCGGAAAGATCAGCTCCGCTGAGGTCTGGCTGAGGGGATTGGGAATTGCGGCGAAACTTATTCCATTGCTCGACCCCGCCGTCAATTAACAGTTTAATATGTGCTGGATTCGCCATGTCTGAAGAAAAGGGAGCCGGGGAAGCGTTGACGATGGAGTAGACTACGAATTTCCGTTTAGAGGCTCGATAAATATTTCACATGCTTTGGCCATAAAGGCTTCAGAGCGGCACCTCACATCATGGATCAGGGATGTTCAAAAAAGTTTGTCCAGCAAGGCCGTAGCCCTTTTGACGCGCGGAGCGTACTGGTATGACGTGAGCACGGCAAAAGGGAGGGAGCGCCGCTGTCGGCTTTTTTCAACATTCCCGCTAGCGTTTTTTGAGGTATTTGAGAAATTCGGAATCTGGCGTGAGGACCATCGTGGTATCTTTCTCAAACACTTTTTTGTAGGCTTCCATTGACCGGACAAATTCAAAAAACTCCGGCCCCTGCTTGTAGGCATCAGCATACGTTTTATAGGCCTTGGCTTCCCCTTCGCCTCGAAGTTCCTGGGAGGTTTTATAGGCTTCCGCCAAAATAATTTCTTTATCTTTTTCCGCTTCCGAACGAATTTTTTGGGCTTCTTCTTCCCCTTCCGCACGGTATCCTTTGGCTTGGCGTTCCCGTTCAGCCTGCATCCGTTGGAAAATGGCCTTTTCATTTTGTTCTGGAAGGTCGGCGCGTTTGATTCTGACGTCTAATACTTCGAGCCCATAAATCGAGGCTTTTTCATTGGATCGATCAGACACGAGCTTCATGATCAGTCCTCGATTGGCGGAGACAATTTCCGGGAGCTCATGCCGGCCCAGTTCCACACGAAGTTCAGAGTAGATAATGTCATCTAAGCGTTGGAGGGCACCGCGTTGCGTCTGAAACGCTTGATAGACCTTGAGCGGATCCACAATTCGCCATTTGGCGAAATTATCGATCACCATGGATTTTTTGTCACTCGTGATGACATCTCGAGCTGGGGCATCGTAGTCCAAGAATCGTTTATCAAAAAACGTGACTTGATGATAGAAGGGAATTTTAAATTGAAGGCCTGGTTCGGTGATTGTCCGAACGGGTTTCCCTAAAGCCACTACAATAGCGGTTTCTGTTAAATCAACCACGAAAAATGGGGAAAGGCCCAAGGTGATGAGGAGGCCTAGCGTGAGCGCGATTCCGAGGATGAGATTACTCTTCATTGTGCACCACCTCCGCCGCGAGGCTTGGTCAGACGGTCTAAGGGTAAGTAGGGCAAGACATTTTTTGCGGCGTTGGAATCTAAGATGATCTTTTCGGTATTGGAGAGGACCTCTTCCATCGTTTCGATATACACCCGTTTGCTAATCACGTCTTTCCCTTGCTTATATTCTTTTAAGGTTTGTAGGAAGTGGCTGGCTTCCCCTTCTGATCGGCTAATTCTTGATTGCGCGTAGGCTTTAGCTTGATTGATTTGTTGAGCGGCTTCCCCTTTGGCTCGGGGGATGAGGTCGTTTCGAAAGCCGTGCGCCTGATTAATCAGTTTTTCTCGATCTTCCTTAGCGCTGGCGACATCTTTAAAGGCAGCGGCCACCGCTTCTGGTGGATTGACGTCTTGAAGCTGAATCTGGGCGACTTGTACGCCGGCTTGGTATTGATCGAGAATGCCTTGAAGTAAGATCTGGGCATTTTGTTGAATTTCGGCTTTTCCGACGGTCAGCGCCTCATCAATTTTACTTTTTCCGATGACTTCCCGCATGGCGGCTTCAGCAGAATTATGGATGGTGTCTTCCACGTTGGCGATTTGGTAGAGGTATTTTTTGGCATCGTTAATTTTATATTGGACGATAAATTCGAGCGAGAGAATATTCATGTCTCCGGTGAGCATGAGCGCCTCTCTCGGCACGAATTGGGTCCGTCCCTGGTTCGTGCGAAAGCCGACTTCTACGCGATGCAATTTTTCAACTTTCGGGGTATCGACGGTTTCAGCAAAGGGAATTTTAAACCCGGGCCCTGGTTCGGCTATCCGGACGATTTCTCCGAATCGTTTGACCAATCCCTGTTCGTCCGGGGCCACAATAAAGACCGATTGCCAGAGGGCTAAGACAGCCAGCACAATTAGAATGATGGATTTGAAGCCTCGTCCCGGAACGAGGTTCTTAAGTGAGTCTTGGGCTTTGCGTAAGGCTTCATCAAGTGGATCTTGTCCACTGCCGCCCCAAGGATCTTTCGGTTCCCATGCCATAAGTGAGTCCTGTTCAGGTAAGGTCGAGCACGTGTGGTGTGTGTATGAAGGTGAGCAATTCTCTTCCAAGGTAACAGAAAATGTGAGATGGGGCAATCACAATGGACCAAGGTTCTGTGAATGAAAATCGATGGCAGGAATGAGTCGGCATTCCTCGAAGATGTCATGTCATTATGATTGAACGAAAAGACAAACAGCGCTTCCATCATCTTGTGTTTCATAAGCCCTATGGGGTGCTCTCAAAATTTACCGATGCGGAAAATCGTCCGACTCTGGCCGATTATGTCGAGGTTCCGCATGTGTATCCGGCCGGTCGTCTGGATATGGATAGTGAAGGGTTGTTATTGCTGACCTCGGATGGGGCTCTGGCGTCGAGGCTGACTTCTCCGACCTTTAAAGTTCCCAAGACGTATTGGGTTCAAATAGAGCGTATCCCTGATGAGGCCGTTCTGAAGCGGTTGCGGAGCGGGGTGCTGATCAAAGGCCGGAAGACGCGTCCGGCCATCGTCCATCTTCTTGACCGAGAGCCTCTCGTTCATCCACGCCCTGTTCCCATCCGGTTTCGAAAATCGGTCCCGACCGCATGGCTACAGATGGAAATTTCTGAAGGCATGAATCGTCAGATTCGCCGAATGACGGCCCAGGTGGGGCATCCCGCCTTGCGCCTGATTCGCGTGGCGATTGGGTCCCTCCAAATAGGCACGCTGGCTCCGGGAGCCTGGCGCATGCTGAGTCCTCAAGAAATCCAGGATTTACTCAAACCTGTTTGAAGCCGTTTGTTCCTAATCTCTTGCTGGCATTTGAGAAGAAACCGGAATTCAACCCCAACAAAAACCTTCCATTTAAGGGTAAATACCTTGAACATTCTGTTGCGCACAGGTAGAATATCAGCCACCTCATAGCCCAATATTTTGGGCTCTGTTTTCAATTGAGGTACTACATATCACCTGATTCATCTGGAGTCGTTATACTTCTAACCAGTTTTAAGCCATCCCCCCGTCGATATTTGTTTTCTCACATTGACATCATTCGGTGAATCTCATCTTGTGGTAGTCAAACGGCGTATAGTGTGACGGGAATGGGAAATCTTAAGATCTCGAGCTTTCGATTAATGTTTGTGGGAAAAAACTCTTTTGTTCGCACTGTGTAACCTCTTAGCTTCTGCGTTGTTTAAAGATATGGAGATGTATTCAACATGGCGGTAACGATTATTCTGGTCCTTTCACTTCTCGGGTTGGTCATTGCGTTTTATTACTCCTCATCGGTCAACAAAATCCCCATTGATATGGGGGTGGAGGATAAAGAAACTAGGCAGCGCTTGGCAAAAATCCATTCGGCGATTGCCACTGGGGCCATGGCTTTCCTTAAGCAGGAATATAAAATCATGGCCATTTTTATGGTGGTCTTTGCCGCGATTATCGCGGTGCTTATTGACGACCATCATACCGATTACGTGAATGAAGGGATTTATACGGCTGTGGCCTTTATTTTTGGGTCCATAATTTCCATTGCTTCCGGCTTCATTGGGATGAAGATTGCGGTTCAGGGAAATGTCCGGACAACCGTTTCAGCTAATAAATCACTGTCAGAGGCCTTTAATGTGGCGGTGAAATCCGGAGCGGTGATGGGGTTTGGTTTGGTGAGCTTAGCCGCCCTAGGGCTGCTCTTGATTTACCTTGGCCTAAAGAGCGTCATGCCGGAACAACTGCCGACACACGTGCTAATGGAAGTCATCGCCGGATTCGGGTTGGGAGGATCTTCGATTGCCTTGTTCGCCCGTGTCGGCGGTGGGATATTCACGAAAGCGGCAGATGTCGGTGCTGATCTAGTCGGGAAAGTTGAAGCCGGTATTCCAGAAGACGATCCACGGAACCCGGCTGTGATTGCTGATAATGTCGGTGATAACGTGGGTGATGTGGCCGGAATGGGAGCCGATTTGTTTGGGTCCTGTGCAGAAAGTACCTGTGCCGCGATGGTCATCAGTGCCGTCGCGTTTTCGGGAATGGTTGATGCCCTGTTATATCCAATCCTAATTTCGGCTATCGGAATCCCCATTAGTTTTCTTACCTTGATGATGACCAAGGTGAATTCCGAGGACCAAGTAGGCCCGGCCTTAAAAAAGATGCTGATTGTCTCCAGTGCGGTGATGGCCGTTGTCATGTTCTTCGTCACCAAATTCATGCTGCCTGATACGTTTGAGATCGGTGGAGTGCCCTATACGGATTTGGGTGTGTATTTCTGCTTCCTGACAGGGCTGATTGCCGGTCTTGTGGTGGGATTGATGACCGAGTATTACACATCGCATGACTATGGACCGGTGCGGGAAGTGGCCAAATCGTGCGAAACCGGTTCCGCCACGAATATCATTTTTGGATTGGCTCTTGGTTATCAAAGTGCTGTCGGCCCCTATCTCGCTATCGGTCTTGCCATCTATATTCCATGGATGTTGGCGGGGATGTATGGAGTGGCCATTGCTTCACTGGGCATGTTGGGAACACTCGTCATTGCGCTGACGATCGATGCCTATGGGCCTGTGTCTGATAATGCCGGAGGTATCGCAGAAATGGCTGGCATGCCAGAACATGTTCGTCAGCGGACTGATGTTTTGGATGCGGCTGGGAATACCACGGCAGCCATCGGTAAAGGCTTTGCTATCGGGGCGGCGATTTTGACTTCCCTGGCCCTCTTTGCGGCATTCTTGACTCGGGCCGACTTGTTGCTCAAGGAACAGAATGGTCCAGAATATGATCTTCTCGGGACCATTAATTTACTTGATCCTCTGGTTTTTACTAGCCTGTTTATCGGAGCCGTATTGCCCTCATACTTTTCCGCGATGACGATGAAGTCTGTTGGATCAGCGGCTTATGAGATGATCGAAGAAGTCCGCCGCCAATTTCGCACCATTCCCGGACTGATGGAAGGGAAGGCTGAGGCCGATTATGCGCAATGTGTCGCGATTTCAACTAAAGCAGCTCTCAAGGAAATGATTGCCCCTGGGGTTTTGATTATGGGTACTCCCTTGGTAACGGGATTCCTCTTTGGCATTCAAGCTGTCGCCGGTGTGCTTGCCGGCTCCCTTGTCGCTGGCGGGGTCATCGCCATCTCCTCTTCGAATAGTGGAGGGGCGTGGGATAATGCCAAAAAATATATTGAGAAAGGGAACCTCGGTGGGAAAGGGACAGAAACCCATAAAGCCGCCGTGGTTGGGGATACAGTTGGGGATCCATTGAAAGATACATCCGGACCTTCACTCAATATTTTGATTAAGCTTTCGGCCATTTTATCGTTGGTGTTTGTGCCATTTTTTGTACAGTATGGCGGACTATTGATAAAATAAGTAATCGATATTTTCTCATCAACGCACGTTTAATGTACAACACTTGGAGTTATATTTTCTTGATAAGAAAAAATCTTGTCGGGAGTCGAAGGGCTTGAGTGGTAGGATTTTATGACAATTCAACACAATACATTCTTCATCATATTCTCTTTACATTATTTTTCTCCCCTGTCCTTATTCTTCATATTTTCATTCCGTTTTTTTCCTTTGCAAGGAGGAAGCGCAGGTGTTCAGCATGTGCGCGAGCCTCGAATCATTCATTCTTTGGTATGAAAGCCTGATGTTTCAACATCTCCGGCGCTGAAGTTTTCGGGCGAGCCGGCGGCAGGGTTCTCCTGACCCGTTGTTTACCCAGGCATGGCGTTTGTTGCGGAGAGAGTTGGAAGGTGCAATCGCGAGAGGTGTTGCCTTACGCGATCATGCATGATCTGACCTGGTTTTTCAGGAGGAATGATCACTGAACGGGCAGGAAAGGAACGATTGATTCATGGATACACCGAGTCACCAAGATAAGTCGCTTTCTCGCCAACCAGGAGCGATGCAAGGGGTTCTCCCTGAAGATATGGAGACGTTGATGCATGTCATTTCTCATGATTTGCGGGCTCCCATTGTGACCATTCAAGGGTTTTGCAAAGAGCTTACAATGGCGTGTGATCGGCTGAGGACCTTATTTGAAGAAGAAGCCATGTCTGATGCGGCCAGAGATCATATCAATCCTTTAGTCACCCAAGATATTCCGGAAGCCGTGCGGTTCATTCGGGCCGGGGCCGATAGTGTGAATTCAGTGACTTCAGGCATTCTTCGGTTGATTCGACTTGGCCAAATGGATATTCAATGGGAACGATTGGACATGAATCAGTTGATGATGGGGATCGTGTCATCCATGGAATTTCAGTTGAAGGAAAAGGGAGTGGTTTTGCAAATACAGGATCTCCCCGATTGTATGGGAGATGAAGTTCTGGTGACGCAGGTGTTTGCAAACCTGATCGATAATGCCCAGAAGTATCTTGATCCGTCACGTACAGGGGAAATCACCATTGCAGGAAAACTCATCGATGGTTGGGCGGCATATGCGATCACGGACAATGGGATTGGGATTCCGTCCGAGCAACATGCGACGATCTTTCGGGTGTTTAACCGCCTGAGCCCTCAACCGGGGAAGGGAGACGGATTGGGTTTAGCTATTGTGCAGCGAATTATCGATCGGCATCAAGGGAAAATTGAAGTTGAATCTGTCCCAGGGAATGGAGCCACGTTCCACGTATTCCTTCCGCGAGCGATTGACGTTGAATAAGGAGGGTCGTATGAATCCTGACACGACGATCTTGATTGCTGAGGATGATGATGGACATGCCGCGCTTATCGAAAAAAATCTTCGACGGGCCGGGGTGGAAAAACCTTGCCATCGTTTGCGAGACGGCCGGGAAACCCTGGACTACTTTTTCGGCCTGGAACCCCTGTCACAAGGGAAAACAGCACACCGCTATCTCTTACTCTTAGATATCAATCTCCCTCGGATCAATGGGATTGAAGTCTTACGGCGAATGAAGGAGCATGAGGTGTTCAAGCGAGTGCCGGTTCTGATGCTCTCGACCACTGATAATCCCCAAGAAGTGGAAGCCTGCCATTCTTTTGGATGTAATTTCTATCTCACCAAGCCCACCGAACCTGAAACCTTTGCACAGGCGATTATCCGCTTGGGTGCTTTTTTGGATGTTGTCACAGTTCCTACGATTCGCCTGAGTACTCCTTCTACGATTTCCCTTAATGAAGCCTCATAGTACGTCCCTTGTTTGGTTAGTAAGGAAAACCCCAAGCAAAAAAATTGAGAAACCAGTAAGTGTGAAGATCCCATTGAGACAGGAAAATCCGGAAAAAGGAATTGAAGGTTTCTAACCTTGTGAGGAGGCTTATAAATGTTGTTACGGATGGGAATGGTTAGCGGTGACGTCGAGCGAGACTCGACCACTGTGTGTGGGGTCGCGCCGATTTTCTCTTTGACGGCAGGGTGTTTTTCTTTTTCGAATTCCAGCCCAACGCGCGTAAGATTCGACTGACATGGTCCGGGTGATATTTCACTCCAAATGACCTGCGAATCACGGTCCCCACACGTTGACAGGTCCATTGATCGGCTCGTAAGTTTGCCGCTCTAGGACCTTGTTTGAGGATGTGAAGTAGATCTTGCCGCTGTTTCGTGGATAGACGGGATGGACGTCCGGTATGGGGCTTTGATTTCAAGGCATTTTTCCCGCCTTCTTCTAAGGCGTCTTTCCATCGTTTCACCGAGGATGGTGCGGCACCAATGGTTCGTGCTACGTCTCGAATACCACGGCCTTTACTGAGCATGCTCGCAGCCAGCCGGCGTCTGGCTTCTAATTTCTCTGCACTTCCCTTTGGCCTCATGCAGGTATTCATCGGATCGGCCGGAGGACCACTTGAGGGCTTTAAGAGGGTAAAAGAAAATTTTTTTGCGGGTTATAAAAAGAAAGACCCAAAAGATATTTGATGAAAATATCCGGCAAAAGATATCTGACAGAGGAAACGTTCAATGGAAATTAATAGCCGTGGCGGGTTGATTCAGGAGATGTATGAGACACCTCAGGATTTCTTTTGCCATAAAAATGCAGAGAATCGTTAGGCATGGAAGAGATTTCTGAAAAACGAATATCTCCATAGGCATTGATCGTGGCTAGAGTCAATCCAGAAACTTTCTCCTCAGAGGAAAAGCTAATGGCTAGGGATGGAGTTTGAGTGGCTAATCGGCTCCAATGTGCCACAGACCCTAAGAGGGGAAGAAATTGGAGGGGGCTAATGGCAGATTCGTCATTGGAATAGCCGAAAGATTCCCAATGGAGCCCTTCGCTTGAATGGCTTTGTCGGTTGTTAGGATGTCCAAAGTTTGAAAGAATATCATTCCTAGTTGAAACATCGATCCGTATGGAATCTAATTGTTGTGTGCTATCTAATGGGAAATGTGGAAATGGAGCCGGCCTGGCTAACCAGTTACTCGTATTCACGCACCCACAACATAGTACTAGGCAAATACCCAAAGCCAAAAATCTTGGTGTGTTTGGTCGCATCCGGGATTGATGATCGTGATGAATTGATAAGAGTCCTAAGAAGGTGATTATCCTCTTGCCAGCATAGCACATGATACTCTCAAAGTTGAGGGTCTGGTCGAGAAGATATTTTTCGAACCACTTTTTTAAAATATAAAAATAGAGCGCGAGTTAGGCATATGAATAGTGAAAGTTTTTAAAGCTGACCTTGAAAAAGAGAGTATATAAAACGGGGACGACTCCGAGCGTGAGTACAGTGGCAAACAATAATCCAAACATGATGGCAATGGCCATGGGCTCCCACATGGGGCCTCCGCCGGTGTAAAGAGGGATGAGGCCTCCTATGGTCGTAATAGTGGTCAGGAGAATGGGGCGGAGACGGTGTTGTGCGGACATAATGATGGCTGTGGTCAGATCACGTCCATGGTCGCTTGTTTCAATATTGATCCGGTCAATGAGCACAATGGCATTGTTAATAATAATGCCTGCCAATGATAGTACGCCCAGCATGGGCATGAACCCAAAATATAACTGAGTAAGATGCAAGCCAACGACGACTCCAATTAATCCCAGAGGAATGGTCATTAAGATGATGAGGGGTTTTCTCAGAGAATTAAATTGCGCGACTAATAGAAACAAGATAATGAGGCCAGCCACAGGGAGTTTTTCTCCGATTGAAGCATTACCTTTCCCGGATGTTTCGGCTTCTCCACCAAATTCCCAAAAATAACCTAAGCCCCAATTTTTTTCTTGTTCCTTAAGCCAAGGTTTAAGCAAAGAGGTTACCTCTATCGCAGTTGTGCCAGCGTGAAGCCCAGCTTCAACCGTGATGGTCTGGAGACGATCGCGCCGATGGATTTGGGCAGGTTCCCACACGATATTCAAGTCGGCCACTTGTCGGAGAGGGACCGATTGACCTGAGGACTGAGCGTATACATTAATGCTTTCGAGCTTACTTAAATCCTGTCGCTCAGCTCCCACGGATCGAAGAATCACAGGGATAAGCTCATCTCCTTCACGATATTTTGTGATATCTAATCCCGTGAGATACGTTTGTAGCGAAATGGCAATGTCTTGGCTGGTGACCCCGGCACGGAGAGCTCGAGGTTGGTTTATTTTCACGATGAGTTTTTTCGACCGAGCTCCCCAATTATCATCGATAAGCTTCGTTCCGGGTATGGACCGGAGTTTCTGTTTCACTTCTTCCATGATATGAAAGAGGGTGTCAATGTCTCGACCGGTAATCCTAATGGCAATAGGGGGATACGTGGGTGGACCACTTTCCAACGGACGAATTGTGGCTTTCAGGTCAGGAAAGTTTTCGAGACAAAATGATTCAAGTTGAGGAATGAGTTCAGAAAAGATTTCCCGGGAAGTGGTATTCAGCAAGAGATAGGCAAAATTCGGACTTGCCTGGACCGGAGAAAAGGGTAAATCAAATCGGGGAGCACTTTCTCCGATAAAACTACTCCAATTGACTATTCCTTCAGCGCGATGGACATTGGTCTTGAGATTCGTCTGGATGAATCGTTCGACATGAGCGACCATGGCATCGGTTTTTTCAATGGGTGTCCCATTAGGAAATTCCAGTTTTGCCGTAAAAGTGGGTTTATCATTCGCAGGAAAGAAGTATACGGGTAACTGACCGAACCCATAGAGCGCACTCCCAAACAGGACGGTGACGACTGCAACGGTGAGCCATGGTCGCCTAACGAGGGCGATTAATATTTCTCGATAGACAGTGTAAAACTGAGATTGAAACGGGTCGCCGGAGGCCATGGGAAGGACCCGTAAGAAGAGTACGCAAAACCAGGGTATCATGGTTAAGGCCAAAAGCCAGGAACAGAGGAGGGTGAGAGTCACCACTTGAAAAATTGGAGCGGTATATTCCCCAACATTCGATTCAGCTAAATAGATTGGCAAGAATGCAGCCGCTGTGGTTAACGAGGAGGTTAATAGAGGAATTTTTAATTCTGTGGCTGATTGAACGGCGGCTTCAAGACCTGATTTCCCTGCATTCATTTGAACCATTATTGATTCAGACATGACGATCGCATTATCGACTAGAAGACCTAAGGCAATGATAAGGGCAGCCAGGGACATTTGATCCAATCCAATGTGTAACAGAGACATGAGGAAAAGACTCATGAATATGGCCATAGGAATGAGGCTAGCCACGATTAACCCTGTTCTTATGCCGAGGAAGAGCAACATAACTCCCGTGACGATGACTACGGCTTGAAGGAGGCTATTGGTGAAATTATTGATTTTCCGATCGACTACCTCGGGTTGAAATTGAATCACCTCAAAATCAATACCAATAGGAAATTCTTGCAAGGCTTGCTGAAGGACTGTCCGAACTTGTTCCCCTAAGGTGATTATATTCCCCCTCTTTTGCATGGAAATACCAAGGCCTAAAGCCGGTTCTCCTGTAGATCGCAATAAGGCATCTGGTGGATCAATATAGCCTCGAGTGATAGCGACTAAATCCTCTAAAAATAACACCTCCTGGGTCTCAGGTAACCGAATGACGGTTCTACGAACTTCTTCAACAGATTCAAAGTTCCCCGAAGGCTCCAGGACAATTTTTTCATCTTGTGTTCGGATATCTCCACCTGGCATCACAATATTTTGTGATTCCAATAGAGAGCTTAATTGCATGGGGGAGAGTCCAAGTTCCGACAATTTGGCATTATTAAATTCGAGAAATATTCGTTCGTCTTGAGCGCCATAGATTTCCACCTTGGCCACTTCACTTTGCTGTAAGAGTTCGTCTCGCACATCATCAGCGACGTTCTTGATCTCACGGTAAGTGAAGCCATCGCCGGTCACATTCACGATAATTCCGAACACATCTCCAAATTCATCATTCACAAAGGGTCCAACAATCCCATCAGGAAGGTCTCCGGTTGCTTTATCGATCTTTCTACGGAGGTTGTCCCAAATGGGACGCATGTTCTTGTAGGTTTCAAGAATATTGACGTAAATGAGGGACACTCCCGTTTTTGATTCACTCTTCACGAAATCTAATTCAGGAATTTCCTGAATCGTCTTTTCGAGTTTATCGGTTACGAGTTGTTCAACCCGTTCTGGGCTTGCTCCGGGAAAATAGGTCATGACTAGAGCCGTTCGAATAATGAATCCTGGATCTTCATTGCGGGGGAGATTCTGATAGGAGGAAATACCTGCTACAAGAATGATAAGAAGAGCGACCGCAGTGATGCGGTTGTTTTTAATGGCCGATTGGGTCAAGTTCATGACTGCAAAGAAGAGGCCGGCATGAGGCGAACCGGTTGATGGTCGTGAAGGCGACGAACGCCACCGGTTACAATGTGAGCCCCGTTTTTCAATCCGTTGATGATTTCCAACCCTTCTGGGGTGAGTTCTCCAATTTGGACTGGTTGACGTCGAACCATTCCAACTCCAGGGGTTTGCTCTTCTACAATGAAAACAAAAGTTCCTTCTTGGTCCTCACCAACGGCTACGGAGGGAACCAATATTCGAGGTTCTCCCTTTTTTCCCTTAAAGGTAAATTGGACGTCTGAAGCCAAGCCCGAACGAAAGCCAGGTACGCGGGATTGTAATTGGACGGTCACGGGAAATGTCGTGGAATTTTTTCCTGCACTCACACTCACTTTTGTGACGACGGCAGGGAACCGATGTTCGGCGAGGGCATCGAATGCTACGGTAACCGGCATTGACGGGGTAATCTTGGCAATAAAATTTTCGGGAACAGCGACCTCAACTTCCAGGTGTGAGCCACACACTACATCGACAATAGGTTGCCCAGCTTGTACATTTTCGTTGACTTCAATGGGAACGGACGCAATAGAACAATTTTCAGGGGCTGTTAGTTGCGTATATGTTAGTTGTAAACGAGCTAATTCCAACCCTTTTTGTTCGGATTGCACTCGAGCCTTGGAGGAATCGGCGCTTGCTCTAGCTTGGTCCAAATCGTTCCGGGAGGCATTTCGATTCTCATATAAGGCCCGGACGCGTGCATATTCAGCTCGGGCATTTCGTGAGGCAGCCTCGGCACTCGCCAAAGCGGCTTCAGCTCGTTGAACCTCTAAACGAAAATCTTTTGGATCAATTTCTGCGAGTAGCTGATGTTTCCGAACTTTGTCTCCAACTTTGATTCGTAAACGGTTCACTGTTCCAGAAACTTTAAAGCTTAAGCTCGCCTCTAACCCCGATTTCGATACACCAGAAAAGGTCCGAATCTGTTCGGCGTTCGAAAAGAAAACCGTTTGAGAGCGCACAGGGCGAAGCACTTCTTGAACCTGTGGGTCTTCCCTTTGGCATGCGCCCACACTTAGGAAGATTCCAAGGGTTCCCGCTAAGGCTAAGGTGAGAGTATTGCGATAAGTTTGAAGAGGGAGTGAGTTCATTTGAATGGACTTTTGACAATCTCTCCGTTCGTGTCAATTCCTTGTACTTGAAAGTAGGCCTCTAATCGTTGATGCCAGGATTCTAATTCCTCCGATGAATCAAAAAAAGGGAAAGAACCGGCAGCTCGATGAATGTTAGTAATATCGATGAGGAATTCATACACTGCATTGGCGGCATTGAGTTTTGCAGTGAGTGCGGCATTCTGTGAGTTCAGAAGTTTGATAATGTCCACTGCGCCCCGTGAGTATTGATCTCGCACAAGTTGTAAATTATGTTGGGCTGCATATGAAGCTTCACGTGCAAGTCGAATAGTGGCTGAAGATGCACCGGCTTCCAGGTTGGTAGAGCGGATTCGTTCTTCAATCCTTCCGATGGTGGCTTCTTGTTCAATTTGGAGCTGTCGAAGTGTTTCCAAGGCTTGCGTGTGAGTTGCATCTTTCGATCCGCCAGAAAAGAGAGGAAAGGATAGCTCGAGTTGAAGGTTCCAGGTTGTTCTATCTTGGGACAGGCCACCTGGGGGTGGAGATTGTCCAGCGCCGGCTTGTGCCATTCGTTGGTTCACATCGCTTTGTAATACCAAATCAGGAGCCCAAAAACTTCTTTGGGCATTGAGGAGTATTCGCTGTTGAGCCGCAATACGGGCTTGTAAGGTATGAAGTTCGGGAGCTAATCGCAGTCCTTCTCGTACTTGAAAATCTCGGAAAACTTGAAAATTGCGAGGGTTATTCACGTACACGAAAATTCGTTCGACATCATGAAACAAAATAGGATCTTCAAGGCCTGCCTCTGTGGTTTCGAAGGGTTCTTCGAGAGGGCGATAGAGGGTACGATTGAGGCTCACGGCTGCTTGCTGCCGTTGGGCTTGTGCATTGAGGACATCAATGCGACCATTGGCAATTTCACTTTCCCAGCGAAACACTTCATCTCGTGACGCAGCTCCAACTTGTTCCCGTACCCGTGCCAAATCTAAATTTGATCGTGTTAACTTAAGATTCTCTTTTTGTATAGACTCAATGGTTTTGGTCCGTAACACTTGCAAGTAGGCCAAAGCCGCTTCTTGAGTGACGTCTAATTCCACCTGTCGACGGTCAGCCTTGCGGGAATCTTGGTTGCGTTGCTCCACGGTATAATTCGTCCAGGCTTTATCCGAAAACAGCAATTGCTGAAATGATCCTTGGGCAAAGGCGGCCTTTTCCGGATTGTTTCCAAAGCTTCCTTCCGCGCGATCTTGATCGATGAGATTGGCTGAACTCCCGATGGAAATTTGGGGGAGCAAAGCCGAGCGGGCATTTTGTACCGCTCCAAGGCCCGAGGCGACCTTGCGGTCGGCAGCAGCTAAATCTAAGTTCACATGTGCCGCTTCCCGAACCACAGAATATAAAGAAAGTTTCCTCGAAATACTTTTCGACTCTTCATTCAACAAGGTGGCTTCAGTCATGACCCGGAAGCTCGGCCATACATTAATAGCGCGAGCGGTAGCCATATTAATAGTTAGGTCTTCTCCTTCAGGGAAGGTGACAGGGAGATCCTCTGCCGGTTCCCCTAATAAGATGCGGTGAACATTTAAGGCAATACGACGAGCGGATCGAATGAAATCAGTTTCTGGGGAAAGACTCGCGAATATCCCTCGTTCGACTTCGCTTCGACCCGTAAGAGAAAAGCTGGGAAGTTTGCGATCAATGAACCCTTGAACCATGAAATCGAATTCCTTGCTAGGGAGTCGAAAGAGCGGGACGACAAACACAGCATCTGTTTCCGGAGGCATGTGTTCCCAGAGTGGGGCAACGGTATCGGTCACCCGAATGGGGTGGATTACGATGTTATTGGCCTGCGCAGCAAGCTGAATTTTTTCTAGGACTTGTGGAATGGCTTCCGGGATTGCGGCATCCTCTACGAGAGCGAGGTGTTTGAAAGGAACGATTTCTAAAAAAGTTTGTAAATCCCGCTCAAAGCTTTTGAGCGACGTCAAATAGGTCAAATTTGGAATCCGGCTTTTCCCGTTTGTGAGGGGGGCACCCTGGAGATCAGCATCGATGACGAAAGGGGCAATGACCGGTTTAGAGAAGCTCTGACGCTGAAGGGCCGCATTCGTGCTAAGAATCCCTAATGCCAGAATCAAATCGACTTTTGGATGATTAAGTAATGCGGTTAACGCGCGATCTACTTTTTTAGCTGACCAGCCACCGTGAATTTGAAAATTTTTAGGGAATTGAACATGAAATTCCCCCTGAGTGAGGGCGAGAATCTCTTTCTGAACAATGCCTTGGCGAATAAATTTTCCTAAACCCAAGTCAGAATGGGGCCCGTCATACAGGACGCCAATTCTCACAAGGGGAAGAGGGTTGGCCGTGGTGAAGGAGGAAGGGACAATAGAAAAAAATCCCAAGACAAGGACTATGAGCAATGTGGAGTTTCGGTGTTCAGTAGTTTTACACATGGAATGGCGAGTTTAGGTGGCGGGTTTGTTGCTCTCGCCAAGAGATTTTGATTGGAAAGGGCATACCAAAAGGCGTAATTGATGAATTCCCTTAACTGTTCGTTTAGGGTAATCTACAGGGGTTTAACCTTATGGTTTTTGGATGCCATGCTAGCATCCTGACACGATGAAAGAAAGGGAAGTCATGTGAGGAATCCATGGTTTAAACCCTTCTTGTTCGTGATATTCTGCTCCTCAAAATTGTCATGTATTCGGTAATTGTTGCCTGTCAAGATTGTGACCTGCTGCATCGGCAACGTCTCCTGCGTCACGGTCAACGGGCGATGTGTTCCCGGTGTGGGGCGATACTCTATCGAAAAAAACGCAATAGCCTGGATGACACATTGGTGTTTTCCTTGACGGCCATGATCTTTTTTTTCATGGCCAATGTGTTTCCCTTTATGACGTTTAAATATGAAGGGCGGGTGCAGGAAAGTGTGTTGTTTTCCGGGGTGCGAGAATTGTTTGTTCAAGATATGTGGGCCGTCGCTCTCTTAGTATTTCTCGTGAGCGTCGTCATTCCTCTCTTGAAAATTGTTGGGATGTTATATGTTCTAGTGCCTTTGAAGCTGAACCGGCGACCATGGTCGGCTCCTCGTATTTTTCGGGTGGTTGAGACATTACATCCCTGGGCCATGGTGGATGTCTATATGTTAGGGGTGATTGTGGCCATGGTGAAATTGAATGATTTTGCGACTATTGTTCCCGGTGCCGCCCTCTATTCTTTTGCCGCGTTGCTCATTGCGATGGCTGCCGCCGGGGCCGCGTTGGATCCTCATGATGTCTGGGAGCGCTTGGATGTCGTGACGAAAGAAAGACGCCCATGACAGCAGCCCAAGCCTCTCTCATTAACTGCACCACCTGTTTGTTGGTAAGTCGTGTTCCAAGTCGGCCGATACAGGGGGCTGTTCTCTGCCCAAGGTGTGGCGCCAAGCTTGTGCATCGTAAGTCCAATAGTCTTGCTCGCACCTGGGCCCTGATTATCGCAGCATACATTTTATATATTCCGGCCAATGTGTATCCGGTGATGACGGTTATCTCATTCGGGAAAGGGGAGCCGGATACGATTCTCAGTGGGGTGAAGTCGTTGATTGCGAGTGGATGGTGGCCGCTGGCCGTCCTCGTGTTCTTTGCGAGTATTATTGTTCCCTTGATTAAGCTGGTGGGTTTGACCTATCTCGTGGTTTCGGTCCAGTATCAATGGCATTGGCATCCAAAACAACGAACGATATTATACCGAATTACTGAAGCGGTAGGTCGGTGGTCGATGATTGATATCTTCATGATTACCATTTTGGTAGCGCTGGTGAGGTTAGAGGCCATTGCAACGGTCGAACCAGGGGTGGGAGCGACGTCGTTTGCCGCGGTGGTCGTGTTAACGATGTTTGCGGCGATGAGCTTTGATCCTCGATTAATGTGGGATGTGGTGGACCAACGACGTGATCCCCGAGTCTGAGAATCGATCGTCATTAGATGAACTACCCGAAGTGGTGGTGGCCTCACGCGGGGGATACTCTCTCGTATGGATCATCCCGTTGGTCGCGGCTGTGATCGGGGGCTGGTTGGCCTATAAAACCTATTCCGAAATGGGTCCAACCATTACGATTACCTTCAATAATGGGGAAGGTTTGGAGGCGGGTAAAACCAAAGTTAAATATAAAGCGGTGGATGTAGGCACTGTCGAGACCGTCGAAATAAGTGAAGATCTTTCTCAGGTGAAGGTGACGGCCAAGATGCACAAGGAAACGGAAGCCCATTTGACCTCCAACACGCAGTTTTGGGTCGTTCGCCCGCGAGTGGGGTTTAGTGGAATTTCCGGTCTGGAGACTTTGGTGTCCGGGGCCTATATTGATGCGGATCCTCGGCCGGGAGAGCCGGCGTACACGTTTATGGGATTGGACAATCCTCCCGGTGTGACGGCTTTTGAAGAAGGCACCCAATATCAATTGATCGCAGAAAGTCTGGGGTCCTGTTATCCGGGGGCACCGGTATTTTTACGAGGGATTAAGGTCGGGCGCATTTTAGGACATCACTTGTCCAATGATAATTTAAGCGTGTTCATTGATGTGTTTATCCAAGCGCCGTATGACGCTCTGGTACAGGATACCAGTCGCTTTTGGCAGCGGAGTGGCATTGAAGCATCGGTGGGAGCGGAAGGAATTGATGTGAAAATAGAATCCTTGGTCTCGGTTATTGCGGGAGGTGTGGCGTTTGATACACCGGTGATGGCTGGTGGAACGGGCAGTCCGAGTAAGCCGGGAACGGTCTTTGAGTTGTTTGAGAGTTTTAGCAGTTTGGGGGAAACCAAATATGTGCGAAAGATTCCGTATCTCCTTCATTTCGATGGATCAGTGCGAGGATTAACGGTTGGGGCCCCTGTAGAATTGAAAGGGATTAAAGTTGGAATTGTTACGGACATCGCGATGAAACTCGACCCCAAGACGTTGAATTTTACCGTGCCTGTGGCCATTGAAATCCACCCTGATCGTATTTTGTCTCCGGATGTCTTGGAAGTCTTAGACCAGATCAATCGGGAAGATCCCTATTCCATAGGGCGAATGTTGGTCGAAGAACATGGATTGCGGGCGCAATTGCAAACAGGAAGTCTGCTCACCGGCCAGCTCTTCGTTGATTTGGATTTTTATCCCGACCTTCCAAAGATGCCTCTGGGGATGACCAGTAAATATCCCGAGATTCCAACTGTGCCCTCGACATTAGATGAATTCAGGAGGACGGCCACGAATGTTTTGGAGGAATTGCGCCAATTACCGTTGGACAAGATTGCCCACGAATTATTGGAAACGCTCAAAGGCGCCAAACGGCTGACCAATTCTCCTGATCTGATGCATGCGGTGCAGACCTTGAGCGCGACGCTAGAGGATGTGCAAAAATTGACCTACGATGTGAACCACACCGTGGAGTCTTTGGCGACAAGTACTGAGAAAACTTTGGTGGCGGCCCGGGCCGCGCTTGAGGTGGCTGATCCCCATTCTCCCACAGCGGTCAATCTGGCTCATACGTTAGAAGAACTCGCAGCTGCCGCACGCTCCATTCGCGTCTTGGCCGATTATCTGGAACAACATCCCGAGTCGTTAGTCCATGGAAAAGGGGAATAAGGGAGAGACGATAATGAGACGAATTCTTGGCTATGGTCTCGTGGGTATCGGGCTGCTGAATTTCTTGGGGTGTGCTAACACCCAGCCCACGCATTTTTACCTCTTGCGGGCCATGGAGAGGTCTGACAGTTCTACCATTGAATCAGTGAGGAATTTGCCCATGTCGTTGGGGCTCGGTCCAATCAGTCTTCCCAAATATTTGGATCGTCCACACATTGTCACCAGATTGAGTGCTCATGAAATCGATCTCGCAGAATTTCATAAATGGGGCGCACCTTTGAAGGACAATCTGTCTCATGTGCTAATGGAAAATCTTTCGAGCTTGCTCGCCACAAATCAGATTGTAGAATATCCCTGGAATCGCTCACACCTTCCGGACTATCAGCTATCCTTGGAGGTGATGCAATTTGATGGAGCCAAGAATCAGGAAGCCACACTCCGCGTACGGTGGCGTTTGGCAGCGGATGACGGTAAACGAGTCCTGGAAGAAAAGACCAGTCAATTTTCAGAAGTCATATCTGGTTCGAATTACGAAGATTTGGTCGAGGCCATGAGCCGTATGCTGGCTGCCTTCAGCCAAGAAATTGCTGATGCCATCAAGGTACGTAACCCTGGAGTCCTTTAGGTATTCCTCATTGGTAAAGCGAGGAAGATACCCACTTCAATAGACTCCTCTCAAACTCACCCTTTTACTCTTCTGTGTTTTTGATACTTTCTTCTTGTGTATTTCTCTCTCAATGAGGGAGTAAACAATTCAGGAAAATTTCCCAGGCATGTCAAAGGGTTTTTCGACGGAAAAGAAAAGATGGCGTTTTTGAGTTAGATTAGTTTGATTCCGAGGTCAAGTGCGGTGGCTTGGAGGGCCTCAGTTTGCGCGACTTGTTTGAGGGGATCGACACCTGATTCGGTTCCTAGGGCATCACCCAAAATGATGACCTTGAGGCCGAGTGCAGTACCATCTAATATGGTCTGAATGAGGCAGTCTTGAGTCGCGGGGCCTAACACAAAGACCGTTTTCACATTCAAATCTTCCAGTCGATCGGCCAAGCTGCTTCCGTCAAATCCTGATCGGGAATCTTTCTTGGGATTTGTCCCTTTCGAGATGACCATCATGCCGGGCGGCATGACGAGATCCGAATGAAACTGTGCACCTCGAGATCCTTGGACGCAATGGGTTGGATGCGGCCCGCCTTGTTCTGTAAATGAACAATGATTTGGGGGATGCCAATCTCGCGTAGCGAGAATGGGCCAGCCGTTTCGGCTGAAGTGTTGAATGTAGCGGTTGATGACCGGCACGAGGTCCTTGCTTTCTGACATCCCTAAGGGCCCACCTGGAAAAAAATCATTTTGAGGGTCGAGTAGAAGGAGCGCTGATTGTCGATCAGGTTGGGGAATGGAGGAGTGAGAGGCTGTTGAATCCTTTAGGCGTTTCATGGATGTTCTCATCTCAGATGGATCACCGCTTAAATATGTCGAGGATGACCGAGAAGTGGGATGTTAGATTTCTCGGTATCGATGCTCAGGCGACAATTTCTGTTCCAATGCCTTTGTCGGTGAATATTTCGAGGAGAATAGCATGTGGCACTCGTCCATCAATAATATGGGCTTTTTTCACTCCGCCTTTCAATGCGGATAAACAGGCATGTACTTTTGGCAGCATGCCTTCGTTGATGACATGTTTTTTCACCATGCGGGTCATATCTTTTTGGGATAATGTGGATACATGATTCCCATTGGCATTTCGGATACCTTTCACATCACTCAACATCAACAGTTTTTCTGCTTGAAGTGCAGCGGCTAAGCTTCCGGCGACCATATCGGCATTGATGTTATGAGTTAACCCCTTCGCGTCAACTCCAATAGGGGCAATCACCGGAATAAAATCGGCCTGTTGCAGCGTGAGCAATAGTTCACTATTGACGTGACTGACTTCGCCCACGAGGCCATAGTTTTCTGCTTTAAGTGATTCTGTCGATCCGCTATAGCGATGGTGGAGACTTTTCGGGTTAAACGACTGGGTTGTTAGCAAGCCGCCATCTTTGCCTGTGAGGCCGACGGCTTTTCCGCCATGCTGATTCAGCAGGGCCACGATTTCCTTGTTAATCTGCCCGCCTAACACCATTTCGACGACTTTCATGGTGGGCACATCTGTCACTCGAACTCCATGAATAAACGTGGCTTCAATGCCGAGGGTTTCAAGCATCTTATTGATTTGCGGGCCGCCGCCATGAACGATGATGGGATTGAGGCCAACATACTTGAGCAGGACTACATCTTCGGCAAACCCTTCCTTGAGGTCTTCTGCGACCATGGCGTGTCCGCCATATTTAATAACGACGGTTTTCCCCGCAAAATTTCGGATATAGGGAAGGGCTTCGATGAGGATGTCGGCTTTTTTGATGAGCTTGTCCATAGGTTGCGTAGTTGATGTCCTATTAGAGGATAAAACGACTCAGGTCTTGGTCTTTTACAATATTGTGTAATTGATCTTTCACATATTGAGCATTGATGGCGACGGTTTTCTCCGGAAGATCTTGAGCTTGAAAGGAGACCTCTTCCAATAACCGTTCCACAATCGTAAAGAGTCGTCGGGCCCCGATATTTTCTGTCCGGTCATTCACCTCGACGGCGGTGGCCGCGATTTCTTCGATTCCGTCCGGCGTAAAGTCCAAGGTGATGCCTTCGGTTCCCAGTAGAGCCTGATATTGTTTGATCAAAGCATTCTTGGGTTCCGTGAGAATGCGGATAAGATCTTCTTTCGTCAACGGTTCCAGTTCGACGCGAATGGGAAACCGGCCTTGAAGTTCGGGGATCAGGTCTGAAGGTTTGGCAACATGGAAAGCGCCGGCAGCAATAAATAAAATATGGTCGGTTTTGACAAGTCCATGTTTCGTGTTGACCGTGCATCCTTCTACGATCGGCAATAAATCGCGTTGGACTCCCTCTCGGGAGATATCCGGGCCTTGGTGTTTCTCTTTGCCTGCAATTTTATCAATTTCATCCAGAAACACGATGCCGGATTGTTCGGTCCGTGAGATGGCTTCCTTGGTGACTTCTTCCATATCAATGAGTTTTTGCGCTTCTTCATGCGCGAGAAATTTAAGGGCTTCTGACACCTTCATGCGGCGGTCTTTCTTTTTACCGGGCATCAATCCTCCGAGCATTTCCCGGAGATTATGTTCCATGTCTTCCATCCCGCCGATATTTGAGATGATTCCGACAGGTAGCCCACCACGCTCTTTGGTCTCAATTTCCACCATGCGATGATCAAGCTTCCCTTCTTCTAATTGCTTCAGAAGTTTAGCGCGCGTCGATTCCTGTGCGTTAGGTTTTTGAGTAGCTGCGGCCTCTTGTGGTTCGTCCTCATTGTCCTGATTTGGCTCGGTAGTTGAAGTCGACGGGGATGGAGGGAGCAGGATGTCCAGCACGCGTTCTTTGGCCATCTCTTCAGCTTTTTGCTGAACTTTTTCAAGATAAGCCGTTTTCACTTGGTTGATGGAAATATCCGTCAGATCTCGGATGATCGATTCCACATCTCGTCCTACGTACCCCACTTCGGTAAATTTGGACGCCTCAACCTTAATGAACGGAGCATCGGCGAGTTTAGAGACCCGCCGTGAGACTTCCGTTTTGCCGACACCAGTGGGGCCGATCATAATGATATTTTTGGGGACAATTTCTTCGCGAAGTTCCGGGTTCAGTTGTTGGCGGCGCCATCGGCTGCGGAGTGCGATGGCGACCATCCGTTTGGCATCTTTTTGGCCAATGACATAGCGGTCAAGTTCTTCCACGATTTGGCGTGGGGTCATCGAATCCAGTTTTTGGGTCGAAGTCGGTGATGGCTGTTCCATATGTTAGGTCGGTAACTCCTCGATAACGATATTATGGTTGGTATAAATATCGATGCTTCCGGCGATTTTCATGCTCTGTTCGACAATTTGTTTGGGTGTGAGATCTGTTTGAGCCAACAATGCCCTGGCTGCGGCTAAGGCGTAGGACCCACCGGAGCCAATCGCCAAAATTCCATCTTCTGGTTCAATGACATCACCGGTACCAGAAATAATAAAAGACTGTTCGTGATTGGCCACTGCGAGTAAGGCTTCCAGGCGTCGGAGGACGCGGTCGGTTCGCCAATCTTTGGCCAGTTCGACAGCTGCACGTGTGAGTTTGCCTCGATATTCTTCTAATTTCGCTTCAAATTTTTCAAAGAGCGTAAAGGCATCTGCGGTCGCGCCGGCAAATCCTGCCAGGACTTGCCCTTGGTGCATGGTGCGTAATTTTCGGGCGTTGCTTTTCATGACGGTGGTGCCAACGGTGACTTGCCCATCCGACCCCATGGCTACGATGGGGCCTTTCCGCACACAGAGAATGGTGGTAGAGCGAATGATCATGGTATCAGGTTGTCTCTTTCTGATGTGAAGTAAAGGAAGCCCCTGAACGTGGATGGGCGCGATCATACACTGACATCAATTGATCGGTTGCCACATGCGTATATTTTTGTGTGGTGGCCAGAGAGGCATGGCCTAACAATTCTTGAATGGCTCGCAAGTCGGCTCCTTCATCCAGTAAGTGTGTGGCATAGGAATGGCGCAGGGTATGTGGGGTCACAGATTTGGCGAACCGGTCCTTCGTCTGTTGTTGGATCACGCGTTCGACGCTTCGTGTGGTGAGGCGCCCGCCCCGCATATTGATAAAAAGTGGTCGTGATCCAGCAGGTTGAACCCCTTCTCTGCGGGCGTTCTTCCCTACAGGTGTGTCTAGGGCCGCCAACTGCCGTTGATAGTCGAGTATGGCTTCGGCCGCGATGGTCCCGATCGGCACTCTGCGTTCCTTTTTGCCCTTCCCACGCAATCGAATTAAATAAGTTTCCAGATCCGTGTCGTTCCAATTTAATCCGACCAATTCCGACACCCTGGCACCACTTGAATAAAGGGTTTCTAGCATAGCTTGATTTCTGGCTTGGATCCACGTTTGAGGAGGAGGTGAGTCCAAGAGTCTGGCGGTTTCGTCCTTCGTCAGGACGGTTGGAAGATGTGTTCCCAGTCGAGGGGAACGAACCGCTGCGGCAGGGTTGTGCGCCATCAGGCCCTCTTCCAGGGCATATCGAAAGAAACTTTTGAGACAGGCCAATTTTCTGGCCAGGGAAGTTTTTTTAAGTCCGTGATCACTCAAGAACTTGAGATGGGATCGGATATGCAGCGATTGGATCTCGTTAAGTTTCAGTTCGGCTTTGGCAGAAAAAAACTGCTTTTGAAGGTGTGTTGAAAATTGCTGAAGGTCAGATTGATAATTGCGATAGGTTTCATCCGAGGCCCCTCGTTCTAATTGCAGGTACAGGAGGAATGCTCGGATGGCGTCATTCATTGCGAAAGTCCGGACTGCACTGTCCATGATTGAAAATCGGAAATGGCGCGTTTTTGAATGGCTTGGCGTTTCTGGTGTTTGTCTCGAATAGGCTTGTCGAAAGGTGGAAACAAGCCAAAATTTGTATTGATGGGTTGGAAATACTTTGGTTCACAGGTTGTGATGTAGTGGAGGAGGGCGCCATGGGCTGTCGTTGCTGGTGGGGTCAAGAGATCCTTCCCGCCTAATAACCGGGCGGCATTAATCCCAGCCAAGCCGCCGCTGGCGGCCGCTTCGACGTAACCTTCAACTCCCACTAATTGTCCTGCAAAAAAAATGTTGGATTGTTTCTTTAATTGTAACGTGTCTTTCAAAAGTATGGGGACATTAATGAAGGTATTTCGATGAATGCTTCCGCAACGCAAAAATTCAGCCTCTTCCAGTCCGGGTATCATGCGAAAAATTCGTTTTTGTTCTGGGTAGGTTAGTTTGGTTTGAAAGCCGACTAAGTTGTAACAGGAACCATGGTGGTTTTCGGCGCGTAATTGTAGCACGGCAAACGGGCGCGTACCGGTTTTTGGGTCAATCAGCCCCACGGGTTTCAAGGGCCCGAAGGCCAGGGTTTGTCGCCCACGATCGGCCATGACTTCAATAGGCAAGCATCCTTCAAAGTAGGGGATGTTTTCAAACGATTTGGGTTGGACCCGATCAGCTTTGACGAGGGCGTCATAAAATTGATTATAGGTTTCTTCGTCCATAGGGCAGTTTAGATAATCGGCACTGCCCTTATCATACCGTGAGGCCCGAAAAATTCGGTCCATATTCAGTGAGTCGGTATCAACAATGGGGGATATGGCATCAAAAAAATACAGATTTTTTGATCGCGTGAGTTGGGTGATGGCTTCTGAAAGTTTAGGCGACGTTAATGGGCCCGTCGCAATTATGCACACGCCGTCTTGGGGTATGTCATGGATTTCTTCACGCAAGATTCGGACATTGGGGTGTTCGTTCAGGGCTTGCGTAATTTTTTGGGAAAATTGTTCGCGATCAACAGCGAGGGCGGATCCGGCGGGAACGGCGACATCATCAGCAACTTTGATGATTAGCGAACCGAGGTGACGCATTTCTTGTTTGAGAATACCGGGGGCACTCTGGGGATCGTTGGACCCTAAAGAATTCGAGCAAACGATTTCCGCAAGCTGTTCGGTTTTATGGGCGGCCGTCTCTGTTTTGGGGCGCATTTCATAGAGGGTGACCTTCGCGCCCTGGTTAGCCGCATGCCACGCGGCTTCGGAGCCGGCGAGGCCGCCCCCTATAATCACGATATCTTGACGCATACGTGTAGGCTGGCAATAAAACGTTGACGCAACTCTAATGAAGGCGGATGAATTCTAAAAATGGTAAAAAAAGGAGTCAACCTTCACATGAGATACACAATCCCGTCAAGGCTTGGAGGACGCGTTCATGGCAGTCTCGTGTGGTGGCTAAGACGCCATGCAGATTACGAACTTCATTCGTTCCATATTGAATAGGGTTGCCATGAATGTCGGTAAAGCACCCACCTGCACCTCGTAATATCGCTTCTGGAGCACAGGCATCCCATGATTTCGTATAAGGTCCTGGTTCCATATAGACATCTGCGCCCCCGCTAGCAATGAAACCTATCTTCAGCCCTACGCTTCCCATGGGGTGTTCCTCTTGAATATTGAGTGTTTGTTTAACCCCAGAAAGTCGTGGTGATCGATGGGATCGAGACGCGACGAGGGCCAGGGCCGTGTGGTTTTTGACCTGCGTGGCTTTTAAATCATGGTTTTCCCCTTGATGCTCCATCCAGGCCCTTTGGTCAGTAATCCCTGCAAATAATTGGTCTTCGGTCGGCCGATAGACGACCCCTAATTGCGATAGGCCGTTGAGAGTCAATCCAATCATGATGGAAAACTCACCATTTCGAGCAATAAATTCTTTGGTGCCATCCAAAGGATCAACATACCAAATTCGTCCTGTTAGATGAGATTCAGTCGGTAGGGGACTTTCTTCAGCAACAATTGTATCGTGAGGGAAGTTATCGGCTAAACCTTTGACAATTAGGGCATTGGCCAGTTGATCGGCTTCTGTGACCGGGTCATTTTTACCTTTAAATGAGACGGAAAAATCCTGTTTGTATATGTTCATGATGATTTCCCCTGCTTGTCTAGCTAGACTTGAGGCAATTTCGATTTCCTGCGTCCAATTTGTCATGCTCTATCCTCTCATGAATGGTGAAAAGAGTTCCCTCACTCGGGCCGATATGAGAGAATGAAGGCTGTGTTGTCCGGGATATGGCCACCGTGTTTCCTGTTGGTGTGATGGGATGCTACGCATTGCAGTTTTCATAGTCTTATTACTCCTAATTCTCCTGGCGATCTATTTCCCCAGATTTCGCACCAGTTTAGGGATAACGACCGTTCTATTATTTGGGGCAATTGGAGTCATTATTTGGCAGGATACCCAAGAGCGGGAATTGGAATTTGAGCGGATTTCAGCCGATCAGGTTCAACTGTTTCAAATGCTGATTCGCCCAGGCTTGAATGCTCGATCTTTTGTGGTGGCTGGGCGGCTTCAGAATCTTGCAAAAGACTATACCATACATTCGATTGAGCTTCGGGCTACCATTAAAGATTGTCATCTTGAAGACTGTGAAATTGTTGGGCAAGAGGCCGTCTCGTTTCCTCTAGAGGTTCCTTCTGATCAATCTCGAGATTTTTCCGTGACCATTCCTTTCTCTGTGCCCCCAAAAATTAAGGGTGAACCCGTTTGGGAATATGAAATTGTGAAAATCCGAGCCCGTTAAACTGGGATCTAAGCGCGAATTGACAATATTTCCAAGGGCTTTCTATACTTGCCTATTCCGTTAGGCGTTACTCCCTAATGTGTAGGCCCAAAGACTCATCAATTTTTTCTCGAAAAGTCCAAGATTCTGGGTAGCTGGGTCTTTTTCAGCATTGAGAATTGCTCGCAGGCTCATTACCATAGATTGTTTGAAATCAACAGACCGGTGTTTTGTGCAAATTTCTGAAGAATGGAGACTTTGAGTACAATGACAACAGCATATAAGGTCATGCCCGGCCCCGAACATTTTTTACCCCCTTCGGCGTCGTCAATGGGTATCCGGTTGCCTGATCCCGGGCAAGCGCATATTCATGGGTCGATTGTCCCTGAAGAAGAGGCCATGGAGCAGGCCGCGCGAGAATTCTTATCAGCCAAGGTTCCAACCGTATTTCCTGGCCCATTGGTCTTGTGGGCATGGAACGAGAAAGCAGCTAAAAAAGCCAAAGCCGTCCGTCATTTGTATGAAACTATTAAGGAATGCGTGGATCCCAAGCTTCAGCAAGCCATGCTCATTCCCATGCCCGACTATCGTCCTAAATACCCTAAAATCAATCCCGAAATTGAAATCAACCCCAATCACCCTAATTTGACCATATGGCACAATAAAATTGATGCTTGTATGTTTGTAGGGGTGCATTGTCATCAGGCCAATCTTTCGCTCAAAATCATTCGCGGGGGGACGAGCTGCTATACCGTGGCCATGTGTGCCCAAGCCGGGCATGAAGATGCCATGCTTTCGTTTCGAGATGCTACGGCCGAAAAGATTGGGAGACTGGCCGATTGGGTTAAAAAGTTGAAGGGAACGGTTCCTCCCCCTGAATAAGTCTAATAATATAGTGTATAGTGTTGTAAGTACTTTTATTTTGATCCGTGAATAACCAAATCGAAGATGTTAGGCATAATAATAGTAAATCTGCTGTTCACCTGAAGCGCTTACAAGGAGGCTTTGACATGGCCACTCAAGCTTCATTCATAGGAAAAAAGAATAAAAAAGACCAAGTCTACACCGATCCCTGGAAAATGATGCATGAGGCGGAGAGAACGCCGTCATTTTTCACCGGCAGTGAAGTCATTAAGGAAGCTGTCAGACGAGCGTCCTGTGACATGATGGTTGCCTATCCCATTACCCCGCAAAGTGAGGCCGCCGCGTTATGCGGTGAACTTTTTGCCGAGGGATACATTGGTGATTACTTCCGCGGGGAGAGTGAATTTGCGGTGATGTCACAATGCGCAGGAGCGGCATTCGGTGGTGCTCGGGTGTTTACCACGACGGCGGGACCCGGGACGATGCGGGCAATGGAAAATTTCCCGATGTGGGCGGGAGCCCGGTTGCCAATTCAGATGATTGTGACCTGTCGTGGCATCAACTCACCACTTTCTATTCAACCAGACACTCTGGAAATCTCCTACCTCATGCAGACCGGAATGCTGGTATGGCATGCAGAAACAGCGCAAGATTTTTATGATTGGATTCTCAAAGGCTATATGGTGTCGGAAGAGCCGGATGTTCATCTGCCACTGGCTTTATGTTGCGATGGATTTTTCGTCACCCATACCAAAGATATGGTTGATTTGACCCCCGTCGACATGTGCCTTCCCCCGTATGATCCCTATAGGTCACCCGTTCCATGTATGGATATGGAGTGCCCCCCTGTTCGCATGATGAGGGATCCATTTGTTATGAAAAGTAACTATATTAGTTATGCCACGCATGCTAGTTGGCAACAAGAAGTCTGGGCGGCAGTAGAACGTTCCCGGAAGCATACCATTCGCTGGATGAATGGGTTGATTGATACTGAAAATGTGGATGCCGACATTATTGTTGTCGCCTCAGGGACTGCAGTTTCCCAAAGTCGAGAGGCGATTGCCCTCTTGGAAGATGAAGGGATTCGGGTTGGCCTTGTGAAGGTGAAAACCTTACGGCCCTGGCCAGGTGAAGAAATTAAAGAAGCGACCAAACATGCCAAGCATATTATTGTACCGGAGTTCAATGTGACTGGATGGTTGGCTCGTGAGGTCTGTTCGACGATTCAGCATAATGAAAGAGTTCATGCTGGACCCCATGTTTGTGGCGGGATGACTATGCCGCCTGAAATTATTGCTGCGGAAATCAAAACCTTGCTCGGTTTAAAAACTGAAGCATTGTCAGCTCGGGGAAGTTGAAAGCTTGATTCAGAAAATAAGACCTTCTGCCTAACCGCCAAATAGGAGATTAATTATGAGCAAAGAACGAATAAAAATAGCGGAAGAGCTGTTTGATATTATGCCCGTCGAATACCAAGATCTCGTTAAGCGTGCGACGTATGGCAATGAAACTCGAGGTTGGAAAGATATCGGGAATGCCAAGGAGCTGATTGAAGAGCATTCGCTTTGCGCTGGTTGCCCCGAGTCTATGGCGTTCCGGTATATCTTAGCTTCCCTTCCTAACCCAGAAGATACCGTGATGGTGGGGTCAACAGGGTGCACGAGTCTGGTATTCCCCCATGTGGCCGTTCACAATATTCATTCCTTGTTTGGTAACCAAAACGCCATTGCCTCAGGCCTAAAGCGAGCCTTGAGTGTACGGTTCCCGGATCGAATCAAAGACGTTGTGGTGTTGGCGGGTGATGGGGCAACCGTGGATATTGGATTGGACATGACCCTCCAAGCTTGGTTCCGCCAAGAAAAATTTACGACGATTTGTTTCGATAATGAACTGTATGCCAATACCGGTGGACAAGAAAGCGGGTTGATGCAAAAAGGGTTTGTGGCCAAAATGGCTCCGGTCGGAAAATCATTTGAGAAGGTTCGATTACCCGAAATTGCGAGAGAATCAGGTTGCCATTATGTCGTGAATTGTACGGTTAGCAAACCGAATCTTGTTGAAAAAGTTATTAAAAATGCAATCCATGTGGCTCGAGAAATTGGCCCGACCTACTTGCAGCTCTATACACCATGTATTTTAGAAATTGGGAAGAACAGTATGGAGGGGTTGCAGGAGATGCGCGATTCCGAAAAACCGTCGGAACGCTTTGCCTATAAGGAATTTGTGAGCGAGCCGGCTAAAGAATTGTTAGCTGAATTGGCTGCCAAAGAAAAAGAGCGAAAAGCCGAGGCCAAAAGACAACTGGCGGCACAAACTGTATAAGAGTCAGGAAATAGATGTGAGAGGAGCGAACCCATGATTTTACGTCGAATAAACATCCGCATGTCAGGACTGGGAGGACAGGGTGCTGTGACTGCAGCTCATGTCATGGCGATGGCGGCTTCAAAAGATGGCAAGTTTGCGATATCCAATCCATTTTTTGGAGCGGAAAAACGAATGGCCCCAGCAGAAAGTTACTGTCGAATTGGGTTAAGAAAAATTTACGATCGAGGGGAATTAGTTTTTCCAGATGTCATTCAAGTATTCCATCCTCAAGTAATTACCATGGGTAAAAGTTACACCATGCCATTTTATTCAGGTATCAAAGAGGGTGGGTTAGTCATTATTAATACGGATATGCCTCTGTTGTCGGATGAAGACGTGACCCGTCTCAAAGATCTGAATGTAGCGGTCTTTAATATTCCAGGGACAAATATTGCCATGGAAATTGCCGGGACAGAACTTGCCACGAACATGACCATGATTGGTTCGGTAGCAGGGATTACCAAGTGTGTCTCGATGAATGGATTGGATTTGGCTCTACAGGAACGATTCGGGAAGAAATTTGTGGCGTCAGGGGGAACGGCCACTTTGGACGAAGCCATTAAGAAAAAGTTTGCCAAGAAGGAAATGTTATTAAAAAAGAATCTGGATACCGTGAAGCGATCATATGAAATGGCTGCAGAATGGGCAGAGAAAAACAAGGTAGAAGTCATGGTGGGAGAACCGGCTGCGGCCTAAATCCGAGAAACTCAGTGAAGGAAACAGATAGATGTATAATGTTGCTCTAGTAACAGATGACAAGTGTGTGGCGAAAAAAGGTTGTCGGCTTTGCATCATGTATTGCCCGGAAGCTAACTGTTTAGACCTGAATCCTGACAAAATGGTCGCGGAAGTTAATATTGACCGGTGCAAAGGATGTGAGCTGTGTAAAGTTGTATGTGATGCGGCTAAACATGCGGCTATTGATATGGTCGCGGTGAATTCAGATGGAACGTTATTGGAAAAGGCTGGAGAAGCGGCGGAGTTGGGTCAAGCCTATCAAGGGTAACAATTCTCAATTGAAAAGCCCTGCGATGTTTCTCTGAGTAGATGAAGATCGCAGGGCTTTTTTTATTGGGTACGCAACCGCAATGAATTTGAGCTCGGTCTCAACAAAGTTGATGAGAGGATCGCAATAATGAATGATGATCTCCGTGAGCAGATGAACACCCTGACCGACCACATGAAGCATTTTCATGCGTCGCTTGAGGTGAAAGCGCGAGATATGGAAATGGCCGGAGGAGATCCTGAAGTTATCAGCAAGCTTATCAACGGTGCTGATGCGATGAGAGACAGCGCCAATATTTATTTATCCTGGGCTAGGCATTACGTGAATCTCTCAGAGGGGGGCGCTTCCGAGGCGGAAGAGGGCGAAGAAGATTCGGCAGATTTCCAATTTTAATTTTCAAAAGGCCTAAAACGGTTCCTCCGTTCTTGAAGAAAGGCGGCCATCCGGCTAAAATCATTTACACGAGTAAGCCCTGAATCAAATATTCGTTCCTCGGTAGCTCAGTTGGTAGAGCGTTCGGCTGTTAACCGAATGGTCGCAGGTTCGAGTCCTGCCCGGGGAGCCAATTTTCAGAGAAAAGCCCTTTGTAAGTACACTTACAAAGGGCTTTTCTTTTATCAGATGTAAACTATGACGGTTATGCTATCTGATTATGGATTGAGAGATTTGAACGGCAAAAAACACTTGCCTCGAACTGATCAATGCAAAAGATTTTCTTTGAGCTGGGAATTTCTGAGGGACAAAACGGATGCGGGAATGAGAATTTTCTTGGTCTGCTGATCAGATTTGTCAACCCTCTAGCTGGCGCGACGGCCAAAAAACGTTTTGGAAGGTACCTCAGCAAAATGTTCTTGCATGAAAATTCCTAGGGGGGATGAGTGAAGGGTGATCAGGTTCATCATCTATTTAACTGAAACTAAAAACCTTTTCTTAGGTACATTTCAATGGTCGATGGTTTGTTAGCCATGACCAAGACAGTTTCTGGCAGTTTTGTAATGCAAAACGCGCCAGGCCTGAAATTGCAAAGAGATGGAGTGTGCGAAGTTCCGAAAAAAATCAACACACTTTCAATAAAGGTTGTTTTATTTCAAACATTTTTGCATGATGATGTGCAAAGTCAGCTTAATAAAGCCCTAACGTAGCCATATCTTCAATTCAGCATCTCGATTCTTTGAAAAGGTAAGGGAAAAAAGGAAAGCTCTGGTAAGCGTTAATTGATAACTTGAAACGCAATGAGATCGGGAGTTGTATGATGCAGGCGAACGTACCAATATGTTGTGAAAGCGCAAATCTGTGAATATCCGAGTTCTGGGATCTCATGGATCGGACCTAGTGGTGAAAGGATCAACAGGTTCAATGCACTGTCGGAGCGTCGGGTTCCTCGTCAATGGGGAGCTCATGGTCGATGCAGGCACGTTGGCTTCTGGCTTGACGTTGGAAGAGCAACGAGGTGTCAAGCTCATTCTTCTTTCTCATTTGCATCATGATCACATCAAAGACATTCCGCCGCTTGTTGATAATCTTTCTGGGTCGGTTGACCATCAGGTGGTCGTGGCGAGTGTGCCTTCAGTGATCGCTGGTCTGCAAAAATATATCTTTAACGACATTGTCTTTCCAAATTTTTTCAACATTCAGGGCCCACGTCATTCCATCTTGCGGGCGAAGGGGTTGGAAGCGAAAACTGAGGTTCCCATTACCGGAGATATTAGGGTCACTCCTATCCTGGTCAACCACACGGTAGAAACTGTGGGCTATGTGATTCGTGATGACACTGCCGCCTGGATCTATAGTGGCGATACACATCATACCGAAGAAATTTGGCAAGTGGCCGCCAGAATTTCCAACCTCAAAGGAGTTTTCATCGAAGTTTCCTTTCCAGATTCAATGCTGGACATTGCGATTCAAAGTAAGCATCTCACCCCGACACTTCTTGCCCGGGAATTTAAAAAAATTGGCAAACCTGAACTTCCACTGTTTGTGTATCATATGAAGCCAACCGTACGTGAAATCATACTTGAAGAAATCTCCAAGCTTGATATTGAAAACCTTTCAGTTTTGGTAGAAGGACAGGAAATAATATTTTAGAGCTGTGAGCCTTCCTTCACGTGTAGTGACGCATAAAAATTTTTCTCAGATCTTGGAAGGAAGTGAAGGATGACACCGCCTTCTGTCTTCCGAATTCAAGGGTAGCTAAGATTTTTTCACTTAATTTTGTTACCCTTTAACAATAAATCCGCTCATGTCGGATTGGCGTGGGAGGTTCAAGGTATGAACCCGTGGAACCAACAGGATCGAAAAGAGTCCCAACTGGATGCTGCTAGAAGAATCAGTGAAGCACTTTTTCAGCATCTCAATGTGGAAGATGTGGTTCAGCAAGGGTTGAAAATTGCATTGGAAGTTGTGAACTGTGAGGCGGGGTGTGTGTTGTTGGCCAATCCGGAAACTAAGGAATTGGTATTTTACCATGCTATTGGCAACCGACCGCCAAAACCTGGAACAGCATTTCCATGGGCCGAAGGGATTGCGGGAACGGTCTTTGCGACCGGAGAACCCGTTGTGATTCAAAACGTAAAGGAAGACCAACGGCATCTTGGAGAAATTGACCTAAGCACCGGGTTCCATACTCAGGACATGATTGCTATTCCTCTCAAGCGATGGGAGGGACATCCAATCGGAGTATTGGAGGTCATGAATAAACGTGAGGGCAAGTTAAATGAAGGGGATGTGGCTATTGTCTCGGTCATCGGGGCCTTTACCGCCTTGTCCATCGAGCAGGCTCGGTTATTTCAAGAAGCCAAATTAGCGGAGGTAGCACGAATCCTAGGAAACATAAGTCATGATGTGAAGAATTTGCTTATGCCGGTACTCTGTGGAACGTCCCTTTTGAAAGAGGAGATAAATGAGGTCTTTGCCGATCTCCCACATTTTGATCCCAACAAAGGTCGAGCAAGTCATGACACATGTCTTGAAGTGATTGAGATGGTGACGAATAACGCCAAACGAATTCAGGATCGCGTCAAAGAAATTGCCGATTGTGTGAAGGGGTTAACGAGCTCTCCACGCTTTGCCCCTTGTCATCTTCATCAAGTCGTGATGTCCGTGTTTGAAACATTGGAGGTAATGGCTCAGGAAAAAGGGATTATCTTGCGTCATGAAGGAATTTCTGAACTGCCGGAGATGCAAGCCGATGAATCACGCTTGTTCAACGCCTTTTATAACCTGGTTAATAATGCCATAGCCGAAGTTCCTCAGGGTGGTTCCATTTCGATAAAGGGACAAATCGAATCAAACGGAAAGACGGTTCACCTCTCTGTGGTAGATACCGGACGAGGCATGCCGGCCGAAATTCGGGATACTTTGTTCACCTCCAGAGTCATCAGTCGAAAGCGGGGAGGAACCGGATTGGGTACAAAAATTGTTAAGGATGTGATTGAGGCGCATGCAGGGGTCATCGAAGTCGAGAGTGAAATTAATGTGGGAACCGTTTTTCACATTCGTTTGCCACTGGAGGTATCGACTGGCTGACGTTCGGATAACGTCTGGTTCTGATTCTTTCATGTTTGCGGTTGAGGTGAGAACTGTGTGGTTCTCCTTCACTTGCTCAAACCCCAAAAATAGAGCCTAGTTTTGATTGGGTAAGAACATAGGAACCTGCTCTCCCTTGTTTTCTTTTCCACTCAAGGATACTTGAAACGTTAAGGGCATCCTGGTGGGTCAAACATTCCTTCGTGCACCTGCTTTTCAAGTCGTTGCAATAACGCTCCTGGTCTTTCTACTGGTCGCGGGGGTTCGGAGCCTAGGCTTGCTGGAAGGTCTGGAGCTTCAAGCATATGATTGGGCCTTTCGGATTGGCCCACATCAACAAGGCAAACACCTACCCATTACATTGGTGACCATCACAGAACAAGATATTCAGGCATTAGGGCGTTGGCCGCTTTCGGATGAAGTTCTGGCAACGACTCTCACACGAATTCAGGCGCAGGGTCCGAGGGTCATCGGTGTTGACATCTATCGCGATCTGGAAGTTCCGCCCGGTCGGGAAGCCTTAAATCGCGTTCTTACGCAATATCCAGAAATCATTATGGTCAAGAAATTTGGAAAACCCGAGTTCGGTGGGATAGCAGAACCGCCCATCTTACAGGGAACCGACCAAGTGGGCTTCAGCGATATGGTAGTTGATCCAGATGGTGTGGTGAGGAGGGGTCTCTTGTATTTGGATGATGGGACGAATTTCTCTCGTTCTTTCCCGTTGCTGATCGCGCTCAAATATTTACAACCTGAAGGCATCGAACCAGAATCTGCTGGAACACATCCAGATTGGTTGAGGTTGGGCCACACAGTCTTTCGCCCCTTCGAATCGCATGATGGGAGTTATGTGAAGGCCGACGCTCAGGGGTATCAGTTTTTACTGAATTTGGATCGAGGAGCAGCGACATTTCCCACCCTATCGTTGCGAACGGTCCTAGCCGGAGAGGTCAACCAGGAAGTGATTCGGGACCACATTGTCCTTGTAGGTGTCGTGTCGGAAGGCGTGAAAGACTATTTCTACACCTCGCAGTGCGGTAGCTTGCTCCACTGCCCTCGTGTGTCCGGGATTGAATTGCATGGTCACATTGTGGCGCAGCTCATTCGGGATGCCCGCGCCGGCGGGGAGGGCATCGTCACGCTCTCAGAGGCCCAAGAATCGATGTGGATCATGATGTGGGTGCTGGGAGGTGCATTGGTCGGAGTCTGGGTGCGGGGCGCGTGGCGGTTTTCAACGGTCGTCATAGTTGGGTTATTGGTGTTGAGTGGTAGTATCGTGGCATCGATAGCCAATAACTGGTGGGTGCCTTGGGTGCCTCCGGCCCTTGGTTGGGTGGTGAATGCGATGGTTGTTACCGCCTATATGTCCAAACGGGAGCATCAGGATCGGCAGGCGCTGATGAGGCTGTTTTCACGACATGTCTCGCCTCAAGTGGCGGCAGCAGTGTGGGAAGAACGCGAACAGTTTTTAGAAAATGGGCGGTGGCGTCCGCAAACACTCGTCGTTACAACGTTGTTTACCGACTTGGAAGGGTTCACCACTATGGCCGAAACGATGCCACCAGAACAATTGTGGGAATGGCTCAATACTTATATGGATACCATGGTGAAGATTATTACCGACCATGGAGGGCTGATTGATGATTATTACGGAGATATGATTAAAGCCGGATTCGGAGTATTGGCCAGAGACCAAACTGAAGAACAGATCCGTCACAATGCCAGAGAAGCCGTGAAGTGCAGTTTGGCAATGGAGCAGGCAATGATGCGGTTGAATAACCATTGGCAACAACAAGGGTTGGGGTCGATTCGAATGCGAGTCGGAATGAATACAGGGCCGGTGATGGTCGGGAGCTTGGGGAGCGCGGAGCGCTTGAAATTTACCACGATTGGCGACGCGGTGAATGTTGCAGCTCGTTTGGAGAATCTCCAAAAGGACGACTGGAAAATGGAAGACCGTAATACGGTGTGCCGAATCCTTATAGGCGAAACAACCAAACAATATTTGGGAACTCATGCCTGGTCTCTCACGGAAGTAGGTTCGGTGTTGTTAAAAGGGAAAAACCAGAGTCTTTCAGTGTATCGTGTATACGCCAAACAATTCTGAAACATGTGGGCCATAATAATAAACATTGGCAGTCTGGGAACGGCATTGTTGGTTTTCGCCCCAATCGGCTAACGCGATCTTTACAGATTGTAATTCTAAATAAACTCATCCCGTTGACCTGGTGAATCATACCTAGGGATAATAAGTGAGAAGACACAGATCTCTTAGGTAGGGAAACGCAGAACCTAAAAAACAATTGATTGTTCACGATGCCAAACCAATCTGAAAATAACGAACGCCTGTCAGGCCAAAAGATCCCCGCGAGCTCCTTCCTGATCCGTCTCAACCAAGAAACCGACTGCCGGGCCTTTTTCCAACTCATTAGGGATGAAGCCTGCCGGCGCTTGGAAGCGGAAATGGCTAGTGTGTTTCTCTTAGATGAGGAGCGACAAGAACTGTGGTTCCCGTTGCAGGAAAATGGCCAAATTCTGCGATTGGATGCACGGTTGGGCATCGCGGGAAATTGTGTAGCGACGGGGGAACTCATCAATGTGCAGGATGTCCAAGCGGATGACCGGTTTTTCTCCGGGATTGATCTTCACACTAAACGGCGTACCCGCACCTTGTTGGCCGTTCCGTTACGGGCCGCAACGGGTGAAATATTCGGCGTCTTTGAAGCCGTAAACAAAAAAGGCAAGGCCTTTTCTTCACGGGATGAGAAACTCGCAAAAGGCTTAGTCGATGAAATATCCATTCCCTTGCAGAAAAAACAGCAGATGGAACAATTGCGGCTTGAACGCCATCGGCTGGAAGAAGAAAACGCTCAGTTATGGAAAGAAGTCGAAGGTCGGTTCTCGACCCAAAACCTGCTAGGGAATAGTCTCCCCATGCAACGGTTGGTACGAGTCATTGATCAAATACATGATAGTTCGGTCGACGTCCTTATCACCGGCGAAAATGGAACTGGAAAAGAATTGGTCGCGAAGGCCATTCATTACTCCAGCCCTCGGGCTCGCTATCCGTTTGTGGCCATCAACTGTGCGGCTTTGCCGGAAAATCTTATTGAAAGTGAACTGTTTGGAATCGGCCGCGGCACGGCCACGGGGGTCGAGGCCAGAATTGGGAAGTTTGAGCAAGCCCATAAGGGCACGCTTTTTCTGGATGAAATCGGGGACCTCGGTCTGAAAGCTCAAGCCAAAGTCTTGCGCGTGTTGCAAGAACGGGTGGTAGAACCCGTCGGGGAACGAAAGCCGATTTCCATTGATATCCGTGTCGTAGCGGCGACGAATACCGATCTGGAAGAAGCCATTAAGAAGGGCGCATTCCGCAAAGATCTCTATTACCGCTTGAAGGTCGTCCATATTCAGACACCGGCTTTACGGGAAATTCCGGCCGATATTCCCTTGCTCGCGAATTACTTTCTGGATCTTCACTGCAAAGAAATGGGGAAGTCTCGGAAAAAACTCGCCTCGGCCGCGATGCGACGTTTGGTGGAATATGATTGGCCAGGCAATATCCGACAGCTCGGGAATGAAATGAAGCGTTTGGCCGTCATGGTGCGGGCGGCAACCATTAGTGAGGACGTCCTTGACATCAGTATCAAACGCCCCCTGCAGAGTCTGAAAAATTCTGAAAGTGGAAAAGGAAAAAGTCTGCCCGAAATTTTGGGTGAGCTGGAAGAACAGATCATCAAAGATACCTTAGTGGCTTGCCAATTCAACCAAGTGCGAACTGCCGAAAAATTGGGTATCAGCCGACAAGGCCTCATCAAAAAAATCAACCGCTATCATATCCGCGTCAAAGACCTGCGCGACCAACTCTACGAATCCCTTTAACGGCCAACGGCCGTAGGTCCAGCCATCCGTCTATCCTCATCTCGCATCTCATTGCCATTCTGCTATTCCATTCATTGTTAACGTCGTCTTTCTCCTTTGGCGTCCACGCAGACTTCCTCCACCGTCATTCCTGCGGTGGTTGGCAGGAATCTTTTCGAGCCTTTATTTCTCGTCATCCCCCGCAGGGAGTCTGCGAGGATCCATCTGAATCATTCCTTAACGATATTCTCTGGGCATGACCGCATTCGGGGTGACCGGAGACACGACACATCGAAAATTTCTTCAATTTCGTATCTGATCAGATACGAAATTTATCTAATTAGATACAAAATGAGGCCAAATTTATTGTTCTCGGGTGGATTAGACTTTCACCAAGAAACCTAAATGACTTTTGAATAAAGACTGTAAAGCTCGCCATAAAAAAAAACCCATATTTTTTTCAACCGGCATCGCAATTGCTTTCATTGCAATTATTAATTGGGTGGAGTAAAAATTGGACACACAAGATCAACCCCGGAAGGAGGTTAGAGTGTAGAAGAAAAGTAAAAGGGTGTGGGAAAAAAAGATTAGGATTTTTTTAAACAGAGCAATGCCCCTAAATTATTAGATCATTTCTCAGGTATTGTTTCCTACGGCATTATTAAGAAGTCTTCCCCTCCCCTTTCTTTTTAGTAAAAATCCCGTCGGTTAAACAAAAGTGGTGGCTCGGGAGACTGAGCACATTCATGATTGGTGAATTGTGCTGCAGCGGAAGCCTATTTAGTCAGCTATTAAATGCTAAAGAATTTGTTTTTTTCCAGATAGAGCGGAAATTCGCGAAAGTAGAATCCGCTGGAAAATATCAAAAGAGGGACTAGTGAATCTTTCAGGAAAGTATTGGATTCTGATTTCTCTGTTATGCCTGACTTATCTAATGATGACGGGTTGCCTAAAAACTGATTTGTTAGAAGTGAAGCCTTGCGAGGAAAAAGAAACGGCAGGACAAGAAAAGAATATTGTCATGCTAGTTGGGGAAGACAATCAGAGGCAAATGGTTACGGTGACACAGGTTAAATATCCAGGGGAAGAGGCTTCTGATAAGGGGCCATGCCAAACCAGAGTTAAGCAAACCTGTATTTTAGGGTTAGGGTGTTTCAACGATTAATCTTCAGTCAATGCTTTCTTGAAAAATATTAAACTCTGATGAGGGTTCCTAACATTTGCTTGGCTTTGAAGTAGTGAACTCGAATCGAACAGGGAAACTCAAAAAACTAAATGCTGACGAGTAAATTGAAGTGGTTGTTGAATTGTGGAATTAACAGTACGCTCAAAAGGGAATTTTTCATGATATTTTCTAGCAGAACAATGCTGCAATTGATTTTTGTTTGTGTCTTGATCCTCATAGGTGGCTTGAGTTGTGTGAAATTGAATGTGACCGTGCCAAACGGAAAAGTTGATGGGCCACAAGAAAAGCCTAAGGTGAGGGTCCCTGGGATTAAAAAGACGACCGTGACTGAAATAGAAGTGCGCGTACATAGGGATATACCTCTGTTCCCGGCTGATGTCGACAAAATTCTCAAAGATGCCAATGATGTGTCCAATTTTTCTGATGGTAATGGGGATGAGGAATGTTCCCTGGTTCTCACGGTGAAAGATGGAGGGATTGGGAAATTTAATAGACCGCAAATCATTCGTGATGAAATTGATTTGAATGAACTCAATACTACATGGGATGGGCTGAAAGTTGTGAAGGAGATTCGATGGTGCAATCAATTTTGGCCGGATATTCTAGGTTGCCAAAAGGACAATGGGATTATTGTTATCCGGCCGCATACTTCTCAAGAAGCGATCTTGTGGTTGCATGAATTGGGTCATTTGAACGGGTTGGACCATCGTAACCAACCGTTTGCCGTGATGAATGAGTTTATCCTTCCGATGAACAAAAATTTGAGTCGCAATGAATGTGAAAAGTTTCAATAAGGCGATATATCGTTAAAGAGAAAGTCAAGAGAGATGGATCTTCTAACAACGAAGAGAGAGGTCGTCGGGTGAAACAATTAATATGTGTTTTAGGGGTCCTCTGTTTCATGATGCTGGAATATCAAGGTGAATTGCCTGTGTTCGCCAACACGGTGGAAGAGATCGGAAGTGCTTTACCACCAATTGAAAAATTTGTAAGAAGTGTCCATCCACATGGAGTGTCGGTGAGTTCGGCAAGAAAGTACCGGTTAATTAATGGTAATTCGAATCAAGATAACGACGTTCAGAAACTTTTTAAAATGTTAGATGATGAAAAGGATATGCCCTATTGGTCAAATATTGTTGTCACGTTAGGACTTATTGGAGATCCGTCAGCGATTCCAAAAATGATAGCTTTTATTGAAGAACATGACAAATCAGATTTAGATACATTGAGGTCTAGGGCCTTGTTTAGTGCCATATGGGCATTGGGGATCTCCATCAATGAAGGTAGCAAGCCTGCTCCCCCTTCCCCGTTTCCTGGTCCTAACCCCCCCTTTGACCCTAACCCGACCCCACCTACCGAAAAGGAATCTGCGATAGAGAAGGCCAGGAAATTTTTGATAATGAAAAGTAAAAGGAAAATGGAAGTAACCAATAATCGTCAATCCAGAGTGGCCTGGGCACCCCCCAATCAGAAAACTGTGGTCGAAGATATTGTGAGAGATGCTTCGATTCTAGGCTTGGCGTTTGCCGGTACCAAAGAAACAAGGGAAGAATTAAAGAAAATTTTTGATGAGGAGACCGATAAAAGCACTAAATTGTGGCTGAAACAAGTGATTCAGGCCCAAGACAAAATTCAGGAAGTTGGGTTACGTTGCTATAGAGAATCCGGGAGCTTGGGGTGTTAATAGAATAGGCTTGGCAAGTTAAAGGGGAATTATTCTTAAAATTGGAGGTGGAATCATGAAACTGTTTAGGATCCTTGGAGCAATGGCCATTCCGCTAATGTTGACAGGTTGTATGACGATCAACATTACGGCTGGATCAGGCATTGAACAAGAGGGTGATGGCGGACCTGGGCGAGGGGGAGTAAACTATTGCGCTACAAACGCGGCAAACCAATGTATATATGTGAATGGTTGCACATGCCCTCCTTGGAGTCAGGGGATGGCGCCATAATCCTTTTTTAGCGAATTCAAGTAGCTGGCAATTTACAAGTAATCTTGAAAGCACTTTTAATTTCTAATTAGGATGCGGGAGAACGGCTCTGAAAATTCATTTTTTGGCAATATAAGGAAAATCTCAGGTAATTAATTTGAGATACTAGAACTCGGATTGGAATTGAATCATTCCGGTATTTTTGCAAAGGATTGACTATTAAAAAGTTAGCTGTTTTTGGTTCTAAGTCGGGCTATCATTAAGAGGAAAAAATAAGCTATGAAGTTTTCTTTCCTAAACGTGCAGGTTTTATGACTAGAAAAAATGTATTTAAAAATTTTCTGCCACTTGGAATCCTATTAGCGCTGATAGGAGAGATGGCCTATGGCCAATCTCCACCTCCCATCACTGCCTCAGGTCTCGACACGCAGGTGAGTGTCCCAGTAATTCTCCCAGGCGGAGAGGTGCAACATAACATTACGGGCGGGACAAGGCCTGCTGGCGGAACCAATCTGTTTCATAGCTTTGGGGAGTTTGGGGTTCCAACGAACAACATTGCCAATTTCCTAAACGATTCTACAATGCCAACATCCAACATTCTGAGCCGTGTGACCGGTGGCAATCCCTCGAACATTCTCGGGATGATTCAGACCGAAGGCTTCGGGAACGCCAATCTGTTCCTCATGAATCCAGCAGGAATTGTGTTTGCGCAGGATGCCACCTTAAATGTGGGTGGTGCCACTTATTTCACGACGGCTGATTACTTGAAATTGGGCGACGGGGTGCAGTTCACTGCTCTGCCGAGTGTGCAGGATGCCATGTTGAGTGTCGCGCCGATTACCGCCTTCGGGTTCATGGGAACGAATCCCGGTACGATTTCAGTTGAAGAATTATCTGTTGTAGAAGGACAGCCCATCTCTCTTATCGGAGGAGACATTGCGATCGGTGGTGGTCTCAATGCACCGAGTGGGCAGATCGTAATATCCAGTGTCGCCTCTCCAGGCGAGGTACCCTTTAATGGTCCAGGGGAAAGTGCGGACCTTCGTCTTGACTCATTTCAACACCTAGGCGAGATTTCATTTTCTCCAGGTTCCTTCGTTAACACAAACGGTGAGGGAGGCGGGACGGTCGTCATAAGGGGTGGCCGTTTGACTCTTGATCAGGCCAGCATTGCTACGAGTACGATTGGACCGACGGGTGGGACCTTTACCGGCAAACCTGGATCAGGAGTTGACATCCAGGTTTCAGACGAGGTCGTGCTTGACCACAATTCTGTCATCGAATCCAATGTCTTCACAACCGTTGAGGGTCTTGGTTCCGGAGGCATCCGGATAAACGCGCATCATGTTGATATTCGTAATGGGGCATCTCTCCAGTCTAAAGTGTTTTCGAGAAGTATAGGCGGTAAGAGCGGTGATATTCTCGTGGAGGCCAACTCTTTGCGTGTTCGAGACTTCGGATTGATCGAGTCCAGTACCGAAGGAAAAGGGGATAGTGGCAACATTTTCCTGGAAATCGGGGGAAACCTAGAGGTGCTTGATGGCGGCTTCATATTAGCGGACGCTCTCGCAGGCTCGGGGGATGCCGGAAACATTGAGGTGCATGCGGACATTGTGCTGCTCTCCAACGTGAATAATTTTGCATTCACGGGGATTTCGAGTTCAACGAACTTGAACGAAGTAGACCCGCCGCCAACAGGCCATTCAGGTTTTATTCGGATTGTCGCCAATAACTTGGAGTTGGTCGGTACAGAGTTTGTTTCCCCGGAGATTTCCACACTATCAATAGGCCCAGGCAATTCAGGAGTTATCGAGGTGACCGTTAAGGAAGGGAATCTCTCTCTGGACAATGGGGAGATTCTCACGACGACAGGGGGTCTTGGGGACGCAGGAAATATTGGAGTGACTGTTGAAAAGGGGAATTTGTTCATTAATGGGAGAGGCGGGATAATTCGTTCACAAACTAGTGGGGGCGGAGGTAATGCCGGAAATATTCATGTGGAGGTTACGGAAGGGGACACCTTTTTAGATGAGGGGAGGGTCTTCACAACTATCGTTGGTGATGGGAATGGTGGAAATATTCAGTTTGAAGCAGTTAATCTGGATCTGAACAATCAAGCTAGTATTTCTGTTCAAAGTAACAGTCCTCAAAAGGCAGGGAGTATAACCCTAAATTTTTCTGATAGTTTAACCCTACAAGAAGGATCAGAAATCGATGTTCTGGCTCGAGGCCAGGCGAATGCTGGGGATATAAACATTGCGGCCAAGAATAATATACTCCTTACCGATGGGAGTCTTGTCAGTACGAAATCGTTTTCTGAAGGGGGAGGTGGAAATATGAGTATGGAAGCAGCCAACCTTTCTGTTACAGATGGAGCCGTCATTTCTAGCGATGCCACGGACTTGGGAAACGGTGGGGATATTAAGGTAAATGTGGGAGAACTCTCTCTCTCCAATGGCGCTTCTGTCTCAGCGAAAAGTACTTCTCAAAATGCTGACGCCGGTAATGCCGGCAATATTCAACTCACAGCTGCTGGCACCATTTTACTCGATGGTGCCAGTATCACCACCGAAGCCGCGAAGGCATCCGGGGGCAACATCAAGCTCACTGCCCAAGACCTTATTCGGTTGAACGACAGTACGATCTCCAGCTCGGTGCAAGGGAATGCGACGACGGTTGGAGGAAATATCAATATCGATCCGGATTTTATTATTCTGCAGAACAGCCAGATCCTGGCGAAGGCGGTGCAGGGCCAGGGCGGCAATATTTCGCTGATCGCCAATAAGGCGGTCCTGGTTGATCCGTTGAGTGTGTTGGATGCGTCGTCGGCGTTGGGCGTGAGCGGCTCGGTGGATATTCAAGCGCCCATTCAAAATCTCAGTGGCACGCTCGCGCCCTTGCCGGAAGAAACCACGCCTGTGACGGCCCTCTATGGGGACCGATGCGCGGCAGGTTCTGGTGGCCATTTCAGTACGTTTGTCGATTCCAAAGCCGGGAGTCTTTCCTTGACACCCGGCGCGTTCCTCGCGAGTCCTTTGCTGCTTTCTTCGGTTCAGACTGATCCTGTTGCCGCTTCTTCTGTCGGTCCACAAAGCCAAGTTGTGCTGACGGCCTCCATCGCTCCCCTGGTATTGGGCTATGCGGGTGACCCTACCACCGCGTGCCCATAACTTCCTCCTACGCTTTTTAATCTTTCGCCTTTCATCACAGAACCCTCTCCCTAAAAGGGCAAGGGAGTTCTGAATGCCTTAGTTGAAAGTTAAAATTCTATAGCTTCTTTCTGCCTTCGCTCTTTTCTCTCAAACCTTAGCTCAATCCATTAACTATCCCCCGCCTCGCACTCACGGTAGGGGATGGATGTTACCAGAATAATATCTCGATCACCCCATTCGGATGGATCCCTGCCCCTGTCAACAACGGCAGGGGCAAGCTCAACTGCCAGCAGGGATGCCCAGGGAGAGGTGTCACGAAGATCATGATCGGAGAGCCCTGCTGTGGTGCCCACGGGGCTGGGTAGGAAAGGCCTCAAAGCGGGAGCTGGTCGGGTAATTTTTTTATGGAGAGTCCCCCTATTTATCGCGGTTCCCGAGAAAGACATACCAGGCGATGCCGAGGCCGATGAGGCACGAAAAGGCGACTCCAAGAAAAATATATTGATAGATGTCAAACAGTTGCATGATGTTATCCGATCCAGCGGTATCCAGGTTTAGTGATATGTTCTCGCTGGTATTTAGAGCAAGCCTGGTGCCCGTAGTGAAGAATTTTCATAGAAATTTAAATATTTTTAATTTCAATGGCTTATGATGATTTCCTGGTTGGATTAGGGGGAATATCTCCTCCGAATAGATTTGCAGGAATGTATACGGTGTTGGCATGGTGTCAACGATAAGAGCCTTCCCAGCTTGAAGGGCTAGCGGTTGCTGGGTATAGCCCATCGTGGGACTTGGCTGCTTAGGAAGGGTAGAGAAATGGTTCTAGTTGGACTGAGGTCTAGAACGTATTGAGGTCGAGGTGCTTTGGCTTAAGGGTTAGGGCTAGAGCCAGTTGTTGATGAGAAGGAAGGGCGCCCAATAGCCGGGATGACGATAAATGGGATGGTTCAGCAAGCCGATTTGGGCGTGTTGGAGGGCCTCGGCTTTAGACAGTGAGGACTGTTTAATTTGGGTATAGAACCGATTGACCAAAATTGAAGAGGCTTGGTCATTGATAAACCAAAGGGTGGCTAAGGCGCTTCTGGCCCCTGATTTAATCGCTACACCGGCGAGCCCTAATGCGGCTCGTTCATCTCCGACAGCCGTTTCACAGGCGCTCAACGTTAACAAATCTAAAGGAGTTTGGCGGAATTGGAACAGGCCCATGAGGGTGCTAAGTTGCGTCATGGTGAGTTTTTGGTCATAGGCCAGCACAAACGAATCTTGTGGGTCTGTATCGAATTTCCCATGCGAGGCAATATGGACGATTGTGAATTCTTCCTGTTTCATCTGTTGCTCAATATTTCGTGCCAGGAAATCTTTATCGAGGAGGGCTTTTCCTCCAAACAGGTTTTTGATGTTTTCAATTTCCTGATGCACATTGGGCAACGGGGCAAAGCCTTGGACCCCTTCGGTTAAGCCAATCGAAAGAAGATGCACTTGTTCACGATCTAAACTGTGTGCATCTGTCAGGGTGAGCCCCGGTGTGATGGCAATGGCGTATTTTTGAATCAGAAATTGTTGGCCATCGTGCAGGGCTGCCATGGGGATGGTTCGTAAGGCGCCATCCGGTACGAAGACGAGCGTGCGAATGTCGAATTCCTTAAGTGAGGATACAAGGGGTTGCACCAGCATGGTATAGAGGGCTTGGGCATGAGGGAGATATTGGTGAGTTGTTCGTTTTTCCAATAGGGCTCGGAAACCGATCAATGGTCTCAGTCAAATCGTGTTCCGATATGGGGATGGTTATTCGTTTGATGGTTCCTCCCAAGCTCATGAGAATGTCGGTGCGATCCTGAAAGATAATGGGGTAAATGATGGCGGTTTGCGCCGCGATGTGATCGATGGGTTGAATGCGTGCTTGGTTCACTGCCACGCAATCGTCTTTGAAGTAATCTTGGAGTTCGGCGGCCTTGAAATGTTCAATGGTATCTCGGGTTTGGAAAAGGAGGGTGTTTCGTTCCGGACCATCCTGGAGTTGATCGGCTCTCGCCAGTAACGTATCGGCTAATTCGAAAAAAAGACCTCCGATACTTTCCCGAAAAGCGGTCGGATGGTTTGGGAGACCGGCAACCAGTTCCTGGCGAATGGGCTGGAGGGTGTTGATAGCGCGTTGGTAGGCCAGGATGGCGTCGTCTAATTTTCCAAGCTGTTTCAGGTATCGGCCGGTTTTCCATTCCCACATGTAGAGCGCTTCGGGAGCCTGGCCCTGCTGGCTGGCTCGAATCGCTAATTGGGTCAGTTTTAGGGCCTCACGAGGGCGCCCTTCCTCTTCGTACATTTCTGCGAGAAATCCCCAGCCATAGGACTCTTGCCTCCAATCTCCAATGGCCTTAGCTGAATGAATACCGTCCTGGAGGGCCTCGCTGGCTTTGGTGAAGAGGGTGGCGCGGTTTTCCGTATCTTGTTGGCTGATATCTCGAAGGCTCCGTCCAATCGTGAGGAAGTTTTGAACTTTCTCATGCGAGTCTGGGAGAGTCTTGGTTTTGTCCCACGCTTGTTGCAAAGCAAGGGTTGCATTGGGAATGCCGCCGGTTTTTCGCTCTACCAAGCTAGCATTGATCATTGCCCGTATTGAAAGCGAATGCAGATCTAAGGAGTTAGCCAACACAGCCGCTTCCGTATAGGCGCCAATGGCGGCTGAATGATTCTTAAGCTGTGATTGAGTGTTGCCCATATCATTTAAAATGGTGGCCTCAAGGCGACGATCCGCAAGCTCCCGGGCTATTTTGAGCGCTTCTTGTAGGATTGTGAGCGCCGAATCTCCCTCGCCTACTTGTAGGTGTAAGGCTCCTATTTGGGCCATGGCCTGAGCCATCAGATGAGGGTGGTGGTGCGTTTGGGCTGTTTGAACGGCTGTCTGGAGCAGGAGTTGTGCTCGTTGGCGTTTCCCCATTTCTGCAAGGGCTCTGGAGGCAAAAATGAGGGCCTGAATATAATTGGGGTGATCGGCCGTTTGCTGAAAGATCGTAGAGGCTTGGGTCCATGACTCTGCCGCTTTTTCAAAATTTCCCTGCCCATACCATTCTTGCCCTTTGCGGATGAGGTCATGGGGTGCGGTCTCTCCGATCGCCGCATTGGGGAAACTCCCTCCTCCACCAAGCGGCAGAAGTAGGATGATGAGGATTCCCCGCAAGAAACCCAACTTTTGAAAATTGCCGGTCATAGGTATGATTGCCCTTTCCAGGATTGATGACGATAAGCAATGCGTCTATTCTAGGAACTCATGACAATAAGGTCAAAATGCCCTCAATAAGGATTTGCAGGTGAGGATGTGGGACAGAAAGACGTTGCATGATGATCTGATCTGCAACGTTGACAAACTGTCTACAATGTAGACATCTGACCATCAAGGTGAACTGTTAGGGACAGCCAGAAAATTTCTAAGTTATTGAAATATTGGATTTTTAAATCTCTATAAGAGGTGCGCCGCTGAAATATTATGGAATGAAGTTTGCGTTAGTCATGTTTATATCAGCCCATAGGATTCTGAATGATGAAATGCAACAGTCATGATGATCAGATACTTCTATGGGAGGAAAGGAGGAATTATCATGAAGAACAATACACTCACATGGGGGTTGACGATTCTCGGACTGACAGTTGGTCTCAACGCCTTTGCCATAACAGGGAAAGGAAATGTCAGAACATCTTCTGAGGCGTCTGTCTCGCCTGAAAAGACGGCCTTATTAACGAAGAAGGTAGAACGGGCGCGCAAAGCATCTGTCGAAAGGTCCATGGTTCGCATTACCGATGATCAACCTCGTCCTCCTGAAAAAGTCTCGGGGCCTCTGTATCAACCTCCTCGTCGAGGAGCTCCTGGAGGCCGAGTGGGTGGGGGTACACGAGGGCCTTCGCCTGGTTTACCTCTTCTGTATGCGTTAGTCCCGGATCATGTGGCCGTGACGGCCGAAACACAGCCATCGTTGGTGTGGTATCTCTCTACACCGACCACTCTGCCTTTGGAGTTCACGGTCCTGGAAGGTATTGGGGTGGCGCCTCTTCTGGAAGTATCGTTGCCTTCTCCTAGGGAGGCAGGGGTCCATTTGATTTCGTTAGGTACGTATGACCTGAAATTTGAACAGGGGAAGACGTATCAATGGTTTGTGTCGCTTATTCCCGACCCAACTCGCCGGTCTAAAGATATTATTGCAGGCGGTCTGTTGGAAGTGGTGAGTTTGCCGGAGGACATTGCGAAAGCGGTGAAGCAGGCCACACCACAGGAGGCGACTAAGTTATTGGCCAACGCAGGGTTTTGGTATGACGCACTCGGGGTGATTTCTCAGGAGATTCAAGCCAATGCTTCTGATCTCGGGCTCCGCGAATTGCGAGCCGCATTACTTGAACAGGTTGATTTAGGCACGGTGGCTCAGATTGACCGACAAATCGGATTATAACTGTGGCACTACGGAACGACGGGAGAGGATTGTCTTCTGTTCCTGGAGGTGAAATATGGCTTTCAGGCGGTGGAGGATAAGAGGATGTTTCCTCGTCCATAACACGTGTTCCGATCCTTGAGGAGAAATTTTCAAGTCGGAGGGAAGTGATACTTCTTCTTTCTTCCGTAGCCCCGCAGTTATCCAGCCTGTCCTCACGATCAACCGTGGGGGCAGGCTTTTTTTATTTGGTTTTTTGCCGATTTTGACCAGCTTTGCCCACTTCCTTTTTTTTCAACCACAGTTCATGACAGGTGTGGGGCGCCAGTCTCATCCCGCCTGCCCATCCAACAGCTTTTCCCCTCGACAATTTTTTCTCTGAATAAAGTTTCCTTATTCCTATCCGATAGGGATACCCGAAGGGTTTATTTTGTTTTCACTGCCCTAGGATGTCTTGAAGCCTTTCTTTCCACCTTGTCTTTTCCCTATGTTGATATTCCGCTGGCTGTTGATCGTGCCTCTCACCCTTTTCCCTCTGTGGGCACTGATTGGCGGAGAGCGAAGTTTGGCTTCGGATGTTCCTCTTTCCTTTTCCTCCCAATCTCCTCGAGTTGATTTTTCATTGGTGCCTCAATCAGAGGAAATTCAGGAGTTTGTCATTGCGGGTTTGGACAAGACTGCGCCTGTGAGACGTCTTGAGGCGACTCAAGCTCAGGTAGTGGCGGATGTGTATTTTGATGAACGGCGGCTGTTTGTTGATGCTGAGATGAAAGCCGTATTTCTTCAAATGGTCGGATGGTTGGTAGCAGAACCACAAGAGAGTTTACGAATCGAAGGGCACTGTGATCCTCGAGGACCCTCCGCCTATAACTTTGTACGTGCTGGATTTTATCTGGCCAATCTTTCAGACTATCTGTCCAGACTCGGAATTTCATCACATCAAATTTCTACCGTGAATTATGGACAAACCCCATTACTCTGTCGGCAAATCAGTGAGTTATGTCAGGAAGATAATCTTCGCGCGGAGAACATTTTCCCGATTTTGTCTGTCGGGAATACTCAACGAGGATGTCTAGCTCGGCTACGTTTTATCGACGGAGAGGAAGGGGCTCGCTTTCACCATGTATCACAGCGCCTCCCTTTTTTGCCACGGATTCACGTTGCCTCACCATCCTCTTCGTTCTAGCCCGGCATTCATTCCCTATACCAGAATTTCCGAGGACCTTTTCCTTGAGGCTTCACATTTAAAAAGATGACTGGGGGATTTCTCTAATCACTCTTTCTTTTCAAAGAAAAACGCGGCCTGGCGATAGCCAGTAAAAGACAATCTGCTTTTGAGTTGAACGAAGTTACAACACGTTCAAGATGAACTGCACGTGAAGGCCATGGTCTTGGAGGTTGCCTCCAGGCGGAGTATCGGAGACGTGATTGAGTTGTTGGCCCCAATAGACATTGGCAAAGGCGCGATCAAAAAAGCCTAAGCGCAGACCCGCACCAATGCTGGCTAATGTTTTAGGATCTGGTGTGGGATTTTTGGCATTCCAGGCACGCCCCACGTCGATAAAGGGCGCAAAGTGAACTGTGACCTGTGGACCAATCATGGAAGGTAACACGGGTATACGCGATTCCACAGAAAACAGAAAGGCGTTGTCTCGCACGAGTTGGTTTTCCCGGTAACCTCGCACGCTGTACCGTCCACCCACTGCAAATTGTTCAAGGGGAAAGAGACTATCATTGGCGACTTGCAACGCGAGGCTACTGATCAATTGGATCCCGAATGGGTCAATGCGACGAGCCCATTGAGCTTGCCCCAACCAGGCCAAAAAGTGGGCATCAGGATCGTGTTTGGCTGTTCGATTATTCGTGGCATCCAGTACGTCAATTCCCAAACTGAAGCGTGAGTAAAAGGCAAAGACCTGGATCGGTTGTCGATGAATCCATTCTTGGGCGAATCGAAGAGCCGAGACTTTGGCCTTCCCGTTACTTGTCGTTCCGGGTGTGAACGAGAATCCCGTCCCCCCAATAAAATTTTGATTTTGAAGATGTTCTCCGATGAGGGAGAAGGCCACTTCATCGGTCAGCGTGTGGTACACCGGCTGCCGTATGGCTATTTTGAAAATTTGTGATTCGCTCTCAATATCTAACGCTTTGAAGGCTGACGAAACGACATTAAAATCATTTTTTCGATATTGTAACTGCAGGGTCGTGTCCCATCGAGTAAGCGGGACCGAGTAACTTATATCGAGCAGTGGATTCACTCCCTTTGACCCCCCGTAGGTGAATTGGAATTGGTCTCCGATGGCAAAAGGGTTATCGACGGCAATCGTCCCTAGTCCTCGCTCTGCCCCTACGGTCGGAGATTGAAAATTATTAAATTCCGCCCATATGCGAAAAGGGGAGGCCTCTTCGACTTGCACATCTAAAATGGCCTCTCCAGGCGTCAGACCGGGTTTCAATTCTGAATTTAACCGTTGGATGCGGCTATCCTGTAATAACAGTTGCAGTCGTTCCTTCAGCGGTCGGATATTGAGTGGTGGACCTGTGCTCCGTGCAATGCGTTGTTCAAAATAGAACGGGAGAAAATAGGTGGTGCCTTCTATGTTTATATCTGTCAGTTTCCCTTCAATGATGCGATAGGTGAGTTGACCATCTTCGATCGATTGATCGGGAATGACGGCTCCTGAATTGACATAGCCCTTGTTGATGTAGATTTGAGTCAGCTCCCGGCGAAGTTGTTCGAGATCTTCGGTGGAGAGTTCTCGGTTTTCATAGGGAGAGGTGATGTTGCTGAGCTCTTCCTTTGTTAAGACGGTGCTGCCCTCGATGTGAATGGTTTTAACCCGAGCGGTTAACCCTGGTGTACGTTTTGGTTGTAATTCCGGGAGCGACTCAACGGGAGGCAAGATAAAGCTGGGAGGCGAAGTAGGAGCCGCTTTTTGGTGCTTTTCTAGTGCCGGAGGTTCCCCTGATCGCCCGGTCGGGTCAATAACCGGAGGAAGTTGTGCAAGAATAGTTGACGGGAGTCCTATGCCGCCTGATAGGAGCACACACATCAAAAAAACGGTCAGACGTACAAAGGCGAGGTGGCCAGTAATGCTTGGCTTTCGGTTCAGTGTTTTTTGTTGAAGGTTGATAGACATCAACCGGGACCTTGTTACAAAGCATAGAAGGAACGATATAGACATTCATGAATACGGGGGTATTCATAGCAAGACTACATTAGAATTTCCAGTGCGGATTGAGTTTTTGCGCGTGGGGACGTCTTGGAAAGGCAAGCTCATTGGAAATGAAGCTCCCCTTTCACTAAAGTTTATAGGTTTGCGAGAGTTTTTGGGAAAAAATGTAAAGATGTCTTGAAGGCCGTAGGCCCTAATGGCTTTCTTTGACGAGGTTTTTATTCCATTCCGGGACTTCAATGGTCAGGTCTTGTTCGCCATTGGGGACGCATTGGCAGGCCAGTCGTGATTGCAGACTGAGGCCAGGGGCTTCATCGAGCTGATCGTTTTCATCGTCTGTCGGTTCATTGCACGTATCCAAGCCTTGCTTGACAATGACGTGACACGTTGAGCAAGCACACACTCCTCCGCAGGCATGCTCCACATCAATGCCATTTCCCAAGGCAATGTCCAATAAACTTCCAGCCAAACCGGTTTCTCCAAATGGGAGTTTGGACGGATCGACAAGAATTTCTATCGGGGCATCGGGAGTAATAAAGGTAACTTTGAAGGGTTTTTTGGCAATGCTGGTGTCACTTTTTTCAATGTATGGATTACTGCCTCCCATTATTTTCTCCTTTTAAAACAATATGTTAAAGAAAAATATTCCACAATTTTATCATGAATGCTTGATTCCTCTTCAGAAAAACCCGACTAAATCAATCTCCGACCATTTTAGTCTTGACTGACTTTGAAGGTCAATGATACATTAACCCCGATCAGATGAGTCGGGTTTAAAGGCCAAGGCTTTGCTTAACGTAGGAAATCAAATCTCAAAGCAAGACGTGTCCAGATGTTAAAAATTTCTAAAAAAGCTGATTATGCCTTGATGGCCCTCCAATATATGGCGACGGTTCAATATGGGGAGATGAATTCGCTTAGCTCGTTTCGGGTCGTGAATACCAAGGAGATTGCGGAAGAGCATCATATTCCCTTGGAGCTTTTAGCGAAAGTACTGCAGACCTTGGCGAAACACGAAATGATTGAAAGTCAAAACGGTCCCAAGGGTGGATATGTGTTGGCACGTGAACCCCGAGCGATTTCCATTGCCCAAGTGTTGGAGGCGATTGAAGGGCCCCTGGGCATTGCGGATTGTTACCAAGAAAAAGACGACCATTCGTCCTGTGAACAGATGGAGCATTGCAACATTCGTACGCCTCTGTTGAAAGTCCAAGAAAGCATCATGCACTTACTGAGTAGTATGTCGATCGAAGATATGATGGAAGACCCACCCTTAATTATTGTGGAATCTCGTAAAAAAGAAGGAGTTCAATTATGAAGTTGCCGATATATTTGGATAATCATTCAACCACGCCCTGCGATCCCCGGGTGGTTGAGGCCATGCTCCCGTATTTCACCGAAAAATTTGGGAATGCGGCCAGTCGTAACCATCCCTTCGGGTGGGAAGCGGAAGAAGGGGTTGATCATGCGAGAAAGCAAATTGCCCGTTTAATTGGTGCCGATGCAAAGGAAATCATTTTTACCAGTGGGGCCACCGAATCGGACAATTTGGCTCTTCAGGGTATCGTGGCGATGTATCGGGAGAAGGGGGATCATATTATTACCAGCGCCACGGAGCATCGTGCGGTGATTGATACCGCAAAATATCTTGAGAAGAAGGGCGTTAATGTGACGTTTCTTCCCGTTGACAAGGCCGGGATGGTCAGTCCTGACGATGTCCGGAATGCGATTACAGACAAGACTATTTTGATTTCGGTGATGTTGGCAAATAATGAAATCGGGACGATCAATCCTATTGCGGAAATTGGGAAAATCGCCAAAGAAAAGGGCATTATCTTTCATTGTGATGCGACCCAAGGTGTTGGAAAAATCCCTGTGAATGTGCAGGAGATGGGCATTGATCTCATGTCATTTACCAGCCACAAAATCTATGGTCCCAAGGGGGTTGGGGCGCTCTATGTTCGACGGCGTGCTCCACGTGTTCGATTGGAACCGATGCTCTATGGGGGTGGACATGAACGCGGTATGCGTTCAGGAACACTACCCGTGCCGCTAATCGTGGGATTTGGGAAGGCCTGTGAACTGTGTGAGCAGGAAATGGCGACGGAAGCGGTCCGCATGGCGAAAATGCGAGACCGGCTTCAAGAAGGCATAATGGGAGCGATGGATGAAGTCTATCTGAATGGACATCCAACGGAACGCTTGCCTGGTAATCTGAATATCAGTTTTGCCTATGTTGAAGGCGAGGCTCTGTTGATGGGTGTGAAGGAAATAGCCCTGTCATCAGGCTCCGCTTGTACGTCGGCTACGCTTGAGCCCTCCTATGTGTTGCGGGCGTTAGGAGTGGGATCCGACTTAGCCCATTCGTCCATTCGGTTCGGGCTTGGACGATTCACGACGGATGAAGAAATCGAATATACCATTGATCGTATGCTGAAAGCCGTCACCCATCTTCGAGAAATGTCGCCTTTATATGAAATGGCCAAAGAGGGAGTAGATTTAAAAACCGTGCAATGGGCTGCCCATTAACATGATTTTAGAAATGGTTGTATCTTTACATAATTAGAAGGAGGAATAAGCTATGGCCTATAGTGAAAAAGTGATTGATCATTACAACAATCCCCGTAATGTGGGGTCGTTCAAAAAAGATGATGATGGAGTCGGGACTGGTATCGTGGGAGCGCCGGAATGTGGTGACGTGATGAAACTCCAGATCAAAGTCGAGAACGATACGATTGTGGATGCGAAGTTTAAAACATTCGGTTGTGGTTCGGCGATTGCCAGTTCGAGTTTGGCAACGGAATGGTTAAAGGGGAAATCGGTCGCTGAAGCGCAAAAGATAAAAAATACTGATATCGTGGAAGAACTCAATCTTCCTCCCGTGAAGATTCACTGTTCGGTGTTGGCGGAAGATGCCATTAAGGCGGCCTTAGGGGATTATCAGAAAAAAGCTGATGAGAAAAAGCCGAAAGTGGAAGAGGCAGCGGCGTCTTCGTAAGGTATGAATGGGGTTGGATTAGGAGAGACTGCTATGGAAACACAAGAAGCCGATAACACAGTGATCGTCACCATGACCGATGCGGCGTTGAAGGAAGTCCAGCGGTTATTGGACCTTCAGGGTATCACCGAAGGTGGGTTGCGACTTGGCGTTAAAGGTGGCGGGTGCTCAGGGTTGAGCTATACGGTTAACTTTGATGAAAAAATTGGAGAGTTTGATACGGTGACTGAGGTAAATGGGGTCAAGGTGATTGTCGATATGAAAAGTGCCATCTACCTCCAAGGGATGACCTTGGATTATCAGAAGGATATGGTGAGCGGCGCCTTTAAATTTATCAATCCGAATGCGTCAAAAACGTGTGGCTGCGGGGAGTCCTTCTCAGCCTGATCTCAGAGCTTTCAAATAATGAAGCCATTGCTCGGGTATGGTGCAGTTAACCATGCCCGAGCTGTCAGAAGACTTATTTCCTATGACCACTCACCATCATCATGAGGCCGTTGCTGGTTCACGGGAGCTGCCAATGGCACGCAGCATGTGTTGGCACTGCCAATCGGAAGTGACCGGAGAATATCTCTGTGGCCAATGCGTGAAAGTTCAGCCGCTTTCCAAGGAGCTGGATTATTTTGCCTGCTTCAAAATACCTCGGTTGCTTAATATCGATGAACAACAGCTAGAACAAACGTATCATGAGCTGAGCCGGACGTTTCATCCGGATTTTTATTCTACGAAGGATGAATCGGAAAAGACGATTAGCTTAGGAAATTCAGCCTTTCTGAATTCGGCCTATCGAACGCTCAAAGATCCCATTCAACGAGTGGAATATTTGATCCGTCTAGAAGCTGGAGCTGTCAAGGATATTCGTTCGAATCCTCCCGCAGACCTGTTCGAAGAAATTCTCGAGTTACAAGAAGATATGGAGTCATACCGTAATCTTTCTTCTGATGCGGAATCGACGGAGCGCATTGAATTACGGGAGAAGCTACAACGTGAGCGAGAGCACCTTGAGGAACGACAAGAGGAAATGGAAAAGGCCTTACGGGCCAAGTACCACGCATGGGATGACTTGCAACGGGAAAATACCGATCCAGGTGAGGCGCGAGATCAAAAGAATGCGGTCTTGAGGAGTATGCAAGAAATTCTTTCCAATCGGACCTATATCCGAAATATGGTGAGCGAATTATTGGAGACGACAGGATAATGTATGAGTTTGAGTAACCCAAAGGATTTATTGTGAGTCGAATAGTTGGCATTGATTTAGGTACCACAAATTCATTGATTGCCTACATGGATAATGGTGTGCCACGCGTTATTCCGAATTCCGATGGGGTCGCGAAGGTACCCTCTATTGTCGGCATGACGGATAATGGATTGCTTGTCGGTGATCCTGCAAAGGCACATCTGACACGGGATCCCGCACGCACCATTTACTCGGTTAAGCGGTTTATGGGTAAAGGGGTGGCCGATGTCAGCGATGAACTAAAATACTTTCCCTATGCGTTGCATGAAAAAAATGGCGTCATTCGTATAGAAATCGGAGAGAAAACCTACTCGCCACCTCAAGTTTCCGCCATGATCTTGAAAGAACTGAAGCGACGAGCGGAAGAATTCTTGAAAGAAGATATTGCCAAAGCGGTCATTACCGTTCCCGCATATTTCAATGACAGCCAACGACAAGCCACCAAAGATGCTGGAATGATTGCGGGCCTAGAAGTCTTGCGTATTATTAATGAGCCGACGGCTGCAGCTTTGGCGTATGGGCTTCAGAAAAAAACCCAGGGAATTATTGCCATTTACGATCTTGGTGGCGGGACGTTTGATATTTCTATCCTGAAATTAAAGGACGGTATTTTTGAAGTGCTCGCGACCAATGGGGATACCCATTTAGGTGGGGATGATTTTGATCAGCGACTTATTGATGTGGTGGTGAGGGAGATTGCCGATAAGTATGGCCTAAACGTCCAAGATCAGCCTGATCTGATGCAAGAGATTCGCATGGAGTCCGAACGAGCCAAGGTGCGGTTGTCCGATAACGCCGAGACGGCCCTGGTGATCGAACTTCCCAATGGCAAATATGAAAAAACGTTGACGCGTGAAATGATGGATTCTTTGGTTATGGACCTTGTTGAACGCACGTTGGCTCCCTGTCGTTCTGCGCTCAAAGATGCCGGCCTCAAGGCTCATCTGATTGATGAAGTCGTGTTGGTGGGTGGCAGTACACGTATGCCATTGGTTCGAAACAAGGTAGAAGAGTTGTTTGGCATTCAACCACACAGCGAACTGAATCCTGATGAAGTGGTAGCCTTAGGCGCGGCGGTGCAAGCGGATATTCTTGGCGGCCATAACAAAGAAATTCTTCTTTTAGATGTCACGCCATTGTCGCTGGGTATTGAAACCATGGGCGGTGTGATGAGTGCCCTGATTCGTCGCAATACGACGATTCCTACCAGTGCCAAGGAAATGTTTACGACCTATGTAGATGGGCAAACATCAGTGGATATACATATTCTCCAGGGTGAGCGGGAATTAGTGAAAGACAATCGCAGTCTGGCCAGATTTCAATTGAAAATGCCGCCTCTCCCTGCGGGAGTTCCTCGTGTTGAAGTCACCTTCCTTATCGATGCGAATGGTATTTTGCATGTGACGGCGAGGGATATTCGAACCAATGAAGCGCAAACAGTGCAGGTGAAGCCCTCACATGGATTGACCGATGACGAAGTGGAGGGGATGATTCGTGACTCCTTCCAATTTGCGGAAGAGGATGTCAAGGCCCGACAAGTCATTGAAGCGCGCACCGAAGCGACCGCCATTATTGTCGCAACGCATAAGGCGTTGGCCCGTGCGTCGGACCTGATTAGTGAGAAGGAAAAAGCCGATATTCAACGCGTGATTCAGCAACTTGGTGAAACGCAGAAGGGTGATGACCACCGCCTTATACGTGCTGGCATTTCCGAGGTTGAAAAAGTCACGCATCATCTGGCTGAGGTGTTAATGGACGCGACGTTGAAAGAAGCGCTGGAAAGCAAAAAAGTATCGGAATTCGTCAAATAGAAGGTTGCAGGTTTCAAGCGATCCTCAACCAATTCAAGAGGACATCATGACGCAAGACTTAATGTGGGCGGATGCTGAAGACCTCGGAATACGTTTACACGAAGAACACCCTGATCTTGATCCGTTAACTGTACGATTTACGGATTTACATGCCTGGGTGATTGCTCTTCCGGAGTTTAAAGATGATCCGAAAGCCTCCAATGAGAAAAAATTGGAAGCCATTCAAATGGCCTGGCACGAAGAATATCTTGATGCCAAGGAGTCTTGAGGGGCCGTTGCCTCTCAGATGGCCTTTGGAGGTAAAGGACTTTTAAAAGGAAGAAAGTTGGCTTGAAGAACTTGAATCCATCCGGTCAAATTCAAAAAAGTCCATAGGATTGGCTCTCTTCGCTGCGGCTTTTTCGGGTTCGGTTCCTTTTCGAAACACCTCTGTACTAATATTCCGGCTTGATTTTGTCGGGAGGTCCCCTGTAGTCGTATCAACCTGCGCAAACTGAATGCCTTCCGGGATCGTAAACGTCATGACAGGCAAATTCCGTAAGGCCTGTTCCATAAATTCAGTCCAGATGGGAAGTGCAGCGTGAGCCCCGGATTCCAAGCGACCTAAGGTTCGGACGGAATCAAATCCTACCCATACCCCTGTGGCCAAATTGGGGGCATAGCCGACAAACCAGGCATCGTTGTACCCGTTCGTTGTCCCGGTTTTCCCGGCAAGGGGACGTCCAATTCGTTTGGCCCGCCGTCCAGTTCCGCTCTGAATCACATCCATGAGCATGTTGGTGGTCAGGTAGGCATTCTCCTGGGACATGGCCTGCCGTGGTTCAAACAAGTGTTGTTCCAGAATTTCCCCATTCACATCTTTCACGAGCGTAATATGGTAGGGGCGCAACCACATGCCTTGATTGGAAAAGACTCCGTAGGCGGAAGTCATTTCCTGGAGGGTTACACTGGAGGAGCCCAAGGCGAGTGAAAGGTCTTGACTAAGCGGGCTTTGAATGCCCAAATTGCTGGCCACATTCACCACTTCAGGGACGCCAATTTGTTCGAGGAGTCGGACCGTCGCCGCATTACGTGAATGCCGCAAGGCTTCGCGAAGGGTAATGGTTCCATAAAACCGTTTTTCGTAATTTTCAGGTTTCCACACGCGATCAAGTTCTTCATCTTGGTAGACGACCGGCGCATCTAAAATTAATGTGGCGGGCGTGAGTCCTTGTTGGAGAGCGGTGGCATAAATGAGGGGTTTGAACGCAGAGCCAGGTTGCCGTCTTGCTGCCACCGCCCGGTTGAACTGACTTCGATTAAAGTCATAGCCCCCCGACATGGCCTGAACCGCGCCGGTTCGGGGATCTAACGCTAGTAATGACCCTTCCACTACCGGGGTCTGTTCGAGGACAAAGGTCCCGGATTCGAGATTTCCCTTTTTGGGCAGAACCTCCACGATATCGCCAACTTTCAGAATATGCCGGGGAGTAAACTCTTTTTGAACGATGGCCGTCCCCACATCGTTGGGGTCTTTGAGTTGGCGTTCAGCCCATTGCATATCCTTGAGGGCAATTGTCCCCTTATACGTATTTCCAATCAAAATATCTGCTGATTGTTTGGTGACTTTGGTGACAAGAGCTCGGTAGAGCCCATGGACGTTGGCAGATTGAGGATCTTGAAGTTCAGAGAACTCCTCGGGAGGCACATAATCCTTGGTTATTTCCACATGACCCAACGGCCCTCGCCATCCCTGCCGCTTATCCACTTGACGTAACCCTTGTTGAAGACTGTCTTCAGCAAGTTTTTGCATCTCAATGTTTAACGTGGTGTAAATCTGTAAACCGCCCTTATACACAAGTGATTCTCCATACCGCTCTACCAGATGCTGCCGGATATCTTCGACAAAATAGGAGGCAATAGGTTCAATGGCTTGCCGGCGATAATTCAAAATAGTTTCTATCGCGGTCTCGGCTTCCGCTTCGGTAATAAACCCAGCTTCAACCATACGATGTAACACTAATTCTTTACGAGACTTCGCCAGGTCTGGATTGCGATAGGGGGAATATGTGTTGGGGGCTTTCGGTAATCCAGCTAAAAACGCGGCTTCAGGCAGACTTAATTCCGTCACACTTTTATCAAAGTAGGTGAGGGTGGCGGCTGCAATCCCGTAGGCACCATGACCAAAGTAAATTTGGTTCAGGTACATTTCCAAAATTTGATCCTTCGTCAACACCCATTCCATTTTCAGCGCTAAAATGAGTTCTTTGATTTTGCGTGAATAGGTGCGCTCCGGAGAGAGAAAGAGGGCTCGGGCTAATTGTTGCGTAATCGTGCTGGCGCCCTGGAACCGGCCTCCCTTTTTCAGATTCGTCCAGGCCGCACGGCCAATACCCACCAGATCAAGGCCAGGATGCTCAAGAAACCGGGTATCTTCAACGGCAATGACCGCCTGCGTGAGAGTTTTGGGAATTTGAGCATAGGGGGTATAGAGGCGACGTTCAATAAAGAATTGTCCAATGATTTCTCCATTATCAGCATAGACTCTTGAGACCAAGCTGGGCTGATAATCTTGGAAGGAATCGAAGGAGGGTAGATCACGTGTCGCAATCCAAAGGACCCCTACAATCAACCCGGTTCCTATGCATCCGAGAATCAGGGAGCAGGTGAGAATAATTCGAAGCCAAGACCAGGATTTAAGTGTTGTTAACATCTGTTAAACGCGGGTTATTCCGGAAGGAGCTCATATCCTTTGTGAGTTTTCTGAGGGAAGGGATGTGATTCACCGCTCTCATTTTACGATACCCTGAGATTGCGTCAAATACAAGGAAAGAAGGGCCAACCCGTGCGCTGGTTCGTTTGAAGTCTGCAGAATTGGGGACAAGAAAACCCGCACCCTCAAGCCAGGGCAAATGTGCGATGGTGTAGGTCTATTGTGCCGATTGACAAACTTTTTCACCCCGTGGTACGACCATGAATGACTCAGGGATTTCCCGTATCGTTTATCAACAAGGAGGAGAGAGCATATGTCAGATGTTGCTGCAGAAATTAAGGTCGGAGATGTCGCCCCGGATTTTACCCTGAAAGATCAGGATCAAAACGATATTAAACTCAGTGATTACCAGGGCAAGAAAAACGTAGTTCTGGCATTTTATCCCTTAGATTGGAGCCCGGTATGCCAAGGGGAAAACAAATGTTTAACCGATGATTTCCCAAATTTTGAATCCGCCAACGCAGAAATCCTGGGCATTAGCTGTGATAGCTTTTTCTCCCATAAAGCATGGGCGGACTCGTTAGATCTCAAGCATAAATTGTTGGCAGACATGCACCGAACCGTGTCCAAAGCGTATGGATTGTATTTCGAACCCCTGAACTGTTCGAAACGAGCCACGGTCATTGTCGGCAAAGATGGAAAAGTTGCCTATGCCAAAGTGCAAGAAATCAAAGTGGCACGGGATGATAAAGAAATTCTCGAAGCGCTGAAAAAACTCGGTTAAGAAATTATGAGATGAGGAAACCCTAAGAGGAGCCAATGCTAGGCTTCCTTAGGGTTTTCTTTTGCCCGGTCTGTTCTAGGGCTAGAAGAAGGAGGCCATATGTCGGGGATCGTAGAAAATGTGAATGATGAAAACTATGGGGAGTTTACGCAATCCCCAGCGGCCGTGGTTGCCTATGGCATTGCCACCTGTGAGCCATGCAAAGCCTATGATCCTATCTTAGAAGCTACAGCCAAAGATCATGCACGCATTCGATTTGGCAAAGCCAAAATGCATGTACCAGGCAAATGCCGAAACATAAAAAAACAACACAACTTCGAAACCTATCCCACCACCCACTTTTTTGCCAACGGAACACTGCTGGAAACCAAAGAAGGCCAAATCGAATCTGCTGAGTTAACCCTCTTGATTGCCAAACATTTCTCTCAAAATTTGTAGACTATATTCCCCATAGGTTTAGTGGCTCAAGCTTGTTTGCTGGCCTGAGGGGGATGGTAAATAGATCGATTTAGCCAGAGAAGGTGGCAGAGGCCTCGGGTTGCTGGCTTATGGAAATATGAGCCAAGGTGGGAGTGGAAAGGTGAGGCTTCAGAAGTGTCCAGCATTGTTTGGCGAGAGACACATCAGTGACGGGAGAGTGCGAAAACAGCGGGTCAAGACTGATGTTGGTCTGTTCCCACCGTTGCAGAATTTCATTGTTGACGACATGGTCCAATTCACGGAGATCAATGATTTGTCCAGTATCAGAAGGGATGGCACCTTGTATGCCCACCCATAGTTCATACTGGTGTCCATGAGACATTTTCAGTTCGGATTGATGAACCGCAGAGAAGCGATACCGGCGACCAATAAGTGCGGTGTTGTTTGGTAACGTGGGTTCCACAAACGCTTTTGTCACTTCTGCGTATAGGGTGGAATCTTCATAAAGACGAATTTTTTCAAGAGCCGGTAATTGAGGATGGTTTGCTAAAAGTTCCCATAGTGTCCAGGCGAGATTTTCTGTTGTGGGAATTCGTTTGGTGAAATACGGGGTGTCGAGGTTGAGATTTTTGTGATCAAATTCGACGAGTACATCCCACAAATGTTGTTTGAGATCATATAAATTGATGATCATGCCTGTGACAGGATCAATCTCGCCGCAGAGCGTGACTTCCAATAAATAATTATGCCCATGAGTGTTCACATTGTTGCAGGGGCCGAAGATTTCACGATTCTTGGCGTCATCCCATTCGGGATTGTGATACCGATGGGAGGAGCAGAATTCGAGTCGTTTGGTTAATGTGGCCTTTGACATGGATCATTCCACCTGACGTGAAGCGATAAAAAAAAGAAGGGTTGAACTTTTGGTACGAATCGTACAGCCAGTCCAACCCTTCATATTGTCAGAGTTTTGTAAAACGAAGATGTTACGTCGAAAAAGAACTTCCGCAGCCACAGGTCGATTTGGCTTGTGGATTCTTGATGGAGAAGCCTGAGCCTTGGAGGCTATCTACATAATCCACTTCGGCACCACTCAACATTGGAGCGCTTTGTGAATCAACAATCACTTTCACGTCGCCCTTTTCCACAATGGTGTCATCATCACTCGTTTTGTCTTCGAATGACATGCCGTATTGATAGCCGCTACAACCGCCACCTTTGACATAAATTCTGAGACCCACTGCATTCTCTTCTTCTTTTATCAGCTCTTTAATCTTTTCTTCTGCGATTGAAGTAATGGTGACCATTTGTGCCCTCCTTATATGAACGATCGGAATAATTTTTAAATTCTTCTTTCCTTTCAATCGGTTGAAAGGACATCACTATTGAATTTTTATCTTAAAGCACATCTTTTAAGGTTGTCAATTTGAGTGAAGACGGTCTTTTCATCAAGTACAGGGGCTTGGTAGAAAACTACGCTAGATCCTTTAGCCATTCTTTCCTCATATCCTCTTGTATTGAGGCTTCTGCTTGAAAATTAGGGTGGTGAATAGTCAAGAAGGCTGGGCTTCCTGACTGGGCCAGTTGGTCCCTGAACTTGGGAGTACATGCGAACCGAACAAAATGCACCGCACTAATCTTTTCTTCATTGCTATGGCCGGCCTCAAAGGTCGCAAATATTTCCTCTCCTCCTATACAGATAGCGACCATATCCGGATTGTCAATCCCTTTGAGTGAATCCAGAAGTGGTTGAATCTTGTCGGGATCGGTAATTTCGATATAGAGGGTAGCGCTTAATTCATGGGTTCCGGGCAGCAGTTCATTATAGACATCGCATTCTTCTTGAATTTTTTCAGGCGCAAAAATTCGTTCGGTTCGGAGCATTTCTTGAATTTGAAAGAGCACGGTTTCTCGATTTTCGAAGACGAGGGTGATGTATTCTCCAACTGTTATGCGTCGGCGTTTCTTCAACGCGATAATACGTTGACGAATCTCAGAACGTTGTTCTTCGTAGTCAGCGGCCGTCAGGAGTTCATCAGGGGTTACGAGTTTCATGAGGGTAATCCATATGCATTTCGAACCACTTGAATGGGGTGGAGGGCCGGCCGTGTCGACGGAGCATCAAGAGCTTGCTCTAATTGAAGCGCGGATAACGGACAATCAGATGTCACCACATCAAATGGCGCCTCTTTGATTTCTCGTACGGCTTTCTTCGCAATGTTCATGGACAAATCAAAAAATTCTTTTTTGGCACTCCAGGCGCCGTCATGTCCCGAACACTTTTCGATCACATGCACTTTTGCTCCGGTGAGCTCCATGAGTTCTTTGGACTTAAAGCCAATGTTTTGATCTCGAAGATGACAGGGAATTTGGTAGGCCACGCGACCGGGATTCTGAGGGAAGTCGAGCGACAGCGCGTTGTCTTTTTTTAACCGTATGAGATATTCACACACATCAAAGGTGCGTTCGGCAAGTCGCGTCATGTCCGCCGAAGGCTTCAAGTAAGGATATTCACGTTTAAACATGAGACTGCAGCTGGGGGCAGGAATGACGATGTCATAGCCCTTATCAATATAGGGGAGAAATTGTTGACATTGTTCCTCGGCGATCCGTTGCATGCCCGCGGTGTCACCCAGGTCAAACCGGGGCATCCCACAACATTGTAGTTGGGGTGGGACGACAACTTCGATCCCGTTTTTTTCTAAAATTTGTACCGTGGCTTTGCCGATATCCGTGACTTGAAAATTCACTAAACAACTGGGAAAGAACGCCACTTTGCTTTTTAGCGTTGAGGGCTTCGCTGGTGGCTGCCGGCGTTCCCACCAATGTGAAAAAGTTTTCGTTTGGAATGGCAGCACTCGTCGGGATCGATGGACCCCTGCCATGCTTTCTACAAGGCCTCGTACCCATGAGGTGCGCAACGCCCAGTTCGTCAAAGGGGCGGTCAGGCTGCCCAGTTTGCCTATAAGATCAGTTTGAATCAGGAGCTTATCCCGCCAGGTGGCGCCCCCTTCTGCCGTTCGTTGTTTTTTCCATGCGGCCATTAACCGTGGAAAATCAAGATCATACTGGTGGGGTGGCGAGTAGGGGCAATGGTTGAAGCAGAGTTTGCAGTAATAGCATTCCTGCTCAACCTGGGTGAAATCTTGTGGTGTGAGTTTTGTTAAATCGCTTTCGTGATCATCAATACGGTTCAGCAGTGTGGTGAACGACGGACAAAGGTTGAAGCATCGTCGACAACCGTCGCAAATATCAAAGACCCGTAAGGTTTCCGTTTCAAGGTCGGATCGCTTCCATCCCGGAGTAATGAGATCAAATTTTGGCATTCCCAAACCTGTCACTAATTGTTGATCCTGTGTGACTGCAAAGTGTGATGCTGATCATGCCGTCATCTCCCCTCCTTTGTAGGGAGGGGATAGGGAAGGTCGAAATATTGAAGTGGCTGATGATGTCTCTCGCTTTCTCCAATAAAAAACATGAACTTGTTGCTGTGCAGCTACCCTACCTTCTTCCTCCCCTGCTAAAGGGGAGGATGAAAGCATTTTCAATCATGTACATTTATCCTTGATTCAACGACTCAAGGCCTTTGGTGAAGCGGTTCGCATGGGATCGCTCGGCTTTGGCTAAGGTTTCAAACCATTCAGCCAATTCTTCAAACCCTTCTTCGCGAGCCGTTTTAGCCATGCCTGGATACATCTGGGTATATTCGTACGTTTCCCCTTCAATGGCCGCCTTTAAATTGGCATCGGTATTCCCAATGGGCACACCGGTAGCTGGGTCGCCAACTTCTTTGAGGAAATCTAAGTGACCGAACGCATGCCCCGTTTCTGCTTCTGAGGTGTCCCGGAAGAGACCGCCAATATCTGTGTACCCTTCGATATCCGCCCGTTTCGCAAAATACAAATAGCGGCGGTTGGCTTGTGATTCACCCGCGAAGGCGGCTTTTAAATTTTCGTGACTTTTCGTGCCTTTTAAACTGTTGCCCATACAATCCTCCTTTATTGTGAAACGGGGCGTTTCCCCGGTGATGAAATGGTCTTCGATGTTTGTGATCGCCGGCATGGACCGCAATGCCCTCGGAAGGCGACCTGGTAGTGGGTGATTCGGAAATCTTTAGGAAGTCCAGATGGAGAAGGGAGACGGTTCAATTTGGGATCCATGACATCGAGTATGGTCTGACAGCTGAGACAAATCACGTGATGATGTGGAGAGAGGTTGGCATCAAACCGTGCCCGGTCATGGCCGATGTTCACTTCTTGGACGAGTCCGGCTGTGCGCAGCACCCCTAAGGTGTAATACACGGTGTTGAGAGACAGCATCGGGTAGGCTGGTGAAACCTGAGCAAAAAGATCTTCCGCCGTGGGATGAGCGGTGCTGTGAACCAGCGCATGATAAATTGCCGTTCTTTGCGGTGTGGACTTCAAGCCGCATCCACGAAATTTTTGTTGAATGTCATCCAGGGAAAGATTAATAGAAGAATTCATCTCACTCCTGTTTAGGAATCATTCCTATTTAGCAAATGGAAAGGGAGTTGGTCAACGGCGAGAATGCCACTGACGAAACCCGGTTCCTGAATGACCAAATTGAAAACGAGCGGGATGGAAAATTTCAGCAAAAATTTCCAACGATTCGACCAAGCGAGGACCTGGTCGATTAAAAAACTGGTTGCCGTCCGTCACATACACCTGTCCTTGTTGTACGGCCTTCAAGGTCGGCCACACAGGATTGTGAATGAGAATGTTCATTTCCTCTTCAATGCGAGGTATGGAAAAACCACAAGGCATCAAGACGAGTATGTCGGGGTTAGCCTCAGCCAGGGCTTCCCAGGTGATCCATGGCGCGTGAGCGCCGGGCGTGCCAAAAACCGATTGGCCTCCAGCAAGCGCGACAAGTTCTGGGACCCAATTGCCGGCTGCCATGAGAGGCTCCATCCACTCGATGCAGGCAATTGATGGATGAACTCGTTCATGTTGGCAGGCATCGACGATGGTTGAGATTCGGTGGGTATAGGTAGCCAGAAGTTGTTCCCCGGCTTCTTCCTTTCCTAGTTCTTTGGCTACGCGGAGCAGGTCTGTCCAGACCCCTTGTAAGTCTGTGGCCTGCAGGGAAATCAGGGTAGGGGGAATTTCCCAGACTTCCTTAAGAGCCTTTTCTACATCTGTAAAGCTGACCGCACAAACATCACATTGGGTTTGGGTCACAATGATATCCGGTTGTAAGGCACGAAGTGTGTCGGTATTCACGCTGTAAACTGATAAGGAATTTTGTAAAATGTTTGAGACCTGGTTGTGGATATCCTGACTCGTGCCCTCGACCGACAGATTGGGTGCGGTACAGACAGGTAAAGCTCGTATGGCATGAGGAAAATCACATTCATGAGACCGCCCTACGAGTTTTTCTTGGGATCCAAGGGCGCACACCATTTCGGTGCCGCTAGGGATTAAAGACACAATCTTGTGCATGAAAACCGGATGAATAGGTTACAGGTCCAAGAGACAAAGAAGGCTTGATCCTACAAATCCCAGGTAAGTGTCAGCAAGGTCCAGTGAAAAAAGAACATGGCGCCCGGTAGAACTCGTTTTTCATCTATGGTAGAACAGGCCAAAGAAGAGGACTGACGCTCCATTTCTGTTCGGTAGGTTGCTCAATGACAAGGAGGTGGTGATGGCAGCAAAAGCGTACATATTAATGAAAGTAAAAGCCGGAAAAGCGCAGGATGTGTTGGCGACGTTGAAGGCGTTTCCGGAAGTGGAACAGGCGCATGCCTGTTTTGGTCAGCCGGATATCTTTGGATTAGTGAATGCGTCGGATGATCGGGCCTTGTCGAATCTCATCATGACGAAAATTCACACGATCCCCGGCGTGGAAGAAACAGATACACACATCGTCGTCCAGGAATAAGCTTCTTCCCGTGTTTTTAAGGAAAATTTTTCCTCTCCACGGTGCTATTAACCACAAGGCCGGCTCATATGAGCCGGCCTTGTGTAATTTTCAGAAGAACTGGGTGATTTTGTCCGTCTAATCTAGAACAGCCCTGAAGCATGGCCTGAGTTGGCCATGAAGAATAACATGGGGATAGAGAGCATCGTATTGGTACGTGAAGCCAAAAGAGCGGTCCGCCCGGCCTTAGCTTTTTCCTCGGCCGTGGCTTCTTTCAAGCCCAACACTTTCTTTTGATTGGGCCAAATAATTCCCCACACGTTCAGCAACATGATGGTGCCGAGCCAGGCGCCCATGCCGATGACGGCATCTGGCCCTTGTAACAAGAAGGCACTTCCCATTCGATGTTGATTCATGAGCAAAGCCGCTCCGAATACCCAAGTGGCCAGTGCCCCCCATCGAAACCACCAGAGCGCGTTGGGCACGAGATGCTTGAAGGCCTCGGCTTTGGTTTCCGGTGTGACCACTTTGAGAAATGGTACTTGGATGAAATTAAAGTAATACAGAATTCCAATCCAGGTAATACCCGCGAGGAAATGTCCCCACGCTAATAAACTTTCCATAATGTGTCCTCGTATTCGTTAAGTGATTAATGAAATTTTGGGAAGTGTGATGATGTCACACGAGCATTTTGACCAGGCCATAGAGGACCACGGTCAACACAAAGCCGGCAGTGATGGTGCCAGAGATCGTATCGAGCGGATTGCCCATTGTTGTGTCTCCTTTAATGTTCGTGGAAATGAGATGCGGTTTGTTTCATGTGGCCTACGGAACGTAGTCTACATGGTTCTGAGCCGTTAGCGTAACGTAGACGGTCTACCTTGTTCAAGATATCTGTAAAAGGTTTCGAGTGCCCTCACGTTGCCTTGATACGACGGGGTTTCGGGGAAGGTGGAGCAGGTAGGCAGAATCGCCAGGGTTTTTTCGCCCATTCTCCGGCATAGTCGACGCCGATTCGTGGGAGGGCCTGAACCTGTTTTCGTGAAAGAGGCAACCCCTGATCTTCGATCCAAAGCATTTCCCGATTGGTCGCGTTCAGTCCGTTGTGGGTGCGGTCAACTTCGAGGTAACGGCAGACGCGACCCGGTCCGTCAATGCGGGTGGGCGTCCCAACAGGATGATTGTTGCCGAGAATTTCCAATCCTCGGATCAAAATCGCTGCCGGATACCCTTCCTCTTCAGTCACGATATTCAGACAATAATACATCCCATAAATGAGGTAGACATAGGTGAACCCGGCTGGGCCGAACATTATTTCCGTCCGTTTGGTTCGACCTTTTGAAGCATGGCAGGCTTTATCGTTGGGGCCGACGTAGGCTTCGACGTCGACAATTTTGCTCTGCCTGAGGGTGTCGGTGGTTTGCGTCATCAACACCTTCCCCAACAAATCCTTCGCCACCTTCAACGTAGGCCGATCGTAAAACTCCCGTGGTAATGGTCCTGAGGATCTTTTGGCCATATATGCTTACACGACATGGGGTCCATAAGGCGGCAGTGTTGTGAGACGGCCGTCATCTGTAGGGCCGCCGACGGTAAAGTGATAGAGGGATTGCCATTTCGTCTGAGGGAAAAAACCAAGCACGCGATGCACGGGATCGTCAAAGTAACAACCGATGCCGGTGGCACGGATACCGGCGGCTTCTGCTTCCAAATACAACACCTGCCCAATGAGCCCCGTTTCCCAGAACAGGCGTTTGTAAAACCATGGGCCGTATGTATCTAAACTTCCATCAAACTCCCCTATCATGCCAAGGGCAAAGGCACTATCTTTCGCAATGTCCTGCCCACAACTCAGCTGCATCGCCAGATTTTTCGCGTCGCCTTCTTCGAGACAATACAAGGGAAGTGATTGTGGGCAATTGTCGGGAATGGTCCATACAAATTGTGCATGCATGTTGGATTGAAAGTCTTGCACGGGTCGTCCGTGAGGATTTCGATTGAGCCAGTACATGCCCGAAGGGAGCCCGTCAATCCGATGCACAATGAGGGCAAGGTGAACGGTGGGGTTCCAGGGCAGGGTATCCCAGGGCATGGGTCGATCGGGAGCCGCCAACTCGCTATTCGGCATAGTCCGCATCAGCATCGTGTACAATCGATCTACGGAAAGGCTGGTGTGCCCATCAAATGAGACCGCGCTTCGTCGCTGGTGAATGATTTGACCAGCCAGTGGTTCCTTCCCTTTATCATCGTGCAGCTTTGAACTAGCAGAAGAAGGCAAGAACGACATAACCTCGGATTGTTGTGTTAATTTCCTTGAAGCCTCTGTGACATCATCTATAACTTCCCAATGAACGGGAACATCTTTACTCAGACGGTTGGCCGTTCCCTTCCATTCCCCTGAGGCCAGTATCGCGTCCGATGGTTTCTCGAAGGCCAGGTTTATTTCGAAGGGAGTGTCCCGGTCTTTGGGCCAGACGGCAGCCAGTAGTTCGGGGTATTCGCCTTCCGATGAGCTAAAGTCTTGCTTCCGGTGGAGTCCCAGAATCCGTTCAATCGTCTCATCGGAGGTCTGAGAGAGAAGGATCATATTCCAACCTAACGTAGCGGCGGCGATTCGCATGGACCCGATGACATGGCCGGTATCATGCTGGCAATAGCGAAACGCCCGTTCCCCATATTTCCAGGCCTCTCGCCAATGGATAGAGGAGAGTCCCACTAAAAATCCATGGCTTGGAATACCTTGAAGAAGCTGTTGAGCGACTTCAGAAGAGACCTTCCAGCGCTGCTCCAGCCCATGTTCTTTGGGCGCATAATGATACAGACCCGGTTCCAGCGAAAGTTCCTGGTAAGGGCCAATACACAGATAGCCTTCAGTTGGATGCAGATTGCCGCTCGAGGGATTGCTGCGCAACGCCCAGCGCGTGCCGTTGTATTCTTTCCAGGCCGTTAACGATAGGGCGTATTCAAAAAAACGGGATAACGTACGAAGGGTCACGGGTTGGGAAGGAATGGACGAGTCCTGAAATAAGGCTTCGTAAGCAGGGGACCGGGGTTCCTCTTCAAGAGTTAACAAGGGCAATGAAATGAGCGGGGCATCATGAAAACGTCGAAAGGGATCGGGTTGATTTGCCCAATCCAAATAGCCTAATGATTTGGCAAATCGATTGAATTCATGCTTGGTCTGCTGATGATACCCTTTCACGCGATCGAGCCTGTTGTTTGCCTTGGAAGTCGTGTCTTGAGAATCCATGATGGGCAGTGTAGCAATTGATTGACCTGAAGCGTTACAGATTACGCGTAATCGCTCAGAAATTTTTCTCAGATTATGTGGTCACAGTTTTCTTTTGATGAAACGAAACAGCTTTCATAATCCAAATGCCAGTTTTGACTCTGCCTCAGCCGTCCACTTGTCTAGATGTCAGCGAGTGAGAGGCGATCCCATTTGTACTCTCTTGGCGAAATTAAAAAATTCCCACTTTCTTTCCCCCTGAAAACATCGAGATCTTCCCAATAAAAGTCATTCGATTGCCATTGATCGTGATCCCGGTCCCATCAGGGCAGGCCAAAATGGGGTACTTGGTGGTTTGGCTGTAGGCAAGGAGGGCCTGGTTGGTTGCCGTGCGGGAGGTGTAGTGGGGGTAGAACTCAAATTGGACCAGTCCCAGGGATCGTAGATTCTTTAACTTGACGGCATTGTCATCCGGGTTCGGAAGAGGCGGGCCTGCTGTTCTAATAGTCGGGGTGAGAATAATCGCTCCGGCACTGAGACCGGCGAGAATGCCTCCCCGCTCGACAAAGTGTTTCAATTGAGGAATTAATCCGCTTTTTCTCAGGTGGTGTAAGAAATAAAACGTATTGCCTCCCGCCAGATATATCACATCACTCCTAAGGGCCTTGTTGAGAGCTTTCTGTGTGAAGGGAACATCCACTGGAAGGCAGTGAAAGTGGGTAAAGCCGACTCCCTGGTACCGTTTGATCGCTTTGTTAAAAAAGAAAGCAGACCCGTCATGGCAAAAGGGAATATAGGTCATGGAGGCGTTTTGTTTCGGATTTACCAATTGAAACAGGGCATGGTGGATCAATCGGTTCGAAGGTTCCTGTCCACCAGAATATAAGACGACTTTCATGACATTCTCCATCAGTCAGTTGTGACCATTCCGCGATGCTGTCTCAAATGTTCTAACGGTATTTAACTCGTGGAATCAAATGTCCGATTCCTAAGGCTATGAAACCTAGGAAGAAACCTCAGCGGGTTCCTTCGCGGCAAGGGAAGCCAGGGGCCCGGCGGTATGATCGGTTTCGTCTCATCAACGGGAACCATGATTTTCAGAAAGCCGTGCCGAATGGGGCGGTAGCGTATGCCGTGCGTCGACGGTCAGGGGGAACCCTGGCGTATTTCAACTATGACCTTGCGAAGGAGATGGGTTTGATCCCCGCTGATCATCCGCAGAAAATGAATCGCAACCTGGCACAAACAGTCCTGGATACATTCGGCATTCAAATCATTAATGAATATGATGTGCTTCATCACACGCGCATTTCAAAAAAACAGATGAAGCCGAACACCTACATGGCGACCCGGTACCTTCAAGCGCAGCACCCGGACAAAACCGGACGGACCTCAGGAGATGGGCGAAGCATCTGGAACGGACAGATTTCCTATCGGGGCATGACATGGGATGTATCGAGCTGTGGGACAGGGGCGACCTGTCTCAGTCCGGCGACGGCCATCCAAAAAAAGTTTTTTAAGACCGGAGACCCTTCCGTCTCCTATGGCTGCGGCTATTCAGATCTGGAGGATGGGATTGCCGCCGCGCTGTTGAGTGAAATTTTCTACAGAAATGGGCTCGCGACGGAAAGAACCTTGGCCGTGATTGAATATCCCAAAGGATGCTCCATTAATGTCCGAACCGGAACGAACTTGCTGCGGCCGTCGCACCTCTTTCGCTACCTCAAGCAGGGGGATTTGGCAGGCCTTCGGTCGGCGGTGGACTATTTTATTGATCGACAGGTTGCCAATGGGTATTGGCCAGAGCAGGGTTCTCGAAAAAAAGACTATGCCTATCTGCCAGAATACATTGCCACGCGTTTTGCTCGGGCAACAGCCCGGTTCGAATCGGACTATCTTTTTGTCTGGTTAGATTGGGACGGGGACAATATCCTAATGGATGGTGGGATTATCGATTATGGGTCAGTGCGGCAGTTTGGCCTGTATCACCATGAGTACCGATTTGACGATACGGATCGATGGTCTACCACCATTCCCGAACAAAAGCGGAAAGCCAGATATATCGTCCAAACGTTCATTCAAATCAGTGATTTCCTCCTACGTGGCAAGAAGAACCCGATTCAAACCTATGCGCGCCATGAAATGCTGACAGCGTTTGATCGAGAGTTTGACCACCACCTGGATGGGAACCTGCTCTATAAAATAGGGTTTAATGATTCGCATCGAGAATATCTGCTCAATGAACATCCGGATTTGATTGAGAATTTCCAAAGGGTGTTTAGTTATTTTGAAAAAGCGAAATCACACAGAGGTCCCCACAAAGTCCTGGACGGCCGAACCTGGGATGCGATTTATTGTATGCGCGATATCTTGCGAGAACTCCCCGTTCATCTGCTTGGAAAAGGAGCGATCATGCCCCCGGAACTTTTTATGGAAACGATGGCGTCCAGTTATGCCAGCAAACGGGACAAAACGTTACATGAAGGGAAAATTAGAAAAATCCATGAATTTCAAAAACAGTATTGGGCATTAGTCCAACAGGCGGCCAAAAGATTCAAAAAATCTGAAAGAAATATGTTACTCGAACTGGGAATGAGGGCAGCCATTATTAACCAGTATGATCGAATCACCGGGAATGCGATTCTTGAGGTGACGGCAAACGTGTTAAGGGAACGAAAGCGGTTATCGTTTGATGACATGCACAAGGTGATCCAGGATTTTATTCATTATCAAAAAATGCGCCCTGATCCAAAGTCCAAAAAGGATATGACAAATCTGAACTCTGTAGAGCAACGACGGTCCCTAGAGGTGATGCACAAGATCATTGGGTTAGTTCGGGAGAACCGAGAAAGCCTCTAGTACTTTCCAAGCAGGCGGAAGTCTGATGGTCCTTAATGTAGAGTTGTGGCTCTGCCAGATGAAGCCCGAGAAGAACCAGGGTTGGATAGCCGAGGACACCACAGAGCAGAACTCAGATGCCGCATCATTCAAGAATTGCCCCTCTTGAACTAAGAATTCAGTGCTTGGGTCGAATTTTTCTTTGCCACATCCTGGGTACGGTATTCGGTATCCCGCCGTTCATTGTAGTCTATCTGTTTTTTGTGGACTTCCTAGGAGTTGATTTTCAGAGTGGTCATAAGTCTTGATGGTTTTTATCGTCTCGGTGGGATTACTGTGGTGGTGGATTCATCGGCTTATTGAAAATCCAACTTTTATGAAATTTAGTCAATGGTTGGAGAAGTGAATGGCCTTTAAGGCCGTCATGCCACGCCACCTATTCTCCAGGCAGGTCTTGTCAGCTCAACCTTCCATCATTTTGTTTAATAGGTGAGAAATTAGTGCTTGAATTGCCCGCATGGAAATTTGCGTTGCCAGTCCTGCAGCATCATTGGCAAAAGGGGAAGAATTACATGCAGACCTATTCAACTCTTTCGCCTGAATGAATTGGAAAGGATCAGATGGGAGATACTGCCGCGTATAATAGCCGGGAAAAGATAGAGTTTTTATCTTTACCCTCTTTCCTTGGCAGAGGTCTGAAACTTTTTTAGTTCCACTGTATTCCCCCGCCAGGCTTCTGTCGGTCCCCTCATGAGTCCTTCCCGTCTATCCCATCCTGTGTTCCTCGAAATTTTCCATGTGCAGACAGAAATGCCCCATGTTGTGAGTCGCGTTAGGAAAGATCGATGACTTCGATCGTAATATTTCCCTTACTATTGTCCCCAATCAATAAACCATTGCCACAAAATAATGTGGTTCATTTTATCGGCGAGATTCGGTCCCCTCGTGTTAATCGTTTGATTCTGATACCCGAAATCGAAATTGAGATGATCGTTCACCTTTCGATGAATTCCTACAAAGATTCGATTTTGATCAAACCCACCTTCGGGGCCACGACGAACAGTATTAAGATTCACGAACAGTTCATCATAAATCACGGCACCCCAAATTTGGTCTTTGTCGAATGGAAAATCGACTCTCAACATTTGTCGCGCTCGAATAGCGGCGCCACCGGCATCCTGAAGAAATCGTTCTTCAAGGCGGGTACGAGAGAATATCCTGAAGTTCAAGAAACCATGCCGATAACTGGCTTCCTGATACAGGCGATGTTCATCTCTAAACTGGGGTTGGTAATTCGTGATCCATGCATATCCTTGCCAAATGGCCAGGGCCGCGGTGAGCTGATAGCCTAATGCGGGACGGATAAGGAGTTGGTCAATCTCCGATAAATTATCGCCGAACCTTGGATTTACTTCGAACCATCCCCTGAATTTGTCAGACAATCCCACACGATTATAGAGTGGAAACCAAATCTGACCGTCATGGGTAAGAGCGCCATATGCCGCTTCGCCCCAAATCCCGCTTAAAAGAATGAATACGAACAGTGTGGAAAACGTTCGAATTTTTATACGCATTCCAAGGACTTCCAAGAATCGTCTCCCTTGTTTAGAAGGCGGTTTTCCATGCTTCATCGTATGTGCCTGCCTTCAAAGGAATAATGGTGAAGGTGTTTCATAATAATGAAAAGGAGGGAGTTGATTGGGTTTTAGGTAGGATAGTTTTTCGGATAACCACTTCTTTCAATGCTTGATTCGACTTTTCTTCGAATTTCTTCTTTTCTTTCGAAATGACTTCCTTGAAGCATCCACATGTGCGTTTGAACAACTGTTGTTAGTTTTTCCCCATTAGGGCCAACCAGAATGATAATTTTTGATGAAAGTTTTTCATGGTGTGGGGTAAATGCTACCCAACCTTCCAAGAAAAGTACAGGGAGTTACGGAGAAGGACGCTTGCGGGGGAAGGAACGATTGTCGAAACACAACGAGAGGCTCTTGGAAGGTGAATAGAAGTGAGCTTACCACTTCATACGTCCAAATTCTCTACCGATCCGGCGTTGGCCATGAGGAACTCGTAGCGGGCTTCGGTGCGTTTGCCCATCAGATCATGGAACGTGCGGTCGGTATTGAGTTCGTCGAGGAGTTCGACTTTGAGAAGGCGACGGGTGGCGCGGCTGAGCGTGGTTTCTTTGAGTTGTTGGGGGAACATTTCTCCCAGCCCTTTGAATCGGCTGATGATGGGTTTGGCATTGGCGCGGGCTTCGGAGATGATGCGGTCCTTTTCTTCATCGGTACCGGCCCATTGAATTTCCTTGCCAATTTCAATGCGGTAGAGCGGAGGCTGGGCGATGAAGACATGGCCGTTTCGAATTAAGTCCGGCATATGCCGAAAGAAAAAGGTGAGCAGGAGCGTGCTGATGTGAAATCCATCAATATCGGCATCCATTAATAAAATGATTTTATGATACCGCAGTTTATTGATGGCAAAATCTTTTCCGATTCCACAGCCGAGGACTTTGATCAAATCAGACAATTCATTGTTTTCAACCACCTTGGCAAGCGTGAGGTCTTCGGTGTTCAGTACTTTACCCCGGATCGGGAGGATGGCTTGGGTCTTGAGGTCACGACCCTGTTTGGCCGTTCCGCCGGCTGAGTCCCCTTCGACGATGAACAGCTCGCTGATGGAAGGATCGGTGCTTTGGCAGTCGGCCAGTTTGCCTGGAAGGTTCAGGCGATGACTGACTGCCGATTTACGCATGACGGCTTTCGAGGCTTCTCGTGACGCCTCTCGTGCCCGTGCGGCTAACACCATCCGCCCGACGAGGGTTTCAGCAATCGTCTTATTCTCATTCAGGTAGTTTTCCAGAGCCGGTCGCACGATGGTGTCGACTTGGGCTTGAACTTCCGGGTTATTTAATCGTTCTTTGGTTTGTCCTTGGAATTGCGGGTGGAGGACCAGCACGCTCAGCACGGCCGCCATGCCCTCACGGATATCTTCGGCTTGGAGTGATAGTCCTTTGGGTGTCAGATTATGGGTTTCAATGTAATTGCGCACGGCTTTGACCAGGCCGCCACGCAACCCCATTTCATGGGTGCCTCCATTTGGGGTGGAGACGCCGTTGACGTAACTTTTCACATACTCGGCGGGTTCATCGGTCCATTGGAGTGCGACTTCCAACCCCACATTTGGTGTGCCGCCGTTGCTGCCAGACGGGTCCTTCGGCAGTTGGCGATCCAGGTAAAACACAAAATCGATGGTGGGTTTTTTCCCACGATCTGTGACCAATTTTTGTAAATACTCCTGAATGCCATGTTCGTGATGATAGTGATGCGTTTGACCGGTGGTTCCATCTTTGAACGTGATCTTCAGCCCTTTATGAAGATAGGCTTTGGCGTCCAAACTATCTTGGAGTAAGTCCGTGTCGAACTGAATCGTCTTCCCGAATATTTTAGGATCCGGCCGAAAGTAGACCGACGTTCCCGTACCTTTGGCAGAGCCTTTGGCTTTCACCGGCCCTTGCGGGATCCCGGCTTGATAGGTTTGCTCCCATTCCTTTCCATCTCGTTTGACCTGTACTTCGAGGTGTCGAGAGAGCGCATTCACGACGGAAGCGCCTACGCCATGTAGACCTCCAGAGTGAATATAGCTCCCGGTTTCAAATTTTCCACCGGCGTGCAAGGTGGTCATAATTATTTCTAATGCGGATTTCTTGTGTGTGGGATGTTTATCCACGGGGATGCCCCGGCCATTGTCGGTCACCCGAAGTCCCTCGCGGGATTTATCCAATTCCACGATAATTTGAGAGGCATAGCCATTCATGGCTTCGTCAATGGCATTGTCGAGGATTTCCCAGACGAGATGATGCAGGCCGGTTTTATCCGTCCCCCCGATATACATGGCCGGTCGGCGGCGAACGGGCTCAATGCCTTCCAAGACCACAATGTCGCTGGCACCGTATGTTTTAGCCATTCCGTAATCCTTCTGGAAATGTTGAGAAAAATCGGCAGCGGCATTCTCGATTTTTTGCCGTGCCCACGTAGTGAAAGTACGCTCCGCGCATCGAAAAAGTTGCGGCCTTTCCTTCGCCCTGGATCAGGACAGGGCTGGACGGACTTTTTTGAACATTTCCGGCGGCTGCTAAAATTGCATGAATATTGTGCACGAAGATTCTTTTACGATGGTGATTCAGTTTGAAAGACTGGAATAGTCAGTTCAGCGGGTTCCATCCCAGTGAAGCGCCCACGTTTAATGAGGGCGTGTCCTTTTCCACCACGTCCGACCACTTGATACTTTCGAAGTGTCACGGGCAGCGTGCCGCTGCCTTCTTTCATGAGGACGAGTCGGTCGTCATGTGAACGTAATAGCTTGAACCCGACTGCGACGTCTTTCGGGTCTAATTTGATGACAATGACGCCGCGTCCCGGACCCGCCAGTTGGGCCACTTCTTCGGCTTTGCACAACAAGGCACGTCCCTTGGTTGAGGCAACTGCGACCACTGTTTGTTTAAGGGGACCGGTGATGATGTCGAGGCCCAGGACTTCTTCGCCCTCTTTTAGTTTGCAGAATTTTCGACCCAATCGTGTTGACGGTTCTTGAAAGCCACTTAAATCAAAACGCAGCCCCATTCCACTCGTGGTGACGGCAAGTGCCTCCAGCGATGAGGGCGCCTGGGATCGGCCCTTCTTGTCGAAGAGTGCCAGCTGGCCTCCATTGGAAGATGAGGCCGTCGACTGTATGGCACCAGACCGCATGCGGGGATCAAAGCTCCATCCGCCAATAATGCGTTCGCCATCTTTAAATTTAAAGAGCTTTTGTACGGGGTCGCCGTATCCGCTCCGGGCGGGTGGTATATCGCCGATGCGAATGGTATAGGCGCTTCCGTAATTGGAAAAGAAGACGATGGGCTCGAGCGTGCTTCCTCCAAGAATAGCCATCACGGCATCGCCTTCTCGCACGCGGGCTTTGGAGAGATCTTTAATGATTCCCACGCGTCGAATCCAGCCGTCGGTCGAGATGGTGATGATCGCATCTTCTTTGACACGGAAGGCATCCGGATCAAACTCGACTTCTTCGGTTTGTTTGCGGCCGATTTTCGTTCGACGTTTGTCGCTGAACGTCTTGGCCACTTCTTGGAGTTCCTGCTTGACCACGTCCCATAATTTCTTCTTGGAAGCCAAAAGCGTGTTGAGATCTTTGGCTTGACGCGTTTTGTCCCGGAGTTCATCAAGCATTTTTTGAATTTCCGGGCGGGATAATTTGTAAATAGGGGTTTCTAGGATCGCGTCCGTTTGAATCGGTTCCAGGCCGAATTGCCGTTGCAGCTTGGCTGCCGAATCGGCTTTGCCGTCACTGGCGCGAATGATGCGTAAGACCTGGTCGAGCGCATCAAAAATCTTCTTGAACCCGTTCAGGATATGAATTCTTTTTTCGAGTACCTGGAGATCGTAGGTGAACCGGCGAGTGACGGTGGTAAAACGGAAGTCGATAAACTGCTCCAACATCTGCTTGAGATTGAGGCAATCGGGGCGCGACACCGAAGAGCCGGGCACCGGGATCAGGCAGGTCATATTGACGGAAAAATTATTTTGAAGGGGCGTGTGTTTGAAGAGATACGCCATGGCCAAATGGGGATCCGCATCTTTTTGGCATTCCAAGGCAATCCGCACGTCTGTGGTGGATTCATCCCGCACATCGACTAATTGGGGAATTTTTTTTGTGAGGATGAGCTCCCCAATCCGTTCCACAATAGTGGCCTTATCTACCGCGAAGGGAATGGAGGTAATCAGGATGTCCGATTTACCCTGTGCGCCGGTCGTGACGGTGTATTCCCCTCGTAATCGGATTGATCCCTGACCGGTTTCATAGATGGCTCGAATTTCGTTCCGGCTGTTGAGAATTTCGCCGCCGGTTGGAAAATCAGGACCCTTGAGCGATTTCATGAGGTCCGCAATAGAAGCGTCTCGATTGGCAATGAGGGCAATGGCGGCGTCAATTACTTCGCCCAAATTGTGCGGAGGCATATTCGTGGCCATGCCCACGGCAATGCCGGTGGCGCCGTTCACCAGGAGATTGGGATATCGTGCCGGAAGCACCAATGGTTCTTCCGCTTTGCCGTCGTAGTTCGGTTGAAAATCGACGGTGTTTTTATTGAGTTCGTTTAACAGTTCCAGCGCCAGCGGGGTTAAGCGGGCTTCGGTATACCGGTAGGCGGCTGGCCGGTCTCCATCTTGACTCCCGAAATTGCCATGTCCATCGACGAGAGTGGCTCGGAGCGACCACGGTTGGGCCATACGCGCCATCGCATCGTAGACGGCCACGTCTCCATGCGGGTGCCATTCACCGATGACCGATCCAACGACTTTGGCGCTTTTGATGGGCGGGCGGTCCGGGGTGAGTCGGTGATTGTGAAACATCGAAAACAAGATCCGCCGTTGCACTGGCTTCAACCCGTCGCGGATGTCGGGAAGGGCGCGAGACGTAATGACCGACAATGCGTAGTTTAAATAGCGTTGTCGTGTGGTGGCATCTAACGGAACGGGTATGACGGTGGTGGGAGTTTCACTGGACGCCAACGTGGGCGTTTTCGGGCGTTTAGCCATACATCATCGCCTTGGGTTGCTGGAATACATCTGTCATGGGAAAAATGTTACTCAGAAAAAGGGAGGAATGTGATTCTTCCATTTCACGCGTTGCTACTGCTACGTACCCCGTACTTCTCACCAATGACTGATTTATGGGGCAGGCGGCGGCTCGGGGCCATGCTCGGTTGAGGGTGGTGCGGGTTCGGCCTCGACTTCGGAGGCTTTAATAAGTGAAGGCAGGCCGAGTTTATCTTTGATTCGGGTCTTCACCCAGAAGGGGTCCCACCATTCTGTCGGATTCACCTGTTCCCCATGTAATATGAGGCTGAAGTGTAAGTGGTCTCCACCTGCCAAGCCCGTGGTTCCTGACTTGCCGAGCGGTTGTCCCATCGTCACGGCCTCACCAACCTTCACCGCCAGTGAAGACATGTGTGCATACAGGGATAGGAGTCCGTAGCCATGATCGACAATGACCGTATTCCCATATATGCCCAGGTATCCGGAAAACAGCACGATTCCATGATTGGCGGCTTCAACGGGATAATGTTTGGTGACTGCCAGATCAAAGCCTAAATGGTCCTGGGTATCCACCATTTTCCCGTTATACATGTATTGTCGATGATCGGCGAATGAGGCCTGAACCTGGGAGCCGGAGAGTTGCCGAAACGCTCCTTTCCAGAGCAATTCCTTGCGGGATTGTTTGGTCAGATTGGTAATGGTGTGATTGTTCATCGTGCGCAAGGTGCCGTTGACTTGAAGGAAATCTTGAAGGAGATCGCCTTTGCTCGTGAGTTCCGGTGTTTGCGCCAGAATGGAGGGGACGGTTTTTTGAATAAACTTATCTGAAATATTAATTGGTCGTGTGCGCCAGAATTGAGGTTTGATATGAAAATCGACATCCAAAAGGGCGTTGTTCCCAAACCCGTCATCAGCGACGAGCTGGATGGAGGTATTGGGTTGGGCATTATAAGGAAAGGCCACCAAGGCAAACATGCCGGCGTTATCGGGAGCCGGGTATCCTGGGAAAAAGGCATTCCCGATTTTCACGCCGTGATGGGCGACTTCCGGGACGACTCGATACCGCACCACTCCTGAGCCACCCTGCACTATGGTTGCCGGGGGGGAAAGTAATTCCAAGCGGGGCGGAGTAAATTGAGGGGTAAAGTCGAGCTCAAGCCTTTGGCCATTGCCTTCAAACAGGTTCCGCCAGGAATAATCGCGGGCTGTGACGATTAGTTGCGCCTGGCCTTTTCGTCGCGGGAGATCCGAATCGGTATATGGGATACCTTCAAATGTGAACTCGTGTTCCTCGCCGCCTGCCACGGACAGCCATCCTGCGGAAGGAAAGGTCTGATCGGCTAGGACGTAGGTTTCCAGGTTGTGGATAATTCGAATTGACACATCCCGGAGTCCGGTTTCCGGATCCTGGATGCGGACGAGGAGGGGAGTCGTCGGACCGACCGAGTCAAAGGGCTCTTGAAGGGAAATGTCAGGTGGAGTGGAATCACCCCATCGTGCGTTTCCAACGAGGCCAAGGTATGTTGCGATGAGCCCAAGGATGATGACAATCAGCAGAACTTTTTTGGACACGACAGCTGGTACTCTTACGTCAAGGAGGAAAAGGCCAGGAAAAAATCATACATAAAGCGTCTCCCTACTTATACCATACACCTTCTTGAGAGCAAGGGTTGAGTCAGGAAGATTCTTGACGACAAAGAAAAGGAATGTGATTTTCGCTAAATCCCTCTTTCATAACCGCTCCCACCTTTTCCTATTCACTCTTGACATAGACCCAGTGATCGCCTAGCCTGTGGCCGGCCTATGAGGGGCCGTCTGTGTTGCGTTTCCCCCACCTTCTGACGATCCTTGAGCTGTCGCTTGAGATGGGCGACACCCCAAGGTTAAGGGTCGCTGTGAGAGCGTGGATTCATGGATGAGCCAATGGCTGCTCGATTACACACGGTTCCCGAATTTTTTCCCATTTATTCCTTTATTTTTGCAAATCGTTTCCCGATATATGTCGATAGTGCTTCAGGCACGGGTTCATGATCGGCAATTTCTGATTCACAGTCTTTCCATATGGGGGCTTCATGGCAGGGTTAAGTGATATTCTCGGGTGGTTTTCCAGTGATCTCGCCATTGATTTAGGCACTGCGACAACGTTGGTGTATGTTCGAGGGAAGGGCATTACCTTGAGTGAGCCCTCGGTGGTGGCCATTGATAAGCAAACCAATTCCGTGTTGGCGGTCGGGGTAGAAGCCAAACGAATGGTTGGCCGAACGCCAGGCAATATCGTCGCCATTCGTCCTATCAAGGAAGGGGTTATCGCCGATTTTGCCATGACCGAGCGGATGCTCGAATATTTCATTACCAAATCCCATAACCGGCGAGCGTTTGTGCGTCCCCGTTGTATCATTGGGGTGCCATCACGGATCACCGAAGTCGAACAACGTGCGGTGAGGGAATCTGCAAGCCAGGCTGGAGCTCGGGAAGTCTATCTCATTGAGGAACCCGTGGCAGCGGCGATAGGTGCGGGTTTGCCTATCACGGAGCCTTCAGGAAATATGGTGGTCGATATTGGCGGCGGGACGACGGATATTGCGGTTATCTCTCTTGGCGGCATTGTGTGCAGTGAGTCGGTGAAGGTGGCCGGCGATTCCATGGATGATGCGATCCTGAGTTATATTAAACGCCGGTATAATTTGCTGATTGGTGAACACATGGCCGAACGGGTGAAAATTGAAGTGGGATCGGCCTATCCGATGGAACAGGCCAAAACCATGATGGTCAAAGGGCGAGATATGATTTCCGGGATTCCGCGAACGGTCGTGGTCAATGACTCGGAAATTCGGGAAGCCCTGGAAGATCCCATTCATGCCATCGTCAATGCATTGCGTACGGCATTGGAAAATACGCCGCCAGAATTGGCTGGGGACATCATTGATAAGGGCGTGGTTATTACCGGCGGAGGTTCTTTGTTGCCTGGATTGGCCACACGCTTTCAAGAAGAAACGAATTTGCCGATTATCACAGTTGAAGATCCTCTCACGTCCGTCGTGTATGGGGTCGGCAAAGTCCTAGATGAAATCGAGTTGTTCCGAAAAGTCGAAAAATTCTAGGGCTTGAGATCGGGTGAGGAAGGTGGGGGTGTCACAGCCTTCGGCTTGACTCGCATGATTTCTCCTCCGTAACCCACCACAAACAGCTCTCCGTCACGATCCTCTCCAAACGAAGAAATCTGTAAGTCTGTTGTCAGCAGGATGCGTGTTCGGCCTTCCCGGTATCCCCAAATTTCTCCTGAGCAAAAATCACCGAAAATGTAGGTGCCGACGAGGTCGGGCAGGTTCCGGCCGCGATACACGTACCCGCCGGTCACGGAACATCGTCCGGATGCGTGCGCATATTCGGTCACAGGGTCTACGAATGTTTGGCTTTCCCGGCAGTGTGTTTCCGGATTGAAACAATGGGCGCCTTCTAATCGGCGCCATCCATAATTTTTCCCCTTCTGAATGATATCGATTTCTTCCCATTCGTTTTGTCCCACGTCGCCGGCCCAGAGGTCTCCGGTCTCTCGATCAAATGAAAAACGCCAGGGATTGCGGAGACCCCACGCAAAAATTTCCCGCCGGTCTGGTGAGGAGACCAAGGGGTTGTCAGGGGGAATACCATAGGGAGGTTGATCGACATCAATTCGAAGAAATTTTCCCAGGAGCTCGTGTCGATTCTGTGCGTAATTTTCTGGATCTCCACCCGAACCACCGTCACCCATGCCAATATAAAGATAACGGTCTGGTCCAAACGCAATCATTCCACCATTATGATTTCCGTATGGCTGGGGAATAACTAAGAGAACTGATTCCTTAGGCGCAGCTTGATTGGAGTTTGAGGACACCGAATATTCAGCAATCACCGTGGCCCGATCCTCCGCACGAGTATAATTAACAAAGAATCGACCATTCGAAGAAAATTCGGGATGAAAGGCGAGTCCGAGTAGGCCTCGTTCCCCGCCTGTGGAAAGCTTTTCGCTAATATCGAGAAAGGGCGTTGGGAGTACCGTATTCCCTTTGACGATGAGGATGCGGCCGGGTTGTTCCAGAACAAACAGGCGGTCGCTCTGATCGGGACTGGGAGCGACAAACACAGGCTGAGAAAATCTATGCGTGACAAGAGGTTGTAGGGCCAATGAGCTCTCGGAGAGAACAGGTTTTCCGGAAAGTGCCAAGGCGCAAGGTGGAAGTAGAAATATGATGCTCCACGCAATGAGCGAAGCAAAAAGATAATGAGAGGCACGTGCCGGTTGGTGTGCATGCAGGGCCATCTGACCGCCTCGTTTACCTGGGAGCAGGGATTGCACGGGAATTCGAAGCCTTGTTATAACCAGAACAGTCACCCCATGGCCAAAGGAGCGATGAATGATCCTCAAGTATGAATCAGATATCCTGGATGACGAGAATGCACGTGGAAAGTTCTATCATGTCTGTCAAGGACGGGTCCAGGAGACCCCTCTACCCGTTCCCCCTCCGGATCAGCCCATTGAGTGTCCTGTGTGCGAAATAGATTTGGAGCAGGAAGATTTTATGCTGGCGCAACAGCGGGGATGGTCGTAATTGGCTGGCTGTGACAACCAGGGACAAATCTTAGATAGGGGGCGTTCATGACTACCGGAAGCTCAGGACGAAAAACCGTTTCGGTCATGCGAGGGCGGATGATTCTCTGTAATGTCTGCTTCGATTCCATCCATGAAGAAAAACTTGTTGATGCCAAAAACTATGTTGAAGATCATGAAGCCTTTTTTGATCTCATTTGTCCGGGGTGCGAAGATCTAAACCGTCCTCTTATTGATGATATGTTGGGCAGCTCTGAATAAATTCTCTTCATCCGTTGCCGGCAAGCGGTTGGCACTCATTGCCTTCCCCTGTTAACGAAACCACCTGTTTCCCCTCAACAGATAATTTCTATCAATTCGGTCCCGGACGGTTCCTCGTGCGGTTGCTGGGCGAAGTGCTTGTTTTCAAGTCGTGGACGTGAATGCCAATTCCCCTCTTCCACCTTTTTCCGAAGGAGATTGATCGCTATGGTGAATGTTGAACAGCTTATGCAAACAGCTACTGAATTGCTTCTGAGTTATGGCCCCAAACTTCTCTTGGCGCTGCTGACCCTGATCATCGGGTTTTGGATGATTAAACGGGGGATGGGAATGGGCGAGGCGATGATGGAACGCAGTCAGGTCGAAATCACACTGAGAAAATTCCTGGTGAATTTAGGCTCTCTCTTATTAAAGGCTCTGGTTATTATCAGCGTGGCGTCCATGGTGGGGGTGGAAACGACCTCGTTCATTGCCATGCTTGGCGCAGCCGGACTGGCTGTGGGGTTGGCGCTCCAGGGCAGTTTGGCGAATTTTGCGGGTGGGGTCCTCATTTTGTTTTTTAAGCCGTTCAAGGTAGGCGATTTGATCGAAGCGCAGGGCTATTTGGGTATTGTGAAAGAGATTCAAATCTTTGTGACTATTCTGACTACCATTGATAATCAACGGATCATTATCCCGAATGGGTTGCTCTCCAATGGTTGCCTGGCCAATTTAAATGCAGAGCCACATCGTCGAGTCGATATGACCTTTGGCATCAGCTATGGCGACGATGTGCTGAAAGTGAAACGGATCTTGCAGGATCTTATTGCCGCTGATAATCGAGTATTGGCCGATCCGGCTTCAGAAGTCTATGTTTCGGCCCATGGAGACAGCGCCATTTCAATGTTAGTGCGGGTGTGGGTGAAGCCGGAACATTATTGGGGTGTCTATTTCCATATGCATGAACAGGTGAAATTGACGTTCGATCGGGAACATATCACCATCCCATTCCCTCAACGAGATGTGCATATGATTCCTGTTTCAAAAACAGCTTGATTATTCCTCTTCCCATCCCGGAGCCTCTGTCCACTGTTAGGGGTTCCGGGATGTCGTTGGGAACGTTTCCCCAGACGCCAAATATTTTCTGCCCATTGGGCTAAATTCTTACTGGAACCTCACCGATAAGAAAGATGAAGAGGCAAAGTATTCGAAGCAGTTCCCAACAAGGAGGTGCCTTATGGGGGGCTTCAGAGATGGGCCGCTTATCGGTACGGTTCCGTGGGTGATCCCTCTATTACTGTGGGTGGTTCCCGTTCCTGCCTGGTCGTGTGATTCTCAACTCAATCCTCAAGCGTTTCAATCAACCGTCTCCAATCAGAATGATCTCCTCCCCAATGGTATGTTAGCCATCCGCTATGCGGAAACAGGGATGGAGGTGTCGCCGCATGTCAGCGTGCATCGGGTCATGATGACGTTGCCCGGTCGACAACTGTCTATACCTGAAGCCAAGAACCCTGAGTACCTCGTTGTTGAAGTTGATGGCACGATTGGCTGGATGACGTACCTGGTGGCCGCCCACGCCCTGTTCTATGGGGTTGGCCAGGATAGTTTAGGTTTCCCCGAAAAGATGTGGGTGGATTCAGAGGAAGATGGACTCAACGGGAATGAACATTTGAATGGGGAACAGTAAGGAACAGGATTCATTGGAGGGAAGATTCAAAAAACCCTCAAGTTAAGGCTTCACATATTGATTTACTTGAGACGTCCTTTTACACTTCAGTCTACATCGTGACCAAGGAGGGTTCGATGACAACGGCACGCTGGTCAATCGACACATGGCAGGATCTTTTTCGGACGTTGTTTCGTCCTGAACACGTTGCTTTTTTCCCCCACAAAGTCTTTCGCTGGGATGCCCAAGGTATCTATCAGGACTGTTATTATCCATTTCCTTGTCAACACATATTGGGGGGAGAGGTTCTTTTGGGGAAGTCGGTGAGAGAGGTGCTGCCTAAAAATGTAGGGTATTCGGTTCAGAAGGCTTTACAATTGACGCTTCGACAAGGCGTGGCCCAAGAGGTTCAGTGCGTGTTCGAAGTCCGGAAGCGATTCACGGTCGCTTCGATCCGACTCTTTCCGTATCATTCCGAAGTGCTGGGATTTGTGACAGACCATGAGATGAGTGGAAAGCCTGTTATTCATGTGACTCCGGATCATCCTTCCATTGGATTCCTCCAGAAGACCTCTTCCGTTTCTCCCGTTTCGGACACAATCCCTTAAGCTCGTCATTTTTGAATTTGATCTTCTAATTCATGGAGCAGGCACCGAGACCGCGCGGGTCGCCGCAGGAGCCGCAACTTCCTGGTTCAGCAAAGTTCATCCCATTGCCGGCTCCGCCGACCGCAAATCCGGTGAGTTGTTTTTCTAGTGTGGTTCCCTGACATTCCGGACAAGTTGGAATCGTGGATGCATGGACCAATAAATCGAAGTGATGTGAGCACCCCTGGCACTTATACGCAAAAATTGGCATGATTTCTGGACCTCCTTTGAAAGAGCATGGTATGCATATTATAGAGGAGCGATTGAGAATGGGACAATGGAAAATGGCGAGGAAATGGCGCATCAAGGCATAAGGAGAAGACGAACGTATGTACCACGAAGACGAATCATTTACGCTGCGGTTTTCCCTGGAGGCCAAGTTTCCGGATGATTATGATGGTGAAGAGGATGAACGTGCGTGGCTCAAACAGTGGGAGACTCACATGAAACCGGATATCGTCAAAAGTATTTTTCAGACCTTGGAGCGGTATCCCGACTGGGCGGCGCGGTTTCGTAATCGGGGAATGGCAGCCACTGAAGAAATTGAAATTGTGTTAGAAAAAACTCATTCCGATCCCTCTCTGAATTGAATCACGCATGATCCAGAGCAATGTGATGAAAAGAATTCTCTGGTTAGGAGTTGTGGGTGTCTTAGTTGGGGGCATCATTCTTTCGGCTCAGGCACAGAATCTCACCTACACGCCGACGCCGAGTAATCCAGTCGGGCGTGCGCCTCAAGCCATTGCCACTGGAGATTTTAATGGCGATGGCCAATGGGATGTCGTCACGGTGAATGGCACATCGGATGATGTCTCGGTGTTATTGGGGAACGGGAATGGGACCTTTCAATCAGCAGTGTCTTTTGGCGTCGGTAAAATCCCGTTGGCTTTGGTTGCTGAAGATATGGATCGTGATGGCGTGTTGGATTTGGTGTTGGCCTTGAGCGGGTCCGATCAGGTCGTCGTTCTCAAGGGAGATGGCAAAGGGCTGTTTCAGAAATTTGCCACACAGGCTGCGGGAAAAGGGACAACGTGTTTGGCGGTTCATGATCTCAATGGGGATGGGTGGCCGGATGTGGTCGCGATTAACAGTGGTCGATTTGGCTATTACCCACCATTCAGTGTGAGCGTGCTGATGAATGACGGCCAGGGGCAGATGTTGGAACCAGTGCAGTATGAACGGGACCGTGGGAAAGATCTCTTCCCTACCGGTGTGTTCATCGGAGATTTCACCGGTGACGGGGGCGTCGATTTGGCGATCACGTGGAGCCAACCCAGTTGGAGTTCGGCAAATGGCTTGGTAGCACTATTGGAAAATACTGGGAAGGGAACCTTTCAGCGAGTCAAGGAGATGACACCTGGCTTTACCTTGAGTGCCATTCATGGAGCCGATATTGATAACAATGGGCTTGTGGATTTAGCGGTGACGAGTTTGTATGCCGATACCGTTCGCATTCTTCTCCAGGACAAACCAGGGGAATTTCGCATGCTTGATCCTATGAAAGTGGGTTTTGCGCCGGTCGGTGTGGAAATCCAAGATATGAATCAAGATGAACAATTAGATCTGGTTGTGGTAAATCGCGATTCTAATAGCCTGTCTCTTTTTGTCGGGGATGGGACAGGTGCGTTTACCACTGTAGGCCATTATGGTGTAGGGGCGACACCAGCCGCGGTTGTGGTGCATGATTTCGATCAGGATTCCCGTCCGGATTTTGCCACGGCCAGTACGAATGTCGACGGCGTGTCGGTGCTGTTGAGTGCAGGAGGGGCGATCCCGCTTCCCAGTATCAATACCGATGCCTTGGTATTTGAACAAGAAGCCCCGTCCTCGGTTCCCCCTTCCCCGCAACCAGTCCGGTTTTCGAATATTGGCATTGGGCTTCTTCGGATCGACCATATTGAGATTTCGGGTACCGGAGCAGGCGCCTTTGCGATGATCGACAATGCCTGTCTGGGCATCACGCTGCGGACCGGAGAGTCATGTTCCATGCACGTCGCGTTTACCAGCCAGCATGCGGGTGCGCATCACGCGACGCTGACGATTCAGGATAATGCGAGTGGTAGTCCGCGGCTTGTGGCGTTAAAGGGTGTTGTTAAAGGGTAATATCGTGTCGGCCCGTGTCCCATCTCCTGTCCATCCTGCCTGAATAATCATGTATCCTTCATGCCAGTTTCCTCTTCCGGGCAACTGTGGGCAATAACAATGGCCATGTTTCAGCACGATAAAAGTGGTTGTTGGGTTGGCATTGATATCGGCGGCACGTTTACTGACTTTGTGGTGTATTCCTCAGGCATTCCTTCTCTTCAACGATTCAAGATTCTTTCGACGCCCACTGATCCGGCAGATGCTGTTCTGCAAGGATTGGCTAAAGTGGCCCAACCGGTCAGCCGTCATATCGTGCATGGGTCGACAGTCGCGACAAATGCCATCTTAGAGCGCAAAGGCGCTCGCACGGCGTTAATGACGACCAAGGGATTTCGGGATGTGCTGTTGATCGGACGGCAAGACCGTCCAGTATTATACGATCTCTTCCCGTGTATTCCTCCCCCGCTCGTTCCTCGGGACAAATCATTTGAGATCACGGAACGTATCGATCATGAAGGCAACATCGTGACCCCTCTTCAGGAACACGAACTTGATGCGATTATCAAGGAATTAGCAAGCCAGCACATTCAATCCGTGGCTGTCTCCTTTTTGTTCTCCTTTGTGAATCCTGTCCATGAACAAAGGGTGGCGACCCGATTACGCGCGGAAGGGGTGTTGGTGACGGCGTCTTCTGAAATCTTACCAGAGTTTCGCGAATACGAACGGACGAGCACCACAGTGGTAAATGCCTATGTCTCGCCCGTCCTGGATTCTTACCTTGGACGACTTGAACAAGAGATGACTCCTGCCGAGTTTCATATAATGCAATCCAATGGGGGCCGTCTCTCAGTCGCCCAAGCACGCGGGCATGGGGTGCGGTCAATTCTTTCGGGGCCGGCTGGCGGGGTGGTCGGTGCGCGGTATGTGGCAGGGTTAGCGGGTTTTACTCGGATTCTCACGTTTGATATGGGTGGAACTTCTACGGATGTCTCGCTGGTCAATGACACAATTCCCGTTACGTCAGAAGCCGAAATCGGGGGTTGCCCCATTCGAGTGCCGGTGATTGATATTCACACGGTGGGTTCGGGCGGCGGGTCGCTGGCTACTGTGGATGCAGGAGGAAACCTTCGGGTCGGGCCGGAAAGTTCGGGTGCCGATCCGGGGCCGGTGTGCTATGGGCGGGGAGGCCGTGTTCCGACTGTGACCGATGCTCATGTGATATTAGGTCGATTGCCAGAGGATGGGTTTCTTGGCGGTCAGATGGAGTTGAATCTTCAGGCGGTAGAACACGTGTTCGATGAATTCAGCAGGCAGGTGGCCCTCCCATCGTCATCCGGGCTGGATCGCCGACAACACCTGGCATTAGGCCTGATTCAGATTGCCAATGCGCATATGGAACGCGCACTGCGGGTGATTTCCGTGGAAAGGGGGGGAAGATCCTCGGGAGTCGGTGTTGATTTCCTTTGGCGGAGCCGGAGGGCTGCATGCCTGTGATCTGGCCCGAGCCTTAGGGATTCCCCATGTGTTGATCTCGCCCATGGCCGCCACATTGTCGGCCTTGGGTATGTTGGCAGCAGATGTCCAGCTGGATTACGTGCAGACGGTCATGTTGCCGAATGAGACTTCGTTTGAGCAGCTTGAATCGCATACAACCGCCATGGTTCAACAGGGGAACGATGATTTGCGTCGGGAAGGAATTGTTCCTGAGCAGGCGGTCATTACCCGAACGGTCGATGTCCGTTATGTAGGGCAATCCTTTGATTTACAGGTGCCCCTGACGTCAGAATTCCGTCAAGTGTTTGATCACGTGCATCAAGAAGCCTATGGTTATTGTCAGTCAGACGCACCTATAGAAATGGTGAACGTCCGGGTGCGAGCCCTTGGCCGAGTCACCCCTCCTTCCATTCCCCGTCACCCATTAGGTTCGGCTGACTCCTCTTCAGCTCTATGGGAAGAGCGGCCAGTTGTGGTGGGTCAGAGTATTCACCGTGTTCCTCATTTTTGGGGAAATCGGTTGCGGCCTGGGCACCATGTGTCTGGACCGGCCATTCTAATTTTGGACGACACGACGGTCTATCTGGCGGCACAGGACAAGGCAAAGATTGATACCTATTCAAATATCATTATTGATATTGGAGCGACCGATGGATGATCCCATTCGCACAGAAATCATGAAGCACCGGCTGGTGTCGGTGGCGGAGGAAATGGGCGCACGTGTGCAGAGAGCCGCTTTCTCTCCGAACATCAAAGAGCGATGTGATTTTTCGTGTGCGGTGTTTGATGCGTCAGGCAATCTGGTCGCCCAAGCTGCCCATATTCCGGTACATCTGGGGGCCATGCCGCTTTCCGTCCAAGCCTGTCTTGACGCGTTGTCCTTTTCGACTGGGGATGTGGCGATGGTGAATGATCCCTATCGTGGCGGTACTCACCTCCCGGATATCACGGTGGTTTCGCCCATATTCGTAGAACAGGACCTTACGGAGACGCTGGTGGGTTTTGTGGCCAATCGAGCGCACCATGCGGATATCGGCGGCATGTCGGCCGGGTCGATGCCCCTCTCTCAAGAAATTTTCCAAGAGGGTTTGATTATTCCGCCGGTGAAATTGATGGTAGGCGGAAAGAACAATGAAGATGTGTGGCGATTGCTCATGGCCAATGTCCGTACCTCCGAGGAGCGATCGGGAGACTTGCAGGCGCAGTTGGCAGCCAATCATATCGGCATTGAGCGGATGCAGGCGTTGGCAAAGCGATTCGGAATCCAAACGCTTCTGGATGATATGGATGCCCTTCTCCGATATAGCGAACGCATGACTCGTCGATTGATTGGGCAATTGCCGTCAGGCTGCTACCACTTTGAAGATGCGTTGGATAATGATGGCTTTTCCGAAAAGCCGGCGAACATTCGTGTCGCCATCACGATCGAAGGGGAGCACGCCACCGTCGATTTTTCTGGAACGGATGCGCAACGGCCTGGCAGTATTAATGCGGTGTATCCGGTTACTCTGTCAGCCGTAGCCTATGTGTTTCGGTGTGTGCTGGGTTTAGATATCCCGGCCAATAGCGGGTGCCTGAGACCTATTCGTATCATTGCGTCGGAAGGGACGTTGGTCAATGCCCGGCGTCCTGCGGCGGTGGCCGCCGGCAATGTCGAAACCTCACAACGGATTGTCGATGTGCTGCTGGGCGCATTGGCCCAAGCTTGTCCGGAACGAATTCCGGCGGCGAGCCAGGGTACAATGAATAATCTGACCATTGGTGGGTGGGATGAGCGACATAACCGTCCGTTTGCCTATTACGAAACCATCGGTGGCGGCATGGGTGCAGGTCCTCATGCGAATGGAGCCAGCGGCCGGCATTCGCACATGACCAACACGCTCAACACGCCTGTCGAAGCATTAGAATATGCCTATCCGTTCCGCATCACTCGGTATGCTTTGCGAGAAGGATCGGGAGGAAAGGGGCGGCATCAAGGCGGTGAAGGCCTCCTGCGGGAATATGAATTTCTTCAGCCTGCCGAGATCACCCTGTTGTCAGATCGGCGAGTCACCAAACCGTATGGCCTGCAGGGAGGAAGCTCTGGATCGCCTGGCCAGAATCATCGGAAGCGAAACCAAAGTAAAATACCTCTATCCGGAAAATGTTCGCTTTCGGTAAAAGCCGGAGAAACGCTCACCATCGAAACTCCCTGCGGCGGGGGATATGGTTTGAAATGAAGAACATGATTAAGAGTCCACCATCTTTTTTTGTTTTCTTAACTTTTTAGGAGGAGGATTATTTAAGTGTAAATTTGAACAAGACATGGTGAAGCAAAAATCTTCTCCGTAGCTAGTTTTATTTGAAACCCCACCGATCAACTTTCCTAATCGTTTTTCTTATCGTTGTTTTCCTAAAAGCCAAATTTTACTTGGTATGGTCTCGTTTTTTTAAGTTCATTGAGTACAAGACAAGATACGTCTGGGTTTGAAGGGAAAATTATAGTAGAAACCTTTTCATACTACATGTGAATTCCGCCACTGTCTTCTCGGCTTCGTAAGCCCCCAATCAGTCAATTTTCTAAATCAAGTAATTGAGGCCTGAACCGATAACCCAAACTGTTGTGGTTGAATGTCAGGTCACGGTTGCAAGTGCGAGCGATTAAACTCATCTAATTTGACACTCATTATCGAGCCCAGCAGTACTCTTGAATGTCTTCGTCTTCTTTTTGCTACCAAAAAAAACGGGTGGGAACAGTCGTTAACTTTTTGAAGATTCACCTTAATGTTCAGGAGGGTTTGCCCATGAGATCAATGACATTGTATGCGGCCTGCTTCGTATTTGGTTTGGGGAGCCTGGCGAGTCAGGTTAATGCCCAGGAAATTTGTCGAACGGCTGGGTTTTGGGGAACTCATGCCGGGGAGGAAAAACCAGGAAGTACCAATATTGCAGAAGAAGTTATTAGTGCCTGGTTGTCGACAAAGAATTCCATAGATCAAACAAATACAGAAAACTGTGAATATAACGCAATGGATGGCACGGTCAGTTGTGATTTTGAACCACCAGGGCAGGCGGGTAGCCCCAAGGCCTGCCGAGATGCGAAAAAAAGTGACGTAACACTGTTTAATATGTTTCCTGAGGGTACTGAAGGAATTGAGATTTGTGGAAAAACAATATCTGTTGAACAGCATGGAAGCCAAATACCGCCTGTGGTCGAAGCCATTTGCGTAGCACCCAATGGGGATTCCCGGTTGCAACTTGGGCGTCAATTAACCGCCGCCGCTCTTAATTGTATTATGAGTGGAGGTGGAGAAAATTGTGAGAATACCTCAATTGGTACAGACTTTGAAGCATGCAATGCGACGTGCGCTGACCCACTCCAAGAAGATCAAGTAAACACCTGCATTGAGAAAATCGATTGTTTTAATAATGGAGGCTTGTGGAATGAAGATGACCCTCAGGCGATGTACTGCCAAATGGATGTAGTAGAATCTTGTCATGCCCAGCCTTTAATTGGGACTGTCGTGAATGATTCTGAAGATCCGGAGGAACCACCAGCTCCAATGTAATATCTGAATACCTTTCTCGTTGGGTTCCCTGTTCCAATTAAAGAGCAGGGAACCCTTTTGTACTCTTCTAAGTTTTCTCCCCTTATCCTAATCAAAGCGAGGATTAAAGTCATGCCAGTATTCACGCTAGTAATTGTTGTCCATCTGATGGGTTTAATTATGATCCAGAGCGTTTTTGGGCATGAGAAGGGGGAACCCGATACGTATCGTGAGGAAATCCAGCAGCTTAAGAACAAACAGGCGATCATGCAAGGTGAACTAGAGCAAATAAAAATACTCTTAAATAAACGAGGTTTTGAGAAGTTGCCGCATACTACAGATCTTCGCATGGATATTTCTCAGGAACCCTTTAAAGGGAAGCCGGAGGCTGCTCTGACATTAATTGAGTTTACCGACTACCAGTGTCCCTTTTGTCAAAAATATGCCAAGCAGACCTTTCCCATGTTGGACAAAGAATATATTGAAACAGGAAAAATTAAATATGTAGTGAGAGATTTTCCCCTGCAATCTCTTCATCGGGAAGCTTTTCAAGCAGCGGTTGCTGCCGATTGTGCGAGTGAGCAGGGGCATTATTGGGAAATGCATGATCGATTGTTAGATAAGAATTTTTCCCCCTCTTACAGTGATTGGGCTCAGCATGGAAAGGCCATTGGCTTGGATGAAACGAAATTTCTGAATTGTATGAAAAGCGATGAGCCGGGTATGGGAATCCGCAAGGACATAGAAGAGGGACGAATGGCCGGGGTGCGAGGCACCCCAACGTTCTTCTTAGGAACGTTTAACAAGGATGATAATAACATCCAAGTTCTTAAAGTCTTACGAGGTGCACAATCCTATTCTCAAATGAAACATTCCCTTGATTCTTTTCTTGAGCAAAAATAGATAATAATAGAAATTTTAAGGCGTGGTGGGTCAAATCTCTTCATATTGCAGGTTTCTTTCTTGTCATGTGGTCGATAGTCTTATGGAGGAAAATTTGTAGAGTGATTTGGGATAGTCTATCTACGAAAAAATTTTAAAATTCTGCCAAAGTTTCTTTGAAAGCCGTTGAACTTCAGCCCTCAGGGATTAACAGGGGGGCTTCTTCTGTTTTTTATCACACTCCGTATTTTTTCATTGCGACCCGGTTTGGCTAATCTGAGGCCAATCCCCTCATTCTCACTGAGAGGACCATTACTTCACGCTGGTCCGTAGAAGTATGGGCTTGGCAATTTCTGATGGATCTTTGGAGAAGAAGGTCGAATGGGGGACAATGCAAAAATTGCCGGAAAATGTTGGTGCTCGAGGGAAAACGGGGATTCCATTTTTATGCCTACAGGCCAGCGGTGGATATGCAACCTAAATAGAGCTTTTCTGAAAATCCTGGGTGAAATATTTTCCAAGCTTCGCGGTCATCCTTGTCACTTTCTTTGTGATAGCTCTGTCGCATGTTGCGGGGAATTTTCTTCTTTCATCTGTTAAAGAAATATTCCAATTTTCCTTCATTTTTCCTGCAGATTTTCTTCACTTTTCCTCCTCAAAATTTCTTACTTCAGAATTTTCTGATCGATTTCCTGTTCAGGGAGACCTCCCACTAGCTCACGTATCTTTTTTGATAATTCGAAAATCTTTTTGGATACTTGTTTTGCGTTGAAGCGTTTATGAAGAAGGAGTCATGGTAGTCCCAAAAAAAGAAATAAATCATTGATATGATTTTCATTTTCTTGGTTTTTCAAGAAAACCTGCCAGCTGGTCCGTCTTTTGCTTTATGGCAAGTCAGAATAATACAGCAACAATGGAAATTTTTCATGAACCATTTTATCTATATGAGCGACAGATAAAACAAATGGAACAGAGTGTCTCAATATTTTTATTTTCATGCTGCGTTTTATTCTGTCCAGCGCACCATGAACTCACCTTATAGGACAGAATAATAAGGAGGTACAGTGATGAGTGTATTAAACCAACAATTAAGAGTTACAAGCCTTCAGCGACTGGAGAGTGTAAATCGGCCAAGTGGAATACGGGTCGCAGGTCTTTTAGGTGTGGCTTTATTTGCCACAATGGCTTTAGCAGGGCCGGCAAGCGCAGGCTGTGGTCTCACAGTGACGTTCGATAACGATATGAATAAGAAGATCACTGTTCTTGACGTGGAAGCAAAAGTGACCGGCGGTAATTATAGCTCAGTCTATGATTCGGTTTTTACGGTTGGCGCGGGAAAAAAGAAAACCAAAGCCATTGAGACCAACGCGGGGTGTGCCTTGCCTCATCATCTGCGTGTGAAGTACGAGAAGGGCAAAAACACCTTGTACAAGACCAAGGGTCCGATGGCGACTGCTTTTGATAAGAAAATCAAGATGGAATTCGATGATTAGACGTAATTTGCCGTGCCAGAATCTGAAAGGGATAAGCCTGCGCACGAAAATTTTTCAGTCATGAATACTTTGTCAGGGGTTTTGCCTTATCCGACACCTGATAACTCACCAACAAAGGATAAGGAATACAAGGAGGTAGAGACATGAACCGTATTCATCAGCAACCATCAAGAAAAGCAAGTCGTACGATGGCAGTCATGGGAGCCTTTGTTTTGGCGCTTAGTGGGTCTGTGGCCTATGGGGGGACGCAATGTTACGACTTTAGTGGGCCGGCCCCTGACACGGTTTACCAAATTGGGCAGACGGTCAACGCCAGACATTCCGTTATTCACCTGCAGAAATTGATGACGGACGATGGGCCTATGAACCCTGGGGATGCCAGGATTGAGAATACGCCTCTTCCCCAAGGGCAAGTGCCGGCATTAGGCATTCAACGGATTGTCACGCAAGTGGTGCCGCAAAAGCGGGTTCAAAGAGTGACGTTTAAATTCGCTGAGAACACAGGCCCCGACGATCAGCAAGTTTGGAACTTCGGGGCCAATGGGGATCGCCGGGTTTGGAAAGGGCGTCTTTCAGAATTGAATGGACAATATTTAGGGAAACCCGAATATGGAGGAAGAGTCCGGGTCACGGTGAATGCGGTGCCCGATTCTCAAACATTACCAACATGGGTGCGTGGCACCGTCACTCTGGAAGCAGATCCGGCCGTTCCTCTTTTTCCCAAGAGAGGGATCGGGGTATTTGCGATGGGGCGAAGTAGCCAATTAAAAATTGATGATGTTTGCTTGACGCAATAATGAGTGGTTCTTTTATCGACGTCAGGTTTTGCTGACGAGCAAAACCTGACGTTATTTTTCATGGAGTAAAAATTGGAAGCCCGAAAAGTTCATCTCCCGGGAGTACTAGGGAGAATCTGGCCATGAAGCCGTCATTAAAGTATTAAATCTGTGGTTTTACATGAATGGTTGGGGGAGTGTCACTTAGGCGGGAGGAATGGGCGCTTCATAAGACTTTTGACAAGTCGCGGACTGCGCCGGTATCGGCGCTGCTCACGAAGGCCGCATAGGTTTTCAGGGCGACGCTGACTTTGCGAGGACGAGGCTTCACAGGTTTCCAGCCTTGTTGATCTTGTTGTGCGCGACGAGCCTGTAATACGGCATTGTCTACCAAGACGTTTATGCTTCGATTGGGAATGTCGATAGTGATTTGGTCTCCATTCTGTACTAATCCGATCGCGCCCCCCGCTGCGGCTTCTGGTGAAATATGGCCGATCGAGAGGCCAGAGGTTCCTCCCGAAAATCTTCCATCAGTCAGGAGTGCACAGGCTTTACCTAAACCCTTGGATTTAATGTACGACGTGGGATAGAGCATTTCCTGCATGCCGGGCCCCCCGCGTGGCCCTTCATACCGGACAATAATGACATCCCCTGCTTTCACTTTTCCCTCGAGAATATCGGCGACAGCTTCTTCCTGAGATTCCGTGATGTGAGCCGGACCAGTGAAGACTAAAATGGATTCATCCACCCCAGCCGTTTTCACGACACACCCGTTTTCCGCGATGTTGCCTTTGAGTATGGCCAATCCGCCGTCATGACTAAACGCATGTTCAACAGCATGGATACACCCTTTTTCACGATCAGTATCGAGTGAGGGCCAGCGTGTGGCTTGACTAAAGGCTTCTTGCGTGGGAATGCCGGCTGGTCCGGCTTGATAGAATTTCGCGATCTTGGGATCGGGGTTGCGCATGATATCCCATGTGTCTAAGGCAGCTTGGAACGTTGGACTATGCACGGTGGGCAGGGACGTGTGAAGCACGCCTGCGCGATCTAATTCACCCAGAATGCCCATAATGCCTCCGGCACGATGCACGTCTTCAATATGATATTGTTGGGTATTGGGAGCTACTTTACAGAGTTGTGGAATTTGCCGTGACAAGCGGTCAATATCGTCCATGGTAAAGTCCACTTCGGCTTCATGGGCAATAGCCAGAAGATGGAGGATGGTGTTGGTAGATCCTCCCATGGCGATATCCAGGGCTACGCAATTTTCAAAGGCCTGTTTGGTGCCGATGCTACGGGGCAAGATGCTATGATCGTCCCGGGTGTAGTAACGGTTGGCCAAGTCCACGATCAGGGACCCGGCTTCTTCAAATAGGCGTTTTCGATCGGCATGTGTTGCCACGAGAGTCCCATTTCCGGGGAGGGCGAGTCCCAGGGCTTCTGCCAGGCAATTCATCGAGTTGGCGGTAAACATGCCGGAGCAGGAACCGCAGGTAGGACATGCACTTCGTTCATATTCTGCCACTTTTTCGTCAGAGGCTTTTTCATCAACAGCAATGACCATGGCATCGACAAGGTCGAGGCGGTGGTCGGCTAACGCTGTTTTTCCTGCTTCCATCGGACCGCCCGTAACGAAAACAACCGGAATATTGATGCGCATGGCGGCCATGAGCATTCCCGGCGTGATCTTATCGCAGTTGGAAATGCAGACCATGGCGTCGGCGCAGTGGGCATTCACCATATATTCCACAGAGTCCGCAATCAGGTCTCGAGATGGGAGGCTATAGAGCATGCCGTCGTGCCCCATCGCAATCCCATCATCCACGGCAATGGTGTTGAATTCTTTGGCCACACCGCCAGCCTTTTCAATCTGACGAGCGACAAGTTGGCCCATATCTTTCAGATGCACATGGCCGGGAACAAACTGTGTAAAGGAATTGGCCACGGCGATAATCGGTTTGGTGAAATCGTCATCTTTCATGCCGGTGGCGCGCCACAACGCGCGGGCTCCGGCCATATTACGGCCACTTGTTGACGTATGCGAGCGATAAGTAGGCATGGGCGTTCTTTCCTCTATGAGAGTGAATGATCGAGAGGGTATGGGAAATAAGCCTAGCAGATCTCTGGCGTTGAACGGTAGCTACCTTTGGGGCGCTCTGTTCCCTCAAGAAGTCTTGCTAGGGCTAGCGTTCTGATTACGATGTCAACTAATCCCAACTCAAATCGAACGCGTGCCTGGCTGGAAGTGGGAGCAGTCTTCCTGACCGGGCTGCTATTTTTGGGATTCGTGCATATAGGGGACAAGGGACTGTTTATTGCTCTGGCTAGCATCAGTTGGATGATTTATATCGTGTGGCGGGTTCGGCAGGATTCAGGGCTGTTCGAGAGATGGGGGTTCCACACGAAGAATCTTATGTCTGCTTTTGTGTGGCCAACCGTGATATTTGTGATTGGAATCGTCTTGATGGCGTGGTATGGGATAGCTCAGGGTCGAATTCTTTGGCAAAATCATATTGTCGTTTTGCTGTTGCTCTATCCGGCATGGGGTATTCTTCAGCAATTTCTTGTACAAGCGCTTGGTGTGGCTAATTTAATGACCCTTTTCCCACAGCTAGGTAGGATGGTGGCGCTGCCGGTTGGGGTTCTCCTGTTTTCTTTGGTGCATTACCCGGATGGGTGGTTGTTGATGCTAGCCACGGGGGTCATGGCCTGTTTTTTTATCCCTTGCTATCTCCGTCATGGAAATCTTTGGCCGTTGGGTTTGTATCACGGGTGGCTCGGAACGTTTTTTTATCTATGGGTCATTGGGAAAGATCCTTGGATGGACGTATTTGGGAAATAGCATTTAGGGCAATGGTAAAAAGAAATGAGCCAGCTGTCTTTTTTCCATTTTCGGTACTCCCACGATTGGATATGCTTAGCGTAAATGACTACTTGACGGCAGGCCTTAACTGAACCATCCAACAAGTGTCTCCAGGAGCAAAGACTTTTCACGACATTGGGGGCTTTGGTCGAACAATATTCAGAGTGTCTTCCTTATTCCTTTCACTTGACCTTAGGATAAAAAGCAGAGTAGAAAATCTCTGAACAATATTTCGATTGAAAAAAGGGAGCTTGTGGTATGGAAAATAATCCGCTCATCATTTCTGATCAAGAACGTTTGGCTCTGTTGTATGAACGGTTTCGGGATGTGTGTTTGGTGGAGAAGGAAGTGTGGACGGAGATTTATATGCCGCGCCAAGTTGAGAAAGGCATGGTGCTCACCAATCAACATGAGTGCTACGAGGTCTTGATTGATGATCCCGCCATCGAGGATGCCTTGGAGGCGAATATTCCTTTGGGAGCGAAGTCGCTCGGTGCGGCGATTGCGGAATATAAAGATCATATTTCGTTCCGGAAGAAATAGAAAAGGGCGGGTTGCGCTTTCTTCTTGTTCTGTTGGGTATGCTCGTATCACAGAAGGCGAAAGGGGAGTCCAGCCTATGGCGGTTCACGCCTGATTTTTCACCTTTGAGGGGGATCTTCATGAAGACCTTTCATCAGTGGACCCTGATCATGACCGTCATGAGTTTGCTCCTGTTGGCAGGTTGTGCCAATAGGACACCACCAGAGTCCTCAGATATTCATTCCAGATCAATTCCCGTTGCCCTCCCTGAGCACATTGAAGAGCTGGCCGGAGTTTGGAAATATAAAGATGCGGCCGGCGAAGGAACCATTCTGTTAAATTCAGAAGGGAAGGGGGCCTATGAGTGGGAAGGAGGACGATTCGAAACCCTTGCCTTAGCGAACGGAACGTGGACGGGTGTCTGGATTCAAGAAGGAAATGATCGGGAAGGAGGATTCAAGTTGACCTTTTCTGACAGTTCTTCCGTTGCCGAAGGCGAGTGGTGGTACACGCGTATTGGAAAAGACACCGACCCCCTCCAACCGGGCGGCACATTTAGAATGAGCCGGGCTTCTACGCTTCAAATGGCGAAATGACCTCACGCAAGTTTAGCGAGAGTTTTTGGTTACTCCCACTTAATGCATGACGGGGTTTTGGACCGGGGGTGTGGGGAGGATCGGCGGAACGGTTTTATTCCCACTACTGGTCGGAACGGGTTGCGAAAGCCCGGCTTCGAGCGCTTCTTCAATCGTTTCCACAAAAATCAAAGACAATTCGCTTCGTACCGCCTCCGGGACATCCGGAAGATCTTTTTCGTTGGCTTTGGGTAACATGATGCGGCGCAATCCCATGCGATGGGCTGCGAGGAGTTTTTCTTTGATGCCGCCGACCGGCAACACCAAGCCGCTTAAGCTGATTTCTCCAGTCATCGCTGTATCTTTGCGGACGGGAATTCGTAATAGGAGCGAGGCGATGGCACAGGCCATCGTGACGCCGGCGGAAGGGCCATCCTTGGGAATCGCGCCTTCCGGCACGTGGATGTGCATGCCATTGCGTTTAAAGATCGCAATATCCAACCCGAAACTTTCCGCACGAGACCACAGATAGCTTCGGGCCGCTTGCGCCGATTCCTGCATGACTTCCCCGAGCTGTCCGGTAATGGTCAGGTCGCTTCCGCCGGGAAGCAACGTACTTTCGACATACAGCACATCGCCGCCGGCCTCGGTCCAAGCCAAACCGGTTGCTACTCCTAACGGGAGGGTCTTCCGCGCTTCCTCGGGCATGTATTTTTCAATCCCTAACCAGTCTGATAGTTCCGTGGAGTGAATGGTGAGTGCGGGTGTGGCGTCCTCTGGAGGTGTGTCCGCCAGTCGCAATGCCACTTTTCTTGTGAGCTTTCCTAGCATCTGTTCCAATTGCCGGACCCCGGCTTCACGGGTATAGCGTTTAATGATATGCGGGATCACATCCTCGTCCAATGTCAACGGTTTGTCTTCCAGCCCGGCATCTTGAAGACGGCGGGGCCATAAGTATCGGTTTGCGATTTCCAATTTTTCCTGATGGCTGTATCCCGCGAGACGAATGATCTCCATCCGATCAAGGAGGGGTCGTGAAATGTTCTCCAAAGAATTGGCGGTCGTAATAAACATAACCTTGGAGAGATCAAAGGGTAGGTCCAAATAATTATCCCGGAATGTATGGTTTTGTTCAGGATCAAGAATTTCTAAGAGTGCCGACGCAGGATCGCCACGAAAATCATGGCCGACTTTATCCACTTCGTCTAACATCAAGATCGGATTCTTCGCACCGGCTCGACGAAGAGCCTGGATCAGCCGGCCTGGCATGGCACCGACATAGGTTCGTCGATGACCGCGAAGTTCAGCCTCATCATGGAGGCCGCCCAGGCTGAGTCGTTCGAATTTTCGCTCCAATGCCCGCGCGATGGATTGTCCCAAGCTGGTCTTCCCGACGCCTGGCGGACCCACGAGGCATAGAATGGGTGATTTTGCCCCTGGATTTAATTGCAAAACGGCTAAATGTTCGAGGATGCGTTCTTTGACATCCTGAATGCCATAGTGGTCTTCATCCAACACCGATCGCACATGGGTCAGGTCCAGATGATCTTCTGTGACTGTGTTCCAAGGTAGCTCGAGGACTAACTCAAGATAACTCCGGATGATTTGGTGATCGGGTGAAGCGGGGGGTAATTTGATGAGGCGCTTCAATTCCCGGGTCGCTTCTTTCAGCACAATTTCAGGAAGGTCTGCTTCGTCGATACGGGTCTTGAGTTCTCCCACGTCGCCATCCAGCGTGTCCGTTTCTAACTCGCCTAGTTCCTGTTGGATTTCTTTGAGTTGTTGACGGAGAAAGTATTCGCGTTGAGATTTGCCGATTTCAGCTTGGGCCTGACTGGCAATTTCATGGCGTAATTTGAGGATATGCAGTTCGTGGGCTAACGCGCCGTACACCTTGCGTAACACTTCTTTCGGGTCAGATTGCTCCAAGAGTCCTTGTAGACGATCCACATTGAGGTTTAAGAGAGAGACGAGGCGATAGGCGACTAATAGAGGATCCTTTTCCGCACGCAGTACGGACACGAGTTCGCTCACACCTTGCGTGGCTAACAATTCTGGTAATTGTCCGATCAGATTGAGTAATTCACGATGTAGGGCTTCAAGTTCAGGGTCGGTTTCAACTGTCATGGGCAAGCGTCTGGCTCGAACGATCATGTGAGGCTCGGTTTGTTCTAATTTCAGCAGTACCATGCGCTCAATGCCTTGAGCCAGCACTTGCAGGTGCCCCTCAGATGTCTTCCCCATTTGCTTGAGGACGGCCTTGGTGCCAATGAGAAAGAGGTTGTCAAACCCGGGCTCTTCAATTTCAGAATCACGCTGGGTCACCATCAGCAGCGCTTTTTCTTCCGTGTTCATGGCCGCCTCAACAGCAGCCATCGATCGTGCGCGTCCAATGGTAAAAGGAACTAACGTTTCGGGAAATAATACGGTTCGTTTCACGGGAACGAGCGGAAGGGAAACAATAAGTTCGGTATCGGGAGTGGATGTATCCATAGTTGTTTGGGTGTTTACCTGAAATGTGGAAAATAAAGCATGGTCCTACGAAGTCTCCCTAATAAGATAGACACAATTCCCCGTGAGTCAACCAAGCCTTCACACGGGAAGAATCCAGGCGCTTGACGAAGTTCGAGGGCCTTTATACAATAGTAAGTAATTACTTACTTATATGAAAAAGCCTTCAAGAAAACCCACTCGCCCGCGTATCTCTGCCGCCGCTCGGAGGGCCAGTATTATCCATTCCGCTGCCGCCCTCTTTGGGGAAAGGGGGTTTGAGGGCACGAAAACTCGCGAAATCGCCGCCCGGGCCGGGGTGAGTGAGGCGTTAATCTTTCGACATTTCCCGAGTAAAGAAGAATTGTATACGGCCATTCTGGCAGAGGAGTCTCCGCTTCCAGGCTTGCGTAAACGCATTGCGCAGTTGGCCGAACAACGTAAAGACAAAGAAGTCTTTACAGTCATTGCGGACACGATTGTAGGCGGGGCGCCGGATCCAAACTTGATGCGGCTCATTCTGTTTAGTGCCTTAGAAAACCATGAACTCTCAGACATGTTTTTTCAAAACCATATTCGCCAATTTTATGATGTGTTGGCCTCCTATATTGAAATGCGAATTGAAGAGGGAGCCTTTCAACCGGTTCCCCCCTTGGTGGCGGCTCGAGCCTTTATGGGTATGTTGATTTATCACCGGTTACTGACGGTCCTCTTTCGAGCAAACCTACCCCAACAACCGCAGGAGATTGTAGGAACCTTTGTGAAGGTTTTTATGAATGGGTTACTCACCGAGTCACATCAGAGGAAAAAACCTAAGCCTCGAACCCGTGCCTCGAAAATCTCGAAGACCTCGAAGAAAACGACACGCGCATGAATTTCGTGGCCTTAAAAATGCTATTTGGAGACCGAGCCAAATATATGATGCTCTTGGCCGGCCTCACCTTTTCCACCATGCTCATCGTACAACAGGGATCGATTTTTTGGGGACTGATGACCTGGTCGCAATCGGGCATCACGAATATCAATGCGCCGGTGTGGGTCACGGATCCCAATATCAATCAAGTTGAAGAGATTAAGCCTCTTGCGGATACGGCGGTGAACGTGGTTCGCAGTGTTCCGGGAGTTGAGTGGGCCGTTCCCCTCTATAAAGGGGTGCAACGGGCACGATTGCGCGATGGCAATTATGAACAGGTTGCTCTGGTCGGAATTGATTCAAGTACGTTAATAGGGCGACCTCATACGGTTCTCGAAGGGCGCATTGAAGATTTGCGCGCACCAGAAACCGTGGCGATTGATCAGTTAGCCGTGAAACGACTCGGGGGTCCTGAAAAGATGCATCTCGGGACGACGTTTGAAATTAATGACCATCTCGTGCGGGTGGCCGCGATTGTGTACGCGCAAAAAAGCTTCCAAAATTTTCCGTTTATCTATACCACCTATGAACGGGCGTTGAGTGTGACGCCACCAGAACGGCGAAAATTGTCATATATATTGGCCAGCCCGGTTGCGGGAGTGGCTCCAGAAGCATTAACCCAACGCATTCATGAGCAAACGGGGTTTGGTGCCTATACGGGAGAACAGTTTGGATGGAAAACTATTTGGTGGATGTTAGAAAACACGGGGATTGGCGTAAATTTTGGGACCACGGTGTTATTGGGATTTATCGTCGGCATGGCCATCGCCGGCCAAACATTTTATCTTTTTACGATAGAAAATCTTCGACAATTCGGAGCGCTCAAAGCGATTGGGGCCAGCACAGGTATGTTAGCCAAGATGATTCTTTTGCAAAGTTTTACGGTCGGGTTGATCGGCTATGGTCTAGGTATAGGATTAGCTACATTGTTTGGGTTAACGGCGGGGAGTGGGGGCGCGTTGCCCTTTAAAGAAACGTGGCCGTTATTAGCCGGGGTCGGCGGTGCTTTGTTGATGATCTGTAGTCTGTCTAGTGCCATCAGTATCCGAAAGCTTGCCAAACTCGAACCAGCGGTGGTGTTTCGTGGATAACCTGGTGAGTCAAACGATCGAGTCGTTAGAGCAGGACCTCTCTCGATGGTTGGTGCGCGGCAGAGGCATTACCAAATCGTTCGGCGAAGGGGACACCAAAATCCCTGTACTCAAAGGCGTGGATTTAGATGTAGCGAGCGGTGAAGTCCTTTTACTCGTGGGGCCATCCGGGAGTGGGAAAACGACATTGCTGTCAGTAATTGCCGGAATTTTGGAAAGTGATGGAGGCGATGTGCGGGTGTTAGGCGAGTCGATACAAGAGTTATCGGCATCCGAGAAAACCGTGTTTCGACGGGAGCATCTCGGATTTATTTTTCAGCAATTTAATCTCTTGCCAACGCTGACGGCGGTAGAGAATGCGGCCGTGCCATTATTTATTCAGGGGATACCGAAGGCAGAGGCAAAGGCAAGGGCCGAAGAAGTCCTGAAGACGATGGGAATGGGAGAGAGATTGACGTCCTTGCCAACCAAATTATCCGGAGGGGAACAACAACGAGTGGCAATAGCCCGTGCGTTAGTCGCCGAACCGCAATTGTTGTTGTGTGATGAACCGACTGCAAGCTTGGATGGAGAAACAGGGCATCGGATTGTTGAGCAGTTGTGTGCGGTGGGGAAGCATCCGGACCGAGCGGTGATTATTGTCACCCATGATTCCCGGATCTTTGAATTTGGTGATCGGATTGTTCATATGGAAGATGGGCGCGTGGATCAAATTCAACATGGGCGGGAGGATGTGAACTAATGGTTTTTCGACGCCTGAGTGTTTGGCTGGCGATTGTTGGAGTGCTCGTCACGATTGCCACATTGTGGGGGGCTCGAGAAAAACCGGCTGCTCCGCCACCGATGGAAGCGCCGCCGCATAATCCGTATTCCGCCACCGTGGCGGCAGCGGGGATTATTGAAGCCGTCAATGAAAATGTTCGAATCGCGCCGCCGCTTTCAGGGTTAGTCACCAAGGTGTATGTGGTGGTCGCAGATCAGGTCAACGAAGGCGATCCGTTATTCCAGTTAGATGATCGGGAGTTGCGGGCGCAATTGCACACAAAAACGGATGCGTTACCGTCGGCTTCCGCCAGAATCGCCGAACAGGATATCCGACTTCGTGATCTTCAACATCAACTGGCGCGGTTGCAGGCGGTGAAAGATCGGCGGGCCGTGAGTGAGGATGATGTCCAACGAAAATGGCATGAGGTCGAAGCGGCCAAGCGCGCGTTAATACGGGCTCGAGCGGATTTGCAGTTGGCACGCACGCAGCGTGATGAAGTCCAAGCCATTCTTAATCGGTTGACGGTCCGTGCCCCACGGGATGGAACCATTTTGCAAGTGAATATTCGGGCGGGAGAATTTGCCATGGTCAGTGCGGATGAGCCGTTGATCTTATTGGGAGACACCGAAACCTTTCAGGTGCGGGCTGATATTGATGAGGTGAATGCCCCGCTCGTAGTGCCGGGGAGTCCGGCCGTGGCCTACCTGAAAGGCCAAACCAAGCAGGCTATTGTGCTCACCTTTGATCGCATTGAACCCTATATTGTTCCGAAACGGTCATTGACGGGGGATAACCGTGAGCGAGTGGATACCCGTGTTCTTCAGGTTATTTATCAATTCGAGAAACCGGATTTCCCCATGTATGTGGGGCAGCAAGTGGATGTTTTTATCGAGCGTGAGGTGAGCGACGGTGTTGGGAAAGAGAGCTATACAGGGATAGCAGAAGTGAATAGGGACCCGCTGACCCCTCCGAAAGAATAGTTTCCTTATGGCATCACGTACATCATTTGCCCGCACAGACCGACCATTCCTCTTCTTTGCCAGGGGAGGATTTAGATGGGGTGGAATCCTTATGGTCCTCTGTGCGTTCCAAGGTTGTCTCTTGGGTCCGAATTATGAGGCTCCTGATACCCCGATTCCTCAGGATTGGAATAGGATGACGGTAGCGGGAGAGACCACCAGCCTTTCTGTTTCCGTCGGGTCGGTTCCTGAGGCAGCGTGGTGGCAAGTGTTTCACAATGATGAATTAAATCAACTCATCGAACAGGCCTTGGAACGGAATCATGATGTTCGACAGGCGGGCTTTCGCGTCATGGAAGCGCGGGCCTTGGCGCAAGGGGCCGGGGCGGGGCTGTATCCCAATGTCTCTCTCGATGGCACCTACACACGCGTTCGACGATCGGAAACCATTCTGGTAGCCCCAACCGGCGGGTCTGCGGCAGGGTTCGCTCCTCCAGGAGCCAGTTTCAACCTCTGGAATGCTGCGTTAGATTTGCGGTGGGAATTAGATTTGTGGGGCCGTATCCGTCGAAGCCAAGAGGCATTTTCGGCTGAAGCCTTTGCCAGTGACATGAACCGGCGAGGGGTTGTGTTGTCCTTGATCAGCGATGTGGGGCAAGGATATTTCCGACTTCGAGAATTAGACGAGCAACTGGAAATTGCCAACCGAAATCTTGCGCTTCAACAAGACTCTCTTGCCATCATTCAAAGCCGGGCGGACGCGGGCCTGGTGTCCGATCTTGATGTGAAGCGGGCAGAAATCCTTGTGTCAGAAACGGCGGCTCAACTGCCGGAGCTTCGTCGCGTACGAGCCGTGCAACAGCACCAATTAGAATGGCTCACTGGACGGCAGCCCAACACCCTGGGCCTTGGGCCTAAGCCGCTGCGAGCTGTGTGGATACAACCGACGATTCCCATTGGACTACCGGCTGATTTGCTGCAACGCCGTCCGGATATTGTCGAGGTTGAAGAGACCTTAAAGGCGGCCAATGCGCGAATTGGAGAAGCCCGTGCCTATTTTTTCCCCACTGTGGCGCTCACGGGAACGGGAGGATTTCAAACCAGTGAATTCGCCCAATGGTTCAAATGGGCCAGCCGAAATTTGAGTATCGGCCCCTCTGTGTCGCTGCCGATTTTTGAGGGGTATACGAATATGGCCCGTCTGGAAGTGGCTGAGTCGCGGTATCAACAATTGCTAGAGCAATACCAGCACACAATTCTCAATGCATTTCGGGAAGTTGCCGATGTGCTGACGGCCTTGGAAACCCGACAAGAGCAATTGGGGCATCAGCAGCAGCGAGTACAATCCGCCCAAGAGGCACGGGAGTTAGCCGAGATTCGCTATCGACAGGGCCTCGTTACCTATCTCGACGTGTTAGAGGCTCAGCGCACTGTACTGGCGGCAGAGCTACAACTCGTTCAAACTCAACGGGCGCGTCTCACCGATATGGTCACCCTCTTCAAAGCCATCGGCGGCGGCTGGGAACAAGAACACCTGGCTCACGTCATACCTCAGTAGTACCTATTTCTTTCCTCTAGATTCAGGTTTTCGTCCGCGTTAGACTGGCAACATTCTGGTGCCGAGTTTTTTAATCGAACATCTAGGGAGAGGTTCTTGGGTGAAGGCGGGGACTGTCATGAAAATAAAACAATATATTGTGGCGCTCTGCATTGGTTTTCTCTATGTAAGTGCCCCTGTTACTGTTGTATGGGCGCAGCTTGATTTGCAGTATCAACAGCGGGGGGATCGCTATGAAGGCGTCAAGCCCAAGCCGGTGTCGGGGTACGATATTGAACTGATTTCGGTGCTGGCGGATTATCACGAACCGGTGGCAACTGCAGGTTTCCCTAAGCGCGTGACGGTTCGTTTTTATTTAGAGAAGGAAGATGAAGTTCATCTCACCGTTCGAGAGCTGGATTATCGAGCGTATTACTGGTTGGATAAGGTTCAACCTGATACACGGTGGAAGCCTGGTTTTCAGAACGTGTTTACGTGGCCGACCGATCCCGTGTTGAATCAGTTGAGTCCCAAATTGGACCTGTATGAAATTGGGGCGTTGGTGCGTTTACGCACTGAGACAAGTTCCACCATTGAAGAAGTCGCGCCAGCGGTGTTGTATCACACGAAATTGCCCGAACAGATCGACGGGTATCAATTTACCTTGAAAACCGGCGAGGATGCCCGATTGATGGCCACCATCATTCAGCAAGAGAATGGCCAAGAGATGGACGTCCAAAAGTTTCGGCGGAAGCGTGCCGGTCGCCCGTTTAACATTCAATGGGATGCGAAGACAGCTCCTCCCGGTCCGTATGCGTTGAAGATTACCGGGTTTTCCCTTTCCACCAATCAATCGATTACCAAAGAAGTGTATTTCTACCACCAACCGTCTCTGAACCCCTAAGATCTTTGGGCATCGTGGTATGAAGGATGTCTTCATCAGCTATGCCAGTGAAAATCGGCCCACGGCCCAACGATTGGCCGCAGGCTTAGAGGCGTCTGGCATGTCGGTCTGGTGGGATCGGCAGATTCAAGTGGGGAGCGAATGGGATAAAAGCATTGAAGATGCCTTAGCGTCGGCGAAATGTGTGGTGGTGTTGTGGACCGGTCCTGCCAAACAGTCGAGATGGGTGCGAGCCGAGGCGCGTGCAGCCCTCAAACAAGAACGGATCGTGCCGGTCATGCTGGAAGCCGATGCGATTCCATTGGCGTTTACCGGCATCCAATCCTTACGATTTCTGGATTGGGATGGCGCCGCCACCTCTAAGGAATTTGATATTCTCCTTGGCGTCATTAAGGCCAAATTAGAGGGCAAGCCCGTCTCATTCCCCGTGGAAGTCGCCACGAAGGTGTCATGGGTCGGTAAGATTGCCGCAGTAGTAGACCGCAAAATGATGGTGTCCGTCACGGTAGCGGGGTTACTGATGGCCAGTGCCTTCTGGCGTATTGATGCGGATGTGACCATCCACGTCGAAACGGGTCGGGTGGAGTTTATGGTCAACCCAGGCCTGGATCAAAAACGATTTACCGACTCGCTTATGTTTCAAAAAATTTCTTTCCAACATATTGGACGTTTGTCATTGAGTCCGGATCAATTGTTGGTGGCCAATCCTGATGAATTGGATTGGGAAAGCGATCGCTATCCACCCAAGGCCTGGGTGCGATTACCTGGGAGCGGGCGAGCCTGGGAGTTTCGTGCGAGCCAGCCAGGAATGAATTCTACTATCACGCTCGGGTCGACCCATAATCATGAAATACTGGTAGGAAAATTAGATGCTATTGTGCTGGCCCAACCGACTACCGTCACACTCGAAACGTCCAGTCATCAGGCAGTGACACTTACCATGAGGATGGACCAGGAACTGCAGCGAGCGGTCTTGTCCGGTTTACGCCAGGTAGAAATTGTGGAGGAAGGTCTCATGACCGAGGAGATCTCGAATTTCCCTTTTAATCAGAAGCAAGAACTGACCTATCAGGCTTTGTTCGAGGGGCATGCCGGAAACCTGACTGTGGAAGGAGAAGGGAAGACCTTTATTGTGATCTTTAATCCGAGCGAGCCTTCAGAGGATATTGTCTTTTCAACCACCACGTTGTCCCTAGAATCTCTAGATGTGTCCTGGCAAGATCCCAAAACCGGTGAGCGAAAGAGCCATCCAAAGTTTCAAGGCACGGTTCGTTATCGTGATCTTCCCGATTTTCCTGAGGTAAAATTCCAGGCGCCGATGTTTTTGTCAGTTGACGAATTGGAGCAATTTGAAATCACCTCGATTCATCTCGATCTGACCAACCAAGTGTTTGTCGTGGACATGCAAGGGACCACAGGGTATCTCGCAACGGGAACTGCAGAAAATCCACAAGATCTACGCCCGACGGTATTCAATTACATTTGTTATCACCCAAACCTGGCTCCCATTCGAAATTTGGTGGGGTTATAGAAGGCGGCATAATTCATGGTATTGGGAATTGTTCATGGGATGAAGCAGACAATTAATTTTGGTGCTCCCTTTATTTTCCTCTTTTTTCTGTTGATCATTGAGGTAAGTGGCGCAGCTGAACCTACTCTCGCCCCGGTGTTTGTGGAAAATGAATATGGGAAAAAAGCCACAATGGAATTGGATGGGTGCCAGGCATCACTAGAACGCCCCACACAGCAACCAGATTATTTACATTTTCGAAATGATTGCCAGCAACCTTTGAAGGAAAAACTGGGCTTGTTGAAGTCCATGATAGAAATGTTGATTCCTACATCTGAAGATCGCCATACCATACGGACCCTGTTTGTTGGGCGTCTGGTTTTGACGTTTCCGGAATTTGCCCAACGTCTGGCGAAAGCGGCGTCCGAGTCTCCCGAGTGGGATGCTAAACGGGCTTGGAAGGAACCAGGATATTCCAATCGATTTGTTCTTCAACTCTTGAAACAGGACCACCTCTTTCCTGAATTAGGAAAAGTCCTGGCCGCATTTGACTACCAGGTTCATATTTCATCAGTTGAAAAGATACTGATGGCCAAACCGCAAGATATCTCATTCGGTTCCTGGCTTTTGGAACAGGGTGCCCATCCTCAAATTAAATTGCCCTTCGATGCCATGACCTGGTTTCACCTTGAACCCAGAATTTCTAATCAACAACACGATTCAAATAATTAATATGAGTCAAGATACTTTCAGGAGAGTTGCTTCGGTCCAGTAACTTCTCTCCGATTATTGATATTGGCCAGACGATCTGTCAGGCCCAATATTCTCTTAGCCACTCCCATTTAGGGAAAGAATTTCCTGTGAATTGCTACCGAACATCACAAATCATCCGATTTCCTGCCAAGTAACATCTATCTTTCCCTAAAGACTGAAGCTTTCCTGCAGACCCACTTTAGGAAAAAATTGTCCAAGTGATTGTTTTATACGCTCTTAAGCATTCTTCGTGGCTAGGGGGTCGGTCGCCCTACGGGATGTTGCTAGTAGAACCCTATGGGAGAAATTTTAAGAAAAACAATGTTTTGCGCTGATCTCTGAGATTGTATTTTTTTGCGAAAAGTGGTAAATCCTGGGCTCAATGATAATGGTAGGGAATTTGACCGGATCAGTTTTTTTCAAACCTATTGAACCTTCCAAGAAGATCTTTCGACTCACACGCAAAAGATACGATATCAGAATCTGACGGAAATTCACCCTAATCGAAATAGGAGGAAGGTCTATGTACTCCATATTCAGAGGGATTTCTGCATTCGTCATTGCAGTGGCTATCACTCTCGTGATGCCTTGTGCCCAGGCGCAGGATTTTTCGACTCCGGAATCCGGGAGTGTTGATAGTGCGATAGGAGAAGATTTTCCCTCTGAAGGACAATTGGAAGAACGCCTGCCTCTGTTGGAGGAAGGAGAAGAGGGGGATATTGCGGAACGTGGGGTGCGTCGGTTTAAGCTGAAACCGCGTCCCCGTATCAACCTTCAGGAGAAATCTCCTCCTCGGATTACGATTCCACAACAGTCCCGACCAACCTTCAAAATTCCTCCCAAAAAGGTGCGTCCAGGTAAAGCGGCTGAAAGGCCGCAGTCTGACCTTTTGAACGTCATTCCGAATCAGGTCATTGTGAAGCTGCGGCCTGGAATGTCCCTTCCTATAACCGCGATGAAAAACTTTGGGTTGCAAGAGGTGCGGAGAACTTCCGGAGATCACATTTTGTTTCAATTTGTCGTTCCTCCCGGAATGGAACACATCAGAAATCCATTTACGGTGGCCCAAGAGCTGGCCAAACACGCAGCCGTCGTCTTTGCCCAACCCAATAGGATTTATACTCCTGATGTGATTCCGAATGACAAATTGTTTCCTCGGCAATGGAATTTTTTTGGCCAGGGGAATGACGATAAAGAGAAGTTTATTTCTTCAGGTGGAATTGGTTTGCCCCAGGTATGGAATACGGCGAAGGGCAGTCGAAATGTCGTGGTAGCCGTGATTGATACCGGTATTGTTGGTCATGATAAAACGCGAGGACCGGTTCATCCGGATGTTGAGTCTGAAATCAGTGCGCTGGAAAATCTCTTGCCTGGATTTGACTTCATTTCCGATCCAAAGAGATCTGGTGATGGGGATACGGGGCGAGATAACGATCCGACAGACCCTGGTGATGGGACAGATTTTGGTGAATGTACCCCGGGAGTGAAAGGAAGTTCAGATACCTGGCATGGCACCAGCGTTGCGAGCGTTATTGGACTGGGGCGAACCAATAATACAACGGGAATCGCGGGCGTGAATTGGGAAGTGAGCATCCTGCCGATACGCGTGAGTGGAAAATGTGGCGCCGATGATGTTGATCTCTATGATGCGATTAAATGGGCGGCGGGATTGCCGGTTCCCGAAGCCCCACTCAACCCGAATCCAGCCAGGGTTATTAACATTAGCTTAGGGTCAACGGGGGTATGTGAAAAGCTAATGCAAGAGGCTGTTGACGAGGTCGTGACCAAAAAAGATGTGTCTATTGTCGCAGGGGCAGGGAATAACGTGGGCCCGGCGATGTTCCATTCACCCTCTAACTGTAACAATGTGATCAGTGTGGCGGCGAGCGATAAACGAGGCCATCTTGCACAGTATTCTAATTTTGGTCCTACGGTGACCATCATGGCACCCGGTGGAAAGCGAAGACCTGATCAAGTCAAAGTGCCACCAGGGAAACCAAAACCTAAGGTGATTCCTGGAACCATATCCGATCAAGTGCTCACTCATAATCATCCCGATGAAAGAGATCCAAATGTTAAGGAGGTTCCGAAAGGCTTTTCTTTTGGAGCAGGAACTTCGTTAGCAGCACCGCATGTATCAGGAGTGTTGGCCCTATGGTTGGCTAAGGACTTCAGCCTGACGCGGGAAGAGCTTCTTAAGGGGCTCCAAGAAAAAGCCTTTAAGAGAAATAAGATCCAATGCCCGCGCTCATGCGGGGCGGGGCTGTTGAATGCAGATCTTAGTTCTTTGATCAAACCGGGTAAGGCCGTCCCGCCTCCACCCTTAAAGAAAGAGCCACCCCCAAAGGAGCCTCCCCCGGTGAAGCAATGTACGATCAAAACCACCGACATTGTCCATAGTATGAAAATCGATATTGGGAACAACGATTCCCAAACCACGAGTGCCAAACAAGCGCTGTTTCGCATGCTGATCCATGGCGATGTGGAGGCGCGTCGTGACGCCTCAGGTATGGTCAAAGCCACCGAGAGCGGAGCGTTAGCAGGGATCTTTCAAAGAAATAAAGGCCCTGTGGCCACACGCGGACAACGGATGACGCCCCCGACTGGATGGTGGGACCTGATCCCTCAAGGGCAACTTGGCATGTGTCTCAAAGAACCGGCGGGGGAGGCCCCGATGATCATTTATCGGAACCAAGACATGCCACCCGCGGTATTGGATGAGACGCTTCGCAAGGCCTGGCACCAATGTGGGTTGCCGGCTCTCCCATTTCCCTGTGTGTATCAGAAAGACTTGGGGAATAAACCTCAAACAGATACCAATGCCTGTCTCGATGAAGTAGAGAAGGCCTTTCTCCAGGGAGAACAGCAGTGTGAAGCACAGTTTGTAAATAATACGCCATGTCAAAATGCCTTCAAAAAATGTCTTGGGGAGACGGGGGGACAAGTCACGTCTTGTGAGCAACGAGTCCCCTGCATTCTTCATCCAGACAGAAAAGACTTTAATGCTTGCCTGAAACCGATTGAGAAGCAACGTGACCAGGCGAAGGCACGGTGTGAGGAATAGTGGAAAAGTGTGCATGGTGATGAAAGGAAACACTCCATGAAAAAGTTTGTCATGATTTTTCCCCTTATAGTGTTTGGGCTCGTTATTGGTACCCAGAATGGGAATGCCCAAAATACTCAGAATGCGGACTTACACCCCCCATACCTCCCCGAAGAAGAGTTGGCGATTCCAGATGGGGAAGAGGGCCCTGCGCTGGAGGAGGGTGAAGACGGAGAAATTATTGAACGAGGGACGCCTCGATTCAAACTCAAAAAGAGCCCACGTAAACGGATCATTCTTCCCAAAAAATCCAAACGACCTCGAATCACCATTAAGCCATCTCAAGCGCACAAACCACTTCAACCACCTGAAAAGGGGGGGAATTCCTTTCCGTTGTTTGTCCCAGATGAGGTGATTGTGAAATTGCGTCCGGGAATGTCCATTCCTTCCAATGTCATGCAAACCTTGGGCTTACAAAGGAAGGAATTGACCTCTAGCGGGGCATTCTTGTTTCACCTCGCTCAACAACTCCCATCCGGTTTGCGTCCTGATGTCAAGGTGATCGTCAACAAGTTGAAGCAACTGAATTCCGTCCTCTATGCCCAACCCAATTACCTTAAACAACATTCCAGGACTCCTAACGACGATCTTTTCCCGGATCAGTGGCATTACAGAGAAAATGGAACAGGTTCTTTCAATTCACCTGGTGGAATTGGGTTGCCTCAGGTGTGGGATCAAACTCTGGGGAATCAAAGCGTGGTCGTGGCCGTATTAGATACTGGCATAGTCAGGAATCATCCAGAGATTGAAGGGGCCGGGAATCTTCTCCAGGGTTTCGATATGATTACCGATCCAATCCGGGCCAAAGACGGTAATGGGAGAGACGCTGACCCGACCGATCCTGGGGACGGCGCCGCAGCCGGGGAGTGTGGGTCTAAGGCACGCTCAGATTCCTGGCATGGAACGCATGTGGCAGGCACCATTGGAGTGGGGGGAACCAACAATAGTGTGGGGATTTCAGGGGTGAATTGGCTGGTGAAGATTCTCCCAGTTCGTGTGCTTGGAAAATGCGGTGGAGATACGAGGGATATCAATGATGGAATCCGTTGGGCTGCCGGACTACCAGTCCCCGGAGTTCCCTTCAACCCGAATCCAGCCAGAATCATTAACATGAGTCTCGGAGCGGGAGATGCGGAAAACCCAATTCCGTGTTTTCTTGACCCCGATACTCAAGCCGTCATCAATGAGGTTGTGACCAAGAAAGGAGTCATGGTTGTGGTGTCTGCGGGGAACAAAACAGTCGATGCTTCCCTAGCTTCTCCTGCCAGTTGCAATAGGGTGGTCACCGTTGCCGCAAGTGATGCACGCGGGCATCTGGCGCGGTATTCGAACTTTGGTCCACTGGTCGAGATCATGGCCCCGGGAGGTGATGTGAAACGGGATGACAATTCTGATGGCCATCCTGATGGTGTTCTCAGCTTATATCATCCGGAATTAAGGCGGCCTGCTTCAGCGGACATCCCATTAGGGTTTGCCTTTTTTAATGGCACGTCTATGGCGGCTCCACATGTGGCTGGGGTTCTAGCGCTCTGGTTGGCTGTAGAACCGACATTGACCAATGCCGAACTCCTTCAAGGGCTCAGAGAAAATGCGTTTCCCAGAACTCCGGTTCAATGTCCAAAACCTTGTGGAGCTGGGTTACTGAACGCTGATCTGAGTTCCATATTAAAATCTCCCCCGCCTGGGACGAAACCTCCTCCTGGCGGGCCACCCCTTCCGCCCCCCGTAGTTCAATGTGAGATCACGACCTCGGATATCGTGCATAGTCTCAAAATCGACATTGGGAATAATGACTCATCAACGACGAGTGCCAAGCAAAGTCTGTTGCGGATGCTCATTCATGGCGATCTTCAGGCGCGTCGAGAGGCATCAGGTATGGTGAAAGCGACTGAAGATGGCACCTTGGCTGGTATTTTCCAAAGCAGTAAAGGACCAGTGGCGTCCCGAGGGCAACGGATGATTCCTCCTAGAGGTTGGTGGGACCTCATTCCACAAGGGCAACTCGGCATGTGTTTGCAAGAACCGGCGGGAGAACCGCCGATGATTATTTATCGAAATCAGGAGATGCAGCCTTCTGTTCTGGATGCCACTCTTCAAAAGGCGTGGCGGAAATGCGGCTTGCCCACTCCAAATCCTCCATGTTCCTATAAAAAAGATATGGAGAACAAGGAACCTCCGAAACAAGTTCCAGCTACTGGGGGAGTCTAGTGCCGGTCAACGCATAAGGAGCAAATCCATGAACAAGATTACCATTCTTTTCTCTCTTGTGGTGTTGGGTCTAGTGAGTGGTGTTCAAGATGTGCGTGCCCAAAATAGTCAAAATGCGGACTTGCACCCCCCATATCTCGCGGAAGAGGGAATGGCGAATCCAGATGAAGAAAAAGGCAATGTGCTGGAAGACGGTGAAGAGGGAGAAATTATTGAACGGGGGATGCCTCGATTCAAGCTCAAGAAGAGACCACGGAAACGAATGGTCATTCCCAAAAAACCTGGACGAAGATTTCAAATTCCTCAACCCACACAACCACCAAACCCGCCTCCAACAGGGGGGACGAAAGACCCCTTGGTGGAACATGATGGAGGTCAAGGCCAACCGGTTTCACCTCCTTCTTCTCAATGTGTCGTGAAGACCTCCGACATTGTTTTCGACAAACAGATCGATATCGGGGATAAGGATGGGGTTGGAGAGAGTGCCAAGCAAAGCCTCCTGCGGATGTTAAGCCATGGAACGGTAGAACAACGTCGAGCGGCGTCCGGGATGGTGCAGGCGATCAAATCTCAGCGTCTTGCCGGAATTTTTCAATGGAATAAACAGGCCGTCTCAGTTCGTGCTCAAACATTAACTCCGCCAAGAGGGCCCTGGGATTTGATTCCTAAAGGACAGCTTTCTACCTGTTTGCGGGAACCAATAGGGGGGGCGCCGATGATCATTTACAGTCGGCAACCCATGCACCCAAGTGTGCTGGATCAGGCGCTGATCACAGCCTGGAACCAATGCGGGCTGCCAACTCCGAATCCTCCCTGTGAGTATGTCGGAGATATGGGCAATAAACCCCAACCTACGGAGATCGTTGGTGAGGCCGAATTAACGGTTCAGGTCTTTGGTCCAAATGGGTTTCCTAGTAGTGGTGCCATTGTGAAATTGAATGGTCCTATTACGAGTGAACAAACAGCCTCAGACATTGGAGAGGTGACCTTCGTTGGAATTCCGAATGGGGAGTATGTCATTCAAGCCCTCAATATGGATGAGGCGACCAATCCGATCCAAGGAGTTGGCCAAGTATCGGTCAATAGTGTGGTGCAGACCACGCGAATTTTTCTCAATGATACCGGAGGAGGTAATTTCAATCAGGCTTCCTTAACGGTTAACGTCGTATGGGCTAATGGGGATCCAAGCGAGAGCGCGATTGTGGAATTGAGCGGACCTATCAATGCCAAACAAATAGCTTCACAAAACGGAGAAGTGACATTTGTGGGCATACCTGATGGGCTTTACATTATTCGTGCTTTCAACCTGGATGGAGGGACCAATCCCGTTGGAGGGCAGGCTAATGTCACGGTGAATAGTCAGTTGAATAAATCGCCGACTGCTCGGATTGTTATTAATAGCCCAAATCCGCATTCTTCCTGAAGCCGAAGGGACAGGAATTCAGCAGAAATGGATTTGCCAGGGTCGGCCACATGAGGAGTAAATTCATGAAAGGTTATTTTTTCTTTTTTGTGATACTTTTCGGGATGGTTTGGACAATTCAGTCTGTTCAAGCCGAAGGGCTCTCTGCCACGGAGGCTGAAAATGTGGCGGCAGAGGATGGGGCACTTGAAGGCAACGTCGAGGAGGAAGGGACTGCTCTCGAAGAAGGTGAAGAAGGGGACATCACTGAGCGGGGCGTGCGCCGGTTTAAACTGAAGCCACGCAAACGCATTCTCGTTCCCAAAAAACCTGCTGGGGGAACGAACAATTTCAGATTGAAACGACGGCCACTTATTCCGCCAGCGGGAAGTTCCAATACACCTCCTGGTGGGAGCGTGACCCCGCCGGTTGAGCCACCTGATCCAGTTGAAACTCCTGGGCCGATAGAGCCACCGGATTTCATCGAGCCACCTTCGCAATGTGTGTGGCACACCTCCGACATTATCGATCAGCGAATCGATGTCAGTGCCCAAGAACGACTCATGGCGATGATGAGTCGTGGCGGAGAGGAGCGTCGGGATGCGTCAGCCATGATTGGAGCGGTGAAGCAGGGTGCGCTTTCTGGAATTCTGTTGGCTCCCCGAAAGGCCGTTTCGGATCGTGGACAAAGGATGATTCCGCCAAAAGGGTGGTGGGAACTGATTCCACAAGGGCAATTGGGAATCTGTTTGCAAGAGCCGGTTGGTGAACCACCGATAATTCTGTATCGGGACCAAAACGGAGAATCTAAGATAGATCCGAGTGTCATTGCCCATACCCTCCGAGCCACATGGGGGCAATGTGGTTTGCCCACACCGGATCCAGCTTGTTCCTACCTCGTGGACTTACATAAACCACCATCAGAATCACCTGATCAACCGTCAGAAGGGTATGGTGAATTGCAGGTGTTCGTCACAGCCGAAGGAACAACCCTTCAGGGTGCACAGGTGTCCGTGCGGGCAATTCGCAAAGGGTCGCCGGGTCATGAAAATTATCAAAATGATTTGGACCCGGAACAAGGTCTTATGCTGACCCATTTCACCAATGATGCAGGGATCGCAGCTTTTCTTATTCCTCCGGTTCAAAATCGAATTTCCGTCCAGGTGACGAAACCGGGATTTTATAGCCATACCTCAGAATTTGGATTTTTGCCGAAGGATACAAAAGGGATCTCGGTGGAATTGGAGCCTATTCCACTGATGCCATGAAAGGCAGAAGAAGAGGGTGTTGCGATTAATATGCCCTTCGAGTACATTGCTAACCATTATCACAGGTATGTGATCGGAAGGAGAATGCTTCGATGAAACCCCCTCGGATTCACATCGGTGCTCTTCATCGCAATCGTTTGCCGCGGTTACTCTCCCCCAAGTCTTCTCCCCAAACTCTTCCAACGGTTTCTCAACCAGTCGAAGTAAGTCGGCGTCACCTCTTAGGCCTGGCTGCTGTGGCTGGAGTGGGGTTCTCTCCAGCCGTGAAGATGGTAGAGACTGTGCTGGCCTCGACGGGAGAAGCCTTTGAGCCAATTTTCACCAGGAATCGTGTCGCATTTTCTCAAAACGGAGAAGAACGGTGGGTCATTGATACCAAAAATTTTTCCGGTCATCCGAGACTCACCTACACGCAATCCGAGGGACTCATTACATTAGAACTGCGTCACGCGCTCTTTCCCGGGACACAGTTGCCTGCCGATTTTTCCTGTACATTGACGCAACAATCCTTCGGTTGGGAGATGAACCTCTCGTTTTCCCTTGGAGGGTTTTCCAGCACCATCCCATTTGAAAAATGGTTGGCCGGCTTAGAGCCTGCTCGAGCCCCTGTGTGGTTTGACGACTATGTGTGCGACCCGTCATTAGGGAAATTCAACATGCACGGGAGAGCTCATGCTGAGTTTTTCCCTCATTGGGTCATGTCTTTTAGCGGTGAGGCTATAGGCCGTCTTTCTGGCGCCGCCACTCGGATTGAGTCCGATGTAGTGCAGGTGGCTCTCCTTCAGCCGAAAGATCACAGTCTTGTAAGAAAGCCTGGACATGCTCGAACACTAGTCGCGATGGACCGGAGAACACGAACCTGGTCTATGAATGTGCTGGTTGATCCATCGAATGGGGGGAGCATTGATTGCCCCGATAATGCCTTTTCGATTGTGCACATTGAAGCGTGGGAGCAGAGTGATGGCAGGTTTTCTTCTGCAGTCATGGCCGAGTCGGGTGCGGATGATGAGCCGCTTGCCTTTTGTTGTCGTGGATTAGACAAGAACAGCGAGGAATTGGCCCTCAGGCTTAGGAATGTTCGATATGTTTCTTTATCTCCATCTCGGAACCGCACCGGGCAACAAGCTTTGGTGGCAAAATTTGACCAAACCCAGAGTCCTGTTACTGTTCATGGGTGTTCTTTCACGCTCGGGCATCCCATCGGTACCCCACCCTTTGAATTGATTCAGTACGAAGATGGAACCCGAAGGCTTCAATGCGAACCTGGGATCAACCGTCTCGCAGTTCCCTTGCCTGGAGCGTTGGTTCAGCCTATGGAAGTGCCCTTTGGCGCGCGCCTTATTCTCGCCCAAACCCAGCCACGGGGGAGGCTCCAAGTCAAACCTAAAAGGCCCGCCATTCGTATCCCTAATTCTCCTTCTTCCAAGCAACAGCATGTCGTCCCAAATGCAAGCAACCCAGGGTCCCAATCCATTTCGCCCGCTCAAAAAGTCCCAGTTGATCCGAGAGTGGTTGTCCCATTGACCAATGATTTTCGTGCCACGATTCAGATACCAGGACCCCTGGCGGTTTCCGTAGTACGCCCGGAGGATTTACTCGTCCTGAAGTTTGAATTTCGGAATCTTAATCTGCAAATCGGCCAAGGACAGCCTCCGAAGCTTGTTCCCGCATCAGGAGGGGGTGGACGAACCGGGTCACCGGCGTTGGTGGTGAACTTTCCTCCGCAGCATATCGCAGAAGAAACGTTTTACGAAGCTGCAGAGACCAAAGACCCTCCGACTTTTCCAATCGATGCACGTCTAGCGGGCTGGAGCCGATTGGTGTTTGCCATTCCCAATGGTATGGCGTTTATTCCGTACACACTTGATTCGTTGTTGAATTGGTCTCCTTTACAACAGGTAGTGGCACCCGCTGCGGCACCACCACCGGCTCCGCCAAAACGAGTCCAGTTTAAAGTACCCATCAAGCCTGGCCCCAAACGGATTCCTCGCCTGCCGATGAAAAAGAAGCAATCGTTTCCTTTTCTGGAAGGACCGGTGGAGCCACGCTGGAATGAAGTGCGAGGGACCATTCACCATTTTCGTGTTGTGAAAACTCTCTTGCGTGGATCGAATCGACCCCAAGCCATTGTGGTTGCGCAGAAAAATGCTCCAACCCTGAAATCTCAACAAGCGATTCAGTCACAGATTCCCAATGCCCTTGCGGTTCGACCAATCATTCCTTCCCCACCCACTGCAGCGGAACTTAAACATTTTACGGCTCTGGAGGTCCCCTATCGGTTGTTTCTTTCCCCGAGTGCGATGGCCGGATGGAGCCATACGACGAATCCCGTGGTCTTCAATGGCCGAACGGAGTTGTGGCATACCCGGTTAGGAGTCCGGAGGCAAAATCGTTCCGGAGAATGGGGGGTAGACGAGGACAGCACCTGGTATCGCACGATGCGGGCCATATGGTCTCCGGACTTTAATGAACCGAATCAAGGTGGTCCCCAACGGTTTCCATGCGGAGACGATCGCACTCCTTTTCGTATGCTGCCCGAGGCACAGCATCGCCATCAACTTGTCCACTTGATGGCCAACGGGACCGGAGAAGGTATTTCTCAAGGTGACCCGACGAATATCACCAAGGGTTGGCAACAACGGGTGATGAACATCGATCAGTTCATGTTGAGTGCTTTGGGAGCGTGGATCAAGTCCCGGTATCTGTTTGACCCTGCTCCATTACCGTTGACCGTGATTGAATGGGTTCAGCATTCCAACATGGGGCGTGATCAATTTGTGAAAGTGGTCGAGCAGGGTTTTCTCTATCCCTTCGGTCACAAGGCGGTATTGGTTCAAATCAGCGAACGAAAATTTGAGAGGACAAGCAAGGGTATTGTTGCCCTGCTCCGTTATCGGGAATTCATCGTTGTACGGGAACCTTACAAGGAATACCCCGGTCCAGGTCAGGCAGATTTGACGTCTTCTGATGGACGAAATTTCCCCTATCGAAGTTTGAAAATTACGAATCTCGTGACTCCCAACCTGGATCCTAAAGAAAATGATTCTGTCTTTGTGAAAGAATCAAGTGGAGGAAGGAAACCTAAATGCCCTCCGAAAGATGATCAACCATCCGGGGCCTCACTGGCCTTCTGGCCGAAAGTCACCACAGAAGATTACCAATGGCATCTCATTGGCGAAGATTGGGCGGGTCAGACTTCAGAATTTTCCATACCCATGATTTTCATTACTGCGGATGTGGGAACGGGATTAGAAATTAAATCGGTACGAAACCATTATATCCAGAAAGCAGGTACTCGAAAAACGGCTGATCTTTCTGGGCAAAAGGTCGCGTTTGCTCCCAAAAAACCTGGCGGGGATACCGTCTTAGAAACAGCGAGTCTAACTTTCGATGCTGAAACTCCCTGTGTTCGAGGAAGCTGTCCTGCTCACCTCCTCGATTCCCTTAAAAAGGCCGTTCAGCCGCTATTTTTCCCGTTTGTGTCGGAAGCGGCGGTCAGTATTCCTGCTGTGAAAAACCTAGTTGGAACATCAGCTCCCACTAGGGTTGTGTATAGCAAGATGTATGGGCAAATGGGATTCACCGGGTCAAATAAGGGAGAATTGTTTTTAGATCTGGTTCAACCGGTCGGTCTGAAATTTGGGCAGACGGACAAAGTGGGCGGAGTTGGTGCGCCGAATATGGATATTGTGGGGATTTCCAGGGAGTTCGGACCGATCGGCGGTAGCGCGATTACAAGTAAGGCGGGGAATGCACTCTCTTCCGCTGAGAAATTTGCCCAAGGCAACTTTGACCCCACGGAGTTTTTTAAAGATGCGTCGATCCTAGGTGGAATCGATTTAGGCCTTATCTTAAAAGGCCTTGGGATGGATAAGGCTCCAAAACTCGTCACCGATCGTTTGCCCGAAGAAATGCGCACGACTTTTACTCTCAATGTGGCGCCAACAACGCTCGATGTCGGAATTGTTAGCTTTATTGCCGAATTGAAACCACAAACGCCTGCATCTCTTCTGATGTCCACGACTATTACGGTGAAGCTCCCAAATCTGAAAAATGGCGGAGCGCCTGCTTCATCTGAACCGGAGTTCAATTCCAGAGGAGAACTTCGCAACTTTAAATTAGACATTGGCAAGGGGCAGCTCATCCTCAGTTTCCGGAAATTTATTTTTACCAAGAATCATGGGAAAAAGTTAGATGTGGCGGTCGAACTGTCGGATGGATTGCAAGGGAGGCCGGAAGGTGTCAAATTTGGCGGAGCTTTGGAGTTTCTAGCTAAAATGCAGGAGTTGATTCCCGCCGATGGACTAAGCGATCCCCCAAGTCTTGAGGTGACCGGTTCTGGCGTGGCCGTGAGCCTGAGCATTGCGATCCCTTCCGTGACGGTCGGAGTGTTGACCCTGTCCAACATGAAATTTGGGGCGGCATTACGGCTACCTTTTACGGGGGATCCTGTCACCTTACGAATCAATTTCTGCTCCAGAAACGATCCGTTCATGGGTGCGGTTTGGATTTTCGGACTGACCGGATTTTTTGCCGTGGAGATGAATGGTAAAGAAGGTCTGGCACTTGTGGAGGTGCAGATCGAATTCGGTGGTATGTGGGCGATCGATATCGGTGTGGCAAGTGGATCAATAAAACTCGTCGCCGGATTTTATTTTAAATATGTGGCGGAAAATAAAGCGATTGAGCTGGAAGGCTATATCAAAGTCCAAGGGTGCGTACAGGTTTTGGGAATTGTCACGATCTCCATTTTAGTGAAGCTGACCCTAGCGTATAGTTCCGTTGATGATGTGGTGTGGGGCGAAGCCTTGCTGCAACTCAAAGTAGAAATTTTATTCTTTGAAGTCTCGGTAGAGTGGAAATGTCGAAAAGAGTTGGCGGGGTCGAGTCATGGGGCATCCGGTTCCGCATGGCTTCAAGAAGAAGAACCGTTAGTGCGTTTGGTCAGCGATGTCGGACGACCGCATCGGACAGCTGGGCGGCAAGCGGCATCTGGCAGAAATTTGGGGAATCGGTTACGGAATAGGGTTCAGCCTCGAAAGATTCGTGAAATGGTGAGTGAACAGGATTGGAATCAATATGCCGGGGCTTTTGCAGCCGATGTGGCATAGGTTGAACGATTGATTCGGAAACGGAGGAGATAAATGGCGAGGAAACGTTTCAAGCCAAAACCCGTCCCACAAAAAGCGAATCCTCAAACCGTCCGACCCCAGGCTGTACAGGGCGGAACCACGTACGAAGTTTTAGTGACGGCGATTCCCAATGGTATTCAGGATTCCTGGTTAAAGCTCTCTTTAGTGCTTTCTCCACGATTGAAGGTAGCGGGTAACACCACGTTAGGAAAATTTGGCCCCTTATTTACGAACGATTGGCCGGAATTTGTCCAGAATCTCACATTTCAGGTGTTCGTAGAAGCCGGGAAGGGTCAGTCTCTTCAACTTCCCACGCAAGGAGAATGGGAATTTGCAGCACCACCGAATAATGTCCCGCCTTTTTCCCCTCAAGCGTGGAGTGGACTTTTCCATGAATCAATTGTGGTGCTAGGCCATGGGTTTGATCAACAAAAGATTTCTGATCGAAGCAAATTCAGAATTCATACCTTCCCTGAAAAGGCCTTGCATGAAAGCATCAAGAACAATATTTATAAAACCACGGCGAGGGAATCATTTGATCATCTTCCCACCCGAAATACGATCATTCAGCGATTGCAGAACACGGCCATTATTGAACAGGATGCGGAGGCCCCCATAGGATTTAGAAGCGGGATTTCTCCAAAATTGGCTAATCCAGTGCGGGAACTGGATCGTATAAGGGGGCTCTTTCAAACCCCTTCGAGTGGGGGCGGTGTTCAAGGGATTCAACCAAGAGGAATTGGGGGGAAATTGATCGGAAAGCGGTTAGCCGCTCCAAAAGTCACGGATCAACAACTACAGAGTGGCGCGAAAATTTCCAGGCAAAAATTCAATCTTACACGATTTCGTGCCTTCGATTATAAATTTCCTACGCCTCAAAACAAACCTGTTCCCCCCCGGCCTAAGGCTCCTACATATGATTTCCATCAAATACTCGGTAGTCTGTATGAATATCCTGCACTGGCCAGGATGTTAGGCCTTTGCGTGGATCTCCGAATTAAACTGAACCAAGGACAATCCCTTCCTCCAGCGGGACTGTTATGGGTTCGGCCAATTACCAACGATCCTGCGATGGATAAACGGTTTCTTTCTCCACGAACCGCCTATGTTCTAGGAGGGCCCACAGGGTTTATGAGCAGTCCGCAGGGTCCTCCTGGGTCCACTGGGCCACGTTCGAGTGGTTTGCAGTTGCAAGACGGGATGTTAAAACTGGGGGCCAAGATGACGCTGGAGGGGCGACAGAATGTCCCAGTGTATGATGTGGTTCCAGGCAATGTGGATGAAGTCGTTAAGCGGGTCGAGGTGTTTTCTTCCAACTTGTTGCACCGGGTTGATGCGAAGCTCAAAGCGTCTATTCGAATGAAGGCTTCGCGATTGAAAATCGTTCCCCGATCCGTTCTTCCAAAAATTCAGGTCGCGAGCTTACAGCGCATCATGAACCGTCCCACGACCTTACCAGCCGGGCGGTCGAGTGGCTTGGGTATCGCGCATAATACGCGTGATGAATATTTGGATGACCTTCTTGAGCAATCGAGCCAGAACAATACTCTTCTAGAAAATTCCAGGAACCAAGGCGGGCGAGGAGTGGTCTTGACCGGCGAGGATCTCGTTCGAGGGTTTCGCATCGATGTTCGGGAGGTCCGTCAGGGTGCTGGTGGGGCGCCGGTGTTTACTCCCTGGCGTTCCTTAAACTTTCGGCATGGGACCTATCATCTGTTAGGTAAAAACCCTCCGCCCCCGGGTATGCCGCTGCCCACACCATTTTTGACTCAAGATGATGAAGGCTGGATTTCCCTGGGGATGACTCAAGAAGATGATGAGGAAACGGGAGGAGCGAGACCGAGTAAACGGCTCATTGTGTATGAATCGCTCTTCCGATGGGATGGGTGGAGTCTCTGTGTGCCGCGCCCGGGGCGTCATTTAGGGCTTGATGATAATCCCAATCAAGGAACGGGAGAGAGAAAACCGATCCTCTCCACGATGCAAGCCTTATTCACTCCGGTTCCGGGCACACTTCCACGTTTACGGTTTGGACGCCAATATCAATTTCGTGCACGAGTCGTGGATCTTGCGGGAAACAGCCTGGCGGTCACGGATGTTCCTTCTCCGCATCCAAGTTTCTTAACGGATATCAATGATGAAGATAGCCATTATCTGAGAATGGAACCTGTCCCCTCTCCCACCGTGCTGCTCACTGCACCTTTATTAGGCCCTCAACCATCGCCCAAATGGCCAAATGGGGAACCTCTTTCACCCGGTGAAGCAGTGGATCGTTTGGTATTCCGATCTATGAATGTCGAAAAGCCAGGAGATCCCCGGGAAGGATTGCCAGCCGGGCCTCCCTCTCGTCCATCTTCACGGCACCTGGTCCCTCCAAAAATCAGTGTGGAATTAGCGGAGCAACATGGGATGTTTGATAATCCCAGCAGTCACCTCATGCGTGGGAGTGAGGCCTACCAGTTGATGACGAGCAAGGATGGGGATTTATCCGATCTAGTTCCCTCAGAACGACGTACCACAAATGGGAAGCCAGGAGGGGAATATTTCCCGGAACCGAGTTTGATCGTCCCGTATCTGCCTGACCCAATGGGAGAGGGAGTCTCTTGTGCCATCTATGCTCCTGGAACGGATGTTCGCTCAGCGCCTCTCATCCAAATGCCCTTTCCTACGCAGGGAGGGTGGCCCAATGTGGCTTCGTTCCGCATACAATTGGAGCCCGGAAATGCACCGGCCAAAATAAGTTCCCCCAACCTGCTTCAGGTATTTGTGCCTCCTGGAGAAGAACGAATCTTGCGGTTGAGTTGTTATCTTATGCATGCCCAACATCCACAATTCGGAAAGCCCAATCGTGAGACTCTCTTTGCCCTTTGGAATTGGATGGAAGATAAAGCGAATCGCCAAAATCTTGACAATCAAAGACGAACCGTTCAATTGGGTCGGCATTGGATGGTAACCCCTTTCCATGAAATCGTCCTGGTTCACGCGACTCAGCAGCCTGTTTTGACTCCGCAGTGGGTGTGTATAGAAGAACTGCCAGAAACCAATCTTGGCGTTGGGAATCCACCGGACTGTACGGTTCAAGATCCACGAGCGGAGTTGGCCCGACACAGACATTATGGTGATACGACCTCGACCATTGATGGGACCTTGGCCATTCACCGTCCGAGTACTGAAGAGATTGATATTCAGGCCGAATGGCGGGAGCCGATTGATCATCCAAGCAAAGTTATGACGTCGGAAAATTTGAACGATTGGTTATACGTGAATGGCTCGGCGGCCCCGTTTGAAGTGAAAATTAGTTATGTGCCTTCACGAGATCCTGGCCCTGTTGTTGGAAGGGGTATTCCCGGCACTCAAGATGATTCAGAGATCGAAGGAGACGAAGAATTTTCTGAAGACGAAGTCTTGCAACCTGCTTCCCTCGAAATGCCTGTTCTTCCAGAAGCGGTGAGTAGGGCTGTTCCTGAGGATATGGACGGTATGCTGGAGGAGGAAGGAAATCTGGAAGGAGAAGTCATTGAAAGGGCAGTCCGTAAGGGGAACCTTAGGCAACCTGTTCGAGCCAAGACCGGACCTCCCTCGTATGATGAACGACCCCATCGTTGTGCGGCAGCTCCTCCGCCACCTCCACCGGCTAATTATGGAGAACGGTTTCGTTTTCAGGGACTTCACCGGTTTGGGGACACCAAATATCGATGTGTGTCCTATACGGCGATTGGCACTTCTCGGTATCGGGAATATTTTAGGCCTATGCAGGATGAGGAGACGGATTTGCTCCAAAACGGGAAATTGCCTCCACGGTGGACACGATCATCTCCGCCCATCATGCTGGATATCCTGAGTACTGCCCAACCCGAGTCTCCAAAGGTGTTGTATGTGATTCCCACGTTTAAATGGGAAGCCTCGCCTCAAGGACACCGACGGGTCGGAGGTGGTCTTCGTGTGTATTTGGATCGTCCATGGTATTCCTCAGGCGATGGCGAACAGCTGGCGGTTGTGCTGTATCCCGATGCCAGAGCCGACTTGCCGGAACAAGCCAAAGCGTTTGTGACGCAATGGGGTCTTGATCCTTTATGGGAGGACGGCCCGAGGAAATTCATCCCTTCTGGCGCCATTTCCAAACAAACTGTTCCTCAAATGAAACTCCCGGGTTTGAACCCGAAGGTCATTCAACCACGAGGAATTTCTGAAGAACCTGATGAAGAGGTCACATCGAGAGCGGTGAATCCTGCTAACCTTCAGGCGTCCAAGGCTCAAATTTTGAAGCAATATGGGGTCGGAATATCTAATCCCACCCCTGCCCATTTCCGAAATGCGGCGGTCGTCCGCCACGATTTAGGAATCAGGGAAACAGCCAGCTCCGGTTTAGCTATTCGTTCCCGAGGTGTCCCTCGAATGAAGATTCAGAAGAAACCTCGTGTCCAGATTCCGCCTCAAGCCTTGGGTAGACCACCTATGCCGGTAACCATTTGTGCCTTTGATGTGAAGCCCGATATTTCCCGCCAACTCTGGTATTGCGATATCGAGATGGAATCGGGAAATGCCTATTTCCCATTTGTCCGATTAGCCTTAGCGCGCTATCAAGTGAATTCCATCCGTGGAGCGCATTTATCGCCTGTGGTATTGGCTGACTTTGCACAATTAGTTCCCGATCGCACGGCAAGTGTGGTGGTGAATCCGCAAGATCCTACTCAAGCTTTGGTGACGGTGGCGGGAGTGCCTGGCACTGCTGGGTCTCAGCGGCAGTCAAAGATTGAGGTGGAAGTAGAAGAGGCTAATCCGGCTGTTGATGGAGAGCTGGGCTGGACTCCTGTCCCTAGTCGAGGCCGCAACATTCTTCCAAGGGTCAATGGCCAACAATGGACCGGACCGGTTCCTCTGCCGGCGCCTTCGGGAAAACCACAACGTCTGGTCATCAAGGAATACGAAGTCTTTAATGTACCGAATGAAGCGGATTCTTCAGCCAGGCCGAGACAGGACGAACGCTTGGTCTATGCCGATGCCTTACCGCTTCAACGATAAGATCGGTTATCGGAACCAAAAGGCTGAAGCCCACTGACGCGAAAAGCCATGGAGCCAAAACTGTTCTATAGGTCGGGTTGATTGACCTCAAGAACCATTCCAGGCATTGAAGTTTTTTTACTATCCCGATAGTATTTTTGTATTCCTTCCATCTCTTCCGAAATCCAAAAAATTTGGAGAGAGTGGCATTATCGTGATGATTGCAGATTAACTATGAAGCCTTTCATTCAATTGATGATCATATGGACTTTTCTCTTGGGAATTGGACTCACTCCTCTGTGGGCTGAGACGGATATTGGCGCCCTGAAAAAAGGTGTCGTCAAAATTTCCGCAGAATTTTCTCACGGTGAAAAAGTAGGGACAGGGTTTCTTGCGGCCCAGGGTAAAAAACATTGGTATGTGGTGACGGCCTCGCATGTGGTGGAGGGCGAGACAGAAGCGCCCAACACGATTCGCGTGACTTTCTATACGCATCAAGAAGAAGCCTATACGGCGAAGGTGGTGAAAAAGGAAGGCGGCGATCCGCGGGGGCTGGCCTTATTAAAAGTCGCAGGCGATCTTCCTGAGGATCTTCAGCCCTTAACGTGGGATACGACGACGTTAGTCCATGGGGGAGAAGAAGTCCATTTCATCGGCTTTCCCCGTGTGGGTGGCAACGCGTGGGCGGTGACGAAAGGGACGGTCTCAGGTTTTGATGGTCCGGTGCTGAAATTTTCCGGGGCGGTGGGAGAAGGGAATTCCGGGGGGCCGGTGTTATATCAAGGGCGGGTCATTGGGGTGGTGATGGAAGTCACTGGGCAATTTGGCAATGCCAAGCCGGCGCAGATTGCGAAATTTACTGTGGAAAATTGGCCGGGGTACCCTCGCCTGGCGGTTACCACCGATTCTTCATTTGAGTCTGAACCCCATCATCTTGGGATTGGCTCGCCTTCGGGTGTGCCGCAGACGGGTATGGCGATGTTGGTGGTTCAGTCGACTCCAGGGGGGGCACAGGTCTTTGTTGACGATGAGTTCGTTGGACAAACCGACCAGGGACCGGTGGTCGTGCCTGGGCTGGAGCCTGATGACTACGATGTGTTGGTGACGAAAGAGGGATTCCGCTCTTGGGATCAGACTGTGACACTGCGTGCTGGAGATCGGCGCACATTGAATGCCGCCTTACAAGAGGGGAAGGTGTTGGTGGTGACTGGGGTCTGGAGGAATCCTGCCGAGCCCACGATTTCCTATGTCTTACAACAACAGGGAGCGACCGTCACCATGACCGAAATTACCACGAGTCTCTTGGGGACGATGGTGACGGCTCAGGGGGAAGGCCAACTTCAGGGCCAACAATTGGATATGATGTACCGGACGGCGCTGGGGACCATGGGCCAATCAACCACGACTTTGTCGGAGGATGGGCAACGGTTGGTCGGAGCGTTCCAAGATTTTTCCAACATGATCCCCGTGGCCATTTCCCTGGTGCGAACAGGCGAAGCGCCTCCTGCTTTTTCTCCTCCTGGTTCTGCCAATTTCAACACCCTCCAGAATTTTGGGCAATGAGTTCTTCCTCCCAATGCTTATCGCGGCATTCAGATTTACCCGTTTAACTCTCTAACGTGCCCTTTACCCTCACTATCCCCCTCAAGGGCGAGGGGATTGAAATTTCGGAGCTCGGTGGAAAATTAAAAAATGGTGGAAGGATTTCGAGAAGAATGGAGGGGCGGTTGGAGGGGCATCTGGGGCAAGGGGCGTACCAGCGGAAGCGAATGCTTAGGCCGTTCCGGATACGTCTTCTTCGGCTTGGGTGAGGATTTGCGCAAATCGTTTGCCGACAATGGTCGTAACTTTTCCCATAATTTCGGTCAATTCTTGTAATTCTTCCGGCTTCAGTTCTTCCTTGAGGTTGGGGTGAAGACCCCAATTAGCATTCACGAGTTTTCCCTCTCGTTTAATCACTACATGCAGAATTTCTGTTTCAGGGGATGTCGTGGGAGCTTTTGATGATGACGCCCCGCTTCCTGAGCTGCCCTGTGCCATAATGGTCTCCTTCAATCAAAATGTCATGAACGAGGATTGTACTGCATTGCGGTTCTGCCTGTAACCTCTTCGGCCCGACTCCCTCAAAAATTCCCATTTTGCTTGTCTGGCTCCAAGGGGTAGGGGTACATTTCTTCTGACATCTGTCGGTTTCTGGGCTGTCACGAAGAACATGATGGGGCGTGGCTGGTCAAAAAGAGAATGGCGAAGAAAGCACTCCGTATTCACATTTTGAGGGGGTAGGCGGGTATGGACACGAAACGGCGTCGATTTTGGGACAACATGAATCTCAATGATTTGGCTAGGAATTTTTTTGAAGGATTGTTAATCCTGGTGCCGGTCGTGGCGACGATCTCTGTGGCGTGGTTGATTGTTCAGGGGATAGACGGGTGGCTGAATATTCCCATACCAGGCGTGGGGTTTGTGGTCACCTTGGCGCTTATCACATTAACGGGGCGATACGCCTCCACAGTATTCGTGCAAAAGGTGTTGGATATGATGGAGCGGGTGTTAATCAAAGCCCCGTTTGTGAAGTTGCTCTACACCTCGATCAAAGATTTAATCGAAGCGTTCATGGGTGAAAAACGACGATTTGATCAGCCAGTGCTTGTCTCCCTCTCTCCCGGGGGACATGCGGAAGCTGTCGGATTTGTGACGCGTACCGATTTGGAATTTTTAGGGTTGCTGAATCACGTTGCGGTGTATTTCCCGCAATCGTATAACTTTGCGGGGAACCTCTTGGTGTTTCCAAAGGAACAGGTGCGACCGTTAGACGTAGAAAGCTCGGAGGTCATGGCCTTCATCGTCTCGGGAGGAGTGTCCGGGGGGCCGCAGGGCCAGGGGGCGCTGGTGGCGTAATCCAATCACATTTTACCAAAATGACGGTTTCTCCCGTGTGAAACACCCGGGCTCAATCTCCATCCCACTGTTCTTTTCAGAACGAATAGCGGCGGGGACTGCCCTCCCTTCTCAGGTACTTGCCAAGTCCTACCGATGAGAGTCATGATGAGGAAGTGAATGGTCATTCACCTTGTCGAATAACCATTCACCTATTAGAATAATTATTCATCGGCAGATCAAGAGAATGGTCTTGCGAGGAAGGTATGGATCAACGAACCCAACGAAAACAGCGTGAATATGAGGCACGGAGGGAAGAAATTCTCTTGGCTGCAGAACGCATGTTTTCGCAACATGGGTTTTTTAAAACCAGTATGGCAGAAATTGCGGAGTCAGCCCAATTTGCGATGGGCACCGTCTATCGTTTTTTTAAAAGTAAGGAAGAAATTTATATTTCTTTGGTAGAGGCCAAGGTGGAGGAATTATTGACCCTTCTGAAAGCGGCCACCAAGAGCGGGTCCACGGCTCCGGAAAAATTGCGGGATGTGATTCGAGTGAAATTGGCCTTTGCGGATCAAAATCGTGACTTTTTTCGAATCTATGTGTCGGAATGGAGCGGCTTTGAATGGACGGTGAAAAGCGCGTTTGGTGATCGGGTTTGGAAAAAATATTTGGATCAAATTGATCTGGTGGCCAAGCTTATCAAGGATGGGATCAAGGCCAAAGAGTTTCGTCAGGTGAATCCGAAGGATACCTCACTGGCCTTGCATGGCATGTTGAATTCGACGATTTATGTGTGGATTTTACAGGCTGGGCCTAAAGAATCACTTGTGGAAAAAGGGGAATGGTTGAGCGCGTTGTTTCTTGGCGGCATTGGTGCGGCCCAGACGCACGGGTAAGGATTGAAGACTATGATGATTCACGCACCAATTCGCTGGTTGCTGTTGGCCCTACTTTTGGGTGGACCGGGATTGTTGGGGTGCAGCGAGGAGCAGCAAGCGGCGCAACCACCCAAAGGCCGACCGCCGACACCGGTCCGTGTCGCCGAAGTGGTGAATCGCACGGTGCAACAAACCGTTGAACTCGTGGGTACGGTAGAGCCATGGCGCCGAAGTATCGTGGCGGGAGAATTGGCTGCTCTGGTCGAAAAGTTTCCGGTGGAAGAAGGCATGGCGGTGAAGCGCGGGCAGGTGTTAGCTCAATTACGAACGGATAGTCTGACGATTCAACTCAACTCAGCCGAAGCTTCCCAACGCGAGGCTGAAACACGATATGGACAAGCCCAAAAAGATCTGGAACGCATTAAGACCTTATTTGCGAAGCAATTAGTGACGCAAAAGGAATTTGATGATGCTGTGACTCAAGAGGCGGCCTTGGGCCAACGGTTGGCTCAATTAGAATCAGAACTTTTACAGGTACGAGATCAATTGAAAAAGACACGTGTGTTGGCGCCATTCGATGGTTGGGTGACGAAAGAATTTACTGAGGTCGGGCAATGGATCCAGGCTGGTGGCCCCATTGTTGAATTGGTCGATCTGTCGAGGGTTCAAGTTGAAGTGCCGTTGCCCGAGCGTTATGTGGGTGAAGTTCAGGTTGGGGCTGCCGTCACGGCCACCTTTGATGGGCTTCGAGGTTTTCAGGCCAAAGGCACAGTTTTTTCGGTCGTGGCCCAAGCTGACAGAAATTCTCGAACCTTTCCTATTAAAGTAGAATTGCCGAATGCCGGACTGACGATCAAAAGTGGCTTGGTGTCCCGTGTCATTTTGCAGGCGGGTGCTCCCTATGAAGCGCTGGTTATTCCCAAAGATGCGTTAGTGCTTCGAGGAGGGGCGGAATTTGTTTTTGTGATGAAAGATGGCAGTGTAACCCAAGTCCCCGTGGTTGCGGTGAATCACGTAAACAGTGAAGTGGAAGTGAAGGGACCACTTGAATCGGGCATGATTGTGGTGGTTGAAGGAAACGAACGCTTATTCCCAGGACAACCCGTTCGTGTGCTTGAAGAGGAATCGCCCGCATGAATCTCATCCAATCGGCCATCCGCTACCCGGTCACGACGACGGTCGGCGTGTTGTTTATTGTGCTGTTCGGGGTGGTGTCCTTGTTACGGTTGCCGATTCAACTGACGCCGGATGTGACGAAAGAGGAAATTACGGTTGATACGCGATGGAATGGTGCCAGTTCTCACGAAATTGAACGAGAGATCATCGATGAGCAGGAAGAGCAGTTGAAGGGGGTCGAAGGCCTTGAACGCATGTTCTCTGAGAGTTCTTTTGGTAGCGGGAAGATTGTGTTGCGGTTTCCGGCGGGAACGGACACGGATGCCTCTCTCCTTCTCGTTTCAAATCGACTCAATCAAGTGAAAGAGTATCCTGACGAAACGGACGAGCCTGTTTTGAGTAGTGCGGATTCGGCTGGATCGGCGATCGGGTGGTTTATTTTTGAAGCATTGGACAATAATCCTGTCCCGATCGACACGATGTACGATTACGCTGAAGATGTGATTAAAGCTCGATTTGAGCGTGTGTCGGGCGTGGCGGCATCGAATGTGTACGGCGGGCGCGAACGAGAAATGCAAGTGTTGGTGGATCCCGCGAAATTGGCCGCTCGTTCTCTTACCTGGCTGGATTTGGCCAGGTCCTTGGATCAGGAGAACCGAGATTTTAGTGCCGGGGATTTTGATGAAGGCAAACGCACCTATGTGGTGCGGACGGTGGGGGAATACAAAACTCCAGGTGATATTGAATCGGTCATCCTTGCGCGCAGAAACGGGTCGCCGGTTTATGTGCGAGATGTGGCCTCGGTCCGGCTGGATTACAAGGATCCGACCAATGTTGTCCGGCAAAGCGGTCGGCCTTGTATCGCCGTGAATGTCGTACGGCAACCCGGGGCCAATGTTTTGGAGATTATGAACGGATTAAGGGAAGCGGTTCGTGAACTCAATCAGGGACGATTGAATCCACGTGGGTTTAAGCTATATCAGGTCTATGATGAGACGGATTACATCTATAGTTCCTTGTCCTTGGTTCAACAAAATCTGGTGGTGGGAAGTTTGTTGGCCATCATGGTGCTCTATTTATTTTTACGGACCGGTAGCACGACGTTGGTGATCGGGTTAGCGATTCCGATTAGTATCATGGGGACATTTATTGCGCTATGGCTGTTAGACCGAAATTTAAATGTGATTAGTTTAGCCGGGATGACCTTTGCCGCAGGGATGTTGGTCGATAATTCCATCGTGGTGTTAGAAAACATCTATCGCCATCGCGAAGCGGGGAAAGCGCTCATTCAAGCGGCGTATGATGGGACGACGGAAGTCTGGGGAGCGGTGCTGGCCAGCACGCTCACGACTATCGCGGTCTTCATTCCCATTGTGTTTATCGAGCAGCAATCGGGACAGCTCTTTCGCGATATTGCCATTGCGATTAGCGCGGGCGTCGGGCTCAGTCTCGTGGTTTCGATCACTGTGATCCCCAGCTTATCTTCGCGCATTTTAACGACACGCAAGGGCTTAGGTGGCGGTTCGGGGACTCAAAATATCATGAATGCTGATTTGGATGATCCTCTGATGATGTCAGAAACGAGTCCGGCCTCTCGTTCTTTGGCGGATCGTATGGGTGCTATGGTCTCGCATATCTGCATACATCCGACGCGTCGGATGATGACGATTGTCGGTCTCATAGGGTTATCGTGCGCACTGACGTGGCTTTTTATTCCTCAGGCAGAATATTTGCCAACGGGTAATCGAAATCTTGTTATTGGTATTCTTCTCCCTCCGCCGGGCTATAACATGGATACCTTTGTCAAGATGGGGAACACTATTGAATCCGTTCTCAGACCCTATTGGTCGGCCAAGCCTGGCACTCCAGAGGAAGCCAAGCTGGACGGGCCGAGTATTCGGAATTTTTTCTATGTGGCCCGCGGGCGAATGGTCTTCATGGGTGCACGAACGAATGAAGACGGGAGAGCGAAAGAGCTGATTCCCCTCATGCGGCGGGCGACCGCAGACTTACCGGGAGTGATCAGTATTATTACGCAGCGAAGTCTCTTTCAGCGCGGGTTGGGGGAAGGCCGGAATATCGATATGGAAATTACTGGACCGGATTTGGATGTGTTGGTGGGATTAGGTGGAAAGATCTTTCAGCAAGTGAAGGGATTGATTCCTGATGCCCAAGTCCGGCCTAAGCCTAGTTTAGATTTAGGAACGCCCGAGCTTCATGTCACGTTACGACGTGATCGTGCCGCCGATGTCCAACTGACTAATCAAGAGCTTGGGTTTACGATCAATGCTCTCGTTGATGGCGCCAAGGCGAGTGACTATCAGCATGAAGGTGACGAGATTGATTTGACGGTTCGAGGGGAGGATCGTTATGCCACGCGCACTCAGGATATCGAAAAAATTCCTATCCATACTCCGGGAGGACGACTCACCACGGTTGGAGCGATTGCGGATGTGACGCTGGTGCCCGGTCCAGAACAAATTAATCATATCGAACGGGAGCGGGCGATTGTCATCCAGGTCATCCCACCGTCCGAGATGCCCATTGAAACGGCGATGGCTCAGTTGCAAGCGAAGATCATTACCCCTTTGAAACAAGACGGATCCTTGGGGCAACTCTACAATATTCGCTTATCGGGAACGGCTGATGATTTGACGCAGACCTATGATGCCCTAAAATGGAATTTGCTGTTGGCGCTCTTAATCACTTATTTGTTAATTGCGGCGCTGTTTGAGAGTTTTCTGTATCCATTGGTGATTATCACCAGTGTTCCGCTTGCTGCGGCTGGCGGGTTGCTGGGATTGGGTTTAGTCAATGAGTTTGTGGCCTACCAACCGATGGATGTGTTGACGATGTTGGGATTTATTATTCTCTTAGGGGTCGTTGTGAACAATGCCATTCTCGTGGTCCATCAAGCCTTGAATTTTTTGGATCCGACGCGCCGCGAGGGGGGCGATTCCTCGTCATCGACGAGTACGTGGTCGACCGATGATCCTATTAAGGCGATTGCTGAATCTGTCCGAACGCGTTTTCGCCCCATCATGATGAGTATGTTGACCACGACTTTTGGGCTTTTCCCGTTGGTGGTTTCCTCGGGTGCTGGGTCGGAGTTATATCGGGGCATCGGCAGTATTGTCTTGGGTGGTCTCGTCATGTCGACGATTTTTACGCTGATCTTGGTGCCGGCCCTATTTAGTTTTCTGATGGATGTTAAGAAGGCTGGCGTACGTATGATGATGTCGAAGCCAATCGTGGCGGAGAGTATGAGGGAAGTTTAAGATATGATGACGCGTGGTGTGAGGCGTTGCCAATTGATAGAACAATCACAGCCATCCTGGGGGCTGTTGGATGTGCGAACCTGGATGCTTACCGTCCTGCTCTGTGTTTCTGTTGCTCAGCCAGGATTTGGGGCAACGGAGGAGCCCGCTATGATGCCGACCGACCCGCCGGTCTTAAAATTGAGTTTGCGAGAGGCCATGGATGCGGCCGTAGATCAAAATCCGACCGTTCGGTTATTCCAGGAACGAATTCGCCAAGCAGAAGATGTCGCCGATACGCAATTGGGCGAATTATTGCCCAATCTTTCTGGAACGGTGAGCGGAGCCCGCCGTCGTTTTTTTACGGGGTCGTTTGGTGGGTCTCCCACCGTTGTGGGTCCCAGGGATTTTTATGAAGCACGGGCCTTTCTGACGCAAAATGTTTTTAGCCTCAGCCTCATTCAAAAATGGCGGGCTGCCAAAGCTGGAGTGGATGTGGCCGGGTTAGATGCGGAGGTAACCAAGCGGGATACCATGGCGACCACTGGCTTGATCTATCTCGAAGCGCTTCGGGCTCAAGCGGCCGTGGTGGCTCGGACAGCAGATGTGGTTCTCAATAAAGAGCTCCTTCGGTTGGCGACGGAACGAAAATCTGCTGGCATGGCGACCAGCCTAGATGTGACGCGTGCGAAAGTTCAATTGGAGAATGAGAAACAGCGATTGCTGGTCGCGGAAAATGAACGAGATCGTGCCAAGCTGAATTTGATTCGCTCCATGGGACTGTCCTTCGACGTACAGCTGGAGCTTACTGATGAAATGACAATGGTGCCGGTTTCTGAGCAATCGATCGTAGAGGCTTTGCAGGTGGCGAATGAAAACCGGACTGAATTGAAAGCCCAGAAAAATCGTGAACGGCTGGCGTCACTGACGCTGAGCTCTGTGACCAACGAGCGAGTTCCGTCCATTCAAGCTTTAGGAGATGTGGGCTTAATTGGCAATCAAATTCCCAATGCCCTCACGACGGACAATGTTCAAGTGTTGATGCGGGTACCGATTTTCGATGGGGGACAACGAGAAGGCAGAATTTCGGAGAGCCGTAGTATCGTCCGGCAGGAAGCGATTCGAACGCAGGATGTGCAATATCAAGTGGCCTTGGAAGTGCGGGATGCTCTTCTCACGATTCATTCGGCAAAACAGCAAGTGGCGGTGGCGGAAGAAGGATTAAAACTCGCACTCACCGAATTGGAATTGTCACGTGAACGATTTGCCGTGGGCGTAGCCACCAATATCGAAGTCACCGATTCGCAGACTCGGGTGGCGCAAGCCCGTGATAATCTTATTGAAGCGTTATTTACCTTTAATGCCTCCCGTCTGAGTCTTGCCCGAGCACAAGGGCAGTTGGAAACCTTATAATCAATTGAACCTCTTTCTTCCGACAGTCGTATGAGCACACTTCAACTGAAACAAGAGATACGTTCGGCGGCCAGTAAGCGACGCACCTTTGCCATCATTAGTCATCCTGATGCGGGCAAGACGACCTTAACGGAAAAGCTCCTATTGTATTCCGGCATGGTTCGGACAGCGGGGATGGTGGGTGCCCGGAAAAATGGAAAAATGGCGACGTCAGACTGGATGGAAATGGAACAAGAGCGTGGGATTTCCATTACCGCATCGGCCATGCAGTTTCCCTATAAGCAGGCGGTGATCAATGTGTTGGACACCCCGGGCCACCAGGATTTCTGTGAAGATACCTATCGGACCCTTACGGCCGCCGACAGCGCGATTATGGTCATTGATGCGGCTAAAGGGGTGGAAACCCAAACGCGAAAACTTTTTGAAGTCTGTCGACTCCGTCAAATTCCCGTGTTGACGTTTATTAATAAAATGGATCTTCCCGGGAGGCCACCTTTGGATCTGATGGCTGAAGTTGAAGAAATTTTGGGAATTCACGCCAGCCCTATCAATTGGCCTATTGGATCTGGACAAGAGTTTATGGGCGTGGTCAATCGGGAATCCCGTCAGGTCCTGCTGTATACGAAGACGGCCAAGGCGGGTGCGGCTAAACCAGAGCTGACACAATTATCTTTGGATGATCCCTCGTTAAAGAGCCGGGTGTCGCCTTATATTTGGGAAGAACTCGAACATGATTTAGAATTACTGGCGATTGCGGGGAATCCCTTTTCTAAAGACGAATTTCAGCAGGGTAGAGTGACTCCGGTTTTTTTCGGATCCGCTCTCACCAATTTTGGTGTGGAGCCGTTTTTTGATGCGTTCGTAGAGATGGCGCCTCATCCTCATGCCCGGATCGCGGATACGCCGGATGGACAAGAGCAGGCCATTGATCCCGTCGATGTGCCCTTTAGCGCCTATGTGTTTAAACTACAAGCCAATATGAACCCCCGCCATCGCGATAGTACGGCGTTCATGCGTGTATGCTCCGGAAAATTTGACCGGGATATGGTTGTCAAACATCATCGGACCAAAAGCGAAGTACGATTGTCTCGGCCGCACAGCATGGTGGCCAAAGAGCGGAATACAGTTGATGTCGCCTATCCTGGTGATGTCATTGGAATTATTAATACTGGGGCGTTTCAAATCGGGGATACGATTTCCTTAACTGAGGGATTTAATTATAAGCCGCTCCCCCAATTTCAACCGGAAGTCTTCGCACGGGTCCGTCCCACCGATACCACCATGCGAAAATCGTTTGATAAAGGGATTGAGCAGCTGGCCAAAGAAGGCACCATTCAAATCATGCGGAGTTTGGACGGGTTGGAATTTTTTGTCGCGGCCGTCGGGCGTCTTCAGTTTGATGTCTTGGAGTTTCGCTTACAAAACGAATATCGCGTGAAAACTATTGTCGATATGTTGCCCTACGAATCGAGTGCCTGGCTTGTGGGCGATGTGGAGACGTTTAAGCCGCCTTCAGATGCTTTGGTTGTGAAAGATAGTCAGGATCGAGCGGTCGTCCTCTTCCGGAGCTCATGGTCAAAAAACTTTGCACGAGAACGAAACCCTCAACACGATTTCAATGATATGGGGTAGTTGGATGAAGCTTCCCCGGTATGTTCTTTTTGGATTGGCTCTATCCAGTTCCCTGGTCGGGTGCTGGGGAGGATACTCCGGAACTTCGTTCAATGAAAATGGCAACCCGTGTGATACCTATGAACATAAACATGGCATTCAAGTGACGCATTGTGATCTTCAAAGCCAGCATTCGCCCTTTGCGCGGCATTAACAACCGACCCCATTTTTTCGGTTTGCCCTCTCCGTAGTCCCCCCCCCAATTCCCAAAGCAGTTTCATTGCTGGTTCCTCTCAGTAGAAGTTTCCGGTCACATAACATTCTGGAAGTCATTGTTTCTCCCATTGTCTGACGTCGTCTGACGACAATCAGAAAAATTATGGTCAAGTAGAATGTGTAACGGGTGAGTGAGAAGAAAGACACACTTAGAAGTGTGGTCGAGCCGTGCTGTGGGCGGTTACTCCGAAAGTGGTGTCGAGCGATGCAAAAGGGAAATCTGATGATGAGAAAGAAAATCCGGAAGACTATAGGAAGTTTAGTGCTTTTTGGAATACTGAGTGCTGTATTGTATTGTCCCTCCCTGAGTTTCGCAATAAATGACCAAGCTCCAGAAATTGTCAGTCCCACTTGGATTAACTCGGAGCCTCTCAAGATGGAAGACCTGAGAGGAAAAGTCGTCATTGTGGAATTTTGGACGTTTGGGTGTTGGAATTGCCGCAACATTGAACCCCATGTCAAAGAATGGCATCAAAAATATGCCGACAAGGGGTTGGTCGTCATTGCGGTCCATTCGCCTGAGTTTAGTCACGAAAAAGACGTAGAGAGCGTTAAAGCCTATGTGAAGAAAAATGGGATTTCCTATGCCGTCCCTATCGACAATGATTTTCTCAATTGGCGCCGCTATCAAAACCGGTACTGGCCCACGTTATATGTGATCGATAAAAAGGGCACCATCCAATACACCAGGATTGGTGAAGGGGCCTACGAGCAAACCGAAGAAACTATTCAGCGTCTTTTGGCCGAACCTGCCTAGTGGAAAATTTTTAATGGAGTTCGATGGTAGATGTTTATAGGAGGTTATCTAGGATGAGCGGGTTTCTCTCAACACTTCTACCATTTCAGAATGAATGTGGCCGTTTGTGGCGAGAACGGTACTGCCATAGATTGAATAGGGTTTTCCCTCAAAATTTGTGATTTTTCCCCCAGCTTCTTCCACGATAACTTTTCCTGCTGCCGTGTCCCAAGGCTTGAGTTGTAATTCCCAAAATCCGTCGAGTCGGCCACAGGCGATGTAGCAAAGGTCGATGGCGGCGGTGCCGGTGCGGCGCATGCCTCCGGCCCGCACGGTGAAGGCACAGAATTCTTTGAGGTTATTATCTGTCGCGGTATGGATGTCGTAGGCAAATCCTGTCACCAGTAAGGCTTCGGCGAGTGTTGGGGTAGCTGACACGTGAATGGGTGTACCATTGAGCGTGGCGCCGCGCCCTTGTTGTCCCAGGAAAAGTTCATTTCGCGTGGGATCGTAGATGACTCCGATGATGCATATCCCTTCGTATTCTACCCCAATCGAAACATTATACATGGGGAATCCATGGGCAAAATTCACGGTTCCATCGAGCGGGTCGATGATCCATTTGATGGGGTGTTGGGGAATGTCTTGTAAGCCTTGTTCTTCACCGAGAATTTGGTGTTCGGGGAAGGTGGTTCGAATCGACTGAATGATGGCTTTCTCTGATTGCAGGTCGGCTTCGGTCACGAGGTTAATGGATTCCCCCTTGGACGCAATGGTAAAGCCTTTTTGCGCGTAGTCTTGAAGGATGGCTCCACCTAGTCGAGCGGCTTGTATAGCGGTGCGTGTGAGGTCGTCGATGTCGTTAGGCGAGAGCGTCATGTTGTCTGGGGGTATTCAAAAAAGGAGGAAGAAACGGTGTTAAAAAAACACGCCGAGAGCAGGTGGCCCTACCCCCGGCGGTACTGCTGGTGGGACTGTCAAATTACTTTTTTTTCGTTGCGGCCTTCGCCTTTGGCTTCGCGGCGGCGGCTTTCTTTTTCGGAGCGGCTTTCTTTTTCGTTGCTGCCAATTCACTCACCTCCTTTCCCATAAGGGAACTGTTGAGTCTGTGCCCTGTTTTACACGGCCTTGTTTAAGGCTTTATCGTGATTGACTTCAAATGTATTCGGGCCTACTTTCCGAAACCGAGAATCTCGTTTGAGCGAGGTGGCAATGGATGTCACCGGTGTTTTTCCTCTGATAGGCATGCCGCCTTCTTTGAGCCGCTGAAACAATTCTTTCGCATGAAGTGGTCGACCTACCTCTTGCAAAACCATGTACACCGCATCGGGGACGCTTCGCCCGACGTACTTACTCCGCCCCAGGAGAATCTCCCGTGATTTGGTCGCGACGTCAGCGTCAGATGCCGACACCTCCCCCTTTTCGTGAGAGGCAATTTGGAACGAGAGGCTGGCCAGTTTCGCTTTGTCAGCTTCCACTCGATACAAGGTTTTTGCCAACTCCAGGTATTTCTCAACCGTTGCGATTTCATCCCCTAATTGCTCCCGCTTCTTTTGAAGGTCCTTACGCTTGCGCTCGTAGACGCTGATTCGTTGTTCCAGGCCTCCAAGGATATCTTGAAGTTCATCATCTTGATTCTCCATCTTTCCAGCTCCACCATATGTTGATGGGAATTTTATTCATGTTTTAAAGCAAAGTCAACAAGCAAGCTTTTGATTTAATGTTTTATGTCAATCTTTTTTCAAATGAGACAAATCGTGATTTTTTAAAATAGGGTCTATGGAATGTTTTCTCGGATTTTAGGCATATTCGTTTCATTAAGAGCGTGCAATTCAATTAGCATTGGGTTCCGCTTTTTTCCCGATCAATATATAGTGGTCTTTGATTAATTTTCTAAGCACAATGGAATTGTGTTCCTGATTTTTTTGCTTTAAATGGAAAGAGACCTGTTCATATGTGATGAAAGTCCTGCTTTGATGCGTTGAAGCCCATCCATAGTCAGAGTTGTCGGTTGTTTTTTGGTGGGGAGTGATGAGTGGTATCATGGGCAGTTCACTCTTAAGCCATTATCTATATGTAGTTTAGCTAATTTACCTAAGTAAATTGTTGAATTTTTTGGACGAACTTCCTGGAAAGAGATTGGTTGCGTGGGTTTTGGGAGATGGTATGATCGTGCAGCGTTTTTTTATTCCGTTTTTCTAGTGACAGGCCCATGGACAAACCCCTGGTAAATCTTCTCGGTCTCAATCCTCAAGAAATGGGTCAATTGGTGCAAGACCTTGGTTGGCCTCGGTACCGTACCCACCAAATTTTACAATGGCTGTATCAGCATCGGGTCTCAGCGATTGAGGGCATGACGAATGTGTCGAAAGCCGATCGTGAGCGTTTACAACAAGAGGCGACGGTTCATCATGACGAACAGATCTCTCGTCGTATTGCCAAAGATGGCACTGAGAAGTTTTTGTGGCGGCTGGTGGACGATTTGGCTGTTGAAACCGTGCTGATTCCTGAGGAGCGACGGCGGACGCTGTGTCTCTCGTCCCAGGTTGGATGCACCTTGGATTGTGGATTTTGTTTGACGGCGCAAATGGGGATTAAACGGAACTTACGGGCACAAGAAATTGTTGGTCAGGTGTTGAATGTTCAATCGCTTATGCCGGAAGGGGAGCATATTACCTCGATGGTTTTTATGGGAATGGGGGAACCGTTGATGAATTTCGATGCGGTTGCCGAGGCGATTCAACGCCTGACGAATATGGAATGGGGGTTAGGTTTTTCCCCTCGACGAATTACGGTTTCGACGGCAGGATGGATTCCTCGTTTCCCGGATGTTCGGCGCCTCGGCGTGAATCTAGCTATTTCGTTGAATGGAACTACGGATGCTCAACGTGACCATCTGATGCCGGCCGTCAATGGCCGCTATAATCTATTTGCCTTATTGCAAGCATGTCGGGCCTATCTGGAAGGTTCTGAACGTCCCCTGACTTTTGAATACGTGTTAATCGCAGGGGTCAACGATTCTGTAGAGGATGCAAATCGTTTGGCTTCATTGCTCCGTGGCCTACGATGCAAAATCAATGTGATTCCGTTTAATGAGTTTCCCGGTAATCCATTCAGACGCCCTCGCTCAGAGGATATCGATGCGTTTCAACAGACTGTTCGCCGTCGGGGGCTTGATGTGTTCCTGCGCAAGAGTCGGGGAGATGATGTTTTAGGGGCCTGTGGTCAGTTGGGTCGATCGGCCTCAGAGGTATTAGAAGCGATGCCAACTCGTTCGAAGCGATCCCTGCCAATTTATGCTGAATCTTGAGCCAGCCTTACAACAGAAATATGTGACCCTGCGGGAGATTTTCCAGAAACTGGGTTCGGTGGTGGTGGCGTTTTCAGGCGGGGTTGATAGTACGGTCGTGTTAAAGGTGGCCGTAGATGTTCTTGGAGCGTCTGCCAAGGCCGTTATTGCCACTTCCCCCACTCTTCCGGCGAGTGAGTTGGAAGATGCTCATCGATTGTGTGCGACAATGGGTATTCAGCTCCAGGTGGTGGAAACTGATCAGTTGAAGATTGAGGCATTTGTGAAAAATGATGCAACACGATGTTTCCACTGTAAAACCGATCTGTATCAGCTGTTATCCCGTATTCAGCAAGTGGCTGGTTCTCAGGCGATCGTCGATGGAACGAATGTCGATGATATGGGTGAAGATCGACCAGGTATTCAAGCAGGGAAACGTTTAGGTGTTCGAAGTCCTTTGTTGGAAGCGAACTGTGACAAGGCTGAAATTCGGCAGTTAGCCCAGGCCCTGGGGTTAACAAATTGGAATAAACCGGCGGCCGCATGCTTGTCCTCTCGAATTACCAGAGGCATCCCCATTACCAAAAAATTGTTGTCTTGGGTTGAACAGGCTGAAGCCTTCTTACTGTCTGAGGGCCTGACTCAAGTTCGGGTTCGTCTCCATGGAGAAACCGCTCGAATTGAAGTGGGACCATCAGAAATCGGCACGCTGATGGAGGATGCCCGACGAAGGCGAGTGCTGAAGGCTTTGAAAGAGATTGGCTTTCAGACTGTGACTGTGGATTTAGAAGGCTATCGGGCTGGTGGTGGTAATCAGGAATGAATTTCTAGACTTTCCAGGAGAAGAGAGAAAAAAAGAGGGAAGTTCTACTTCCCTCTTCGAGGTATCCTATTGGGTGTGTTGGGGATTTCCTGGCGAAGGGAAACGAACTGGTCAGGTTTGTCGTGGGGCAGGTTTCGAAAAGCTAGTTTTTCGAATTGGCGACCACAGCTTCTAAGGCTTCTTTGGCAAATCGACGATGATCGTCCTCCGATAAACTTCGGCCAATGACCTTCTCTGCCACCAAAATTGCGAGATCGGCGGCTTGCCCCTTGATGTCCTCCACGGCCTTTCGCCGTTCACGCTCAATGTCCTGAGTCGCTTCCTCTTTGATGCGGTCAGATTCAGCCCGAAGCCGCTGCTGATTTTCATCAAGTAGTCGTTGGGCTTTTTGTTTCGCTTCGGCCATCAAGGTTTCAGCTTCTTTTGCCGCAAGCTGGAGTTTGGTTTCGTATTCCTTGAGCTTTTGCTCTGCCGTGGCACGATTCTGTTCTGCCTGATCTAAGCTCTCCCGAATTTTTCGTTCTCGTGTTTCGAGTGTTTCCAAAATTGGGGGCCAGGCATATTTGTACAGTATCCAGAACAGGATGCTGAAGGACACCACCTCCCAGAAAATGAGAGACGAAAAGAAATGTGAATCAAATTGTGGCATAGCTCAGTCGCCCTTTACCCTTTGCCCATAATGATGAAGGCAATAACGAGTCCGTAGAGCGCGATCGCTTCGACTAGTGCGAATCCAATCCACATATACTTGCCGACTCGAGCTTCCGCCTCTGGCTGACGAGCGACGGCTTCGATCATCTTCCCGAAAATATACCCGATACCAATGCCGGCACCGGCAAAACCTGTGGCCGCGAGGCCCATTCCCAAAAGTGCTGCTGCTGCAGAATCCATTGTAGTGTTGTCCTCCCAGTTTAAAAGGGACTAATAGTAAAAACGAACTTTCGTGGTTCGAACGTAATTAGTGCAGATGAATAGCATCGCCGATATACACACACGTTAACACGGTAAATATATAGGCTTGAATAAAGGCAATTCCGACTTCTAGGCCATATAACACGACAGTAAAGGAAAATGGCAACCATCCGATGAGGAGCCCGCCCGCAATCGTCAATCCGAATAAGACTCCCAATATCACGTGGCCAGCGGTCATATTGGCAAATAATCGCACAGCCAGCGAGATGGGTCTAGCGATTTGACTAATTAATTCAATCGGGATCATGAGGGGCAATAGCCATCCCGGCGTACCAGGCGGGACGAGTATTCCTAAAAACTTAGCCCCATGTAACTGGAACCCAATAACCAGACTGAGCGTATAGACTCCGAGGGCGAATACGCCCGTAGCGACAATTTGACTGGTGACGGTGTAGGAGCCGGGTATTAACCCTAAAAGATTGCAAAATAGAATGAAGAGAAACAGGGCGCTGATAAGAGGGAAATACTTCATTCCTGAAGCTCCCATGGTGTCCTGAATGATACCTCGAATAAATTCAACCAATAACTCGGCTAAGCTTTGTAATTTCGATGGAACAAGGGACTTGGCCGCTCCGGCCTTTATGAGAAAGAGGGAGGCCAGGCCCACCACAATCCACATCAGCAAGACGGCCTTGTTGACTGAAATGTCGAGACCGAAAAGCGAAAGCGGGATAAAATTATGGAGTTCGAAGGGATGTAAGGGATCTTCCAAAGCGGAACCTTGCTTTACTTCTTCTTATGTATTCCACCGCTGGGCTGCGCGGTAGGCGTTGCGAATTCCAGTGATCAATCCTAACCCTAACCCTACTGCTACACCCCATGGTGTAGAATTCAACACATATGAATCAACTAACCATCCGAGGAATCCACCGACGATTAGGGCAGCAAGCAGGTCAGTCCCCACTCGCATGGCCTGCCCCAGTCCCGAAAAAAGTGGATCCTGAGAAGGTGCCATGTGTGAGACCTGCAAGGCGAGTCGTTGGAAGGGTCTACATTCAACCAAAAAATCCTAAATCTTGTCAAGGAAAGACATCGTATAATTTATGAGATATAGTACAGTATGTTTATTGTTAAGTCTTGAGTGTGAAGGGGAAAAATTGAGGAGTTGTTCAGTCCGCGTTCAATATTTCTTTTGGAGGATGAAAGCAATGGTGAAAGGCATCGTACCAGTGCTCCTGCTTCACATTTCGGTGAGTGGAACTCTGGCTTTAGCCAATCCCACCGTGGATGAGTTGCCGGATGTCACCGAAGGCGTGGTACCGATTATCCAATATAAACATGTCCAACCCCTCTCCGGATCCCAGTTAACCTCGGTGAGTGAGGTCGAGTATATTGTTACGGTGAAAAATCAAACTGGGGATCCGGTAGTTGCGGATTCCCTGATTCTGGTTGTGGATACTATTAAAGAAATAACCGGCACCGATATTTCGAATCGGGTAGAAATTCAATCTCCTGACGGTTTATTAGCCAACGGCAAACCGTTTTTCCGTATTCCCAATTCCGCCCAAGAGCTCGGTCCTTATAGTGAAAGTGAACCTGTCACCATTCGGGTGAGGAATCCTGACTATCTCCGCTTTTATCCGCCGAGTATTCGGGTGCGGGGGCTTCGTCGTTCACCAGGAGAGGCCGTCAAAGGCCTTTTAGAATCCCTGGTCCAAAAAGGAATTTTAGCTCCTGAAGAAGCTGCCAATGCCATGAAGTCGACTACTCCCCCGGTTTCAGCTCCATTAGATACTCCGTAACACGTTGTCTGTTCTTCCTACCCAGACGGAAGGGGGGACGGATCGCACCTCTCCCTCTTCGAACATCTTTCCCCTGTTGAAGTTATGTTCAGTTGCCTATGTCGATCCCTTTGAGCTGTATGGACGTGTCACCGGGTATTCTCCTCACTCATTTTTTATCGAACATAATGATCATCATGGGGGTGTGCCTCGTCGTTTCTCTTATTTGGGGTGTGATCCGTATCAAGTCGTAAAAGGGAAAAACGGATGTGCAAAAATCTTTTCCGGGGGAGTTTGGCAGGAGCGGGCTGAAGACCCCTTTTCGGTCTTACAACAAACCTTTTTGAAATACCCTCTTGTGAGCCCTGGCTCTTTCTTGCCCTTTTTGGGAGGAGCCGTTGGATGCCTGAGTTATGACCTAGCCAGGACCTTTGAGGTTCTCCCGGAACAGGCACAAGACGATCTTCAGTTTCCAGATATTTATTTTCTTTTTGTTGAAACCTTTGTGGTCATTGATCATCAGATGGCCGGAGTTTGGCTGGTTTTTTCGCCCTCTCCGGAACGGTTAGCGAATGAGAGTTGGGAGCATCTTTATCGAGAGGGCCAAACGTGTTTATCGGAATTAGAAGCGAAGGTGAACTCCATCGACCATCTTTGGAGTAAGGAGGAGGTTGCCCTATTTTCTCTCAAAATTCATGAGGGGCAATCGGCTTCGGCTTATCAAGATCGTGTGCGCCAATGCCAACAATTTATTACAGATGGAGATATCTACCAGGCCAACCTGTCCCATCGATTTTTTGTTGAAGGCCTGACGGAACAATTTCCGTCCCAGGTCCAGGCTGGGGCCGCTCTCTATCGCCAATTACGGCGAATGAACCCTTCTCCTCATTCAGCATTTCTCGTGCTTGAATCCGATGTCATTGTGTGTAACTCGCCAGAGCGGCTGGTGCGGCTCTCGGATGGGAATGCTGATATGCGCCCCATTGCGGGAACTCGACCGCGAGGGGGAGGGAAGGTGGAAGACCGACGCATCGTTGAGGATTTGCTTTCCGATCCAAAGGAACGCGCGGAGCATTTGATGCTCGTGGACCTTGTTCGCAATGACTTAGGGCGGGTTTGTCGCTATGGATCCATTCGGGTCGATGAGTTTATGACGGTAGAGTGGTATTCCCATGTCATGCATTTAGTTTCGCATATTTTCGGACAACTTCGTGATAGCCACAGCGGATTTCACCTGATTCGGTCGGTTTTCCCTGGTGGCACAATCACCGGTGTTCCCAAAGTTCATTGTATGGAAATCATTGAGCGCCTGGAACCGGTTCGGCGAGGACTGTACACCGGGTCAATAGGATTTATTGGCTGGAACGGAAATCTGGATCTGAACATTGTTATTCGGACGTTGTTGCTGACGAATGGTTGTGGATATCTTCAAGTGGGTGCGGGTATCGTGGCAGATTCCGATCCTAAGCGAGAATATGAGGAAACTCTTCATAAGGCTCAAGCCTTTTTGCAAGTCCTTCAACAACACAAGAAATGATAAATATGAAAAGTTAGCTGTAAGTCGTGAGGAGCAAATAATGATTAGAGAGAGAAAAAAGAGAATTCCATGGTTCATCTTTTCCATATCCCTTACGCCTAACTTCTCACTTTCCACTTCTCACTTTTCACAATAGGTTGATGGTATGTGGGTTTATCTCAATGATCGATTCGTTCAGAAAGAGGATGCGCGCGTCTCAGTTTTTGATCATGGATTTTTATATGGAGATGGGGTGTATGAATCGTTGCGGGTCTATCAAGGACGGGTGTTGTTATGGGAACGGCATCTGGCCCGGTTACACCGATCCTGTGAACTCATTGGCTTAGAGCTTTCCCTGGCCGATGACGCATGGCCGGTAATCTTTGGAGAACTCCTCACTCGCAATTCACTGCACAATGCCGGTCTGCGGGTAACCATCTCCCGTGGAGAAGGAGAATTGGGAATTGATCCAAGATTGTGCGCGCGCCCGACCATTGTGGTCATGGCCAAGTCTGTTAGGGCCTACACCGAACAACAACGGGAACAGGGTATGACCTTGCATCTGGCGTCTATTAGACGGAACCCTGAATTGGCTCAATCTCCACAAATAAAAGCCCTCAGTTTTTTGAATAATATTCTGGCTCTTCAGGAAGCGGTTCGGGCCGGGGCCGATGACGCTCTGATGTTGAATATGGAGCGGGAGGTCACGGAATGCACGACGAGTAATATTTTTTTCGTGAAAGATCACTGCTTGCATACACCGGCGGTGGAATGTGGAATTTTACAAGGCGTGACTCGCGATGTGGTGATGGAACTCGCGGAGGAGCAAGGGCTGAGTGTGGAAGAAGGACGATATATGGTTGAGGAATTACTCCAGGCTGAGGAATGCTTTATGACCAATACCGGTTTCGAAATTATGCCTGTTTCGAAGATCGGGGATTATCAGATAGGGCTGGGGAAAGGAGGTCCGGTGTCCAGCAATTTATTCCAGGTCTTCAATGCGAAGGTGAGTCACTATTTAGGACCATGTCTGATCCCATTGAACGAGTAAGAGCCCAGCTTCAGGTGCGGAGAGGTTTTTTTGTTTGTCGTGGTTGAGGCCCAGGGGCACCCTCTGGAGGCTGTTGGCAGTGACTGTGGACTTTCCACTTCAGCCCTTTGAAAAATGGAATGTCCTCTCGGTAATGGGCTCCGACGCTATTGGCTCGCCACAGGGCTGCCTCCGTGACACAGCGTCCCACTTGAACCATATTTTGAGTTTCCAAGCCGGTCCGGTTGAACGGGGGCATCTGTAATTTACGAGACCATTGCTGAAGTTGATCGAGTGCTTTTCTCAAGGATTCCGCAGTTCGAATTAATCCCACCTTGGTCCACATCAATCGGCGTAGTGAATTTCGGAGTTTTTCTACGTCCTGTTCAGACATGGGTCGGGTGGAAGATTTCCTGGCACGGGAAGGGGCCTTTGTCGGGGTTGGCGGCGAAGAGGTTTGGGCAAAGGCGGCCGCAGCTTCCCCGGCGCGTAACCCGAAGACTAATCCCTCCAGTAGTGAATTACTGGCGAGGCGGTTGGCTCCATGGACACCGGAACAAGCTGCTTCGCCTGCGGCAAACAAGCCAGGGAGATTGGTGGCTCCGTGAAGATTCGTTTTCACCCCTCCCATAAAATAATGTGCACTGGGTGAGACTGGAATCCATTCTTCAGAAATATCGATGTCATACCGTAAGCATGTGGAGTAAATAGTGGGGAAGCGTTCTTTTAAAAATGATTCCCCTAAGTGAGTCACATCCAAATAGACGTGCCGAGCTTTGGTTTTTTGCATTTCTGCCCAAATGGCCCTGGAGACAATATCTCGCGGCGCGAGTTCTTGATTCCGATCATAGTGTTTCATAAAACGTTCGCAACGATTATTCCGAAGAATTCCACCCTCACCACGCAACGCTTCTGAAAGAAGAAAGGGAGGGCTTGACGGGAGATACAGGGAGGTGGGGTGAAATTGGACAAATTCCATATCTTCAAGAATGGCCCCGGCACGAAGAGCCATGGCAATGCCATCGCCGGTGGCGTTTGGGGGATTGGTGGTACGTGCGTAGATTTGTCCGGCTCCACCAGTGACCAATAAGACTGCTGAGGCCCAAATGGTTTTGCAGGATCCTTTTTGTTCATCCAAAACGATGGCTCCACAACACCGGCCATCCTGAAGCAGCAGGTCCACTCCGAAATGATTGCCCAACCATTTCAAATTCTGGAGACCCTGAGCCTTCGTGCTCAAGGCCCTGACCATTTCACTTCCGGTGGCATCCCCGCCGGCTCGTAAGACACGATGTCGGCTATGGGCTCCTTCCTTGGTAAATGCCAGCTGGCCATCAATGGTGTCGAATTTCGCTCCCCATTCAATTAATTCATGAATGCGGGACGGGCCTTCCTGCACTAATGCCTTTGTCGCTGGACGTGAACCCAGTTGATGTCCCGCTTTGACTGTATCGGTGAAGTGTAAATCGACATCGTCCTCTTCGCTCAGAGCGACCGCCACGCCTCCTTGGGCATAGAACGAATTATTGTCTTGGGGCCCGCCTTTGGCGACCATGGTGACTTCCCCATGTCGGCAGAGTTCAATGGCCGCACGCAGGCCAGCTACTCCAGCTCCAATGATAAGAAAGTCCGTTGAAAGAACTTGGTTATTCATAAGGTCATGACCAATAAAAGTATGTAAGGGAAAAAGGTCCTAGGAAAAGGTTGTGTAGGAATCAGGAGGGAAGATTCAGGCGAGTCGCCATGCCGAAGGGAAGGTCCCCTTCTACCCCTCGGAGGAGAATGACCTGGTTCCCACTCCATAGAAGGACCCCGTGACCTCTGGCTTGGTCGTTCGGCCCCTGAGCAGACTGTTGCCAGGTACCCTGCCAGGAGATAAAGGCCGAAATACGATTGCCGTCAATGAGGATTCGGTCAACAGTTAAATCGAGGTGAATCGTGGAAAATGCGGCAAAGTCTTGACGGGCTTCAGACTCCAAAATCTCTAACTGTTCAAGGGGTAACAGGAGTTCATGGAACGCGGAGGCATCTTCGTTGACATAAGCCGTTTCGAGTGTTTTGATGGCCTGAACCACTCGCTGAAATCGAGCATGATCTTCAGGATATTTCGGTGTTTTGGTTGAACATCCGATTCCAGCCAGGAAGAGCATTCCCAGAACAGACAACGTCGTCCATGCCAAAAGGCGATTGATGACAAGGGATTGGATGCGCATGAGGCCCTATAATGGAGAAGGCTCCTAGTGAGGGTCAAGAGAATTGTAAAAAAGGAGATGACTCCAGGATGGAGGAGCGGGTATGATAGGTTGGTTTTCTTGACACTTTTCTTAACCCTATGATACCAAGGTCGGTTGTTCAGGGCATCGAACGAAGAATGTTGAGTATTGTGTCTGTGGCTTGCCATCTCAAAATTTATTAACCGAGGAATCCATCTCTATGTCGAGTGTGGTCAAAAAGCGGAGGAAGAAGATGCGCAAGCATAAGCATAAAAAACTTCGTCGCCGCATGAAATTCGCTAAGCGGCGTAATTAATTACATCGGTCTGCAGGGAAAGGGGCATGTCGGATGACCCAGGGGAAAAAGACTCGAATTAGGGTACGCTCCTCCCTGTCGACCTATGTCGGCGAACTCTTAATCCCGCCTATGCGGAATCGAATTTCGGATGTCCTCAATGATGAATCGGTGTTGTTTGTGAATTTAACCGATGTTCTCATTGATGATACCCATCATTCGGAGTTTGTCGCACTCAATAAAATGCAAATCGAATCGGTTGTTCAAATCGATTGACGTCGCCTGTCCTTCTTTTGCCTGCCTGCCTTCATTTTTCCCACATGTTTCGTCAATAGATCCTACCGGATCCAATCTGCATGTCGGCGCAATGGTAACGTGGTAATCCATCTATGAACCAGTTTTCTCGCTTTCTGCCGTTTATTCGTCCTCAGCTGGTGATCATGGCTTGTGCCGGGGTGGCGGTCATGGGCGTTGCCGCCTGCAATCTCATTCTGATCCGAATGGCCGGGTCTTTATGGGATTTGATCACTGTGCAAAAAGACCTCCAACAACTCACCAGCATGGTATGGCTGTTTATCGGGCTAGTCGTGGGGCAGGGAGTACTGTCCATGACCCATAGTTATTTAACGGCCTTAGCTTCTCAGCATGTGATGGCGGATTTTCGTACGCATGTATTTTCCCACCTGCATCGGCTCTCTCTCAAATTTTTTGCCAAGCGACGCACTGGGGAATTGATTTCCCGCCTCATGAACGATGTGGGGGTCATTCAAAATCTCCTCACCGAAACCCCTATGGATGCTCTCAAGCATTTGGTCACCATTATTGGAGGGGTCGGGTTTCTCCTGGTTATGAATTGGCGCTTGTGTTTGCTGATACTCATCCTGCTTCCCTTACTGGCTCTTGTGGCAAGGATTTTCGGGAAACGTCTAAAGGCGCTTTCGATGAAAATTCAGGATCAAACAGCTCAGGTGACCACGCTGATTGAAGAGGTGGTGTCCGGTATTCGGGAGGTGAAATCCTTTGTCCAAGGGCATCGAGAAGAGGCCAGGTTTCGGGCAGGTGTAGAGGGGCTTTTAGCTACGACCATGCAACGAACGGCAGTCTTGGCAGTCTTTGTCCCGGTCATCACATTTTTCACGTTTGTGATGGCCATTGGGGTCTTGTGGTATGGCGGCAAGCAAGTCATTGAAGGGCAGCTATCCCCGGGTGAACTCTTTGCCTTTGTCTTGTTCGCAGGAATTCTCATTGGGCCGTTTGGATCGGCAGCGCGAATTTTTACGCAGGTGAAAGAAGTGCAAGGGGCCATGGCACGAGTGTTTGAACTCTTAGATACGCCCTTAGATATTCGCGATGGCTCTGATTCCAGGCCGTTAGTGCCGATTCGTGGGGATGTTCAATTTGAGGAGGTGCAGTTTGCCTATGAAGATCGCCCTCCCGTTTTGGAATCTGTTTCTTTTTCAATTCAAGCGGGAGAATGTGTGGCATTGGTCGGACCAACCGGAGCAGGAAAAACGACGATCATCAATCTGCTCCATCGTTTTTATGATCCGACAAAAGGCCGAGTGCTCATTGATGGCCATGACGTGAGATCCATTCAATTGGACAGTTTCTACGGACAACTCGCCCTGGTCCCTCAAGAAACATTTTTATTTGGCGGGACGATCTTGGACAATATTCGATATGGCCGCTGGAATGCCTCGGAAGCTGAAGTTGTTGAAGCCAGTCAACGCGCAAATGCCCACGAATTTATTCATGCCCTGCCAGCTGGTTATCAAACGATTTTGGGAGAAAAGGGGGTGAACCTATCCGGCGGGCAACGCCAGCGGGTAGCGATTGCCCGGGCGTTGTTAAAGGATCCACGAATCCTCATTCTTGATGAGGCGACATCGGCATTAGATAGTGAATCCGAATCATTAGTGCAAGGTGCCTTGGTGGAACTCATGAAAGGACGCACGACCTTAATGATTGCCCATCGTTTTTCCTCCATCCAACGTGCTGACCGGATTCTCGTACTTCATCGAGGAAGGATAATTGAAGAAGGCCGCCATGAGGCCTTGCTGGAACAGCGTGGTCTCTATCATCATCTCTACACGTTGCGGGAAGTTGAAGGGGCTATCGATGCTCCGCCTAGTTGAGTATTGAGGATACCGGTTGCCAGAAGAGAAATGGGCCGGAGCTATGATTATGGCTGAAACTGGTAATTTAAGGAATTTTTTCGAAATCAGCCGGAATATTGATTAAGGTTCCGTCGGGGAAAAAAATAGCTAAGGTGCCAGGGGACTGGGGGTCGAAATCTGCATATGCAAAGCGGGCCGTAAAGCGAGAACGAAAACTAGGGGTTGCGCCAGGGTTCTTCCGACCGCGTTCCGCAGGGCCGATATCAACCGGTCGAACCGTGAGATTGCCTTGTTGCATCGCAATTTCTGCCCCTTCAGCAAAGAATTCTTCTTCTCCACAGAGACGTACTTCGACTTCCAGATAAGGCATGTCCAATATTTCTTGGATTTTTGATTCCGGCATGCGGATTTCTTGTTTTTGGCGTTTTGATTCCGCCGCTTCACGACGACCAAAATATTCCAACCAATATCGGCGAGTGCGCAAGATGGCATGGGCTCCGCACGGATCGACTTCAGGGTTGGCTCCTACTCGAACCATTTTTTCTGAAGCCTTCATGACGGCCGCCACATCTTCAACAGATTCGGCCGTTTCCATGGTTTTCCGGCCTGTGGCGAGGGATGTAGCCGCTTCCTCTATGGTTAAGGACAAATCAATGGCATGGGAAGGGGCAGGCAGGGCAATCAGACTAAGGCTCACCATCCCCAACAATGACAATGTGAGTCGAACACACGATTTTGAGCCAATCCCCATAGCCGTTCTCCTTACAAGCGAGTCTGCGTGCCGGATGAAAAATAATTTCGAAATTGTAGAGAAGCCTTTGAATGTTTGCAATCCCTTGAGGTGTCACACCGAGTTGTGGTCGTGAGGGCCGGGATCTTGGAATTAATTGTCCGCACGTGTGTCAGGAAGAAAGTGTTTTAAATTAGCGACTTGTGGTGTTAAATAGTTGACTCCCTCTTTCCACTTCGGTAGATTATGAACCCGTTAGGTTACACACAGGTAGGCCGTCCCCAGGCCGGCACAACAATCTGGGTTCTCACCAACGTTTAACATCCCCAGTTACAACGAATTTCATGCTGACAATTCAATGGTCTTCGAAGAGGTGTGAAATGGGCAGAACACCACTATGGAGGACGTATGGACAATAAGAAAGTCGAACGGGTGTATACGGCCTATGCGTCAGTATACGACCATACCTTCGGGAAGGCCTTTAAGCAGTCTCGAGAGTCTGCTGTGCGCGGACTATCGATTGAGCCTGGTTGTCAGGTTTTAGAGGTTGGAGTGGGAACCGGAGAGGCCTTGCCCTTGTATCCCTCCCATTGCGATGTGTTGGGGATAGACCTTTCAGAGGGCATGCTTGAGCATGCTCACCGGCGAGTGGAGGAATTTAAATTATCTCATGTCACCCTTCGAACGATGGATGCTGGGAATATGCAGCTTCCTGATGACACCTTTGACATCGTGATGGCTGCTTACGTCGTCACGGCCGTTCCGGATTATCGAAAAGTCGTCAATGAAATGATTCGGGTGTGTAAACCCGGGGGTCGGATTGTCATGCTGAATCATTTCAGTAATGGTAATAAAGTGATCGCAGCGGTTGAAAAATTTATTTCCCCCATGTGCAAGCATATCGGGTTTCGGACGGATTTGGCTCTGAATACGGTCCTGGAAGGGACCAGTTTGATTGTAGCCAGTAAGAAGAAAGTGAATCCGCTTCGGTTCTGGCATTTAGTCGAATGCGTCAATAAGAAAAATGGCCAGCATCCTGCCTATGCTAATGGTTTTGCCATCAATGGGCATGTGTCGTAAGACTGGATGAGTTTCTAGCCCGTCCTTGAATGATCATGGTGAGACATAGCTCTATCCTCCGTCCACTGAATTCCTAGGTTTCCCCTCCACCACATTTGCTTCCTTCGAGAATACCAAAATTTTTCAGTATCCTTTTTAAGGAAGATCATGCCAATAGCGACGTGTCTTCAGCATGTGGCGTTTGAAGGGCCTGGTGCTTTTCGGCAAGCCCTCGAAGTTCGAGGCTACTCCGTTCGAACTATTCTGGTGCCTTCCGAAGGATTACCGAAAGATGCAGGTGATGTGTTGATCGTGATGGGTGGACCCATGTCGGTCAATGATTCCGATCCCTGGATTGTGGCGGAATTGAATTTTCTCCAAGAGGCGATACGTCAAGGCCTTCCCGTTCTGGGAATTTGTTTCGGTTCGCAATTGTTGGCCAAGGCGGTGGGAGGTGCTGTGGCTCCCGGCCTCAGTATTGAGATCGGGATGATTTCCGTAACGGTAACCAATGACGGCCAGGACGATCCGGTTTTTAGTCAAGGCCCATCCACGTTTCAAGTTTTTCAATGGCATGGGGAAGGCATCAGACTGCCTCCGGGGATTCCAGTCTTAGCGGCGTCTGCGGATTTTTCCGTACAAGCGTTCCGTGTGCGGGAACGCTGCTATGGGTTGTTGTTCCATCTGGAAATGGAAGAGGCGGGGATGAAGGCCCTCTGCCGCAAATGTCCGAAGGATGTTCAAAGAAGTGGATTGGCACCTGAAACGATTCAGGTACAGGCCATCCCGCATTTGCCTTTTTTACATCAATTCGCCGACCGATTGATCGCGCATTTGGTCTCGTAAAGGACCAACCTCCCTCTTCACATCATTTCCTTTGAAGTTTGTAGAAAATTGTGAGGGGGCAGTACCCCAAACGATTAAAAATTTGGTACGGTAGCCGCTCAATCTTTTTTTTTCGGAATTGTAGAAAAGGAGCAGACATTCATGGCTGGGTTTCCTATTCAGTATGCCGAACGTATTCGAACCTTACCACCGTATTTGTTTGCCGCGATCGATGAGATGAAACGCAAAGCCATCGAGCGGGGTATGGATATTATCAATCTGGGTGTGGGAGACCCGGATTTGCCCACTCCGGAACCGATCATCGAGTCTCTCCGCCAGGCAGCCGGTAATCCTAAACATCATCAATACCCGTCCTACGACGGCATGTTGTCGTTCCGAACGGCGGTGGCTGAGTGGTATCAACGCCGCTTCGCGGTTAGCCTCGACCCAAAGGCCGAAGTCGTGACATTGATCGGGTCGAAAGAGGGCATTGGCCATATTCCCCTGGCCTTCATCGATCCCGGTGATATTGTGTTGGTGCCGAGTCCTGGCTATCCGGTGTATCCGGTGGCTACGAGTTTTGCTGGTGGAACGTCTTACCTCATGCCGCTGACCAAAGAGAATGGGTTTTTGCCAGACCTGGCTGCCATTCCCAAGGCTGTGGCCAAAAAAGCGAAAATGATGTTTTTAAATTCACCTAATAACCCCACGTCTGTGGTGGCCAGTAAAGAATTTTTCAAGAAAGTCGTGGACTTTGCCAAGGAACATCAGATCATTGTCTGTCATGACGCCGCCTATTCCGAAATTTATTACGATGGTAAACGGCCAGCAAGTTTTTTAGAAGCAGAGGGCGCCATGGATGTTGGTGTGGAATTTCATTCCTTATCCAAAACTTTCAACATGACGGGATGGCGGATCGGCTGGGCAGCCGGATGCAAAGAAGTCATTGCCGGGTTAGGCAAAGTCAAAACCAATATCGATTCAGGAGTGTTCCAAGCCATTCAAGAGGCTGGGATCACCGCGCTTCAACTCGATGATTCGGTGACCGACGGGTTACGAAATATTTATCAGGAGCGCCGGGATGTGCTAGTCCCCGGGTTGCAATCCCTGGGATTAGAATTGGATGTTCCTTCGGCGGCGTTTTACGTGTGGATTGGTGTGCCCAAGGGATACACTTCGGCTTCGTTTACGGCACATATTATTGAGAAGGCCGGGATTGTGACGACACCAGGGAATGGCTTTGGTGACCCAGGCGAGGGTTATATTCGGATGACTGTGACCACCACGAAAGAACGATTGGCCGAAGCCGTTGAACGTTTAAAGAAAATCGGGTGGTAGGCTAGACCGTAAGGAGTGAGGAGTAAAAAGTAAGAAGTAGGGGGGGGAAGTCTTTGCCTTCTTCTTCTTTTTGTCCCTTACTATTTACTCCTTACTTCTCACTGCTTACTTCTTGGGAAATTTTGTCGCGTTCCAGTTGAAGGGCGGACACGGTCCGGTCTTTCTCTGCAAGCCATTGCTTGAAGGTTTCAGGGGCGCCACCAATTGTCCCTTCTCGACCTAATTGTTCCAAGACATAGCTGATATCTGCCAGGGAAATGGCACCGATAGATCGTGCAGATCCTTTGCAAGCATGCGCGGCTTTGACGAGTGCGTCTGCGTTTTTTCCCTCAATAGCTTGGTGAATGCCAAGTTCGTGCCGAGGTAGATCTTCGAGAAACTGCCCTACCACACTGAGGAAAAATTCAGGGTCATCCGCACCTCCTAGACTTTTCAGATTCTCCAAGATTGAGTCATCCAGACTTGGTGGGAGGGTATCAGGGGTTTGTTGCCTTGCAAGAAGATGTTGGTCTTCATCTATGAGTGGGGTTGGTTGAGCCAACCATTTTGTAAGCATCATTCTCAATCCTGCGATACCCACCGGTTTCGATAAAAAGTCATCCATTCCGGCATTCAAACAAGATTCTCGATTACCGGGTAAAGCATTCGCGGTTAATGCAATGATGGGAATCCTTGAACAGTAAGGAGTCAGAAGTAAGGAGTCAGGAGTATCCGAAATTTTGGATTCTAGCTCCTCACTCCTTACTCTTAACTCCTGACTTTTTAGCTTTTCCGCTTCACGAATCTTTTTCGTGGCTTCCAGCCCGTCCATTTCGGGCATCTGGCAATCCATGAGGATCAGGTCGTAAAGCCCGTGGTTCATGGCAGCAACAGCTTCTTGGCCATTGACCACCACGTCAACCTGATACCCAAGATTTTGAAGCATGCGTATCGTCACTTTCTGATTCACCAGATTATCCTCTGCCACTAAAATTCGTTCATGTGAATGACGGGGAACTTCATCTTTCTCCGGAGGCGATACCAGATGAGGTTCCGCCATAGTCGTGGACTCACCAGAAAAATTTTCTGAATTTAGCGATGCTGTAATAGCGTTCCGTAAAGGTTGAAAGCGGATAGGCTGGGTGAGACAGATGGCGACACGATCTTCTTGAAGGGTAAGGATGTCTTTCGAAATTTTTGAGTGGTTGATGACAACAAGTGGCGTCTTTGCTGACTGATGCAGAGTGTCCAGGAGTCGGTGTACTTCCCCCACCTCCAGTCCACCAAGGGGTTCGACCAGGATTACGAGGTCCCAGGGTTGGTCTTTGTTCGGGGTCTGTTGTAGGAGGGTGAGTGCCTCGGTTTCGTTCTCTGCCCGTGTCCAGCTAAGCCCCAAGAATTCAAGGTATTCGCCAAGTACTTGAGCGGTTGTCGGATGGGCATCTACCACACACACTCGGCGGCTATTAAGAAATGGAGGGATGGAAACGGGTGAAGGGGATTCAACAATTTGAAAAGGAATGGAAACCAAGAATCGGCTTCCTTGACCCAAAATACTCTCTACACTGATTTCCCCATGCATTAATTCAGCCAATTCCTTGGAAATGGCTAGTCCTAATCCGGTACCCCCAAATTTTCTGGCCATGCCCGCGTCGGCTTGATGAAAGGGCGTGAATAGTTGTTTGATGTTCTCTGGCGATATGCCGATTCCTGTGTCGTGAATCTCAATGGATAAGATGGTGTTATGGGGATTGAGCGCCGTGGTTGAACAGGAGAGATGCACGTCGCCGGCCGAGGTAAATTTTATGGCGTTCCCGACAAGATTGATAAGAATTTGGCGCACACGACCAGGGTCTCCTTTGAGCAGGGCCGGGACGGTTGCCAGAGTACATCCAGAAAATTCCAAACGCTTATCTCTGGCCTGGTGTGCAAACATGTCCAACACTTCATCAAGAAGAGTCCGAGGGTCGAAGGGAATCATTTCTAGCGGCAGTTTTCCGGCATCCAGTTTTGAAAAATCTAAGATGTCGTTGATCGTTTGAAGCAAGGATCGACTGCAGAGCAGAATCGTGTTCAATAAATCGCGATGATCCTCGGAAAGGGATTCATCAAGCAACAATTCTGTGGGCCCAATCACCCCATTAAGGGGGGTTCGAATTTCATGGCTCATGGCTGCGAGAAAATTGGCCTTGGCCTTGGCCGATGCTAAAGCCTTGTCATGAGCGATCATGAGGGCGGCATTTGAAGATTGTAGTTCCCGCATACTTGCGTGGGCCTGGATCTCAGCTGTTTCACGATGAATAAATTGTCCGATATGCGTTGCGATAGACTCAAGGGCAAGAAGCATGTCAGGATCAGGATTTTGGAGATGAGTTGTGAAAAATTCTAGAATTCCCAAAGGAATCTGGTGACTCAGAATAGGCATGGCCAATCTATAGCGTAATTGGGAATGAAATGCCGTATTGATTCTAGGAGAGGTCGGTATATCTTTTTCGATAGCGACATGCCAAAAGCGCGTACCGTCCTCCCATATCTCTGCTGGCCACTCGTGTTTAGGGGACAGGGTCATGTGTCGTGTGGCGTCGACAAAGGCTGAATGAAGGCTTGGCTGGGTGGTCAGGACCGAATGGCATGTTGCAAGATCAGGAGGGGAGAGGGTTTTCCAGTATATGCCCACTTCCCAATTCATCGACTGACAGATAACGTGAAGGGTTTGCGGACAGGCCGTTTCCCATGTTTCCGCGTCCCGCAGAATCGTAGTTACCTGGGAATGCAGCGAGAGTCCTTGGGTCCGTTTCGTGACCAATTCTTCTAAATGCGTATTGATATGAACTAATGCCTGCCTAGCTTGAACCCACCGAGCGTTGCTTATGGTGGTGGCCCAAATGGCCAAGAGGGCCAATCCTCGATTGAAAAGCACCTTCCATGGCTCTCCGCCATCCGGTGATTCGAAGTAACCCACAAAGACGAGCAGGCTTGTGATGATGGCCGTCACCCAAATATGCCTGGTGCTGATTCGAGATGCCCATATGACACAAATAAGATAAGGAACACCGGCTGCCACGCCTAAGGGAAGAAAAAAATCGAAAAGCAAACATCCGGCTAAGAGTCCCAAGAGGACAAGATTCGGGCCAATCATACGTTTCAAGTTTGGGGTTTCCTTCACAGGCATACTTGGGGTCTCATGTACGATGTCTTAGGCAGACGAGTCTTCCATTCTTACCTACTTGTTAAGCTGCTGAGTGAGCTGGGCATGGTGGTGTTTGAGCGCAATCGTCACGTGTTGTTGCTCATCATCAAGTTGTGCAAGAAGGGTATCTGTCTGAGTCGTTTCCCCCTTGCGCCCCAATGATTCCAGTTCATAACAGACATTGGCTAAGGAAGAGGCACCTATCGTGCGACAGGATCCCTTACAGGTATGAGCGGCTTTCAGTAAGGCCTCGGGATCTTGCCGTGCAATGGCCTCGTGTATGCCGTGCACGTGGCGTGGGAGGTCCGTAAGAAACTGGTCGATTACGGTGAGAATAAATTCAGGGTCATCCTCACCCCCCAGACTTTTCAGGTTCTCCAAGATGGAGGCATTAAGACATTGAGATTGGTTTTGGTCCGGTAGTTTAAGACTAGACATGGGTTGATCTCCCTGGTGTGATCGTTTTTCTGCGGGTAACCATTGGCGAACCATGGCACTCAGGTCTTCAATTCTTACCGGTTTGGAGAGAAAATCATTCATGCCTGCTTCCAGGCAGGTTTCCCGATCTTTTGATAAAGCATTGGCCGTTAACGCAATGATGGGAATGTGAGGACCGTGAGGAGTGAGAAGTGAGGTGTCAGGAGTCTCCGAAATTTTGGATTCTAGCTCCTCTCTCCTTACTCCTAACTCCTGACTTTTTAGCTTTTCCGCTTCACGAATCTTTTTCGTGGCTTCCAGCCCGTCCATTTCCGGCATTTGGCAATCCATAAGGACCAGGTCGTAGGGGCCATAGCCTATGGCCTGAACCGCTTCCCGCCCATTGGCGACCACATCGACGCGATACCCTAGTTTCTTCAGCATGCGTACGGCCACTTTCTGGTTCACGACATTATCTTCAGCGAGCAAAATATTCGGTTGAGTGTGAGCTTGGGCCTCTTCAATGGTATGCCGGGTGATTAAGGTCGGGATTTCACTAAGGTGGGAGGAAGGATGTGACTGGTTAAGACCTAGGACCATCTGGAGACAGTGGCGTAATTGATGATGGCGAATAGGTTTGGTGAGGTATCCGTGAAAACCGGCATGTCGGGCTAACTTTGCTTCTCCTCGTTTGCCAAGTGCGGTCAGGAGGACCAGGGGAAGGGTTCCAATTTCGGCATCTTGCCGAATGAGTCTGGCTAAGGAGAGCCCATCCTCTTGAATCGTCTCTGAGACGGAATGGTCCAAAAGAGCCAGGTCAAACGGATGGTGTTCTTTGGCTCGTTGGCGTAGGAGGACCAGCCCGTCACGCCCATTGTTGACAACTTCCGCGATCATACCCCATGACTCGATATAATGCTGGAGGAGGAAACGAATGGTGTTGTTGGATTCCACGATGCAGACTCGTCGATCTTGGAGAGGCGTAGAATGAATGAGCTCAGGAGAAGATGGGGCCCCGTGAGGGAGGGGCAGGGTAAACCAAAATGTGCTGCCCTGGCCTTCTTCGCTTATGACACCAATGTCTCCCCCCATCAGAGAAACGAGTTGTTTGCAAATCGCCAAACCTAAGCCAGTCCCGCCGAACTTTCGGGTCGTGGAATTATCTGCCTGAGTAAAAGACTCGAAGAGTCGCGTTTGCGCTTTCGCTCCAATGCCAATACCCGAGTCGGTCACGGCGAAGCGTAGCGTCGTGGTGTTCGCATCGGTATTGAGGACCGACACGTCTAAGACGACTTCTCCGTCTTCGGTAAATTTAATGGCATTTCCTAGAAGGTTAAATAAGATCTGCCGGATGCGTCCCGGATCCCCTCGGACATACTGCGGGGTGGAGGCATACACGATACCAATCAGCTCTAATCCCTTTTGGCTCGCTTTTTCTGCCAGAATATCGAGAACTTCGTCCACGACCGTCCGGATATCAAAATCAATGCGTTCCAATTCCAATTTTCCAGCATCAATTTTAGAAAAATCCAAAATGTCGTTAATGATATCCAGCAAAAATTCTCCTGAAAGTTTCACGGTTTCCAGCATTTCCTTCTGATCAGCGTCGAGTCCGGTGCTGAGGAGAAGGTCGGTCATCCCGATGACCCCATTCAGGGGAGTGCGAATTTCATGGCTCATGGTAGCCAGGAACTCGGCTTTGGACCGGGCGGCTGCTAAGGCCTCATCCCGTGTCGCGGCCAACTCTTGGTTCTGTTGTTCGAGTGTCCGGGTTGTCTCGGTAATCACGGCTTCGGCTTGTTTCCGCTGGGTGATATCGACCACGGAGGCGAGTACGAAGGTTCCTTCTTCGGTCACAATAGGATTTAAGCCGATTTCGACCGGAAATTCTGTGCCATCTTTGCGGAGGCCAAACAGGTCACGACCGCTTCCCTTGCCGCGAGGTTGAGGATTCGTAAAGAAGTGAAGCCGATGTGCGGGATGTTGGGAACGAAAGCGTTCAGGAACTAAGAGTTCAATCAATTGGCCCAATAATTCCTCAGAGGAGTAGCCGAACAGTTCGGTCACCAAATTGCTGACAAGGATTATCTTTCCTTGGCGATCAATCATGACCATGCCGCTGGGAGCGGCTTCTACGACGAGTCGGAATTTTTCTTCGGCCCGCTTTCGTTCAGTCATATCCCGACAGGTGCAGACGAGTCCGGCGGATGTTTGATCTTGATTAAACAGAAGGGAGAGTGAGATTTCGACGGGAAAGGTCGAGCTGTCTTTGCGGAGGCCTACGAGATCACCCTGCCATTTTCCCGAATCCCGGAGCCGAGGGAAGCATTCGTGATCGAGTATACGTAATTGATCAGAAGAATAGAGAATTTTCCATGACTGGCCGAGCAGCTCTTCAACCGTGTATCCATACATCTCCGCATGGGCATGGTTGAGATAGGTGTAGCACCCTTCTTCATTGAGCAGCGCGACGCCTTCGTCACCTTGATCGATGGCTCGTTGAAGATGGAGGCGACTTTCCTCTTGAATTTTTCGTTTGGTAATGTCCCAATTCACGCCGATCATGCGGATGGGGTTTCCGGTTTCATCGCGTTGGACCAGTCCTCTGGCGGCAATGTAGTGAATCGATCGATCCGGCCAACAAACCCGGAAGTCTGTGGTGAAATCCCGACGGCCTTCCAGGGCCTGTCGGATTTCTTCCTCGGCCCTATTACGGTCATCAGGATGGACGCCCTCGGCCCAGGCTTCGTAGGCCCCGTGAAATTCTTGCTCGGTGACTCCATACAATTGATACATCGTGGCATCCCAAGTGAGGATGTTATTGGGAATGTCCCAGTCCCAAATACCCATGCCGGCAGAAGCTGTGGCAAGGATGAGCCGATCCGACAAGCGTTGGCGTTCTTCTTCCTGTTCTCGCGCTTCAGTAATATCCTGAATAGAACCTGCCATGCGTAGTGGGCGGTTGGTCTCGTCTCGCACGGTCATCCCCCTCACCCGAAACCAACGATAGTTTTCGCTTTTTGTTCGTAGGCGGTATTCCATGTCAAAGGGAATGAGTTGTTCGAAATGACGCTGAAGGACTAGGGTGGTCCGTTCTACATCATCTGGATGGAGAAGGGATTTGAAGGTAGTTAAGCTCGCCGGAATTTCTTGAGGGGTAAATCCAAGAAGCTCGTAAAATCGAGGTGACCACCATTCTTCATCCTGGGTCACATCCATCCAATCCCAGATACCATCGTGCGTGCCTTGAATGGCCAAATCTAACCGCGTTTGACTTTCCTTTAAAGCTATTTGAGATTCCTGGTGTTCTTGATCGAGGATGAAGGCATGAAGAATTTTTCCACATGAGGCGAGAAGGGGTTGGAGATAGTCCAACAACTGTTCATCGTATCCCTGAGGGCGATTGCCAAGGCCGGCCATTCCTAAGAATTGCTCCCCGTAGAATATTGGAATTCCAAGGAAGGCATTAAGAGGTGGGTGCCCTTCAGGAAGTCCGCCTCGCCCCTGGTCGGTTTGTGGATTGTTTGAAATCACATATTCTTTGGTGGACAGGACCGTTCCAAACAGGGTCTGCAAGTTAAAAAAATCCATATTCGGAGCGTCCCGGTCATAGAACGCCCGGGTTTCATCATCCCAAGCAATATTGGTGATGGCATGGGTCTTGAGATAGGGTGCGCCCTCTTGATAACGCACCTCTCCGATGAATCCATAGGCGCTATTGGTGATGGCTAAGAGTTGCGAGAGGATTTCATCAAAGGTGTAGCCGGCATTTTTTGTTGAAATAAACGTGGACTCAATGTGTCTGATGGCTTCCAGAAGACGTTCATGTTTTTGGCGCTCTCGAATTTCGGCCTGAGCCTGTTTCCGAAGTCGTTGGGATTCCGCCACTTGTCGGTGAAGGTCGGAGATATCTTGGATCATGACCAACGCCTGCCAGGCTTGGGTCGACTCATCCCAAATGGCTTTGGCGATGGTTTGTTGGATACGCGGTTGCCCGTTTGGCAGGAAACAGGGCAGAAATTGAGGGTGAAACTGTGAGGCGAAGGTGGCCGGTGGACCTCCTTTAAACAGTGGCTCGAAACGCGAAAAGTACTTTGGGGTGCCTAACTGAGGGAAGTGGGCAGCCAGGAGGCTGCCCTCCATGGTTGATTTAGAAAGGCCCGTCCATTCTTCAAGACACTGATTCCAAAAAGAAATCGTTCCATTCTGATTGAGAATGAACACCCCTTGGGGTAAATGGTCCAGAATTCCTCGGTTAGAAGAGGCATCAACTAGTGACATGGGGTGAAGAGGTGGCATGCATCATTTGAGTGACAGCATGAATCAAGAGGCTCAAGTCGGGAATGCCGAACATGAGCATGATGTCTCCCGTCAGATCATATTCTTCAATGGTAAAATGCGTTTGTGCCCACAAAATAATTTCTGAAGAGTCTGCGGCGGTCGATTTGATTAGGTTTTGTAATGACGTTTCTTCATAAAACGGCACCGAATAGATAATTTGTTGATTGAGGATATTTCCCAAGGATCCCATGACCCCATTGAGTACGATGTTACCTATTTCTGTCAGGGTGGCTTCACGGATCGAATCCATGGTGTCAGGATCTTCTGATTCTCCGGTTAAGGCGAGAACCAAGGCTTTGGCGCTTTCCGTGGGGAAGAGGAGACACGAGGCTCCGGAAAACGTGCCTTTAAATGGGAGCTGCACTGACGATAGGGTGGCATCCTTCATTTTCCGTACTTCTTGCGAGAGCTCTTCTATTTTCCCCAATTGAAGAAGTGGGATATGGAGGCGAATGGGTTTTTCCAACATTTGATTGAGTGATCCCGCCGCACGCCCTACGCCTATATTCAACAATTCTTGTAAGGCATCTAATTGATCGGGGCTTATCAGCATGAGACCTCCGTGGTTGCTGGTACAGAGAAAATATGTTGTAGGGCTTCCTCGAGCTGTGCATGTTTGATCGGCTTGTTCAAAAAGATGGTCGCCCCCAGTTCGAGGCATCGTGTTCTCAGCCAGTCTTGAATGTCGGCTGTGAGCATAATGACCGGCAATGTAATGTTCCGGGCTTTTAACGCTTCAAGTGTTTGCAGTCCATCCATAATCGGCATGAGATTATCCAAGAGCATGCAATCAGGTGGATTGGCTTCAATTTTTTCGAGGGCTTCTTGCCCATTACCTGCGGCCTCGACGTAATGCCCTAATTTCTCAAGAATCCCTGCCAGAATCATCCGTTGCGAAGAGTAATCATCCGTGATCAAAATTCGGCTCATCGGGGTCTGGTCTCCTTTGCAGGGAATCGCTCCTTATACGGTAGCTGAGAAGAGCTGTTCCAAGGCTTGCCGCAGTTGGTCTTGTTTCACGGGTTTATTTAAAAACGTGGTGACACCCAGTTCAAAGCAACGGTCTTTCAGCCATTCTTGGACATCGGCGGTGAGAACGATCACAGGAAGTTGTATCCCTTGTGTTTCCAACTGTTCCAAGACCTGCACCCCGTCCATGACGGGCATGAGCATGTCTAAAAGAAGGCAGTCAGGTGGGGTGGCTTGTATCTTCTGCAGGGCTTCTTGGCCATTAGACGCGGTGTCGGCTTCATGTCCCATATCGGTAACGATGGCAGCCAGGGTTCTTCGTTGGAGCAATGAATCATCAGTAATTAATACTCGACTCATGGAATAGACTCTCCTTTATGAAAACGGGGGATTGATGGATAATCGGATATTCAATCGGCAGGCGATCGCACGTCTCCCTCCGGAATGATCTCGAGCTGGTCTTACTAGGTGTATTCGGTTTTACGTGGGGTGATCTTTACTGTATGAATTGGCTAGGAGAAGAAGATGTGGGCGTTAAGCGAGAGAGGAAAGCATAGGCCCCGCGGCAGGTTTCGGGTGAGGTGATTTGATGATGGTGTCAAGCGACACGAAGCCGAGGTCTAAATGTTGGCAGACAAGGTATTGGCGGTCGAAGCGGTTGCGGGTGCATATCGTCTGGTAAATGGTTGATAGATCGGTCAATCCCCACATCGGCAGATGAAAGACGGACAGAGGATAGTCTGTCCCGAAAATGAGCCGATCAAATATCTCGGGATGATGTCGGAGTTTGAGCATCATACCCATTCTGTTGGGAAGAGTCAGGGATGAAATATCGGCATAGAAGTTAGGGTAATGATTCACAAATTCGAGTAATGTGGGATAAAACTTTTCATACATCATGAGTCCATAACTACAGGCATGCGCGGCAATAACCGTGGCGCCGGCTTCTAATGCGGTGCGTAGACGGTTGGGATCGCCAACAGATTGATCTTTCCCCATGAGGCTGAATTCGTATCCGACATGGCTGAGCAAGGGGAGCCCGAGTTTAGCCAGTTCTCGATAAAATTTTTGGTAACGGGGATGTCCGGGATCGAATTGTTGCGAATTCGGCAGTACTTTGACGAGTATGGCCCCGGCCTCTGCACACCGATGAAGTTCTTCAATGGCGTCGATACGTTGTGGATTGATCGAGACGCCAGCGAGAAATTCATTAGGATAGGCTTGAGCCTGCTGGAGGACATAATCATTACTAATGAGGAATTCCGTGGCTTGGTGATTGATCCGGCCGTCGTTGGTATAGACGCCGTCCATGCCGAGGAGGACGGCTTGCTTGATATGGTGTGATGCCCGCAATTCGCCGAGTAAATCTTGAATATACTTCCGATTCGCTGCACAAGGATCTTTGGGTGATAGTTTGTGCTTCCAGAGTAAAAAACGAAAGAGCGGGCTCTTCAGCATTGCCGAGGAAATCAGGCAGCCATTATTACGTTCCGGCAGGGCGGCCAGATGGACATGGCAATCAATTAAGGGTTTTGGAGATACGTTTGCCTCAGGCATCAAGTTCAGCAGGTTATTTGAGCCCACATTCTTAATGTCGTTCTAGATCCATACTTTCGACTCGGTTCAGCGTTCGAGCGCTATGCGTTTAAGGGCGCGCAGATCCAGCTTCCCACTGCCTAATACCGGAAGTTGGTCGACCTTGATGAAGTTGTCTCGTTTGGGAATAAAGAGATTCGGGAGGCCTTTGGCTGCCACCGTCTCGAGCAATTCGGGGATCCTGGATTCGTCGAGCATGTGGAGGACGACGAGTTGTTCTCCTTTGCGTTCATCAGGAATGGCTGTGACCGCAAACATCATATCTTCTGCCTGAATCGCCTCATGCAAGGCTTCCTCAACCCGTCCATGAGGGATCATTTCCCCGCCGATTTTAGAAAACCGTGACAGCCGGTCGGTGATCGTTAAAAATCCGTCTTCATCAAGTTTGGCAATATCTCCGGTGATATACCATCCTTCGCGAATCACTTGGGCCGTTAAATCTTCACGCCCCAAATAGCCATCCATAATGTTCGGCCCTTTGACCAGTAGCATGCCTGCCGTACCTACGGGTAAGCGTTCATAGGTCTCCGGGTCGACGATTCGAAGCGATATCCCAGGGAGTGGTTGTCCCACCGTTCCTCGGCGTGAGGCTGGCTGAAAGAATCCCGCCGCCCGGAAATCCGGGCAATTGACGGCGATGACCGGGGCACATTCCGTGACGCCATAACCTTCGATTGGGCGAATGCCAAAGCGGTCTTCAAAGGCAGTTAACAGACGGTCGGATAATTTTTCGGCACCGGTCAGCGCGATACGCAGAGAGCCAAATTGCTCCGGGGTACACCTACGGACATACAGTTGTAAAAAGGTTGGCGTGGCTAACAGCACGGTCGCCTTGTAGCGATGAATGAGGGCGCCAATAGCTGCCGCATCCAATGGGGAAGGATGAAAAATCACTCCGGCCCCATGAATGCTGGGAAACCATAAGGTGGCGAGATACCCGAACGAATGGAAGAATGGCAGTATCCCCAGAATGCGGTCACGTTGATCCACATGGAGAAGTTGGGCGACGCCCTCCACGTTGGAATCCAAGCTGTAATGGCTCAACATGACTCCTTTGGGTTCACCGGTGCTTCCACTACTGAAGATGATCGTGGCCAAATCGTCGATGGTCGGATGGGTTATGGCCCCGCAGGCCCGTTCGAGCATGCGGATAGGAGCGAAAATGGCGAGGAGAAGCGCGACGATTCGTGCGCGGGTATCGATGGTTGGCCGGATGTCTTCCATCCAGATAGGCGTGAAATGTGCCGGGTATTCTAATTTGGCTTTCTCCACAAACAGACGACTGGTGACGATCGTGGTGAGGCCGGCTTGTCGGCAGGCCGATTCCATGCCAGCCAACCCCGCTGTGTAATTCACATTGACTGTGGTTCGCCCAGACAAAGTGGCGGCAATATTTGTTAAGGCCCCTCCAACACTTGGGGGCAGCAAAATGCCCACGGTATGTTGGCCTTCCCAATGGGGCCGCAGGGCTCGCGCGATGGCGATGGCTCCGGTCAGGGCCTGGAGGCAGGACACATGGGGTTTGGTCGCATCTCCAAATACAAATCGAAAGGGATGGGTGCGCATCGCCGAGACAAAACTGTGATGTAAGGGCCGGCAGGTGGCTTTCCTGACCTGCCATGCCGCCTCCCCAAGTTCTTGAATGGCTTGGCGAAGGTCATCGCTGGTTGTGGTAGAGGGGAGGGGTTCACCCAGCGAAATGGTAATGGGAAAAGGAATGCGAGAGGGCCATTTGGCTAAAAATTTTCCCCCAATAAAACTAAAGATACTGCCCCAAACCCGATCAAGATGGATTGGAATAATGGGAATGCTCCGATTTTTGACGATGCGGGTAAACCCAGCTCGGAAGGGTAGAAGGTTGCCGGTTCGCGTAATTTGGCCTTCGGGAAAGATACAGACGAGTTCTCCGTCATCCAACCGACGGCCGGCTTCCCGTAAGGCCGATAAAATTTCCTTGGGAGAGCCATTGGATGAAATAGGAATGGCACCCATAATCTTGGCGAACGGGTTGAGGAATCTATTGTCATAATAGATTTGGTCGACGAGAAAACGAATAGGCCGATCGGTGGTAGCCAATAGCAGGAACCCATCAATGAAGGAAACATGGTTTGGAACTAATAGGGCGCCGCCCACTTCCGGCATGTGCTCACGGCCGAGGATGGTGAGTCGATATAGGGTGTGTGTGAAGAGAATCAACACCAGACGGATGAATGTTTCCGGAAGTTGGTACAAGGCCCAAAATGTGAGGACGGCACTTCCTAAGCCGGAGACCAGAAAGATTGCACTGGCACTCAATCCGAGTGTGGCTAACAATCCGCATCCCAGAGACCCTAGGAGTACGCCTCCGAATACCAGCGTATTGGCGAAGGCGATGACGGCGCCCCGACGATCGGAGGGTGATCGCCATTGAATCAAGGCATTGAGCGGTACGACCACAAACCCGCTTGATAGACCCAGGCCGGCCATTCCCAATAATGTGCCACCAAGTTCAGGCTTCAGGAAGCCTAATCCCGCCAAGCTCAGGGTAATGCCAATGCCTCCGAATGGTAGGTATCCCAGTTCCACTTTGGTGGCCGAGAGTTTTCCCACCAGCAGAGCACCTACGCCGATACCCACGCCAAATGCGGCGAGAGGAAAGCCGGAATACGTATCAGAAAGATGCAGAACGGCTTTGGCATACACCAGGACATCTTGCCCAACCAAACTGGCCAGCGTCCAAAAGGCAATGGACCCCAACACTCCCAACGTCAGAACACGATCCGCACGGAGAGAATCGACGGCCGCCTTCCACGTTTCTCGAACTCCCCCATCTGTGCGGGCTTGCGGTACAGGGGGAATCAGGAGCGAAGCCCAAAGTCCGAAACCAGAGAAGATGACTAATGCCAATCCTGCCAACCAGGGGTGGTTTCCAGAAAGGTCCAATAACGGGCCGGCCAGTGCCGTTCCCCCAATGATGGCCGCGAAGGTCCACATTTCCAGTTGGCCATTTCCCCACGATAGGCGGTGGTGGGGTAAGAGTTCTGGCAGGATTCCATACTTTGACGGACTGAAGATGGCACTTTGTGCCCCCATGCCGGCTAGAACGATCAAGGGCAAATAGCCTCCGGCAGGATTGACAAAGAGCGCAGCCGTACCTGCTGCCATTAACAGGACTTCAAGCGCTTTCATCAAGACGATCACGGTGCGCTTGCTGAATCGATCAGAAAACACCCCGGCAAAAGCGGAAACCACCATGAGGGGAAGGGTAAAAATGACAAAGGCCTGCGTGGTTTGTGTTTGTGATGACATTTCAAAGGCCGGTCCGGAAAGATCCGTTGAGGCGGCCACCTGTTGAATGGCCAGGAGGGCGATCATGAGCTTCCAGGCATTATCATTGAAGGCCCCGAAGAACTGGGCGATAAGGAGCCCGCGAAGAGCGTGGTTGGTTGTCGGATGGGTGGGAGAGGGTGAAACAGATTCAGACATGGCAGAAACGGAAACAGAATGCTGTGTTGTGGGTAGGAACTGTTATCACGAGGAACGAGGGAATTTTAGCATACTCTCCGTATTTTAAAAAATTTCAAAGAGAATTCTCTTTAAAGTTCCTAGCCAATTAACCGATTTATTCCCTATTGCCTAATGGTGTTTTCCTGGGAGTTCGATCGGCCTGCTGCTGGATCGGCTAGAAGCATGACATGGATGATCAGGTGCTTGGTACGTCGTATGTAATGAGTAGGAGGTCGAAAAGCTAACGGGGAAGAAGCGATAATTACCTATGGCAACATCAACCCTCATTCCACGCGAAGCCGAATCGGTCCCTGTCTCTCAGGCCGGGGGGGAGACGGTCTTTCATAAGATGAGGAATGTGTTGACGAGCGTTCATGTCTCAGCCGGGCTGATCAACCATCAATTACGAGAATTCCATGTGGAGGATGTTGGACGTGTAGCCGATATGCTCGAGGCGCACGAAGATAATGTGGGTTGGTATCTTACGCAAGATCCTAAAGGGAAAAAAATCCCACAATTTTTAGGCCAATTAAGTCAGGAATTGAGGGAATCACATTTACGGACTCTCACGGAACTGACCACCCTCAATTATTTTCTTGAACAACTGGAATATTTCCTCACCGCAGGACAAACCCCTGAGCGGGCGGGAGGGTTTAAGGACACCGTACATTTTTCTGCATTGATGGATGAGGCCGTGGAGGCTCATCAGCGCGAACTGAATCTGATGGGTATTGAAGTGATCCGGGAGTATCAACCTATTGGAGAAGGTATATTAGAGGTTTCTCGATTGAAGCCGATATTGGTGAATCTGATCCGAAATGCGATTAATGCGATGCGCGGAATCACGGGGCGCCCGCAATGCCTGAGACTTCATGTTCTTCCATGTCCGGATCGTGACGCATTTGTTCGACTGCAGGTAGAAGATACAGGAAGAGGGATTCCGTCAGGAAGTCTTACGCGGGTTTTTACGCCCCAGCAATCAGCATCTGACTCAGAACTGTTACCCAATCTTCATAGTAGTGCATTGGCAGCAAAAAATTTAGGTGGAGCCTTGCGAGTTTGGAGTGATGGGCCGGATACAGGAGCTATTTTTACACTTGATCTACCAGTTATTCACATGGAGGAAACACGGTAATGGACATGGAACAAGGGAACCGTAGAATTTTGGTAATTGATGATAATGTGGCGATCCACGATGATTTCCGAAAAATTTTGGAACGTTCCATGGATACGTCGTTATTACAGGAAGTTCGGGCCGAATTATTCGATGATGTGGATGAACAAACTGTCGTAGAAAAGTTTGAGGTCGAATGTGCAGATCAAGGTCAGATGGGGTATCGAATGGTCCAAGAGGCGATGAAGGCGGGCCGACCCTATGCGGTAGCCTTTGTGGATATGCGGATGCCCCCCGGTTGGGATGGCGTTGAGACCATTGAGCATCTATGGCAGGAAGATCCGGATTTGCAAGTGGTCATCTGCACCGCATTTTCTGATCATGCCTGGGAGGATGTGATTCAACGATTGAATAAGAATGACAAATTACTCATTCTCCGAAAGCCGTTTGATAACATTGAAGTCTGGCAACTCGCAAATTCATTAACCAAACGATGGGCCGAGGCCCGTCAAGCTAAATCGCAATTAGATTTGTTGGCGAAATGGGCCGAAGAACGGGCTGAAGAAACCGTTAAGGCCAACTAATCTTGTTTACACGCCAAGTTTATTGAGGGTATCTGCTAAATTTCTGCGCTACGGGTAGTAAGAAGTTGTGTGACTCACAGAAGGAATTCCCGCTTCTCGTACGTAAGTGCTCGATGCGAATCTGGATTGAATGTGATTAATAGCGGTTGTCCCGAAAAAAATACACGCTCATGTTGCCTTCAGATTGTCAGTTTTCCCTCCAGGCCTTACCTCTCTCGATCTTAATGGTTGGTTTTAATAAGTCGCGAATTTCTTCGGAATGTCAGATTGCTCTGACATCTATGGTTCCTCAGCCTTCTATCGAATGGGAGATGACGGTTCCAGACGGCTTGGCTCAACTTGTTTCAAAAAAACCATACGATCTGGTTGTGGTTGATTGCCGAGTTGGTGGGGATTTGTGGGAGGCAATCTCTTGTTTGTATATGGGCGGTCCCAAAACGGCCATTCTTGGTATTACAAGTGCTTCCGATGTTCCGGAGAGTCAGACCAAATTTGTTGAAGATCTTATAGGATATCGAGTAGATGAGGAGTTAGCCTCAACCACATTGAGTTGGTTCCTAAGACAAGCGCATGAGCGTAAACAGTTTCTGGTTGAATTGCAGTTGCTTCGAAGCCAGTTGGGTGAAGCCGCCTATAAAATCGAATTAGCAGATGGGGCCTCGACGGTCTTACACAATGTGGGGAATGTGCTCACCAGTGTGATGGTGGCGGCGAATATGGTGGAGTCCGTGGTGGAACAATCTTCGGTAACGCTTGTGAATCGAATGGCAGAATTGATGGACGCGCACCAGCAGGATTTAGGGGCCTACCTTACGGAGGATCCGAAGGGTAAACGTATTCCGACGTCTCTTGGAAAGCTGGGATCGCATCTCATAGAGGAACAGAAGACCGTTCTCAGTGAAATGAAGGGATTAGTCAGAAATATCCGGCATATGAAGCAAGTGATTGCCTCACACCAGACCATGGCGAAATCCGCAGGAAAAGTGGAGCCCATGGCGTTGGTTCAGGTGTTAACGCATGCGTTAGAAATGAGTTTTCAACCTGAGGATGAAAAATGGATGACCATTCATTGTGATTATCAAGAGGTCCCGCACGTTTTGGCTGATCAGCATCAATTGTTACAGATCCTGGTGAATCTTCTGCGAAATGCCAAACAGGCGATGCGACAGCAGCATCAAGAACATCATGAGCTGTTTCTCAAAGTGAGCTATCCGAACCCTGAAAAAAAATCTGTGGTCATGACGATTCAAGATAGTGGGGTCGGGATTGCCGCAGAACATCTGGCCAAACTGTTTACCAGGGGCTTTACCACAAAAAAAGACGGGAATGGCATCGGCCTACATAGCTCCATTGTTGCCATTCAGAATATGGGCGGGTCGATGGACGTTCATAGTGAGGGCCTTGGTAAGGGTGCTGTGTTCACCTTAACCTTCCCCGTTCAACAAGAAGCCATGTTGGTATGATCTTGCCCCGTGACCGACACAGACAATCGTTTGAATTCGTTGATGGTCTTGAGGCTCTGCCATTCAGCCATTCTTGGTTTCCCTACCTCCCACTCTGCTTTGTTGAATTATGAGTCAGTATGGGGAACGAAGGATCGGGTGGCCAGTTGAGGAATCTGAGGAGGCGCTCAGAGAGCACCTCGCGCAACTGGAAGAGTCTTATCGTGGAGTCGAGCAAAATTTTCTTCGACAACAAGCGCAGGCGAACCAATTGGCTCAAAAAGTTCGAGAGTTGGAGATCCGAAATCTGGAACTCTCTGCCAGCCGGGATCAGGCACTGGCTGAATTGGGGGAATGGAATCGACATGAGGTTGTCTTGCGGCAGAAGTCGGAGGCCTTGACCAGATCCAATCACGATTTAGAGCAATTTGCTTCCTTGGCTGCCCATGACTTACAGGAGCCACTTCATTCCATTCAAGTGTTCGTCGATCTTTTGCGCGTCAAAAATTCCGGTTCTTTGAATGAGCAGGCCCAGAGGTATCTTGATCGTGTGACAAAAGCGGCCAGCCGCATGCAGCAATTGATTGAAGGGTTATTGTTGTATTCACGAATCGATGCTCCAGATTCGAAGGGCGAGGTTCTTGTGTTAGGGGAGATTGTTCAAGAAATTCTTTCTGATTTAGGCGGGCATATTGAGGAGTTGCAGGCCGAGATTCATGTGGGCAATTTGCCAATTATCGTAGGGGAGGCCATGCCCATCCGCCAGGTATTACAGAATCTCATTAGCAATGCCTTGAAATTTCACAAGCCAGATATGATTCCGGTGCTGCATATCTCGGGCATGCTGATTCAAGATCGGCGTCATGCCGGTCTTGGGAAACCTGGGAATCTCTGTCAGATTGATATTCAGGATCAGGGTATTGGCATTCCAACGGAATTCCTCGACAAAATTTTCGGAATGTTTCAACGCCTTCATCGGAAAGATGAATATGAAGGAACAGGCATTGGTCTCGCAGTGTGTAAGCGAATTGTCGATCAATGTGGCGGTGCACTGTCCGTTCGCTCTACGCCGGGAGAGGGAACTACGTTTACGGTGACGTTGCCAGCCTAGAGAGACATTCTGATAGATGTTTAATGGCCGATCTTGATCAGAACCATGTGGTTTTGGCATGAGGATTCCGGTCCCCATGAATTTTTTCACCTGTGCGTCAAGTCTGTGATGAGATCGTCTTACTATTCGAGGAAATGATGATATGTCAGATGTAACTCAACTGGCTGATGAGCAGCCCCTGGCTGTGACAACGTGTGAGGTAGCGGATCCGCAGGCCGAGTTAGCGTCGGCCCGAGATGAATTGGCGACCTCAAGAGTTTACGTGGATAATGTGTTGCGGTCGATGGCGGATTCATTATTGGTGATTGATGCGAATATGACCATCGGGTCAACCAATCCATCATTGCTGGCTCTGTTGGGGTATACCGAGGAGGAGTTGGTCGGGCAATCCCCAGGCCTCATTTTTGGAGAGGAGTTCGCCCAGGGTTCCATCATCGAGAATTTACTGCTTCAAGGATCGGTCAGCGGCATTGAGTCCAGTTTTTTGACACGTGATGGTCGTGTAATCCCGATTTCCGTTTCCGGTTCGATGATGCAGGATGAACAAGGGCAATTTCAGGGCTTAGTGTGTGTGGCGCAGGATATTACCGAACGCAAACGTATGGAAGCAGAGAGGTTACAGTTACATGAGCAACTGTTAGATACCTCCCGACAGCTGGGGATGGCGGAAGTGGCCTCGGATGTGCTGCATAATGTCGGGAATGTGTTGAATAGCGTCAATGTGTCGATTAGCGTCGTCACCGATCTTCTGAAAAAATCGATGGTAGGCGATGTAGGCCGCATCTCACAACTTATTCAGAAGCATCTCGATGATCTGGGAAATTTCTTCTCCAACAATCCCAAAGGGAACCAAATTCCTGCTTATTTAGAAAAATTAGCGGGACAGTTGATGGAAGAGCAACGAGTGGCAATCGCTGAACTCGACCGCTTGCGTGAAAATGCCCAACATGCCCAACGGTGTGTGGCCTCGCATCAAGATCTTGCGAAGGTGACCGGCATTACGGAGCCAACGTCGGTCGTAGACCTTTTAGCGGAAGCGTTAGCTGAAAATCAGGAGTTATTGTCGGCGTTACATATTGAGGTCTCACGAGAGTTTGATGAAATCCCCCAGCTCATTGTCGAGAAGCACAAAGTCATTGAAATTTTGACTGAGGTGATTCGGAATGGATGCCAGGCGATGGCGGCGGGGCCCTCAAAACAGCTTTTTGTGCGGGCGAAACTGATTCCAGGCCCCCCTGATTCTGTTTGTCTAGAGATTCAAGATACCGGTGTGGGTCTTCCGCTGGAAGCTCTCACGAAAATTTTCGGACAAGGATATAACGCCCAGGGTGGTGGGCGCGGAATGAGTTTGCATAATGGAGCACTCATGGCCAAAAACCTTGGTGGGGCCCTACGAGCCCACAGTGATGGGCTGGGGCATGGATCGACGTTTTCGCTTGAATTGCCAGGAAATTTTCATTTTTCAGATTTGTAATTCCGCTTGGCCGGTGCGAGTCTTTTTCCCCCTCCCAATTCTTCCCCTAAGTGTTCTGTCGTTCTCCTTTCCATTCCAGGATATTCTCTTCTGTTCATGGTGTATCGGCGCCTGATGTCTAAAGAGCCCTTTTCGTGAAACCGAGGAGAGGTGGAAGCCGTTTGTCGAGTCTCTCACCTCGTCGTGATGAAATAGAAGTTCAACGAAAAAGGTGGGGATGCCCCTCATGGTTATTCAGTCAATAGCACGATGAATTACGATTCTCAGACGACCGGACTCTCTCTCATTGATACCGATGAGTTGGAGAAATATTTCAGAATATTAACGGCACAAGTTGGGGCGCTCCCCTCTCATCTCGAGGGTGGGGTAAGTATTGCCGTGGAAGTCTTTACCTTATCCGAAGGATTTGGGCTGGCTCCGGCTGCACTCCAGGGCGTCTGGCAACACAGTGTACGTACAGGATATATCGCGGCTCGGATAGCCTTCAGTCAGCAGGCCAATCCGGATGCCGCCTGGCAGGCTTTTGTAGGAGGGCTGTTGCATGATATTGGGCTGCTTGTTTTTTTAACCCAGGAGCCCCAGTTGTTTATGACGGTTGTCGAACTTGCGCAAACTCGTGGAGAAGAGCTCGGGACCATTGAGCACAATCTTCTTGGGACCACGCACGCCAAAGGCGGGGCTGCCTTTTTATCCCGTTGGGGTATCCACCCCGATCTTTTAGATATTGTGAGGTTTCACGATCAACCGTTCCATTCCTGCCATGCTGAGTTTTGTCCCTTGACGGCTGTCTATATCGCCAATGTCTTGGACGGGGGAGGGATTGCCCAGGATGGCGACGGAGTAGTCGGGTGGGAGGGTGAGGCCTACTTATTAGGTTTAGACGTATGGGACCGGCTCCCCTGTTGGCAAGAATGGATGCGAGAGATTTCCCCTCTCACCGTGTGATGGTCCATGGGTCCCTCGCCTATTTTCATGGTCTTGTTCCCTGTACCGTTGCCTGTTGAATAAATCCACCCCACTTGGTTTCTCCTTCACCGATCATTTCTTGAGTGTTGAATAACGAAGATGGCACAGGTCTTATTTGGCTAAGAAGGCATAGGCGATCAGTAGATTCCGGTCGGTTCAAAAATGTCTGTCCAGCAAGGCCGCAGCCAGTTTTTCGCGCGGATCGTACTGGGAATACGTGAGCACGGAAAACTGGCGAGAAAGCCGCTGGTGGCTTTTTTCAACCGACCCTTTCTGCTTCTTTCCTGTCAGGCTGAATGACAGTGACCCTGCCAGTTGGCATTTCTTAAAGAAGTCTATACTATTTTTCCACACAAGTTTGGGGGAGCGATGGGGATGGCCCCCAAATAGGCTGGACGTCCTCAACTCTTCATGTTTCAAAAGGGCAGACGAATATGCGACTGCGGTCATGGGCATGTGGACTGTTTCTCGCAGGAGGTGTGGTCCTCCAACCCTCTCCGGTTGTGTCCCTTGATCCACCTCCCGTCCCTTGCCATGACCCGGAGCGTTGTTTCTCGGAATTAATAACAGCGCTTGATCAGCTCAATTCTGGTTCCCCGCAGTTTGAAAAAGCCGACCAGATCTTCCACCAGTTGTCGACGGCCTATAGCCACACCGAATGGGCAGCGCGGGCTCGCTTACGTTATGGGTATGCCCTACGCAGCGTAAAACCTCTAGAAGCCATTCCTTTATTGCAGCATGCCCGTTCTGATTTCCCTATTTTGGAGGATTATCTCCAATTTTGGTTATTTCAAGCTGATGTCAAAGCGGAATTATGGGAGGCGGCGGCGAAGGAAGTGCGGGCCGGTATTGAGAGACATTCTGAGTCACCGGTTCAGGTGGAAATGTTGTATGAGGGTGGGGAGATTTTTTCGAAAGACGGGGATTGTGCAATGGCCCGTTCAGTTCTGTCTCAGGCTTTGAAGGTTGGACCACACCATTCTCAAGCGGCCAATGCCCTTTTTCAAATAGGGCGTTGCGCAAGACAGGCCGGACAATCAGAAGAAATGATCAAGCACTTCCGGGAATTGTGGTGGCGGTTCCCCTGGACTCCTGAAAGCGTTCAGGTAGAACACCTGTTGAGCCAGGCGAGCGGTTCGGCCTTCGCTCCGACAGTCGGAGAGCAGTTTCAACGCGGAATGTCTTTTTATCGTCGGGGGGTATGGGAGCGGGCTGTTCAAGAATTTCAACAGGTGACAGCCCTTGCTCAAAAAACTCCCCAATATTTCCACGCGCAGTATCAGTTGGCGATGGCGTTGGTCCGGTTGAAGAAATACGATCAAGCCGAACAGGCCTTACAAGTTCTCCTCGACACGCCCTCTTCCCGACAAGATGATGCCGTGGTGTGGCTCGGGCGGACGTATCTTCGACACAATAAAGGGGAAGCTTTGGCTAACCTGGTTAAGACTATGCCGGTGGACCGCCTGACGGGTGATCAACAATCACAACTGTCGACTTTCTATGGGATCTGGTTAGAAGACCATGGTCGATGGGCCGAAGCGCTGGAGGCATATGAGAAAGCCGGGCAGCAGGCCTCGACGCCTTCAAGAAAAGTACAAGTCTGGTGGAAAACAGGGTGGATCCAGTATCAACGGGCACAGTATTCGGAAGCGGTGACTCTCTTCCAAAAGATCCTTCAGGAAACGATACCGCCTTCCTCTTCTTCCGTACCTGATGCGGCGCAGATCTGGTATTGGTTGGCGTGTTCAGAAGAATACCTGGGGAACCTGTCTTTGGCTCGGCAGTATTTCCAGGAAATTATCAAAGCGTATCCGATGACCTATTATGGCCAGTTAGCCCAAACTAAAATGGGGTCGACGGGAGCGGGATTATCTTCACCAATTGTTTTGGCTTCAACGGACTTTGAGGAAGACCGTCTTCCCTTTCTCTTGGAACATGATGTGCACTATCAAAGGCTTATGGCGCTACAATCGGTTCGGTTATCCCAAGAGGCTCTTCGGGAGTTAGACCAGGTGTATGTTCGACATGGCGGGGATTCAGAGATGTTCCCGCAAATCGTACAGGTAGCGGAGATGCTAGGGGCTTATGATATCGGTATTCGAATGGCTATTCGCCATTTTGGATCGACCTTAAGAGCTGGGCAGTTGCCTCCGACCTCTCCCGCTTGGTCCCGGGCGTTTCCCAGGGGCTTTCAACACATTATTCAATCCGTCGTTCCACAACATGTCGACCCGTTTCTCGTATCGGGGGTAATACGTGAAGAAAGTTTGTATAAGGCTCGGGTCGTCTCCCCGGCCGGTGCAATCGGATTGATGCAACTGATGCCTGCGACTGCTAAACAGGTCGCTCAGGAATTACACTTGTCGGATGCGAAGTACGACGCTGAACGCTTGTATCAGCCGGAACATAATATTCAAGTCGGAGCCCATTATTTAGGAAAATTGCTGCAGGAATACCAGGGAAATATCGTCTACGCGGTTGCCGCGTATAACGCCGGCCCGCGTGCCGTGCAGCGGTGGATTGCCAGTAATGGGAAACGTCCTGCCGATGAATTCGTGGAGGGAATTGGGTATCGAGAGACCCGTGAATATGTCAAACGAGTGGTAGGAAGTTATCGGATATACCGGACGCTATTTGGCCAATCCTGTCCCCCCATTTCTCTTGACAGGTTTTGTTAGACGCACTATAGTCCGGCTCGTTTGGGCTTAAGAGAAAGGAGGAGTGTGTGAGCGTTGAAAAGATGGAAAAATTAGAAGTTCGAGTGCGAAAATTGCTCGATTTGGTCATGGAATTACGACAGGATAAATCGCATTTAGAGCAAGAGCTGGATGCGACCCGGGAGCAATTGGCTAAGCAGCAAGATATGTCGGAAGGTTGGGAGGACGAGCGAAGCGCGATTCGCTCCAAAATAGAAAAAGTCCTTGACGAACTCGAATTTTTAGAGCGTTCAAACGAATAATTACGGGACGGAGTCATGGCAAAGACTATTGAGGTTGAAGTCTTTGGTCATCGATTCTCCCTTCAGGGTGAGGGGGATGAGGCCTATTTTCATGAATTAGCTGAGTATGTTGATGGGCAGATGCGAACCCTCGCGACCCAAACCCGAACGAGTACCCCTACCAAACTTGCCATTTTAGCTGCCATTAATATCACCGATCAGCTCTTTCGCCAGCAGCGCCAAGAGAATTCGGGGGCAAGCGAAATGGAGCGTCGGGCAGAAATGCTCGTAGAAGTCATTGATGAACATTTAGACCACAAGCCCTCCTGAGACTTCATGCCGTTCCACGGCTCATTCTGATATCAACAGGATATCATCTTTCAAAACAGCCAGTTACGCGAAAAATTTCAGACAGAAGAGCACCGCCTAATTCGAGAGGAAGGTCTTTGCCCTGTTCATATTATTGAAATGGGAAGGTCTATTCTGATATTTTAACCCTCATAAGTTATTGAATTGCAAAGAAAGAAAGGAATATTCCCTTTATGAGGGAAAGAAATGGGACCCCTAAGATGACAGGACTATTTTTGGTCATAGTGGGGGGTATGGGGATGGTGCTTGAACGATGCTGGAAACGATTCTGTGCGAGTCATTCGTATGCTTGGCAATCAAATTTTGTAAAGTCACTAGAGGCCCTTTTCATGGGAAATAGCTGGTCCTTCGATCCAAGGCAGGTAGTCTGGAATGTGAAAAACTTAGGACCACTGCTTTCCCTCGAACCGCACCATGTGCGGGTTTCATCTGTAGGTGTTGATGAGCAGAGGGCGCTCATAAGACGTTCTACTCGTTTCCTGCATCTCCACGGTTCCTCTCGCCGATCTCTATCTCAATGATGAGATAGAATCGGGCAGTTCTCCTGTCCCATTCTTTATTTCCCTGTCCCTAGGGTGTTCCTGGTCACAGTATGGCAACTGTGCGCGGAGGTTCATTCCAGGCTGATTCCCTGTGACTGACCATGCGTGCAAAGGGAAATAATTAGGAGTCAAACAATGGACATGCTCATTCCTATACTCGTCGGTATCGTAGGGTTAGCGATCGGCTTTGTTTCGTCCAAAATGTTCCAACAACATGTGGATGGCAAGCGACGTTCGGAGGCTGAAGATCACATTCAGCAACTGATCCAGAACGCCCAACGGGAAGCGGAAAATCTAGTTAAAGAAGCCAAAATTGAAGCTAAGGACTTGTTGTTTCAGGCAAAGTCCGAGCTTCAGGCAAAGGAAAAGGAAAAACGCAATGAAATCCAGGCGGCCGACCGAAAACTCGCTCAGCGGGAGGAAGCATTCGAGCGTAAGGTGAGCCAGTTTGATAAGCGGGATGAGGAGATGCGGCGCAAGGAACAAGCCCTGAAGGGGCAGGAGGAAGCCCTGGCCAAAAAAACGGCCCAATGTGACCAGGCCATTAAAGAGCATCGAGTGGCGTTGGAGCAGGTTGCCGGGATCACGGCTGATGAAGCCAAGCGCCAATTGCTTAGTGAAATTGAAACAGAGGCGAGGTTGGATGCCGCGCTTCTGACTAAACGAATCTTGGACGAAGCCAAAGAAACGTCAGATCGTGATGCCCGCGAAATTGTGACTCGTTCTATTCAACGCATCACCCGGGATTATGTGAATGAAGCCACGATTTCTGTCGTTCCTCTGGCAAACGATAGTATGAAGGGGCGAATTATTGGCCGGGAAGGACGGAATATTCGAGCGTTGGAAGCGGCGACCGGGGTCGACCTCATTATTGATGAAACCCCGGAGGCTGTCATTATTTCAGGGTTTGATCCCTTGCGCCGTGAGGTGGCCAAAATATCGCTAGAGCGATTGATGCATGATGGCCGGATTCACCCGACGAGGATCGAAGAGGTGGTGGAGAAGGTCAAGGGTGATATCGATAAGCTGATGCGAGAAGAGGCCGAAAAGGTCATTTTTGAGGTTGGGCTATCGGATTTTCATCCTGAAATTGTCAAATTGTTAGGACGGCTGAAGTACCGGACCAGCTATGGGCAGAATAATCTGTACCATGCGCGGGAAGCGGCCTATATTTGTGGGATTATGGCCTCGGAATTGGGGTTGGATGTAAAGCTCGCTAAGCGGGGGGCTTTGCTCCATGATATTGGAAAAGTCGTGAGCCATGAGGAAGAAGGGACCCACGCGATGCTGGGGGCTGAAATGGCCAAAAAGTGGGGCGAGTCTGAACTCATCGTCAATGCCATCGCGGCTCATCACGAGCAAGTTGAACCGTTATGTCCTGAATCAGTTTTAGTGGCGGCGGCAGAAGCCCTCTCAGCCGCCCGTCCGGGTGCGAGACGCGAGACGCTAGAAGCCTACGTGAAGCGGTTAGAAAAACTGGAATCGTTGGCCACGGGCTATTCGGGTGTCGATAAAGCCTATGCCATTCAGGCGGGCCGGGAAGTCCGGGTGATTATTAGACAGGGTGAATTGAGTGAGACGGAAAGCTTTGCCCTTTCCAGAGATCTGGCGAAAAAAATTGAACAAGAATTAACCTATCCAGGGCAAATCAAAGTGACGGTTATTCGTGAAAATCGGTTTATCGAATTTGCCAAATAACCAGGAGGGAGCTCAACAAGACGACGTATGAATGTGTTGTTTATCGGAGATATTATGGGGGAACCCGGTCGTCGAGTGTTGCTGAAGCACCTTTCTAAAGTTATTGAAGATCATCACATTGATGTGGTGGTGGGGAACGGAGAAAACGCCGCAGGCGGGTTTGGAATCACGCCAGACATAGCTGAGGAACTATTCGACCTTGGGCTTTCAGCTATTACGTTGGGCAATCATGCCTGGGATAAGCGGGAAGCCATGGATTATATGCAAAAGGAGCCCAGGGTCATCCGTCCGGCCAATTATCCCGATGGTGTGCCGGGGAAAGGGGCCTGTGTCATTGAAACCGTTCAGGGTGAACGTCTCGGCATCGTGCAACTGATGGGGCGAGTGTTTATGCCCATGGTCGATTGCCCCTTTCGAGTGGCCGAACGAGAGTTATCGCAGATAGAGTCGCAGTGCGACTATGTGCTGGTCGATATGCATGCCGAAACCACCTCAGAAAAAATGGCCATGGGGTATTTTTTGGATGGCAAAGTGTCTGCGGTTCTTGGAACCCATACGCATGTGCAAACAGCCGATGAACAAATATTGCCTCAGGGCACTGGCTATTTGACGGATGTCGGGATGACCGGACCCGTGCAATCCGTGATCGGGATGAAACCCAATTTAGTGATTCAAAAGTTTCTGACGCAATTGCCGCGACGCTTTGAGGTCGCCCAGGGGCCGTCGGTCTTGAGTGCGGCTGTCGTGGAATTGGATTCTACCACCAAAAAAACCACAAAAATTACGCGTCTGCGGGTGTTTGAGTAACGCCTTCCCGTGCCAGAGCTTTTCCCGCCTTTACTGACTGTCTCAGAGCTGACGAGGCAGATTCGTTCAAATTTAGAACAGCACTTTCGCGGTATTTGGGTGGAAGGTGAAATCTCTAACCTTCGTTGTCCTTCCTCCGGGCACTACTATTTTACGTTGAAAGATCGGAACAGCCAGATTCGAGCAGTCTTGTTCCGCAGCCAAGCCGAACGAGTCAAGTTTGCTCTCAAAGATGGGTTAGAGGTTGTGGTCTTTGGCCGCCTCACCGTCTATGAACCTCGTGGCGATTATCAGTTGCTCTTAGACGGGGTGGAGCCCAAGGGAATGGGAGCCTTGCAACTGGCCTTTTTGCAACTGAAAGAAAGATTTGAAAAAGAAGGATTATTTCAGACAGCCAAAAAACAGGCATTGCCGGTTTTCCCCGAACGGATTGGAGTGGTCACGTCACCGGTTGGGGCGGCGATTCATGATATCATCACGGTCCTCTCCCGTCGCTGGCCCTTGGCGCAGATTCTCATTGCACCTGTGGCGGTGCAAGGCGAGGCGGCTGCCGGACAAATCGCATCGGCGATTCGGATGTTCAATCAATCAAACGAACCCGTTGGCAAAGTGGATGTGTTGATTGTGGGACGAGGCGGAGGATCCATTGAAGATCTCTGGGCCTTTAATGAGGAAGAGGTCGTGAGGGCCATTGCCGCTTCCCATATCCCGGTTGTGTCGGCGGTCGGGCATGAAACCGATGTGACTCTGGCCGATTTAGCCGCTGATTGTCGCGCTCCCACGCCCTCTGCGGCGGCGGAATTGGTCGTACCGGATGGTGCCATGGTCAAAGAACAAGCGCGCCATTATCGAATCAGACTAGAACGATCCTTCAAAAGCCTGGTGCATGCCTTAACGGTTAGGGTCCAGCGGAGTCAACAACGATTGCCTGAACCTCGTCTGATTATCGGAAAATTCATTCAGCGGGTCGATGAGTTGGAACGGCAATTGTATCAACAGATCAAACAGTGGTGTCGTCATGTTCAGCTTTTGTTAGTACAGCATCAATCGGCCATTTGGGAAGCGAACCCTCTCGTACGTATCCGTCGAGAGCAGGGAAGGGTGGCAGAAATGGAGCGTCAGGTGGTTCAAGGGATGAAAAATTTGGTCATCGCTCAGCGTCATCATGTTGAAGTATCGATTTCCCAACTAAATCAATTGAGTCCCATAGGAGTACTGGCACGGGGGTATAGTATTGTGAAAGACCTTCGAACGGGAAAAGTTCTCAAAAAATCAACAGATACCACGGTAGGAGCGGAAGTTCAGGCGACATTGTCTGAAGGTACCGTGGTCTGTAGGGTTGAGCACATTGACCATCAGACATGAGAAGGAGCTTTCGATTCCGGGGGAATGAAGGCTATAATATCCAATTATCGGCAAGCTGATTACGGGGAAAACGATGGCCGCCATAAAATTTGAAAAAGCCCTGTCTCGTTTGGAAACGATCGTGACGGAATTGGAGACAGGTGACCTTTCCTTGGATGACTCCTTGAAGATCTTTGAAGAAGGTGTCAAGCTCTCGAAAACCTGTTTGAAAATGCTGGACGAAGCCGAACGCAAAGTGGAAATTCTTGTGCAAGATAAGGATGGACGAAAACGTATTCAGGCCTTTTCTCTGGAGGACTCCCATTCAACTGAGTCTTAGGGCGCCCGCTCAAACCGTCTATCCGTTCCGAAAGGAAATAGGACTCAGTGCTTCCCTAATGCCGACGCTTCCGCCTTCGCTCCCTTCTCGAAATTCCGCAAAACAGCGGTTGGATGCTTTGCTCGTCTCGTTGTCCTTGGTGCCTAGTCGAGAACAAGCCAGTCGTCTCATTCTGGCTGGTCGCGTCAAGGTGGCGGGTTTGGTCAGAGATAAACCCGGCAAGTTAGTGCCTTCTGACGTGGAAGTCGAGATTATCCAGCCAGACTGTCAATATGCCAGTCGGGGTGGGGAAAAGCTGGCCCCGGCGCTAGACGCTTTTGGTCTCTCCTGCACAGGGTGGGTGGTGATGGATGTGGGGGCCTCAACCGGAGGGTTTACTGACTGTGTGTTGCAGAGAGGGGCAGAGCGGGTGTATGCCATCGATGTGGGCTATGGCCAGTTGGATTGGTGTCTACGTTCTGATCCCCGAGTTATCGTCATGGATCGGATGAATATTCGATACCTACGACCGGAAGATATTCCAGAGCAAGTCGATTTAATCGTCATTGATGTCTCCTTTATTTCTCTAAAACTGGTATGGCCAGCCATTCTCCCGATCCTCAAGCCCCAAGCCTATCTGGTGTCCTTGGTAAAACCGCAATTCGAGGTGGGAAAAGGACAAGTAGGCAAGGGCGGGATTGTTCGCGATGAGTCCTTGCGGGAATCTGTGAAAAATCAATTTGTGGAGTATGCTAAGTCGTTGTCTTTAGATCTTATCGGCTTGATCGATTCTCCGGTTTTAGGCAAAAAAGGGAACCAGGAAATCCTGATCGGGTTGAAGAAGAGGTAGTAAGGAAAGGGTAGTTGCGGAAACGGAGAACGATCGATTAATAGGAATTCCGTTTTTTTAAAAAAAAGGGGGGATAATATGGGGTTGAAGGTGTTGGTCACAGGAGGAGCCGGGTTTATCGGATCGCATCTCGTTGATCGATTAGTGCAAGAAGGCAATGAAGTAAGTGTGATCGATAATCTTTCAACCGGAAAACGCAAACAAGTCAATAAAAAAGCCCAATTTTATAAAATGGATATTCGGAGCAAGCGGATTGAACGGGTATTTCGAAAAGAACGCCCGGTCATTGTTGTGCATTTAGCAGCCCAAATGAATGTCCGCCTCTCAACGGAAGATCCTGGATTTGATGCTGATGTGAATATCCTAGGTACGTTAAATCTCTTGGAGCATACGGTGAAAAATGGTGTGCGAAAGGTTACGTTTGCCTCTTCTGGGGGCGCAGTCTATGGAGAGCAAGAAGTGTTTCCTGCTCCGGAATCCCATCGTACCGACCCTCTGTCACCTTATGGCATTAGTAAGTTGGCTGGTGAAAAATACTTGGCCTATTACACTAATACGACCGGTCTTCGGCATGTGGCATTACGATTTGGCAATGTCTATGGCCCAAGGCAGGAACCCGAAGGTGAGGCTGGGGTCATCGCCATTTTTTCAAAACTGATGTTAGAGGGCGGGCAACCCATTATCAATGGTACAGGAAAGCAGACGCGGGATTTTGTGTATGTCGACGATGTCGTGGAAGCGATTATGGCGACATTAAGAGAGGATATTCAGGGGATTTTCAACGTGGGAACCGGGCAGGAATCAACCGTGAATGAATGTTACGGGATCATCAAAACGTTGACGAATAGTTCATGCAAAGATTTATATGGCGCCGCGAAAAAGGGTGAGCAATTTCGAAGTGTGCTTGATGTGACAAAGCTGCGGGAAGGATTTGGCTGGGACCCGCAAGTTCCCATACAGGAAGGTCTTAAGTTAACGGTCGATTTTTTTCGAGGACAACAGAAATAAGAAGCCTAATAACGCGGAACCGTATTATCGATCTCGATAGACCAGGATTCAATGCCTCCAATGAGATTTTTGACATTGGGGAATCCTTGTTGGACGAGGAAGCCCACCGCATCGGCACTTCGCATACCCTTATGACAATAAGCCACAATTTCAGTATTTCTGTCTAATTTATCCAGGGAATTAGGCAATTCGCCTAAAGGAATGAGCACGGACCCTTCAATTTTGCACAATGAATATTCATGGGGTTCCCGGACATCCAATAAAAAAATCTCATCCCCGTTATTTTGCCGAGTCTTTAATTCGCGGACTGTGATGGTGTACCCCATATGCGAAAATCCTCCTTCAATGGCTAATGGGCGAGTCGAAGGCTCATCATAACGAGTGATTTTTCTGAGTGTCAATTTATTCTTTGTGAAAGGGTAAGGAGCGTGAACATGCCTCAGCCACCAGTTGTGTCCATCGAGAACATAGCCCGGTACGAAGGCCAGGATATCACTATTCAGGGGTGGATTCGCCTTCGGCGGTCAAGTGGAAAACTGAGTTTTTTGACGGTGCGGGATGGGACGGGTGATATCCAGGCGATCGTCAGCAAGGCGACGGTAGGGGATGACCAGTTTGCCGTCTGCGGACAAGTGACCCAGGAGTCCTCGGTCATTCTGACAGGGAACCTTCGAAAGGATGCTCGAGCCCCAGGCGGGTTTGAATTAGACGTAGCGAGCGTTCGAGTCGTGCAGTTGGCCGAGCCCTTTCCCATCCAACCCAAGGAGCATGGGGTCGGGTTTTTGATGGAACATCGGCATTTGTGGTTACGCTCAAGTCGCCAACATGCCATCTTACGGGTGCGTCATGAAATCATCCGGACCTGCCGGAATTTTTTTGATGAAAGAGATTTCACGCTCATCGATACCCCGATCTTTACCCCCAACGCGTGTGAAGGCACGACCACACTTTTTCAAACGCAATATTTTGATCAAACTGCCTATCTTGCCCAAAGCGGACAACTCTATGGGGAGGCCGCAGCCGCAGCCTTTGGAAAAATTTATTGCTTCGGTCCAACCTTTCGGGCCGAAAAATCGAAAACCCGACGGCATCTGATGGAGTTTTGGATGGTCGAGCCGGAAATGGCCTTTGCCGAATTGCCCGATGCCATGCAATTGGCCGAGGAACTCGTGGCTGAGGTCATCCAGCGAGTCTTGGAAAATCGTCGGGCGGAGTTAACGATTCTCGAGCGAGACGTGGCAGCCTTGGAATCAATGATTCCTCCGTTTCCGCGTATCACCTATGAAGAGGCGATAACACGGCTCAAAGAACGCGGCGTCGACATTCAATTTGGCGATGACTTCGGCAGCGAACAAGAAACTGTCCTCGCGCAATCGTTCGACCGCCCGGTTCTCGTGCATCGGTATCCGGCTGCAGCCAAAGCCTTCTATATGGCGAGAGATCCCGAACGTCCTGACTTAGCCTTGTGCATGGATATGTTAGCCCCAGAAGGCTATGGCGAAATTATTGGAGGCGGGCAACGCATTCATGATCTCGACACGCTACGACAACAAATTGCCGCGCATGATCTGCCGGAAGAGGCCTTTAAGTGGTACGTGGATTTACGGCGCTATGGCAGTGTGCCGCATGCGGGGTTTGGGATGGGGATTGAGCGGGTCGTTGCCTGGATTTGTGGCCTCGATCATGTACGAGAAACGATTCCCTTCCCCAGAATGCTCTACACCCTTTATCCGTAATCGTGCTTTCCCTTCTTTGGAAAAGATGTGGGATTTTTCCGAAGAGGGAAAATTCTGGAGATAGAGACGCTGAAGAGGATGCCGTGATCTTCACCCGCAAACGCAACTATATTTGTGAGCCTTTATTTTCCCCACCCTTCTTAAATACTTCAAAATTCCCTCGCCCTTCCAGGGAGAGGGCCAGGGTGAGGGTGTAGATCCATCGATCAACAGAACATTTCAGCTAGAGCCATCCTAGTTCACGACATGTTTCTTTAAATGATCTTTGCCGGGGTTCGTCCCGGCAGGCGAGCCGCTTTCGTTTCGGCAAAAGTAACCAAAACCATTGACGCTCAGCCTGGCTAGATAAGATGGGCTGGACACGAGTTTGAAGAGGGCGGACCAACTTGTGGGTTCTATCCTGAGCTATGTCGAAGGACTCAAGCAAGGCCAGCTAAATTCCAAGAGCGTTCAACCTGGGATCGGGCAGCAGGCGCTGGTTTGGGGAAATAATTGATGGAAGGATGATACTTGGGCCTTGGCAATATATCCGGAGAGTCTAGGAGTTGATAGGGCAGAAGTTTTACTTTAGAAAAGAGCTAGAAGAGCAATGGATTTGGAATCGAAAATCGGTTCCGTTTCATGGCCATTTAAAAACAGATAATTTGAACAATCGTTTTCTAGATAAATTCACCAATTCCTAACGAGGTTGAGTCGTCCGCTTTGGGTCCAGGCTGTGTGAAAACTCCGCAAGCAGGTATACTCCACCATTTCCAATGGAGGTGTGAGTGATGAGTGGATTTATTCAAGGCGAGGATCGCCACCAAGCCACCTTGTTTCCCGAACGATTGGATGACTACATTGCCGAAGACCACGCCGTTCGCGTGATCGATGTTTTCGTGGACGACCTCGATCTCTCCGGGTTGGGTTTCAAAACCCATTCCGAGAAAACGGGTCGTCCGGCGTACCACCCCACCATCCTGCTGAAGCTCTATGTCTGCGGCTATCTCAACCGGGTGCAGTCCAGTCGTCGGCTGGAACGAGAAGCGCATCGCAACGTGGAGCTCATGTGGCTCACGGGACGCTTAGCCCCGGACTTTAAGACGATTGCCGATTTTCGCAAGAACAATGGCCCAGCCATTCGCTTGGTCTGTCGTGAGTTCATCCTGTTGTGCAAGAAACTCAATCTGTTTGCCGAGGCCTTTGTGGCCATCGATGGCAGTAAGTTTAAAGCCGTGAATAACCGAGATCGGAATTTCACCAAGGCCAAGTTGCAGCGCCGGTTGGAACAGATTGATGAGAGCATTGAACGGTATCTGGGCCAGATCGCCAGCGCGGATCGCCAAGAAGCGACGATGGCCAAAGACAAAATTCACCGGCTGGAGGACAAGATCACGGCTCTGAAGACAGAAATGAAACGTCTGAAAACACTCGAAGGCCAGATGGATCAAACGCCAGACCACCAGATTTCCTTGACGGACCCGGATGCGCGGTCGATGGCCACCAGTGGGCGAGGCACCGGGACGGTGGGGTACAACGACAGACGGCCGTGGATGCCACGCTTATCTACGCACGAGGTCACCAATGTCGGGCATGATCGTCATCAGTTGCACCACATGGCGCAACAAGCGAAAGAAGCGATCGGATCTGAGATGCTCGATGTGGTCGCCGATCGCGGGTACTTTACGGGTGAAGAGATTCTGGCCTGTGAGCAGGCAAGATCACGACCTATCTCCCGAAGCCGCAGACATCAGGGAGCACAAAGAAAGGCTTGTTTAGTAAACGTGACTTTATTATAAAGCGGACGATGATGAATACGAATGCCCGGCAGGGGAGCGCCTCATTTGGCGGTTCGAGACAGAGGAGAAAGGATTGCACAACCACAAATACTGGTCCTCCCACTGTCCGAACTGCTCCATGAAGTCGCAATGCACGACCAGTCCGTACCGACGCGTGACGCGCTGGGAACATGAAGCCGTGCTCGAGGCCGCCGCCGCCCGCCTCGATCGCGAACCGGAACAGATGCGCACTCGACGAGCCACCGTCGAGCATCCGTTTGGGACCCTGAAATGCTGGATGGGGTACACCCACTTCCCAACCAAAACCCTCCAGCATGTGGGCACCGAAATGAGTTTGCACGTGTTGGCGTATAACCTCAAACGGGTGCTGGCGATACTCGGTGTGACCTCGCTCCTGCAAGCGATCCAGGCGATCACGCTTTCATGCACGCACATATGGGCGTATCAGCGCTACCGGGAACCCGTCAGGTGGCTCGTCGTGGCACTAACCGGAAAAGCTTGTCTCAACGAACAACTCAAGAGAAGATGGGCTGATGTGCCTCCTATCGCGTGGCGAATGATGCGGTAGGGAAGTTTTTACACAGTCTGGACCCACAGCGGACATAGCGATGTAGGCCCCATTTGATCATCAACCGCCTAAGTTGAATTAAGATGGACGCAGCTGTTATTTTTTCCAGCCTAAGGCTGATTCGATCGTTTACTGTGTTCGTAAAATTCTAGTTGATCGTGAGACGATAGTTTGCGAAGCGCATGTGTTTCCCGACCAGTAATCCTTTGCGTCGCCATCCGAAAACATAAATAGAAAGGTCAATACATGCTGAAAAAGAGCCAACTCATGATCCGGTTCACTCGAATTCTATTGGCTATCGCGATCCTTTCTTCTTTGGTTGAGACAAGCGCCAGGGCGCAGGACACCATTGAAAATTATATTAGAGAATATCCCAACCAGGAACAGGTTCGGATGATGAAGGCCTGGTTGAAGAAGAACGAGAAGAGGACGTTCCAGTTCACGGGCCTGGTGGATTCCACCGATGACACGGTAATCACACCCCAGGCTACAGTTGATTATGGCTACAACTGGTTCAGTCTTTCGGAAGGCCCTGCGACCATTCGAACGCCCACTACGACAAATTCTTTTCCGTTTCCATTTTCGACATGAAGCACAATGTCCCAGCGGTCATTGCCAACCCAGAAAAACCGATTCTGCTCAAGCGACCGGGACAAGCCATTCCTGAGGGAGACTTTCACGTGGTTGAACTTGAGACCGATCAGGGGCTGGTCTTTACCCGCATGGTCGTCGTTAACAACATGGAAGAAGTCCGAACATTGAGCAAATCCATTACTATGGAAGGCGGTAAAGGGGAGATGCGCCGTGACGTGCAACGTTTCTCACTCAGAATCGAGAAAGCCGCGCTTCATATCATCAAGGCCGCGATCGACAACATAGATCCCGATGTGATTTTTGGAAAACGATCGGGTGACGTCGGTGAAATCAGCTTGGCTAGCGGTGTGATGCAAGGTCAATTAGGAACGCCGTCCGATACAGTCCGGTATGCACTTACGTTGCGCGAATCAGAAGGGCATCTCTTGACAGGCAAAGATACATATGTGGTGACCGTCCCGGCGGGGATCGTTCATGACGAGGGATATTATTCCGTGACGGTTTAGGGGTTGATAACAAACTCCTCATTCCAAATGACAAGAAGCGGTAAGATCGGACGACCTACTCATCCAAACCCAACGCTGATGGCAAGTACACGATCACGCTCAGCCCTAACAGAGAAGGCCTCAACGGCATTCCGACAGGGAAGCATTTCTACATGGTGCTTAGAGCTTACGTCCCTGTACAAGGAGCCAACATGAAAACCAAGGTGGAAAAACAATGACAACCATCCAGTTTCGATTATTGCCCACGATTGCGGTACTTACCGTAGCTCTGACCCCTTCTTCGGCTTGGGCCGACAAAGTTCCGGTCACAGAAAAAAACTATAAAATCGCAGAATCGGACCTCGCATTTCAAAACATCACAAAGCTTGTCGGTTCGAACAAGTGGTTTCATTTTCCCGGTCTAACCCCCTTGATAACCAGACCGTTGTCCGGATGAACCGAGACACCGTCTATTCAGGCTATATCGCCGATGTCAGGGAGGGTGGCAGTGTGACCATTCCTCAAACCGATGGCCGATATTTGTCGGTGATGGTTGTGCAAAACGATCATTACATTGATCAGGTATTTACGACGTCTGGCACGCACGAAATCAAAGCCAAAACGGATTTTGTGATGATTGCCGCGCGTACACAAATCAATCCCAACGACCCCAAAGATATTGAAAATGTGAAACGCTTTCAAAGTCAAATTGTCATCAAGACCAAGAGTCGGCGAGATCACGTCATGCCCGATTACGATCTCAAACAACTCGAAGCCGTGCGGGCTAAACTGGTTAAAGAGGGTTCTAAATTCGGTTCACTGAACAACATGCAGGGCGCACGAGGTACTATCGATGAGCGTATGCATTTGCTTGGTACGGCTCTTGGTTGGGGGTTACTGCCCGATGCACATGCTCGATACATCTCGTACTTCAGTAAAGGCGCTGTGGCCAGTTCGAAGAACTGCTCTCACGCAACGTACAAAAAGCCACCCATCAATGAGGATGGTTTTTTTTCCATCACGGTGTACAACAGCGAAGGCTGGATCGCGAACGAACAATCCATCCTGAACGACTTTAATATCACGTACAATAAAGACGGTACGTTTACCGCGCACTTCGGCCACTGCGCCAAGGATTTTCCGAATCGGCTTGCTGTAGCCGACAATTGGGACATGCTGCTTCGAGTCTATGAACCCAAGCTGGATGAAATGAAGGCCTACCATTTGCCGACTCCGGTGGTTGTGCAGTAGCAACTTGGTGGAACATCTGCTTTTGGCCGGAAGCGACTGTGAGTTCAACCGGTCGCGGCCACACAGGCCTGAAATCTCTCTGCTGGGGTTTCGTAGCCTAACGTCTTTCTCGGGCGCTCGTTTAATTGCCGCGCGACTTTGTTGAGCTGCGCTTGCGTATACCGGGATAAGTCCGTGCCCTTTGGAAAGTACTGCCGAAGCAGCCGGTTCGTATTCTCATTGGAGCCGCGTTGCCACGGACTCTTCGGATCACAAAAGTACACCGCAATATCGGTCGCCAGGGTGAAGTCACGATGATTCGCCATCTCCGTGCCTCGATCCCACGTCAAGGATTGATATAGCTCGGTGGGTAATTGCTGGGCATGTTTAATGAGAGCTGCCGCTACGGTTTCCGCATTCTTCTGTTTGATTTTAGCCAACATCACATACCGGGAATGGCGTTCGACTAAGGTCGCAGTATAGCTGTTGTGGGTACCGCCAATGAGGTCACCTTTCCAATGCCCCGGTACCGCGCGATCGTCGACGGAAGCCGGCCGATCCTTAATGGAAATCGCATTCGTGATTGTTCCCAGACCTTGTTGCTTCCGACTTGCATGCTTCGAGCGGCGAATGGTTCGTTTGGTTCGGAGACAGGCCTGCAGTTCCTTCTTCAAGACGCCTCTGGCCTGAATATACAGGCTACGATAGATGGTTTCGTGGGACACGCGTGCGTCTTCTCGATGAGGATGTTGTCGCTTCAACCACCCGGCGATTTGTTGAGGCGACCACTGCTGGTTGAGCTTGGCGGCAACGGCCTTCGCTAAGGAGCGATACTGAGCCAGCTTACACCGTTTGGGTCGGTGCGCGCGATCCCAAGTGGCTTGATCGGCGGCGGCCGCTCGATAGCGGGTATACCCTCCATTGCGCGTGAGTTCACGACTGATCGTGGAGGGCGGTCGCTTCAACCGACGGGCAATAGACCGGATCGACTGCTGGTTGGCCACCCCACGAGAAATCTCTTCGCGGTCTGCCAGGCTCAGAGCTAATCGCGAGCGGGTCCTCGTCGGCAGGCGAATGCCCCCACTGCGCTGAAGAAGAGGGTAGATGGCCGAGGACTCTCGCTCAAAGAGGCGGCCAATGGAGCTCATGGATGCGCCACGTTGCCATCGCTCCCAAATGGCCGCTCGTTGTTCATCGCTAAAGTAGGTGCGGGTTCGGTGTTTCATCGTCACACTCCATTTCTACTAGGTAGAATAAAGTGTTGCGTCGATCAATTGAACTCACAGCCAGAAGCGGTCATGTAGTGTAGCGCTTACCACAGAGAGAGACGCACCATCTGCCGGACCTTTCTGGGTGAATTGAATGGAAACTCCGTTATATCCAGAAATAGTGCGGCCACTGAAATAGAACAACGCACATTAAAGTGGGTTATACTTGTGGCGGAGTGCAAGCAATACAATGGACCTAATATCCTATCGACCCACAATTTATGAGCTCAGACACCTGACAGATGCATATGTTTCAGGTGCCACTGAGTTTGCCAATTTCTACGATGCGTTTGTACCGTTAGCTCATCAACTTTTCGAGCTGACCCCAGATTTAGATCATCTTCCATTGCCAATCGCCAATGAGGTTTCTCATTATCTTCGCTGGGAGGGATTCGGCCCGTGGGAAGGGCATATCCCTCAGAATCCTCGATGGAAATACGGTGATACCACAAAGCCTTACGGATGGATCGATCAGGTTCGTTTTCGTGAACAGTTTCTGGCAGAGCATGCCAAACTTGAGAGACAGGCTTTTTAGAGTCAAACTGCAGGAAGAGGGAAATAGCTAGTTACAGCCAGAGCAAAGGAATGAATGTGATAATCTTAATTACGAAAAATAGCTGATATCTTTGTTAGCAATCAGAGGAGGATACTAAAGACAGGATAGACCCGAAGAGTCCGCTTGACTTCAACCCTAATTTGAGAAGTTATCTTATGACTCAATAGAGTTAGCCTTGCGAAGCGGCGGCTTATCGGCTGATTTGCGTCACAGCCCTAGTGACCGCTTTTGGCCGAAAGCGGGAACCATTTAGGGTATATAAGAAGCAGCCAAAATCGTTGATGCAGTGGGCCAGAAAAATGCCTGCTGATCTTGAACGGTATAATAAACGATAGCTAAATACGAGAATGGTGCCTTGAATCGTTTTAAAATTCTTTTGTATATAAGTGGAGACCTTCCCTGTAAATTTTGTGAAACAGTTTTCTGGTATTTTTTGGAGAGACGACTAATTGGAGGTCTCTCCACCTCCTCCCTGGGTTTCTAAATCTACATTTTGATGCTTGACACCTTAGTTTAGAGTTGTATACTGCGTGATGTGGGAAGAAGTGGGAGAAACCGCTCAAATATGTCAAAAAAGTAACATGATGAGTGAATAATGTGCATGTTCCTGTTCTTGCTGAAGAAATTTGCCAGTGGCTCCGCCCAAAAGCAGGTGGAATTTATGTCGATTGTACCCTTGGTATGGGAGGGACATCATTAAAAATCCTCGAAAGTTGCCAAAATAATGCTTATATTCTTGGTTTGGATCGGGATCCTGAGGCCTTGGCTTATGCGGAAAAAAACTTAGAACCTTATCGGTCTCAAGTAAAGCTTTTTCATGGGAATTACTCCCACCTTGTGGATTTTGTGCATCAGGCGGGTGTTGAGAGGGTCGATGGGGTGGTCTTTGATCTCGGAGTGTCCTCATTGCAACTAGATAAGGCGGAGAGAGGGTTCAGTTTTGCCTCGGATGGGCCTTTGGATATGCGGATGAACCAAACGCAGGGTCCCACAGCCGCTGACTTGGTCAAGGTTCTTCCTGAGAAGGAGTTGGCTGATGTGCTGTTTCGTTGTGGCGAAGAGCGTTTTTCGCGACGCATTGCCCGGGCTATCGTTGAGGCCAGAAAGACCTTTGCCTTGGATACCACTCAAGCCCTGGTGGCGGTCATAAAAGGTGCCGTTCCGTCATCGTATAGAAAAGGGCGAATTCATTGTGCCACACGGACTTTCCAGGCTCTTCGAATCCGGGTGAATCAGGAGTTGGATGTGTTGCAGCCGGCCCTCCAGGCAGCCGTTAGTCTGCTCAAGGAGGGAGGACGCGTGTGTGTGGTGGCGTTTCATTCCTTGGAAGACCGTATCGTCAAGCATACCTTCCGGGCTATGGCGGGAAAAGATCATCCGACTATCACCATACTAACCAAAAGGCCGGTGACCGCCGGTGAACAGGAAATGGAACGCAATCCCCGTGCGAGAAGTGCCAAGTTACGGGTGGCTCAACGTGGAGCAGAGGGAGCTCTTCTATCATGAGAAAAAATGTCTTGTTGGGCGTGATGATCCTTTTGGGAGTGTGGTGTTTGCTCTATGTGGGGGTGAAGCTGGATATGTGGCGTCTTGGCTATGACATGGAAGATCTGGAACAGCGACGAACGGTCCTGAAAAAAGAACAAGAGATGTTGCAAGTTCGACTGTCGGGACTGACCAATCCCCAACAAATCGCCCAACGAGCTCATCAGCAATTAGGGCTTATGGTGCCCCAGGAAGGACAGGTGGTGATGATTTCTCTCGATCCGGATTCGTTGACGGAATCGGATCGGCGCTCGCCCATGCGGTTGGTGAGGGAGTTTTCCGATTCATTCGTGAGTTTGCCATGAGCATGCCGTCACAAGATATCCATCCCATTTGTAAAATGCGCAGCGGCATTGTTTGCCTCAGCCTGCTCTTTGGATTTGCGCTAATCGGGTGCCGGTTATTTTATTTGCAAGTGCTGCAATCGGATGCCGGCGCGCATCAAGTGCAACGTCAACACCAGAAGACGTTGATCGTTCAACCGGACCGAGGGGTGATTGTGGATCGGCAGGGCCATCCGTTGGCGCTCAATGTGGACGTGGCTTCCGTGTATGTGAATCCCGGTTCGCTCGAAAATCCTCAAAAAACTGCGAATACGCTTGCCAGAGTTTTAGAGATGCCCGTGACGCAGGTGCGCGAGCTCTTCCGGCATGATCAACCCTATGTCTGGATCAAACGGCATATACCCGAGCCCATGGCCAAGCAATTGGAGGCGAGGCCGCTTCCAGGCGTGGTTGTGACCCGGGAGCCTCATCGTTTTTATCCCAAAGGGGCCTTGGTCTCCCATGTCCTGGGTTTTGCCGGCGTTGATAGTCAGGGCCTGGAGGGGATTGAATTTCAGTATGAAGAGTATTTGCGCGGTGAAAAGAATTTAGTGCAGTACCAGCGAGATGCCTTGGGTCGAACGATTGCCCCCATGTCGAACGCCGCGACTCTCGGTTCTCCTACCGGCTATCAGATTACGCTATCCATAGATGAGGTGATCCAATTTATTGCCGAAGAGGAATTGGCGAATGCCGTTCAGAAGGCCCAAGCCAAATCAGGGAGTATCGTGATTATGGATCCCAGAACCGGGGCCATTCTCGCATGGGCGCTGCATCCAACGTTTGATCCCAACCAATTCAAGAAATTCTCTGCGAAGGATTGGCGAAATCGGGCGGTCACTGATCCTTATGAGCCCGGCTCGACTCTAAAGGTGGTCATTGCCGCGGCGGCCTTAGAAGAAGGCGTGATGGACCCGGATACCTTAATTTATGGGGGCGAGGGCCAAATGTCCGTGGCCGGGACGATTGTGCATGACCCAGCCAAATCCGGATGGATGACATTTCAAGACGCCATCGCCCATTCCAGCAATGTAGGAGCGATTAAGGTGGCTGTCGAATTAGGGCAGTCACGCGTGTATAAATATTTACAAGATTTTGGTTTTGGTGAGAAAACCGGCATTGATCTCCCCGGCGAATCTCCAGGAATTCTCCATGAGCCCTCAAAGTGGAGCGGCCTCAGTCTGTCCTCATTAGCCATGGGCCAGGAAATTGCCGTCACTCCCATTCAGATGGTGACGGCGATGTCGGTTGTGGCCAATGGGGGCTGGTTAATGACCCCGCATGTGGTGTCGTCGGTGACGAATCCTCAGGGCGAATTAATTCTGACGAATAATCTCGAGCCCAAGCGACGGCCGATCTCGGCTCGCACAGCCAATCGGCTCAGTCATATTCTTGAAACGGCCGTGGAAACAGGAACCGGTCAACGGGCTCAATTGTCGGGGTATCGAGCGGCTGGTAAGACCGGCACTTCTCAAAAAGTCGATCCGAAAACGGGGGCCTATTCCTCTTCGAGTATTATTGCCTCCTTCGTAGGATTTGCCCCTGTTGAGCAACCGAGTCTGGCCATGTTGGTGGTCATCGATGAACCGGAAGTCGGTAAATGGGGCGGTACGATTGCCGCTCCCGTTTTTGGAAATGTGGCGAAGCGCGTCCTGCCGCATTTGGGCATTTTGCCAAGCGGGGCGCCATTAATACGGACGGCTTCTTTCTCCCCAAGCTCGTCCTCTCTACAAGCGCGAGTGCAGTAAATTGTGACGCTTCAAGAGTTACTCGGCTCGCTCGATGTCGTGAAATACTCTGGTGACCTTCAATCGGAGGTCCTTGCCATCACTGAAGATTCTCGCATGGTGAAGACCGGATCGGTATTCGTGGCGATTCAGGGGATACAACAAGATGGACATCTATTTGTGAATCAGGCGTTGGCCCAAGGCGCGGCAGCCTTGGTGGTGGACGAGGGGCGCTTTCCTGTCGATCTTCCCGAAGGATTGCCGGCCGGGTCTGCTGTCATTGGCGTCAAGAATTCCCGTAAGGCGTTGGGGCTCATGGCGGCCCAACTGTATGGGAATCCATCGCAGCATCTGAAAATGGTCGGCGTCACCGGGACGAATGGCAAAACGACGGTAACGCATTTAGCGAAATCCCTCTTGGAAGCTCACGGTCACCAGGTCGGATTATTGGGGACCGTCGGCTATGTGTATGGGAATCAACGGCGAGAGGCGTCACATACCACTCCGGCTCCAGTCCAACTTCAGGAGATGTTGGGGGAGATGGTCAGGAGCGGAGCCAATGTTGGGGTGATGGAGGTTTCCTCTCATGCGTTGGAATTAGACCGGGTCGCCGGCTGTGAATTCGATATTGTGGTGTTTACCAATTTGACCCAGGACCATTTAGATTTTCATCAAACGATGGAACGCTATTTTCAGGCGAAGCTGCACTTGTTTACCGACTATGTGGCCACTGGCCATAAGGCAGGACCCAAGCGGGCGCTGGTGAATGCGGATGATCCGTGGGCTTCGCGGATTCTGCAGTCTTGTACGATTCCCGTCTGGACATTCGGGATCCATTCCAAAGCGGATATTCACGCTGAAGCGGTCCAACTCGGCATGGATGGCACACAGTTCGTGGTTAACAGTCCTCTCGGGTCCATGACTATCAAGAGTCAATTGGTTGGCGAACATAACGTGTCCAACATGTTGGCGGCGATTGGCATTGGTTTGGAAATGGGGATGACGCCTTCTCATCTTGAGCAAGCCCTTCGATCGGTTTCCAATGTTCCGGGGCGGTTTGAACGCATTCAAGAAGGACAAGATTTTTCCGTGGTCGTGGACTATGCCCACACCGATGATGCACTCCAACGCTTGCTTGATGCGGCACAGACAATCAAGCAAGGCCGGATCATTACGGTTTTCGGATGTGGCGGTGACCGAGATCCGGGGAAACGATCGAAGATGGGGCAAGTGGCCGTCAAAGCGAGTGATCTGGTCATTGTGACGTCCGATAATCCACGAACCGAAGATCCGCTTGCCATTCTTGCTGACATTGAACGAGGTATTGAGATCCTTCCGCCTGAGGAACGGTGCCCTTATCAAACCATCGCTGACCGTGCCCGGGCTATTCAGGCGGCGATCCAAACAGCCAATTCGGGAGATTTGGTGTTGATTGCCGGAAAGGGGCATGAGGATTATCAAATTCTGGGGACACAGAAAATTCATTTTGATGATCGTGAAGAAGCTCGCAAGGCCATTCGTCAGCGAAGGGGTTCAGCTTAGGTTGAACAGACAGGCTCAATGGCGACCTTTGAGGTAGATGAAGTGCTCCTAGCGACCCAGGGAACATTGCTCTCGACAGAACGCCCTCATGAGAAATTTCGTGGGGTGCAAACGGATTCGCGTGCGGTGAAACCCGGCGATCTCTTTGTGGCCTTGAAAGGTCCAAATTTTAATGGGCATGAATTTATTGCGAATGCTTGGGAAAAAGGCGCCAGGGGTGTGGTCATTGAGGATGCTGGCGCAGCCAAGGTCTTACATGGGCGTCGTCCAAAACAGGGAAAGACTCTCGCCGTCGTGCATGTGAAGCATACGCTGCGAGCCTACCAGGATTTAGCCAGCTTTCATCGATCGCGGTTTTCCATTCCGGTCGTCGCGATTACGGGGAGCAATGGGAAAACCACCACCAAAGAAATGGTGAGTCGCGTGCTGGCTACTCGTTGGCGCGTCCTTCAAACCCAAGGAAATTTCAATAATGCCATTGGCGTTCCTAAGACACTCCTGAGATTGAATGCCAGGCATCAGGCGGCCGTCATTGAAATGGGAGTGGATCAAGTCGGGCAAACCACGCGACTGTGTGAGATGACCCGGCCGACGGTCGGGGTTGTGACGAATGTAGGTCCTGATCATTTGGAATTTTATGGAACCATGGCGCGCTCCGCCGCCTCGAAGGCCGAACTTTTTCCCTGGCTGCCCAATGATGGCGCGGCCATTTTGAATGCGGATGACCGGTATTTTCGCCATTTTCTCACAAAAGCGCATTCCCCGGTTGTTTCCTTTGGATTGACGCAGCCGGCCGATGTGCGAGGAACACAAGTTGTCTGGGATGGACGACGTACCTCGTTTCAATTGTGGATGCCGAATCGGAAAACCAGCCGGAAAGCCTCGGTTCGTACGATGGGTCTCCATAATATCTCTAATGCTTTGGCGGGGGCGGCGGTGGGTCATGCGTTGGGTTTCTCTACCAAAGATATTGTCGCTGGATTAGAAGCTTTTCGCCCGGCGCCTATGCGATCGGAAATCCGTCGGCATGGCGGGGTGATCTATCTCTATGATTGTTATAACGCCAATCCGGCTTCCGTGAAGGCCGCATTGGATGTGTTGGTGACTTTGGATCCTCAACGAAGAACGATTGCTGTGCTAGGCGATATGCTGGAACTCGGCCCCAAAGAAGAGCAATTTCACCAAGAGATTGGCCGCTACGCCGCGCAAAAGCAGGTTGGACATGTGATCGCCTGTGGGACCTTCGGTCCCCTGATGCAGAAAGGGGCCGGGACTGTTCGGAAGGGAGTACCGGTTACGGTCGTTAAGGATGCGGTGGAAGCCGGGATATGCCTGAAAGCGTTCGTGAAACGGGGTGATATCGTTCTGATCAAAGCCTCACGAGGGGCTCAAATGGAGCGTGTATTCGAGGCGGTTCGCGCAAGGGGAAAGGCGTAGGGCAAACACGAAATGCTGTATCTTTGGCTCTATCCGCTTCATAACGAGTATGCGATTTTTAACGTCTTTCGCTACCTCAGCTTCCGCATGATTTATGCGGCGATCACGGCGTTTCTTATTGTATTTTTTCTAGCGCCGCCTGTGATTAAGCGATTGCAGCAATTGGGATTAGGGCAAAAGATTCGGACCGATGGCCCGCAATCGCATTTCGGGAAATCCGGAACGCCTACGATGGGGGGGATGTTAATCCTGTTTTCGGTGATATTGACCACGTTGTTATGGGCCGATATTTCGAATTTCAATGTGTGGCTGGTTCTCCTGGCCATTGTCGGGTTTGGCCTAATCGGTTTTGTGGATGATTACATCAAAATATTACGGGGACAATCCAAAGGATTATCGCCCTTGCAAAAGTTTGTGGGTCAGCTTGGCGTAGCGATTGGAGTGGGATTGTTTTTTTATCTGTCCCCTGCCTATTCGACAGAGTTGAGTGTTCCATTTTTTAAAAATTTCACGCCGGATTTGGGCGTGTTCTACATTCCCTTTGCGGTCTTAGTCATTGTGGGTTGTTCCAATGCGGTGAACTTAACGGATGGGTTGGATGGTCTGGCTGTGGGCCCCGTCATCATCGCGGCGATGGCCTATACGGTCGTGGCGTGGGCGGTTGGAAATCGTTTGGTGTCCGAATATCTGTTGATTCCGCATATCGAAGGGGCTGGTGAATTAGCCGTGTTGACGGCATCCATTATCGGCTCCGGTCTGGGGTTCCTCTGGTTCAACACCTATCCCGCGTCGGTGTTCATGGGAGATGTGGGATCGCTCCCACTCGGGGCAGGCCTCGGAACGGTAGCGGTTGTCTGCAAGCACGAATTGCTGTTGGTGCTCGTCGGGGGCGTCTTTGTTATGGAAGCTGTTTCCGTGATTTTTCAAGTGATCTCTTTTAAATCACGAGGAAAGCGGATATTTCTCATGGCGCCGCTGCACCATCATTTTGAGATGAAGGGATGGGAAGAACCGAAAGTCGTGGTGCGTCTTTGGATCATTGCGATCATTTTAGGACTGTTGAGCATCAGTACCTTGAAATTACGGTAACGATAGGCCTGCGGTGACATTCTCTGGAGTCATGGACACGATGAGCGCCACTCCGGTGGTTCCAATGACCAATTGGAAGGAGACGAGCGTGACGGTGGTTGGGATGGGGCGCAGTGGTTTGGCTGCCGCCGATCTTCTCATGGACCGCGGTTCGACAGTGACCCTCGTTGAAGAGCAGCCACGTCAGGATCTGGAGATGGTGAGAGATGTGTATGAGCAGCGTGGGGCTCGTGTCTTTTTCGGAGGTGAGTGGGGAGAGGCGTTGAGGCAGGCTGACCTCTTAGTGGTGAGCCCTGGTGTCCCGAAAGAGCATGCGTTTCTTGCACAAGCCTTTCAACAACAGATTCCAGTCATTGGCGAAATCGAATTAGCCTCCTGGTTTTTAAACACACCGATAATTGCCGTCACCGGAACCAATGGAAAAAGTACGACGGTCCGGTTGATTGGGTCGATTCTTCAAGAAAGTGGGAAGCATGCTTTTGTGGGAGGCAATCTTGGGATTCCGCTTTGTGAAGCCGTTCCAAAATCGACGGACGCGGCTTCAGCGCGGGACTACGACTACATTGTGGCGGAAGTTTCGAGTTTTCAACTTGAAACGATTCAGCAATTTAAACCGTGGATTGCGGTCCTGTTGAATGTGACGCCGGATCATCTTGATCGTCATCCCACTCAAGAAGACTATCAGAACGCTAAGCGCCGGATATTTGAAAATCAAACTTCTCAGGATTGGATGATCATCAATGCTGACGACCCGATCGTGAGGGATATGGCACAGCATGCTCCCGCGAGGCGGTGTGAGTTTAGCCTCCAACAGGAAGTACCCCAAGGGATGTATTGGGATGGAGCTGTGATTCGAGGGCGACTGGAGGGCAGAGAGGACATTCTTTTCCAGCGTGATGATATTCCAATGCGCGGGCAACATAATCTTGCGAATGCCATGGTGGCGATGACTGTGGGGCTGCTCTGTGGCTGTTCTCAAGAACACATCGTAAAGGCCCTTGAGCGGACCCCAACCTTTGAGCATGCCTTAGAGCCTGTTCGCACCTGGAACGGCGTGACGTTCGTGAATGATTCAAAAGGGACGAATGTGGATGCGACGCTGAAAGCCATACAGAGTTTTGATGAATCGATCGTTTTGATTGTAGGCGGAAAAGATAAAGGAGGAGACTTTACGCGCTTGTTAGGCGCGAAGCCCCAGAGGCTGAAGAGCGTCATTCTTATTGGCGAAGCCGCCCCCCGGATTTTTAAAGCGTTGGAAGGGAGTGTGCCCATGACTCGGGCCGCCAGTCTTGACGATGCCGTTTCACAGGCCGTGGCATTGGCGTCGAGCGGAGACGTTGTGTTGTTTTCTCCGGCGTGCGCCAGTTTTGACATGTTTCGGAATTATCATCATCGCGGACTGGAGTTTAAACGTCTTGTCCGAGAGCTTCAATAAGTGAGCCTGTTGATGTTACTGCGACGAAAAAACGCCCATCGAGACTCGCGTGCTTGGGCGGATTTATTCCAGGGGCATACCGCGTTGGGCCGACGGCGGATCGATCCGTTGATTGTGGGAATTACGGTGGCCCTGTCCCTTGGCGGTCTCATTATGGTGTTTAGTGCGAGTGGCGTGGTCGCGGATATGAAATATTCCGATTCGACTCATTATCTTCAACGCCAAATTGTATGGATGGTACTGGGTTTTATCGTGCTCTTTGTCGGATCACGCATTGACTACCAACAATGGAAGGAATGGGTTCCCTGGATTGTGGTGGGATGTGTGGCGGGATTGCTTTTGGTCCTGGCCATCGGCATGCAAATAAATGGCGCGAAACGCTGGCTGACTGTTGGATTTTTTTCCATTCAGCCCACAGAGATGGCCAAGCTGGCTGTGGTTTTGTATCTGGCGGCATTCTTGTCGAATCCGAGTCGTCGGGTGACGGATTGGCGGCGGGGTTTTCTTCCGCCTGTGGTGGTGGTCAGCGGTTTATGTTTCTTAATTGTCGTAGAGCCTGACCTGGGCAGCATTGTCGTGATCGGGCTGGTGTTCGTGTGCATGATGTATTTAGCGGGGGCGAGGCTTCGACATTTGGCCTGCCTGGGGTTGCCGATGTTCTTAGGATTTCTGGCCCTCATTGTGTTCAGCCCGGAGCGATGGGAGCGAATGACCACGTTTCTCAATCCGTTTCAGGATCGGGAGGGTGCAGGCTATCAATTGGTGCAATCTCTCCTAGCCTTGGAAAACGGGGGTATTTTTGGCGTGGGTCTTGGTCAGGGCAAGCAAAAATTGCTCTATCTTCCGGAGGGCCATACCGACTTTGTGCTGGCATTGGTAGGAGAAGAGCTGGGGCTCATGGGTACCTTAGGATTGTTGGGATTGTTTGTGATTCTTGTCTTCAAAGGATTTCGAGTGGCGGCGTTAGCGCCGGATATGTTTGGGCGGTATCTCGCGTTAGGGATCACCTTGCTGCTGACGCTGCAAGCCATGATCAACGCGGGAGTGGTCAGTGGAATGTTGCCGACTAAGGGGCTGACGCTGCCTCTGGTGAGTTACGGAGGATCGTCTCTTCTGACGACGATGTTGGCGATTGGGATTTTGCTGAGTATCGCTCGTCAAGGGCGGGCGAGTCCCTAACCTGAGATCGGCATGCGAGTAGTGATTGCGGCAGGCGGAACCGGGGGGCATATGTATCCGGCTATTGCGTATGCGAAAGCCTTTCAACGGCGTGATCCAAGCGGGGATATTCTGTTTGTTGGCACTGGAAAGGCGGTCGAACAGAATATTCTCAATCAAGAAGGATTTTCGGTTGAGTCGATTCCCGTGGAAGGGTTTGTCGGAAAGAGTTTTGTGCATATGCTGCGCGCGGTGTGGGCACTCCCTCAATCGTTGTGGCGGGCCATACGGATTTTGCGATCGTCACACACTGATTTGGTCATTGGGACGGGCGGCTATTTCAGTCCCCCGGTCGTGGTGGCTGCCTGGCTGCTGCGGATTCCTCGGGTGATTTTGGAACCGAATGCGATGCCCGGATTGGCTAATCGTCTTCTGGGGCCGTTGGCTGATCGAATTTTTTTAGCTTTTGAAAGTGCGAAATCATTTTTTGCGTCATCCAAAATCCGCGTCATTGGGACGCCCATCCGTGACGCGTTTATTTGGAATCAGCCTCCGGCACTCCCGCAACGGGTCGGGCATCTTTTAATTTTTGGGGGAAGTCAGGGTGCTCGCGCCATTAATTCTGCGGTGCTGGATGCGGTGAAGCACTCGACCGTTCTTCAGAAATCGGTGTCGTTGACTCATCAAACTGGAGCTGACGATGAAACACGGGTGCGAGAAGGGTATGCGCAACTTGGTGTTCAGGCAGATGTTCACCCCTTTTTGTTTGATATGCCCAAGGAATTGGCCAAAGCGGATCTTGTGATCTGTCGGGCAGGAGCCAGCACGCTTGCGGAACTGGCCGCTTATGGGAAGGTCGCAATTCTCATTCCGTTTCCTCACGCCACGCACAATCACCAAGAAATGAATGCGAAGGCTATGGAACAAGTGGGAGCGGCAAGGATGCTGCGGCAAGCGGATCTGACGGGAAAACGATTGGCTGAAGAAATCGAACATCTTATGCAGGATATTCCAGGGTTACAGGCCATGGCTCGGAAGAGTTGGGAGGCGCGGAAAGTCGATGCGACCGAGCAGATGGTGAGCGAATGTCTGGCCCTGGTGTCACCAGCATAAGAAGAGGTACTGAATCGAAATGAAATGGGAAATTCTCATGTGTCGTTTAAGCATATTGGGTTCATTGTCCATCTTTAATTATGGGGAAGGATGCGTGCAGGGAATGAAGGGAGTGCCTATTACGAGATGATCCAGGATGTGGCTATTGGCTTTCTTGCTGCCCACGAGGGTGATTGTCATTGTTGGCGGGTTTCGAAATCACCTCGAGGAAACCAAGACTCGGTCATGAAACACTTCTGTGACTCTTCAGGCCACCATGCGTTGGTCATTAGGCCGCCTGACATGCCGTTCCTTACCTCTGGGAGCCTAGGCAATTATGTTTCGAAAAATTCAACACATTCACTTGGTAGGAATTGGTGGGAGTGGGATGAGCGGTATCGCGGAGGTGCTTCTGACCTTAGGCTATAAGGTAACGGGTTCTGACGCAGGATATTCCGATACCATTCGCCGGTTAGAGGAAATGGGGGGAACCGTGTATATCGGGCATCACGAATCGCATATTGAAGGGGCACAGGTCGTCGTCATGTCCTCGGCTATTGCGAAATCCAATCCGGAAATTCATGCGGCGAAAGCCAAGGTGATTCCAGTCATTCCTCGGGCCGAAATGCTGGCAGAATTGATGCGGTTGAAGTTCGGCATCGCGATAGCCGGAGCGCATGGGAAAACTACAACCACGTCGATGGTGGCCTCTATTCTGGCACAAGCTGGACTCGATCCCACATTTGTGGTGGGCGGGAAAGTCAATGCGATGGGGACCCATGCCCGGTTGGGCCGTAGTGACATTCTCATTGCCGAAGCCGATGAAAGCGATGGCTCCTTTTTGCGGTTGTCTCCCTCCATCGTGGTGGTGACGAATATGGACCGTGAACATCTTGAGCATTATGGAAATATGGATCGACTGCAGGCGGCCTTTCTGGAATTTATCAACAAAATTCCGTTTTATGGGGCGGCGATCCTCTGTGCGGATGATCCCTTGATTCGCGGCATGCTGCCCAATGTGGTGAAACGCTTTCTGACCTTTGGACTCAGTGATTTTTCCGGGGTGCTCACGCCGGATTTATTTGCGACGGATATTGAGGCCAAGGCCTTGGGCGTTGAATTTCGTGCGCATTATCGTGGACAAAAACTCGGACCGTTTCGGGTGCGCATTCCGGGTGTCCACAATGTTTCGAATGCATTGGCGGCGATGGGGGTGGCGTTGGAATTGGATGTGCCGGTGGATCTGATTCGATCTGGTCTGGCGGCATTTTCCGGTGTGGAACGCCGGTTTCAAATTCGAGGCGAGAAACACGGGATCATGGTCGTGGACGATTACGGTCATCATCCAACCGAAATCCGTGCCACGCTGGCCGCAGCACGATCGACCTGGTCCCGGCGATTGGTCGTCGTCTTTCAACCGCACCGGTATTCCCGAACGAGGGATCTCGTTGAGGAATTTTCGAAAGCGTTTGAACAAGCTGATGTGCTCTATGTGTTGGATATCTATGCGGCGAGCGAGGAACCCATTCCCGGGATTAATGGCGAAACATTGGCCGAAAAAATTCGAGGGGCGGGCCATCCCGCCGTACATTGGGCCAATGGTGCCGCTGGCTTGGTGGATCGGCTACGCCATGATTTGAAGGAGGGGGATGTGTTGATGACTCTGGGCGCAGGAGATGTTTGGAAAGTCGGGAAAGAATTCCTGGAGACGGAACGAGAAAAAATCGAGACGTAATGCCGGACAACGAACACACACGGAATCATGTTGCGACAGCCACCAGCCCGAAAACAGCTTCGCCGTGCACTCATGTTGGTGGAAGGGGAGATTCGGTGGGGGGAGCCTCTGGCTCCTTTGACTTCGATTCAGGTTGGCGGCCCTGCGGACGTGCTTGTGATTCCGACTGATGTCGAGGATGTGATACGAGTCGTTCGTGGGGCTTACGAACATCACATTCCTCTGATGGTGTTGGGTGGAACGAACGTGATCATTCGGGATAAAGGCATTCGGGGCATCGTGATGCAATTGAATCAGTTAACGCATATGCAAGAGGAGGCTGGCCAATTGGTTTATGCCCAAGCGGGTGTGCGCCTGCCGCGACTCATGCAATTTGCCCTTGGGCGAAAACTATCTGGAATGGAATGGGCCGCGGGGATACCGGGAACCGTAGGCGGCGGGGTGGTGATGAATGCAGGAACTCGCTTAGGTGAAATGAAAGATGTCTTACAGGCAGTTGATTTTGTTACGACTCGTGGCAAACGGAAGCGACTAGAGGCCGCTACGCTGGATTTTCTCTATCGCAAGACCAAGCTCCCGAAGGGCATCGTCGTTGGGGCATGGCTTCAATTACGTGCGGCAGCCAAAACCACGATTCAGTCGGCAGCCAAGCAGTATTTACAATACCGAAAAGCCACACAACCGCTGACCCTGCCCAATGCCGGATCGGTGTTTATGAATCCCACTGGAGATTCTGCCGGCCGCTTGATTGAAGCGGCAGGATTGAAGGGGTTGCGAAGGGGTGATGCGGAAGTGTCCACCAAACATGCCAATTTTATTGTGAATCGAGGTGCGGCGACGGCTGAACAGGTGCTGGCCTTAGTTCGAAATGTTCAAGCCGGGGTGGCAAAAAAATTCGGGGTTCGTCTCCAGTTGGAATGGAAAGTGATTGGGGAGCGATAAACAGAAAACGAGGGAATCGAGATTGTGAAAAGACCATCCGTTGATCCGAGCAGACTCTCACGGGTTTATGAACGTGTGATGGTCATATGAAAAAGTCAGGCATCAAAAAGGCCACGTCCCTGCGAATCGGGGTGCTGATGGGAGGAACATCGGCTGAGCGAGAAATCTCCCTCAAAACGGGGCGGTCCATTTGCGAATCGCTAGAACGCCGACGGTACACGGTGGTGCCGATTGATGTGGATGAGACATTGCCCCAGCAGCTTCGCGCCAAAAAGATTGGTGTGGCCTTTATCGCCCTTCATGGTATGGGTGGAGAAGACGGCACCGTCCAAGGCTTACTAGAAGTCATGAATATTCCGTATACCGGATCAGGTGTGTCTGCCAGTGCGGTATGTATGGACAAAGGGTTGACTCGTGTCGTCCTGCAAGCCGCTGGTGTTCCTGTTCCTGCCGGAATGACCTTGCAGGCGCCATTCATCCCTCCTGGCCCATCAGGCAATTTGGGATGGCCAGTGGTAGTTAAACCCTGCACCGAGGGGTCGAGTATTGGGGTGACCATTGTTAAGCAGGCGTCTGAATGGAAGCGTGCGGTGCTGAAAGCCTATCGTCATGGGCAACAGGCTGTAGTTGAAAAATATATTCCCGGGCGTGAAGTGGCTGTCGGGGTCTTGGGCACGAAGATTTTTCCCGGCGTGGAAGTGATTGCTCCAGGAGGGTTCTACGATTTTCGGGCAAAGTATGGAAAGGCCTCCACCCGGTATCTCTGCCCGGCCCCGCTTACCGCTCGTGTAGAGCGATTGCTTCGGGAATACAGTCGTCAAGCCTACCAAGCGTTGGGATGTGGCGGGGTCGTTCGTGTTGATTTTCGTATTCATCCGAATGGGCATCCGTATGTGTTGGAAATCAATACTATTCCCGGCATGACCGCCAGGAGTTTGTTGCCGATGGCTGCCGCACAGGACGGCATGACTTACGATGATTTGGTGGAGGCGATCTTACAGGCAGCCTTACCCAAACGCGGGCGGGTTTCCGGGGGAGGGAATACTCGCAAGCAGGGAGCCACCTAATGGGTATGCGAGACATCCTCTTGTCCAAGCCACCGCGAAAGAACCGGCCCCTCAAGCGTGGGGATGTCGTAGGACGGTCGGAGAGAACTCGGAAGGCTTCGCCTCTCCGGCGTGTGGTGGTGGGCAGTCTTATCACAGGGCTCATCGTGGTTGTCGTGATTGGGGGGCGCACGGCGATCCGGTGGGTGAACGAATGGACCCACATTCAACAAATCACGATTGTCGGGTTGGAACGTCTTTCTCGTGAGGAGATTACGGCAAAGTTGAATTTGTCTTCGGATTCAAGTTTGTGGTCCATCGACATGGGGCAGCTCAAAGGTGAATTGGAAGCCCATCCCTGGATTCGTGCGGTCACCTTTGATTGGGTGCTGCCTCATTCGCTGATTGTTCAGGTGGAAGAACGTCAACCGGCAGCGCTCTTGCGTGCGGCAAAGACCACGTATTTCCTCGATGAGGAAGGACATGTCTTGCCAGGGGACACGTCGAAGGTTGGAGAGGCGTTGCCGGTCTTAGAGGGTATGACCTCTAAGTTTGTTGCTCAACATCAAGATGAAAGTCAACGGCGGGCGAAACAGGGAATTCATTTGGCGGCATTATTATCAGAACGTTTCCCTGGACGACCGACGGTCAACGTGGCACATCCGCACACGACCATTGTGGATCTTCCACGTTTTCGTTTCCAGTTTGGACAGGAAGCGGACCAGCAGTGGGAACGGTTTTTGGTGTTGTATCCTACGGTGAAAGACGCGATGGAACGGAAATCGCCAGAAGTGGATTTGAGGTTTTCTCAAAAAGTTATTCTTCGCAAGAGGACACTCTAACTATGACCAAAAAAGAACACATTGTGGTAGGTCTCGACATTGGGACGACGAAAATTTGCGCGGTCGTTGGCGAAATATTGGCCGACCGTTCGGTCAATGTGATTGGGATCGGGTCGCATAAATCGACCGGATTACGCAAAGGCATGGTGGTGAATATGGATAGTACGGTGGAATCCATCAAGCATGCGGTCGAGGAAGCGGAATTGATGGCTGCCGTACAAATTAATTCCGTGTATACGGGAATTGCCGGCAGTCATATTGGCAGCGAAAGTGCGCAAGGTGTGGTGGCGCTCAAGAAGCGGGAAGTCACCAAAAGCGATATCAAGCGTGCGGTGGATACTGCCCGTGGTTGTGCGGTCCCTCCGCCGGATCGGCAGATTCTGCATGTTCTTCCGCGAGAATTCATTGTTGATGATCAGGAAGGGATTCGAGATCCCTTGGGAATTGCCGGATCCCGTTTAGAAGTCGATGTTCATATTGTGACGGGTGCGGTCACCTCAGCCCAAAACCTGGCACGGTGTGTGAGCCGGGCTGGATTAGATGTTGTCGATATTATCTTGCAGCCATTGGCCTCCAGTGCTGCCGTGCTCTCTCCGGAAGAGCGCGAGTTGGGTGTCGTCATGGTGGATATTGGAGGAGGGACCACCGATGTCGCAATTTGGGTGGAAGGGTGTATCCGGCATTCAGCGGTGATTCCTATGGGCGGACACCATTTGACGTCTGATTTGGCGATTGGGTTACGCACGGCTCCGGAAGATGCGGAGAAAATTAAATTGCAATATGGCGTGGCCAGTAGCCAATTGTTAAATGACGATGAAAATATTGAGGTGCCGAGTGTGGGCGGGCGTCCGCCGCGAGTGATGCCTCGAAATGTTGTGGCACAAATTCTCTCCCCACGTGTCGAAGAAATGTTTGAAATGGTGCGACGTGAAATACGACGGGCGGGGTATGACGGCATGTTAGTGGCGGGAGGAGTCTTGACGGGCGGAACGTCGTTGCTTCCGGGAATGGCGGAAGTGGCCGAACAGGTGCTCAATCTGTCGGTTCGGTTGGGACGTCCCTTAGGGGTGGGCGGGTTGCGAGATATCGTGCAAAACCCGATGTATTCCACCGCCGTTGGGTTAATCGTCCATTCTGTGAGCCAAGAAAATGAATTCGAAGTGGTTGGGGCTGGAGGTGGCAAATCTGCAAAACCCTCACGTTGGATGGGGGGAATGGTGTTTAAGATGAAGGGATGGGTCATGAACTTTTTTTAATCCATGGAAGGAAAGGAGAAGCGAACATCCATGCCCCCTAGCGTATTGAAACGGAAACAACAATTTGATTTACCTGTCACAACAATCTGCCTGAGAGATGGCAGAAAGGAGGCTTCCCATGTTTTCACTGTCTGATGATGAACTCGCAACGATCAAGATTAAGGTCGTGGGAGTTGGTGGGGCTGGCTGTAATGCCGTGAATACCATGATTGAATCCGGCTTGAGCCGCGTCGAGTTTGTCGTGGCCAATACGGATTTGCAGGCGCTGGGCCGTTCCATGGCCTCTTACAAAATTCAATTAGGTCCTGAACGGGCACGAGGGTTGGGTGCGGGTGCTCGCCCTGAGGTCGGGAAAGAGTCGGCCATGGAAAGCGAAACCCAAATTCGTGATGCGCTGGAAGGGTCGGACATGGTGTTTGTCACGGCGGGAATGGGCGGCGGTACGGGAACGGGCGCGGCGCCCATTGCGGCAAAAATTGCTCGAGAATTGGGGATCCTCACTGTAGGGGTGGTCACCAAACCGTTTCAATATGAAGGAAACCGTCGGGCCAGCTTTGCCGAAGACGGTATTCGTGAATTGAAGAAACATGTGGATTCACTGTTGATTATCCCTAACCAAAAATTGTTGGGCTTGGTGGATAAAAATACCCCGCTCTTAGAAGCGTTTAAGGTTGCAGATGATGTGTTGCGGCAGGCCATTCAAGGTATTTCCGATGTGATCACGACTCCAGGTTTAGTGAATGTGGATTTTGCGGATGTGCGCACGGTGATGGGGTATTCAGGGCGAGCCGTGATGGGTATGGGTATGGGGCGTGGGCCTTCACGCGCCGAAGAAGCTGCGAAATTGGCGATCGCCAGTCCCTTGTTGGAAGACGGCAGTGTGGAAGGTGCTCGAGGGTTGTTATTGAATATTACGGGTGGCCCCAGCATGACGCTGCATGAGGTCAATGAGGCGTGCAATATTGCCCGGGAAGCGGCTGATCCGCAGGCCAACATCATTGTGGGGCAGGTGATCAACCCAGAGATGGGCGAGGAATTGACGGTGACGGTGATTGCCACGGGATTCGAGCAAGGCGAATCGGTTTTGCGGTTCCCGAATGTTCATCAACCGACATTAGTCGTGGAACCTGTTAAGACCCGGCCCATGGTCTCAGTTGGAATAGAGCATGAGGAAGACTCTAGCGCTGAAGATATGGATCGTCCAACGTACCTGCGCCGACAAGTGGCGGCACGGAAAGCTACAGAAAATGGCCATAGTAATGGGAATGGCAACGGCAATGGCAATGGAAGTTTGTTGGTCGATGACGACTGGGATGTGCCCACATTTTTAAGGAAAAAAACCGACACCTAAAAGTTTTGGGTGAAGCCCAGATGGAGAAGGATGCGCATCGTGAACACTGTCGTGTCTCATGACGGATTGACCAGTGAGGTGATTCCTCTTCGCCATTTCTTTGGCACTCGTCAGGCCCCGGCAGGGTTGGAGGCGTTTGTTCGATTAGGGGAAGTCACGGTCGGGCCTCCTTTATTTCCCATCATTGCCAGTTTGAAACAAATCCACAGTGTCCGGGTTGTCGTCCTTGACAGCCCGGTGACGCTGGGAGCGATGTCGGACGGTGAGGGAGATGCGTTGGTGACCAATCAACCGAATCTCTTGCTCGTTGTTCGGACGGCGGATTGTGTTCCGGTCTTAATGGTGGACCGTACCATGGGGATTATTGGAGCCGTGCACGCCGGTTGGCGTGGAGCGGTTGGGGGTATTGTTCCCAAGACCATTCAAACGTGTGTGGAACAATTGGGGGCAGATGTTGCCAACCTGCACGTGGCGATTGGGCCGTCGATCGGTCCCTGTTGTTATGAAGTTGATGCTCCGGTGATTGAGCCTTTACACTCCGGGTATCCTGATTGGCAGGGCGTGCTTCAGGAAACTTCAAACGGGAGGGGGATGTTGGATCTTAAGCAGCTTCTCTGGCATCAAATTCTTTCCAGTGGAGTCCCCGAAGGGCAAGTTGAACGCATGGAGTATTGCACACGTTGTCGGGAAGATCTCTTTTTTTCCTACCGTCGAGAGGGGAAAGTGATGGGAACCATGATGAGTGGAATCATGCTTCCAGGGGAGGAAGGAAACAGTGAACACTAACATAGAAGAAAAACGGTAGGAATTTTCTCTCTTTAGCCTTGCATGTTCCGCTTCACCAATCGGGTCCTGTGACTTAAGCTCCATTCCTGTTTACAATAATCTGAGTATTTATTGTGTCGCCGTTAGATGATTCACCGATTCTCGGGACGATTGCCGGCAATATACAGCGTATTCAAGAAGAGGTCAGACGGGCTGCCACCAGGGTTGGACGAGATCCTTCCACTGTGCAATTAGTGGCGGCGACCAAAACGGTCTCACTCAGTGGACTGCTTGAGGCATATGCCGCCGGTGTGAGGGTGTTTGGGGAAAACCGGCTTCAGGAAGCTCAAGAAAAAATGCCGGCTGTTGGCCCGCGGCAAGGGCTGGCGTGGCATTTTATCGGGCGTATGCAGCGCCGCAAACTGAAAGATATTGTGGGTAAATTTGCTCTCATTCATTCGGTTGAGAGCCTGGAGCAAGCACGGGGTATTGCCGCAATAGCTGAAAAGTTAGGCATTTCTCAGGATATTCTTTTGGAGGTGAATGTTGCGGGTGAAGCCACAAAAGGGGGTTTTTTCGGTCCTGACCTGCCAAAAGCTCTGGAGGAGATGAGGCGTCTTCCCCATGTGAGGCTTTGTGGTTTGATGACCCTTCCGCCTTTTCGCGATAATCCCGAGGAGGCTCGGCCGTACTTCTCAGAACTCCGGCAATTCAGAGATTCTTTTTTGCGGGAGGGGCTGGTTCCTGGCGGCATGGAAGAATTGTCCATGGGAATGTCCCACGACTATCAGATTGCGATAGAAGAGGGAGCTACAATGGTGAGGATTGGCACGGCCATTTTTGGTCAACGGGGTGAAAAGTGGAAAGTAAGTAGCAGGGAATAAGGAGCAAGAGGGGAGAAAAAATGTTGAAGGATTTTGTCCTCACGATATTCCCCCCTGATGCTTCATGCCGTTTCACCTTTCACTTCGGAAAGTCCCTGAGTCATAACAAAGGAGCGTCATGTTTATTGCTGGAAATGTGCTAGAAGCCATCGCGACAATTGTGGGTTGGATTTTAGAGATTTATATGTGGGTCATTATTATTCGGGCCTTGATTTCATGGGTGAATCCGGACCCTTGGAACCCGATCGTGCAATTTTTGCAACGGGCCACCGATCCGGTCCTTTATCAAATTCGAAAGCGGTTGGGGATGGGTAGTATGGGATTTGATTTTTCTCCGATCGTTGCTATCCTGTTAATATGGTTTCTGCAAATTGCTGTGGTAGGATCTTTGAAGGATTTAGCGTTTCGTATGCACTAAAGTGCGGAGAAAGGGTCTCATCATGAAAATTACACCGTTAGACATTCAGCATAAAGTTCTGGATACGCAATGGCGGGGCTATCATAAAATTCAAGTTGATCAGTTTTTGGAAGAAATTGCCGAGTCGGTTGAAGAGCTCACGAAGGAAAATTTGGTTTTGAAGGAAAAGTTGTCCGCTAAAGAAGAAGAACTCGCGCAGCTCAAACGGGGAGAGTCCACTTTGACCAGTACGTTGATCTCGACACAAACATTTGTCGAGCAACTGAAGCGCGGGGCGCAACGCGATGCCGATCTCGTCGTCAAAGAAGCCGAATTAAAAGCCGAAGAAATTCTTTCCCAGAGCCGTGCAGAATTGGTGGAAATGCGACGGATGATCTCTGGCTTGCGGCAACAACGGGCTCTGGTGTTGGACCGTCTTCGCTCAACCTTAAGCTCCTTCCATCGGTTAGTTGAAATTGAAGAACAGCCCGATGACGCGTTTGATTCTTCTTCTTCGATCGAAGAGCAACAGGAATCGCCGGAACACCAAGGGCCTCAATTAAATATCGAACCAGCCTCTCATCGGGAAGCCGGGTAATCCTTTCGGTTCCCTCATCAAATTGTGGATCAGCCCGATCCCATCATTCGTGTACTTCATGAAGGCCTTCAAGCCGGCGTCTTTCCAGGAGCCGTCTTGTTGGTGCGCCATCAAGGCGCCATCACTGTTCATCAGGCTGTAGGTCGTACTTCCTCGCTTCCAGGGGCCTCCCCGGTTCAACTCGACACCATCTACGATTTGGCTTCTTTGACGAAACCGCTAGCGACCGTTTCCTCCATTCTCCTTTTAGTTCAAGAGGGCTGCCTGCGTCTTTCACAAACATTGGATGCCTGCTTACCGGAAACTGGCGGCTCTCTTCTTGGACAGGTTTCTTTAAATGATGTACTGTCGCATCAGAGCGGACTTCCAGCATTACGTCCCTTCTATCAATCGTTTGCTCCCGATTTCCCTTCCGCACCAGAAGCACGGCAACAAAGAATGCAAGATGTGTTGGAACGTATCTTAAAGGAACCGATCGATCGAGCCTCTGCGTCAGCCAGCGTGTACAGCGATTTGGGCTATATGGTGTTGGGATTCCTGGTTGAACGGGTGACGGGCCAATCACTGGCGGATTTCGCGGGCGAGCGAATTTTTCATCCATTGGCGGCGGATGAACTGGTCTTTGGCATTCATGATGTCCACGGGAAGGCGTCCGGCAAAATAGCCCCGACGGAAGAAGATCCCTGGCGAGGGCGCTTGCTCCAAGGCGAAGTCCATGATGAAAATGCAGCTGCCCTCGGAGGAATTGCCGGACATGCCGGTTTGTTTGGAACGGCCCAGGCGGTTGGACAAATCACGAAGGCTTGGTTGGATAGCTATCTTGGTCAACCAAGTCTCTTCCAGCAAGACTTCGTCAGGCAGTTTGTGAGCGCGCAGCTTGGAACAAGTTGGGCCTTAGGCTGGGATACACCGTCTCACCCCTCGTCTTCCGGCCAATGGTTTTCGCCCCGGTCATTCGGGCATTTGGGCTTTACCGGCACCTCCATTTGGATTGATCCGGAACGGGAATTGGAAGTCATCTTTCTTTCCAACCGCGTCCACCCTACTCGCGAGAATCAAGCCATCAAAGCCTTCCGTCCCAAGCTCCATGATGCGATTATTCAGGGGCTTTAAGGAGGGCTTTGTCTATTCCTGGTGAGAAACGAATTTGACTCCCTTGCAGTTGGCTGCTAGGTTGTTGAGGGTACGTGTGCGGGTGGTTACTCATAGCTGTTTAGAAAACATCTTTCCTTTCCTCTTTCAGTCATAACTCAGACGACGAAGTCTTTTCCCGGTAGTCTTGTCTTTTCAAACAGTTGAACTTACTTGATCGGGGTGGTACTTGAGTGGTGCTCTCCGGGTCCCGGTTTTCATGCTGAGCGTTGTGGATAGGCTGCATCCCAAAGATGGGACTCATCTTTGAAAGCCGAGTATGCATAGGGAATTTTCACTTTCAACGAAAACATTCGAGGCTTCTTGCCCTTTCAGAGGATTGGTTTCGAAGAGGAGGGAATGCTGTGGTGTGAGCGTGAAAACATTTTTTTGAGAGTCAAAATACTAGTGGAAAACGATGGCTTCTGAATCGTGAGTGGGATGAGACCGAGGGCTAGGTCTCGTACGGACTTTACGTTTCTGGACGCATGATGACCAATGAAGAATCGTGAGACGAACGGAGGAAGAGATGAAGTTAACGATGAACTGGGGCGGAAAGAGTCAAAAGCCAAAGGCCTCCGGAACTTCACGCAAAGTCCCATGGGACCTATTGGGAATTCGTGATCCTCGGAAAGGACCGGAACCCAAGTCGATTGAAGAGATAAGGCGGCAAGCCCAGATTATTTCCAGCGGAGGGTTTCGGCAAAGTGTGCCCACGGCCCCTCATGTTGAAAAAGCCAAACGAGTGAACCCCCTAAAGACAGAAAAGCCAGCGAAAAAAATGAAGCGAGGAAACAAAGATTCTGAAGGTTAGGTCAATGGCAAGAGGGAAGAATGTATTGCTCTCTACATTAAAATGGGTTGGGTTGAAGTAATTAACGCGGAATAGAAGCTGTGCCCTTGGATTTGAATCGAGTCTGACCCCTCATGTAGCGTTTGCCGGGTTTCGGCCCGGCAGCCGAGGTCCTTTTGTTTCGGCAAAAGGACCCAAAACCAGTGACGCCCAGTTCGGCCTCTTCAGATTAAGCGGACGTGGGAATTGGGAGGCGGGCCAACTCGCTCCGCTCAAACAAGGCCCGCCAATGTTTGAAGAGCGTCCGCCCATAGGGCCGAACAGCAGGCGTCGGTCAAAAGGAAGTGGAGGGTGGCAGGGATTGGGGGTAATTTGCCTCGCCTTGCAACCTTTGAGCGAGGTTGCTGCCAACGGTGATCCTTTGGTCAGCGATGAGGGTGACGCATGCTGGCAAGAATGCTTTGGAAATTATTTGGAATGCCTATAACTGAATTAGACACTCTGGGCCAGGTGTCTTTGGACCTTCTGCCCTCAACTCCCCGATGTGATTATTCAAGGAATTTCAGGAGATTCCAAAATGCAGATTTGGCGCTGTCTCTAGCTAGGTTATCCAGCTCCGGGTTTGCGCGACTAGCCACACGCTGGGCTGGGTGGGTACTTTGGAATGGTCTTACGTAAGTGTAGTTTGATCTACTAAGAATGGTAGGAAATAATGGTACTGTTTTCATCCTGCATATCAGTTGCGATCTTTACAAATGTTCTCCAAACTGCTGCGAAGTAGGATTTCGGCGCCTGCGATTGCAGCAATCCATGGCAACCAGGTCGTTAGCAAACCAGCGAATGCTAAAAGCCAACCTCTGCGACCCATGAGCTTCTGATCTGTTAGGTAAGTCTTTACTAACCTTGACGAACACAACTTATTCGAATGCAGGTTTAGCCAGTCTCCAAAATTATTGGGCTGGGTGCTACCTAGACCAATTACATCATGCTCAAGTCCGATCATAAACATTTCTTCCAGTTCATGATTGGATAAACCAACCGCTTTTCTTATAAGTGTCGCTGTTTTCATATTTTCCATGCCTATCTCCACAATGGTTCGATATCTGAGTAGCTCAGATATCTGGAGTTAGCTGAGGCCGTATATCACTGAGGACTTTTATCAGTATGTCCAGCTTTTCCCTGGACTCTTTTCCGAACATGGATTTATCGCCGTACGACGTAAAGCTTTTGCGTGTAGGAAGAATTGGTAATCCGGTTTCGTCGAACAGCCAGTCAGAAAAATCTAGCACTCTGTTTGCTCCGGAGTCTACTGCTTGAATTTCATCATCCTGCAGGTTGAGATTCGAGCAACTCTCATTAAGAGACATCCAAACAATAAATTGCCAATGTAGCCTTTGGGCGACTTGTGGATGGAGTGGATCTAATACTGTGTTTCGCTCCAATAATCGTAGAATTAAATGAACTGATGCAATTGCGACTCCGGTATAATAAAGCACGACCTTATTGCTTGAGAAAATCTCGCGTGGATACACGTTCCAAATTGATGGCTGTAAGTTTCTGTGTATGAGCTCAAGTGTTGCTTGACGGTCTGCGTCTAATTCCAATGACTGTATTTCTAGTTGTTGACCAATGTAAGGGATAGTTTCGTTAGAAGGAAGAATCGTTCTTTGTAGAGCTCTGGTCTTCAAAAAATTGATCATAGTTTCTGCGCCATAGTTTGCTTTTAAGAATTGTACGTGCCCCTTTAGGATATGCGCCCTTTCGTGGAGCAAAATCCAAGCCATGGCAAAATCCACTATGTGAAAAGCTAAAAATTTCCTAACTTGGTTGTCTGGATTGACTAAAAAAATGTCGGTAAAAGCTACATAGTTTGGAAGGCCTGTAACCCAATCATAATTGTAAAATATGGTATCGACTCTTTCTTTCGGAATTTTAATTGAAATATTTTCACAAAAAGGACTGAAATTAAATAACCTTGTGCATACTAGGAAGTTTGCTAACTCCCATAGGGACATTACAAAGCCAGTTGTATAACCAATACTCAGCCGTCCTCCCGGTTCTGGCTCCACCATTGCTGAAGGGGTCCCTCCATCTATCAAAAATAAATCACACTTTTTTCGTAGGTTTTTTTGCTTTGACTCATTCCCTGCGCTGAGATCGCTGGGGAACACTATTGGGGGAAAGATGCGCTCTTCTAAGTGGGTGAAAAGATTTGAAAGGACTTTCGGATAAATGGAATGATTCCAACGTTCCATCGGCTGCGGATCCCTCTAAAGTTGAAGTTTAAAAAACGCGGATATAATTGTCTACTGCATGCAATCATGTTTTCATGTAGCGGCTCTTTTTTTAAAACATTCGTCACCGTTGCCAGATGCTGATTGCCCGGGTGAATAGCTCTTCTCCGCAATTGGAGATCGCCCTTTCAGTCCGGAACCAGTTGAGCGTTAGGGGGTTACGCCCTCTCAACCCTCCGCCTTCGGCCAATGCTTTTCCCCTGAACGTCTGGCCATCTGGGATTTACCGCCACGAGTATCTGGATAGGTTCCATTCGTGAATTGGAAGTCATTTTCCTTTCCAATCGAGACCATACCACGTCAGACAATCAAGGCATCAATAACCTTTCCTCCCAAACTGTAGGATGCGATTATTCAGCAACTTTCGGGGATTCCTAAATACCTTATTGTTGGCGTCTCTAGCTGTGTTATCCATTTTCGAGGCAAGGTCGATTGACGACTGGTTGAGCAATTGCAACCAACTTCGGACTTGTAGGGGTAAATCTATAGAGGTCAAAAACGACTCGAGGTCTCTTTGTGGAGACGCCAGCCCAGCCATCCCGGCGAAAAGGTCTAGTTTCAGGAGATTTTCTCGGTTGCGCGAGATTGCCGGCGTAGCGTTTCAACTGCTGCCGCAACTGCCGCTGGATCTGGAGCCTTTTCTCCCCACTCCTGCCAGAAGTTTCGGGTCTGGCTCAGCGGTTCGATGGCGGGAAATTTCAGCTTGATTCGTGCAGGGAGAAGGATCGCGTCGCCAAGTAACACGGCTTCTCCGGTGTCGAGCAGCGGCAAGCCGTCGAGGACGCCAGCCAGGGAGTCCGGCATGAGGCGACGAACAACGTTTTGATCTTGGTCGTTCGTCAATCGGAGAATAAGGAAATTGTTGCATTGGCTGAGGATGGTTCGGCTCACATCCGATGGGCGCTGGCTCACCACAAGTAGGGAGACGCCGTATTTTCGGCCTTCCTTGGCAATGCGTTCGAACGAGTAGAGGGCCTGCTTCTCGACTGCACCCGCGTCCTCGCGGATGGGCAAGTACAGATGGGCTTCGTCGCACACGAAAACGAACGGCGTTCGCTTCTCCGGCTGCATCCAGAACTGGACATCGTACAGCAGTCGTGCAAATACGCCAGTGACGACGGGGAGCACATCCGACGGCACTTCGGAAAAGTCCACCACCTTAATGCCATGCTTCCCGTCGCCCGGGGCAAGCAACTTCGCGATTTGCTTCGCGAGCCAGTCGTATTTAAGAGCAGTCTCTGGTGGTTTAAACATGAAGCCGTACCGCCGGTCCTCGGCCTTGGCTTCTAGGCGAGAGAGAAAGCGTGTAAGCCGCCCTTCCCATTCACCCTTTATATCTCCACCCTTCGTCCCTTTACCCTTGGCCGTATCGTCGTGCTTGAGCTTTTCAAGCAGGTCTGACAACTTGTATGGAATTGGCGAGTCGACGGTGAAAGTCGTCTTCACATTGTTCTTCTTCTCCGCCTTGAGGGTGTCTTCCTTCAGGTCTCGTACGTGCAACGTGAACCGTGATGCTTGATTGGGCGCGTTCTGATCGCTGCGGTCCAGGATCATCGAGAGCATCTCTTCCCTGTTCAGGAGCCAGTACGGGAGGAAAAGTGCGTTATCCTGTGGCTTGTCGAGATCTCCAGGGCCTGCGATCTTGAACCCGGCCGCAATGGGGCTTGGCACTGTACCATCCTTACCGGCAGACGGATTTGCAAGCGAGGTGTACTCGCCGTGCATGTCGAATACGATGATGTTCGCGTATTTACGGGCGTGTGCACGCTCCAAGATCAACGACACCGCGCAGCTCTTGCCCGAGCCGGTACTGCCGAGAATCGCCGCGTGCCTCTGGAAGAAGCGATCACCGTTGGCGATCGCGGCGGCCGAGTGGTCGATGACGAAGTGTCCGAGTTCGAGCCGTTGCTTCTCATCCAAATCCTTGCCCAGTAACCCCATGAACCGCTGAAGGTTAGGGCCCTCGATGAGGAAACAATCTCGATCGATTTGTGGGAAGGAATCAGCACCTCGCTTGAACCGATTGCGAACGGTTCCCTCAATGGTGCGGTAGGTGCCGAGCAAGATGGTCCGGAGCGCGTCGTCCGGCACGACCTCAATCGCGAGCGTCGTCGGTGCCATCGGATCAGGCTGTGCAGTTTGCTCCTGTAACTGACGGGTTACACGCTCTGTCATCCCGATCAGAAACTCCTGCGCAGTCGTCCCCTGAATTGCGACGAGGCTTCCGACTGAAGCACGCGGTAAGAGTGCAGCGTTTTCCACTGCGATGAGTACACGGGTCGTGTCCACCGAAGCGACCTTTCCGAGCTTGCTCGGTGCTTCAAACGTCAGAATGGGTGCATCACTCATGTCAATAACTCCTTCGCCAGAACGCCAAGATCCCACAAATCATGACCGAGGTGCTCGAGTTGGTGTCCGTTTGTTAGCATGGCGACTCCAGACGATACGGGCGGTTTTGAGAGGCAAACACAGCGGGGCGATTCCTTCGCCAGCTTCTCGACCTTCGGGCTTATCGATCGGTTTAAAATCAATGTGGGCGTGCCATCTTGAATTTGTTTCATGAGGTGTGTTTGCAGGTGATCGTCGTTGAATCCATACCCCACCACCAGCAGACGAGTACATTTTTTGATGTAGTCGTTGGCCAAATCGCGATGCTTGTCGAAGGGCGAGTTATAGCCCGCACGGTACTTATTGAGGCCAGGCGTGATGATGAGCCGTTCCGCGTCCAGATCCAAACTGCAGCGCCGCGCGTCATTGCCGAATTGGTACCAGTCAAAGCTTCCATGCGGTTTTAGAATAATTGCACGCGGAAAGTGATCGAGAACGGTAATCTTGGTGCGCGATGTGATGCCTCGGCATGATCCCATGCAACTTCGAGCATGGTCGAAAGCGCCTGCATATTGTCCGACAGCGGTGGTGTCCACATGAAATCCTGCCATTTCGCAGGCAACCTCAATCAGTCGGTCGTAGTTGGGGGTCAGGATTGGCAATCCAGTCGTAGGTTTCAATACCTTGTCCAGGAATGTTGTCAGGCGAAGTGTTCGCTCCCCTCGAAGCACCGCGCTCATGACTTTGCGTTCCTCCGGCATCAGCAGTTTGCAGGTTTTTTGTGCGATCCAAACTTCAAGTGCATCGGATGGCGTTTCTTTGAGCAACGCCGCTTCCAATCCTTCACCGGCATTCAACATAGTCATGATCTTGTCCCACAGTGCCTTTTCGGCACCGGTCAGTTCGCCTGATTCCTCCCTGAGATATGTTGCTAGCGCCGGCATTCCCGGGATCTCCTCAGCTTCGGACAGGCCGGATCCAATTACCAATACGAGACCGTCAGTGAATTGCTCTTGGACAAATTTCACTAGTCCGTCAAAGTCCATCTTTGTGCTCAATTTTAAGTCCGTCTAATTTAGTAGCATCTTGGAAATCTACATTTTCCAAACCCGACGAAGCCAATCAGAATTCCCCTCGAAAAGGATAGCGGAACAAAAGCGAACGTTCTGGAATGGCCGTGTGGGGATTCTTAGTCAACTGAAGAAATAAGTCAAATTATGGGGCTCTCCCTAGCTGGTCTTTTGACCAGGCCTCTCGGGGAGGAAGAATTGGGGAATCTTTGTTGGGGAGATCGGGATTGAAGAAGTCGGGGAGGTAATCGTTAGGTGTCGGAGTAGTCGACCCAGGTTTCTTTTTCGGCGAGGTATTTTTGGCCTTTGAAGTTGAGACGGGTGCGCATGTTGGTGAAGCCTAGGACGCGGAGCTGATCGACGATATCCTTGTTGGTGTCTTGGACTGTTCGATGGACCTGCGAATCAATCGTTAAGGCTTCATACATGACGGATCCGGTATAGCCTCCTTCTACGCGTTTGATCGGGATCAATCGATTAAAGTATCGATCACTGGGGTCGGTACCCTCCAATTGATGCTTTTCCACTACGGCATTTTTGACTCGAAAGGATAATGGTAGAGAGGTCATAGGTCTGGGCTCCGGCTAATTGAGACTGAACATTTCTTGCGTGAAAGATTCAATGATTGTTTGAGGCCTTCGCGCAAGGATTATAGGCTGCTCTGAAATAGCCTGCAAGCCTGGTGGAAATGTTGAAAAAAGTCGCCAACGGCGTTCTCGCCTTTTTGTCGTGCTCACGTACTCACCGTACGCTCCGCTCGTCAAAATGGCTGCGGCCTTGTTGGACGAGCTTTTTTGAACATTCCCTCCAAACTGGTGCTAGTCATTGTATCTTGGGCACGTAATAGCTAGCGACATGAAATGTTCAATCTATCCCTGTTGACTTGAGTCAGAAACCGCACGTACCCTTGGCTACGCTTAGGATAAATGACGGGTAGCGGGAAAGGCCGAAGAGTCCATGGATCGTGAATCATCGGTTGCGGATATTCCCATTAATGTTCCGAATAGTCTGACGGTTCTCCGTATTCTCTTAGTTCCTGTTTTTGTTGGACTTTTGCTGTATGGGCACTTTGAAGCCGCCCTCATCACTCTCCTGATTGCCTCCTTGACGGACATCTTGGACGGGATGATTGCCCGCCTGACCGATCAACGGACTCGTCTTGGGGAATATCTCGATCCCCTCGCCGACAAACTGCTCGGAATGTCAGCCATTATTACGCTTTCCGTCCTGAGCTTCATTCCTATCTGGGCGGTGATTGTGGTGGTCAGCCGCGATGCGATTTTGCTGGCCGGTACGCTCATCGCGAACTTAAGTGAAACAGACATCAATATTGCTCCCTCCCCTTTGGGTAAAGGCACGACCTTCGCGCAAGTCTGTTATGTCATCGCGATCATGTTACAGGTCACCGGCCATGTTCCGGCCTTTCTGGTGGATCCCTTGTTATGGATCATGGTGGCCCTGACCGTGAGTTCCGGTGTGCATTATTTGTGGCGGGGGATTCAGTCTGTGAATGGTGCGACCAAGCCAGCGGGTTCGGATGGCGGCTCACCGTGAATCGTGATCGAGTGGGTCAACAGTTAGTTGAGGCGAAGGTGGTTTCGCCGGAAAATCTGGCCCATGCCTTGGTGATTCAACAGGGAGAAGGGGGGAGGCTGGGCAGTATTTTAGTAGGGATGGGCGTCCTCCCGGAATCGACCTTGTTGGAATTTTTGAGCCAACAGTATGGAGTACCGACGGTCGAGCTTGCCACCTGTTCGCTGGACCCTAGCCTTCTGGCATTGCTTCCGGTGGCAGTTGTTCAACAGCATTTGGTTGTGCCGGTCAAAAAAACCATTTCTCGATTAACATTGGCCATGGCGGACCCCACGAATACCTCGTTGTTGGATGAATTGCGATTGAGAACCGGGCTTCAAATTACGCCGATGGTGGCGACTGAGTCGGATATTCGGACGACGATTCGGCAAGTGTATGAACAACCCCAGAATGATTCGTCGGCTAAAGGCGGGCTGTCGTTAGGACGAGGACACAGCGATCAAAAGCCTCGCGAAACGGGACCATCATGCTCCCCCGCTTCGACGACGTTTGATCGGGGGACAACGCCTTCCTCGACTCGTGATTCCACTTCCGTCACGAATGGCCAACTTCGTATCACTATTGATCGTGATGCGTCGGCTGTGGAGGTGGTGAATACCTTGGTCCAAGAAGCGCTTCGCATGGAGGCCAGTGATATTCATGTGGAGCCGTTGGACAATATCATTCGCATTCGGTTTCGGTTAGATGGGGTTTTGCAGCCTATTCACAATTTGCCGAAAGATTTACATCCTTCTTTGCTGGCTCGTCTGAAAATTCTTTCCAATTTGGATATTGCCGAGCGACGGCTGCCTCAGGATGGACGGATGAAAATCGATGGATTTCCCCAATTGGATATTCGGGTAGCGATTTTGCCCTGTTTATTCGGGGAGAAGGCGGTTTTGCGTCTGTTGAATCAGTCGGGGTTGGCCCTGCATCTCACCAATCTTGGGATGGACCAGCCGGATTTAGATCGCGTGACCACCGCCTTGGAAAATCCCTATGGGATGATTTTGGTGACTGGTCCGACGGGTAGTGGAAAAACCACGACACTCTATAGTGCGTTGCAGTATCTCAATACGCCTCATATGAATATTGTAACGGTTGAAGACCCTGTGGAGTTTCAGATTCAGGGAATCAATCAATTGCAAATTCATGAGGACATTGGCTTGAATTTTTCGACAGGGCTGCGATCGTTTTTGCGGCAAGATCCCGATGTGATGATGGTCGGCGAAATCCGTGACCGGGAGACAGCTCAAATTGCGATTCAGGCCTCGCTGACCGGGCACCGGGTTTTATCGACCCTTCATACGATGAATGGACCTGGGGCCATCACGCGTCTCATTGATATGGGGATCGAACCATTTTTGGTGTCCTCTGCCATCTCATTGATCATTGGCCAACGACTCATACGAAAAATTTGCGAGCATTGCGCAGAGCCTGACCCGCTCACTCCAGTGCAACTGCGGGATTTAGGTCTAGATGTTGATTTGGTTGGAACGGTACAAGCCCGGAAGGGGCGCGGATGTGAGCAGTGTCATCAAACTGGATACAAAGGGCGCATGGCGCTGTTTGAAACATTGCCTATGGTGGAACCGCTGCATCACATCATTTTGTCGCGTGCGTCAACCAGTGAGCTGCGAGCCTGTGCTATGCAGGAAGGATTTCGTACGTTGCGCCAAGCCGGGTTGGCGGTCTTACGGCAGGGCCTGACCACGGTGAGTGAAATTTTGACTGAAACCAGTGATGACGGTGCGCCGGTTTTGGTCCTGAAAGATTCATGACTGCGATGGAATTATTGGAGCTGTTGCACACATTACGTCAGCAGGGGGGATCTGACTTGCATCTCGTGGCTGGAAGTGTGCCACGTCTTCGAGTCGATGGGGATTTAAGACCGATGGAGATGTCCATCCTTTCGAAGCATGACCTGGGTCGGTTCGTCGAGTCGTTGCTGACGGAAGGGCAGCAACGATTGTTAGCGGAGACTGGTGAATGGGACGGGGCGCACACGGTGGCTGATATCGGCCGATATCGATTCCATGTGTATACCCAGGGAGGTTCTTTGGCGATGGCCATTCGCGCCATTTCCGAAGCGATCCCGTCCTTTCAGGAATTAGGGTTGCCGCCTGTCGTGAAGGCCTTGATGCAAAAGTCCCAGGGGCTTGTTCTGGTGACCGGTCCTACTGGAAGTGGGAAGAGCACGACTCTGGCGGCCATGTTGGATCAAGTGAATCAAGAACGGCGGGCACATATTGTATCGCTTGAGGATCCGATTGAAGTACTCCATGTTCACAAGAAGAGTCTCGTATCACAGATGGAAGTGGGTGCCGATGTTCGAGCGTTCCAGTCGGCGTTGAAAGGATTGTTACGGCAAGATCCGGATGTGGTGTTTTTAGGGGAGTTGCGGGACCGTGAGACCATTTATGCCGCCCTCACTCTGGCGGAAACGGGACATTTAACCGTGGCCACCCTCCATACCAATTCCGCCATTCAGTCCTTAACGCGGCTCATTTCTGTCTTCCCGGCTCATCAACAACCCGAGGTTCGTGTTCAATTGTCGATGGTCTTAGAGGGGATCTTGTCGCAACGGTTGGTTCCCCGCTTGGAAGGCACGGGCAGAGCTATGGCTTTAGAGATTTTGATTCTTTCCCCCGCCATTCGCAATCTCATTCGTGAAGATAAGTTGCATCAAATGTATTCCATGATGCAAACCGGGCAAGTGCAATATGGGATGCAGACCATGAATCAGGCTCTGGCTGACTTAGTCACCCAACAGGAAATTACCCAGGATGTATCCCTAGAGTTGTCGGCCTTTCCCGAAGAATTAACCAAATTATTGGAACGAAAAGGCCAGACTCGCTCCTCTCCGATGCCTCTGGCTTTCTTGCAGCCGAGGACTTAAGGGGGGAAACGTGGCGAGTGAAAAGGAAAAATGTGAGAGGAGCCATTCCTGATGTCTTGCCTGGCACTGTCTGGAAGTTCGAGTAGGCAAACCAGGTGTCGGAGTTGGAACCGTCTTTGATGTTGATGTTTCACTACGTTGGGAAAAATGGAAGCGGCAAAGCCATTCAGGGTGAAATCGTGGCGACTTCCCCTCAAGCGGCCATTCAACTACTTCGTCAACAGGATATGTTGGTGACGCACCTTACTGAAAAAGTGGACGCTGTTCTTCCTGTGAATCTCTGGAAGCGTGCCTGGCGAACCCCACAGGTGACGAAAAAAGAGGTCGTGGCGTTTACTCATCAATTTGCAACCCTGATCCGAGCGGGTGTCCCTCTTCTGGAGTGCTTGGATATTCTCGGAACCGATGGCGCTAGTCCAGCGTGGCAACCAGTGCTGGCACGGATCCGTACGGATGTGGAGCAGGGCGCGTTATTGGCCGAAGCTCTTGGGCATTTCCCGAATATTTTTCAGGAATTTTATCGACGAATGGTGGAAGTTGGAGAAACCACCGGGCGATTGGATGAAAGTTTGTCCCAGCTGGCAGTGTATTTAGATAAGCAGGCGCAGTTGAGGGCCAAGATCGTTTCCGCCCTGGCTTATCCTGCGTTGCTGGTGACCGTTGCATTGACGGTGTTGATGTTTTTGCTTGTCTGGGTGGTTCCCCTCTTTTCCGGACTTTTCCAGGAATTTGGTGAATCGCTCCCGTGGTTGACTCAGATGGTGATGGGGTTGGCTGATATGATACGGGATCAGGCGCTGGTTCTCGTCGGCCTTGGTGGAATGTTGGGGGTAGGCCTGCGGATGATGGTGGCCAATGTGAAGAGTCGTCAGGTTCTTGATGGGATTCTCCTGCGTCTTCCCCTTGTCGGAGAAATCTTCCGGAAATCGGCGGTTGTGCGGTTTGCCCGAACGTTAGGGTTTTTGGTTCGCCGGGGTGTTCCGTTGCTCACAGGATTGTCGGTGGCCGCAACAGTGACGGGGAATTCCGTGATGGAACTCGGCCTCAACCGTGTGGCGAAGGATGTTGAAGATGGGCGGCCGCTTTCTGACACACTACGAGCGAGTGGCCTGTTTCCGCCCATGGTGACCCAAATGATCAAAGTGGGAGAGTCAACCGGGTCGTTAGATACGATGCTTGAAAAAATCGCGGATCTCTTTGAACAAGAAGTGGATCGAGTGGTTGGGACGTTAACGGCCGTGTTGGAGCCTTGTGTCATTGTGGTGGTGGGGAGCGGGATTGCGCTTGTGGTCGTTGCCATGTATCTTCCCATTTTTTCCATTGGATCTCTTATCGGCTAAGAGGAGAAAGAATCGTGGGGGATGGAGTCGCCATTGATCAGGAAATGACCGTACAGGCTCCGGCTAAAGTGAATCTGTGTATTCGTGTGTTAGATCGGCTGCCCAATGGCTACCACGCCTTGTGGTCGATCATGCATTCGGTGGATTTGTTTGATCAACTCCAGATTCGGTTGAATCCTAACCATGATCGGATTCAATTAACGTGTGACAATGCCCTTTTGCCTGTCGATCAGGGTAATTTAGTGTATCGGGCAATAGAGGCTGTGCGACGGCGTGCGGAACGGCCGGTTGGAGTAGATGTGGTCCTTCGGAAGGTGATCCCTATGGCCGCCGGATTGGGAGGGGGCAGTAGTGATGCTGCCGCGGTTATTTACGGGTTGCAGGATTTGTTGAAATTAGAGTGGGGGCTTTCGGACTTGTGTGCGGTGGGTGCCGAGTTAGGAAGTGATATTCCCTTCTTTTTTCACGCTCCTTGTGCGATGGTTCGGGGTTGGGGCCAAGAAGTCACTCCTTGTACGATAGAAGGCAAACGATGGGTGGTGTTAGTCAATCCGGGATTTCCCATCCAGACGAAATGGGCCTATGAGCAATTAGCCTCCGGGCGACAGGAGATTTCTCCCCTGAGCCCATGGTGCCAATCTGTTGAACGTGGGTTACAGATATCCTGGGACGAGATGATTCAGGCCATGGAGAATGATTTTGAAGGGCCGTTGTTTCCCCTCTACCCGATTTTGGGATATATCAAAGAAAAACTGGGGCATCTTGGCGCTCAGGCGGCTTTATTGTCTGGAAGTGGAGCCACCGTTTTGGGGGTGTTTGATGACCCCGATCGTGCTCAGGCGGCTGTGGCCCAGTTACAGCGGGATACCCAATGGCGCGTTTTTTGTGTACCTATGGGAACCACCGGCTTACCGCATCATACTATTCTCGAATCAGACCCTTTTGTGCCCCAGCCTGTATAACTTCAGAAATGTGGTTGACAAGGTACGGATTTTCCCATTAACTTTCCCCTGCTTTTCTGCTTAGGTAATCCTTAATCGACGCGTTCTTATCTGGAAGGTTTCTGAATTATATGCCAGCTGAGCTCAAATTATTAACGGGAAACTCTAATCCCGCATTGGCGAAAGAAATTAGCGCCTATATTGGACAGGACCTCTGCCAAACGACTGTGACGACTTTCAGTGATGGAGAAATACGGGTTCGTATTGATGAGAATGTCAGGGGCGGAGATGTATTTTTAATACAGTCTTGCTGTCATCCGGTGAATACCTCAATCATGGAGCTGTTGCTCATGATTGATGCGGTGAAGCGGTCTTCGGCGTCTCGAATCACGGCGGTCATTCCCTATTATGGCTATGGTCGGCAGGATCGCAAAGATCAACCCCGAGTGCCTATTAGTGCTAAGTTGATTGCGGATTTGTTGACGGCAGCCGGCACTAATCGCGTGTTGACCATGGATTTGCATGCCGGGCCGATTCAGGGGTTTTTTGATATCCCTGTGGATCATCTTTACGCCATGCCCGTTCTGCTCGACTATATAAAAAAGCAACAAGTGTCTGATATGGTAATCGTCTCGCCCGATGCCGGAGGAGTAGAGCGTGCCAGGGCTTTTGCCAAACGGCTCAATTCCTCTTTGGCGATTATCGATAAACGACGGGAATCACCCAATCAGGCTGAGGTGATGAATATTATCGGTGATGTAAAAGGCATGCATGCATTATTATTTGATGATATGATTGATACCGCTGGCACCATTGTCCAAACCGCACAAACGTGTTTAGATAATGGGGCACTTTCTGTTTGGGCGGGATGCACGCATGCCGTGTTATCCGGTCCGGCTTTGGAGCGGTTAGAGGGATCGGCTTTGCGCGAAGTGGTGGTGACGAACACGATTCCCTTAAATGGCAAGGAGCAACAATGCTCCAAGATCAAAGCGCTTTCGGTTGCTCCTTTGTTAGGTGAGGCTATTTTACGGATCCATCGAGAAGAATCTGTGACCTCCCTGTTCGTGTAGGGGAAGGACCACAGCATACCTGGAATGGATGAGAACATTCACGCACATTTTTAATGGTTAAGGGGAAGAGGGCACGATTATGAAATATGAACTTGATGTGGAACGGCGGGAAAAGGCAGGAAAAGGCATTGCGCGGCAGCTCCGTCGAGTGGGGAAGATTCCAGCCGTCCTCTATGGAGGGGGAAAATCAGAATTTTTGGCCTTAGAACATAATATGGCGAGAAAGCTGGTGTTATCCCAAGTCGGTCACACTGGTCTATTAACCGTGAGAATCGGAGGCGAAAAAGACCGGATTGCGGTTTTGCAAGATCATCAACTTGACCCGATTACCGGGGCGATTCTCCATCTTGATTTATTTGAAGTTTCCATGGAAAAACCCATCAGAGTAAGGGTCCCGGTCTCAATCATTGGGGCGGTGCCGATTGGCGTCAAGGAAGGTGGTATTGTGCATCAACCTCTCCGAGAGCTTCATATTGAATGTTTGCCTGGATTAATTCCCGATCACATTGAGGTGTCAGCTGAGCATTTAGGCGTGGGAGAGGGTATACATGTGAAAGAGGTAGAAGCCCCTGAAGGTGTAAAGGTCTTGGATGACCAGGAATTGATGGTTGTTCACGTGGCCACCAAGATTTCTGAGGCCAAACTTGAATCCTTGTTGACTCGCGAAGTTGCAGAAGGAGCTGTGGCTCCGGTCGAAGAAAAAGCCAAGACTGAAGGGGCAGTGGCTGCGGCCGCTCCAGAAAGTAAGGCAAAAGAAGGAAAAAAATAATCCTTGCATGTGGTTGTCGGTCTTGGGAATCCTGGAAAGGCCTATCAGAACACGCGGCATAATCTTGGGTGGATGGTTCTCGAGCATGCGGCGCAACGCTGGGGTATTCATTTCACTCAACAGGGTCAAGCTCTTCAAGGCATCGGAACTGTTCGGGGAATTGCAGTCCTTCTTGTTTTGCCGCTAACATGGATGAACCAGACCGGAGAAGTCATCCATTCCCTCCTACTGGCCCGAAACCTCACTCCATCCGATCTTATCCTTGTGTATGATGATCTAGACCTTCCTCTCGGGTCCTTTAAGCTAAAGGCCCGTGGTGGGCATGGCGGACATAATGGGTTACGTTCCGTTCTTGACTGCCTTGGGACGGAAAATTTCTCCCGTTTGAAGGTAGGCATTGGCCGACCTCTCAGTGGAGATGATCCAGCCCAGTATGTCTTGTCCCCATTTTCCCCGGATGAATGTGTCCAGGTTGAATCGGTGCTTCCTAGAGTTGTGGAGGCCATTGAATGTTTGATGGGAGAAGGGATTTCAGTGGCAATGAATCGATTTCACTCTTTACCACCACAACCACCAATGGTGGAAGAAGGTTAAGCTGAGACTCTATCAATATTTCTAACGATTTCAATGAGATAATTTGGTCTTGCCCCTGTTCAGTGAGGTTTGACAGTATCTTTGACCCTGTGGTAGTTTCGTTTCCCTTTTAGTGGTACAAGGGGACTGGTGTGCCTGTAAACGAGTCAATTTTTCATCGAGAAAGGCTGTTATGAAACTCTACGAATCGATATCTATCCTGCGCCCTGTTCAGCTTGAGACGGAAAATGATCGGGTTATTGAGAAAATAAAGGAAATTCTCACGCAATCCGGGGCCAATATTTTAAAATTAGACAATAGCGGGAAGAAAAAATTAGCCTATGATATTCAACATGAGCGAAAAGGTACGTTTATAACCGTTCAATTCGAAGGACCTCCAACAGTTGTTGCGGAATTAGAACGCTTCCAACGTATGGAAGATCAAGTCATGAAATTCATGACGGTTATCGTGAACCCCGCTGACTTGGTAGCGGAAGCGACAGCTGAAGCTGAGGGGGAGGAATCCGTGGATGGTGGGATTCAATAAAGTAATTTTGATTGGTAACCTGACAAAAAATCCAGAGCTTCGGTATACCCCGAGTGGGACCCCTGTCGTCAATTTTCCTTTAGCGGTCAATCGGCGATATCGCCAAGCTGATGACCAAAAAGAAGAAGTATGTTACGTTGATATCGTTGTATTTGGGAGACAGGCCGAACATTGCGGGCAATACCTTAATAAGGGGGATGGAGCTATCGTTGATGGACGCCTTCAACAGCGACGTTGGGAAACAGACGACGGACAGAAACGAAGTAAACATGAAGTCGTAGCTCAGACCGTGACATTTTTACCCAAAAAGGCATCATCCGGGAGTTCTGGATCTTCAATGACCGAAGAGTCATCGTATGATTCAGAAGAATACTATCCTGATCCCATGCCCTAATTTTTAGCTGAGGAGAAGTTTCTGTGGAAAAAGGACGATTATTTCAGCGGAAGAGACTGTGTCGCTTTTGTTTTGAAAAGACCCCGTTGGATTATAAAGATGCCAATCTTTTGAGAAATTTCCTGACCGAACGTGGGCGGATCATTCCTCGTCGGACCTCGGGGAATTGTCTGCGGCATCAACGTCGGCTGACCCAAGCCGTGAAGAGGGCCCGGCATATTGCGATTCTGTCTTTTTCAGAAGAGATTCGTTGAGGCCTGCAACCAGGCGAAGGAGCCTGAATCAGAAAAATATTTTATGAATTGGACAAGATTACCCTGAGTTGGACCCATGCCTTTACTCATCAATCTGGTTGACATTCCTGCTGAAGGCCTTCCCATTGACTGTGAGATTCAGTCTTCTGAAATAGCGTTGCCAGCTGACGATGGGGAAATACGTGGCTCACTTCATTGCCGTGGGCAGGTGTTTTCACCAGCAGATAAAAGAGCCACATTTCACGGGATATTGACTGGGAGGGTTATTCGTGAATGCGTTCGTTGTTTAATGAATTATGAAGAGGATCTGTCATTAACCTTGGACCCCCAGTTTTGTCATTCGGTGCCTTCGTCTCTTTCCGAGATGCCCAAGAGCAGGAAAAAGGCAAGTCGTAAACGTGATGTGTCGGATATACACATCGATGACGATTCGGAAAATGAATTTGACTCCTATCCCATCGTGGATCATCACATTGACTTGCTCCCTGCATTACGAGAACATCTTATTCTGTCTACTCCTTTGAGACCATTGTGTCGTGAAAGTTGTGCAGGGTTGTGCCAGGTTTGCGGAACCAATCTCAATGATGGGGTCTGTGCGTGTTGCTCCCCTGTTACGGTTTCCTCAGACCAATTTTCGCATGGGCATGAGGCTATGAGCCAAAAAAATATCAAACAATCTTCGAAATCCCTTTGATTTAGAAGGGCATGAAGGTAGGAAAAACAATCATCTCTTAACGATTAAGTTGGAACACAATGGCAAATCCGAAACACAAAATTTCAAAAGCTCGACGCGACAAACGACGGTCACATCTTAAGCTCACGCCACCAAATCTTTCTGTTTGTCCCCAGTGTCATGAACTCAAGCAGCCCCATGTCACATGCCTTAATTGTGGTACCTACAATGGGAAAGCCATCATTGCCGTTGAAGAAGGATAGCCACTGACCCTTATCTTGTTGACCCTTTCCAAGTCAATCCCATGAAAATAGCCGTTGACGCGATGGGAGGAGATCATGGGATTTCTCCCACCGTTGAAGGTGCGCTTCAGGCTACCAGGGAAACATCCCTAACAGTTATTCTGGTTGGAGATGAGCCCGCCATTCAAGCGCATTTAGATAGGCTCAGTGGCAAGAAACCCAACATTGAAATTTACCATGCCTCTCAAGTTGTGGGAATGCATGAATCCCCAGCACTGGCAGCTCGGAAAAAGCGTGATTCTTCCATATGGAAGGCCACGGAATTAGTGAAAACCAAACAGGCTGATGCTTTGGTGAGCGCCGGAAATACCGGAGCGACCATGGTCTCGGCCTTTTTTTTGTTGGGGCAAATTGCAGGGGTGGATCGTCCTGCTATTGCCGCGACCCTACCTACGAGGCAAGGTAAAGCCATTATGCTGGATGTGGGGGCGACAGTGGATTGTACCTCTCGCCAACTTCACCAATTTGGCATTATGGGGCATGAGTATGGGAAGCACCTTTTGGGTGTGGACCGGCCCCGTGTCGGTCTCTTGAGCATCGGGGAAGAAGATACGAAAGGCAATGAGGTGACAAAAGAAGCCTTTAAGTTACTCAAAGACAGTCCAATTCATTTTATCGGGAATGTCGAAGGACGAGATGTCTATAGTGGGAATGCGGACGTAATTGTGTGTGATGGGTTTATCGGGAATGTGGCGTTAAAAATATCAGAGGGACTGGCGGACGCGATCAAAAAAATGCTGATGAAAGAAATTGCACAGTCGGCCCTTGGACGGTTTTCCTATCTTTTTGTGGCTGGGCCTCTACTTCGTCTGCGTCGGAAGACGGATTATGCCGAATTCGGCGGAGCTCCTCTTTTGGGAGTTGAGGGAATTAGCATGATTTGCCATGGGCGATCTTCTTCCAAAGCCATAAAGAACGCGATTCTCCAAGCACATTCCTTGGCCACAGGGGGTTTAATCGAAGCCATTCGCGGTGATATTGCGCAAGGCGTCCTTCCTCCATTGACGGAATCTCAGATTTTATCTTGATACAACATGAATAGTGCTATCCTTGGGACAGGTAGTTACGTACCAAATCAAGTATTGACCAACGCCGATCTCGAGCGCATGGTTGAGACTTCGGATACGTGGATCGTGGAGCGGACAGGGATTCGGGAGCGTCGACTTGTGGAATCGGGGCAAGCCTGCTCGGATTTAGCGCTTGAGGCGGCCCAACAAGCTCTGCTTTCAGCCAAGGTGAAAGCGAGTGATCTTGATCTGATACTTTTGGCCACATGCACAGGAGATTGTCCGCTTCCCTCCACAGCATGCCTTCTCCAATATCGATTGGGTGCCACAAGAGCAGCAGCCTGTGATATTTCAGCGGCCTGCTGCGGGTTTGTGTATGCCTTGTCTATTGCAGATGCCTATGTCAAAAGTGGGATGCGGTATGTGTTGGTCATTGGTTCGGAAGTCATGTCGGCTATTACCGATTGGACGGATCGAAACACTTGTGTGTTGTTTGGTGATGGGGCGGGGGCGGTGGTGCTTGGACCAGGGCCCGAGCAATCAGGGGTTCTTTCCACCCATTTGCATGCCAATGGGCAATTGTCTGAAATGATTCATGTTCCAGGTGGTGGATCAAAAGAACCGGCTTCTCAGGAAGTCTTAGACAGCAATCGATGCTTTATTAAAATGAAAGGCAATGAAACGTTTAAAATTGCCGTTAAATCGATGGAAGAGGCGGCTCATGAAGCGACAAAAGCCAATGGGGTGGCTCTGTCCGATATCGATATGTTTATCCCTCATCAGGCTAATATGCGAATCTTAAAGGCGGTGAGTCAGCGATTGGGATTAGGTCAAGAAAAATTGATGATAAATTTAGATAAATTTGGTAATACTTCTGCCGCATCCATTCCCTTGGCCTTAGATGAGGCTGTGCGCGGTCAGCGAATTCAAAAAGGGAATTTAGTGTTGTTGGCAGCCTTCGGGGCAGGTTTGACTTGGGCTTCCGCATTAATAAGGTGGTAAGGGAAACCTGGTTGTCTGGAGTTGGAAGATTCACGTAGGTTCGTGAGCGTTTGATGCCTGGACACTTCGGGTACGTTTACGTGAGGTCGCCTTTGGCAAGGAATCAACGAAGAGGGGAGCAGGAATGTCTGACATGAAATGGGGTGAAGGTTATTGGGCGTTAATTCTTGGGGTATCCAGCGGATTCGGTGAGGCTGCAGCGCTGGAGCTCGCCAACCTAGGATTCAACATCATCGGAGTGCATTTGGATCGGAAATCAACTCTTCCCAATGCCGAGCGAATTGCGGCAAACATTCGTGAGCTAGGTCGTGAGGTGGTATTTTTTAATGCGAACGCTGCCGACTCGGAAAAACGAGCCGATATTTTACAGGCGCTGAAGCAACGAGGGGAAACATCCGGTGTGCCGGTCAATATTCGAGTCCTTTTGCATTCCTTGGCCTTTGGAACCTTAAAGCCGTATATTGCAGAATCTGCGACTGATAGCATCAATAAAGCTCAAATGGATATGACGATTGATGTTATGGCCAATTCTCTGGTGTATTGGACACAGGATCTTGTGGGACAGAAATTTTTAGGTTCAGGCGGTCGAATCTTTTCAATGACGAGTGCAGGCGGCGCCAGGGTCTGGAAATCGTATGGGGCGGTTTCAGCTGCTAAGTCTGCTCTTGAATCTCATACACGCCAGCTTGCGTTAGAATTAGCTCCATTGGGCATAACCGTCAATTCTCTTATGGCCGGAGTCACCGATACGCCGGCTTTGCGGAAGATTCCCGGGTCTGATGAAATGATTGTAATGGCGCAGCGAAAAAATCCTTCGAATCGATTAACGACCACACAGGATGTCGCAGATGCCTTAGGTCTCTTGTGTCACCCTAAAGCCCATTGGGTCACAGGCAATGTGATTTGTGTGGATGGGGGCGAATTTATCGTGGATTAGGCGTTTCAAAGAAAACAGTAATTATCGGACTCACCATCTTTTCCCATAAATTTTTCATCGAGTGAACTAACGACGTGCAAGCAACAATTGGTTTCTTATTTCCTGGACAAGGGTCTCAATCGGTTGGAATGGGGAAAGCACTGTATGAGTCCAATGCTGAAATTCCCGCCCTCTATGAACTGGCTGAAAAAGTTTTAGGGTATGATGTGCGGGCCTTATGTTTTGAGGGGCCGGCAGAGCAGCTCAATCAAACGGCATATACGCAACCTGCCCTATTGGTGACGAGTCTTGCCGTCCTGCATCTGGTGCAGAGCGGGCCGCTGACTCCGACGGCGGTAGCTGGACATAGTTTGGGGGAATATACCGCCCTAGTTGCAGCAGGTGCGATCGGGTTTTCTGACGCGGTTGCTCTAGTGCAAAAGCGAGCTCAATATATGACAGAAGCCGTCAGTCCGGGAAGCGGATTAGTGGCTGCAGTCTTGGGGCTTTCTGGGGAAGAAGTTTCTGAGGTTTGTCAGGAGGCAGAGGTATTGGGTATTGTCGCACCGGCGAATTTTAATTCTCCTGGGCAAATTGTGATTGCCGGAGAGAAGGTGGCGGTGGAGCAGGCCTTGGAACTCGCGAAATTGCGTGGTGCCAGGGTGAAGGCCTTGCCGGTGAGTGTTCCGGTTCATACACCATTAATGCAAGTCGCGGCTGATCGTTTAAAAAAAGATATTGATTCTTTAGTGTGGTCTGATTTAAAGGTACCGTTGATTAATAATGTTGAAGCCAAGGCCCTTCGTTCAGCGGATGAGGTGCGTGTCTCATTGGTGAAGCAGTTGCCCTCTTCCGTTCGTTGGCAGGAGACGGTTCAGACGATGTGGGAAATGGGCATTACCCACTTTATTGAAATTGGCCCGGGAAAGGTGTTGACGGGATTAGTGAAGCGTATCGTGCCAGAGGCTCAGTTCTGGAATATCACCGATCAAGAGTCCTATGAACATGTTCTTGCTCATATGGCATAATATTTTTTCGCTTCACGGAATATCGAAGGGGTTGTTATGTCGTTGACCGGAAAAATCGCGGTAGTCACTGGGGCGGCACAAGGCATTGGCCAAGCGATTGCCGCAACGTTAGCTCAGGAAGGTGCGGATGTGGTAGTTGCGGACTTACAGGCCGATCGGTGTGAAGAAACCGTTTCACGGGTGAAGCAATTAGGCAGAAGGGCCTTGGCGATTTCGGTCAATGTTGGAGACTGGGACCAAGTCAAAAGTCTGGTCGATCAGGTGCAGAAAGAATGGGAGCGAATCGATATCTTTGTGAATAATGCCGGTATTACGCGGGATGGCCTTCTGCTCCGAATGAAAGATGAGGATTGGCAATCCGTCCTACAAGTGAATTTGACGGGAACGTTTTATTGCATCAAAGCGGTGTTGCCGATCATGAGTCGCCAACGGAGTGGGCGCATCGTCAATATTGCTTCGATTGTCGGAGCCATCGGCAATATTGGGCAGGCTAATTATGCTGCTTCGAAGGCAGCTGTTATCGGTCTGACCAAAACCGTGGCACGGGAATATGCGAGTCGGAATATCACGGTGAACGCGGTTGCGCCGGGATTCATTGATACGGCGATGACTCGAGATCTTTCTGCTGAAACAAAAGAGGCGTTATTAAGTCAGATTCCATTAAAGCGGTTAGGTCAGGCGTCGGATATTGCGGATGCCGTGAGTTTTTTGTCTTCAGAAAAAGCCGGGTATATTACCGGGCATGTGTTGCATGTGAATGGTGGAATGCATATGGCATAAATGATGTGGTATGGGGTTTCTCTACTGAATAAACATTGGAAGGAGGAGGTGCCAACAATGGCTGTAGAAGAGCGGATTAAAAAAATTATTGCCGAACAATTGGGTGTTGAAGAAGATGATGTTGTGCCTGATGCCAAGTTTGTAGAAGATCTCGGAGCGGATTCTTTGGATACCGTGGAATTGGTGATGGCCTTAGAGGAAGAATTTGAAATTGAAATTCCTGATGAAGATGCGGAAAAGATTCAAACGGTTTCGGCTGCCGTCGAATTCATTAAGGATAAAGTCTAATTTCTCATCCTACTAGGACAGCGAACGGTTGCCATGAGTGAATGGACCCCTCGGCGAGTTGTGGTGACAGGGTTGGGGCTCGTTACCCCATTGGATGTTGGTGTGCCAAAATCATGGGAAAAACTCTGTCAGGGGCAATCCGGTATTGGGCCAATTTCACGGTTTGATGCTAGTCAATATTCCGTGCGAATTGCGGGAGAAGTTAAGAATTTCGATCCGGCGAACTGTATTGAAAAAAAAGAAATCAAAAAAATGGATACCTTTATCCATTATGCTGTAGCGGCCAGCCAAGAGGCTGTTGATGATGCCAATTTAGTCGTGGACGCTCACAATGCCGAGCGAGTCGGTGTGTATATCGGCGCGGGTATTGGAGGGCTTCCTGCCATTGAGCATTATCATAAAATCTTATTGGAACGGGGGCCGGATCGTGTCTCCCCGTTTTTTATTCCCATGGTGATTATTAATTTAGCTTCAGGTCAAGTTGCCATTCGATATGGAGCCAAAGGACCCAATGCGTGCACGGTGACCGCTTGTGCAACGGGTAATCATTGTATCGGGGATGGATTTCGACTGATACAACGGGGAGAGGCAGATGTGATGATCGTTGGCGGGACTGAGTCAACTATTTGCCCAACTGCCGTGGCCGGATTCGCGGCGGCTAAAGCTTTGTCTCGTCGAAACGAGGAACCGGAGAAAGCCAGCCGGCCATTTGATAAAGATCGGGATGGATTCGTCATTGGAGAGGGTGCCGGTGTCCTGATCATTGAAGAACTCGAACATGCACGTGCTCGTGGCGCCCGCATCTATGCCGAAATCATTGGATACGCCATGAACAGTGATGCCTATCATATTACCGCGCCTCCTGACGATGGAGCGGGGGCGGTAAAGTGTATGGAGCAAGCGATCCAGGATGCGAATGTGCCAAAATCGGCCGTTGGCTATATTAATGCTCATGGAACGTCGACCTTTGCGGATCGTGTGGAAACACAGGTGATCAAAGAGGTGTTTGGGGAGCAGGCGTATTCCATTCCGGTCAGCTCAACCAAATCCATGACCGGACATTTATTGGGTGCCGCAGGCGGCATCGAAGCGGTGTTTTCGATCTTAGCTCTGAAGCACGGGATTCTCCCTCCTACGATTAATCTCGACGAACCCGATCCTGAATGTGATCTGGATTATGTCCCCAATCAGTCACGAGAATGTTCTCTTGATGTGGCCATTTCCAATGCGTTTGGATTTGGTGGTGTCAATGCCTGCCTGGTTTTTCGTCGGTGGCATGAGGCGTAACCCCCTACGTTTTTAGGGGCCTGGTTCATGGTATTCATTGCCACATTCAGTTGCCTTCCCCTTCCTAGCCCGGTCAAGCGATATGATACAATGCAAAGGTTCCGGAAGCCGGAGCACGACCAGGCATCAGACTTGTGCCTAGTGAAATCATGCAGGTGAGGAGTCGTGTTGCCGATTGAACACATTCAGCGCACACTCGGACACGTCTTCAAGCAAGAAGGTTTGTTGTTGGAGGCCCTGACACATCGATCGTTTCTGCAAAGGCAGGAAAAGGAGACAGTTCAACATAATGAACGGCTAGAATTTTTAGGTGATGCGGTGTTAGGCCTGGTGATTAGCGAACAACTCATTTCGATCTTTCCCCAGTCAACGGAAGGGGAGCTTTCAAAGCTGAAGGCCCGATTGATTAGTCGGGTGACTCTGGCCAAAGCGGCTCAACGGTTTACGCTCGGGCAATGGTTGCGGCTAGGGCGTGGCGAAGAGGTGTCCTCGGGACGAGAAAAACATTCGCTGTTAGCCAATGCGCTTGAAGCTCTGATCGGCGCGGTGTATCTTGATAGTGGACTTGAGTCGGCTCGTCAATTGATACGCCGGGCTCTGGAAACAGAAATTGAGGGGTTGCGAGACCATGGAGGCTTAACCGGTGAAAAGGATTGGAAAAGTCGCTTACAAGAATGGGTCCATAAGCATGAGGGCACAAACCCTCAGTATCGAGTGATTCAAGAATCTGGTCCAGATCATCAAAAGGTCTTTGGTTTGGCCGTGGAAATCCACGGGAGGATTGTGGGGCGTGGGGAAGGGCGAACCAAAAAAGAAGCCGAACAACGTGCGGCAGAGCAAGCCTATAAGCAAGTGGGACAACAGGGTTTAGATAGCCTGAAAAATTCACATGAATAGTAATGGAGGAGTCATGATGAGCATTTTCTCTGGTACGACTGGCAAATATGTTCAACGAGGGCTGGCCATTTTTGGCCTCCTGGCCATGATCAATATCGTAGGGCTGACAGCGACATGGGCTGAGGAGCCCACGACGGCGTCTCCAGCGCCCCATGTTATGTTAAAAACAAAATTTGGGGAAATGGAAATTGTGCTCTTCCCGGATTTGGCGCCGAAGCATGTGGAAAGCTTTTTGAAATTAGCAAAATCAGGATTTTTTAACGGCACGATTTTTCATCGCATCATTCCAGGATTCATGATTCAAGGTGGCGATCCGTTGACCAAAGATCCGGCCAATCGCAGCCGGTATGGAACCGGTGGCCCGGGTTACACGTTGCCTGCAGAATTTAATAAAGTGGTCCATGAAAAAGGGATTCTTTCTGCGGCGAGAACGGCGGATCCCAATAGCGCAGGTTCTCAGTTTTTTATCATGGTCGATAAGGCCCCGCACCTGGATGGCCAATATACGGTTTTTGGAGAAGTGGTCAAAGGGGTTGAAGTCGCTGATACCATTGTCGCACAGCCACGAGATTTGAGAGATAATCCGGTCGAGCGAATTGAGATGACGATTGAAGTCATGAAATAAGCTGAGATGATCTAAGCGGAAATGTGGAAGCCCTTATCAATAGGGCAGGTGTTAAGAGGATGGGGATTCTGGCTGATAATCGAATCCACTCGGAATGACAATGCGTCCTCCAGCTCCGGTTTGACGGGCGAGTTGTTCGGCGACGTCGGGATGACGTTCTCGAACATATCCTAATAGTCCATGCAAAAATCGATGAGACCGGAGCCCTGTTCCAGAAAATCTCTGGATAAATGTTTGAGCTCGATCCAAGACTTCGGTAACCAGTGTGGGCTCCAAGGTTTGCCGTTCCCCGAAGACTTTAAATTCTTTTCGTAATTCTTCCCCGAAGGCCGGAATGCCGGTCTCGGGGATTTGTATCAAACTGAAGCTTCGTCGGAGGCTTTGCAGGCCTTCCAAAACGTCCGCATCCTGTGCATCTCGACGATCTTGGAAATATCGAAAGGCAAGGGCCTCAAAGACATAAAAAATTTCCGTGGCCCGTTCACCTGAAAAATCTAACAGCTCTCGATAAAACATTCGCCGCTCCAGTTCAAAGCGTTCCCCCGCCCGTTTTTGTTGGTAGTCATCATTGATCTCTAAAAATACACAAGTTGAGGGGCAGCCGATCGTCGTGATCCGGTGCTCCCCGCAACATTGACTGCAAATCATCCCATCTAAGGCCGGACAAGACCGTTTGCCCTTACGTTGATGACAATGGGCGCATTTACTCATCTGGCGTCGCTTTCTTAAAAAAATCTAGTCCATAATCAGCGAAGGTTCGTTTTTTCTTATTCGGATTATCGTTGGAGGGGCGCTCCAAGCCGTTCACTTCCGCCCCATGAGCATAAAGGTAGGGGACGAGAATGACATGATTCAGTCGATCGACGCCGATACCTGAGGGGGAAAGCAAAAACTCTGCAATCGCTTCTTTTTTGAGGTCTGGGCGAATGCGCCAGACTTTCCCCGCTGTCAAATCCGACACATACATAATTCCATAGCGATCAAAATCAATCCCGTCTAAATTATGAAATCCACCGGAAAAAAAGGTGGTCACAAATAACTCATGGATGGTGCCATGGTCATCGATTTCAAACACTTTCCCATCGTCCCATCCGACGCCGACGATATGGCCGTTTCTAGGATGAACCGCCAATCCATGAGGATGCGACAGGCTGGCACTTTGGGCGAGTTGTGTAATCACATGATCCTGAGAAGGATCGATGCGGAAAATGGTATTGGTGTTGGCATCTGAAACATAGAGACGTCCATGAGAGTCGGCCGCCAAGCCGGTCAATGATTCGGCGTGAAATTGGGAAAAAGGTATGGTGACTAAAGTTTGTCCTGATTGCTTATCAAACCCCCGGACAACATCCAGATCTGCCACATAGAGAGTTGATCCGATAATCGCCATTTCTTTCGGCGAATGAAGCGTCACGGAATTTTGTCCGCCGTGGATAAAATGGAGGTCTGTGATTGTTCCTTCCTGGTCGGCTTTACTGATAAATCCTTGGTTTTTTCGTGTGCCTGGATCACCGTTCGCGTTGGCAATATAATAGCCCCGGCCCTCGTCAGCGATAATATTTTGGGGGAACTGGAGGTTGCTAATTTCGTATGCGAGCGTAGGCGGTGTTCCGAGGAACAGCAGCCCGGTGAGCAGCATGATGGTGAGGGGCATAGCGGGATGGGAAGCCATGATCAAAATACTATCGGGTCAAAAGCACGAGTCTGAATCGGTGAAATGAAGGGTTGGAGCATAAATCGTTTCTGTCTCGCGTTGGCAAAGGTGTGTTTCAAACACGCTATCCTGTTCGGGTATGTTCGAATGTGGACAAATGATCTCCCGTTAGGGCGTAGGCTTTTCCAAACCCCATGACAAATTGACCGCTCTTTGGTTGGAGTTGAAACAGGATAAAATCTGGTAGTTGGCGCAATAATCCGGCCATCTTGCCATGACGCTGCTGATAGTCATCGAGTAGGGAAGTGAACTCTGGGCTATCGGGGGGAATACGGATCGCCTCGCAGAGGTAACTCACCCTGGCCCGCGCAAAAATTTGTGATGTGGATTGTTCATCAGCAATGATCATAATGGCTACAGTCCCGTTGGCCAAGAGATGACGCGTGTGCGCAGCCAGTTGACTGACAAAAATGTAAAAGCTTCCAGGTGCCCGGTGGAGGTAAGGCGTATACCCGCAGTGGGGAATTCCGTCCGGCCCGATGGTAGAGAGTTGTAGGCTGCGCATCTCCTCGAGAAGCCTGGCACATACGAGTTCCGGTGACTCTTCGGTCATCACAGATATTCCAAAGGACCAATTGGATTTGATGGCATGAGCGGTCTCATATGAAACATAATTGGCAAATAATTTTTGTTGGTGTCCATCGTGAATGTGGGCTCACCTTTTTCTGTCGCCAAGATTTGATACGGGTGATGTCGTAACGGGTGAAAATTGATGAGAAGTCGAATGGTTCAGGGATTCTTATGTTGTGATATCACTCGTGGGGGGCATGGTAAGTGAGCCTTTCTGAGGGTGTCAAGGAATCTAAAGGGCGGGTTTGCGTTGACGAAGTTTTTGAACGCCTGATATCGTGAATTTCTGAAAATCATTCATCATTTTTTACAAAGGAACAGACGTGTCTGCACACTTAATTGATGGAAAATCCCTGGCGCTGAGTCTTCGAGAAGGCATTGCGCAAGAAGTGAGTATTCTTGAAAAGAAGACAGGCCTGAAGCCTGGACTGGCTGCAGTTTTAGTCGGCGATGACCCAGCCTCAGCTGTGTATGTCAGAAATAAAAAGATTGCCTGCGAAAAAGCCGGACTTTATCCGCAGGAACACCTCCTCCCGGCTTCAACCACACAAAAACGGTTATTGGACCTCATTCATGAGCTCAATCAGGATCCAAACATTCATGGGATTCTGGTCCAACTACCCTTGCCGGCGCATATTGAAAGTCGGGCCATTCTACAGGCGGTCTCTCCGGAGAAAGATGCGGATGGCTTTCATCCGGTGAACGTGGGACGGTTGGTTGAAGGCGATCCGGTTTTTGTCCCCTGCACGCCGAAGGGGGTCATTCACATGATTGATTCCACCGGGGTGGAGATTGCCGGAAAGCGCGCGGTAGTGATTGGCCGCAGCAACATTGTGGGGAAACCAGTTGCGATGTTGTTGCTCCATCGCCATGCGACCGTCACGATCTGTCATTCTCGCACAAAGGATCTTCCTGCTGTGGTGCGAGAAGCCGATATTGTGATTGCGGCCATTGGTAAAGCCCTATTTGTGACGCCGGATATGATTAAAGATGGGGCGGTTGTGATTGATGTGGGCATCAACCGATTAGAGAATGGAAAGCTGGTTGGCGATGTCGATTTTGAACGAGTGAGGGAGCGAGCCAGTTGGATCACGCCTGTTCCTGGCGGCGTGGGACCAATGACTATCGCCATGCTGCTTCAGAATACATTGGAATCCGCCAAACGTTTTGCCAAACAGTAGTTATTTTCTCCTTATACCATGAGCCGTCTCACCATTCCCCAACTACAACAGCTAAAGTCCCAGGGCAAAAAAATAACCGTTGTGACGGCCTATGATGCGTTATTTACCGCCATAGTCGAACAAGCCGGCCTGGACGTGATTTTGGTGGGAGATTCGTTGGGGATGGTTGTACAAGGTCGACCGGACACCCTCTCTGTCACCATGGAGGAGATGCTCTACCACACACGAATGGTTGCACAGGCTGCGCAACGATCTTTGGTAATTGGAGACATGCCCTTTTTGTCGTATCAGGTGAGCGTGGAAGAGGCGGTGCGCAACGCCGGGCGGTTTCTCCAGGCCGGGGCTGCGGCCGTCAAACTCGAAGGAGGGCTTACCGTATTGGATCGGGTCGAGGCGATGACCGGTTTCGGTATTCCCGTCATGGGGCATGTGGGCATGACCCCACAATCGGTCAATCAATCCGGAGGATATCGGGTTCGAGGAAAAGGCCAGAAGGAAGCGGAAACTATCTTACAGGAAGCCAAAGCCCTTGAAGCGGCTGGAGTATTCGCATTAGTGCTGGAATGTGTCCCCAGTTCCTTAGCCAGTTTGATTACCAAGGAACTCACCATTCCCACGATTGGAATCGGCGCGGGTCCGGGGTGCGATGGACAGGTACTGGTGCTGTACGATTTACTGGGTTTGTTTGACGAATTCGTTCCAAAATTTGTCAAATCCTACGCCCATTTAAAGGCTGATGCGTCACAAGCCCTGAAACGATACAAAGAAGAAGTAGAATGTGGGAAATTCCCTTCCGATGCAGAAAGCTATCACTGAAAAGTAAGCCGTGAGAAGTGAAAAGTAAGGGGTAAAGGAGCAACTGGCGGAGAGAATAAGGTAGGGAAAAGGCGGAAAATTCCTTGTAGGCCTTTCCTATCAATGATTTTTCTTTTTCCACCTCACTTTTTCCTTTCCACCTCTTTTAGAGTTCCTCAAGGATTTCTTGTCGTTTGAGTTGATATTCGTGTTCTGTCAGTAATCCTTCCTTCCGAAGTTCTTCCAAATTTTTTAATCGGTGCCTGATGGATTCCCTTATTTCTTTAGGTGGGTTGGAAGTTGGGCCTTGTGAGCTACCCAAAGGAGTCGGCTCTTTGGCCAGTGCTTGAAGGGACACGACAAAATGGGGAGCCTGTGGTGCCCAAAATTCTGTGGCCAGGCTAGGTGAGAGTTGCTTGACGGGATCAATCGGCTTCAGGGAATGGAGCGGTTCGCCCAATGGCGTCAGAGGATGTTCTTTCAGTTGTTGAGGTGGAGTTGTCGCTGGAACGGTATGTCGGAAATTTGGTAGGACCAGATGAAGGTTGTTGTCGTGGAGAAACATCCCGCCCGACGTGATTTCCCAAATACCATTCCCGCGGGGGGTAGCCCAAAAAAATGTCACTGTTTCTAGCGAAGTGCTTTGTTCCAGAGCTTTTGAGAGAGGACCGGTCAAGACTTCCAGTTGTTCGTCAGAAAAAGCCTTCTGGATGGTGGCTGAACTTCCAGTAAGACGATCAAGGAGTGAAGAAGGCTGCACCTCGATGAGTTTCAGAAACTGATCGAGGAATTCTGGGTTCACGGCTACAGGGTGAAAATACTCAGGAGATCCTTCCCGATAGGTTACCTCCATGCCCACCGTTTTGTCAGGTGAATCCAGAATGTAACGGGTTGCGGGGGTTTCGGAAGCGCAACTGATGTTGAGCCAGACCATTCCTGTTACCAAAAACCCCTGAGTGTATCTCAGAACTGATCGTGGGAAATTCATGAAAAAATCTCGTCACGTAAGAACCCTTAATGACATTAGACTTAAAGAATGTAACACTAATTTCTGATAAGTGATAGAAACAGTCTGTTGCCATGCCAGAATCTGCCCTCATAATGCTCAAGTTGATGACCGGGCAGAGTAAATCTCAAAGGAACAACTGCATGAACTATCGAAGGCCATTTCCTGGTTGTAAGCTGGGAGTGCTGTGGGGGGGTGGGATTGTTCTGGTTGGCGCCTTGCTCCCCGGAATGATTCCTGATGCCGAGGCCATTCCGGCTTTTGCCAGGAAATATCAGGTCAATTGTCAAGTCTGCCATACCCGCCAACCTCGCTTGAATCTTTTTGGGGAACAGTTTTTAGAGAACGGGTACCAACTGCCAGGGACGGAAGATGGCGGCATTGTGGGCAAGCTAAAATATGGGGATCTAACTCTTGATCAGGTATCAAACTATTTAGGAGTGTTATTTGCGGCTACGGGTGTCGAAAACAATGAATTGAAGCGAGAAATCGCTGGATCCGGTGATCAGACCGAAATAGGATCGCCGACAATTCTTCGCTTATTTACAGCCGGAACGATCACGAACAACGTCGGATTTTTTGTAGAAACGACCACGTTGTTTGGACGGTCGAGCGATTTGGAACTTGGCCGAGCCTTTGTGACCCTCAATAATTTGGGAGGCATGAATTGGGGGCATCTCCGAATTGGGCGGTTTGACCCCTCGGCTTTTTTCTCGATGGCCAGGGGGCGACCTCAATTTCCACCCATCGGTCCCAAATTGGCACCCCCCTTTGGGGCGTTAGCGACTCCAACCGTCAATCGTTGGGCCTTGTTTCAAAGTGCATACGCTTCGAAATTTTATGGGTTGTTTGATCGAAATCGCACCGCGATCCAGCCATGGGACTCCACCTTATATAACTCACCTGAAGAGGTTGGCATTGATATTCATGGCCGTCCATTTGGCGATTGGTTTCTCTACCAGGCGGGCATTTTAAACGGTGGCAATGAGCGAGCGGGCGACTCGAATAATTCCAAAGATTGGTATGTCATGACTCGATTTGATTACGCTCGGTCGCATGATTTTTCCGCCAATCTTTCGGGATTTGCGTATTTTGGCAATCATAATGCCAAGGTTTCCACCAATGCGGATGTGAGTCGAAGTCGATATGGAGTCGGAGCGAGAATTCGATATAAATGGTTGGATGTGTATGGGGCCTATACGATTGATCGGGTCACCGACCTTCCCAGTGGAATGGAAGCGACCTTCGATTCTACAGCGACCGGGGTGACAGTGGAGGCCCATGCCCTGGTAACGGATCGATTGTTAATCGGCACACGGTACGACCATTTGGACGCGGGCGGATTATTGGCCACTCGAAAAAGCGCGACGTTTGTGGGGTTACAGGCAAAATATTATTTACGATCCAACCTGGCCTTTAGCATTCGAGATGATTTCAATGTGCGAGATTCTGAAGGGGGAGTCAGTGCCGCCAGGAATCTTCGTAATCGGTTTGCGGTCGATGTGAGTATTGTTTTTTAGAGGAGAGGGAGGTTATGGCTATCTCTATCAGAGGCATTGGGTGGGTGCTCTGTCTGTTCGTCATACCTCAGCCGGTGTTGGCTGAATCGGAGGTGGGAACATCGATGGATATCGAGGAGGGACGTCGGGTTTACGAACGTTCCTGCTCGGCATGTCATGGAATACATGGAAAAGGAGATGGGCCAGCCGCCTTTTACAATTCTGCATATTCAGCATCACGAGCGAGGAATTTTACGGTCGGAAATTATAAATTCCGTTCGACCATTTCGGGGAGCTTGCCTCTTGACCAGGATCTCTTCCGTACGATCACTAATGGTATCCCCGGGTATATGCCCTCCTTTAATGGACTATCCCCGGACCAACGATGGCAAGTGGTGGCCTATATCAAAACCTTTTATTCGGGTTTTCAGGAGGAGACTCCTGAACCCATCCAAATGGAAGGTCACCCCATTCCATCGACAGGCGAGAGTGTGCAACGTGGAAAGGTCTTATTTCAGGCTATGGATTGCCATAGTTGCCATGGAGCACAAGCGCGTGGAGACGGGCCGGTGGCGAGAGCGGGAGAATTGATTGATAGCTCGGGATTGCCGATTTCCCCGAATGACCTCACCAATCCCACTGGTTGGAAAAATGGCACCACAGCACGAGATATCGTCCGAACTCTGCTGACGGGTTTGGATGGAACTCCGATGCCTTCCTATGAAAGTCAATTAGCTGGTCATGAAGAGGATGCCTGGCATTTAGCCAACTATCTTCTGTCTGTATCGGGGCAGCCATAGGATTGGGTGGCAAGATGGATCTCGCCTAGAATTGGGCAATGGCTGATTGCGCTGTCTACTGGCCTGATACAACATCCATCTGCCGTAGTACAAACGCGATTTCCAATGCCAATTTTTTTGGTCTTAGGGAGCAGGCATCATGCGTTATCCCATTGAACAGATCCGGGGTTTCAAGGTGAGTCAACCAGTTCTTCAATTCACACAACGCCGGTTGATAAAAATCTTGTGTATGTTTCTCTGTTGGGGACTATCGAGTCTGGGCCAAGGGGTGATGACCTTTGCAGGGACTCTTGAAGGAACGGTGCAGTACCTCGGAGCCCTGCCGGCGGCACGGGTGATGGCCGTCACCAAAGATCAAGATCGGTGTGGAACCGCAGTGAGCATTCAAACCGTTCAGATTCAGGGTGCCCATGGGGGGCTACGTGATGTTGTGGTGAGTGTGGAAGGTCTGCCAGGTCAAGATGATGTTGTTCCCATTGAAACCACCGAACGGTCGGTGTTGAACATGCGCTGCGCGTTTTCTCCAAGAATTGGGACGGCGCGAAAGGGACAGGACGTCGAAATACGCAATCAAGATCCGATTCTTCACAATACCCATATTAAATATGGGAAGCGAACATTTTTGAATGTGGCCCAGGTTCCAGGCGGGAAACCTATTGTGAAGCGGCTCAAGCGCACAGGGTTACATGATATTCGGTGCGACAAACATGTGTTCATGGAGGGGTATCTCCATGTTTTCTCCCATCCATATTATGCTCTTACCACTCAAGCCGGGACGTTTCGAATCACTGGGATTCCTGCCGGGAAGCATCCGGTCCATGTTTGGCATGAAACGCTGGGTGGTTTGGATCAAATCGTCACCATCCCTGAAACCGGGACCGCGCGTGTCGACTTCGCCTATCCCTAAGGCAGCCGAATCTGCATTTTCTTAGCGGTGTGCCTATTTCCTCATCCTTCCAGCTGACTTATAACGTACTGAAATTCTTCAGTTTTGCTGTCTGAAAACCGAAATTCTTGAGAAACGTGTTGTCTTCCCTCGGCTAGTTCCTGGCCGTCAGGGGAGATGTGTGTAGTGTAAGTGGAGGTGGGTGACAAGCTGTTTGAACGTCATGTGGAACGCCATGGGAAATAAGCGTAAACGAAGCACATTTGGTTGGTTTAGGCAGAGGTGGCGAGGCAGTGTGGTGTTTCGCATCTCCACGGGTCTTACTTTGGCAATTGGACTCCTGGTTTTTGCGGGGGCGCTGTTGATCGGGTATGGCCAGCGTGAACTGCTGCAAGGTGCGTTTTATGAGCGAGGCGTAGCGGTGGCCCGAACGTTTTCCACGATTGGCGCGGGGGCGGTGTTAGATAATCTATTCCGGATTCAAGAAGCGATGGAGAAATATGCTCAGGATTCTGACCTGCTCGTTTTAGAAGTGGTTGATAACGACCAGATGGTGATGGCTTCGATGCAGCCGATGACGATTGGGACGACGAGGGACACGGCTCATTTTCGAGAAGCTCAGGAGCGGAAAGCCGAGTTGATCACCTTTGTGGATCTTCCAACCGGAGGATCCATGCTTCTCGTGATTGAACCCCTGTGGAATCAAGGGGAGGTGATTGCCTGGGTGCAGGTCGGATTTTCAATGAGCCGCATTGAGCAGCAGGAGCGAGAAGTGTGGTTCGGGCTATTTGTGATGGCGGGACTCTTTATCGGGCTGACGATATTTGCGGTGCGAAAGGGTCTTGATCAAATCGTACCCATTCTTCAATCGATGATTGATACCCTTCAGGGAGTAGTTCGGGTCACGGAGGTGGCGGCGGCCGGAGAGGGGCAGACGGAAGGAATGTCTTTACCCCGCAATTCATCAGAGAACGAGTTGAAAGGGGAATTGGAGCAATTAGCCGGCGTTGCGGCTCAGACGGCAATCGTCTTGCAGGATCACACCACATCTCTTCAACGCCTTATGGAGGCGCAGGAGATCAAAAGCCAAGAGCTGACTCGGCTGGCATCTTTCCCGGAGATTGATCCGAACCCGGTTATTGAACTCGATTTTCACAAACAGGTGACTTATATCAATCCTGCAGGAGAGCAAGTGTTTCTCAAGCTCCCTCAAGACAATGTGTATCAGCCCCTCATGGAGCAGGTGGTTGATGCGTTAGAAAGTGTTCTTTCGAAAGAAAAGGGAACCGTCAATCAAGAAGTGTCTTTGTCCAATCGAATTTTTGAAGCCCAAATTACCTTAGTCGAATTCAGTCAGGTGTTGCGGATCTATCTCCATGACATTACTCAGCGCAAAATCGCAGAAGAGCAAGTGCGGACAACCGCACGGGAATTAGAAATCTATAATCAGGATTTGGCTCAATCGCGTGATGCGGCCTTGGAAGCGGCACGGGCCAAAACCGAATTTTTGGCCACGATGAGTCATGAAATCCGGACCCCGATGAATGGGGTGATTGGGATGACCGGGTTATTGCTCGAAACCGGCCTCACCCCTGAACAACGGAAAATGACAGAGACGGTTCGTGTGTCCGGTGAAGCCCTGCTTACGATTATTAACGATATCCTAGATTTCTCAAAGATTGAATCCGGCAAGCTTGAATTGGAGGATATACCTTTTGATCCTCAGTTGTGTGTGGAAGAAGTCTTGGATCTTCTCGCGGAAAGGGCGGCCAGCAAACATTTAGAACTGACTAGTTGGATTTTCCCCAACGTCCCTCCGGCTGTACAGGGAGATCCTGGACGATTTCGCCAGGTCCTGATGAATCTTATTGGCAACGCGATTAAATTTACGGAATCGGGCGAAGTATCGGTACAGGTGGTGTTGGAGAGTGAATCGGCGGATGAAGTGGTGTTGCAAGTGCAGGTCATCGATACTGGGATCGGGCTCACTCCCCAACAACAACAGAAGCTTTTCCAGCCCTTTACCCAGGCTGATGGCTCCACGACGAGAAAATATGGTGGGACCGGATTAGGTCTCGCAATTTCCAAACAACTGGTGGAGGCGATGAATGGCACGATCACAGTCATGAGTGAAGCGGGGCAAGGCAGTTGTTTTTCGGCACAGATTCGCTTTCGCCGAGCCCCAGATCATTCACCCTCCCAGACGATTTCCCAACCGCTGCAGGGCTTAAAAATGTGTTGTGTGGATGACAACGAGACGAATCGAATGGTGCTATATCACTATGCCCATGCCTGGGGGATGGAGGCTGTGTTGGCTGAAGATGGCTTTGAGGCTTTAACCATCTTGCGGAAACAGGCTCAGCTAGGGTCCCCATGTGACTTGGCGATTCTCGATCTGAATATGCCGCATATGAATGGGATGGAGCTGGCACAGGCCATTAGGGCAGATCCGGAATTATCCAACCTGCCCCTTGTGCTGCTCACATCCAGTGCCCTTCGTGGCGATTCGGCCCGATCTCGAGAAGTCGGGTTTGATGCCTATCTGAGTAAGCCCGTGCGAAAAGGCGACCTCCGTGCCTGCTTGGAAATGGTGATGGGGCGACCCACGTCTACGTACAACATGGGTGCCGCACCATCCCAGGGTGAATCCGAGGTGGAATGGGTGTCCAGCCTGAGTGTCTCAGGACACTTCTTGGTGGTTGACGATCACGTGGTTAATCAGCAATTAGCCCAGATGATGTTAGAGCGGATGGGGCATAGGATCGATGTCGTGAGTAATGGGTTAGAGGCCATCGAAGCGGTGAGACGAATTCCCTATGATCTTGTCTTTATGGATTGTCAAATGCCGGAAATGGATGGCTATGAAGCCACGAAAAATATTCGTGAGATGGAAAACAAAAAGAGCAAAGATAAAAGTAAAGAGTTAGATGTAAGGCGAGAAGAACAGGAAAAGGATATTTCTGAGATTCCTGGTTCCTCACCATTCACTCCTCCTTGTTCCCATATTCCCATTGTGGCCATGACGGCCAATGCTATGAAAGGAGACCGCGAGAAATGCCTTGCTGCCGGCATGGATGATTACATTAGCAAGCCGATCAAACAGGAAGAGCTGGCGCTTTTAGTTTCGAAATGGTTGATGGATAAAAACGGAATCGTCGAGGTGCGTGGGAGGGAAACCCCGGGTCTACCTCATCGCGAAGACCTCAAAAAACCTGTGACATCAGAGAGTAAGGATATACTGATCGAGAAGACCCAAGTGAATTTAGCCGAACCCATTCTTTTACCTCAATTGGTTGCCGATTGGCGTGGGGCTGGGGGTAGTGCGTTTGTGATGAAATTAGTGAACCAATTCGTTCTCGATGCCACGACCTGTGTGGAAGAAATTCAACGGGCGGTAGAAGGGCAATGTGCTGGGGATTTACGTGAAGCTGCCCATGGCTTGAAAGGTATGGCCGCGAATTTTGGACTTGGGTCGTTAACGAAGGTGTCTCATCAACTAGAAACCCTTGGGCGAGAACAGAAACTTCAGGAAAGTGCCACCCTCTTGGAATCGATGCAGCAAGAATTTGTTCGGATTCAAACCGGGTTGCAGCAATTGTTGGAGCGAGAGCAGCCTCTCTCCAAGTAGGGCAATTTTCCCTTTTCAATCTCTTTCGTCTAACCCGTGAAGTGTGAAGCGTGAGGGGTAAGGGGTGAAAAGGAAAAAATGAGATGTCCTTCCTAAAAGCAAAAAGAGAAAATGGGGATTTTCTCTCCTTCGTATTGATTCAACTTTGTTAATACTTACCCGTGAACTTTTTACCTCCCACGTATTATCTTTCACCTTCCACTTTCCTCTTTTTACTTTTCCCGACCAATGTTTCTTCAGCGGGCGGTAAATTCAATGGTCAGGTCCGCAGTGGTGGTTGGAGAGATGGTGATGGTCTGGTAGATGGTCCCTAAAGTCTTGTGCCAAATCGTAAGACGATGGGTGCCGGGGGGAAGGTTGGGTAGAGCAAACGCGCCCTGCGAATCAGTGACGGCATAAAAGGGGTGGTCAAACACCTGGACGTAACCCATCATGAAGGGGTGCTTATTACATTCGATGGTCATGAGGCCAGGTTCCTTGATGACTTTTTTAATGCCTTGTGCGTGAGGGAGCAACACGACATTAAAAAATGCCCGATTTTTTGTTCGAATATGGGTGTTATGCAAAATGGGGTCATCGTTTTGCACTTCCAGGTGTTGCTTTACTGAGCCCACGGCAATATGGGGCTGAAATCGGCAGTGTTCATTTCGGATGATCAGGAGATCCTCATTGGAGCTAGTGGAAGGGGCACTCAACCCCTCTACGCTCACCACCGCGTGGACTAGGCCTCCATCTTGACTGACGACAACCGGAAATATGTTGTTGGCGGTTCCGCATGTTTCCGTATCCTGCTCGATTACTTGAGTTTTTCCCGGTGGGATTGTCCCGCGATACAAGATTCTTCCTTGCAGAGTGGCGCCTGGAGATGTTTCTGCTTGAGCATTCGTACCCATGTTCACCAAGATGAGCATCAGGCTCGTGAGCAGAATGATGCTGCCGTGATGATAACGGGAAGGGGGCATCATGATTGTGGTGATGTTTGCCGGATGATGTGAATCATGGATATGTGGGCCGAATCATTACTTTTTCATCGGTTGGTTTCGACAAAAATCAAAGGCTGGAGTTTTAGGATGGTACCCGGGAAGTCATGTAAGGGCTTATATCCCTCGCGATCATTATGGTGATCGGGAGAGCGATAAGAGATAGTTTACCAGATGCCAGATATCCTCGGGTTGGGTAGAGAGGGTTTCACGAAATGATGCCATAGGGGTGCCATCCAATCCGGTCAGAATACTTTTGGCAATATCCTGTGGCCGATGACCATTCTTGAAAGAAGAGGGTTGGCTAAGATCGGGAGGGAGGATCGGTAAATCTCGGCGATCCCGTAATTCTCCCTGAGCTACCAAGCCACCCAACCGGGCGGCTTGGGGGCCGTGGCATTCGGCGCAATCGAGTACCCTATAGACTTCTTGGCCACGGGTGACACTTTCAGGTGTGGCGGGGAGTGGACCTGGTGGAAGCACGATTGGGGTGCTGACTGTTTCCTGATACAGGGTGGAAAAGCTTCGTAGATATCGCACAATATCCCATCGATCGGTTTCGGAAAGCCCTCGAAAGGCGGGCATGAACCCGGGGATGCCGTTGGTGATGGTTTGAAAAAGATCGGCATCTGTTGGAAGCTCTCCTGAAGCGGTGGACCGGAATTTAAATTCAACTCCCGTGAAATCCCGGGGACGTGGTGCCGAGTAGGCGCCAAAATAAAATGCGTCCGGCCCATTTCCTTTTCCTGTTTTTCCATGGCAGAGGAGACAGGCTTGTTTGTATAGTGCTTTCCCTCGTACAGCCGGCTCGTCTTGATTGGGTGGAGCGGCCTCTAGAGCCCAGACAGGGAGGCTGCAAGCTAGATACGCCAGCACCCCTCCACACAGCATCACATGCTTGAGCGGAAGAAGTTGTCTAAAGCGCCACATCGGCGCCCACGAAAAAAGCATTCCGGAAATTCCTTTCAGGAGTTCGTCCTCCATGTGCCGGCCTGAGGTTGATATCGTCCCGGAGGAAAAGCGCAATATTCGATCGCACATAAAATTTCGCGATGAGGGCCAGAAGGGAATTGCTGGTTCGTTGGGTACGGACACCGCCGGCATCCAGATGATCAAAGCGGACCCCCAACAAGAGGCGATCGGTGGCGAGTACATTGGCTTCCACGGTCAACCCGGTGGCCGTCTCATCAAACGTATCTTTGAATGAGTTGGGAAGATTGGTGACATGATCGACCACAAAGGCCGCATAGAAATCCACCATATAATACCGGACGTTAGAGGCGAATCCGTATCGGCTCCAATTCACATCGGCCATTGTGGAGATTTTGGCGTTATTGCTGCCGAAGTACGCAAAGCTGGAAAAATTCGCCGACAAATAGTCGCTTTGGGCCAAATCGAAGCGGGTCATGACATACCAATCTTTGGGATTGTTGGAGTCGCCGAAGGGTTCATTAGCTCCGTTGAGAATGCCGACTTGGTATAAAAACCAATTCCCAAAGGGCCGCCCATGAATGTCGAGCCCCATTTCCGCAACAGCATGAAACAGAGACGGGGCGGTCGGTAGGATGGTGTTGCCACTTCGATCGAACAATCCATGAAATTTACTCGCAAAGGCTGCCGGGGTGAGCCCAATTCGGTTGATGGTCGGAAGCATAAAGGATCCGTTGTCCACGGAATTGTCTCCCACGAGCTCAAACTGTTGTCGCAGTGTGGCATATGAGGAATAGGCGGAAGGGTCGAGTTTTCCTACCCGGAGATGTGCCCAATCATGTTGTCCGATATTGTTGAAAGTCAGGAAGGCGCGTTCAACCCCGGTTTCATCTTCTTCTAAATTGGATTCGACTTCGGCAAAAAATCCCACATTGTTGGTGACGGTGCCGGAAGCGAACAGACTGAACACTTCTGGAAAACCGAATTCCGTCCGGTCTTCGGGATTGCCATCAATGTTGGAGCCCGAGGCATGGCGCGCATAGTTCACCGTTCGTAGGGCATTCCCCCGTAGACGGAAACCCAGATAATTCGTGACATCATCTAAGGTCAGGTCGCCCAATCGAAACTTTTTGGTGGTTCCGCCGTCTTCAGTGCCTGGCAGTTGGTAGCCATTTTCTAAAAACCGTTCGCCTGTTCGATTTAGTCGAGGCGCGCGCGTATGACAGACCGTGCAGTTCACGTCATATTTTCTGGCAAAAGCGGGAATGGCGTGGGCATGTGGGATGGAAAACAGGGAGCCGAATATGAAGGTTCCGGCGAGGAGCAGCAAAGTTTTAGCCATAGTGGTACAAGGAGGTGTCATAAGAATTCGTTGGAAAGAGGGGGGCAAGCAGAACTACATTGAAGGCACTAGATAAAATATGGGGGAGAGTCCGTTTTAAGTCAAGAACAACGCCGGTCATTTTTTGGCGTAGACATTACAGAAGGAACACCATATCTGGAAAAGTGCTGCGATCTAATTGAAAGCGAGTATCGTTTAATGTGGAAGGGGTTGCCCGGAAAGATGGAGTGTCGCGAAGATGGAAATGTCCCTTATGATGCAGGCCATTTGGCTTGCCACAGCAGAGCATTCCTAGTATGCTCGGGGCTAAACCCCCTGCTATATAAGAGGAAACACGGATTCATGGACGTTCCTGATAATATTCAAGGCTGCCGGGAAGGCATCGATCGGATTGATGATGAAATTCTCAAGCTCCTGAATGAGCGCTCGCAATACGTTCTCAAAATCGGGCATCTGAAAAAACAACAGGACGCTTCAGCTCATCTCCATACTCAAGGGCGGGAAGTGGCTATTGTCGAACGGTTGATGGCCAATAATCCTGGCCCCTTTCCAAGTGAAGCCCTTCGACCCGTCTATCGTGAAATCATGTCGGCGTCCCTCTCCTTGGAGGGTACCCAAACGATCGCCTATTTAGGTCCTCCCGCCACCTTTACCCACCTGGCGGCTATGCGGAAGTTTGGTGAATCAGCTGAGTATATCCCCGTCAACAGTATTAAAGAGGTGTTTGATGAGGTCGAACGCGGACGCATGAGGTTTGGGGTGGTGCCCATTGAAAACTCGACCGAGGGTGTGGTCAATCATACCTTAGATTTGTTCGTCGATTCGCCCTTGTTGATATATGGGGAAGTCATGTTGGAAATTTCCCATCACTTTTTATCCAAAGCCCAAAAGATCGAAGAGATTAAAACCGTCTGTTCGCATCCCCATGCCATTGCGCAATGCCGGAATTGGTTGGAAACCCACTTGCCCGGGGTCTCGATCGTCGAAGAGCCAAGTACGGCGCGTGCGGCTGAACGGTGCGTGGACGATCCTACGGTTGGGGCTATTGCCTCAGAGTTGGCGTCGCAACTATACGGTTTGAATATTTTGCGATCTCGCATTGAAGATAACATTAATAATTTCACCAGATTTTTAATTCTGTCTCTGCGGGGTGCGGAGCGCACCGGTCGAGATAAAACATCATTTATCGTTTCAGCCAAAGATCGAGTGGGCGCCTTGTATGATTTGATCCGCCCATTTTCCTCCTATGGCATTAGTTTGACGAAAATTGAATCGCGTCCTACTCGCCGCAAAGTCTGGGAATATTTGTTTTTTATGGATTTGGAAGGGCACCAAGATGATGATCGTGTCAAGAAAGCCCTTGATGAAGTACGGTCGCGTTGCTTGTTTTTGAAAGTACTGGGCTCGTATCCCATTCATCACTAATCTCCGTTCACATAATTATCAGACCACGTATGGATTTCTTGACATGGCGTTGCATATTCATCCGACCATAGCGGGGTTGAAGCCCTATTCCCCGGGCAAACCGCTTTCTGAATTGGAGCGGGAGCTTGGGATTCGGGAAGCTATTAAACTGGCCTCGAATGAAAATCCATGGGGACCGTCGCCCAAGGCACAACAGGTTCTGGAGCAGGCTGCTGCCACCCTCCATCGGTATCCCGATGGCGGAGCCTATGGCTTGCGGCAAGCCCTGGCCCGTAAATGGGAAATGTCGAATGAGCAAGTGCTGGTAGGCAATGGTTCTGATGAAGTGATTAGTTTGCTGATTAAAACCTTCTTAGCCCCTGGCGATGAAGCGGTGATGGCGGATCTGACCTTTGTCATGTATCGCTTGTCGGTATTAGGCGGGCATGGTGTGCCGGTTGAAGTGCCGTTAAAGAATTGGACGCATGATTTGTCAGCCATGGTGGATGCCATCACGGATCGGACGCGACTGTTCTTTATTTGCAATCCGAATAATCCAACGGGAACGATGGTGTCTGCTGCGGAGATTGATGCGGTCCTAGCCGCTATTCCTGAGCACGTGGTGGTAGTTTTCGATGAGGCGTATTACGAATACGTACGGGATCCGGAATTCCCGGATTGCTTGCGCTATGTTCGAGATGGACGACCGGTTGTGGTGCTGCGCACGTTTTCCAAAATTTATGGTCTGGCGGGTTTGCGCGTGGGGTATGGAATCACGACGTCTGAGATTGCCGGGTATGTGAATCGCGTTCGCCCCCCTTTTAATGTGAACAGTATGGCACAGGAAGCGGCCCAGGCCGCGCTGTTAGATGAGGAACATGTCGCCAAAAGTCGTGCGATGAACGAAGCCGAGATGGCGTTTTTAGAAGAAGGCTTGATCACTTTAGGATTTAAGCCAATCCCGTCACAGGCCAACTTTATCTATTGTGATGTGGGCTTGGATGGGGCGGCCGTGTATGACGCACTCCTCCGTGAGGGCGTCATCGTACGGCATATTCGCGGGTCGATGATTCGTGTGACAATTGGTCAGCCCACCGAAAACCGGCGGTTTTTAGAGGCGGTGAAGCATGTCCTGCCCACCTTGTCCAAATCTTCCTGAGTTGAGAAACCCATGATTATTGTGTTGAAACCGGAAGCGACGGAACAGGATATCGAACATTTGGTGGATCGTCTTCGTTCGCTTGGGTTGAAATCGCAAATTACCAAAGGCGAGGAACGAACCGTCCTTGGAGTGATTGGCGATGAACGGGTTTTGCAAGGACAGCCATTAATGGTGTTCCCGGGAGTGGAAAGTGTCACGCCTATTTTGGCTCCCTGGAAGCTCGTGAGTCGAGAGTTTCAACCGCATGACTCTGTGATTGACGTGGCCGGTGTTCAAATCGGCGGCAAAAGAATTGCCGTTATGGCCGGTCCGTGTGCCGTGGAGAAATTAGAAATAACTGTCGGTATTGCCAAGGATGTGGCCAAGGCTGGAGCGACGATTCTTCGAGGTGGCGCCTATAAACCGCGGTCTTCTCCCTATTCTTTTCAAGGCTTGGGGCAGGAAGGCTTGAACTTCCTGGCTGAGGCGCGAAAACAAACCGGGCTGCCGGTGGTGAGTGAAATACTTGATGCACGCGATCTCGGGTATTTTTTAGAGCATGCGGATATCATTCAGATTGGTGCCCGCAATATGCAAAACTTTGAATTGCTGAAAGAAGTGGGTGCCTACGATAAACCGGTGTTATTAAAGCGGGGATTGTCGGCGACGATCAAAGAGTTTCTGTTGTCAGCGGAATATATCATGTCTCGTGGCAATCGTAATGTGATGTTATGTGAGCGGGGGATTCGGACCTTTGAGCCGCAATACCGCAATACGTTGGATCTTGCAGCGGTGCCGACGTTAAAGGAGATGTCGCATTTGCCTGTTATTGTCGATCCGAGTCATGCCACAGGAAAGTGGAATCTGGTCGCCCCCATGGCCAAAGCGGCGATCGCCGCTGGGGCTGATGGCTTATTGATCGAAGTGCATTCGAATCCTGAATGCGCCTTGTGCGACGGCGAAGAATCGCTGAAGCCGGCTCGATTCCACACCTTGATGAATGATTTGAAAAAGGTCGCCCACGCTGTTGGGCGTGAACTCTAATAATCCTCCCACCGAGTTTCTACTTTTTTGTCTTTTCCCCATGGCGAATTCCTCTTCAGAATACTTCTTTCAGCAGGTCACGATCATTGGTGTGGGCCTGTTGGGAGGCTCGCTCGGACTTTTCTTAAAAGAACACAAGCTAGCCAAAACTGTCGTAGGCGTCGGTCGTCGGGTGGCCAATCTTGAGTTGGCGGTAGAGCTTGGGGCGATTGACCGTTATGTTTCTGATCCGCAGGAGGCTGTTCGAGACTCCGAATTCATTCTGCTAGCCACGCCGGTTGATACATATGTGTCTCATGTGCAGGAGTGGGGGCAGCATGTCCCTGCCGGTGCCATTGTCAGTGATGTGGGCAGCGTGAAAGGGCAGTTAGTGTTTGATGTGGAGGCGGGCCTTCCGACTCACGTGAGTTTTGTGGGTGCGCATCCGATAGCGGGTAAAGAAAAATCGGGCGTGGCACATTCCACCTCAAAACTTTTTTCTGGTGCGCGCTGTATTCTGACGCCAACTCCGCTGACCAATCAGGAAGCCTTGTCGAAAGTACGTGCGTTGTGGGAAAAAGTTGGGTCTGAAGTGATATCTATGGATCCCATGATTCATGATTGGGTCTTGGGGGCCGTGAGCCATCTTCCCCATATCGCGGCGTTTTCACTGATGCATGCCTTGCAGGATTTACAAGATCTCACGCCGGAATCGTTACAGTTATTAGACTTTTCAGGCGGAGGCCTGAGGGATACCACGCGCATTGCGGCAAGTTCTCCCGAGATGTGGCGGGATATTTGTTTAGCCAATCGAGAGAATTTATTGAAGATGGTTGATCAATACATGGTGCAGCTTCAGGTCTTTAAGCAACTGTTGCAGGATCAGGATGGGACTGGCCTGGCGAACTCGATCGAACACGCGAAGGTTCTACGGGAGAAGTTGCCATGAGTCAGCTATCGATTGCGCCGGCCACAGGTCCGCTTCGCGGAACCATGGCTGTTCCGGGAGATAAATCCATCACCCACCGGGCGCTAATCCTGGGAGCCTTGGCTCAAGGAGAAACTCGAATCACCGGATATTCAAGGGGAGAAGATTGTTTAAACACCCTTGGCGTGATTCGGGCTTTGGGGATTGAGGTTCAGGACATTTCAGACGGGTTGAATGTGATCGGCAAAGGTCTGTGGGGATTAACCGAACCTGCCAATGTGTTGGATTGTGGAAACTCCGGTACGGGACTTCGTTTATTAGCCGGTGTGTTGGCCGGTCAAAAATTCTTTTCTGTGGTGACGGGTGATGCTTCTTTAAGAAGTCGACCCATGGGTCGGGTGGTGAAGCCTTTGCAACAGATGGGTGCCTCCATTTCTGGTCGGCGAGGGGGAGATTTGGCACCATTAGCGATTCAAGGGGGCGTTCTCCAATCAATTCAGTATGAGTCTCCTGTGGCGAGTGCTCAGATTAAATCCTGCGTTCTCCTTGCCGGACTGTTTGCTGAGGGGACCACGACAATCAAAGAACCCATGAAATCGCGTGATCATTCCGAGCGGATGTTGCAATATTTTGATGTGCCCTTGCAGGTTGAGGGTTGCACGGTTCATGTACAAGGCCAACATTCGTTCCAAGGAAGAGGTATCTCAGTGCCCGGAGATATATCGGCCGCCGCCTTTTTTCTGGTGGCCGCTTCGATTGTCCCGGATTCGGAAGTCTTGTTGACCGGTCTTGGGTTAAATCCCGAACGGACGGGCGTGCTGGATGTATTGCTCGCCATGGGAGCCGATATCGCAATCCTTAACACCCGTGAAGAGTCTGGTGAGCCGGTCGGGGATCTCCGTGTTCGAGCCACTCAACTTTCAGGGACCACCATCGGACCTGAATTAATTCCGAAGACCATTGACGAATTGCCGGTTTTATGTGTCGCCGCGGCTTTGGCTGATGGGGAAACACGAATAACAGGTGCTCAGGAATTGCGGGTAAAAGAAACAGATCGTATTCATGCTATGGCCGTAGAACTTGCCAGGATTGGTGTGAAACTGGAAGAGCAGCCAGATGGTTTGGTCATCCAGGGAGGTTGCAGTTTGCGAGGGGCCAGGTGCGAGAGTTACGGGGATCACCGGGTCGTCATGTCCTTGGCCATCGCAGCATTGGTGGCACGGGAGCCTATAGTGATTAACGATGTGGATTGTGTCGAGACCTCTTTCCCAGGATTTCATAGTAAACTATTGGATTTATTGACAAATTCAAAGTGACGTTTATAATAGGGCTGAAATTTTGAGTGATACGGAACAGAAGACGGTTCCAACTCGTCGACTCGTCATTGCTATCGATGGCCCGGCCGGTGTCGGGAAAAGCACGGTTTCGAAATGCTTAGCGGATCGTCTCCACTATGGATACCTTGATACTGGAGCGCTCTATCGGGCGCTTGCCTGGAAAGTGCAGCAAGAGGGCGTTGACCCCCACAATCTTGCTGACATAGAAGCCCTTCTGTCACAAACGAGCCTAGAACTGAAAGCAGACACCCAAGGGTTTGCCTTCACAATGGATGGGCTGCCCGTGGCCCAGCACGATCTCCGGACCCCGTCCGTGAGTCAATTGGCTTCGACCATTGCCGTCTTGCCGATGGTGCGAGAATGGTTGCTCCCAGTGCAACAAGAGGTTGGCAAAGCCGGAGGGGTGGTGGCTGAAGGGCGTGATATGGGCACCAGGGTTTTTCCACATGCGGATTTCAAGTTCTTTTTGGAAGCCGACGTGAATGTGCGGGCTCGTCGGCGCCAACAAGAATTAGCGGAAAAAGGGAAACCGGTTCATGTGGATGTTGTACGAGACGAGATGGTGTTGAGGGATGACAGAGACCGGAATCGAGCCACTGATCCGTTGCGTCCTTCGCCAGAAGCCATCATGGTTGAAACCTCAACGCAATCTGTTGAGGAAGTTGTCGGTCACATGATGGGTTTGATTGCGGAACGTTTGTGAGTGGGTTGATTTATTGGGGGCTCTGGATTTTCTTCAGAATGCTGGGCGGCTTGCTTCTTCGTTTCAGGACTGAAGGAGAACATTTCTTCCCGAAAACTGGCGGGGTCATTGTTGCCGCGAATCATGCCAGTTTTTTTGATATTCCCCTATTAGGGTGTGCCATTCGGCGGCGGGTGGTGTTTTTAGGACGGGCCAATTTATTCCCCAATCGATTATTGAGCTGGATCCTCCAACGGCTGGGATGGATTCCGTTGAAGACGAATCGATTGGATCGTAAGGCCTTTGGCGTCGCGTTAGACCACCTAAAGGCAGGGACACCCGTAGTGATTTTCCCTGAGGGAACACGAACCGAGGATGGGAAATTGCAACCGGGGCGACCGGGAATCGGATATTTGGTTGAAGAATCACAATGCCAGGTGATTCCTGCTTATATTTCTGGTACCTTTAAGGTTCTGCCCATGGGGGCGAAGTGGCCCAGGCTATTTCCGGTGTCTGTTTTCTTTGGAGAATCAATTTGTTTCCCAAAGAGTGACGCCGCCAATAAAAAGCAGCATTATGAAATGATTGGGCAATCAGTCATGGAGCATATTGCCCAAGTTGGAGGCATCTCTGCTTTTCGCCACGATGCGTAAGAAACCAAGGAGAAATACGAGTAACCGTTGTTCCTATTATTTACCATTTAACCCGTGTCTGTATCGTTGGAGGTATCAAGTCGGATGAATACGCTTTCTACACAACCTGAAAAAATGGATCGAGAAACGCTTGCGGCGTTGTATGACGAAACGTTTAAAAATATTGAAGAGGGGACCATCACCGAAGGTCGGGTCATCGATATCCAACGTGATCGAGTGATGGTGGATATCGGGTATAAGTCAGAAGGGATGATCCCGGTCGATCAATTTTCGCAAGAAGAATTGGCCACCTTAGCTGTCAACGATCCTGTTCAGGTCTATATTGAGCAATGTGAGGATTCTGACGGAAATTTGATGCTTTCCAAAGAGAAAGCCGACAAAATGAAAGTCTGGGAGGACTTAGAAGTCGCCCATAATGAGGAACGGCAGGTACAAGGTAAAGTTATTTCTCGTATTAAAGGCGGCATGATTGTCGATATTGGCGTGAAGGCCTTTTTACCGGGTTCGCAAATCGATTTGACTCCTGTGCGAGACTTAGATGGCCTTGTTGGTAAAACCTACAATTTTAAAATCATTAAAATAAATCACCGGCGGGGAAATGTGGTCGTCTCCCGTCGAGCCCTTCTTGAGGAAACCCGAGATAAACGGCGGCAGTCTACCTTGTCGACCTTATCGGAAGGACAACTCATTGAGGGAACCGTCAAGAATATCACGGACTACGGGGCCTTTTTAGATTTGGGCGGGATCGATGGCCTCTTGCACATTACCGATATTTCATGGGGCCGGGTCGGGCATCCTTCGGATATTTTTTCCATTGGCGATCGGGTCGAAGTGTTAGTGTTGAAGTATGATCGGGACTCCGGGCGGATATCTTTGGGTGTCAAACAAAAATCTGCCGATCCGTGGACAAAGGTCGAAGAGAAATATCCCGAACGAAGTCGAGTCCAAGGGAAGGTGGTCAGCTTGACCGATTATGGAGCATTTGTGGAGCTTGAACCGGGAGTCGAAGGGTTGGTGCATGTTTCCGAAATGTCCTGGACACATGAGGTGAGGCATCCTTCAAAAGTGGTTTCTGTTGGAGACCAAATTGAAGCGCAGGTCCTTCATGTTGACCAGAATAGCCGAAAAATTTCTTTGGGCATGAAACAAACGGCACCGAATCCGTGGGACATTATTGAACAGAAATATCCCGAAGGAACTCAGATTGAAGGAAAAGTCAAAAGTGTAACCGACTTTGGAGCCTTTGTCGGATTGGACGAAGGTGTGGATGGTTTAATCCATATATCGGATATGTCCTGGATCAAGCATATTAAGCATCCGTCGGAATTGTTTAAGAAAGGGCAGTCCGTCAATGCTGTGATACTCAAAATCGATAAGGACAAAGAGCGGTTGTCTCTAGGATATAAGCAACTGATTGCCGATCCATGGGTGAGTGATATTCCGCAACGTTATCATGTCGGGGAAAATGCCACTGGCCAGGTTTCTAAGGTTGCAGATTTTGGTGTGTTTGTGGAGTTAGAAGGGGGCGTGGAGGGCCTCATCCATGTCAGTGAAATCGGGCCGGACATGCAAGAGGGCCTGGAAGAGAAATTTGCCATTGGACAAGAAGTGGTGGCGAAGATTGTGAAGGTGGATTGCGAAGAACGAAAAATTGCGCTCAGTTTATGGGAGCATTTAAAAGACGTAGAACAAAACGAAGTCGAGCAATTTAATAGCAGCCAAGGATCGGTTGATCAGAGCTTGGGGCGTATGGCTCAATCTTCAGACCAAGGTGGCAGCCCTGAATCCAATAGCTAAGCTGATGAGGGATAACGTCCAGGAAGGTACACGATCTGATGAATGACGGGTATCCTCGATGGAAGCGTGTATTCTGGATGCTCATGGCCGGGTTGGTCATGTTTATGATCGGCAAGGCGGTCATGCCGGAACTCTTAGTCGCCGGCAAAGACGGGGTGGCGATTGTCCGCGTCGAAGGTCCGATCATGGATTCTTCTCAGGCGGTAGAAGAGCTGCAGGCGTTTGCCGAAGATCCATTGGTCAAAGCCATTGTGGTGAGGATCGATAGTCCTGGCGGAGGGGTGGCGCCGTCTCAAGAAATCTACAATGCCGTCCGGCGGGTTAGAAAAGAACATAATAAAACGGTGGTCGCCTCCATGGGAACCGTTGCCGCATCTGGCGGGTATTATATTGCTGTCGGCACCGACCGGATTCTGGCCAATCCCGGAACGTTAACAGGTAGTATTGGCGTGATTATGCAGATGGCGAATTTCGAGGAATTGCTAGAGAAAATCGGCGTGAAGAGTGTGGTGGTCAAAACGGGAAAATTTAAGGATCTCGGATCGCCGTTTCGTCCTATGGGCGAAGAGGAACGCCAATTGTTGGAAGGGGTGATGCATGATACGCTGAGCCAGTTTGTTGAAGCCGTTGCCGATGGGCGGTCCATGGACTCAGCGGAAGTCGAACTGCTTGCCGATGGTCGGGTCTTTACCGGTCGACAAGCGAAATCCGTGTTGTTAATCGATGAAATTGGCGATTTGCATGATGCTATTAAGTTAGCCGGAGAATTAGGTGGCATTGAAGGGACTCCTCGAATTGTCGAGACCCAAAAACCGTTTTCCTTCCAGGAATTTTTAGAAAGTACATTTCTCGGTCGAATCCGTAGCCTGGCGCCTTCACGGTTTTCGGCCCCATTGCTCTATCTCTGGGTGGCATAGTCAAACAAGGAGGAGTGGATGACAAAAGCGGATCTCATCGAGAAGTTGGCGGAAAAGGCTCCCCAATTAAGTCGACGACAGGCCGAATTGGTGGTGAACACCATTTTTGATTCAATCCGGGATTCTCTCAAGCGTGGCGAAAAGACTGAGATTCGAGGCTTTGGAAGTTTCCGGCTCCGTCATCGACAAACCAAAGAGGGCAGAAATCCTAAAACAGGGGAATCGGTTTCCGTCCCTGAAAAACGGATGCCCTTTTTTAAAGCGGGAAAAGAAATTAAAGAGTTACTCAACCCTGAAGAAAAAGTTGCGTCGTGAATTATGTCGACCTCTGAACCCTCCCCCACCGTAGCAGACATTCTCTGGACAGAAGAGGCGCTTTCTCGCCTGGAACGCGCGCCCATGTTTTTGAGGGGAATGGTTCGTCGTCTGGCAGAGAAAAAAGCCAAGGAATTGGGCTACGCAGAGATTACAGTCGACATTCTCGATCAATTCAAAAACCAAATGATGGGGCAAATGGGTGGGGAAGCCGGAATGTCACAGGCTGCCGATGCCATGGCGGCCGGCAAGCTGCCCTGGACGGCCGAAGCGAAAAAACGGCTCGAATCCATTCCAGAATTTATGCGAAGTATGATCGCTAATATTGCCGAAGATGTGGCAAAAGAACGGGGTCATATGGAAGTCAATGTGGAATTATTCGAAAAGGTGGAAGCGTTAGGGGACTTACAAGAACCCGCCGGGCTTCCGTTGGAATGGACCGAAGAAGCCCTGGCTCTCTTGCAGAAAAAAATCGAACATTCGCCGCCCATGGCCAAGGAATTTGTGGCCGATATGTTGAAACATGATGCCGAGGATCTGGCGCGAGAGCAGGGGATTACTCGTCTCGATGCGGAAACCTTGCTCCGGTTGTGGGAAGCGCCACAATCACAGGTGGCCTGGGCTGATGACGCCTGGAAGCGTCTACAGACCTCTCCGGATTTTGTTCGAAGCGGGATTCGAAAGGCTGCCGAGCGCCGGGCGCGGAAACTCGGTTTGATGGAAATAGATTCAGAACATTTGACGGTTTTTCGGAATGAAGCCATGATGAAAGCGGTCAAACGAATTCGGGCGTTTGGGTATAAAGAGCTGACCTTTGATGCCTTTGATGATGCCCTTGGTAAGGTCAAACGTTTAAAAGGCAATGAGCAGGCCGAACATCGTTTGGAAGAAATCCGGGACTACATGAAAACCAAGCCGGATGTAGGAGTCCTGGGGGAAGAATTGATGGGACGGTTCCGAAGTTATCTAAAAGGGGAGGGAAAATTATAAAACGAGAGGTCCGTTGTTCAATACCGCTTTTTTGCCTCACCGAATGAAATCTTGTCTCAGTCCTTGTTCGAACGCATCGCACCTTCTTTGGCTAATTGATCAACAATATCGTTTTCGGGATCTCCGGAATGGGCTTTAATTTTGACCCAACGAATGTTGATACCTGATGTCTTCACGGTTTGCGCATAGAGTTGAGTGAAAGGTAACTTCGCCCGCCAAGCCCCTGTCGCCCAGCTTTCCAACCCTTGATAATCGATGTAAAGCGTGACCTCTGTCACCCCATGCGTTTGGCACCATTCGAGGGATTTCAGGATCCCCAAAATTTCGCCGGCGACATTTCGATGGACCATAGCTTCTGGAGGAATATCGTGGCCTTTGTCACGGAAGACTTCTTGGCCGGCCTGTTTGATGAGCATGCCCCAACCAATGCGGAGGGAACCATCTTTTTGAGGGAAGCAGGATCCGTCCACCCAAATTTCCGTGGCTGGAGGGGATCCCCCCCCGGGATTGGATGTGGGGGTTGTTCGGGCGGAGGTTGAACCCGAGGCAAAGGCCAAGGCTTCTTCCCGTGTGGGAAACGATTTATATTCAGCGTCAGGGAATTTGTAGACCTGTTTCCGACAGGCGTCCCAACTGTCAAACACCCCAGTGGTCCGGCCGCGACGTACCCCGTAATATTTCATGCCCATTCACATTCGGCTGGTTTCGATTCCGAAATTTTATTCTTCATCGGCGTCATTGATGGTCTAACGATTTAATTTTGGCTTTCGCCATCGCGACTCTTGCCGTTTCGTCGGGATTATCCTCGGCTAACACGATGAAAGTTTCGTATTCCTGAATGGCACGTTTGGGATTAATCGATTCAAAGACTTTGGCTAAATTGAATCGAGCTTGAGCATACGCCGGTTGCAGCGCTAAGGCTCGCTCATACGCCTGGATGCCTCCGGTGAGGTTCTCCCGTTTCACCAGGACCGTTCCATAACTGTTCAGAATATTCGCGGCATGGGGCAGGATCGCCAAGGCCGCTTTCATGGAGGTTTCAGCTTCAGGAAATTTCCCGAGATGGGTGAGAGCCAACCCAAGCCGATGGTGCGCTTCGGCTAATTGCTTCGTTTCGGAAAGTCCATAATCAATGGCGTGCTGATACGCATCCTGGGCAATATCGGGATGGGCAGTTCCGCAAGAAGCAAATAAGGCAATCTCGCCTCTCGCAAATTGTTGCAACCCGAGAAAGTCTTTGTGGGTGGATTCTGGCGTGGTGGTCAGCGTTGCTTGAGGGGGAGATCCTTCCAAATAGGAAAGAAATCTGGGGTGGCTCCCATCCAACAGCCGTTCATAGGGATCAAGGACAAAGACGGCCATAATCAATTTGTCGTCTTCTCCCTTGCGATGCCGAATATAATATTGATGGGTGGTTTTAACTTCCCCAGTGCGGTATAGGGTGGCGGAATCGGGGACTTGTCCTTCTAAGAGCTGAGAAGAAGTGAGATAAAATTCTCGTGCTGGAGACAATTGTGCCAAGGTTTTACGCAAGGTGGGGTAATCACCCAAGGACACCCCATCGGGGAAAACAGTGACCGCACCCACGAGTGTTTCATCCTGGTTGAAGACCATCCATTGTCCCTGTTTCGTGGGTGAGGAAATTTCTTGAAAATATTCAATGCCTTTGCCCCAGGCGAGGGAGTGGCTTCCCGGCTTTAACCAACTTCTTTGGGCGTCCGATTGCGTCTGGCAAAGGTGGGCTTGGCCCAACAAGTTCAGGTCACTGGCGGAAGGCGGTAAAGATGAGGGCGGAGGAGTACTTGCGCAGTGGGATAAGACGCAGGCACACAACAGACTAGCCAAGCTCTTACCGAGGAGCTTGAAAGTCTGTGAGTGGTGGGATGAGGGTATAGGGGTCGCGATCATCGCGAATGCACTATCGGCTGTGACCGAGTGAAGAACAAATGATGAAAGGAGGAAAGCAACGTCATATGGTGGGCGATACTGGGATCGAACCAGTGGCCTCTGCCGTGTGAAGGCAGCGCTCTCCCACTGAGCTAATCGCCCAAACGGGGCAATGTATCACATTGCCAGAAAGTGAGGCAATTGATGATGGGCGGGCCCACACGGGTGAAATCTTGACGCTATTAGAAACCCTGGAGTAGGCTCAAATCAGGTGTTCTTAAAACGAAAAATGGAGGTGGATGATGGACAAGAAAGATCGTACGCACGAGTCCAAAAAGCCCAATGCGCCTCAAGAGTCTGAAGACATCCGAGCCAATCCCAAAGTGGCGGAAACCGGGGAACGGTTAAAGGAAGAAATGGACGACCTGGTTGATGAGATTGATAAAGTCCTCGAAGAAAATGCCGCCGAATTTGTGAAAAACTATGTGCAAAAAGGTGGAGAGTAGTCACGAGCCTTTTTCTGTGCCACCCGTTCTCGTTGTCTGTGCGCCCATCCCTGTTTCCTCACATCCTTCCGCTCTCCCCTTTCGTCATTCTCGACTTGTGTCATCGAGAGACATTCTTGGTTGATTGACCTCAATTCTGTTGTTATCTCGCTTGGTTCAGTCTCAGGATCCATTTTGGTTTTTCCTGAAAAATCGTTGAATTCTGTGGATTCGTCTTCTGTGTTGAATCAGCGGGATCTTTAGTTGGTTTTTCTAATGCTGGGGTAACTCCGTCAGCAGAGTTTTTTTCTTGCGGGAAAGGGCATCAAAACCATTGGCCCCCAATCTGTCCGAATGAAAAGGGACTGACGCAGGATGGAAGGGCTAACCAACGAGCGTCGGAAAAGTCTTCTGTGGTCAATTTCTCTGGTTTTCTTCCACGTATCAGGTCTGATCCCTACGGTAGGTACCTCGGCTAAATTTTCCCTCACCCATATTTTCCTTGTTTTTTCCCTTCCACTTTCTCTGATTTCTAAGGAGTGGCTGCTGGCTACCCCTTTGACTTTGAGTTCCCCCGTTGTGTGAACCTTGTGTAACCCTGTCGCCGGGGTTCAGGATTAACTCAAGCGGTTGGTCCGTTGTTAGTTTGGCGTCCGTCTCATACAATCTTTCAGCCGGGGCATTTCTGTTTGACTCTACGTTTCCCTTGAGACTAGGTTGTCGACGGTCGTGGTGTAATTCCATACCAAGACAGATGTTGGCATCTGGAAAGGCATGCTGAACGAGTATCCAGCAATTTGGTAAGGTTTTTGTTATGATTTTTGAAAGAGTTTGAGGCTGTGTTGACTGAGGGATTGATCGGATGAGCGTTGTGCATTTGACCGATATTGAACAACTGATGAAGCAGGTAGTGACCTACCATCCCGAAGCGGATACTCGTCTGATTCGACGAGCCTACGACTATTCCGTGAAAGCGCATGAAGGGCAAATGCGTCAAACGGGAGAGCCGTATGTTCAACATCCGTTAGCGGTGGCGGGCATATTAACCTTCATGAAGTTGGATGTGCCTGCGATTGCGGCGGGGCTCCTTCATGACACCCTGGAAGATACGGTGGCGACCCAAGAGGAATTGGAGAAGGAGTTTGGGGCGGATGTGGCTCGCTTGGTAGATGGCGTGACGAAGATTGGACAGATCCCATTTAAATCCTACGAAGAGAAGCAGGCGGAGAATTTTCGGAAAATGGTCTTGTCCATGGCCGATGATATTCGCGTGGTGTTTATTAAGCTGGCCGATCGTCTCCATAACATGCAGACTTTAGAAGGCTTGTCGGATGAGAAACGGAAAAAAATCTCCCAAGAGACGATGGAGATTTATGCGCCCTTAGCCAACCGGTTGGGCATGAGTTGGATTAAACAGGAGTTGGAAGATTTATGTTTTCAATATTTACAGCCGGAAGCCTGCGCTTTTCTCAAGTTGCGGTTGGCTAAAAAAGATGAGGAACGGCAGGCTTATATTCAGTCGCTGATTCAGGTTGTTCAGCAGGCGCTGGCTGAGGAGGGCTTGCCTGGACAGATCGATGGGCGTCCGAAGCATCTGTTTAGCATTTACCAGAAAATGGAGCGCCGGTCGGTGTCGTTCGATGAAATTTATGATCTGACGGCGATTCGCATTGTGACTGATTCCAAAATGCATTGTTATGCCGTGTTGGGTCTCGTTCATTCGCTCTGGCCGCCGGTTCCCGGCCGGGTCAAAGACTATGTTGCGACGCCTCGTTCTAACTTGTACCAGTCCCTGCATACGACGGTGGTCGGGCCGCAGGGGGAATATGTGGAGTTTCAGATTCGCACGGCTGAAATGCATCGGATCAATGAGTATGGCGTGGCGGCGCATTGGCTGTACAAAGAACCGAGAAAAGCCGGGGGTGACGATGCGAAAGTGTTTGGCTGGCTTCGACAGTTTGTGGAGTGGCACAAGGATCTGTCAGATAATCGGCAATTCATGGATTCCGTGAAGCTGGATTTGTTTCATGATGTCGTATTTGTGTTTACCCCGAAAGGCGAAGTGCGTGAAGTGCCCGTGGGAGCGACGCCGGTGGATTTGGCCTATGCGATTCATACGGAAATTGGTGATCATTGTGTCGGCGCAAAAGTGAACGGCAAGCTGGTTCCCCTTCGGTATCAATTGCATAGTGGCGATATGGTAGAAATTTTGACTTCTCCCGCCCAGGTGCCGCATCGCGGGTGGTTGAAGTTTGTTCGCACCTCCAAGGCGAAAACAAAAATTAAGCATTGGTTTAAAGTCGAAGAGCAAAAGCGAGCCCTGGATTTAGGGCGTCGGTTATTGGAGCAAGAGTTTCTCCGCCAGCACCTGGCTTTTGAGTTGTCTTTGCATTCCGAGTCATTCGCGTCACTGGCCAAGGTGAAGGGCTGTGAGACTATCGATGAACTTATCCGATTGGTGGGATTCGGGCGCCTGGCTCCAGATCAGGTGGTGGGGCATATCATGGGCGGGGGTGAGCTCTCTTCATCACCTGTGGTTAAGTCTGAAGGGTTGGTGCCTCCCGTCAAGTCCTCCGGGTTTTTTAAGGATGGGCCCGTCACCTTTGGGGGGACCAATAATGTTCTTATGCAGTTGTCAAAATGTTGCAAGCCCGTTCCGGGGGAACCTATCCGCGGGTACATTACTCGTGGACGTGGGTTGACGATTCATTCTACGGATTGTCCAAATTTTCAGTCTTTGGAATGGGAACATAACCGGTTGGTGGAAGTGGAATGGGATGCGAATGTGGCAGGGCCGCATTCGGTGGATGTTTCGGTGCTCACCCTTGACCGGCCCGGGGTGTTGGCGAAGGTCTCGTCAGGTATTTCTCAATGCAAGGCGAATATTACCAAAGCGGAAATTACGACGAGAGAAGATCAGAAGGCTGTTTTGGACTTTGTGATTGAAGTGAAGAATACGGCTCATTTGGAGCTTATTCTTCAGGAAATTCAACGAGTTGAAGGCGTTCTTTCGGCGAAACGTATTAGGGGGTGGGCCTCAACCGCCAGAAATGATGGAAACTTTTAATAGGGAAAGCTCATCGGCGGCAAGTCAATGGTGAGCTGATGGCCGACGGCAAGCCCTAATTTTTTTGCCATGCCGGCATTCAGTTCAAGGATTTGGAGTGATTTATGAGGGGACTGGTATCGTGGGCAGCCGTCGTCCTTTCGTGTGCAGATGGGAACATTCTCCTCCAGGTGAAGGATCGTTCCTGATTCATCGAGCCAGAACATATCTAATGATATCAACGTGTTTTTCATCCAAAACGCATGATCGCCCGATTCCGGAAATAGAAAAAGCATCCCGCGGTCAGGAGCCATCGAAGGGCGAAACATTAGGCCCTTCGCCCGGGTATCTGGAGAATCGGCGATTTCCACATAGATCGTCGTTCCTGTTGGGGTAGAAATGGTGCCGAGCCCCTTTACCGGTAAAGCACTTGCTTGTGCTTGTGGGATTTGATGGGGTAGCGTCATCTCTCCCCACGTAAGTCCGAGGGCAATCCCCAGGCAGCCGAGAAAGGTAACGGTATAGGTTTTCTGCATAAGGAACGGTATGCGACCTTGGATTAGAGTCGGTGGTTTGTTGACGTTATCGATAGCGATTTGCGTTAGAGGAATGTCTCCTGGATGATGGGTATTTGTCAAATTCGAGCACCTCTCCCTCCTACAGGAATAAAAGATTCATGGTATCTTGACCCAAACAACTGAGAAAATTATAATACTCTGTTTACAGGCAGGGTAAATTTTTTCCACTCCTGTACTTAAGAACAAACCTGTACGATTGAGTGGTTGTTGAAGGGGATCATCAGGAGAGGATGTTTGCCTAGCCTCACTTCACAAAGATCTTCATCTAATTTCCATGATGTAATTCAAAGACGGTTTGTGTAGAAAGCGGCCCTACTTGGTCAAATGGGCAGGTACCCAAGTGGTCAACGGGGGCAGACTGTAAATCTGCTGCCATCGGCTTCCAAGGTTCGAACCCTTGCCTGCCCACCATGTCAAGTAGATTGAATAGTGAATATTGGCAATGCTAGGAAGTTTCAACAAGTGAATGTGTGTCTTCAAGGCCTTGGAATAAAGAGTTTTTGGGGTACTGCGGGCGTAGCTCAGTGGTAGAGTTCCAGCCTTCCAAGCTGGCTGTCGTGGGTTCAAATCCCATCGCCCGCTCCATTTTTGTTTGTGGGGGTTTGTTTGCCGGTAGGCGGCTGAAGGCATGATCGCGAATTGCAAAGCTATGACGAGAGCCCATGTAGCTCAGTTGGTAGAGCACGTCCTTGGTAAGGACGAGGTCACGCGTTCGATCCGCGTCGTGGGCTCCATATGTCCCATTGAATTTTCTGGCGGGAAGCATTCATTGTTGCGTTGATGAAGGAGAAGCGGTAATGGCGAAGGCGAAATTTGAGCGGAAGAAGCCGCATTTGAATGTGGGCACGATTGGGCACGTGGACCATGGCAAGACGACGTTGACCTCTGCACTCACCAAGGTTATGGGAGATCTGGGTCAGGCCGCGTATGTGCCCTACGATGATGTGGCCAAGGCCAGCGAAAGCCAGGGTCGTCGGGATCCCACCAAGATTCTCACCATTGCCATCTCGCATGTCGAATATGAAACGAATAATCGCCATTATGCTCACGTGGACTGTCCGGGGCATGCCGATTACGTCAAGAACATGATCACCGGGGCGGCGCAGATGGACGGGGCGATCCTGGTGGTGAGTGCGGCCGATGGGCCGATGCCGCAAACGCGGGAGCATATCCTGTTGGCCCGGCAGGTGGGGGTGCCGTACATCGTCGTGTTCTTGAACAAAGCGGACAAAGTCGAAGATAAGGAATTATTGGAGCTAGTGGAGCTTGAAGTGCGAGAGCTGCTGACGAAGTATGGGTTCCCCGGGGATGATGTGCCGGTGGTGATTGGATCGGCCATCAAGGCCATTGAGGGGGATCAAAGCGAGGTGGGTGTGCCCTCGATCGTCAAGCTGCTGGAGGCCGTCGATAGCTATATTCCTACGCCAACCCGGGCCATTGATAAGCCCTTCCTGATGCCGATCGAAGACGTCTTCACCATTAGTGGTCGGGGGACGGTCGTCACGGGGCGGGTGGAGCGTGGGTTGGTCAAGGTGGGTGATGAAATTGAGATTGTCGGGTTAAAGCCCACGCAAGTGACGACGGTCACAGGGGTGGAGATGTTTCGCAAGGTGTTGGATGAAGGGCAGGCGGGCGATAACATTGGGGCCTTGTTGCGCGGGACGAAGAAGGAAGATGTGGAGCGGGGCATGGTGTTGGCCAAGCCGAAGTCGATCACGCCGCATACGAAGTTTAAGGCGGAAGTATATGTGTTGACGAAAGAAGAAGGAGGGCGGCATACGCCGTTCTTTAATGGGTACCGGCCGCAGTTTTATTTCCGGACAACGGACGTGACGGGCATTGTGCAGTTGAATGAAGGGGTGGAGATGGTGATGCCCGGGGATAACGTGTCGTTTGCGGGAGAGTTGATTGCGCCGATTGCGATGGAGCAAGGGGTGCGGTTTGCGGTGCGGGAAGGGGGCCGGACGGTCGGGGCTGGTGTGGTTACGGAAATTGTGGAATAAAAATATTGAGGTGAAGCTATGCGAGTCATCATTTCTCTAGCTTGTGGGGATTGCAAGCGACGAAATTATTCAACCATGAAAAACAAGAAGAATGATCCCGATCGTTTAGAAATGAAGAAGTACTGCCGGCATTGCCGGAAACATAGTGCGCATAAAGAGGTCAAGTGATAATCTTGGGCGGTGTTCCCCTGGGGTTACATGGGTTGAAGGGGCATAGTGTCAATGGCTAGCACGTCGGTCTCCAAAACCGAAAGTCCGGGTTCGAATCCTGGTGCCCCTGCCAAAAGGGTTTCTCGGGACCTGTTTTGGGGGAATCTGAAGAATGTTTACGCGTCATGCAAGGGGTAGGGAATGTTTAAAAAGGTCTGGTCGTCGATTACAGAATTTTTGTCTGACGTACGTAGTGAATTAAAGAAAATTTCATACCCCACCAAATCTGAAACGATCGGTTCGACAACCGTTGTCCTGTTGTTTTGCGTGATAATGTCTTTGTATTTATCCGTAGTGGATTCATTTCTAGTTTGGTTAATCAGCAGGATTGTCTAACGGAGAAGAAAGGAATTCATGGCGAGTCATTGGTATGTCATTCACACCTATGCTGGATTCGAGGGGCGAGTTCGAACAGGGATAGTTGAGCGAGCTAATCAACTGGGTATGGGTGAAGCAGTCGGGCAAGTGTTGGTTCCCACAGAAGACGTCGTAGAGTTTAAGGAGGGGAAGCGCCGTGCTTCAAAGAGGAAATTTTTCCCGGGGTATGTATTGTTAGAGGCGAATGGGCCTATCAATGATGAAATGGTTGCCATGATTAAAGAAACTCCGAAGGTGACGGGGTTTGTGGGAGGCGGGACTCGGCCCATTCCCCTCGATCCTGAAGAAGTCGCGACCCTGTTGAGTCAGTTGGAGGCTGGAGTTTCGGCACCAAGGGAACTGGCGAGCTTCTCAAAGGGAGATAATGTGCGAATTGTGGATGGCCCATTCTTAGGTTTTAACGGCTTAGTGGATGAGGTGGACCAGGACCACGCGAGGGTGAAGGCCTTGGTGAGTATTTTTGGGCGGTCAACCCCCGTGGAGTTAGCCTTTTCGCAAGTGGAGCGAGCGTAGCAGTGGCGTTCGGTTATGTCGTGGTGTTTCCTGGAAGATAGGTAAGAGTTTAAGAATTATAAGGTAGGTGAAAGTATGGCCAAAGAGGTAACCAGTCAAATTAAATTGCAAATTCCTGCGGGCAAGGCAAACCCTGCTCCACCGGTTGGTCCGTCCCTGGGGCAACATGGTGTGAACATCATGGAGTTTTGCAAGCAGTTTAATGCGAAGACGCAAAAGCAGGAGGGAAGCATCATTCCTGTGGTGATCTCCGTTTACAAGGACCGGAGTTTTAGTTTTATCACGAAGACGCCGCCGGCGTCTGACCTTCTGAAAAAGGCAGCGGGTGTGATTAAGGGGTCCGGGATTCCGCATAAAAATAAAGTCGGATCTATTACTCGTGCCCAATTGGAAGATATTGCCAAGTTGAAGGTTGAAGATTTGAATGCCGGGGATATTCCTGCCGCCATGCAGGTCATTGCCGGCACGGCTCGGAGTATGGGCATTACGGTCCAAGATTAATTCATTTGAGGGCTTTTAAAAGAGGATAAGTACCGTGGGGAAAAAATTTTCAGAAGCATTAGCCAAGGTGTCGAAGCCGGAGTACTCTTTGGAGGAAGCCAGTGTGTTGTTGAAAGAAGTCGCGTTTGCCAAGTTTGACGAAGGGATTGAGGTTGCTCTGTCTTTGGGGGTGGACCCCAAGCGAGCCGATCAAATGGTCCGTGGAACCACCGTTTTACCGCATGGCACTGGCAAAAAGATTCGGATTGTCGTGATTGCGAAGGGTGAGAAGGAGCAGGAGGCTCGTGATGCCGGGGCTGATTTTGCCGGTGGTGATGATCTGTTACAAAAAATCCAGGATGGGTGGTTGGATTTTGACTCCATGATTGCCACTCCCGATATGATGGGCGCGGTGGGGAAAATGGGGAAAATGCTCGGACCTCGAGGGTTGATGCCTAATCCTAAGACGGGGACTGTGACGTTTGAAGTGGGGAAGGCGGTTCAGGAGATTCGAAAAGGTCGAGTTGAGTACAAAGTTGATAAAGCCGGGAATGTTCATGTTCCAGTTGGAAAGGTGTCATTCCAAAGTCAACAAATTGCTGATAACGTTCGGACGGTGTTTGATTCAATTTTGAAGGCGAAGCCGTCATCCAGCAAGGGGAAGTATGTGAAGAGTGCGACGTTGTCCAGCACGATGGGGCCTGCCATTCGTTTAGATAGTGTAAGTCTTGCAAAGCAAGTTGGATGAACTTTTAATCTGAGTAGGTGGGTTGGGTATGAAAAAATCTGACAAAACAGAGGTCGTGTCTGTTATGCACGAACGGTTTGCTCGTGCGCGAATAGCCATTGTGTCTGAATGTGCGGGCATGCCGGTGAATCGGGTGAATGATTTGCGGAAAAAGCTTCGTCAGGCCCAGGCGCATATGCATGTGGTGAAGAATACCTTGGCTGTTCGGGCCATTGGTGATACCCCACTTGTTCCTTTGCAACCCCTGTTTAAGGGACAGTCGGTATTGGTGATTGGCTATGATGATCCTGTCTTGCCGACAAAGGTCATTCGGGATTTCATTCAAGCTGAAAAGTGTGAAGCCCAATTGCAGATCAAGGGGGCGGTGCTTGATGGAGAGGCGCTTGATCCGGTTCGATTGTCTTCGGTTGCCGATTTGCCATCGAAGTCCGAATTGCTTTCCATGTTGTTATCGGCTTTCCAGGGCCCCATCCGGGGGTTTGTGGGGGTATTGGGTCAGATCGTGAGGAGTATTGTTGCAGTCTTAGCCGCTATCCAAGAAAACAAAACGCAGAAAGGAGAGGGAGAGATGAGTGCTACAGGAACAAAAATGTCCAAGGAAGATTTCATTAAGGCCATAGAGGGCTTGAGTGTGTTGGAATTATCTGATTTGGTGAAGGGTTTGGAGGAACGGTTTGGGGTGACAGCAGCAGCTCCGGTGGGAGTAGTGGCGGCGGCTCCAGGGGCGGCAGCGCCGGCTGCGGAAGAGAAGACGGAATTTGATGTCATCTTAACCGGGGCGCCTGCGGACAAAAAGATTCAAGCCATTAAGGTTGTTCGTGAAATTACGGGTTTAGGGTTAAAGGAAGCCAAGGACTTGGTCGAGGGTGCGCCAAAGCCTGTCAAGGAAGGTGCCTCTAAAGAGGAAGCCGAGGCCATTCAAAAGAAACTTCAAGAGGTGGGTGCCACAGTCGAAGTGAAGTAGGTCTCTTGCATTGGGGAAGTTTCGAACCGTTTACGGTTTCGGATCGCTGTTAATCCATAAGGAGATGTGAATGGCACAAGCAGCCTTTGAGGGCAGTGTTCAACGACATAGTTTTTCAAAAATTCGCACACATATTGTTATTCCTGACTTGGTTGAGGTTCAACGTCGTTCCTATGAGGAGTTCTTGCAGGCGGAAACCCTGCCGGATCGCCGTGATGAAAAAGGGTTGCATGCGGCCTTCAAGAGCGTGTTTCCGATCATGGATTACAACAACTCAGCCATTCTGGAGTTTTCCAGTTATTCGCTAGGAACCCCAAAATACGACATTCGTGAATGTATTGAGCAGGGCATGACGTTCGCGGCTCCGCTCAAGTTACGTGTTCGGTTGGTCGTGTTTGATCAACAGGATAAAGCGGTAAAAAACCGCGTACTCGATGTGCGAGAACAAGAGGTCTATGTCGGTGAATTGCCGTTAATGACTGACAGGGGGACCTTTATTGTGAATGGCACAGAGCGGGTGGCTGTGAGTCAGCTACATCGCTCACCTGGCCCTTCGTTTGGACATGATAAAGGGCGTACCCATTCAAGTGGAAAAGTGTTGTTCTCTGGGAGAATTATTCCGTATCGCGGGTCCTGGTTGGATTTTGAATATGACGCACGAGATATTTTGTATGTGCGCATTGATCGTCGCCGGAAAATGCCAGCGACGATTTTATTGAAAGGGTTTGGGTTCAGTACGGATGATCTCCTGAAGATGTATTACCCGGTCGAGGAAGTTCGGGTAAGTAGTGGTAAGCTCCTCCGGAAGCTGGATCCGACTATTCATACGGGATTGCGTGCGCCTGTCGATCTGGTCGATAAGGGAACGGGAGAGGTCTTAGCCAAAGAGGGCATGAAGATTAATAAAACCCTCATGGCCCGTGTGCGTTCGGCTGGGATCAAGGAAATTCCTATCAGGTCGGAGGATTTAATCGGGCGAGCGGTATTAACCGAACTAGTGGATCCAGAAAGCCAGGAAGTGCTCTTAGAGAAGAATCAGCGTTTAACCGCCCCGGTTTTAGAGCGGATTCTAGAAGGGCGGATGGAGAGTTTCAAGGTCATTTATTTAGATAGTCCAACTACGAGCCCAGTTATCCTGGATACTCTTGAAGCTGAACGTACCAATTCAAAGGAAGAAGCGTGGGTTGAAATCTATAAACGGCTTCGACCGGGTGAAATGCCATCAATCGAGTCTGCGAAGCTGTTGTTTGAAAATCTATTTTTGAACCCCAAGCGATACGATTTATCGCCGGTCGGTCGTTTGAAAATGAATAAACGCTTTAGCCTCGATTTGCCGTTGGAGCAACGAACGTTATCGGCCCAAGATATTGTTGAGGTGGTCCGGTGTTTAGTTGATTTGAAGGCTGGCAAGGGCGATGTCGATGATATCGATCATTTAGGTAATCGACGGGTTCGTTCGGTAGGGGAGTTGTTGGAGAATCAAATTCGAATTGGGTTGGCGCGAATGGAGCGAAGTATTAAGGAGCGCATGAATCTCCTTGATATGGAAACCGTTTTGCCTCATGACTTAATCAATGCCAAGCCTATTGTGGCGGCGATTAAAGAATTCTTTGCTGGAAGCCAATTGTCTCAATTTATGGATCAAACGAATCCTCTGGCAGAAATCACGCATAAGCGCCGACTCTCAGCCTTGGGGCCCGGAGGGTTGACCCGTGAACGGGCTGGTTTTGAAGTGCGCGATGTGCATCCCTCTCACTACAGTCGAATTTGTCCGATTGAAACGCCGGAAGGTCCCAATATCGGGTTAATTACTTCCCTTGCGACCTACGCTCGAATCAATGAATTTGGCTTCATTGAAGCGCCGTTTCGGAAGGTGAAGAAGGGGCGTGTTTCCGACGAAGTTGAATTTCTTTCGCCGATAGATGGGGATCAGGTGGTGATTGCTCAAGCCAATTCAGCTATGAGTAAAGAGGGCCTTTTGACTTCAGAAACAATCACCGCGAGAGAAGCCGGAGAGTTCGTGACCACGATCCCTGATAAGGTGGATTATTTAGATGTTTCCCCGAAGCAGGTGGTGAGTGTGGCCACTGCTCTTATTCCGTTTTTGGAGCATGATGACGCCAATCGGGCGCTCATGGGTTCCAATATGCAGAGACAAGCCGTTCCGACGATCAAGAGTGATTCTCCCTTGGTTGGAACGGGAATGGAAGCAGTTGTGGCAAGAGATTCCGGCTATTTAGCTATAGCGCAACGAGATGGCATCGTCGAGTCTGTTGATGCCCGAAGAATCGTGGTGCGGGCCAGTGGAAAAGAGAAGGACGAAAAGAAAAAGAATTCACGGATCCTGGATACGTATGACTTAGTCAAATTCCAGCGGACCAATCAGAATACGTGTATTACGCAGACGCCAATCGTTCGGGCAGGGCAGCCGGTTAAGGAAGGGCAAGTATTGGCGGATGGGCCTTCGATGGATCGCGGAGAGCTTGCTCTCGGCAAGAATGTGTTGGTCGCCTTTATGCCCTGGGGTGGGTACAACTATGAAGACGCCATTCTTCTCAGCGAAAAAATGGTGAAAGATGATACGTTCACCTCTATTCATATCGAAGAATTTGAAGTTGAGGCCCGTGATACGAAATTAGGCAAAGAGGAAATTACGAGGGATATTCCCAATTTAGGAGATGAAGCTCTTCGAAATTTGGATGAGAGTGGAATCGTTCGGATCGGGGCAGAGGTGAAGCCTGGTGATATTCTTGTTGGGAAGGTTACGCCCAAAGGTGAGACGCAGCTTACTCCTGAAGAAAAGCTGCTCCGTGCGATTTTTGGAGAAAAGGCTGGAGATGTGAAGGATACTTCTCTTCAGGTGCCTCCAGGAATTGAAGGTATTGTTGTGGATGTGAAAATCTTTTCACGCAAAGGCGTGGATAAGGACGATCGGTCGCGCACGATTGAGACGGATGATCGTGTCAAGGTTGAGCGAGACTATCAGGAAGAGCTTCGGATTATTGAAGAGGAGCGAAATCGGAAAATCCGAAAGTTGCTCCTAGGGCAATTTGTTGGGCGTGATTTAATGGACCCTGATAGCGGGGAAGTTATCTTAAAGAAAAAAGGGCGGATCACTGCCGATGTCCTTCGGAAGTTGACGGATGATGATGCCCGCCGAGTGATCCTGGCAGACGCTGATGAGCAGAAAAAGCTCGACGAAATTGAGCGGGAAGCCAAAGATCAAATTGAAATTTTGCAAACGGCCTATGATGAAAAAGTGGGGCGGCTCAGACGAGGTGATGAATTGCCGCCTGGCGTGATTAAGCTCGTCAAGGTTTATTTGGCTATTAAAAGGAAGATTGCCGTTGGTGATAAGATGGCGGGTCGCCATGGGAATAAAGGCGTGGTTTCTCGAATCATGGCTGAAGAGGACATGCCGTATCTCCCGGATGGGACCCCGGTTCAAATCGTGTTGAATCCTTTGGGTGTGCCTTCCCGGATGAATGTGGGGCAGATTCTGGAAACCCATTTAGGATGGGCTGCGCATGCTTTGGGCATTAAGGTGGAGACCCCAGTGTTTGACGGAGCTTCAGAGAAAGAAATTAAAGAGTTGTTGGCCAAAGCCGGATTGCCGGAGTCTGGCCAATCGGTCGTCTATGACGGCCGGACGGGTGAACCTTTTAAGAGTCCGGTTACAGTAGGGTACATGTATATGTTGAAGCTGCATCATTTGGTCGATGATAAAATTCATGCCCGTTCCATTGGGCCATATTCGTTGGTCACGCAGCAGCCGCTAGGTGGAAAGGCGCAGTTCGGTGGACAGCGCTTGGGTGAAATGGAAGTGTGGGCCTTGCAAGCCTATGGAGCAGCTTCCACCTTGCAGGAGTTTCTGACGGTGAAATCAGATGATGTGCCAGGCCGTTCTCGAATGTATGAAGCCATTGTGAAGGGAGAAAATTTCCTGGAGCCAGGCTTGCCTGAGTCATTCAATGTCTTAGTTAAAGAATTGCAGAGTTTGGGATTGGATGTCGAGTTGATTAAGTCTGCGGAATAGTCGGCCGCGTTGATCGTACCTATTCATCTTTCCCTATAACCTGGAGGAACGCACTTGGATAGTATCTATTCCCTTTTTGAAAAGCCGAGAGATGCCGTCTCCTTTGATGCAATGCGGATTCGTATTGCCTCGCCGGAAAAGATTCGTTCATGGTCGTATGGCGAAGTTAAAAAGCCGGAAACCATCAATTACCGATCCTTTAAGCCAGAACGAGACGGACTTTTTTGCGCGAAAATTTTTGGACCAACAAAAGATTGGGAATGTAATTGCGGAAAATATAAGAGGATGAAGCACCGCGGCATTGTTTGTGATAAGTGCGGCGTCGAAGTGATTCAATCAAAAGTCCGCCGCGAGCGAATGGGGCATATCGAGTTAGCCGCCCCTGTTGCGCATATCTGGTTTTTGAAGGGTGTTCCCAGCCGCATTGGGATTTTATTGGACATGAGTCTCAAACAACTGGAAAAGATTTTATATTTTGAGGCCTATGTGGTGTTGGATCCAGGAAATAGCAGCCTCAAGGATCGAGAATTATTGACGGAAGAACGCTATCGAGAATGTGTTGAAGAGTTTGGTGCCAATTCCTTTAAGGTTGGGATCGGAGCCGAAGCGATCCGTGAGTTATTGCGGAAAGTAGATATTGAAGCGTTGTGGGATGAGCGCCATGACAAAATTAACAGCACTACTTCGGTGGCTGTTGGGAAGAAATTAACGAAACGATTAAAAGTGATTGAGGCGTTTCATACATCCGGGAATAATCCGGAATGGATGATCATGGATGCGATTCCCGTGTTGCCTCCTGAATTGCGGCCTCTTGTGCCTCTGGATGGTGGAAGATTCGCGACTTCCGATCTGAATGATCTGTATCGACGAGTCATTAATCGCAATAATCGGCTGAAACGGTTAGTTGAATTAAAAGCTCCGGGCGTCATTATTAGAAATGAAATGCGGATGCTTCAGGAGGCGGTTGATGCTTTGTTTGATAATGGTCGTCGAGGACGAGTCATTCGGGGTGCCAATAAACGACCATTGAAATCTTTAAGTGACATGTTGAAGGGTAAACAAGGCCGTTTCAGGCAAAATCTTTTAGGAAAGCGTGTGGATTATTCTGGGCGATCGGTCATTGTAGTGGGGCCGGAGCTCAGACTGAATCAGTGCGGGTTGCCTAAGAAGATGGCGTTGGAGCTCTTTAAGCCGTTTATCTTTCATAAATTAGAAGAGCGAGGTGCGGCTACTACCATTAAGAGTGCTAAAAGATTGGTGGAAAAAGAGCGTCCTGAAGTGTGGGATGTATTGGACGAAGTCATTCGGGAGCATCCGGTTATGCTCAATCGAGCCCCAACTCTTCACCGGTTGGGAATTCAGGCTTTTGATCCAATTTTGGTTGAAGGAAAGGCGATTCGTCTGCATCCCCTAGTATGTGCCGCCTTTAATGCCGATTTTGACGGTGACCAAATGGCGGTACACGTTCCTCTGTCTGTTGAAGCTCAAATTGAGGCGCGAGTGTTAATGATGGCGGCGAATAATATTCTGTCCCCTGCCAACGGACGGCCGCTATCGGTTCCTTCGCAGGATATGGTGTTGGGCTGCTACTGGTTGACCAATGATCGTGATGGAGCAAAAGGAGAAGGAAAGATCTTTTCCTCACCTGAAGAAGTGCGTATTGCCTATGACTCAGGGGAGGTCGAAGAGCAGGCTCGCATCAAAGTGCGAGTAGAGGATGAGATTGTGGAGTCTACGGTAGGTCGGGTGATTCTCTCGGAAATTTTGCCCGCCAATATGCCTTTTTCGCATGTGAACAAGTTAATGACCAAGAAAGAAATCACCAAGCTGGTTGACCGCGTCTACCGAATGGTCGGACTTCATGAAGTCGTTGTGATGTTGGATCGTTTGAAGGATCTCGGTTTCACGTTTGCCACCAAGGCCGGAATATCAATTTGTATCGACAATATGCATATCCCCTCTCGTAAGGTTGAATTAATTAATCGTGCTCAAGGAGAGGTGGGGCAAGTCCAGAATCAATATGGAGAAGGGCTCATTACTAACGGTGAGCGGTACAACAAGGTCATTGATATCTGGGCGCATGTCAGTGAGCAAATTGCTATTGAGATGATGAAGGAGATTAGCCAGGGTGGCGGTCGAGGGGCGACGGAAGGCTTGAATCCAATTTATATGATGGCTGACTCGGGAGCTCGAGGAAGCTCTCAACAAATTAGGCAGCTCGGTGGCATGCGTGGCTTGATGGCTAAGCCATCAGGGGAAATTATTGAAACGCCAATTACTGCTAATTTCCGTGAAGGATTGACAGTATTGCAATACTTTATTTCAACGCACGGAGCACGGAAAGGGTTGGCCGATACGGCCTTGAAGACCGCCAATTCCGGGTATTTAACTCGGCGTCTTGTCGATGCAGCTCAGGATGTCATTATCAGCGAACCGGATTGCTTTACCACTGATGGTATTATTGTTTCCGCATTGGTTGAAGGCGGGGAAGTTATTCAGGCTTTGGATGAGAGGATTCTGGGTCGGTTAACTGCCGAAGATGTGCATGATCCGATTACTCAGGAGGTTCTTGTTAAGGCCAATGTAGAATTGGATGAAGAACTCTGCCAGGCCATTGTTGAGGCGGGGATTGATCATTTGAAAATCCGTTCTGTGCTTACCTGCCAATCCCGATGGGGGGTCTGTGCGAGTTGTTATGGGCGAGATTTAGCCCGCGGTCGTCTCGTGGAAATGGGTGAGCCTGTCGGTGTGATTGCTGCTCAATCGATTGGGGAGCCAGGAACGCAGCTGACGATGCGTACTTTCCATATTGGAGGAACAGCCAGCAAGGTTGTTGCCCAGACCGTCCTGGAGGCAAAGCATGAAGGGATCATTAAGTACTTAAGCTTTGATGCTAAAAAGAATGCAGATTTTCATAACCCCAGTATGGCCATTAAAACTCAGCAGGGTGATTGGGTGGTTATGGTCAGGAATGCCAAGATTGCCGTCTTTGATGAAACGGGTCGTGAGCGGGAAAAGTATCCCTTAGTCCATGGGGCCAAGATCAAGGTTAAGGATGGCGGAAAGGTTGAGATTGGTCAAAAATTCGTGGAATGGGATCCCTACTCGCTGACCATTTTGACAGAGGTGGGCGGAAAAGTTGCCTTGGGTGATATTACCGAGGGCGTGACTATGAAAGATGAAGTCGATGAAGTCACCGGGTTATCGCGTCGTGTGGTGATCGAGCAAGCTGGAACCAACCTGCGTCCTCGACTTTCTGTGAAAGACGAAACTGGAAAGACTGCCAAGCTAAGCTCTGGGTCTCCGGCTCGATACTTGCTGCCGGTTGGAGCCCATATTTTTGTCGAGAAAGGTTCGACGGTCTATCCTGGTGACGTATTGGCAAAAATTCCCAGGGAAACCACAAAAACAAAAGATATTACTGGAGGGTTGCCTCGTGTAGCGGAGTTGTTTGAGGCGAGAAAGCCAAAGGAACATGCCGTTGTCAGCGAGATCGACGGAGAGGTCTCATTTGGAGGATTTGTCAAGGGTCTGCGAAAAGTGACCGTCGATAACAAAATTGGTGATGTGAAGGAGTACTTGATCCCTCGAGGACGTCATGTCAATGTTCATGAAGGGGACTGGGTCAGAGCTGGAGAGCCGTTGATGGATGGTTCAGCCAATCCTCATGATATTTTGAGTGTGTTGGGCCCGCGTGAATTGCAGAAGTATTTAGTGAACGAGGTGCAGGAAGTGTATCGTTTGCAAGGTGTGGTGATAAACGATAAGCATATCGAGGTTATTACTCGGCAAATGCTCAAAAAAGTCCGCATTGAAGATGCAGGAGATAGCTCATTTTTGCCAGGAACTCAAGTGAATAAATTTGTTTTTGATGATGAAAACGAAAGAGTGTTGGCAGAAGGTGGGAGGCCCGCATTAGGGAAGCCGGTCTTGTTGGGAATTACGAAGGCGTCCCTTAGTACGGACAGCTTTATTTCTGGCGCATCATTCCAGGAAACCACAAGAGTTCTGACCGAAGCTGCGATTAATGGAAGGACGGATGAGCTCAGAGGATTGAAGGAGAACGTCATTGTGGGACGACTTATTCCGGCTGGAACGGGTTGGGGAGAATATAGAGAGACGTTTGTTCCGAGACCAGTTGAAGAAGATGCGGCAATTGTTGGAGAAAATTCTGGTGCTGATCAAGCCCAATTAACAAGAGGCTAAGCCTGATTTTAGTTAACAAAATCTTTAAAAAGCTTGACAGAATGGAAGTAAATCTATAAGATCGGCTGGTTCCCCCCAAGTGTTTTTTTTGGGGAATAAAATACTCACTGTTTTTAGCAATGAAAAAGAAAAAATGCCAACAGTAAATCAATTGATACGGGTTGGTCGCAAGGCCATTAAAGCAAAGAGTAAAAGTTCGGCACTGAATCGGTGCCCTCAGCGAAGGGGTGTCTGTCTGCGTGTGTATACCACAACTCCAAAGAAGCCAAATTCTGCACTCCGGAAGGTGGCGAGGGTTCGTTTGACGACCGGGTTGGAGGTGACAGCGTATATCCCGGGGATGGGTCACAATCTGCAGGAGCATTCCATTGTTTTGGTGCGTGGTGGTCGCGTAAAGGATCTTCCTGGCGTGCGCTATCACATGGTTCGTGGAGCCTTGGATGCGGTGGGAGTAGCAAACCGTAAGCAGGGTCGCTCCAAGTATGGAGCAAAGCGGCCAAAGTAATCCCTTCTTTTTCTTGTAGGAAAAAGTTTTAATCGTCCTCTAGCTCTGAAAGAAATCGTATATGCCACGTCGGCCACTGGTTCTTCGGCAAAAAGTTGTTCAGGATTCTGTGTATAAGGATCCTGTTGTTGGGAGATTTCTGAATATTCTTTTGCGCGATGGGAAGAAGAGTACGGCTGAGCGGGTATGCTATGGGGCTTTTGATATTGTAAAAGCTAAAACAGGCGACGAGCCGATAAAGGTTTTTCACGCCGCCTTAAGTAATGTGAAGCCGATGGTAGAAGTGAAGTCGAGGAGGGTTGGCGGTGCGTCGTATCAGGTTCCGGTTGAAATCCGTCCTGTTCGCCAGATTGCCTTGGCTTTGCGCTGGATTAAGGAAAGTGCGTTGTCGCGCAGCGGAAAAAGCATGAAGGAGCGATTGGCTGCTGAATTGATAGACGCAGCCAGCAATAATGGTTCCGCAGTAAAAAAGCGAGATGAGACTCATCGTATGGCGGAGGCAAATAGAGCTTTCGCCCATTATCGATGGTAGTGTTGGCTGTAATGCTGCAGTGGACTTGATAGGTAGGGGGCTTAATTCTATGCTGCTCCCGTTGAGTCAGGTCTCTTGCAGCATTCTTACGTGAGGAATTGTTGTGACCGTAGTATCTCTCAGTAAAACTAGAAATATTGGGATTATGGCCCATATTGATGCTGGGAAAACTACGACTACTGAGCGTGTGCTTTTTTATACGGGTGTTTCTTATAAGATCGGTGAAGTTCATGAGGGGGCAGCCACCATGGACTGGATGGAGCAGGAGCGTGAGCGTGGAATTACGATCACATCTGCTGCAACAACATGCTCTTGGAAAGATTGCCGAATCAATATTATTGATACCCCGGGACATGTGGACTTCACTATTGAGGTAGAGCGTTCCTTGCGGGTGTTGGATGGTGCTGTTGCCGTGTTTGATTCGGTGATGGGGGTGGAGCCTCAATCGGAAACGGTTTGGCGGCAAGCTGACAAATACCAAGTTCCACGAATTGCGTTTATGAATAAAATGGACCGTGTGGGGGCCGATTTTTTCCCTGCTGTTCAAACTCTTGTGGATCGGTTGGGGGCTAATCCGGTTGTTGTTCAGCTCCCAGTGGGAAAGGAAGAGGGTTTCAGGGGTGTCATAGACCTGGTTTCCATGAAAGCTTTAATTTTTGATGATGAAACTCTTGGCGCCGCTTTTGTCACGGCAGATATACCAGAGGAAAATTTGGAAGAGGCGAAAGTCTATCGAGAGAAAATGTTGGATTCAGTGGCAGAATTTGATGAAGGAGTGATGGAGCGGTACTTAGGCGGTGAAGTTCTCAGTGTGGAGGAAGTGAAGAAGGCTATTCGTTTAGGGACGATTGCTTTAAAGATTACTCCAGTATTTTGTGGTTCAGCGTTTAAAAACAAGGGTGTTCAGCCATTGTTAGATGGGGTGGTTGATTACCTTCCCTCTCCCTTGGATCTTCCTCCAATTCGAGGCGTTGATCCGGTTACTGAAGGGGAAATTTTTCGAAAGCCAGAAAATGATGAGCCGTTCGCCGCTTTGGCCTTTAAGATTATGTCCGATCCGTTTTCTGGTCAATTAACCTATTTTCGGGTGTATTCCGGTAGGCTTGCTTCTGGGTCCTATGTTTATAATATGGCCAAGGGCAAGAAGGAGCGAATCAGTCGTTTGTTGAAAATGCACGCCAATAAGCGCGAGGAAATTGATGAGGTGGCAGCCGGTGATATTGCTGCGGCGGTGGGGTTGAAGGATACGAGAACCGGTGACACCCTGTGTGATGAAAAGCACCCAATTTTGCTGGAAGTTATTAAATTTCCAGAGCCGGTGATTTCTTTGGCGGTTGAGCCCAAAACGAAGCAGGATATGGATAAGATGGGGTATTCCTTGGAAAAACTCGCTCAGGAAGATCCTTCTTTTCGGATTAAGTCTGACGAGGAAACTGGTCAGACTATCATTTCTGGCATGGGTGAATTGCATTTAGAGATTATTGTGGATCGTCTCCTTCGTGAATTTAAGGTTCAGGCCAATGTCGGGAAACCGCAGGTTGCCTATCGTGAAACCATCCGAGGAACAGCTGAAGCTGAAGCGAAGTATGTAAAGCAGACAGGTGGCCGTGGGCAATATGGGCATGTGTGTTTGCGTGTTGAGCCCGCTGAATCAGGGAAGGGCCTCGAGTTTATCAATAAAATCGTGGGTGGAGCTGTTCCAAGGGAGTTTATCGCCCCAGTGGAAAAGGGTGTCAGGGAGCGCATGGAAAGTGGAATTTTGGCGGGATACCCTCTGAGGGATTTAAAGGTGACTTTGTACGACGGTTCTTATCATGAAGTCGACTCAAGTGAGATGGCTTTCAAAATTGCCGGATCAATGGCCTTGGTGAGTGCATGTCAAAAGGCTGACCTGGTATTATTGGAGCCGGTCATGAAGGTGGAGGTGTTGGTTCCACAGGATTTTATGGGCGATGTCATTGGTGATTTGAACAGTCGCCGAGGAAAGATTCATGGTATGAAGGCAAGGGGCGGGTCACAAGTGGTAGATGCAACGGTCCCCTTGAGTGAGATGTTTGGGTATTCAACTGACCTGAGGTCAAAAACGCAGGGGCGTGCAACATACAGCATGGAATTCGAATCATACGAGGTGGTTCCTAAGGCCATGGCTCAGCAAATAATTAAAAAGAACCAAGGGGAGTAGGGCCTCTCTTTATAAACTATTCTTTTATGGCAAATACGTGATTTGAGGAGGGAAGAGGATGGCGAAGGCGAAATTTGAGCGGAAGAAGCCGCATTTGAATGTGGGCACGATTGGGCACGTGGACCATGGCAAGACGACGTTGACCTCTGCACTCACCAAGGTTATGGGAGATCTGGGTCAGGCCGCGTATGTGCCCTACGATGATGTGGCCAAGGCCAGTGAAAGCCAGGGTCGTCGGGATCCCACCAAGATTCTCACCATTGCCATCTCGCATGTCGAATATGAAACGAATAATCGCCATTATGCTCACGTGGACTGTCCGGGGCATGCCGATTACGTCAAGAACATGATCACCGGGGCGGCGCAGATGGACGGGGCGATCCTGGTGGTGAGTGCGGCCGATGGGCCGATGCCGCAAACGCGGGAGCATATCCTGTTGGCCCGGCAGGTGGGGGTGCCGTACATCGTCGTGTTCTTGAACAAAGCGGACAAAGTCGAAGATAAGGAATTATTGGAGCTAGTGGAGCTTGAAGTGCGAGAGCTGCTGACGAAGTATGGGTTCCCCGGGGATGATGTGCCGGTGGTGATTGGATCGGCCATCAAGGCCATTGAGGGGGATCAAAGCGAGGTGGGTGTGCCCTCGATCGTCAAGCTGCTGGAGGCCGTCGATAGCTATATTCCTACGCCAACTCGGGCCATTGATAAGCCCTTCCTGATGCCGATCGAAGACGTCTTCACCATTAGTGGTCGGGGGACGGTCGTCACGGGGCGGGTGGAGCGTGGGTTGGTCAAGGTGGGTGATGAAATTGAGATTGTCGGGTTAAAGCCCACGCAAGTGACGACGGTCACAGGGGTGGAGATGTTTCGCAAGGTGTTGGATGAAGGGCAGGCGGGCGATAACATTGGGGCCTTGTTGCGCGGGACGAAGAAGGAAGATGTGGAGCGGGGCATGGTGTTGGCCAAGCCGAAGTCGATCACGCCGCATACGAAGTTTAAGGCGGAAGTATATGTGTTGACGAAAGAAGAAGGAGGGCGGCATACGCCGTTCTTTAATGGGTACCGGCCGCAGTTTTATTTCCGGACAACGGACGTGACGGGCATTGTGCAGTTGAATGAAGGGGTGGAGATGGTGATGCCCGGGGATAACGTGTCGTTTGCGGGAGAGTTGATTGCGCCGATTGCGATGGAGCAAGGGGTGCGGTTTGCGGTGCGGGAAGGGGGCCGGACGGTCGGGGCTGGTGTGGTTACGGAAATTGTGGAATAAGAAATTAATGGCAATGGGAGAAGGGTAGGTTTTTGTGGACCGAGACCGTAGAATACGAATTCGTTTAAAGGGTTTTGATTATCGCGTGCTGGACCAATCCGTTCGTGAGATTGTGGATACAGTCCGTCGTAGTGGTGCGCTGATTGCGGGTCCTGTTCCTTTGCCTACGAGAATCGAGAAATATACGGTTCTTCGTTCAACGCATGTGGATAAAAAGTCTCGTGAGCAATTTGAAATCCGCACTCATAAGCGGTTGCTTGACATTATGGAGCCAACTCCAGAAACCATGGATGCGTTAATGAAGTTGAATTTGGCTGCAGGGGTTGATGTGGAAATTAAGTTGTAATTTTGTTGGTTGTCTTTTGATGTAACGAATTGAAATAGGTAAAACGTAAACATGGTTAATGGGTTGTTAGGAACAAAATTAGGAATGATTCAAGTGTTTGATGAGGCCAGGCGACTGGTTCCTGTCACTGTTGTGGAGGCGGGTCCTTGTGGGGTTGTTCAAATAAAGGAAAAAGCAAGTGACGGATATGAGGCTGTCCAGATTGGTTTCAAGGAAGTGCCTGAACGCAAGCTAACAAAGGCGGAGCTTGGGCATTTAAAGAAGGCCAATGAAAAGCGATGGCGGTATTTAAGGGAATTTCAAGCGACTGGCAAACCTGAGGTAGGCGCTTTGCTAACCGTAGATTTATTTTCAAAAGGCGATCAGGTTAATGTGCAGGGCGTTTCAAAGGGGAAGGGATTCCAGGGTGTTATAAAGCGCCATAATTATAGTGGGGGTCCGGCTTCTCATGGGTCAATGTTTCATCGGGCTCCAGGATCAATTGGCCAGAGTTCTTTCCCTTCAAGAGTTTTTAAGAATAAAGATTTGCCTGGCCATATGGGGAATAAACGAATAACTATCAAGGGGTTGAGTATTTTTGATGTCCGGTCTGAGGAAAATATTCTACTTGTTTCGGGATCAATTCCAGGGCCTATTGGGGGTCTGGTAATTGTGAGAAAGGCTAGTTAGGTTTAGCGCATGGATGTTGTTCCTGTATATGGGGCTGCAGGTAAAAAAGTAGGCACTGTTCAGTTGCGGGAGGGGGTCTTTGGTTCTGCCTTAAAAGAGTCTCTTGTGCACCGGGCCGTCGTAATGCAAAGAGCATCGAGTCGGCAAGGTAATGCTTCGACTAAGGGGCGTGGTGAAGTGCGTGGATCTGGGAAAAAACCCTGGAAGCAGAAGCATACTGGTCGAGCGAGAGCCGGGTCTGCTCGGTCACCTATTTGGAGGCATGGTGGGACAGTTTTTGGTCCAAAGCCAAGGTCTTATGGTTTTGATTTGCCTAAAAAGGCTTATCGTGCCGCTATGCGATCTGCCTTGACCGCAAAGGCTTCTGGCGGAGATGTAATTGTTGTTGACCTGGTTCTTTCTGAAATGAAGACGAAGGATCTTGTGCAATTGCTTTCCAGTGTTGGGGCTACTGGGAAAGCCTTATTGGTCATTGAGCAGGGCCTTTCCGATCTTATTCGGGTCGGAAAAAATGTGAAGCATTTAAAAGTTCTTCATTCCAAGGATTTGAATGTTTATGATTTGTTGTGGTGTGAAAAATTAGTGGTTTCTCGAGTAGAGTTGGATCAAGTCCAGGAAGTATGGGAGTAGTATGAATCCATATGACGTGCTGATCCGTCCATTGTTGACGGAAAAAATCACAGGTATTCGTGAAATAAAAAATAGTGTGGCTTTTGCCGTGAATACGCGCGCCACCCGCATTGATGTTCGTCGGGCAGTTGAAAAAATTTTTAGTGTGAAAGTGGCCTCTGTTAATGTCATGAATGTCCGGGGGAAAATGAAACGCCAGGGTCGTTACTTAGGGAAGAGGGCGGATTGGCGAAAGGCTTTTGTGACATTAAAAGAAGGAGAGAAAATCGAATTGTATGAAAGTGCGTAATGAAATGATGGATCAAAGCTGGCGCCTAATTTCGATGAAAGAATCTGCTCTATGCCTATAAAGGAATATAAGCCAACTTCCCCTGGTCGCCGCGGAATGTCTGCGGTGACAAATGAAGGTTTGTCTCCCAATAAGCCGGTTCGCGGTTTAACTAAAACCATCTCCCCTTCAGGGGGTAGGAATAATTCAGGGAGAATAACTGTTCGTTTTAGGGGTGGTGGGCACAAGCGACGGTATCGGGTGATTGATTTTAAGCGTGACAAGGCCGGTGTTCCGGCTAAGGTCGCTGGAATAGAATATGATCCAAATCGAACTGCCCATATTGCCTTGCTGCATTATGCTGATGGGGAAAAGCGCTATATCCTGGCCCCAAACGGGTTGGAGGTTGGTGGTTCGGTGCATTCTGGAGCCAATGCCGATGTGCGGGTGGGGAATGCCTTGCCTCTTATTGAAGTCCCTTTAGGTGTGGTTATTCACTGTATTGAGTTAAAGCCTGGAAAAGGAGCTCAGTTAGCAAGAAGTGCGGGAGCTTCTGCTCAGGTAATGGGTAGGGACCAAGGGTATGTACAGGTTCGATTAGCTTCCGGAGAAATGAGGAAAATTCTAGGGTCTTGCATGGCCACTGTTGGTCAGGTGGGGAACCTTGACCATAGTAATGTCACGGTTGGTAAAGCTGGGCGTAAGCGGTGGTTGGGGAAGAAGCCTCATGTCCGTGGGGTAGTTATGAATCCAGTTGATCATCCGCATGGTGGAGGGGAGGGTAAAGCCGGAGCAGGAAATCCGCATCCGGTTTCTCCTTGGGGCCAACCTGCAAAAGGCTATAAAACTCGGAAGCCAAAAAATAAGAGTTCACAATTTATTATTGCCAGAAGAAAGAAAAAGTCCCGGTAGATTGGGGGAGTCATGCCAAGGTCAATTCGTAAGGGTCCGTTTGTTGATGAGCATCTTCTCAAAAAAGTGGAGAAGGTGAGAGAGTCTAGGGAGTCAAGGGTCATAAAGACTTGGTCTCGTCGCTCTACTGTGACCCCGGATATGATTGGGTTAACCTTTGCTGTTCATAACGGGAAAAAATTTATTCCGGTATTTGTGAGTGACAACATGGTTGGCCATAAGTTGGGGGAATTTTCTCCGACCAGGCTGTTTAAGGGGCACGGTGCAGCTAGAAGTGAAAAGGGAATGGCTTTGAAGTAATGGAATCTTGAAAGATTCGCTGGTATTAGCAAATTGAAAGAGTTGAAATAATCATGGCTGAAGCAAAAGCAATTCTAAGACACGTTCGTATGGCACCTCGAAAGGCGAGGCTGGTCGTTGACATGGTCAGGGGTCGAAATGCGGCCGAGGCTTTGGCTCTCTTAAAGTATACTCCTCGATCAGCAGCAAGGGTCGTTGAGCAATTATTGTCCTCAGCTGTGGCCAATGCGGGTCAGAAGGACTTGGGCGAGCCGGATACTCTCAAAATTTCTCGAGCCTATGTTGACGGGGGAGCGGTTCTTAAACGGTTTCAGCCACGTGCGCAGGGTAGAGCTAGCCCAATTAAGAAGCGAACAAGCCACATTACCATTGTGGTCAGTCCAATTCATTAGCAGTAAATTGAATGCATCCTTGTCTTGGGATGATTAAGGGAGAGTGATTCATGGGGCAAAAGACCCATCCGTATGGATTTAGATTGGGATACACACGTACTTGGCGTTCGCGGTGGTATGCCAAAAAAGATTATGCCAAGCTTTTGCACCAAGATTTAGCTATTCGAGATGTGGTTAAAAAACGGCTATATCATGCAGGTATTTCTAGTGTTGAAATCGAACGGTCAGGGAACCAATTGAAGCTAATTATTCATACGGCTCGACCTGGAATTATCATCGGACGAAAGGGTGCAGAGGTTGACAAGTTAAAGGCCTCGCTCGAAAAAGAATACGAGAGTGAGGTTTTTGTTACCGTTAAGGAAATTAAGAAGCCGGAGATAGATGCCCAATTGGTTGCAGAAAACATTGCTACCCAATTGGAAAAACGAGTGTCCTTCCGTCGAGCTTTGAAGCGAAGTGTGGCTTCAGCCCTTCGTTTGGGGGCTTTAGGCATCAAGGTTTATTGCGCTGGTCGTCTAGGTGGGCATGAGATTGCGAGAACGGAATGGTATCGTGAGGGCCGAGTGCCCCTGCATACTTTGCGGGCTGATGTTGAGTATGGTTTTGCCGAAGCCAAAACAGCAATGGGTCAAATAGGGGTCAAGGCATGGATTTATAAAGGGGACGGGGAGATTCCATCCCTTGAAAAGAGCGAACCGTCTCTCGGCTTTCTGTAGAATTCAGTATTTTTTTATTGGAGATTTGCGACAATGCTAGCGCCAAAACGGATAAAGTTCCGTAAAGTTCATAAAGGGCGAATGCGGGGCAAGGCCTATCGTGGGGGTGAAGTCTCACATGGACTCTATGGTCTTAAAACTATGGAGCCGGGGCGTATTACTGCTCGACAAATTGAGGCTGCTCGTATTGCTATGACTCGTCATGTCAAGCGTGGAGGTCGAATTTGGACGAGAATTTTTCCAGACAAACCCATTACGAAGAAGCCGGCTGAGGTCCGAATGGGTAAGGGTAAGGGTAACCCGGAGTATTGGGTGGCCGTGGTTAAATCTGGAAGAATATTATTTGAAATGGATGATGTGACGAGAGAGGTAGCAGAGGAGGCCTTGCGTCTGGCTGGCCACAAGTTGCCCGTGTTGACAAAATTTGTGGTACGAGGAGATATCCCGGTTCTGTAGTCCGGGTTGAAGGTAAAAAATATGGATTTGGATCAATTAAGAAATTTAGAAAAATCTGAACTCAATGAAAAGATTGCTCAATTAAAGCAAGAGTTGTTTCATTTTCGAAGTCAGCTGGCCATGGGTCGAATGGAAAATCCCATGAAAATTCGAGAGGCCAAGCGCAATATTGCGCGAGTTCATACGATAATTCGACAGAAAGCCTGATGGGTTCATGTTGCTTTGCAGGAAAGTTGCTCATTTATGACTCAAACTAGATCGATTCCGCGTGCCCTTTTTGGCAAAGTTGTCAGTAATAAAATGCAAAAGACCGTTGTCGTCGAAGTGGTTCGCATTGAACGTCATTCTCTCTATGGCAAGGTGCTTCGGAGAAAAACAAAGATGAAAGCTCATGATGAGAAAGGCCAGTGTAAGATTGGTGACCAAGTTAAATTGGTTTACTCTCGTCCCATCAGTAAGAGCAAAAGTTGGCGAATAGCTGAAGTTTGTGGAAAGAGCGCCGCCATCTGACGGTAAATATTCGTTACAGCCAAGGATTAAGAATTAAGCCATGATTCAAATATATACATATCTTGATGTTGCGGATAATTCCGGAGCAAAAAGCGTTCGTTGTTTTCACGTGCTAGGAGGGACAAAGCGGCGCTACGGGTCATTGGGTGACTTGATTGTTGTGTCGGTTCGTGAAGCCATTCCAAGGGCATCCGTTAAGAAGGGGGATGTGATGAAGGCCGTGATTGTTCGAACCAAAAAGGGTTCGCGACGTGAAGACGGGTCACACATAAAATTTGATCGCAATGCCTGTGTTTTGGTGAATGCACAGGGAGATCCAGTTGGGACTCGCATTTTCGGTCCAGTGGCCAGGGAATTGCGTAAGAAAAAGTATATGAAAATAATTTCTTTAGCCCCTGAGGTTATTTAAGCAATGGCTATGGTGGGAAAATATCGAATAAAAAAAGGCGATATGGTGAAGGTAATCGCTGGGAAAGAGCGTGGGAAGACCGGAAAAGTTTTGGAGGTTCTCACGAAGAGCGGTCGAGTCACCGTTGAGAAATTAAATCTTATCAAGCGCCATACCAAACCGAATGCCAAGAATAAACAGGGTGGAATTTTGGAGCGAGAAGGGGCCATGGCTATTTCTAATGTAATGGCTTATTGCGAATCGGTTCAAAAGGCTTCCCGAGTCCGGATGAAGACGTTTGAGGACGGTCGTAAGGTTCGGGTGTATCAAAAAGCACCTTCAGAAGTATTGGATAAAAGCTAATGAAGTCAAAAGCCATATCAAAAGAGCCCGCTAAATCAAAGGAGAAGGCTCCTGAGTTTACCGCCGTGGCACCAAAGAATTATGTGCCTCGATTGAAGGTATTATTCCAGGAAAAAGTTTTGCCGGCTATGATGAAGGAATTCGGGTATAAAAATCCCATGCAGGTTCCACGAATAGAACGGATTGTTCTCAATGTCGGTATGGGTGAAGCTGTTCAGAACGTAAAGCTGTTGGAGAGTGCTGCCGGAGAACTAGAGCAAATTACCGGACAGAAGCCGGTGTTGACCAGAGCGAAGAAAGCCATTGCTGGATTTAAGTTGCGGGAAGGAATTCCTATTGGAGTGAAGGTGACCCTGCGGGGTACGCGCATGCATGAGTTTATGGATCGGTTGGTGTCGGTCGCATTGCCTCGCATCCGTGACTTTCGTGGAATTTCTCCCAAAGCTTTTGATGGCCGTGGGAATTATACATTAGGTCTCAAAGAGCAATTGACCTTTCCTGAAATTAAATATGATGACATTGCTTCTATTCACGGGATGGATATTACTTTTGTGACAACAGCTAAGCGTAACGACGAGGCCAAGGCTTTATTGGCCCACCTAGGAATGCCATTTCGCGCATCCTAAGAGCGAGGAAAGGGAATACCAGTGTCTAGGCTAGCACTAAAAAATAAGGCAAAGCGTGAACCAAAGTTTTCATCGCGCAAGTATAACCGTTGTCCCTGCTGCGGACGGGTGAGAGGATTCCTAAGGCGGTTTCGGATGTGTCGGATCTGCTTTCGATTTTTGAGTCTGCGTGGAGATATTCCGGGTGTGACGAAGTCTAGTTGGTGAATTTGTGCCTAGGTTTATGTCTTTTTTTGCAATAAAAAGCTATTCGAAAAGGGGTTTTCTTTCATGTCGATGACAGATCCAATCGCAGATTTATTCGTGCGAATTCAAAATGCCGGTCGACGTGGCCATGAACTGGTAAAAATTCCTTCTTCCCGCGTAAAGAAGGAGATACTTCGTATTTTCAAAGAAGAAGGATTTATACGTGACTATCGGGTGATTAGCACGGAGGATCATCCCACTATAGAAGTGGCGTTGCGTTATGCCCCCGGCCGTCAAAAACAATCTTTTATTACCGGAATCAAGCGAATCAGTAAGCCCGGATGCCGAGTCTACGCTGGAAAGGGTGAAGTTCCAAAAGTCATGAAGGGCCTAGGGATGGCTATCCTGACCACCAATAAGGGGTTACTCACTGATGAGCAATGTCGCTCTATGGAAGTCGGCGGTGAAGTGTTATGTCATGTGTGGTAGATCGCACTTTTTTGTAATCGTGTTCATTTGATATTAATAGGATAATTATGTCGAGGATTGGGAAGAAACTTATACCGATTCCATCAGGGGTGGAAGTCAAGGTTAAGGAGGATCAGGTCATTGTAAAGGGCCCTCTGGGTCAATTGGAATGGGCCTTAAATCCTGGGATTACCGCAAAAGTAGAAAATGGATCAGTTTCTCTTTCACGTACCGACAATTCTGTTTCGTTACGAGCAATGCATGGTCTGACCCGAGCGGAAATTTCTAATCAAATTGTCGGAGTCAAGGAAGGGTATCAGAGGGACCTTGAGGTAATGGGCGTGGGCTATCGTGCGCAACTTCAAGGCAACGATCTTAGTTTCTCGGTTGGGTATGCCCATCCCGTATTGTTGAAAGTCCCTGCTGGAGTCAAGGCCACTGTGGATAAGCAAACCCTGATCTCACTGAAGGGAATAGATAAGCGTGTAGTTTCGCAGGTGGCTGCGCAAATTAGAGAGTTGAAGATCCCTGATGTGTATAAGCACAAAGGCATTAAGTATGTTGGGGAAGAACTTCTGAAAAAGGCTGGTAAGGCCGGGAAAAAATAAGGGGCACACGTGAATATTCAAGAAAAACGCAAAAGGTTAGATAAGCGGAGCCGGAGAGTTCGTTTACGAATTGTTGGGCTGTCTTCTCGCCCAAGGTTAAGTGTTTTTCGAAGTAATGCTCATATCTATGCCCAAATAATTGACGATGTGGCTGGAAGAACGCTGGTCTCTGCCTCAACTTGTGACCCTGGTTTGAAAGATCGGATCAAAGACGGGGGAGGTGTGGAGGCGGCAAAGATTGTAGGAGAAACGATTGCTGAGCGTGCCAAGGCTATACCTGTAGAGTCAGTGGTTTTTGATCGTGGCGGGAGATTGTATCACGGTCGGGTCAAGGCATTAGCGGACGCAGCACGTTCGGCTGGTCTAAAATTCTAAGGGGACCAATTCCCAATTTTTGTAGAAGGGAAGGATTCACGCCTGTGAGGGTCAACGTTGAAGAACTTAATTTAAAAGACAAACCCGTAGTCATTAACCGGGTCTCCAAGGTAGTCAAGGGAGGGAAACGATTTTCGTTCTCAGCTCTGGTTGTGGTTGGTGATGGAGAAGGTTGGGTGGGAATTGGTAAAGGCAAAGCAGCTGAAGTTCCGTCAGCAATCGCAAAGGCTGTGGAGCATGCAAAGAAAAATCTAATACATATTCCTTTGAAATCAAATTCGATCCCCCATGAAGTTCATGGACATTTTGGGGGCGAGCACATCATGTTGAAGCCCGCTAAGCAAGGAACAGGGATTATTGCAGGAGGGGCGGTTCGATCACTTTTAGAGGTAGCAGGTACCAAAAATATTGTGGCAAAGACATTAGGTCGAGGTAATCCCTTTAATGCCGTACGGGCGACAATTCAAGGTTTACGACAGCTTCGTGATCCTCAGGAAGTACGAGCTATGAGGCAAGCTCCTGTTGATCTAGATGAATAATTACTGGTTTTCGATATTGTAAGGTAGGCACGATATTCATGGGTAGCCAATCTCAGTTATCAATTACGTTAAAACGGAGCCAAATCGGGCATCCGAGCAAAATGCGCTTGGTCTTAATGGGGTTAGGGTTGCGGAAAATTGGCCAGACTGTTTCTCGGCCAGATACCCCACAGGTTCGAGGTTTGGTTAATAAAGTCAGGCATCTTGTTGAGGTTGCAGGCTCATGAAGCTCCACGACTTACATCCTTCCCCTGGTGCAAAAAAGAAAAAGAAGCGGCTTGGACGTGGGCATGGTTCGGGTTCCGGCAAGACTTCCGGAAAAGGTCACAAGGGTTTACTGGCTCGTTCTGGTCGAGCCAATCAGGCCGGATTTGAGGGTGGACAGATGCCTTTGGCCCGCCGTTTGCCCAAGCGAGGCTTTACCAATACATTTCGGCTTGAATATACGGTGATTAATATTCAAACTCTTGCTGCCCAAGAAAATACCGCTGATTTTAACCCATCCGTTTTTAGAGAATTGGGTCTTTTAAAAGGGCGTAATTCCCGAATAAAAATTCTTGGAGATGGAGATGTCGACCGTGCTCTAGTGGTCGAGGCCCATAAATTTAGTAATTCCGCCAAACAAAAAATTGAAATGGCCGGTGGACAAGCCAGGGTGATTGGCCGTGCTTGAACGGCTTGTTACAAGCCTTCAAAATATCCTAAAAATCCCTGAGTTACGTAGCCGGGTATTTTTTACCTTGGCGATGTTGGCGGTATACCGGGTTGGAGCGCATATTCCCACTCCGGGTATCAACAACGAAGAGTTATTTAAGTTCTTGACGGAGCGGGGTGGAGCCCTTATGGGGTTCCTGGATATTTTTTCCGGTGGTGCATTATCAAGGCTGACGATCTTTGCATTGGGCATCATGCCCTATATCAGCGCCTCTATTATTCTACAGTTGTTGACGGTTGTTGTTCCCCATCTGTCAAAGCTTGCAAAGGAAGGTGAACGAGGACGGAAAACGATCATTCAATACACTCGATATGGGACAATCGTCATTGCCTTTATCCAGGGGTTTGGTATTGCCCTCGGGCTTGAGGGAATGAATGAGGGGGCGTTTGTTTTGGACCCAGGTTGGGCGTTCCGATTTATGACTGTGATTACTCTTGTGGCGGGTACGGCCTTCCTCATGTGGCTTGGCGAGCAAATCACTGAGAGGGGGGTGGGTAATGGAATTTCGCTGATTATTTTCTCAGGAATCGTAGCGAGTCTCCCAAGTGCCATTGTTCAAACCTTTGAGTTATATAAGGTTGGTCAAATCAGTCTTCTCCTATTGCTTCTCCTTGCGATTGTGATGCTGGCTGTGATGGCCGCCATTGTCTTTTTAGAAAGTGGTCGGCGAAAAATTGCGGTTCAATATGCCAAAAGGGTTGTGGGCCGTCGGGTATATGGAGGACAAAATACGCATATCCCTTTAAAAATAAATACAGCTGGGGTTATCCCCCCGATTTTTGCTTCGTCGATTATTGCCTTCCCAGCAACCATCACCAGTTTTATCCAAGTGCCATGGGTTCAGGCATTTGGAGCTCAATTGGCTCCTGGTTCGTTGTTGTACACAATGATGTACGTAGGGCTGATAATTTTCTTTTGTTTTTTCTATACGGCAGTGGTTCTCAACCCGGTGGATATGGCAGATAACATGAAGAAATACGGTGGTTTTATTCCTGGTATTCGTCCAGGCCAAAAGACCGCCGATTTTATCTATAAGGTTTTAACAAGGATTACATTTGCCGGGGCGATTTATTTGGCAATTGTTTGTGTTATTCCTGAATTACTGATTTATAAGTTGAATATGCCGTTTTATTTTGGTGGAACATCCTTATTGATTGTGATCGGCGTTGGCCTTGATACAGCCCAACAGATTGAGAATCATATGCTCATGCGTAATTATGATGGGTTTCTTGGAAAGGGACCGCTAAAAGGACGAAGCGGATAAGGGTATGAGAGTCATTTTCCTTGGCCCTCCAGGAGTTGGGAAGGGTACTCAGGCAGATTTCATTGCAGAAAAGTATGGGATCCCTAAGCTTTCAACAGGAGATTTGCTTCGGGAAAGCGTGGCTAAAGAGACGGCATTAGGTAAAGAGGCGAAGGGCTATATGAATCGAGGGGAATTAGTACCTGATGCTGTGGTAATCGGATTGGTTGAGGAGAAGCTTGGATCTAAGGAATGTCAACATGGTTTTCTGCTGGATGGATTTCCCAGGACTGTGGCCCAGGCAGATCAGTTGTCATCGTATATGACTGCAAAGGGAGATGCCTTAGACAAGGTGGTGTACTTTTCCCTTTCAAAGGATGAGATTATCAGGCGAATTAGCGGCCGAAGAAGTTGCCCTGATTGTAAGGCCGTCTATCATCTGGAGTCCGTTCCACCAAAAAGTGAAGGTATCTGCGATACTTGTGGAAAATTGCTTATTCAGCGAAATGATGATAAACCCGAGACCATTGAATCGCGGTTAGCCGTTTATCAGGAACAAACAGCTCCTTTAATCGAGTATTATCAGAAAAGAAATATTCTCGGTGAATTAGATGGAGCTGGCTTAGTGTCTGCGGTCCAGGATCGCTTGGTAGCTCTTTTGGCTTAGCCAAGAGTAGAATGATTATTCTTAAGACTTCTGAAGAGATAGAGCTGATATCTCGTGCCAGTCAAATTGTTGCAGAATGTCAAAAGATCCTGATTCGTGAACTTCGGCCAGGGATGACCACACTAGATTTAGATGTGTTAACGGAAAACTGCATACGTGATCTGGGAGGAATTCCAGCGTTTAAAGGCTATAGGAATTACCCGAAAAGCTTATGCGCGTCCCTCAATAACGAGGTGGTTCATGGTATCCCTTCGCGGCGGGTTCTTAAAGATGGTGATATTATTGGGTTGGACGTCGGGGCCATTGTTGAGGGGTTTTATGGTGATGGTGCCGTGACCGTTTCTGTTGGTGAAGTTCCGGAATCGATTAGTAAACTCATCAAGGTCACACACGAGGCTTTGGCAAAAGGTCTTGAGCAGGCTGTGGTTGGGAGGCGGTTATCAGACATTTCAGCTGCAATTCAAGCTCATGTAGAGCAACATGGATTTTCGGTTGTCCGTGATTTTGTCGGGCATGGCATTGGTCGTCAGCTTCATGAAGAGCCCCAAGTGCCTAATTATGGAAAGCCGGGGCAAGGGCCACGATTGAAGCCTGGGATGGCGCTTGCTATTGAACCAATGGTCAACATGGGAGGGGCTGGTGTTAAAGTGTTAGATGATGGGTGGACAGCAGTGACGAGTGACGGGTCACTTTCAGCTCATTTTGAACATACTATCGCTATTGAGCCAGAAGGCCCTCCGCGTATTCTGACGGCTTGCAACTAGAAGGGGTATTTAGTACTTTTCTGATGGGAAAAGAAGACGTCATTGAAGTGCAAGGGTCTGTGACCGAAACATTGCCGAATGCCATGTTTCGTGTGCAATTAGAAAATGGGCATAAATTGTTAGCCCATATATCAGGGAAGATGCGGATGCATTTTATTAGAATTTTGCCGGGCGACAAAGTGACCGTGGAGCTCTCTCCCTATGATCTTACGCGTGGCCGGATTACTTATCGGTTTAAATAGAGGGTGATGCCGTGAAAGTTAAATCATCAGTAAAACCCATATGTGTCAAATGTAGCGTGGTGCGTAGAAAAGGTGTTGTTCGTGTCTTGTGCGTGAACCCAAAACATAAACAGCGGCAAGGATAACGAGTCGTTGTACGTGACAAAATAATAGCATGCCTATAACGAAGGAATAGAAGCGATGGCCAGAATTTCCGGTGTTGAACTTCCAGTTGGGAAACGTGTTGATGTAGGTTTAACGTATATTTACGGCATTGGACCAGCCCGGTCCCGAGAAATCTTACGAAAAACCGGAGTGGCCCCTGAGACGCGCATCAAGGACCTTCATGAAGACGAAGTCGTTAAATTACGGGAAACTATCGACCAGGACTATGATGTTGAGGGAGATCTTCGCAAAGAAGTATCAATGAGCATCAAGCGATTAATGGATATTGGAACTTATCGTGGTCTTCGGCATCGAAAGGGGCTTCCGGTAAGAGGACAACGGACGAAAACTAATTCTAGGACCAGAAAAGGTCATCGAGGGGCCGCCGGTGGCAAATCGAAACGATAAATCTGGTGAAAGGGACTGTTCATGGGTGTGAAGAAGGGAAAAAAGAAGGAACGGAAAATCCTCCAGGTGGGGATTGTTCATATTATGGCTTCTTTTAACAATACTATTGTGACCATTACGGATTTGTCCGGAGGGGCTGTGTCCTGGGCCAGTGCAGGGAGCCAGGGATTTAAGGGATCAAGGAAAAGCACGCCATTTGCGGCCACGCGTGCTGGAGAAGTAGCCGCCAAAAAGGCGATGGAGCATGGATTGCGTCAAGTTGATGTGTATGTGAACGGCCCTGGTTCTGGTCGAGAAGCGGCGGTTCGTGCCTTACAATCGGTAGGCTTGCGGGTGAATTTAATTCGTGATGTGACGCCGATTCCACATAACGGATGTCGGCCTCCAAAGAGACGGCGAGTCTAGGCAAAAAAGAGAAACAATCATTGATGATCATGAGATAGGGGGAGAAAGGCTATGGCCAAATATACCGGGCCTGTTTGTCGATTGTGTCGACGGGAAGGCGTAAAATTATTTCTTAAGGGGACGAGGTGCATGACGGAGAAATGCGCCATTGAGCGTCGAAGCTACCCGCCAGGTCAACACGGTCAGTCTCGGCGAACGCGGGCCACTGAATATGGGACACAATTGCGGGAAAAACAAAAGCTTCGTCGTGTGTATGGGATGCAAGAGCGGCAATTTCTTAAAACCTACCACGCTGCGGTGCGAAGGAAGGGAATTACCGGTGAGCATTTGTTAAGCTTATTGGAACGACGTCTCGATAATGTGGTCTATCGGCTTGGTTTTGCGGCCTCACGCGGGCAGGCCAGGCAATTGGTCAATCATGGGCATTTGTTAGTCAATGGTCGAAAGGTCACCATTCCCTCAATGACGATTAACGTCGGAGATTGCATTGAGGTAAGGGAGAAAAGTCGGCAGTTGGTTCCTGTTCAAGCTGCCCTTGAAATAGCCGAAGGTCGAGGGGTTCCTAATTGGTTAGACATGGAGCGAAACGTGTTTAAAGGGACGGTCCAGGCTCTTCCCACAAAAGAAGATATTGATGTGTTGGTCAATGAGCAAGTTGTAGTGGAATTATATTCACGGTAAATGGACAGGAAGGTCCATGAACTGCCAAAACGATAAAGCGGGTCGGGGGTGTTTGATTCCCCCGCCTTGGGATCAAGAAAGGGAGACGCGATCCTTATGATTACAAGCATGAAGGATTTCCAACTGCCCACGAAGCTGGAATTGGATAAAGAAACAGCTACGTCGACGTATGGCAAATTTGTTGCTGAACCGTTTGAACGAGGGTTTGGGACCACAATCGGAAGTGCGTTACGTCGAGTGCTGCTGTCGTCTTTGCCTGGGGCAGCCGTAACTTCTGTCAAAATTGAAGGAGTGTATCACGAGTTTTCTACGATTCCAGGGGTGACCGAAGATGTCACCATTCTCATTCTGAATGTAAAAAGTCTACGATTACGGCTCTATTCCGAAAAGGCGAAAGCGATTCGTCTCAAGAAAAAGGGGCCGGGAGAGGTGAAGGCCGGTGATTTAGCTGTTGATTCTGAAGTGACTATTCTGAATCCGGATTTACATATAGCCACCTTGGATAAGGATGCGACGTTAGATATTGAGCTTATCGTGAAACCTGGCCGAGGGTATGTTCCAGCTGAACGGAACAAAGAGGAAGGGTTACCGATTGGAGTAATACCAGTTGACTCAGTGTTTTCTCCTATTAAACGGGTAAACTTTTCGGTAGAAAGTGCTCGTGTGGGGCGAATCACTGACTACGATAAGTTAATTCTTGAAGTCTGGACGGATGATAGTATTTCTCCTCAAGAAGCCGTGACGGCGGCTGGAAGTATCCTGCGGGATCATTTGGATATTTGCTTGCCCTCAGATGACAAGAGTGAGCCCGTTCAGGAAGACGGTGGCGATGAGGCTAATTCACCAATTAATCAACATCTGTTCAGAAGTGTTAATGAATTGGAGCTATCGGTACGTGCAGCCAATTGTTTAAAAAATGCCAATATTAAGAGCATTGGTGAATTGGTTCAACGAAGCGAAAATGAAATGCTGAAGACCAAAAATTTTGGGAAAAAGTCTTTAAATGAAATCAAAGAAGTGCTATTGGAAATGGGATTGGAATTAGGGACGAAAATTGGGGAAGTCACGGAATCCCATTCCTGAACTTTTTAAAAGGACGGTGTTGCTGTGCGTCATAGAAAACGAGGCAGACAATTAGGACGAAATACCAAGCATCGATTGGCCCTTTTTCGGAATTTGGCCACGTCGTTGGTGGAACATGAGCGAATTGAAACCACTGAGGCGAAGGCTAAGGAGTTGCGTGGAATTACGGATAGGCTAATCACGCTTGGCAAAGAAGGGACCCTTCATGCCAGACGTGGGGCCTTACGCATTTTACGCACAAAGCAGACTGTCTCGAAATTGTTTGATGATATTGCTAAGCGATTTTCCGATCGTCATGGTGGTTATACGCGCATTATCAAAACACGACAACGACCTGGAGACGCGGCAAAATTGGTGGCAATTGAATTGGTGGAAGGGGCTACCACCTCTTTAGCCTCCGTCACTCCTGCCGATTCTTCAGAATAGGGTGTGTGCGTGTAACCAGGCATTTTCTCTACTCGAAGTTCATTTCTCTCTTCTCTTAACCCTAGTCTGCTTCATGTCCAGACTAGGGTTTTTTATTTACTTGCCATAGGCCCTGTGCTATCATTTTTACTGGGTTTTTTGCGTTCTGGGCCTTAAATTATTCCCTTACACCGGCCTGATGAAAACCTATTATCTTCGGATTGTGCTGACAATAACGATCCTTGTCATGGCCGTATTTATTGCGCAACGAGTGGTTACCCACATGCAAGTGAAAAGCCAAGCCACAATGACAATACCCTTACAGGAGCAGCAAGGGGCGGATGCCTGGATTCAAGGATTCTCTTATCATCAAACCCGATCAAACGCTACAAAATGGGTGGTGACTGCCGATCAGGCAAAAGTATTTGATGCGGACCACACGGCCAAGCTTCAAGTTGTAAAGGTTCAGTTATTTGACCAGGATTTTCACAAAGAGCAATTGCTGATTACCTCTGAAGAGGGGATTATGAATACGGCCACCAATGATTTTAATTTGGTCAGTCAGCATGAAAAAACGGTGATGACTTTTCAATCAGGGTATCAAGTCTTTTCGGATACCTTGACGTGGAAGGAAGAAGACCGTCAAATTCTGACGAATGACCCTGTCGTCATTCAAGGGGATGGCTTTGTGATGACGGGGACAGGATTAATTGGAGATGTGGAAAAGAATGAATTTCAATTGCTCCACAACGTCCGGGCGGAGGTATCGTCGCCATAAGACATTTGCTGAGAGTATACAGTGCTGGTTTGCTAGCTCTAGTCATCCTTCTTTTCCCGATCACGGGAGGAGGAGAGAGTCAAAAGACGGCTACAGTAATTACCTCAGAGACGATGACGGCCAGTAGTCAGAAAAACCAAGCCATATTTCGAGGAAATGTGAAAATGGTCCAAGATAATTTGGTTGTCCATTCCGATATCATGACGGTGTATTTCAAGGAAAAAGGCTCGTCCGTATCTTCGAGGACTGGGAGACCCTCTTCGCAACAGTCAAAAAAAGAAATTCGGTTTATTAAAGCTGAAGGGAATGTCAAAATTTCCCAGGGTGAGAGTCGGGCCACTTGTGAGTATGCCATCTTTGACAAGCTAACAGAAAAAGTTGTTCTTCGGGGGTCTCCTGTGGCCTGGCAGGGAGGTACGCGGATTAGCGGCCCGAAAATGACGATGTACTTAAAGGAAAATCGTAGTGTGGTGGAAGGCGGTACTCGAGTGACCATTGAAGAGATAACGGAAAATTGAAAAAAGTCACCGTCTCATCAAATTTTCTGAAATACGAGAATCGAATGGATGGCGTCGCGATTTAAGTCAGGGTAATGAAGAAAAACCATGGGCCGATGCCAATACCAAAGGTCTTTTGTATTGCGAATGGAAAACAACGTGGGTGCCTTATACTTCGACCCTGTTATGGAATCAGACTCCTGTCATTCCCTTAGAATGGGATTTGCGTAGGCGATGGTTGAGGATTCACGCCATGGGACGCACAAAATTTCTGCCAAAAATCTCCAAAAGAGTTTTAAGGGCCGAAAAGTCGTTCGGGGAGTCAGTGTGGAATTACTGGGTGGAGAAGTTGTGGGACTTCTTGGCCCGAATGGAGCAGGGAAGACCACCATTTTTGATATGGTGGTGGGGCTGTGTCAGCCGGATCAAGGGACCATTTTTCTCAACCGGGATGATATCACCCATCTTCCCATGTATAAACGGGCAAGGCGAGGCATTGGCTATTTACCACAAGAAGCTTCAATATTTCGCCGGCTGTCGGTGGAGGACAATGTATTGGCCGTTTTAGAAACGCTGAAGCTTTCGTCGGCTGAACGAAAAACGCGCCTCGAGTTTCTGCTGGATGAACTGAACCTAACCAGATTACGGACAAGTCCTTCTTATACCCTTTCAGGGGGAGAACGTCGTCGATTGGAAATTACTCGGGCCTTAGCGACAAATCCAAAATTTCTTTTACTTGATGAGCCGTTTGCCGGAATTGATCCCATTGCTGTGGGAGATATTCAAGATATTTTGACGAATTTGAAAAAAAAGGACATTGGAATCTTAATCACCGATCATAATGTACAGGACACGCTTTCCATTACTGACCGGGCCTATATAATAAGTGAAGGAATGATTTTGGAAAGCGGGGCACCGGAGGTGATCGTCAATAGCCCCAAAGCTCGAGCCGTGTATTTGGGTGAACGTTTTAAAATGACCTAATAACGTGAGATGATTGTTCGCCTATGGATCTTCGATTAGACCTTCGACTCTCTCAAAAGCTGGTGATGACCCCCCAGCTGCAACAAGCCATTAAATTGTTGCAATTATCCCGTTTGGAGTTGCAGCAAAATTTGGCGCAACAACTCGTGGAAAATCCCCTCTTGGAAGACCTGACTCTTGAAACCCAAGAGGAGGAAGCGAGTCTTACCGAGGATGGCGCTGAACGAGTGAAAGAACCTGAGGCAGAGATCGATGGGCCGGTGAGCGTTGAAGACATGCAGCCAACCCTGAAAGAAAGTGAACCTCTGACCTCAGAAGAATGGGATAATATTCTAGGGAATGATTGGCGTCCCGCACAGCGTGATCAAATAGGGGCCGGAGACGAAGAGTTTCCTTCATATGAGCAGACCTTAACGAAGCCGACCTCCCTTGAGGAGCACCTGGAGTGGCAATTGCGGCTCTCATCCTTGGAAGGGACTGATCGGGATATTGGGCGACTCATCATCGGAAATTTAGATGAAGATGGATATTTGCGGGTACCCTTAGCGGAATTGCAGGACGATGCACAATGTTCATTCGAACAACTTGAGCATGTACTTCATCATGTGCAGACGTTTGATCCGCCAGGCGTTGCGGCCCAGGATTTACAGGAATGCTTGCTTCTTCAGTTAAAAATGCTTCGCCAGAATGAGGCCGGTATCGAGCAATCGTTTCCTTCCGCCTTTTCTATGGAAGTGGTGTCTTCCATTATTAACAATCATCTGGTGGATCTCCAGAAAAAACGCTACCAAGTGGTTGCGAAAGCTCTGGATATTACCTTAGATGAAGTGTATGAAGCCGTTCATCTTATTGAAGGCCTAGAGCCTAAGCCCGGTCGCCCGTTTTCGATGGACAGTAACTCCATCATTATTCCTGACGTGTATGTCGTGAAATATGAAGGGGAGTGGGTGGTGTTATTAAATGAAGATGGATTGCCACGATTGAGGATCAGCCCATATTACCGGCGGTTGCTGTCAAATTCTGGAGAGGATGCCGGGACGACCAAAACCTATTTGGAAGAGAAACTCAAAGGGGCGCAATGGATTATCCGCAGTATTGATCAACGGAATAAAACCATCGTGAAAGTGGTGACCAGCCTGATCAAATTTCAAGAAGCCTTTTTAGAGAAAGGCGTTCAATACCTACGTCCATTAGTGTTGAAGCAGGTTGCGGATGATGTCGGGATGCATGAGTCAACGATTAGTCGTGTGACGACGAATAAGTATGTTCACTGTCCCCAAGGCATTTTAGAGCTGAAATTCTTCTTCAATGCAGGAATTCAGCGAGCGGACAATCGTGGGGAAGATATGTCGTCTGTAACGGTACGAGAAATCATTAGAGAGATGGTGGCACAGGAAGAGCCCACTAATCCCTTAAAGGACCAAGAGATCGTCGCCAGACTGAAACAGAAGAATATTCTCATTGCTCGACGAACGGTGGCAAAATATCGTGCGGAGTTGCATATTGCGTCAGCAAGCCAACGAAAGCGCATCCCGATGTAACGGGGCGTTATGATCCATGACGGAATCAATGACAGAAATAAATACTCGTTCTTAGTAGGTTGTTGCTTCGGGCATGTACCGGTGGACGTGTCTTGTTAGATACAATTATGTTCTTTTCCAGGGGCTTTCATGATCAGTGAGCTTTCTCCCAACCCAATAAACCATGAGCCCTTGCCGCTTCAGTTCATGATGGTGACGGGGACGTCTGGGTCCGGAAAAACTCAAGCTCTTAAGTGCTTAGAGGATCTAGGGTTTTTTTGTGTGGATAATCTCCCGCCGGCGCTTTTTCAGAAGTTTACCGAAATTTGTGCTCAACCCGGTAAGGATGTGAAAAAGGTTGCACTCGGAATTGATATTCGAGAGCGTGCTTTTTTTGACGATTTGTTGAGTAACCTAGAAGCCTTGCAGGCGAATGGCTGTCAGGTCGAGCTTTTATTTTTGGAAGCCCAGGACGATATCCTAGTTCGCCGGTTTTCAGAGTCACGCCGGCCTCACCCACTTCTTCCACAACGACCGGTTATCGAGGGTATTCAATTAGAGCGGGAGCGTTTGCAGGGGCTCAGGAGCCGGGCTCACCGGGTACTGGATACATCAGAATTTTCCGTCCATGATTTAAAGGCATGGATGATTAAACATTATTGTGAGAGAGATGCAGACCAGTCGCTAAAAATTAGTCTCTTAAGCTTTGGGTATAAGTATGGAATTCCTGTCGATGTAGATATGGTGTTTGATGTTCGATTTCTCCGCAATCCCCATTTTGTCCCTGAGCTTCAACCATTGACCGGGGAGCATACTGAGATCCAGAAATTTGTGCTGGATAATAAAGAAGGCCAAGATTTTTTAGGCCATTTGCGGGAATTGTTTGCTTTTTTGCTTCCGTTATTCGAACGTGAGCAGCGGAGCTATCTCACGATTGCTTTCGGCTGTACGGGTGGCCGACATCGATCGGTTTCCATGGCTCTATACATGCGGGACATTCTGAAAGCTCTAGGGTATGATGCGACCCTACGTCATCGTGAAATTCAGCCACATCATGTGGAGACTTCGTAGCAGTGTGATTGTGCTGAACACATATAGGCCCACGACCTGCCTCCCTAAATTGAATTCCTGCCCTTCTTGTCAGTGACACGCTGACCGTTCGATTACCCACTTTTGTCTTTTCCCGTCAGGTTTGTGTTGATTGCCTTCTTTCTTCTGTTTGGGCACGCCCCCGCACAGTACGATGGAATTTAGGATTTTTCTAGGTAGAAACACGGCATCATATTGAGGGATAGCAGACCTGAAATCAGGCAGGCTACAACTGATAGAGGGGTAAAAGGCGGAAATATATGAAAATCCTGAGTGAACGTCGGTGGTATGAATGGATGAGTTCGGCCACGGGTTTGTCCGCAATTGAGTCACGTGCGGTCGGTGTTGATGTCGGATCTCGATTTGTGAAGACGGTGGTGTTAGAAAAAAAACGCCAAGGTTTGACCCTAGCCGATTATTCCGTACAGGTGGTTGATCAACGGCCACTGCATCAGGCGTCTCCTATTGTGCCATGGGGCGAGCTAATAAAAAAAACGGTAATCGGTCATCAGGGCATTATAGGCACCTCGCTTTCGGGACCGTCTGTGTTGATTAAGTCTTTGAGCTTACCGGTGATGACTCAGGAAGAACTTCGAGAACATCTGACGCTAGAACTTGATCGATATATCGGGATTGATGTTCAGGATGTAGTTTGGGATATCTTTTCTCAAAGAGACGACTTCGAGGCAAAAAAAGGGAAACAGGGTCATGTTCTGGTGGTTGCCAAAAAAGAATGGGTGGCGAATCTGATGGAAGCGTGGCGTCAATGTGGAGCAAATCTTCAGTTTGTTGATATTGACGCGTTTGCCCTTGTCAATTTGGTGACCTACAACTATGGGAGTGAAGGGACATGGTTGTTGGCCAACATTGGGCCTACCGGGATCGTCATAGTAATTATTGCGGACGGCCACCTTCGATCCATACACAAGGTGGTGTATGAAGCCGAGTGGTATGGAGATTTTCTTGATCAAATTCTTCTGCCACAACATTCACATGAAAAACCAAAAGAGCTGGGGGCATCGGAGACACTCCTTCTTGAGCAATTCATAAAAGAAATTCAACAGCACATTGAGGAAATTCTGGAGGGTTTCTCAGGTTCTGCAAACGACATGATCAATAATGGCCTTCTTCTTACGGGAGGCTACGCCGTTGTGCCCGAAATAGTGCCGGCATTAACAGATTTCTTGCGATTGCCAGTTCGTCTTCTCGATCCATTTCAGTCAATCATCGTTTCGCAGGCTATTCAAGAATCTCCAGATTTCCAGCAGAACGCTCACCTGATGAGTGTTGCAGTCGGTGTGGCAGTGCGGGGAGCACTTGAGCATGATTAAAATTAATCTTGCCCGCCAATTACAGCCCCTTTCTGCAGAGAGCCAGTGTCCAAGCCGAGGTTACGAATGGCTAGGTGTCGTTGTGGGCATAGGAATGTTTGCCGCGAGTTTATGGTGGACGTACAGTCAAATCCAAGGACATGAATCGTTGCTCCTGGAAAAACAGATTCGAGCACAATCGTTGGCCAAGGTTACCGAGACCGTAAGCCGACTCGAACACTATCGTAAAGAAAAACAACGTTTTAGCGAAATTTTTCAAGTCGTGCATGGAAGGGAGTCAGAAAAAAAACTGCCGATCATCGTATTGGATGGAATCAGTCGTAGTGTGGAGGGGTTGGACGTTTGGTTGGATCAGGTACAAATAGTTGATCAAGTCGTAGAATTGCGGGGACAATCGTTGGCGCTCCCAGACATTGGAAAATATATTGATGCGTTAGAAAATCATCGGGTGATCACCGAATTGCCCGTTGTAGAAATTCTTGAACAAGCTGATCCGGAAGGTGGAATGGTCTTTTCCTTCATGATTCGCTTTGTGGTGAAAGACAAGGTTGCGGCATGATTGATTGGTGGCGGACAAGCCCGAATTGGCAGCGTTGGATGGTATTGGGACTGGTTATGGGAGTGTTTGGGCTGGGCATGTACACCTGGATCTGGGCCCCCCGGGAACATGCTATTGCCCTATTAACCCGCGATATTGCCGATTTGGACCAGAAAAATCAGCAGGCAATCAAAGCGATTGCGGAATTAAAAGATGTGGAACGGGAAGTGGGCATGCTACGTGAGAAGTTAGATTCCACCTTCCAGCACATTTCGGTTGGCCCTGAGTCGCTCACATTTCGAAGAGATGTGGTAACGATTGGAAAGCAAACGGGCGTTTCCATTCGACTGTGGAATCCTCAAAAAACCGTATTGAAGTCTAAAGCGTCTGACACGGGACTCACGATTATTGTGAGGGTTGAAGGAAGCTTTCATGGGACGGTCCAATTCCTGGAAAAAGTGCTTCGATTGCCCTGGATTCAAACCGTTAACCCTCTGATGCTGATCAGCAAGCCCAATACGGGCAATGTCTCCTTAGTGACGACTGATTTCACGATCAAAGGTCTCCAGCCTCAGCGTCTATTACCGATGAAGGATAGGCTTAAAACCTAAAGGCGTGATGGGATGTTCGGAAGGACAGATTACACCCGATGCTGACACAACAATCATGTGAATCCAGAACACCTTATGCCAACCCTCATCTGAGACGAGGTGTGGTCCAGTTTCTCTGTGGAATCATGTGCGGACTCCTCAGCGTGACGGGTGTCTTTGGTGAAGTCCAAGATTTGACCTCGAACCGTTCTGGAGTGGGGAATACAGGGGTTCCCAGTGTTCCGTCAGTTAGGGAATTGAGAAAGGGCCGGGATCCTTTTCAGCGCATCCACAAGCGGCGGGATAATTCCTCTGCCCAGAGGAAGGCTCGTTCCGAGCCTCCTCCGCACCGAGTAACGCCTCCGATCATTCCAACCGTAAAGAATCCCAATTGGAAATTATTGGGGATTATCCATGGGCAACATTCGCCTCAGGCAGTCATTCAAATTTCGCCTCACGAGCGGGTGTTTGTCCAATCCGGTTTGGAAGTGGTGAAATCAGGATGGATTATTAAAAAAATTGGTAAGGAAGAAGTCCTTCTCGAGTATTCATTGGCCAAAACAGATGGCCGGTCTCAGCCCCAGGCCTTCATTCTTTCCTTCTCGTCTCTAGGGCAACCTTCCTAAAATTCTGGTTGAGAAACACCAGAAAAACCTTCATAATCTCATATTCCGTTTGGGTGAATCCCAATAAATTTTTTAATGACGTCAGGCGTTCAGCTTCTTAACGGTAAGGATTCATATGTTGAGATATTTAAATGCAGGGGAATCTCATGGGCGAGGCCTCATGGCAGTTGTGGAAGGGGTGCCTTCCGGCTTGCCGGTAACGGCTGAGGCCATCAATGTCGATCTGACGCGTCGGCAAGGGGGGTATGGACGTGGCGGACGGATGCGTATTGAAAAAGATCGGATCGAGTTTATTTGTGGGGTTCGAAAGGGCCTAACCTTAGGGAATCCTCTGGGGCTTCTGATTTGGAATAAAGATTGGGAGAATTGGAAGGATATCATGGCCTCCGAGCCTGGTCCCCCTTCGACCGAACGAGTTGTCACCCGTCCGCGACCAGGTCATGCGGATTTGGTGGGGGCTATTAAATATGGACATCGGGACATTCGGAATGTCCTTGAAAAAGCCAGTGCGCGTGAAACAGCTATTCGGGTGGCAATTGGGGGAGTGGCCAAAGCACTTTTGGCTCAGTTTGATATGCAGGTGGTGAGTTATACCATGGACATTGGGGGAATTGCCGCTACCAGCCCGGTTGATCCCTTAGCAGCGTATCAAGAGGCTGAACAATCCGATGTGCGGTGTCATGACCCCGAAGCCGCAAAAAAAATGATTGAGCATATTCGAGGGGCGAAGCACAAAGGTGATTCGTTAGGAGGAATTTTTGAAGTCGTCGTCACGAATCCTCCAATAGGTTTGGGAACCTATGCCCAGTGGGATCGGCGCTTGACCGCACGATTGGCCATGGCTGCCATGAGCATTCAAGCGATGAAAGGTGTCGAAATCGGCATGGGATTCGAGTCTGCCAGACGCTACGGATCCGAAGTCCATGATGACATTTATTTCGATCAAGCCACGGGCCAATTCATTCGCAAATCGAATAATGCTGGTGGATTGGAAGGAGGCATCACGAATGGGCAAAATATTATTGTCCGCGTCGCGATGAAGCCGATTGCCACCCTGTATTCGCCAAAAGATAGTGTGGATATTGAAACCAAGCAACCATTTGAAGCGACGGTCGAACGATCTGATATTTGTACGGTCCCGGCTGCGGGGGTTGTTGGTGAGGCCGTGATTGCGTATGAGATGGCGAATGCGCTCATCGAGAAATTTGGCGGAGACACCTTGGAGGAAATGAAAAGGAATTTTGAAGCCTATCAAGACTATGTTCGCGCCTTCTAATACAAGATATTTTCACCTGCGGTTGTTCCACATCCGTGCTTCCTGCCAACCCGTGAATTCATGCTAATCGTCGGTGCCCCATGAAATCTGTCCCTGCTTCTCATCGCGTTCCGGTAGCCTTAGGGGATCGGAGCTATGACATTGTGATTCAGCCTGGCATCTTGAGCCAGATGGGAGAGCTTCTTCAACGTGCAGGGTGCGCTGGTCGCGTGGGGATTGTGACCAATCCTATTGTCCATCAATTATACGGACGCGTCGTCCAACGTACCTTACGACAAGCGGGGTTCTCTCCATTTTTCATCATGGTTCCAGACGGAGAGCGGGCGAAAACGGTGCAATGGGTCAGCAACATTCTCGACGAGCTGGTGTCACAACGTGTGGAACGACAGGATGCTCTCTTGGCGCTAGGTGGAGGAGTGACCGGTGATGTCGCCGGGTTTGCCGCGTCGGCCTATCTGCGAGGAATCCCCTTCGTTCAGGTTCCGACCACGCTGGTAGCCCAAGTGGATTCAAGTGTGGGTGGAAAAACGGGAGTGAATCATCAACAAGGCAAGAACCTGATTGGAGCGTTTTATCAGCCACGAATGGTGGTCATTGATCCGCACGTTCTTCACACGCTGCCTTCCCGACAATGGATTGCCGGCCTGGCTGAAGTCATTAAATATGGGATGATCGCCGACAAAGAATTTTTCCACTATCTTGAGCGACATGTTGAAGACATTCAAGCTCACGTTGATGAAGTGATGGCCTCTATCATTCGTCGATGCTGCGAAATAAAAGCGGACGTGGTAGTCGGCGATGAACGTGAATCCGGCAGGAGACGAATTTTAAACTATGGGCATACCGTGGGCCATGCGTTGGAGGCCTGGGGAAGATATAGAAAGTGGATTCATGGAGAGGCGGTCGGGCTAGGGATGGTTCAGGAAGCTTCCATCGCACAGTATCTCGGCCTGTGCCCCAAAGAGGTGGTGGAACAGCAAGATGAGCTGATACAAAGGGTCGGATTGCCCAGCGCCATGCCAAAAATGAAATTTGTGGATCTTTGGCATGCGATGCAACATGATAAAAAAGTTGTCAAGGGTGAAATTTTTTGTGTACTTCCGAATCAAATTGGTGATGTGAGCGTGGTGCCCTTAGTCCGAGATTCCATTCGGAAGTGGTTTGCCTCTCACCATTCATCTCCTCCTAAAAGGACGAGTGGGTTGTCAAAGACTCCGTCTCGTTCAGGGCTAGCCAGGAAGAAATAAGATGGCACGTGCCAAATCATTGACCAGTGAAGAATTAAGGCAACAAGTGCGGGAGCGCACTCGCGAAATTCATATTCTTCATCGGATCAGCGAATCGATCAGTAGTACCCTGGAGCAGGCCACGGTCTTAAAGCAAATCGTAGAAGTGGTGGTTGAGGCGACCAAGGCCGATGCGTGTTTGTTGTATTTGCTTTCTGAAAGCAAAGAAGAGTTGATTTTACGAGCGTCAAAGAATCCGCATCCTCGGTTGATTGGTCGGATTTCTATCGGCTTAGGGGAGGGGATCACGGGATGGGTAGCACGGGAAAAAGTCCCGGTGGTCATTCCACGAAATGCCAGCGATGATGCGCGGTTTAAGTTTTTTCATCGATTGCCGGAGGATCGTTACCAAGCATTTGTGTCGGTTCCGATTATTAATAAAGGCGAAGTGATTGGCGTGATTAACGTGCAACATAAACGGTCAAAACGGTATTCCGAAGAAGCCTTGGCATTGCTATTGACGATCGCGAATCAAGTGGGTGGAGCTATTGCGAATGCCCGCTTGTATGATGACATGAGAGAGAAGGCGCGTCGGCTGGAAACCCTGTCGCAAGTTTCAGAAACGGTCGCGTCCAATCGTATGATCGAAGATGTTTTGCAGTTGATTGTGACGATGACGGCCCAATTAATGAGTTCGAAAATTTGCTCCATCATGCTGGTCGACCAGGATTCTGGAGAATTGCGGATTACGGCGACACAGAGTCTGAGTGATGCGTATCGTAAAAAACCGCCATTAAAAATCGGGCAAAGCATGAGTGGGCGGGCCGTGCAGGAACAACGGTCGGTCTATGTGCCAGATGTCACCGCAGATGGAGGGTATTTTTATCGTGATCTGGCGAAGCGTGAAGGACTACATTCGCTGTTATCGGTTCCTATGTTAATCAAAGACAACGTGATTGGCGTAATTAACGTCTATACGTCGACCTATCGCCAATTTTCAGAGGAAGAAACAAAGACCCTTCAAGCGATTGCCAATCAATCCGCTGTGGCTATCGAACATACTCGACTCATGGAAAAATCCTTCGAAATGCAGGAAGCCCTCGAGGTCCGGAAACAAGTGGAACGAGCCAAAGGATTTCTGATGGTATCAAAAGGACTGTCGGAGCAAGAGGCCTTTCGTTTGATGCAGCGACAGAGTATGAATTTACGTAAGTCGATGCGAGAAATTGCTGATGCAATTATTCTCGCCGAAGAACTTCAGCAAGCGACCAAACCATAACAGGTGAGGTCGAGAGTTGATTGAAGAGTGGTCTAGACACTTGTATAATGACTAAAAGTGGTGACAACGACGTCACCTGCGTACATGTAACGAATCTTTAGGACAATGGCGTCCTCGGTTCCTTTTTGGGGCAGAGGACGTTTTTTTTATGATGAACCTACGTTTGGCTATGGTGCAAATGAATGCGGTCGTCGGCGACCTGGATGGGAACACACGTGCCATTTGCCGATGGATTCGCCAAGCCCAAAAAGCGAAGGCCGATGTGGTGGTATTCCCCGAACTAGCGGTGACGGGCTATCCGCCGGAAGACCTTCTCCTCATGCCACAGTTTCTTCGCGATGTGCATCGTATGCAAACTCGGATTGCAAGGGCCTCAAAGGGACTCATGGCCGTGGTGGGCAGCGTGGCTGTGCCACGAGATATTCAGTTGAAACCACAAACAACCTCTGCCGGCCGGAGACAGTCTTATACTCAGAAGCCGTTGAATGTGGCGTGGATTTTCTCCAAGGGGGATATGGCGGGGAGTTATGCTAAACATCAACTTCCAAATTATGGAGTATTTGATGAACAACGGTATTTTCAAGAGGGGAGAGCCAATCCGATCGTGTGTCTTGGATCGGTCAGAATTGGCGTGAATATTTGTGAAGATATTTGGTGTGCTGATGGGCCCGTCAGGACTCAAGTTAAGCATGGGGGAGCACATCTCATCATCAACATCAACGCCTCACCCTATCACGTCGGGAAAACGCGAGCGCGGCGACAAATGTTGGCTGAACGTGCAAAGGAACATGGGGTGTGGGTGAGTTACACGAATATGGTTGGCGGTCAGGATGAACTAGTTTTTGACGGCAATAGCCTGGTGATTGATCCAAAAGGGACCTTTGTAGCACAAGCCAAGGCATTTGAAGAAGATCTTCTTCTCACCGACCTTTCGTTTTCCGGCGCAACGAATCTTCGCTCAAAACGTGGCAGAACCTTATCGACTGGACAAAAACGGGTTGGCATCTCCTACATTAGGATTCCGTGGCAACCTTCGCTCCCACAAACGGGAATGCCATTTGTCAAAAGACCGCGATTATCCATGGTGGAAGTGGAGGAAGTGTATCGGGCTTTGGTATTAGGCGTTAGGGATTATGTTCGGAAAAACGCGTTTTCTCAAGTGGTGGTGGGGATCAGTGGGGGGATTGATTCTGCATTGACCGCCCTGATTGCAAGAGATGCGCTTGGCGCTTCTCAGGTGGTGGGCGTCATGATGCCTTCTCCATACACCTCTTCTATGAGTAAGCACGATGCGGAAGAATTAGCCAGGAATTTGGGACTGGATTTGAAAAAACTTCCTATTACGGCCCTATTCAAGGCGTTCCTCAGAACATTGCGACCACTTTTCAAGGGGCGTGCGGTCGATACCACGGAAGAAAATATACAGGCCAGAATTCGCGGGACGCTTTTGATGGCGCTTTCCAACAAATTTGGCTACTTAGTACTGACTACCGGGAATAAAAGCGAGATGAGTGTGGGATATGCGACGTTGTATGGCGATATGGCTGGCGGGTTTGCCGTGATCAAGGACGTTCCCAAAACCCTGGTGTATCAATTAGCAAGATGGCGCAGCGAGTACCAAGGAGCAGATTTTGACTCCGTGGGCATTCCCGAAAGAATCCATGTACGAGCCCCCTCAGCCGAACTTAAAGAGGATCAAGCCGATCAAGATTCCCTGCCTCCCTATCCACAGTTAGACGCGATTTTAGAAGCCTATGTTGAACGGAATCAGTCTAAACAGGCCATAACGAAGTTCGGGTATCCGATGCCGGTTGTGAAGAAAGTTGTGCAATTGGTTGATCGGAGCGAATACAAGCGTCGCCAAGCGCCTATCGGAATAAAAATCACGGCGAGGGCCTTGGGAAAAGATCGCCGCATGCCCATCACCAATCAATACGCTCCCCATGAGTGAATGGATTGTGAGGAACAGTTGGATGATAGTGCGAAAGAGACAAGCATGACGTCAGGCCAATCCAGCTCACCAATGGGTCCCACAGTCATCGGTTCCCAAAGCCTTCAGGAGGAACGGGAGTCTTTGTACCAACGATTGCGAGAAGGCGCGACAGGGGGAGAAGTGGTGCAGGCCTTTTCCGATTTTATGGATGGGCTTCTCATGGCGAGATTTCGTGAAGTGATGCAGCAGGGCAAAGCGGAAATTCGAGAAAGCTGTCAACAATGTTGTTTAGTGGCCATGGGAGGATACGGCCGCCGCGAATTGGCCCCCTATTCTGATATTGACGTCATGGTGTTAACCCAAGGCCATCACGCCGAGCTCTCGCAGGCCATTTCCCATGGGGTGTTTCATCGTTTATGGGATTTAGGTTTTCAAGTAGGCCATAGCGTTCGAACGATTGCGGAATGTCTGGAGATTGGAGAAACGGATCTTCCGGCTTGTACTTCCCTGATGGAGTCCAGGTTTTTGGGCGGTAACGCTGCGGTGTTTCAAGAATTTCAGAGAAAATTCGATCGACGAATTCTCAAACGACGGGCCAAGCAGTTTGTGCTGGATAAAATTGAAGAGCGGAAGCGGGAATATGCCAAATTTGGGGGAACGGTCTTTTTGCTCGAACCGAATATCAAGAAAAGTAAAGGCGGGTTACGGGATCTTCATTTGATTCAGTGGGTTGGCCAAGCTCGCTATGGAATCGGAACAATCCAGGAACTCTCCAATCAAGGGATCCTGGTATTGCCAGACTATCAAGTCTTGCAGGAGGCTCAAGAATTTTTGTGGCGGGTGCGAGGATTTCTTCACTTCGAGGCGAAACGTGCCCAGGATATATTAACGTTTGACGATCAAGTGCGGTTAGCGGAGATCTTTGAACTGTCCGACCTCCCCAATTTGCTAGCCGTTGAACAATTTATGCAGCAATATTTCCGCCATACCACAGGATTGCATGATCGATGTCTGCGATTTATTGAACAGGCTCAGGAGCAGTCTTGGGTTGATCGAATTCGTCAGTGGTGGCCCGCGTCGTTGATTGAGGGAACGTTCCTCATTGAAGGGTCCCGGCTCACGATTCCACCGGAAAAATTGCTTGGGGTATTAGAGCGTCCGGTCGTACTCTTGAGAATATTTGAACTTTCACATGAACGAGGAGTGAACATTGATTCACAGGTGTTGAATGAATTGTCGCAACATTTAGCCACCGTGCCAAACGAGCAATTTCATACGGAGGAAGTCAGCCGAGTGTTTCGGGGAATTCTGAGTCGGCCCGGTCGGATTGGAATGACGTTGGAGGCCATGCATCAAGCTGGGCTGTTGGAAAAACTTGTTCCGGCGTTTGCTCGAGTCCGGGGGCTAATGCAATTCAATCAATATCATAAGTATACGGTTGATGAACACAGTCTGTTGGCTGTCAAAGAAGCCGAACGGTTGCAGGACGACCAGGGTATGATGGGTGAGGTGTATCGCAGGATTGAAGATAAGGATATCTTGCATCTCGCGCTCTTGCTCCATGACTTAGGAAAGGGACGCCCTGGCGACCACTGTAAGATTGGACAGGAATTGGCCCATCTCACAGCAGATCGGTTGGGATTATCCCAACAAGAACGTGACGTGCTGGCCTTCCTGGTGTTTCATCACTTAGTGATGTCACATACGGCTTTTCGACGTGATCTCAACGACCCAAAAATCATTCTGACATTTGGCCGAAAAATGAAAACGGTTGCCGTGCTTCAAAAAATGTTCATTCTGACGGTGGCCGATATTTCGGCTGTCGGTCCAGAAGTCATGACGAAATGGAAAGAGTCGCTTTTGGGCGAACTATATTCTCGAACGTACGAGGCTATGGTGGAAGGACAGTCGTCTACTGCTAAAGGAAGCGAACAGAGTGTGCTGAAGCCAGCTGATAGAACATCTCTCTTAGAGGAATTGGCCAGGAAGGGAGGCGAACATTTTCAACTCGATCCCGATTGGACATCCTGGGTTGATCGCCAATTATCGCAGCTTCCCGAATGGTATCTAACATCTACCCCTACCGAAGAAGTGGCGGGGCACCTTCTTGCCATGAGAAATGTCTCTACAAGGCCCACTCATGTGGAGGGGCGGTTCAATCAGGAATTGGGCGTGTCGGAATATGTTCTGATTACACGAACTCAAGCGAAGCCCGGCCTCTTCATGCAAGTCACTGGAGTGCTGGCGGCATTTGGTTTGGAAGTTCTGAATGCTCAGATCATGACCGTTGGTGATGGTATCGTGTTGGATATTTTCTCGGTCAATGATGCCGATTGCGAGGGGCCGCCATCGGAATCTCGATTTCAGGAGGTTGCACAAGAAATCCAATTAGTCGTACAAGAAGAATGTTCGGTGGAACAGGTATTTGAACGCCGCCGTCGCTTGAAGTTCGGTCGTCAGTTTCCAACAGGCCGCCGGCCTACAGAAGTTCTCATTGATAATGAGGTGTCCGATTTCTTTACGGTCATTGACGTCTTTGCGGATGATAAATCAGGCCTGTTATTCCTGCTAGCAAAAACCCTAGTCCAGTTAGACCTATCTATCCATATGGCGAGAATCGGGACTCGATTAGATCAGGTGGTTGATGTGTTTTATGTCACCACGTCTTCTGGTGAAAAGATTCAGGATGCCGACCATTGTAAAGACATTCAATTGACCATTCAAAAAGCGGTCGATGCGTTTTTGAATGAGGGCTCATAATCATGGTCAACACTTACATGTGGAATGGCCTTGAATAATAGGAAATCGTCTCACAGAGGATTTGGCCAAGTGCCCTCTTCGAGTGTATTCCCTGAGCGACAAGAGTCGTTCCTACCTGCCTTACTCTTTCGGCTACATCTGTAGAAAGACTCCTGTCTTTGTTTCCCAGCATATGTAGGAGTATGGCTCCTGCGAAGGGGACTACTCGTCCGTACATTCGTTCGGATAGTTGCCCGACGGTGTGTTGATAGGCATGGAGAGTGTTCTGAATGGCCTCTTCCCATGAGGTGTCCGTGGAGGAAACGAGTATGCAGTAGTTGTAATGACCAAGAAATGTCACAAGATCGTAGACGGGATCTCCAATACTTGAACTCATTTCAAAATCAATGACTCCAATGTTCTTGTTCCCTATGAGAATATTTTGGGGTTGATCGATAAGCTTCATGAATTGGGTTCTAAATGTTTGCTGTTAAGGATTAGAAGGGAAGTAATGTCAATCAAGGTTAAATCTGTTGTTCCGTTTGGACGGTCGCTTGATGAATATCAAAAGCTGTTCAACCTGACTGATGGTGAATTGACGAAGCGTATTCTTAGTGTTGCGGAGGGCCCGGCAAGTTTTAATGCAGAAATGATGCAACGGGAGCACTCGGTGATTTCTCTAGATCCCTTGTATCGATTTTCAGCAGAAGAAATTGAACAGCAATTTTATGATGTTGTGGATGATATCATTCAGCAAGTGAAAGCCAGGCCGGAGAATTGGGTGTGGAGCTATCACCAATCTCCTGAGGATCTTCGGCGTAATCGAGAGAAAGCCCTTGTTTGTTTTGTCAAAGATTATGAATTGGGGAAACAACAAGGGCGTTATAGAATTGGGCAACTCCCCCAACTATCTGAAATAGAAGACCAGTCATATGATTTGGCGCTTTGCTCACATTTTCTCTTTCTCTACTCTGATCATGTTGATTGTGAATTCCATCAAGCCGCAATTCAAGAAATGCTTCGAGTGGCCACAGAGATTAGGGTTTTCCCATTGTTGACGCTGAGCTTGAAAAAATCTTTCTATGTGGAACCTGTTGTCCAGACGCTTCGCTCGAGTGGCTTTGAAGTACGTATAGAAAAAGTGGACTATGAGTTCCAACGAGGTGGGAACCAGATGTTACGGGCAATGCGTATCTAGAATTTGAACCAAGAACAATTTAATAGGTAACAGACAGCATTTCGAAAGATTATGCTGCCATGTAAACGGTACCCCCATATTGAAGAAAGGGTGCCGTTTACATCAGAAAAGAGTAAGGGTAGGGAATTTTAATTATAGTCTTCATTAAGAGATTGTAAGAACGCCGCAAGAGGCGCGATATCCTTCTCAATCAGGCTCAATCGTTCCAATTCACGATCTCCGTTTCGCAAGTCACCTGTTCGGGCTAAGTTGGAATTGTTGATATATTCCCGGATGACATCTTCCAAGGTATCTGCGTGTCCGGTGTGACTATAGGGGGCCGAATGACCGAGGTCTCGAAGACCTGGGGTCTTGAATTGGGCCACGGTGAGAGAAAGGAGATGGTTGAGCCTGCAGGGTCGGAAATGTTTTCGAACTCGTCTAGTTTCATGAATAGCCTCCTCACACACCTCCCGAAAAAGTTGTTGTTGATGTTCGAGAAAATCAAAATTCATAAAAATATTCCAGAGGCCCAGATCCGTGAGTTGCGGGTTGTCGGCGGTTGGGATCGCACGGAATGGTTCTTGAGCCTGTGGATGTTGCACTGTTGCCGGGAGGAATGCGTTGTGGTGAAACAAACGTTGCCAAAAGCTCGGGATATCAAGTTTGGCAAAGGTCCCCTCTCCGTGGATGCTGTCATATTCGGATTGGGCTATCCCCGTATTATGAAATTTGAAATCGGTAAAATTTGGGGCGGCATGACAACTAATGCAATTGCCGATGGTCCCTTTCGCGAGATCGCTGGGTCGAAGTCGATGAGGTGGTTGCTTGAAAAATATCTTGAGACCTCGTAATTCTTCTTTACCAAACACAAAAGGTTGGGCGTGAAATTCGAATTGCCCACTTACAGTGTTGGGATTGTGGGAGACAAATTGTAATTGGCCGTGCCGTTCCAGCCTTCTGATCTTCCGTACGAGTCGTTGACTATAGGAGATGTCCGACTCCCTTTTTCCAGGTTGTCGTGGGAGGTCGTTGAGTTGTAGGAACACATCATAGGGCGAAAGATTGAAATTGCTGTGGGCATCTTGTGAAAAAGCGAGGTTTTCGGTGTAGGCTGCAATGAGCCGAGCGACTGCCTGAAAGATTTCTTCATCCGTCGCCCGGTTCACGTCAACTCGAAATTTTTCGGGAAGCACAAATCCGTCGGGAAGATTTGGGTCTGTTCCTGTGAGCAATGTGGCATAGGGCAGTGCTTCGAATTCGGATGCGAGGGCGCCATTCCCATCGTCTTCTCGAACGATCCGCGCAACGTGTGAGATGGCAGCTTTTTGTTCGACAGGGAACCATCCATAGTTCCGTCCCGTCAAAGTGCCTTTGACGAGACCAACCATGGTGGGGAATTCGGCATCGAAATGGAGGAAAAAGTTTTTCCGGGAAAGTGAGGCATTCACCAAGGGAGGGGAGTTGCGAACGGTGGTGGTGTGACCATCTTCACGTGCGGGTATCGGACTGCGTCGGGCAAAGTCCGAATAGGTCCGCATGCCGTAACCGTCGGTGCCGTCTTCTTCGACACCAATTTCATCCACAAAGTGGCAGTTCCGGCAATTCATGGATTGCCCGATAAATGGCCCCGTGGCGAATTGATCAGAAGTCAATTTCCAGCTGGCAACGGTTTCAAGAGCCGGGTCACCAACCGGAAGTGGATCATTTGCCGACCCGCCATTATCGAGGAAGACTTTAAAGAATTGGGCAAAACGAGTTTCCAGAAACAATCGTTCGCCATTCGTGATTTCCGGCGGATCAGCTTCTTGAGCAGTTGCAAGTGGCGCATTGATGAGGAAATAAAACGTTGAAGTGAAGAATGCAATGAACAAAACTTGCGCGTAGGCGAGAAAGACAATTCTACGGACATTCATGATGACACCTCGTGTTAAATGAATCCATGTATGGGAAACTTCTCTTTGAATTCCCTCATATGGATGAATGGTGAACCGATCCTCATATGTCTTGTATGGAGGCGGGGAGAGGCGAGAAGGCCAGGAGGAGCCTTCTCGCCTCCCTAAAGATGAAGGCTTGCGCCATCATCCCAGGGAAAATTTCTGCCTCTTATGATGAGGGCCTTTGGACATAAAAAAAGCCCATGAGCGGCAATGGCACGCTCATGGGCTCTGGACGTTACAGTCTCTGGCCTAAAAGTGGTGTGAGGCGAACTTAATCGTCAGACTCTGGCATCATGAAGGCGGCTTTTTGCCACCACATTTCATACATGGGTACGACAAACATAATGAGAAATCCGATGACCATCAAAAGATCGCCTGTTAGCATGGTTAAGACAAACACTGGTGAAACATAAGTAATCAGCCATGGGGAAATCAGGTCCAGTGTGACTCCGAGAAATGAAATCCAGGTAGTCAAAACCTTGAGGATAGGGCTAATCATGGTTAAGTACAGCACATGAACCAGAATCATAAATACGACCGGCATCGTAAAAAGATGAAAATGTGTGGTTTCGGATAATTGCCCGAATGACATCGGTTCCCCAAAATTGGCATCTGATCCTCGATAGTGAGCCGCAAGACCCTTCGGGGTCAGCTGAGTCATGTCATGAGCCCATACAAAGGTAAAGACAAACCCGGCAAGCATCAAGAGGAGAAACCATGTGTACACAAGTCGGATGTGACGGTCGGTATCACGGAGGCGAAATCGGGCATTGAAATTTCGCATTCAATAATCACGTTCACTCAAAAACCAAGGAACGATTCCAAGAATCCTTTTTCGGCGCTTCCTGCGACCAGAGTGTTTGTCCCCTGCCCGAGTGGCTTTAAATAAATCTCATCCACGAGAACAAGAACCCGTTTAACGCCAGCGCTGGCAGAGCGAACCGACATGGTCGCTCCCGAAATATTGATGATGTCTCGATTGATACGAATGGGGTCGCGAACATCTTTGCCTTGATATTGGTAATTGAACCGTTTGGTGGCGATTTCATTTCCTCGGGCTTCACGATAGACAAGCACTTCGAAATTTGTGACTTCCCCTTCGGCATCGACGGCAACCATATAGGTAATGGGTCGATGTTTGCCAATGGTATTTTGCACAATAGCATATCCATCGATCGTTCCTTCGGTCTCTCCGATGTAGACGGGGAAAGACGTCTCAGGAAATTTCCATCCAATCCGTTGCTCGATGATGTCCTTTTGTTCCGCCGTGAGGGTGATGGTTTCTCGACGGATGTGTTTTGAATCGGGGAACATGACTTTTGCGGCTTCTTCCTCGGTAAAATAAATTTCTAAATGCCCGAGTTCATCTGGGTTCAGCCACCGGTTCAGTTCATGATCCCAAATTTTTTCAAGATTGGGTTCGGCGGCGTATAGTGACGAACCACCTACCCCGGCAAGAAATACGAGAGTACTGACCAGCATGAATTTTTGAATGAATGAGGAATGGAATAAGGTTAACATGCTTGCCTCTTTAGTCGGTTTTCAATGCGAGTGGCGAGTTGGTGTTCTTGTTCTTCATGAGGAGGTATTTGCCGCCAGGAACGGGATTGCACACCTTGTGGCGACCAAAATTCCCGGATTTGTTTAACGGTGATCAGACTGCCGGATTCTCCGGGGCTAATGTTCAGGATGAATCGTGCTCGTTCTTCATTCATGCTTCGCTGGAAAAGACCACTGCGGGAGGTCTTCTGGTTATAGACCGCAATCCAATCCGTCTCAATCACACCTTGCGCCTTATCGATACGACGGAGTTCAAATTCTTGCAGGCTGGCCAGGGCAACCTTCCAGGTATCCTCGGGCGTACAAGAGGTGGCAAGTTGGGGCACGCTGGTCCAGCCTGCGCACCCCGACATGGCAAACACGACAATACTCACAGTGAGGAAAAGTCGATTCATGACTTAGAAATAGGTGGCCATACTGAATTGCCAGCCATTACGCGATTGCGGGTCATCTTTATGATCGTTGAAGGTATAGGCAAACTTGATAACGGAATCTTCAACGGGTCGAAAATTAAAGCCGAGGGTCAACCGTTGAAGATCATTGACGTTCCCATTGCGTTGAGTGTTGGTGTCGGCCTCTCCCCAGCGAACGACGGCGGTAAAGGTCGAAGAATCACCGAAATACGTGGGTGCAGCTTGTTTCAAAAAGTCCGGCATAAAATGATAATTGCCTTGGACGTAATAGCCGGCCATCCGTTTGGGCGGTGTGCCATTAGCGGCATTAACGTTTTTCGATCCGCCGCCAATGCGTGTCCAAGCCGCTTCTCCAAGTAATTCAAAGGGCCCACGTTGAATCAAGCCATCCACGGCCCAAATGGTCAGGTAATGGTCCGCTTCGTCATCCCATTTGCCGTGATGGACCGATCCCGCCACTTCAATTCCGAGTATGGGACTGACCGACACGCGACTGACGATGGCTTTATTTTCATTATTGTCGGTTTGAAAGCTGCCTTTGTTTCCCCGATAGCCGCCTTCTCCGAAAGTGGTCCCACCTGCGGCACTGCTTCCGCCGTCAAACCCTTGGGTCACATAAAATTCGTAGTCGACTTTTGACAGTTGGGTAGGATAGACCGTCCCGAAAAATCCAATGCCGGATTCAGCAAAGGTTGAAGGAATAATCAAACGGCTAACCATAGGACGAAGGGGGAGGTCGTTCAAGGGGGAATCATGTACAAGGTTAAACCGGCCCATAGGAATCAAAATGATCCCACCTCGAAGGTTGAGCCAATCTTCAAAACGGTAGTCCATCGTGGCGAATTCAATTTTGAGATCGCCATCACCCTGGTTGCCTTGCGGGCCGCCATGCTCAATTTCGACTTCCGCTGCGACACTCAATCGGTCGGTGACTTGTGAATAAAAGAAGGGTACAAATCGTTCTTGATCAATCTCAAGGCCCTCACGGCAATCACGTGAGTCGGCGTTATTACAGTCAGAGATTGTAAAGTCGATATAGCCCCCCACGATGGTTTTTGGGGCCCGAACAAAGGGCTTGGCATACACCGTTCGACCACCTTCCAGAACGCTCCCGCCAGTCACCCAATCACCACTGCCCTGTTGAATCCTCTGTTGGGATTGGTTGGTTTGGCCTAAGCCTCGAATTTGTACATCAGAAAAATCCGTGGTCGGAGGGGGCTGGGAAAGTTGGCGTAAATATTCTTCTACTTTTTTTTCAGTGATGGCCTCGATTTCTTCCTTCGAGAGAACACTGACAGGTGCTGCGGAATCTGCAATGTCTCGATCTATTGCCCGGGCTACATTCGGCAACACTGTCGCACTCGCCAAAAAACAGAAAATGACTGTTATTCGTAACATGAACCGACTGATCATTATGTGTACTCCCAAAATGGGGACTCCACGGTCCTCTGAGGTGAATGAAAATGGAGCTCAGAGGCCCTCAGCTGTTGGCGCACGTCAAGCAAACGGTCAGGATGTCATCCCTGTGGCAGGTGCGTCGGCGCAGAGTGTGACGGTCACTTCGGAGTGGGTTAGGGAAGAAAATGGTATAGAAACAAGACGTTTGCACCGTTTGCACTTTAACTCTAAGCTCCCAACTCCAAATTTCGCGACCAACTGGCCACATTCACACCGAGCCTCCGACAGGTCAGTATGTGAACCTGTACGTGCCGTGTGGTGTTGACTTGCGTTCATGAATAATTCTTATTATCGTACTTTTTATTGAGAATGATTATGAATTCCATGCTAATTGATATTGATAACCATTATTAATAAAGAAACTCACGGGAGTTTGTCAATCCCTCACGGACCTTTCCGCGAAAAAACGAAAGACTTAGGTGATACTCACTACATGAAACGTTTCGTCAGAGTGGAGAAGGAGTAGCGAGGGTAATGCCAGGAATGGCTTCTCATAACCTAAAGAAATTTCGTGTTACAAGGCGGGTTTTCGTAATATTATGTCCAAATTGGATGAAAACATGTTTGGAATAAGGAAAGAAAAGATGTGGGCTGGGACCGTTGGGGCGATGGTGTTTGGATGTTTTCTCCTCACAGCTTGCGCCACTTCGGAAATCAAGGAAATGAAAGAAACCGAAAACGATAAGTCCGTGGTCGTGGCTTTCGTTCAGGTGGAGCCGACTGAGCCGTTTTTCCGCCTGCACCAGGCAGAGGCCCTCGTGCAATTTTTCGATATGAAAAATACCAAGACTGGGGAATGGACTCGAGTGCACATGTCAGGGAGGGCCAACAGATTTGTCACCTGGTTGTCACCTGGCGGTTATGAGCTGGTTCGGCTGCAAATTGGCGAAGGACCGTTTCTTTCAGAAACCTATATGAATATGCGGTTTGATGTGCATCCGGAGAAAACCAATTACCTGGGGATTTGGCGAATACGGATTGATGCTCCTAAAACGGTTAGAATGGTTCAAGTGGATGTGTTGGCAGACGCTCCCGATTGGGACTTGATGATGTCTTTGCATCCCGAACTTGGTGAGAAGCCGTTGGTTGCGTCTTTAGCTCAGCCGGTCACGATCCAGAATCGCCTTTTTGCCGTTGCTCCATTACAACCGCGGGCGAAGTACTTTTACAGGAGATGAGCGGGGAAATATCATGAAGAGACTGAATGCGCCCAATCAAGGCTCGTTTGGGCATGAGGGAAGACATATGGATGGTTTAGGAAGAATCGGATCATGGACTCTTACTGTAGGTCTACTGTGCATGTTCGTGTTCGCTACGGGAACGATAACTCTGGGAAGCGGGCATCCCCACGAGACTCTCGTTAAACGCAGCCAATATTTAATGGGCACATTGGTGTTTGTCACCGGGGTCGCGCCGAACGAAACGGTAGCGAAAAAGGCGGTGGCGGAGGGCTTGGCTGAAATCCGCCGGATTGAGCAATTCATGAGTACGTGGATTCCCACGAGTGAACTGTCAAAGGTCAATGAATCGGCGGGGGAACATCCGGTTCACGTGGGTCAAGAAAATATGGAGGTACTGAAGGCCTCCCTGCGAATGGCGCAACTAACTGAGGGCGGATTCAATATTGCCGTGGGGCCTGCGGTAGCCGCCTGGAATGTCAGTCAGGAAGGGAGGATTCCTTCCCAGGCAGAATTGGATGCGGTTCGTTCCTTCATCTCTCTCGACAGTGTGGTTCTTGATGAAACATCCGGTACCGTGTTTCTCAAGCGAACGGGAATGCAAATTGATGTGGGCGGCATTGGCAAAGGCTACGCGGCCGATTTGGTTGTGGAGGTGATGAAGCAAGCTGGAGCGACGGCCGGTGTGGTCGCCATTTCAGGGGATATTAAAACGTTTGGCCGCATGCCGGATCAGGAACGATTTGTCTTTGGAATACAGCACCCCAGAAAAGAACAAGGAGAAGTGTTGGGTCGTATAGAACTGGAAAATGAAGCGGTGTCGACTGCCGGAGATTATCAACGGTTCATCATGAAGAATGGCATTCGCTACCACCATATTTTGGATCCTTCGACGTTACACCCCGCCAGAGGATGTCAGAGTGTCACGATTATTGCGAAAGAGGGTGTGATGGCTGACGGGTTAGACACGGGTATCTTCGTCATGGGGCCCGAAAAAGGCATGGCGCTCATCGAATCATTACCCGATGTGGAAGGGGTGATTGTGAATGCCCATGGTGCGGTAAGCATTTCCTCCGGGCTTAAATCTCGCTTGAAATTAGATCCCTAGAAATAAATGCTCAAGATTTGATCAGGCGGACAATGTCAGATGAAAAGGTGCCCTATTTCCAAACACATGTGCGTAGGGCCTTGATCCATCGCTCTCAAAATAGTCTCAAATCGGCCAATAACGGTCATTGCCCCTGTTGGATGCGGGGAAAAACAGACGGGCACTGTTCACATCAGACGCTGCCCTAAGGCAGTCTCTGTTGCTTGTACTGAGTTAGGGGAGTTATTTTCCGCAGAATGGTCGGCATAACTACGTCCGCCCCAACTTTGAAAAAAATCAGCAACCACAGGTGTTCCTAAGCGTAAGTCAGGTTTTTGCATATCTGCTCAATATGTCGATAATCGGTGCCACAACAGCCTCCCAATACAGTTAAATGTGGTGAAATGGATTTCAGGTTGCCAAGCTCCACACCAAACTGTGTTGGGCTTCCTTCATCAAGGGTTTCTGATTCATTCAACTCAGCATGACTGAGGCAGGAGGCATTTCCCCGCAATCCTTTGACACGATTCAACCAACTATCCTGCGTTTGAAAGAGATGCGAAAAATGTGTGGGGTGCGCACAGTTAATCATGTAATAAACCGGCCCATGATTAGTTGCCTCGTCAACGGCATGTATTGCCTGCTCGAGAGTTTCTCCGGTTGGAAGCTTCCCGTCGGTTTCGACAGTAAATGAAATACATACGGGTAGGTCATGCTTTTGAGCGGCCAGGGTAATGCCAATGGCCTCATCAACATAATTCAGCGTGAGCGCAGCAATCATGTCTGCGTTGGATTTGGCGAACGTGCCGATTTGTGTTGAATGATAGTCTTGTGCTTCTTGAGCCGTCATTTTTTGTGAAGGCGTATAACCATCGCCACGTGGTCCGAGGCAACCACTGATAACAATTGGGGAATCTTCATCTCCGTATTCCTTTCGAATATCTTCAATCAGTTTGACGGATTGAAGATTAAATTTCTCTAGGTCTTGTGGCGAGTCGCCGATTTTGTCCCCCCAATCTGCATTCGCCCTCCAAGTTACTGTCTCCAGGACAAGGCCCAGTTTATATCTCTGTGCCAGTTCAGCGTAGGATTTGTAGTATTGAACGAGTGTTGCATAACCCTGTTCATGGCGCAGTAAATCATAGGCAGCGAATTCGGGTAAGTCGAGTTGGTGATGGAAGACCAGATCGGTTTCCATCCCGCCATCGGTTATACAAATTTTGTCTTCTAGCTGCGGCAATTGTTGCTTAGTGATTCCCATCTTCTTCTTCTCCTTTCCAATCATTGGTGTTGTAAATGGTGTGTATTCCATTGTGATCAGATTAAGCATTAAACCTGAATTTTTCTAGTGAACTGCCGGTACTTTTATCCATATTTCTAATAAACGACTGTAAATGCAAAAGGATAGGAGCTTGATAAACGGTTAGGCTAACTGCTACTGATCTCAGTACTGACAGGAACTTTACTCGGGGTACAGTAAACATGGCGACAAAAGGTGAAGCGACCAAAGACAAATTGCTGGATATAGCGGAGCGGCATTTTCTTCAGAATGGATTTGCCGCTACCTCAATAGATGATTTGATTAAGGAAGCTGGCATAACCAAGGGGGGATTCTTCTATCACTTTGATGGGAAAAATGCTCTGGCCTACGCGTTGATGCAGCGATACCGGGTGCGAGATGCCTTTTTATTCAGTGGCCTATTCAAACGCGCTGAAGAACTCACCGACGATCCACTGCAGCAAATGTTGGTGTTTGTAAAGCTGCTGGCTGAGATGATGGCCGATCTTGAGGGGCTTCACCCCGGCTGCCTCGTGGCATCTTTTACGTACGAAAGTCATCAAGTCAACGAAGAAGTACGTAAGATTACAGCGGACAGTGTGATGGACTGGCGAAGATTATTCAGAGAACAACTTGATAAAATCGATGCAAGATATACAGCAAATATTGACGCCAGTAGTGATGATTTAGCCGATATGCTATCAACGATCATCGAGGGGGGGATCATCGTCTCCAGAGCTCTGAATGATCCATCGATATTGGTAAAACAGCTGCTGGAATACCGATCATATATCCAGTTATTGTATGCCGACCGTCACAAATGAGAGAGGCATCGTTGTTCGAGAGGTAAACTCGCACGATTTCCTGGAAAGGACCGATATACTGCCAGTTCAAACGGTATTGTTCTGCGTCCACAGGGTGCGCAATGGCCGCTTTGAGGGGAACTGGCGGAGACAATGTTGACCGGCCGCTTTGGGTCGCTTCGGCCAGAAGCGGTCATTTTCCCCTCAGGTCCAGTTGACCTGCCCAGATCTTAACGTCACCGAGAGTGATAGAGGGTTGGGCATTACGGTTGTCAATGTAAGTTGACAAATCCGTCTTCTATTTTTCATGATCTTCACTTTTTGCCTCCTTAATCAATCAGTGTAAAGAACATCGGAATCCCATTCTCCTAATCGCCTATACCAGTGTAATTGTTCTTTTTCGCAATCCCATAATCCACAGTATGTGCAGCCTCTCCATATTTCCATCCGCCTCATTCCTTAGTCTGACCTTGGCTCTTGTGATTGTCCTGCAGAATCCTGTCTTAGCCCATGATTATTGGTTTGAATGGGAGGGACAGGAGTATGTGTTGTATCGCGGCCATCACTTTGGCGATCATGAAGGGGAATTCCTAGTCCCCTATGATCCGAAGATCATTCAGCACATCACTTGTGTGTCACTTGAGGGAGTGCCTCGATCGGTTCCCCCTCCTACCCAGTACCCCGCACGGATTCCCAGCCCTTGTGCCCGACTCACGGTGGAGATCGATTCGGGCTATTGGTCGGTAAACGGAATCCAGACGTTCAATCGCTCTAAGGAAGAGCTTCCGGACGCGCTCCGTTCTTGGCGTGCCATCGAGAGTCTGACGTTGCTCAATACATGGAATAATTTTGAACACCCACCCTCCTTACCACAGGGTTTGGAGATCTTTTTCGAAAAAGATCCTTTCCAGACAGTGGAAGGAGAAAAATTTCGCCTGATAGTCTTGCGGGGTGGAAAACCCCGCCAAGGGGTCACGGTGGCCTATGATGGAAATCCTCGTGGGGTGTCAGGGCCAGATGGCCGAATCAATATTCGCGTTCGCCATAGGGGACTTCAAGTCATCACCGGGAGTCTCAAAGAACCCGCCCCCGATCCTCGAAAGGCAGACACCCTTCTCCGCAGTACCACCTTGATGCTTGAGTTGCCTGCCGCGCCTTGAACTATGACAGCCCATCCGTCATTTTTGAACATTCCATGGCTGACTCTTGTCAGTATCCTGATGTTCCTGGGAACAGCGACTCTTCCTGCCTCTGCTCATCATGGGGTAGCCGGAATTGGAGCCGCCGCTTTGCAAGGCCCTGGTGCCCCGATCGAGGCGGCCACCTCTTCCACCTTACCGGATGGCAAAGTCCTCCTGTACTTCAAACTCGACCATGCGGATTATGAGATATTTGACTCGGATTCCTCGGATCCCCAGAGTGATTACGCCAACTTCTGGATTGGTGGCCTTGGGTATGGAGTCACCCCATGGTTCTCGGCCTATCTATTCGTTCCTTATAATCAAAAGGAAGACGAACCGGGTGGGTTTGATACCAGTGGCTTTGCGGATATTTCCCTGTTTGGACAATTCGGGTTCAAATGGGATGAAGGTTTGCGTCTGATTCCGGCGAATGAAAGCCTAGATGACTTTGAGGACTGGCACTTTACCTTGATTGGGGGTTTTACCATTCCCACCGGAGACGACAATGTGCGAGACGATGACGGTAATATTGATCCAGGCAAATCGACCGGCTTTGGATCACCCTCTTATTATACGGGGCTAACCGCAACCAGGGTTATTGCCGACAGGTGGACCGTGAATCTGGAATTATCCCGGACGGGTTTTACCGAAAACCGGTATGCGGATGGAAATCGAACACGCTTCGGGACCGAATATCGGGTGAATCCAGCCTTGGTGTACCGGGCATACACTAACCCGCAGAGCAACCTCCGCTTAGACATTTCTGGAGAGCCGCAATACCTCAATCTCGGCAGAGATCGCACCAATGGTGATGATGAACGAGCCACCGGTGGAGACATCCTATACCTGCTGGGAGGGTTGCGAGGGTATTGGAGAAATATCAGTGCGGCTATTGGCGCAAAGGTCCCGATCTGGAAAGACCTTAACGAAGAAGCCGATCAACAAGGGGGAGAAGGGACCGAAAACTACCGGTTTATTTTTACCCTCTCTGTGCTATTCCCTTAACCGGAAGAGTATTTACAAAGCCTACTAAATTTTGATGCCATAAACCATCTATCTATTAGTGATGGTTCCAAGTATCCGGTAAACTCGAATTTGTGCCTGCCTCGGGTCGCATTACAACTATCCTGCATTGAAATCTCCTCCAGGCTTTTGAACGGACAGGTTCCCTGTTAGGAGCTGACTTTTCAGGGAGCCCACAAGCCCGGCTGAAGCCACTGCGGCGGCACCGATAGTTTTCCCGAACAGGTGGTCGGAGGGTGGCCCAAATATTGTGACTGCCATGCGCCCTCCCACTCAGGTGGCAAGGGAAATGGCGGCTCAATCAAGGACTCTGGAAAAAACCCGAGACGCCCGTAATAAGCGGGATCCCCCAGCGCAAGTACCAGATTAACGTCCGAGTCCTTCAGCCATCGTAAGCCAGCCTGCACGATCGCACTCCCGATCCCCTTTCGTTGCCACGCTGGCGCGACCGCGAGAGGGCCGAGCAACGAAGCGTTGACGCTTTTCCCGCCTACGCCACACCTCGTGAAAATCACATGTCCTACAATCCGAGTGCCAATTGTCCCGACGAGCGATAGGGCGACGACCGTATCGTTCAAAAGGTCTCGTGCAAGGGGAAGCAATTTCTCGTCCGGGAATGCTTCCAGATAAAGTGACTCAATCGCAGACCAATCGTCCGGTCTGCTCTCGCGGATTTGGAGCTCATCTAACATCGCGGCATTCAAAACACTCGGTTGAAAATTCGGGTGGCGATGGTATTGGGGTTGCTTTGGGTCGTATTGCGACCATCAAGCATTGAAGTCTAGTCCTGAATTCTGAGAGGACGCTTCCGGAACAGAAGAGACTTTTCTTTGGGGCGACACACCTTGGTGTTTCCATTTGGTCTCTGCGCCATTGGTGGATGCGTTTGAATTGAAGGATGTAACGACAGGGTGTGGTATCAGTGATTCGAATGGGGAATAAAATGATGGGCGACCCTTGTATTATCCGATGGCTTCAGGATGGGTATTCGTGTTCTCGACAAATGAGTTGGATGTCTCGTTCACTCAGCGCTTCCTTCGTCAAGCCGCAGACATATCCCTTCTCATGATGTTCATTAAAGCGGCAGGTGTGGCATGCGGCAAACGTCTTCCGGTCATGAATATGCTGCATCTCACGCAATAGCGAACGCAGTGTTTCCTCAAGGGTGTTACCCCGTGGGAATTTCATCTTGGTCAGCGCGGCTTCCAGGCTTTTGGCCGGAAAGGCCTGTTCGACGAGTTTTTTCCCCTTCGCCGTGACGGCGAGATGCGTGATCCGTTTATCTTCCTTGTCCTGAATCTTCCGCAAGAATCCTTTCTGCTCGAGCACCTTCAGCGATTGCGAAACCGTCCCTTTGGTCAGCCCCAGATATTCGGTCACGGCTTGGGGTGTATCTGAATAGCGGTTGCATCGTGTCAGGTAGGTAAGTGCCTCGATTTGTACGGGCAGCAAGCCATAATTGAGCCCAAAAGCCCGCATCTCCATCCGCAAGAGGTTGTTCAGTCGCTCTAAAAGATCCTGGCCGTCGTGTACATTCATGCGGTTATTGTATCGCCTCGAAACAAATTTGACAAATAGCGTAGCTTTTTTTGTAAAAATAAAGGTATCGAATCGAAACCTTATTGACAGCAGGGAAAGGCTGTGGCATATTAATTTTAGTTTCGATTCGAAACCATTAATTTTACACTTCTAAGGAGGAGCCCATGAAAAAAGCGACGTTTTATCATGCAGGATGCCCAGTGTGTGTGGAGGCGGAGGGAATGGTTGCGCAGGCGATCGATCGTCACCAATACGAGCTGGAGATTGTACATTTTGCTCAACAGCCGGATCGAGTGGCTGAAGCCGAAGCGGTTGGGGTGAAATCCGTGCCAGCCCTCGTGCTGGATGAGCAGGTGTTTCACATTAATTTTGGCGCCTCGATGGCGGATGTCAAAAGGACCGCGTGAGGCTGCACTTTTAACAAGGACGATCTTTCCCTCTCTAAGCATGAGTTAGAGACCCTCCCATGGTGAGGTAATGGAAAAACCATGGGAGGTGGAAGGGGGAACGTAAACGTGATCGTACTCAAAACATGAAGGAGGAAATCATGCAAAAATTTACGAGTCTTACTACCGCGACGAAGATGCTGGGAATAATGGTTGTATTCGTCCTTTCAGGCTGTGCCGGACATTATCAGGGAGCCCATCACCGGGACGAGTCCTTCGTCAAACAAGCCACCATGCTCTCTGTTCAGGATCCAATGCCTGGGCATAGTGCTCATCAACTCGCGCTACTTCTGCCGCCTGAAGAGAATGTGGTGTATTCAGGAACGCTCACATATACCGCTAGCAAATCGGTCGAGGTGGTGGTGTTACATGAGTATACCCCAGCTCAAGAACCGGATTCGGCGCATGATGTGTTGCTCATCGGAGAGGTCGGTGGAAAACGGTATGCCATTTCGGTGATGCAGTTTCCCAATGCCGCACCGATTACGAATGCCGCCACGATTCCATTTACCGGCAGTGCGTTGGCCTTACATACCTTAAATGGGGAACCGTTTACAGCGACCTTTTCGTTGAAGGCGAAACGGCATCGATCATCGTCGTAGAAGAACAAACCAGGCCTTTAGGCCCTTAACATTACCGTCAGAAGAAGAGGAGAAAACAGATGCATAGATTGATGAAGTTGGTTTACACGTGTTCGGTCATGGGAGTGTGGCTCGCCTCGGTGTCCGTGGCGGCAGCAGAGCCACCAGTTGGGAAGCCGATGGATTTATTGTACAATCGGTTAGGCGGAAAGCCCGCCATCGTAAAAGTGATCGATGCGTTTGTGGGCAATGTGGCCAAAGACAATCGTGTCAATAGCCGCTTTGCTACCACAAATATTCCGAAGTTTAAAGGCCACATGGTTGACCAGGTATGTGCGGCAACGGGTGGTCCATGTACGTATACGGGCAGGGATATGATCACCACGCATAAGGGCATGGGGATTACGACGGCGGAGTTCTCCGCTGTCGTTCAAGATCTTGTGGCCGCATTGAATAGCTTACAGGTCCCCAAGGCCGAACAGGAGGAATTGCTGGGCCTTCTCGGGCCGATGAAATCGGATATCGTTGAAGTTCCGTAATCATCGAAGACATCAAAGGTCGTACTTGGTGCGAAGGCGTAGGTGATTGATAGCTTCGAGTCGTTCAAAAAAGCCCGTCAAAGAGGGTAAGGAGTAAGGGGTAAGGAGTACGGAGGTGAAACCCCGGAATCGTGGAAGAGAACCCTCGAAGGATGGTTTCTTCCTTGTTCCTGCCTCATTAATATTTTGAAGGGGCATCTTGCAGGAGAGTTCTCTTTGCAAGATGTTCCTTCCGAACCCAAATAATCCTTAGTGCTCAGTCAGTCTTGAAAGTCGTAATAAATAAAGAGGTCTTACAATGAGTCATATGCCATCAAACCTTGTTGGGTCGGTCGCATCGGTGTGGCGGTACCCCGTCAAGTCCATGATGGGAGAGGAATTGTCACTTGCGAATGTAAGAAATGAGGGATTGCTTGGTGATCGATCCTATGCCCTTGTGGATACCACCGATGGCAAGACGGCCACGGCTAAAAATCCACGTAAATGGCCAATGCTTTTTGCATGCAAAGCCACCTATAGACAATTAGGGGACAGAACTGATCAGGTCGCTCCGGTCCACATCACGCTGCCAAATGGAACCAAGGTCATAAGTACCCAACCTGATCTTGACCCGGTGCTCTCACAGGCTCTCAACCGTGAGGTCCGGTTAGTGATGACTGAGCGAGGGAAGGTCAAAGGCGTCCAAGCATGGCTCCCCTCATCCTGGAGCGGGCGATCAGACGAGTATTGGCCAGATATCGAGGGCCGTGATCATCGAGACACCACCACAGAATTTACGCTCCCCACTGGGACGTTTTTTGATGCGGCGACGATTCATCTGTTGACCACGGCCACGTTAACGCAACTTCACGAGCATTACCCATCCGGAAACTTTGCCATTCAGCGTTTTCGTCCGAATATCGTTGTCGAGTCTCCGAAAGATGTGTCCGGCTTTATCGAACATTCCTGGATTGGACATACTATCGCGGTCGGAGGCGAGGTTCGCCTGGCCATCACAGACTCCTGCCCGCGGTGCGTGATGACCACGCTGCCCCAAGGCCAACTCCCTAAAGATCCTGGTATCTTGAAAACAGTACTGCAATACAATGACGGAAAAGTCGGCGTGTATGCCAGAGTCATCCAGGCCGGTACAATCCGCCCGGGGGATGAGGTGCGGGTTGAGAAGTGACTCTTAACAAAAGCACGACGGGCAGGGCTGCATATCCACCGCTGGCGTGTTTTCTTACAGTCTCAGCATTCGATGTTGGGGCGGGAATTTCTTAAAGAGGATAATACGCCGGAATGGAAACAATGATTGGAATTACAATGATTGACCGATGAGTTCCCTTTTTAAGTTTTTTTACTCTCCTTAATGTAAAAGCGGGCTCGTTCAACTTTATTGACGCAATTGGGAAATTTGTCAAATTGTTGTTGGACCCTCGCAGCACTTAATAACGTCGCGGCCTTGGTCCAACTGACCGTGCCTCCAAACCCGTTAGCTTTCGCTTGATCAAGTTCATGAAAGGCGGCATCTAAGCCTCGCTGACATTGTGTCGCAAGTTGGGGGTTCTTTGGTGCACCGGCACAATGTGTCAGTAGTGGGAGAAGAAGGCAAGTAAGGGTGAATAAGGTATGGGCACGTTTCATTTTGGAGCTTTTCGGCTAATTCCAAAATGACTTAACCCAGGGCAAAACACTTTTATGATCAGAAATAATTGGAGGTAACAGACCCTGGAGAAAAACCTGTCCAGGACCGTCCTGTTGATCGCAGGGATGCACAGGTTGGATCATTGGTCGTGGAGAAGGCGGCCGCCTTTACCACCGGACTTGGAGACATTTAGGTGGCGTGGTTATCCGATTTTTTTTCAGGAAAAAGCAAGGAAAAGGGTTTGAGCAGAAGGTTAACCATGGGCATCAAGAACAAACCGAGTAACAATCCAATCACCGCATCACAAAAGGCTGTGATGAGCCACACTACAGGACTTGTCCCCGTGCTCCCTGAACCTGCTGCGGCAATAGCTTTTATCGTGTCATAGGGCCAGGACCAACCAACTTCGTGCAGCCCGTGGATCACAATACTTCCTCCCACCCACAGCATGGCCGCCGTCCCGACAACCGAGATGATTTTCAGAACCGTTGGCATCGAAGTCACAAGGGCGCGTCCGAAGGCACGCACCGCCTCAACTCCGCTAGATTTGCTGAGGCGCAAACCAACATCATCAACTTTGACGAGAAGGGCAACCGCACCATAGACCAAAACGGTCATCATGACGGCCACAACGACAAGCACGCCTGCCATGTCCCAAAGACTGTCAGTGGTAATAGACGCCAGCGCAATGGTCATGATTTCAGAGGAGAGAATAAAGTCTGTCTTGATGGCGCCTTTCACACGCTGCTCTTCGAGATGTGCCGCATCGAGGGTTGCCGCTTGTTGCGGGCCTTCATCCTGATGATGTGTGAGTGCGTGCCAGGTTTTCTCAGCGCCCTCAAAACAGAGGTAAGCCCCTCCTACGATGAGAAGCGGAGCGATCAGCCATGGGGCGAAAACATGTAACATCATGAGCACTGGCAGAAGGATGACGAGCTTATTGAAGAGCGAGCCTTTGGCGATCTTGGCAACGATTGGGATTTCACGGGCCGCTGGAAGTCCGGTCACATACTTTGGGGTGACGGCTGCATCGTCAATCACCACACCTGCCGTCTTACTCCCGGCCTGAGCTGCCTGTGATGCCATGTCGTCGAGTTGAGCGGAAGCCAGCTTTGCAATCGCTGCAACGTCATCGAGAAGGGCGAGTAATCCGCTCATCGTTTTTGGTTATCCCCTTGAGCTTTGATAAATTGGTGGTCCTGGACCACCGATCGATCCGTAAAAAGACAAGCACTTTTCTTCGTTATAGACGAATAGCGAACTCTCACTGAAGACATGGACCGATTTACTATATAGAGTTAGGCCTGCAACATTACTTTAAATGAGGCGATAAATGCTCTTACTAGTTGATTCAATCAGCAGCCCAGGTTTTGCCTGTGAAGCATGACACAATGAAACACCACCGACCCACAAAGCCGCATGGTATTATGGGTCTGTGAATCTTTCAACTAAAGAATTTTTTCCCTTGTGTGGAGGCGAGAACTACCTGCTTGAATTCTCCTGATCTATTTGGCTAGTCGATAAAAAGCTCGTGAAGTTTCCCTTGAGGATTTCGGAATGCTTTTTAATCAAACTTGCGTATAGGCAAAGTATCTTTTCATGCTCTGCTCTTCCCCACTGCCTATAATCTTCCTCGATTTCTCTTCGATCATAGACATTGTCATACTTTACCCGGTCGAGCCATCTTTCTTCCTTTGGTTTCACCCTGGAAGAACGAGTTTCATAGAGCCTTCGAAAATACTCTTCCGTGTCCAAAGCGGCAATATCATGACAGGAAAAATCTGGCTCTCCTTCTGTGCCTTTGCACACGGACACTTGAGGAAGCATGCCAGTCTCGAAGATAATTTCAACCTCAACATCATTTTTCTTATAGATAGTATGGTATTCCCTCAACTGCCATTCTGAGGTGGGAGGAGGAAACCCCAATTCATTGACTAAAAAAGAAAACATTTTCTCTATGAACTGCTTGTGACTCGTAAATTCTAGGCACTGATTGACGGGTACTTGCTCGCCAAGAAAAATGGGTTCCTGAGGTTTCCTATTTTGTCGAATGAGATTCTTTATCCACTTCATCCAACTCATTATCATTCTTTCTCGGTGAAGATAGAAGAGATCTCTAATCCCTTACAATGAGGGAACAACTCGAATATGCACTCCATGAAGTGTGTTCTCGGTTGAGAGGTCTACGTATTCTTCTTGGTCATAATAGGGTTCCCACTTTATGACGAGGAGATCCCCGTTTTCTTCATCCCACCCAGAAATCTTGTAGCCATCTGGCAGTTCGAAATCAGCCAAATTGACATCTTCGAATTTTTTAGGAGCAACGGCCCACCAAATACGGCTAAATCCTAAGGCACCTTGGTCGTATTGATACGTCAAAGCCATATGCCGTTGGTCTGGGGACATTTCATTCGCAAGCAGGACAAAGCCGGTGTCTGTGCTCTTGCGGGTCTCTTGGCCTTTGAAATCACCTACGATATAAAGAATGCTCCCAACACAACCCAAAAGGAGAGCATACATTGCCTTGTTGTTCCACATATTCTCACACTGCAATGATTCGTATTTCGGTGTTATCTTCATCCACTCGCGCGATTTGAGTGATGCCTTTTGATCAATATGGCTACCAACCAAATTAATGCTCCGCACAAGCCAATCGCACCAATTGGAATCGTAAAAACGTAAACCAAAACATCACGGCAAAAGAATACAAAACTTCACCAAAATCAACTCCCAAAATGACACAGGGATGAATGCTTCCTTCATTTAACGTACATTCATTCCAATCTGCCACTAGTGATGCTACGACAACAGGAATCAATGGAGAGGCCCCAAGAAGGAGTGACGCTACGGCAAGCCATAAGGGAGGTTTTATCGATTTATTCACCCTGGTTATAAGCGGGTCAGTAAGGTAGATGAGTCTGCTTTGGTCTGCTTTGTTATTTGAATAGCGTCGCTCACTTGCTCATAGCCCATGGCCAGAAAACTTAGACTGTATGTATCGGGAGATTAGGGTCAGAAATGGATGACCCTAAAGCATTTTCTATTCAGCCATGAGCTCTCACCCAAGCAGGCGAGACAAGAATTGCAAGGGATGCGCAATCTCTCGCCCCTCAAAACGCTGCACTTGCGATCGACAGGAGGCGCCGGTCGCTACGATCGGCCTGTCGGAATCAGCCAGTTTAAATTTCCAGGACTGCTCGTAAATGCCTTTCGATTCTTCGTAGTGCGTGGTCTCGTGCCCGAATGCGCCCGCCATCCCGCAACAGCCTGCTTGCACAATCTCTAACTCAAGACCAAATGCCTCAAAGACCGCTTGCCACTGCCGGCCCGATGCCGGAATCGAGGTTTTCTCGCTGCAGTGTCCCATGAGCGCGATCGTGGGAGAGGTGAGGGGAGTCAGTGATGTGGCCAAAGTGGGCAGCACAGTGGCCAGCCATTCCTGCGGCAACCAGACATCGACGCCTGGATGGTCGAGATAGGTGCGATACTCTTCCCGGTAGGTCAGGGTGATCGCCGGATCGATTCCAATAATCGGACGTCCCATCGACGCGAGCTTCTTGAGTTGCTGAGCGGCGTAACGGGCGGTGCGTTGAAAGTCTTGCAAAAAGCCTTTCACGTGCTGCCCTTTCCCATTTTCAAGAAACGGGGTCACGATGGGCTCGAACCCGATTTTTTTGAAAAAGGTCACGCACTCCACAAAGGTTTCGGCTGCATAAAAGGCGGTGATCGCATCCGGCAAGATAAAGATGGTGTGGGAGAGGTCGCGATGCTGGAGCGACGCTGGCTCAAATTGAGACAGCACGTGAATGCCAGCCTTCTCTAGCAAGGCCGGATACGTGGGTGAACTGAGCTTCGGCATATCCACCAGCCCGACCCACTTTCGGAAGAGCGGCTTAACAAAGGGGAGCCTCAGGCTCATATTGTAAAGAAACGGCGCCGCAAGAAGCCGGTGATGGGTGCGCTCACCAAACGCGATCAGCCTATCTTTCAGTGGCCGCCGAAAACGTGTATGAAACCGGTTGAGAAATTTTGATTTGAGGTCGGGAATATCCACTTTAATGGGACACATCGAGGCGCAGGCTTTACAGGAGAGACAGCCGTTCATCGCTTCGTAGACTTCGAGAGAAAAATCAGCGTTTGTCGATTCAGGGATGGGAAGGCGTCCGCGCGACTCATCTTTCGCCTGGAGATCATAACCGGTGTGTAAGAGTTGCCGTAGCCACTCGCGCATCATTCCGGCCCGGCCTTTGGGAGAGTGCCGACGGTCACGGGTGAATTTGTACGACGGGCACATCACCGCATCGAAATCAACAGTAAAACAGGCGCCGTTGCCATTACAGTGCATCGAGCTAGGAAACGCCTCCCGCACGGCTGCCGGGATTTGCCGATCCCGGTGTCCTCGCAGCGGCACCTGATCAAGTTTTTTCACGTGTGTGGGATGATCGATTGGCGTGACCAGTTTCCCGGGGTTCAGCTTATTCGTCGGATCGAACAGCTGTTTAATGCGTCGCAGGTCATCGTACAACTCCTGGCCGAAAAACTCAGGCATATACTCGCCGCGCAGCCCTTTGCCGTGCTCGCCCCATATCACCCCGCCATATTTCAACACCAGGTCTTTCACCCGGTCGGTAATCACCCGGATGAGCGCTTCATCGGCTTCGTCTTTTAGATCGAGGGCCGGCCGTACGTGCAAACAGCCGACGTCCACATGTCCAAACATGCCGTAATCCAGCCCATAGCCGTCGAGCAGCTGACGAAACTCTTGAATATACGCCGCCAGATGCTCAGGCGGCACCACGGTATCCTCCACAAAAGGAATGGGACGGCGCTGGCCTTTGGCATTGCCGAGCAGCCCCACTCCTTTGGCGCGCAGCTCCCACAGCGCGGCGATGTCGGTATCAGTGGCGGCCAATTGATAGCCTACGGCTTCATGTTCGTGTCCAAGCAACGCATCGAGCTTACCGCAAAGTGCCTGGGTCGCAGCGTTCACGACATCCGCATCAGTGCCGGTAAATTCAATGAGGTTGATCGACTTCACGCGATCATCGCCAGGCTGGGAAAAGAATTTCCCCACCCGATCCCACACCACATCCTGCCGCGCCAGCGTGATAATCGTATCGTCCACCGTTTCAATCGCCGCCGGATTCGCTTGGACCAAGACATTGGCGGCTCGTAAGCTGTCATCAAAACTCACATATTTGGCCACGATCAATCGCTTGACGTTTGGCAGCGGAGTGAGTTTGACTTTGATGCCAGTGATCACCGCCAGCGTACCCTCGGACCCGGCAAGCAAGGCATTCAGATTGAATTGCCCTTTTTCGTTGTAGACATGGGCCAGATTATAGCCGGTCAAAAAGCGAGATAATTTAGGGAAACGCTGTGCGATCAGCTCGTGTTTGCTCGTGACGATCTGGTCCACGCCCTGATAAATCTGATTGACCAGGGCGTCGCCCGACTTGAGCTCGTGTAAGGCCGCCGTGTCGAGGGGCACGCTCTGCCAGGCCGACCCGTCTGCGAACACCACATCCAAGGCCAACACATGTTTGCTGGTTTTGCCATAGATGCGAGAGCCGACCCCTGACGCATCGGTACTGACCATGCCGCCAATTGTCGCGCGATTACTCGGCGCAAGCTCCGGGGCAAAGAAGACCCCATGCGGTTTCACGTGAGCATTGAGTTGATCCAGGATCACTCCAGGTTCAACCCACGCCCAGCCCTCCGCCACATTCACTTTGATTATCCGGTTCATATGCCGGGAGAGATCAACCACCAAACCTTCAGTCAAGGATTGGCCGTTCGTCCCGGTTCCGCCACCACGGGCGGTAAACGTCAGATTGGCAAACGCATCCTGAGTAGCAAGCTGGAAGAGGCATTGAACGTCCGCGTGCGAACGGGGAAACAACACAGCCTGAGGCGTGACTTGATAGATGGAGTTGTCGGTGGCCGCGATGAGGCGACCGCCATAATGCGTCTCGACATCACCCGTGAACCCACGGGATGTGAGAGCGTCGACAAACGCCAAGACAACCGGACTCAGCGCCTCTTTCTCAGTTAATTGCGGAAGCATGTGCCCAGTTCAATGTGAAAACCGATCTTATCGGTTTGTACCTCTGAAATTCCTTCTCCCTTCAAGGGAGAAGGTGAGGATGAGGGTGAAATTGCCAACCAAAGATAACGCGACTATAGCCACTGGCCGCGCATGAGTTCTGAAAGAAGCTATCATAGTGGGAAAGACAGGAAAATTAAACTCACGTAGCCGAGGGTGATGAGAGGGCGTATTCCGAAAATGGGTCTCACATTAGCCGGCCCTTCCAGCCAGTTGAAATGACCAGATGTTTCAAGGACCTTGATCCCTTTGCCGATACCCGAGATAGTCAGTATAATAGTCATAAATATAACTATTAGGAGACTTTCCCATGCCTCATGTCGACCAATTCGTTACTGTTACCCAAGCCAAAGCTCAGCTCCTTGAGTTGATCCGACGCCTCAACAAGCAACACGACTCCGTAGGGATCACACGTGATGGAATTCCCACGGCCGTGTTATTGAGTATGGACTATTTCGAAGGGCTGATGGAAACATTGGACATTTTGAGCGATCAAACAACACTCCGCCATCTACGTCGATCCCTCAAGCAGGCCCAATCCGATCAATGGGAAACTGAGAAGTCCGTCTTTGGGAGCAAAGGAGTGTGACACCTCATTTCCGAACACGATATACACCAGAATCCGCCCAACGAATCCGAAAATTACATCCCCAAATTAAACAAGAAATTAGAGACGCGATCCGGTCTCTCCTCGAGAGCCCCTTGTCTGGCCATGCCCTCCAACATGAACTGACCGGTTTTCGATCCTACCGCCTTCGATCGTACCGCATCATTTATCGACTCAATGATCACTCACAAACTCTTGATGTCATTTTTGTGGGCCAACGCCGAAATGTCTATGAAGAATTCCGGGAGTTAGTCAATGTGTGGAAGCAAATCGAGTCTGAAGAAAGATGAGGCTAGAAAGTCTGATCGGATTTGAAAAAATGACCCTTCGTGAGATTCCTGATCTCAAAATTACCGAAAAAGCCTTCCGCTCTGGTTGAATACGAGGCCACAGATTAGGGGGCGTGTATCGTCAAGCTTTCATCTCAGCCCGGTGCGCGGGGAGGCGGTCCCGTCGATTCTCCCTGGTGGAATCACCGAGGATTCCTGGCCCGAGAAAAGTTTTGCTGCTTTCAAAGCCATGGATCTAAAGCGATTTTGCCAAACGAGGATATTGGGTCTAGTCTTCCGATATCACGATAGCAAATGGTGCATGATTGCAAGACCTGACCCCACGCCCCTATATCATCGTCTTAACTTGAATTCAAGTAGTAAGTGCAATTAGTTCTCCACCAGGGGGACGAACTGATTATTGAAGATTTGATTGGGCGTTCGATAGCCGCGGGTTTTCCTGGGTCGGTTATTAAGGTGATCGACGGCCTGTTGTACTTGCTGCCATGAGACCGTGCGAAAATCCGTTTGCTTGGGAAAGAATTGTCGAAGCAACCCATTCGTGTTCTCATTGATGCCGCGCTCCCATGAAGCATAGGGATGGGCGAAGTAGGTGGTTGCCTCCAGCGCCTGTGCAATCCTTTCATGCTTGACAAATTCTGACCCATTATCAAAGGTCAAAGTCTTCACACGTTCGGTGAAGGGGCGGAGTAGGCGGATGATCGCCTGACTGACGACGTGAGCCGTTCGGCTCAAGACGCGCGAACAACAAGTATAGAGTGAGGCGCGATCCACCACCGTCACCAGCACACTTTTCCGATCTTGCCCAATCACCGTGTCACATTCCCAGTCCCCCAGACGCACTTTCTGCTCCACCAATTGGGGCCGCTCCGCTATCGAGACCCGATTGGGAATGTTGGAGGCACGAGCCCCTGAACCATACCGCTTGCGCCGAGGCTTCCCGCCTTGCCGCAGGAACGGCTTCAGTTGCGTGTGGCGGGCGGCATCACGATAGATGTACCGATAGATCGTTTCATGGCTGAGCCGGATGTCATGATGCTTTTTCAAATAACCACTCACCTGTTCGGGACTTAAGTAGAGACGAAGGAGCTGGTCGATCACTGGGGTGAGCTCATCTGTCAGCTTTCGATGCTTATGTTGCTTGGTGTCTAACTTCCGATACTTTACGATGTGCCGAGCCCAGTAATAGGTATACATATGACACTGAGCATACGTATTCCGTTTGAGTTCACGGCAGATCGTGGAGGGATGCCGGCCGAGAGCCTCGGCAATGTGTTGCTGCGTCCGGCCTTCCCGCCGAGCTTGCCAGATGTAAAACCGTTCTTGGTCACTAACATGCTGATACAAGGGCATGGATGTCGCTCCTTCGGTAAGATGGATGGTGTCGTTGCAGCATCGTACCCGAGTGAGGTCCCTGGAGAAATTGCACTTATTATATGAATCCGCGATTGCGTGATGAACCCGGATTTAGGGTCATTGCTTGATCTTACATCCATGGTTCTTACGAGTGACACAGACTCGCAGCATCAAGCGTTAGGCTACCGCACTCCCAAACAGGTTCATTTCGAAAAGAGAACGACGCCCGAATAGGGAGGAATCATGATCGGAAAGCTGCCTTATTTTCCCACATCGGTGGTTTAGTCATTGGGGTCCACTCTAATCCCCCTGTCATTTACAATAGTACCGGCTTGCGTGACTGTCTATCTTGACGTTAGTCCTGTTTGGCGTTACCATTGGGTATGATTAAGACATTCGGGGACAAGAAAACGGAATCGATTTGGAATAGAACCTACGTGAAGAAGCTTCCAGAGGCCTTGCAACACAAAGCCTTCAGAAAATTACGAATGATCGATGCGGCCAGGAATATCACGGATTTAAAGATACCGCCCAGCAACAGGCTGGAAAAAATGAAAGGCAAGTGGGGCAAATATCATTCAATCCGAGTCACAGAACAATACCGGATATGGTTTATCTGGGAGAATGGGAACGCTTTGAATATTGAATTTGGCGACTATCATGACAAGCTCTAGGAGGAGAACATGAGAAAGATACCAGTAGAACACCCCGGCATTATCCTACAAGAGGAATTTCTTGATGAGATGGCAATTTCACAATATGCCCTTGCGAAGGCAACGGACATTCCTAAGACCCGCATCAATGCCATTGTCAGCGGTGACAGGTCTATTACGCCTGATACCGCCTTGAGGCTTTCCCTGTTCTTTGGAAACAGTGCGGAGTTTTGGCTGAACCTACAAAAGCAGTACGACCTTGCACAGGTGACAGATAGCTTTACCCCACCCAAACACTTCATGACGGCGAAAGAACTTTTATCCGCGCGGCAATAGAAAAAGGGGATGGCATTGAAGGCAGAGGGGCAGGTCTTGCAATAACACATCCCTCGCCACCCTTTTCTAGGAAATCTAGCTCTTTCAGGAAGCACTACTGGCTTTCTCGATGCTCCCGCACCAACCCCATCATCTTGTCCATCACTGGTATAGGGTGTCAGGAATCTATTATTCGTGGTTTGGCCCTTCATTAGTCAGAAAAGGGGTCTAGCCGGTTGCGTGAGAGTTTCGGCTTTAGGGAAGCACCATTGAGGTCACCGAGCACTCCTTATTATCACTCAACCTCTCAAGCACCCAATCATAACCCTCGCAACCTGACCTCTTGTGACGATGCCGCTGGGTGGAAGGGGAGGGGGCGATACCTCAGCCGGGCAAGGACCTTTCTACCTTTACGCACGCCTACCTCCACTGCTCGACAATTTTTCTTACTGCCAAAAACTCCCCATGACTCCATACCTCTCTGTTGGACATTCAGCCTATTATTACGCAAGCAATTTGACCGCTTCCTCTGCTTCGATGAATTCAGTATTATGCTCGCCGCGATCACCAAAATAGGTGAGAGATTCGTGAAATGGAGAGAATGAATGCGTCAGATAACTGATCGGGATCTCCGCAGGGATGTGAAACTCTTAGGCCGATTGCTTGGCGAAGTCCTGCATGAGCAAGCCGGTGAACACGTTGTTTCTGCAGTGGAATTTTTACGCAAGGGCTTTACGGCTCTTAGATTACGCGAGAACGTGGCACGCAGAGCACGGCTGCGGAACTTTATCCAGACTTTGGACTCCGACACCCTGACGCATGTCATCCGCGCCTTCAATCTCCATTTTAGCCTCGCCAACATTGCGGAAGCACGATTCGAAAATCGCCGGCGCCAGGTTCACGTCAGTACTGGCAATCCCCTTTGGAGGGGATCCTTTGATGACACTATTCGCTCCCTTCATGCATCCGGTATCAGCGCCCCTGAACTCAATGCACTATTGCAGAAGCTGATGTATATCCCAGTATTTACGGCCCATCCGACTGAAATAAAGCGGCGTGCCGTGCAGGAATTTTTTAGACGGGTGTTTCTTACCTTTGAATCACTTGATGACCCCTACTTGAGTCCATGGAAGCGGGAAGAGGTCATTGAACGTCTCAGAGCGCAAATTCAAGTATTGTGGAAAACTGATGAAGTCCGTATTACGAAACCAACCGTCGAGGCGGAAATAAAAAACGGTTTGTACTATTTTCGAGAGTCTATGTTTCAAGCGATCCCGGTCCTGTATCGTAATCTCGAGCGCGCGATACGCCATGTCTATGCGGGCCAGGGAGGTACCCAAGTCGTCAGGGTCCCAAGCGTGATTCGTTTCGGTTCCTGGATTGGCGGTGATCGAGATGGCAATCCTTTTGTGACGCCACATACCACCCGGGTGGCCCTTAGAATGCAGCATCGCGAAGTACTGGGCGAGTACATTCAACGGGTGAACCATTTAAGCAAGACGTTGACTCATTCCATTCCGCTTGTGGAGCCTTCGGCGGCATTGTTGGCGAGTCTGGAGAGCGAACGCCTGATCGCCCTGCGCGCTTTTCCGCATGAGGCGAATATATTCACACAAGAACCCTACCGACGAAAGCTCGGCATCATGGCCTATCGCTTACATTGCAACCTCCGTCTGGTGGAACAGCGTTTGGCTGGTAATCTTGATGGCCCACGTGATTTTGCCTATTCAACTGAGACTGAATTTCTTGACGATCTGCAACTCATTCGACAGTCCCTGTGTATGCACCGTGAAGCCAATGTGGCCGACGGGAGTATCAAGGATGTCGTTCGGCTCGTGGAGACCTTTGGGTTTTACCTGGCGAGTCTGGACTTGCGACAGGAATCGAGCCGGCATAGTGATGCGGTCGCTAATATTCTCGCGAGCAACGGCCTCTGTGACCACTATCACTCCTTGGATGAATCCGCACGTCTGGACCTGTTGGGGCGCTGTCTCAAGTCTCCCGCGCCGGTCACCCTCGACAACCTGATGTTGGAACAAAGTACCGTCGAGGTGCTGGAAGTTTTTTATACTATGGAGGAAATGCGCCAGGAAATTAGTCCTCATGCTTTTGGTGCCTATGTCATCTCAATGACCCATAGTGCCAGTCATGTTCTGGAGGTGATGTTTCTCGCATCCCTAGCGGGTCTGTGTGGCTACACTTCGGATAACACGGCGTATTGCCATATTCGAATAACGCCCTTATTTGAAACGATTGAAGATTTAACACATCTTGAAGTGGTCTTAGATACGTTATTGCAACAAGCCGATTACCGGAATTTGCTAACAGTCTCGGGGAATTGCCAGGAAGTCATGTTGGGTTATTCCGACTCCTGTAAGGATGGCGGTATCCTCGCCTCTTCTTGGCAACTCTATCAGGCCCAAAAACATATTCTTGCCATGACCGATACGCACCATGTCGAGTGCCGGTTGTTTCACGGCCGCGGCGGAACTGTGGGGCGGGGCGGCGGGCCTACCCATGAATCCATCCTGGCACAACCTCCGGGTACTGTACGCGGTGAAATTAAATTTACCGACCAAGGCGAAGTTCTGTCTTCCAAATACCATCATCCCGAAACGGCTGTGTTTGAGTTGACCGTGGGGGTGACTGGGCTGCTCAAGGCGAGTTTGGGTCTCGTGAGACCGGTGAAACTGGACAATCCCGAGCATCTACAAGTCATGGAAGCTCTGGTTACCAGTGGTGAAAAACGTTATCGGGATCTGACCGATCACGATCCAGATCTTATGACGTTTTTTCATGAGGCAACCCCCGTGAGTGAATTCGGAGGACTCAATATTGGCTCGCGACCCTCCCACCGGCATAAAACTGATTTATCTAAAGGTTCTATTAGGGCCATTCCCTGGGTATTTGGCTGGGGCCAGGCTCGCATGACCTTGCCCGCCTGGTTTGGGATTGGTAGCGCATTGGCCCAGTGGCTAGAAGAACATCCACAACACTCAACCCAGTTGAGTACCATGTATCAAAATTGGCCGTACTTTCGCGCGTTATTCAGTAACACTCAGATGGCCTTGTCTAAAGCGGAAATGCATATTGCCCGAGACTACGCAGACCTTTGTGCCGACGCCCAGGTTCGTGAGCGAATCATTTCCGCCATTGAAAAGGAATATCAAACCACGTGCACGTTGCTTCTGAAAACCCTGGAGATCCCCCATCTGCTCAATGAAAATCCGACCCTTTATCGATCAATCCAAAGAAGAAACCCCTTTCTTGACCCATTGAATTATATTCAACTGACCTTGCTCAAACGCATGCGTGAGTCGACGCCAATTGAGACTCCACCGGAAGAACGGCAATGGAATTACCCTTTGCGGAGAACCATAAACGCCATTGCCAATGGAATGCGTAACACTGGGTAATCTCCTCAACATCATCTTGAGAATTGTTCGTTTGCCCACTCCGTCTTTCTCGAACTTTGCAAGCTTTGTGTCATAACGTTGCACTCAATCAGGCAGCATTTCATCAAAATGGTAGGGCGAGGGGATCAGATAAGAAAAGGGGGTAATATTGGGTATGAGGGGTAGGTTTCTGGTCTTGCTGTCATCTGCTCGATCAATAAGTTTTTAATGGGAGCCAGAAAGCCAAGACAGAACTTATGCAAGCCTGACCTCACTACCAATTCCACTCAATCTTTCCGGACGCCTGCAGTTAGGCGGTTATGATGGAGGCTTTTTAATTCTGGTGGGCTTTTTTTGCGTCCGGCGAGTTGGTCCGCTCTTACTTTGGCGTCCATCTCATCAAATCTGGCCTGACTGGGCGTCAATGGATTTTGGCACTTTTTTCGAAACAACAGTGACTCGGCTGCCGGGCCGACATCCGGCAATATCAATGAAAAAAATGGACAGTGATTGGGTCACTGAATGAATGGCCGCGGTCCCCACAAGATAAACCCCGCGCCGACAAGACACAGTCCTGCGCCAAGAAGATCCCATCGGTCAGGTACCACCTTCTCCACTATCAAAAGCCACAGCAGGGACGCGGCAATATACACACCCCCGTAGGCTGCGTAGGCACGTCCGGCAAATGCGACTTCTGAACGAGTGAGGAGGATCGCAAAGATCACCAAGCTGGCCGTGCCTAACACACTCCACCAGATAGATCCTTCATTTCGCAACCAATACCAAAATGCAAAACACCCGCCAATTTCAGTCACGGCTGCGGTCATGTAGACGGCAATCATATTCATGTCTAGGACTCCTTTATCGTTGTTTAGCCATCTAAAGCGCCCTTCACCCTCACCCCACCCCTCTCCCTCAAGGGCGAGGGAGTTCTGAACTGTCTTAGTTGAAAGTGAAAATACGTTACGAGTTCAGTCTGTCATTGCTTGGAGGAAGGATGGAGAAATTGATCTTCCCATTCTTGTAAATCGCGCAACACGATGTCGATGAGTTTCTCGGGTTGCTTGAGGAGGAGGGCTCGCTTTTCAGGAGGAATCTCGACCACGTCATGGAGGTGTTTGTCCGACCATCGCGCCAAAAACGTGAGCACATGGATCAGATCTTTCCCTTTGGGAAGAAGGTAGTAGAGCTTTCGCCTTCCGCTTTCAGGGTGGGGAATTGAGGAGATGACCCCGTGCTCTTCAAGTTTCTTCAGCCGATCCGAGAGGATATTCGTGGAGATTCCTTCTTCCGCATTAAGCATATCCTTGTATTCGTGCCGTCCTAAAAACATCAGATCTCGAATAATTAATATGGTCCAATGGTCACCGATGAGATCCAGGGCACAGGCCAGGGGGCAGGTGGACCGGCTGTAATGGGCTGTTTTTTCAGGCATTTTTAATCTTCAGTAATGATTGCATAATACAAGTAAATGTTGTATCGTACCTCTAATACTTGCAAATTAAAAGTGAATCGGCGACCTTTAATCGTGACCATACACACATCACCATGTTAGCTGCTCTCAGGAAAGATGGAAAATCCTTTGGGCGGTTAACATTTTCGTTCATTCATACCATATATTTCAAAGGAGGGCATCTATGAGCACGATGATGGAAGTGGCCAAACGTATGACCAAGGCGTGGAAGGAAAAGGACGAAGCGGCATTTCGGGCTTGTATTCATGACGATTACACGTTTACCGGTCCCATGATGGACATGCGAAATGCCGATGAAGCCGTAGAATGTATGAAGCAATGTACTTTTGAGCATTCAACTGCGAACTGTGAAGTGGTGATTGAGGGGAATACGCTTGTCCATATTTTTGATTGGACGGTTACGGCCCCGTTTCAACACACCATTCCCATGGTCGAAGTGATGGAATTTGAAGGCGACAGGGTGAAGCGCGCTCGTTTATTTTTTGACTCGGCGCAATTCCCGGAGGAAGTCAAACAGCACATGCTGGCGGAAACAGCCGCCTTATCGTAACTCCACTCTATGGAGTGAACGAGGTAAGAAAAGGGGCCCTTGTGGCCCCTTTTTTTGTGGTCTTGGAAAACCTTGTCTGGCTGTTTCCTATTTATTGAACTCGGTTATAGTACCTGAGCAGGATTTCAATTTGTGAGCTTCATCAAATCTGCGCGGAATCTTCAGTACTCTTTACAAATATGAAATCTACAACTCCGATGGTGAGTGTCATCATTCCTGTGTATAACGGAGCGGCCTTCATTAGGAGAGCGGTTGATAGTGTCTTGGCTCAAACGTTTCAAGATGTCGAAATGATTATTATTGATGATGGTTCCCGTGATAACACGCAGACGGTTCTTGATCGATTGTCGAAGCAACCCAACATACGGTGCTACTCCCAGGGCAATTCCGGTCCGGCTCACGCGAGGAATACGGGTATCCAAGCAGCCAGAGGGGAATATATTGCCTTTTTGGATTGTGATGATATCTGGATGCCAGACAAGTTGGAGGCCCAGGTGGCTATTCTGAGAGGTACATCTAAACCAGGACTGGTGCATTCTGATTATGATGTCATTGATCCAACAGGAAAAGTCATTCAGCATGCGAAGGCTGGAGAAAGTGCGGATCCTCTGCATATCGCCTTTACAGGAGGACAAGCTCCGTTGTTGTCCACCGCTATCATGTCCCGTGCCTTACTGGAACAAGTGGGGAGATTTGATCCGGAATTATGGGTTTCGGAAGATGCTGATCTCATCCTTCGGTTATATGAGGTGACGGCATTTGAATGGGTTGATCGCGTCTTGGTTCACAAATTTCAACAGGTTCGCAGCGATGCGAATGATCGGGAAACAGAAGGGTTCCACCCGGAACGGGTTCTTCGTAGTCGTGAACGGTTTCTGACTCGTGTGCAAAATCGGCCTACTCTCAATTCCGCACAGCAGAAGGCTCTCAATCGGGAATGGAGTAGCTATCACCTTTCAAAGGGTACATTCTACGAAGACCATGGCAGGTGGTTCGAGGCACGCAATCAATACAGAGAGGCTATTCACAAAGACCCATTTCGATTGCGGGGGTATACCCGTTTCTTGCGGGTTTTACGTTGGTAAGGGGGGCGGTTCAAAAAAGCTACCAGCTTCGTTCTCGCCCTTTTTTCGTGCTCACGTACTGGAAGTACGCTCTGCGCGAAAAAATGGCTGCGGCCTTGCTGGACAACTTTTTTGAACCGCCCCGAGGCCTTATATGCTCTTAGGAATTATTATTCAACACTCCCGTGAGGGAAGGAGCAATATCGTAGTTTAAATATCAAATGCACCCTTTACCCTCATCCCAACCGTTCATTCCTCTTCGGAATAAGCCCCTCAAGGGCGGGGGAGTTCTGAGATGATTTAGTTGAAAGTTCCCTACTCTACATACTTTGGGAAAATGTCTGAGGGCAAAAAAAAGGGGCACGAGGCCCCTTTTTTTAACCAAATCTTCCACAATACGGGATTTAACTTTTCTGTTCTTTGCCGTGGTGTTTGTATCCACCGGGGTGGCCATGGGCTCCCATTCCCGAGTCTTTATACGCATTAATCCGATCATGGACGGTTTTCATCCGTGCTCGTTGTTCATCCGTTAAGACGGCCTTGGCATCACGGGTGGATTTGACGGAGGCCAGATAGAGGTCGGCCCGTTTGTCGTACAAGCTTTTGAGTTTGGCTTCGACCTCATTGAGCGCGCCTTTGTCGTCTCGCATCAGATCGTGAAGGTCGACGCTGGTCAGTTGAATGTCTGCCTTCATTTTAATCTTGGTTTTTTCAAAGTCGGTTTTGATCGCTTGGAGCTTTGCGACCTGATCCTCTGTGATTGCCATCCCGTCTTTAAATTTCAGGATATGGTCAATAAAGGTCGAGGCACTTTGATGGGGACCATGGCCTCCGGATCCCATCATGCCTTTCGTCCCGTGGCCGCCGTGCATCCCGCCGCCAGGGTGTCCGCCATCATGGCCCTTGGTACCTGCTCCATGATGGGGAGAGGCGGTTCCCATTTTCGAATGGGCATCTCCCATCCCATAGCCGCTGGACAGGGCGAGCGTGGGAAATCCCAGGATCAAGCTGAGCATTCCGACCCAAAGAGGAATGAAATGAAAACGGTTCTTACCGTGTTGAGCTGTCATGTGGAGAGCCTCCTTTCACTCTACGAGAGAGCGGGTTGTGGAAAAAGAATAGTTTGAGATGTGGTGACCTGGATTTTCACGGTTGTGTCTATATTATACACAGGAATTGGCATCATGCAGCAGTGAATGAGTTGTCCGGAATGTAATCGAATGGCATAGAGGGTTTGGGACCCTTGAAATTGGCGGCTTTCAATTCGCCCCGACCCGGGTTCCGCAGGGGTAAATTGAATGTCATTGGGGCGAATCATGACAAGGACCCGGCTTTGGGCTGACAAATCGGACTGATTGGTAAATGTCCCAATCTCTGTTTCGACCTGACCATTCGTGATGATGCCGGGAATGGTATTGGCTTGCCCGATAAATTCGGCTACGAATGAACACGACGGTTGTTGATAAATCGTCTCAGGCGTCGCGCATTGTACCAACCGTCCATCCTGCATCACCGCGACTTGGTCCGCCATGGCAAATGCTTCTTCATGATCATGTGTCACCAGAATGGCGGTCGTCTGTGTTTGCCGGAGGACACGATACAGTTCCTTCCGCATCTTGATCGTCATCTCCGGGTCCAAATTACTGAACGGTTCATCCAACAAGAGCATGAGGGGTTTCGGCGCCAAGGCCCGCGCAATCGCAACACGTTGTTGTTGGCCTCCGGAGAGTTCATGGGGAAAGCGATGGGCCAGACCTTGAAGGCCGACTAATTCCAAGAGGGTTTGTACCCGGGCTTGACGCTCGGCGGATTGCCAATGGTAGAGGCCAAACGCCACGTTGTCTTTCACCGATAAATGTGGAAACAAGGCATATTCTTGAAAGACCATTCCCACGCGCCGCCGTTCAGGAGGGACGTGGATTGAGGCTGACGCTACAATCTGGCCTTCCAATCGAATTTCCCCTGACGATACTTTTTCAAACCCGGCGATGGCACGGAGCGTTGTTGTTTTCCCGCAACCGGAAGGCCCTAACAAACACAGGATGTTTCCAGGCTGAAGATGCAGTGATAGGTCTTGAACGGTTGCCACATCAGGCCGGTATCCACAGGTGATGTGATCAAGTTCCAACATGGGCGCTGGAGGCGCGGTGTCGGGTGTATTCGAGGATGAAGTCACTGGATCTGCTCGTTGCCGTTCAATATTCGGCGTATGACAAAATGATTCAGGGCCTATTGTACTGAGGCATCGCTAGCCTGCCAATTCTTTTTGGATAATAAAAAGACTGCGGGAATCGTGAGAATCACGATGAGCAAGGCCGGAGGGGCCGCCAGCTGATACAGTTCTTCGCTGGCCTCCAACCAAATTCTCACGGCCAACGTATCAAATCCGATCGGCCGTAACAGCAGGGTGGCCGGGAGTTCCTTCATACAGAGCAAAAATAACAGCAGCCAGGCTGCCGAAAATCCTTTTCGTACCAGGGGAAAGGTGACTTGTAGAAAGGTCCGCATGCCTTTCGCCCCGAGATTTCGAGCAGCCTCTTCTAAATTGGGATTTACCTGTTGCAGCGCTGATTCCATCGCTTGCAGTCCGGCCGGCAAATAATGAATGAGGTAGGCAATAATCAAGACCAGAACTGTTCCATACAAGACAGGAATCATGGTGGAAAACAGCATGAGTAACGCGAGGGCCGCCACGGGGCCTGGAAGGACATACCCGATATAAGCTCCTTGCAGGCAGGCCACATGCAATGTTGAGGGAAAGCGAGAGGCCAAGTAGGCCAGTGGGGTGCCCAAGGCCAGCGCTGCGGTGGCCGCGACGGCGGAAAGGAAGACGCTGTTGCCTATGTAGGTGCCAAATGCCAGGCCTACCTCACCTTGGATCCAGGCCGCCACGGTCCATTGCACGAGTAGGAGCACCGGTAGTCCAAACGCTGCCACAAAAATCAGCAAAAAGGCCGCATTAATGGCGAGACCCTTCGCGAGCGAACATGGTTTCGGGGTTGCGGTCCTCACCCGGCCAGAGGTCTGATAGAAGCGGCTTTGGTTACGAAACCATCGTTCGGCAAAGACAAACACCAAGGCAAATCCCACCAGGAGGAGACTCAGCAGGGCGGCAGATTGGTAATCAAATCGTCCGGTGATTTGTTGATAAATGGCGAAGGTAAACGTTTGAAAGCGCAGGAGGGAGACGGCTCCAAAATCTGACACGACATAGAGTACGACGAGAAACATACTCGCCACCAACGCTGGTCTGATGAGGGGCAGAGAGACGCGATAAAAGGTTTCCCATCGTGTGGCTCCCGTGGCTTGGGCGGCTTCTTCAAAGGACACATTGAAATTTTGAAATGCTGCCCTGGCCAATAAGTAGACATAGGGAAAGGTATTGAGCGTCATGACCACGAGTGCTCCCGTAAAACTATAGGGCGAAGGGATGCGGGCCTCCGGATGCGTGAGCCATTGCCAGGTTTGTTCGACAGGTCCGGCGGTGTCGAGCAGATACGAATACACATAGGCCAAGACAAAGGAAGGAATGGCGAGGGGCAACACAAACCCCCAATCCCAAAATGTGCGTCCCCAGAACTGGTAACGGGTAATGACCCAGGCGGTGGACACGCCAAGGGTTAACGTGGTCAGTGCGACTCCGAGCGCGAGAGAAAAGGTATTGGTCAATAATTCTGGAAGACGCGTGTTCCACAGGTTGCCGGCCTGGGAAAGGTCGCCGGTCATCGCAGAGTACACGACATAGGCGAGGGGAAACGTGAGGAGTCCGGCTATACCCAGGCCCACAAGCGAAAGGGGAGTGAGCCGGGTATGGCGAACCAAAAGGCTATCCTAACGATTAGCGAAGACCCAAGCGTTGGATCTTTTGAATGATGGGTTCACGCAGTTCGGCGAGACGGATGAGCGGAACTGTGCATGTTCGAAAGGATGATGAGGGAGGCAGTTCCGGGTCGGCGTTGACTTTTGCATTCACCGGATATTCTTTGTTGATATGGGCAAACATTTCTTGTCCGGTTGGGGACATCAAAAATTCAATAAGTTGGTGGGCGGCAGACATATGTTGGGTTGAAGCTGTGAGGCCGATCCCTGCCACATTCATGATGGCTCCCATGCCTCCCTCAGTTTGGTCCGTGATCAATGGCGCGATCGGCGCGCCGGGATCGTTGGCTAAATGCCGAAAAATGTAATAGTGATTCACAATTCCTACGGCCACTTTGCCTTTGGCCACCGCGTCGACAATTTGCCGGTTTTTCCCATAGACCTCATTTCCTGCGTTGTCTCGAAGGCCTTGCAAAAAGTCTTCTACGGTCTTTTCTCCTTTGGCCGCTAAAATGATCGAAGCGCCGTCTTGGAGGTATTCACTATTGGAGCTGGGTATCGCTAATTTCCCTTTCCATGCTGGTGATGCTAAATCTAACAGGGAATCAATCGTGGAAGGATCGACGAGTTTGGTGTTGTAGACGATCATCCAAATCCGCCCGGAGAGTCCGATCCAGCTATTGTCAGGAGCACGGAATGGGGCGGGAATCGTGGCGGCCACTGACGGGAGGGTGATTGGTTGAAGCAAGTGCAGGCCTCGTGCTAATTCCAATGCCCCGGCTTCATTGGCAATAAAGACATCAGCAGGGGTTCGCACACCTTCGGCTCGTAATCGGTTGACCAGTTCTGTGCTTCCGGCCGTTAACAGTTGAACCTTTGTCCCCGTGGTTTTTTCAAAATGATTCAAGACCGGTTTAATTAAGCGTTCCGCCCGTCCCGAGTACACGATGACCGACTCTCCTGCATACAAATCTGGAACATTTATGGCTCCAAACCCGAATAGCAGAACAGACAAGAGTATTGAAAAATAAGGCATAATATGGAATTCCCTAACGATTTGAATAATCAATTTCATCATTCACACTGTACTATGGATACTCTTGAAGGGGCAAGATTGAGTAAGGCCAGGAGAATGGAAAAGGGAATAGTGAGGATGGGACTGGTTAGGCTGGCTGGCAGGCGTCGCAGAGGCCATAGAGTTCGAGTTTGTGGGTTTGAATGGTAAATCCGTTTTTTCTGGCTACGGCTTCTTGCAGGTCTTCGATTTGGCAGTTGTTAAATTCCACAATTTTTCCGCATCCCGTGCAAATCAGATGGTCGTGATGGCCTTTGTGGGCCACGTTGTCGAATTGGGTTTGGGTGCCGAAATGGCGTTCCTGCGCCAGGCCTGTGTCGCAAAAGAGTTTGAGAGTGCGATAGATGGTGGCGAGGCCAATATGGGGGTCCTTTTTGGCCAAAATATGATATAACTGCTCGGCTGTGACATGCTCCATTTTTAAGAATGTGGTCAAAATCAGTTCCCGCTGGCGTGTCAGCTTGAGGCTATGCTTCGCGAGATGATGTTTCAGCAGGTCGAGTTCTTTGGTGGGTTTAGCCATGGCTGGTTGGTCTCTGAATTGGGGAAGGGGTATTAAACCCCAAGAGGCGAATTGGGTCAAGGAATAATTGAACGGAAATTTTTGAAGAATCCTGTGGAGTCTATATGCGAAAACCCGTAGAAGTGACTAGTGATCGTGCCTTTTTGATTTATACGCTGCATTTGATCGAAGGCATGGAAAACCCCGGCGGCCTGATGAGCGACGTCAAGCTTCAGCAGTTGTTGTTTTTGGCTGAATTACAAATGCTGGGAAAGGGGCTGAAAGGGTTACATTGGGAATTCGTGCGGTTTCCCTACGGGGCGTTCAGTAAGGATGTGGATAATGATTTACTGTTCTTGCGGCGAAAAGAACGGATTCAGAACTTTGATGTGACCGGTGATGCGGAGGAAGTCGTTGAATTAGTCGATCAGGTCGTCAACGGGCATGAGGTCAATGAGCAAATTATGGAAATCATTCGAACAGTGATCGAAACGTACGGGCGGCAAGATACTAGCGAGATTATGAGTTCCGTGGAGGCGGTGGAATTATCTCCGGCGGATAATCCTGAAGAAAAGCTCGCGATTCGTGATATTTCGTTTCATACCATCTTGCTGGTGCCCTCTCGCGTCGAGACGACGGACCACTTTGCTTTAACGGCTGCTCAGGCGAAAAAGCTGAATGCCGCGATGGGATATTGAGGGGAATGCGATGGAAAAAGTGAGAAGTGAACAGTGAGGGGGAAGGAGCCGGAGGGAAGACGTTGACCGTTTCCCTTCCCTGAGAGAAAAGGAAACGGCCAAGAATCGTATCCCTATTTCATGGACGTATTTTTCTCGCCCTTTTTCCCTTTCTCAACCATAAATGCGGCATTCAATGCTTCCAAACGGACTTTTCCTACTCCGCTCACAGCTCCAAGTTCCTCCACTGCCGTAAATTCTCCATGTTCTTTTTTGTAGTCTAAAATTTTCTGGGCCGTATCGTGCCCGATGCCTTTGACGGCTTCTAGCTGTTCGAGCGTGGCGGCGTTGAGATCCGCCTTCATGGCTCCTAGAGCTCCTGAAGTGGGAAGCAGGAATGCCAATGATAGGCAGATGGCTAAAACGAGGGTCGAAAAGGTTTGGATTGAGCTTTTCATGAAAACGCTCCTTTCAATAAGGAAAAAGTAAAATTTCCGTGACAAGAGGAGCGAAGGGTTCATCTTCTCCTGAAATAGAAATGTGAATGGTGGACGAACCCTAGGGCGGGAGGAGGTTTATCCACAAGTAGTCGGAGGATTTTCCCTCTTTGGGGTGATTGAGCAGGAAAAGAGATGAAGCGGGCGCCCTATGCGCCTTTTACGTAGTCGAAAATTGATACAGGCTGCCGAATTTTTCTTCTAGATCCTGAATAAATGGAGCGGTTGTGAGCGTGTGGCCCATGACGCGTTGAATGAGGTCATTGGCGGAGTATTGCCGTCCCCATCGATGCACGCGATCATTGAGCCAGGTTTTTAATGGCAGAAAATTTCCTTCACCGATATGCTTAGTGAGGTCGGGGATGTCGGTTTTGGCTTGATGAAAGAGCATGGCGGCGTAAATGTTCCCCAATGTGTACGTCGGGAAATAACCAAACGCGCCGAATGACCAATGGACATCCTGGAGGACCCCTTCGGCATCGCTGGTTGGGGTAATCCCCAAATATTCTTGCATTTTTGCGTTCCACAGGTCCGGCAAATCATCCACGTAGACCCGGCCTTCAATGACGTCCAACTCGATTTCAAAGCGCACCATGATGTGCAAGTTATAGGTGAGCTCGTCGGCTTCGACACGAATGAATGAAGGAGCCACGTGGTTGATGGCTAAATAAAATTCCTCCGCTGGTACCGCGCCAAGTTGTGATGGAAACGTGTCCTGCAATTTTGGATACCAATATTGCCAAAAGGCTTGAGAGCGACCCACGGAATTTTCCCATAGACGTGACTGACTTTCATGAATACCCAGGGAAATCGCTTCCCCAAGAGCGGTGCCGTAGTGCTGAGTGGGTAAGCCCTGTTCATACAAGGCATGTCCTCCCTCATGGATGCAACTGAACAAGCAGGAGGGTAAGTCCTTTTCAAACACGCGGGTGGTGACGCGTGAATCAGTGGGATGGAAGGAAGTGGTAAAGGGGTGAGCGGATAGGTCCAAGCGTCCCCGTTGGAAATCGTACCCCATCTGCTTGAGGACGTGACGGCCAAATTCGACCTGCTTGGTGGTATCAAATGATTGGGAGAGCAGGGTGGTATTGGGTTGGACCGGGGAATTTCGAATCTGGTCGAGTAACCGAATAAGGTGTGTGCGCAATTCAGCAAAGAGGGGGCGCAGTTGGGCGACGGTCGACCCTGGTTCATAGGTATCCAGCAAAGCATTATATGGGGAGTCGGTATAGCCTATATACTCGGCCTCTCGTCGTTTGAGGCCGACTAATCGTTCCAAGTTGGGGAGAAAACGTTGGAAATCGTTGGTCTTCCGGGCTTCAGCCCAGACCTGTTGCGCAAGAGAACATTCTCGTTCCAACTCATTCACAAATGTCGCAGGCAATTTTTTGGCACGAGAAAAATCTCGCCAGGTTTCCCGGAGGAGCGCTTGCGAGGATTCGTCCAGGGAAGATATGTGCGCCGGAAGAATGGTCCCGGTTTCAATATCGAGGAAAGTGCCTAGCAAGGCTTCCACATCGGGTGAGACAAATTGGTTGTGCGCCAAGGTCTGTAGCGTCGCCAGCTGTTCGGCCCGAATACCGCCACTGCCTTGGGGCATATAGGTCTCCTGATCCCACGACAGTACCGCCGCCGCATCGCGGAGGTGATGAATTTCTCGAAGTTTAGTGGTTAAGGAGTCCAACGAAACCGGTGTAGCCATGGGTATTTTCCTCTTTCTGTGATGGTCAAACGTGAGAAGGGAAAGGCTTCACTTTACGTCAGCCATTCCAGGATTGGCAATAAATATCAAGTGGCTTTGCAGGACACATTGATTGAATTTTTTCCCCTAGTCATCCCCGATATTGTGAATCGGGGATTTATCCAAAGGCAGCAAAAAGACGCTTCAACGATCATTGCCTAATTTTTTGACTTGCTTGCTCTGATGATGGATTGAAGAGGAAAATGAAGTCCTTGATTGTGTGTCCTATGAATGTGTGAGGAGGAAAACTTATGAAGCCATTAGTCTTGCCAGATGTGGAGGCTTACGCGGAAGCCCATTCACTTGGTGAATCCGATATATGTCGGCGTCTTCGGGAAGAGACCCATCGTACTATGGATTGTCCTCAGATGGTGGTTGGTCCATTGGAGGGGGCCTTTTTAAAGGTGATGGCGATGACGATCGGGGCCAAACGTATTCTGGAGATAGGAACATTTACCGGCTATAGCGCCCTCTGTTTTGCTGAAAGCTTGCCTGACGACGGACAAGTGATTACCTGTGACATTGATCCCGAGTCCACGGCCTTAGCCAAAAAGTATTGGGCGGACAGCCTGCATGGTTCAAAAATTCATCTTCGTCTGGCTCCCGCCCTGGAGACTCTTGCAGGCTTGACCGGTCCGTTCGATCTCATTTTTATCGATGCGGATAAAGCTAACTATGTGAACTATTTTCAACGGGCGTTAGATTTGATTGCGCCAACGGGGGTGATATTAATTGATAACGTGTTGTGGAGTGGAGACGTGTTAACAAGTCCTCCTCCCGATTCCAATACGGCAGCTATCCAAGAACTCAATCGTCTCGTCCATGCGGATCCGAGAGTTTCGGCGGTGTTGCTGACGATTCGCGATGGGGTCTTTTTGATTAAGCCGCAGCCATGCCAAAAGGCCAATATTCAGGCCGTTCAACAACAGGCGCAGCAGTAAAAATCTGTTGTGGGTTAAGAGGGAAGGTGGATATCGGAATAGGGTCTGCTTCATGATCAATGAGATCTTTGCTGACATAAAGATTGTCATGCTGGGTCACACGAAAGATCTTGCCATGCTATGGCCTGATCAATCTGGACTCAGAGCTGTTGGCAGTTGGCTCAAGGTGACGGATTGCTAGCGAGCTTGTCGAATGGTGTTGTCTCGCGTTGCCGGGTTAGTAAACCGGCTTTTTAAGGCCTTGATCCGTTCCAGGTAATCGTACACTGAGTGGTCCCCGCACTGTTGATTGGGGGTCAGTCGAAATGTGCGTGCAACATAGGCACGTCCTGCTCCGCTTCCACAGAGATGAATCACGGCAGCGAGGTCCTGTTTTTGGTCGAGGGTTACGTGCTTGCGCCGCCCGAGTACCTCTGTGACCTTTCGATCCAGTAATGCGGCAGTTAATTCGATGGCATGGCTGGGAATCACTCGTGTATAGAGGCTGTTAAACCAACAGGAATACGGGTCATGCCAAGGGCCGTCCTCGACCACCTGGTGGTCATGAATGCAATACCGTTTCGCTTCTTCGAATGTTCCGTCCGTAATTTGATACATCCCCACTGCGCTCGATGCCGGTCTGTACCACTCTAAGGGATTCCAGCCCCACTCCCATCGCCAATAGGTTCGTGCCACCGGATTTCCTCCCCCCTCGACCTGTGCCAATGCACCGAGCAATTCCGGAGTGATTGTTGCGGTCGCATGTTCGCGAAAAAGGGATTCGTATTCTTTCCATGTTTGGACCGGGTGCTTGGTGAGGGATTGATCTAAGGGAAAGAAAATTTCGCTTGGCTTACGGAAGGCATGAAAGGTCCAGTTGAGGCCGAGCCACAGGAGGAGCAGAACGGTAACGATCACGACAGCACGGACCAAAGGGGGTGAGGCCATCACGGCTTTCACTACCACACGGATCCCTTGCCAACATTGGCGCACGAATCGTCGGAAGGCGGACAATGTCAGTCGACGTTTTCGCGTGGTCAGTTGGCCAGGCTGCTTGCGGGCCAGTCGTTTGGATTTGACTGCCATATGGTCACTATACCCGATATTCATGAATCTCGGAATTTGTAGTGGGGGGCTGTTGAAAAAAGCCGTCAGCGGCGTTCTCGCCATTTTTTTGTGCTCACGTATTCTCCATACGCTCTGCGCATAAAAATGGTTGCGGCCTTGCTGAACGAACTTTTTTGAACCGCCCTCGGCTTTGGTGGCAGAGGCCGTATTGGGGAAATATGGTCTTTGATATCTTTATTATTCAACAGTCCCAGTGGGGATCTCTTTTTTTTAATGGTTGTTGAAGAGATCCCTCCCAACCGCTTGCATAGATGACGAGGAAGGAAGCAGGAGAGAGGAGGGATTTAATGAATCACTGGCAATTCAATGCGGGAGGGTCGATCGGGGGTGTGCCATATTTGCCAGATCGGTGGCTTGCCATCTAGTGATTGGAAATGGTCTGTGTCGGCCCCTGCTAAGGCGATGCGGATGCGGTGGCCTTTTTTGAATTGGTAGGAGATGGGGAGTAAGTCCAGGGTGAGCGGGATGACTTCACCGGGAGCGAAGGGGGCTGCATCGGCGCGTCGATAAGTGTGATGAGGAATGGAGAGGAGGGCGTCTGCTTTCGTTTCTGCTGGCTGCAAGGTTCTGTGTAGGGCTCGTAATTCACCTTCCGTCACGTAATGCACCCGTCCTTCAGGAGTGACATCTTCGAGATATACAAAGAGTGTGGTATCTGTAGCATTGGCGGAGAGGAAGATAGTCGCGACTGGGTGTCCCGTGATTTCGAGATTTTCGGGAAGCGGATCGGTTGTATACACCATCAACTTCTTGTCTTGTTCTTGGCGATCCGGATAAGGATTGTTCAAGGAAATTCCAACCAAGGTGTTCCATCGGGAATGCGGGCCGGTGCCTGCTGTGGGATCAACATGATACGGGTCGGGTGGGAAATTATTCTGAGGACGTTTCTCAGACAGTTGGAAATCCGCATGCAAGTAGAAGTTGGTTGGTGAAGCGGGTGGAGGCCAACGGGTTGAGCGATTCCAACGTTCGGCTCCCATGGTGTAGTACTGAACCGCTGGTTTTTCGGGAACCTTGGCTACATTCCTCTTGAGATGGGGATCGAAGAATTGAATCAACTCTTGGGCATGATCGAAAGTGGCAGGTCCGATCGCATACGGACTAATCTGGCGTTTCCCCCCATGATCCCATGGTCCTAAGATTAGCTTGTTCTGAGGATTGGTATGGCTGAGGTGACGTTTTATGGCAGCCAAACTGTATCCTCCGTCAAACCATCCGCTATAGCTGTAGATGGCTGCACCGGATTCTTCAATGGCCTGCGCGTAGGTTTGGGTACTTAAGGCATCAATGTTTGGGGCTTGTCGAGAGGGAGGAGGATCGTCGCGAAAGGTGAGTTCAGACGCTTCCTTATACGGGCTCCAGTTCACCTCGTGTTCTTTTACTGCCATGGTGAGGCGCTGGTGGTCAGTGTCCTCATCTACTGGACGAACGCCAGCCACCATGAGATCGGCTAGCCACCCTCCAAAAGGCAGGGCATTGTGATCCAATCGGTTATTGATATACGTCCAGGTTTCCGTGAACCACTTCAGGTGAATCCCGCCCGGGAACGCTATTTCTGAATAGATATCAAATCCTGCGAACATTGGCGCAATCGCTTTGACCGCCGGATGTTGATTCACGAGTAACATTTCTGCCGTCCCGCCGCTGTAGGAGATGCCCATGGCGCCGACTTTTCCATTCGACCAGGATTGGCGAATAATCCAATCAACAATTTCTGCGCCGTCTTTGATTTCGGCGGGAGACCAGGCAATGGGACGGGTGCCAAAGGAGGCGCCCGATCCTCGTACGTCGACATCTACCCAGGCATAACCCTGTTGGAGAAAACGCTCGGCATAATTTCCGATAATTCCACGAGGGCGGTCGTCCTTGAGCAGCCCAATGAGCCAGCGATATTCAAAGGCTCGCCAATAGCGAGTTTGATGCAGGATCGTTGGGATTTGCTGGCCTGGTTCCAGTCCGTCAGGGATGTAGACGTCTACTGCAATCTGGACCCCATCCCGCATCGTGAGATACTGCGAGGTACGGGTCCAGGAATCGTACCCTGAGTTTGGATCGGCGGATTCAGGTATTGAATCTCGGGGTGTCGTCTGGTCTTTGGCGGTCGGAGAACACCCCGAAACACCACAAATAGCGAGTGAAATCCAGATGAGTATTGCGATGATTCGGTGGGCCTTTTTGTGCTTATGAGCCAGTCGAAAAGTTTTTCTCAAGTTGAATACTGGTGGGGTTACGGTAAGCAAGGATTGTGAAACGGACAAGGAATTTCCCCTCATGTTTTGGGATAATAGTAGTCTAACCTGACGGGTTTTCTCATGATAGGAAGACTCTACCCTACGTCGCCTCTCCTTACAAAGGAGAATAATGTTGATGTCAAACAATAACGGATAAAGGAAGCCGATGGCTTCAGTGTTTGGACATGTGGCCGTGGCTTATGCCAGGGCAAAACCATGAATCCGGCGCGGTTATCCGCTCGGTTTTGGGCATGGACCGTATGGTGTTGTGTCTTGCCGGATGTGGATGTGGTGGGATTAGTGTTTGGGATTCCTTACGAGCATATGTTGGGACGCCGGGGTTTGACCCATTCAATTGCGTTTGCGATGTTGCTGGGGATCGTTGTTCCTAAATTTGCTGTTCCTGTCGTTCCTTGTTGGAGTATTCGGTATGGGAAAATTGGACTCTATTTTGAGTTGGTCATCATGTCGCATGGCCTTTTAGATGCGTTGACGGATGGCGGATTAGGCATCGCTTTTCTGGTGCCTTTCGACAATACCCGATACTTTTTCCCTTGGAGACCTATCTTGGTTCCACCAATTGGTGTTACAGATTTTTTTTCGTCTTGGGGGCTCGGTGTGTTGATCAGTGAAATGATCTGGATCGGTCTTCCGGTGACCGTCTGGCTGCTTGGCTACCGAGTCTTCGCGAGAAAAAGTTAATAGGTCCAGGTGAGGATCATGGTCCAGGAATTTTTCGAGTAATCGTACAGAGGAATATCCGATTTGTTCCGAATGCCCTGATATTGGGCCGTCAGGGAGAGGTTATAGGGGAGAGGCTTGGTCAGTTGAACCAGATGTGTTTGTTGACGGTCGTCCCGTTCGGAAAGACGACCATTCCGGTCTGTAAAAATGGCCGTGGTTTGATTATTTTTATAGTCCCGCCAATGCACATCATAGTCGTATCGCAAGCTCATCTTTCCCCATGGGAGTTGAAGCTGGGCTCCTGTGAGAAGGCGATCTCCCCGGTAGGAAAATGCCGCGCCTTCCGTACTTTCATTGTCATATTGATAGCCCATCCTTACGATGAGGCGGTCATTAAGCAAGCGAAAAGCATGAATGAGGCCGAGGGTATTATTGAATCCATCACGGAGTTCCCCGGCGAAGCGGGCATCACTGTTTCCAACTTCTCTGAAAAATGTCTGGACTTGATAACGGTACAAGGCCGTTGTGATGTTGCCAACCACTCCCACGCCTGGAAGTGAAAAGGCTGGGCCGAGCACGGTTGCACTGAATGTCGGCGTATGTCGTGCGAGGAAACCATCCATATCAAGGAATAAATAGTCGTAGGTGTACTGCGCTCCCAATTGATACGGAAGGGTTGCAACTACACCTCGGTAAAAACCCGATAGCCCGACCAAATGGTTTTGAATATTAAACTCGCCCAGGCCGTTGCCGTGTAATGTTTGAAAAAATGAGTAAGTCGCCGTGGCTTCGAACGGGCCTGTTCGTAAGAAAGAGTAGTCTGCTCGTAAGGAAGCAAGAAAGCCGCCCGCTTGGGTGTCCCGACTTCGCAAATTATCGATTAACGCGTTAGGATCATTCGGTGGATTGAGAATCGGGATTCTACTGGTTGAGTCCGGATTGATCCTTACATTGTCGTCGTAGAAGCCTCCTAAACTTACTTGGAGCCGAAACCGTTTTTGGGTACCAAAGATTTGACCAGCCGACAGTGCTTCACGAATTCGAACTGAAGCCTGGGTGAGAGGTGAAATAGTTTGCGTACGTTGAACTTGCTCTAGTTCCGTGAGTGCCTCACTGGGAAGACCTAATACCCCAAGGGCTAAGCCACGATAAAACCCATTTAATTGTTGAACATCTGGGTCTGGAGTCTGGTTTTTGTCAAAGGCTTCGACCGCTTTTCCGTATTGTTTCTCGCGATATCTGAGAAATCCGACATAATATCCTAAATTTTCAGTTTCCGGATTCAAATCATAGATTTGCTCTAATAATGGTTGGGCTTTGTCGTATGCGCCGACTGAAAAATATGCAATTCCTAGATGATGTTGAACATCATTGTCGGACGGTTTAATCTGGTACACGGCTTCTAGTGGGGGAATGGCTTCTTGAGGTTTTTCTTGGGCCAGGTGAACCAATCCTTTATAGAAAAGCGCTCGTTCATGCTTGGGATTAAAGCTCAAGGCTTTATTTAAAAGCCCTAAGGCCTCATCATAATTTTTATCGTCATAGGCAATGGCGGCTTTTGCTGCAAGAACATTAGCGTCAGCTGGTTGTCCCCAGGCCTGTGAAGCCACTATGGTACCGGCAATTGTCAAGGTCAGGAAAAGAGAAAAGAATGTGCGATTCAATTTCAAGTTAATCAACATAAAGATATTTGTGGTGAAGGTTATAAAGGGATGGGAAATTTTGTGTACTTTATGCCTTAGGCAAGGCCTTAAGAGGAGGAATTTACTTATTGTAATCTGACCCGTACAATTTTAGCTTAATGTTTACAAATATTTCAGTATCTTTGTCAATTTTCTTCAGAAGAAGGAGGGGTGGGGAATTCCCCTTTTCGACTTTCGGATTTTAAGAGGTATTTTCGAGTAACACGGGCGTCTCCCGTAGGCGCTAAGCATGGAGAAGAGAGATTTATGACTTTACAAGAAAAAAATTTTTCTCGAAAAGTAGTTGGTTGTGTGAGCCATGTATTCTACTCGCATGCTCAAAAGACATTATGGGCTGCAGGTCTGGTTATGTCGTTGATGTTGAGCGTGGCTCCCAGCCTTTATGCGGAATCCTCAGGAACAAAAGAACCCTTGATCGAACATTTGGAGTTTTTGGGGTACGAATGCGATGTCATTGAAGCAGGCATTCGGGCCAAGCATATCTCAAAAATTCATTTATTTATTACTAATGCCTATGGTGGTATTCGTATCCAAACAGGATTTCCAGGAAAGATGCCTCGCCAGGATGAACCCTCTCGTTATGTCATTACCAACGCACTCATGCGGCAGCTGGCAGTCGTGCAGCTGTATTGGTCTGACGAGGGAAGCCTTTTTGTCATGGCTTGGATGCCTGGTAGGTATGAGAAATCACGGTTTGCACTCTTTTTGGAAGCTTGGGATCGTGATACGTCCTTGCTTCGCCAAAATTACGAAAAGTTAAAAGTGTTTTTAGAAGAGCCTAGGTAGATGACTGGGACGAAATTTTTAAGAGGATCAGTGGTTTATAGTTTGGATTCCAGTTGTAATTTTATTTCCTGGCCTTTGTTGATCAGGGGTTAGTGTTCGGTTGGGTGAAAGTGACCCAATGCGGCATGGTGGAGTTCATGGCCGCAGACTTCAAAATTCCATTTTGGACAATAGAGAGTTGACGTCGTAAAGTCATAAAATCCCCGAACCGTTTTTATCGATCCCAATCCCCCTCGTAGCCAAGGTTGAAATTGAGTGCCCGATTGTCCCGTTTTGGATTCCCAAAGCTCTTGTAAGCCCAGTTCATCAACAAAAACCACTTTTAAATGATGAATTTCATGGGTTTCCATGTAGTGTCCTTGGTGGTAACACCCTCCTAAATTCATCCCCAAAAGACAAATCACTCCGGTAAGAAAAATCCCCTTTAACGGTCTTCGGAAATATAAATTGGCTCTGGTCTCTACAAATAAAGGGTGGCGAAGCTTTAGTGCGTTTGAGGGAGAGTTGAAAGGCCCCATAAGGATAGTTGTCGGTGGCCTGGGGGAAAAATTAAGTATATGGGCAGAAAAACGGACTTAATTAATGGATTTGATTTGGAGATTCGGAGGCGAAGGTGAGTTGTATTTTTCAAGAGGAACAAAAATGGATGGAGAAAATTCCATTATTTATGTCGGAATATAGTGCGTTTTCTTGAAAAGACCCTTAAGCGCAATGATAGAATGCAGTAATTTCGGATTGAGCGGTTGGGGATTCTAGAAATTTTCGTTCGGTATGGGTGTGAGTCAAATAAGAGAGGGCAGGTTTTGTAGGAACCACGAGAAGTCACGGCCCGAAAATTGTAGAAGATAAGAAGGCTATTTGAAAATATGGTACCGCTTTCGTGGCATAGACACAGCGTTTGAAGGTAGATTAATTCTTAGTTTACCAGTGAAATTATGAATTTTCGGAGAGGGGTTTGACCGGAATGTGGCTATGCTCTCCTCTTTGCCGTGGACAACAAGTTTCAAAATTTGATAGAAATCCTTAGAGTCTTTTCTGTATGAAATCTTATTGAAGAGTTTTTTTGAGGTGATGGTATAAAAATCTGTAAAAGTTCCCCCCAACACTTTTGCTAATAATGGATGAACATCATGATGAAAACGATGATGCCTCACAAAGTTCTTTTTGTTGTCTTGGTTATCCTCCAAATAATTGGGCCCTCCTGGGTATTCGCTAGCCAATCAACTAATTCGTCAGCGAAAGGAAGTTCAGAAGACCGGGCCCTGGTTGCAGGACTGGCAGGGGTGGTAACGGTCAATTCTAGTGATAATACTAAGCCTGGTTTTGCTCCCAAATATCGAACCCCCCTTTCTTTTGGAGATGTGATTACCACCGAGGAAGATTCTGTTGCGGAGCTGTTATTAAATGATAGTGGGTTAATTTCCATTCAGGAATATTCTGAGGCTGTTCTAGTAAAGGAGGATGATGGAAGGCTTTCTATAGCCTTAGGTTTGGGTACGGCAGAATGGTCGCTTCCGCCTCTGAGTTCAGGGAATCTTTCTTCAACCTTTAAAACTCCAAATATTCGCGCAACCTCTCAAGGAGGTTTAGTGACAGTGGCCGTGCAACAGACCTTAGCTCAACTGACCATGTCACCCCAAAAACCTTCTAACTCATTTTTGGTACGGACGAGTTTGCCTGTGAAGGTCGCGGCCACAGTCAAAGATTCTGGGCTCGTTGAGACTTTTTGCGTTAGTGAGGGGGATTTGACCCTTGAATATCCAGAGTCCCAATCAGGGGGGCGCCAAAAAAAGGTTATCAAGCCAGGAGAGTGTTTGGGATTTTTAGATGGGCAGTTACAAGTCCTGGGAAGTAAAGTTACGCTAGAGGATTGGCGTGCCGTCTGTGCAGTAGGAGCCCATTGTGAAATTCCAGAGTCGGCAAAAAAATTAATTTCCAAAAAACAAATGGGTCAGGCTATTGCGCTTGAGCGGGCGCTAGTTGGTTCTGATGCAGAAGATGCCAAAGTTGATGAGCAAATTGTTTTAGCCACGACGGGGCAGTCACTAGGTGCCTCGATTGAGGGTTTTGGACCAGGGGACTCAGGCTCAGGCGGCGTCATCCTACCCACCACAGGTGGCGGTACTGGTTCAGGTGGGGGAGGTGGCACAGGTGGGGGAGGTGGCACAGGTGGGGGAGGCGGCACCGGCGGGGGCTCGACTCCTACACCGCAATTCCCTGTTGCAAATGTAGGTGGAGCGGTGCCTCCGCTTACTCCATTTTTCATTGATCCAAACACTGGCGGTACAGGAGGAGGTGCACCATCTAACCCGCTCCGCGGCAATATTAAAAGCGGTGGGTCGCTTTGGCCAGTCAATGGAATGCCGGGGGGACAAGGCTTACTGAACTTCCTAGCAGGAGACTTCACTGCAGACAAAGAGCTGCTGCTAGCAGATAGCGGACTCTTGGCTGATGCCCCTCATTTAGGAAAGGCCCCTCAGAATTCGCTAGTAGTAAGTAACCTCAGCCCAGATGGTGTGACCAGGCCTTCCAATCAAAATCTCCCACTTGAATTTCCCATTCATAGGCAGGCGCAGACGGTTAATGTTTCACTAGGCACTGAGGTAGAAATTGAGCCATTTACAAGTGACTACCGAAGGAGGCAGGCGGCCCAATTAGCCCAATTCGCTGATTCCCCATTGATTGATCCGGACAATATAATTGCCTCGGTGCAAAATTCTTGTTCAAAGTCTCCTACGTCTTGTTTTGAAGATCTTATGGTTGATACTGGGGTTGATGCATCGATTCAAGTACGTAGTGCCTCGACACTGGACCCTAAGATTCATGGGAATAGGGTGGTGACTTTGAAAAAAGGGGTTGTTCTCGGAAATACCCAAGTAAATTTAGCGCCACAGGAAAAAACGAGTAATAGTTTTTCAGGATTGGAGCCCACGTTGGGTTTAGCTCCTCAAGCGTCGGTCATTTCAATTTTAGGAGAACCAGGAGAGCCAGCGATCGTGCATGTCGAGGATCGAATTCTGGCGGTCTTAGGAGGAAGCGGAATTCAATCGGAAAATTCTCAGGAAACAACGACATTGCTTGCTATTCTTGATGGAAGATTACATGGTCCAATGGCTCCATCTGTCATTGGGAAAGATACCGCTGGCATTGATATCGTTCGAGAAGATGTGTCTCCTCTTATTGAAATGGTTGGCAGCAGTGCTGACTTGACCACAGCTGTCATGATCGGCTCTACCGCTAATTCTAGCCAAAGGGGCGATTTGGATCAGGCTCTTTTAGAGGCCTCGGCCCCGTTATTAGCTATGCTTCAAAGCAGTTTGACTACGGCCTCAGATTTTGGTCGTGTGGCTGGTCAAAATGCCAAATTGGATGCCAGGTTAATCCCAGGCGATGCGTTGGTTCGCCTGGATGCCAGTTCTCTGGTCGTCAATGGGAACCTGTTTAGTGTGGTAGGTGGAGGACAACTGACCGTCAATGGTAGCCTGCTATCTGTCCAAGGTGGCAGCGCGGTGACTCTTAACGGTGGAGCCTTTGTGAGCGTAGGAACTGGATCATTATTTTCCTTAACGAATGGCGCTTTGGTTGATTTTGGGACCGGTACTAATGTCGTCAATGTCTCGAATTCTCTCTGTGCTGGTGGGGGATGTTTTTCACCATTTTCGAATCCTGGTTGGCAAGTCGCTGGGAACCCATCGGATTTTTCCGTAGCGCCAGGATTTAACCCATTCTCTGATATAGGCACATTTCCGGACGGAAGCGCTAATACTCTCAATGTGGCGCCTGGTTCGGCCATATTAGCCGTTGAACCTGGAGGTTCTATCAAGCTTCAGTAAAATTTACCTGGAGTCTGTTGGATTTACTCTGGTATTTAATTTGCGCTTCAAATTAATTCCATAGTCTCTGGTGATCTCATAAAGAGAAGGCTGTAGCGCTGCATATTGGCTTTTTAGCTTCAAAAGCTCAACGCCCTGTTCGATGGGAGTGAAACCTCCGCGGAATGGGGCAGTGTATATCCTGACTGCTTAAGGTAGTCTCGTGTTTGGGTCTTTTCAGGAAAGGCCGCATTGATGAGGATCGAAGAGTAGTCCCTCCAACAGACATTAACCCACGCGGCATTCGTTTTTCTTCACAAAGCACTAGAGTGAGAGGGTGACAGCCAGGTTTGGCTACCAGTAAAAATGTTGCGTGCTCTGCTGTTTCCCCACTGTGCCCTAATAATTCGGTGGCCTCACAGATCCACCCTTGGCTTCCGGCTGGGGGTTCCTATCCCTCTTCATCAGTCCATCCTCCTCCTCGGTTAGAGGGAGCATAGGTAGATGGTGAAGATTGGTTGTCATTGGCTGGAATCTCCTGTATCGATGAGGCTTTGGATGTGCCTTTCACCCCTTGAAGCATTACTCAGAAGTCATTAATCGGGACCCTAATTTGTTGCTCCTATCCCTTAGTCACCCGTTAGGATACTGGGTGATGTGTTTCGGTAAAGTTTGTTGGTCAAAGTTCCGCCGCAGAAGTCATGCCGTTTGGGGATAATCAAGGCCACAGCCTCAATCCTTGATTCACCACTCACTAATTACGTTGAAACGGAACGACCGCTTCCGCCTGGTTCGTGTCTTCCTCTACGAACATCTCCAATCGTTTCCACGGATCGAAGCCGCCGGTCAAAGTTCCTAAAATCAAAAATACACTGAAGTTTAATTAAAATGGTGGGAGGTTTTATTATTGTTCGATATCCTTCTCGTGGTCAAAATGAGCGTATTCTAGGACAGGTTTTCCAGAATAATCGCCCCCACAGGTTGGATTGGGGAATTTTGAGTTGCCGTAAATTCCCAGATTACTGGTCACGCATTAATAAAAATGTTTTCCAGTGAGCGACGGGTAGATTTCACCAAACTTCTATCATTGAATCGTTCCCAATATTTCCCGAATGGCGTTTGCCTGTCTTCCCTCCCCAGAGATGGGACCCGTGAAAACTGAAGCTTATTTCAATTTCTATCCGGCTTTTTAAGAAAACAAACACTTCTTTTAGGAGAAGTATGCAGAAAGATCTGATAGAGGGAAGAAGGGGCTGTTTGCTTATGAGGATTTTGCCGAGAGTTTTTCTACTTCCTTTTTAGGGTCGATTTCCAAGAATGGGTCTAGTTGCTTGGCCCGCTCAAAGATTGATTGTGCTTGGTCACGGGATCCTTGTTTGGCTAACCGCTTCCCTTCCTCCAAGAATGACGGATGTAGAGGTAGATTGGGACAGGTTCGTTCATAGGCAACTGCTTCTCCTACGATTTTTTTCCATTCGCCAAAAGAAATGTTTTCTTTTGTGGTATCGCACACGGCATGAGCTAAGTGCCCTGTTCCCGACCAGAGCGTGACAGTCTGACTGCTTCCGGCCACAGCAATTGTCCGGCCATTGGGGCTGATTGCTAGGGCTTCTAGAGGTCCTTTGTCTTCAGGAAATTGAATTGGGGGCTGTTGGGGTTCTTGCCAATTCCAAATACGTAAGGATTTATCGGAGCCGACAGATGCCAGGGAAGTTCCATCTGTACTAAATTGGACTTGAGCAATACGTCCCTCAGACCCGGTCAAAAACGTTGGAGTACCTAAGGATTGACGAAGATCCCACAACCCAATTTGCCGGTCACGACTGCCAGTGGCAACTGTCCACCCAGAAGGATGGACATCTACGGATGAAATGCTCTGTTGGTGGCCTCGCAAAATTTTCGGTGGACTGTCCATTCGTTGGAGATCCCACACTCTGAGGGTCAGATCATCTCCACCAGAAAGTAGACTATTCCCATCAGGGGTATAGGTGATCGAATTGACCCGTCCTGCGTGGCTCCCCAAGGTGATAGGTTGAAGCTGCTCATTGGTCAAATCCCATAGGCGAATTGAGTGGTCTTGGCTTCCAGAGGCCAATTGTTTTTCGTTAGGGCGAAAAGCCAAGCTGGTGACGCCTTTAGAATGTCCTTGGAAAATGTGAAGGGGCGAATCCGGTTGCGAGATGTTCCATACGCGAACAGTTGAATCCAGGCTTCCTGAGGCAAACCGAGTTCCGTCTGGGCTGAACGCCACTGATAAAATTCCTGCAGTATGTCCTGAGAATACTTGAGGCGATTTTAATGGCCTGTTCATGGACCACATAAGAATCTTTCCTTCACTGGTTCCGGCAATGACTTGATCTCCCGAAGGATTGAAAGTCAAAGTATGGATCCTACCTGAAGCACCCTTGAGTTGAATGGGGGCCGTGCGTAAACCCTCGCGTAATGATCGGTCAATGGTTGCCCATTCCTCCTGCCCACCACTTCGAAGGTTGAAAAGAAAGGCCTGGCGAGCCCAAAGAAGACGGGTTTTCTCGGAAAGAGGTTTAGTCGAAGGAGTGCTGATGGCTGTGGTAATGAGTGGGAGAATGCGAGCAAATTGGGTTTCATTGGAATCGGAAAGCCCTTTATTCGTGGTAATTTTCTTTGTTTTCGTGGCTGAGGTTCGTTTAAGGGATGCCTGTAGGTTTTCAAGCTGTGCTTGGGTTGAGGAGAGTTTCGCACTCAGAGTCTGATTTTCGGCTTGGCTGGCTTGGAGGGCTTCTGCCTGGTTCGAGGAATTTTGAGAATGCCCTTCTAGTTCGGCGATGCGATCTTGGGCTTTGAGTAATGCTTCCGTGTTGGTGTGAAGGCGCGATTCCAATTCAGTGCGGGCTTGAATGAGTGAGGCCAGCTGATTATTTTCCAAACTCGTTTTTTCTCTCGAAGCGGTATGGATGTCTCGTAGAGCCACTTGTCTATTCTCAAGTTCTTGCTTAGTGGACGTGAGCTGTGTCGTCAGGGTGGTCATGCGATTGTTGGCCGTTTCGAGATCAGCTAAGGTTTTGGCTAAACTTTGAGAGAGTTGATCGCGTTCCTGTTGAAGGGCCTGAGTTTTGGAGTCGGCGGTTGTTTTTTGCTGGAGAAGATCCGCCTCAAGTTGGGTCATGCGGTTCTGTCTTTCGCTTTCAGTTTGTTCCGCAGCTTGAAGTTGCGCGGTCAGTTTAGATTTGGCTTCCAAAGCTTCTTGTAGATTTTGTCGATCGGTTGTGTTCTTGGCCTCCAAGGTGGAGAGGCGAGTGCGCTGTTCAACCAACAGACGTTCCTTGTCAGTGAGATCCTTCTCGAGTGTGGCGCGAGCTTCTTGTAATCGAGTCAATTCTTGATGGGCTAACGTTTGTTGGCTTAGTAAATGCTGCTCAGCTTGTTTTGCTGTCTCTTTAGTTTGCCGCAATTCTGCTTGGAGTGTATTGAGTTGCGTTTGTAGCTTTGAACGATCACGATCGAATCGTGTTTCGTCTGATTTGGCACTGAGTTCTTTTTGAGCGAGTGCAGCAGTGAGTTCTTGTGTTCGTTGCTCAACCTTGGCCAGTTTTTTACTGGCGGTGGCTAATTGAGATTCCAGCTTGTTGCGATCGGCGAGTAGCTCTTTTATTTCAGTTGGGTCAAGGGAGGATTGCTTTAAAAGTGCGGTTTGAAGGGATTTGGCTTCTTGGAGAGCCGCGTCTCGTTCAGTAGTGATGGTGTCTATAGTCCCAGCCAATTTGGCTCGGTCAGTTTCAGACTTTAGGAGGGCTTGCTGAGCAGACTGTTGTTGGTCCAGCAAGTCGCCTTCTAAGGTTTCAATTGTATCAAGGAGGCTGGAAAGGGTCTTTTCTTTAGATTGAATTTGAGTCTCTAACTCTGTGCGTTGGGTTTGTATATTCTCGAGTTTTTGGTTCGATAGCCGTTGATATTCAGCAATGGTTTTCTCCAGGGTAAGAATTTTTTCTTTAGCCTGGTTTAAGGCTACCGATTCCGGTGAGATATTTGCGATTTGATTGGAAGCCGATGGCTCTTGGAAAGCCTTTGTTGAGGGGGTCGTTTCCTGTGGTGGAAGGGTCGCGAGGGGTGGTGATGCTGGGCCACGGAGAAACCAAAGGAGCGCTCCTATGGTCACCAAAAAAATACTGGCGACTAAAATAAAGGAGGGCCGCCATGCTGAAAATAATGGAGGAATAGGAGCAGGTTGAGCGGATGGTTCCATGGCGGAAGAAGGTCGAAGGTGACGTGCGACCCACTCCTGTGGAAAGACTTCTTTATACAAAGGATTGCGAATGGCAATCTCTTTTTCGTCTTCTCGAAGAATGCCGACTAATCGAAGTTGCTCCAAAGCTTGCTGATTGTTTTTTAGATTTTCAATGGTGCCTTCTAGAAGGTGGAGGTAGGGTTTGAGGAGAGAAACTCCCTGGCGGTCCGGCTCGGTTAACGCAATTCGAATAAATTGAAAATTTGGCTCCCTCAGGCCTTGTGGGCTGACGATGAAATGTCGCACACATTCATCAATTTCTGCCTCTGTCCAGGTTTTGTGATGTTGTTCTTCGACGAATTGACAGAGCAACTGGGTGAGGTACGGATGACCATTGGTCCAACGGTAAATCCATTCTACAACCTCATGGGCATCTTCAGCTGGCAGGCTAAGTCCCTCCGCCAAATGAAGAGATTCTGCGAGCGTAAAGTCAGAGAGCTTCACGCGGTGACTCCATTGAAATATTGCTGGCCCACCGTCTGAAATTAATTCTGACGGAGTGGCGACCCCACAAATTACGAATGAGAAACGAAACAAGGTAGTGTTCGTGGCGCGAGATTCGTAGAGGGTTGCCAGCCATTCAAAGAAATGTTCACGAAAGGGGAGTGAGACAGTTCGTTCTATTTCATCAATGAACAAAATAAGAGGTGAGGTCAGTTCAGGCAGGATGACTTCACTAATCAGTTTGATGAGTCGTGCATGAGGGGGGAGGGCAAACAGTGATGGTTTCTCCCACCAGCTCATGATATCGGTTGTGAGATCTAGATTTTCATCAAGGATACGTACAATATTGTAAAACCACTCCTGCTCCCGTGGGGGAAGAGGAAACTGGCTCAAATCAATAATGACTGCATGGTGGGCACTTGTCCGGAGCTGATCTGCCGTGTGGGCGATCAAGCTGGACTTGCCCATGTGTGGAGAATGGAGAATATAGGCAGGTCTTCCATTCAAGCAGTGGTCTAGCAATTCCGCATCGGCTTGGCGTCGAATGTACTGAAGCGCACGCGCTTTGACTGTACGACCACTAGAAAGACCTGGATGATTTTTAGGTGCCATATATCTTGTCGAAATAAACTAGCTTACTGGCGTTTCAGGTTGAATTGTGTGAGAAATGCATTCTTATGGGGCATTATAGCTAAAGAGGCGGTTTCTTTAAGATAACCTAAAAGTATGGCATGCATGGAACCCCTGTCAGGGGGCATTGGTTAGCCAGACAGCGTGCCTATTAAGAGAAATTTGGAATGTTGTTGAACCGGTATCTTATTGCCACAACTAAAACCTACTCAAATAGACGGGATCTATTTCCAATTGCTCGCGAAATTGCCGTCTCTCCACGCCCGGACGGTTCATTTATGAGGACTGGGCGATCATGATGCTGGATTTTACTTATTACCACCAGACAAGTCACCTACCCGGTTGATCCCGTAGGGGGATGACCAAGTTGTACCGGCCTGATTTCAAACGAAGCTCAAAGTCCAGGAGTTTTCGTAATTCCAGTTCCGCGCCTTCAAGAAAGCGCAGGGCTTCCTCTTTGCTGGGAAAGGGGCCATAGGTCCGCGTTAATAGGACATTGCCGGTCACATCAACAAACCAGTGGTCGAACCATTTTTTGCGGCCATTTTGGTAAATCGCAATATCATGATCGGGTTTTACTTGTGTGGCCATCATGTGCCTCCTCTACACAGATAGGAAAAAGGAAGTAGGTCAATTACCCCCTTGAAGCGGATAACACAAACCCTTACACGGATAATGATGGCGAGAAGAATTCACAAGACTAAGGAAAGATCGTGAATACTATACTTGAATCCTATATTTAGTGTCAAAGCCCATATGGCTACCCAAGTGGTAGTGGTTTTTGGTTGAAATGAGGAACGTCGTGGAGCGTTTTTTGTTAAAAAAAGGTTGGAAAATATCGAGTTGTGAAGACATATTGCTCTCCATCGGTCCTTTTAATCATGTGTGACAGGCTTGTTCAAAAAAGTTTCTCTAAGAGGGATGTAGCATTTACTGATCGTGTACCGTGCTACGGTAGGTAACCATGAAAAAGTTGAGAGAGCGGCGTTCCTGGTCTTCGTCCCCTTGGTGGCGGAGTTGGCGGCGTCTTTCTTCAACAGGTCATGAAAAGTTCTACCGAAATTGAAAATAGTGGACAATGAGAAATTGCTTGATGAGCAGGAAGGTTTTGGGAAATTCGTAAATAAAAAGAAAGATGTCCAGTGGTGAAAAATGAGAGGATGTTAAAACCAGACTTCCTTTCGGGCGTTTGGGTAAAGTTTATCCACCAACGGATCAATTTGATAACTCAAGTACGAGTATTCACAAATTAGTGAGAGGGCAATGGCATCGGCATCAAAAAAAGTCATCTATGCGGCTCTTATCGGCAATGCCTTAATTGCCGTCACTAAATTCGTCGCCTCAGCCGTGACGGGGAGTTCTGCGATGTTGGCTGAAGGCATTCATTCGCTTGTGGATACGGGGAATCAAGCCCTGCTGTTGTATGGGTTGTATAAGGCCAAGAGGCCACCCGATGAAAAATTCCCCTTTGGTTATGGAAAGGAAGTGTATTTCTGGAGCTTCGTGGTGGCGATTCTGATTTTCGCCCTGGGCTCGGGTATTTCCTTATATGAAGGGGTCCTCCATATCCTTCATCCAGAGCCTGTAAAGGATCACATGATTAATTACGTGGTTCTGGCGCTGGCTTTCGTTTTTGAAGGGGGGGGCTGGTACTTTGCCTTTAAGGAATTTTCTCAGACGAAGGGAAAGTTTTCCTACATGCAGGCAGTGAAGCGGGGAAAGGATCCGACCATCTTCATGGTGTTGTTTGAAGATTCCGCGGCGGTCCTAGGGCTCCTGGTGGCATTTTTAGGGATTTGGTTAGGGCAAGTGACGGGGATGGTGTATTTAGATGGGATTGCCACCTTTATCATTGGGTTGATTTTGGGTGGCACAGCGGTCTGGTTGGCGCATGAAACGAAAGGGCTCCTCATTGGAGAAAGTGCCAATCAAGAAGTGGTTCAGAGTATTCGGGATATGGCCAAGCAACTCCCAGGTGTCACGCATGTGAATGAAGTGCTCACAATGCACATGGGGCCGGAGTTTATCTTAGTAAATCTGAGCGTAGAATTTCGTGATGGACTGCCGTCCGAAGTGGTTGAAGAATGCGTGGCGACCTTGGACGTGGCCATCAAGGCTAAGCATCCTTTTGTGAAACGAGTTTTTGTAGAGGCAGAGGCGCGATGGATTAATGTCGCTCAAATGGCGAAAGGATCGAGTCTGGGTTGACCGGGCGGTAATATAGGGGTCAGACTCGACTTATTTAAGTCGAGTCTGACCCCTAAAAATTTTTTAGGGCTATTAATCATCATCGTGGTTGGCAATTTCTGCTACAAGGGGGCAATGATCGGATAAGCGGCGATAGGCTGAGGGGTAATCTCCTCGAATGCGCTGGCAACCGGCTAAGGCGCAGTACCCCGTGACCTGAACGGAGTTCACATCCACTTCCTTCATGTCTTGAGTAACCAGGACATGGTCCAGCTGACCGGCTCGACCTCGATAATAGTGAGAACATTGAGGATGAACTTCCAAATCGGAAAAACCGGGTTGTTCTTTGGCCACGAAACGTCGAAGGTACTTTAATTCGGAAAGTTGTGATTGCCGATCCCCAGCTCCCATGGTATTAAAATCTCCAAGAATCACCACATCCTGATCTTGTTTCAAGAATGGGGCGACGGCCTTATCAATGCGATTAAAAGCTTTTTGCCGTTCTTCCAAGGCAAAGACGGTGGGGCCGGATTTGAGGTGTACGGCAATCAGATGAAAGTCCGCACCGTTAGATGCCCGAGATTGTACGCGGGCATATTGACCCGGGCGTAAGCCATAGGTGCAGGGACGAGATCCGTTTTCCGCTTTAGCATTGAATTCCCACAGGCTGTCGAATTGGGAGAGGGCTACACGGGAATCGTTCCACAATAAACCGATATGGTGATCGTCCTGGCGTCCACAGGGTTGCCGGTACCATCGCCAGGTGTCACCAGTCTGTGTGGATAATTCTTTGATAATGAACTCCCAGGCCTGTGACGCTGCTGGAGTTGCCAGGCTTTCTTGAACAGCCAACAGATCGAGGTGCATCCAACGTATGGCGCAAATTACCCATTCAATATCGGTAGGTTCAGCCGATCCTTCGGGCTGATCCTGCGCCGATCCCACGGGAAACCACCGCAGATTCCATGTTGCGATGCGTATGGTTTCAGCGGAGGCTTCGACCATTCGTAGACCAGCTTTGACGGTTGCTTGGCATTGTTCTTTACTCCTCCAAACTGCCTGTTCTCCTCCTTTCTGGGTCCTGGAGACAGGGGATGTCTCTGAAGGAGCGGGTAAAGCAGGAAGGGTTGACGTTGGAGCTGTTGTGGGGGTTCGGAGATATTTTTTGTGAACCCAATGCCTTTCCCCGGACGCTAATTGGATGGCGAGCCAGTGGGGATCTTGATGGATGTCTTGAATGGTCGCGGCCGTGCCGTTGGGTACATGTTTGAGATAGCTTGGGGAGGGCTCGCGATGCAGCGGAACTCCCTTGGGTTTCTTGGCTTCCAGTACAACCGATTGCCCTTTCTGAAAATCTTCGGCGAAGGCTTGGTTGGGATTTCCCAGTACCAAACCCCAGGTACACGTGAGGAGTATCAGAAGGATGTGCATATCATTGTCTTAACAAATGTGAGTCAGGATTACCAAGTTTTTCTGAAATATAAGATTAGGGATGAACAAGCGGGATTGTCTTGCTATGATCCCAGCTCTTTGAAAGGACAATGATGAGTTCTTCAATCAATCTAGAAATTGCCAATCGCGCCACGTTGCGGCCCATTGCGGAAATTGCACAGAAGAAATTGGGGCTGGATCCCGACATGCTCGATTTGTATGGGAAGCATAAAGCCAAACTCCCTCTTTCGCTGATGGGAGTTCTCTGGACCAAGCCCGATGGCAAGCTTATTTTGGTAACCGCTATCTCACCCACGAAAGCCGGAGAAGGAAAAACCACGACTTCCATTGGGTTGGCGGATGGGTTGAACCACATTGGCGCGAAAACGATTGTCGCCATCCGTGAACCCAGCCTCGGCCCCTGTTTTGGAATGAAAGGCGGAGCCTGTGGGGGCGGGTACGCTCAAGTCGCGCCCATGACCGATATTAATCTGCATTTCACGGGAGACTTTCACGCCATCACCGCCGCACATAATTTATTGGCGGCGATGGTTGATAATCATGTGCATTGGCGGCACAAGCCGCAAGTAGATCCTCAACGGGTGACGTGGGGACGGGTGTTGGATGTGAATGATCGTTCCCTTCGCAATATTGTGACCGGGTTAGGCGGCAAGGCAAATGGGTATACCCGCGAGGGACGCTTTGATATTACCGCCGCCTCTGAAGTGATGGCGATCTTATGTTTAGCATCTGATTTGCAAGATTTGGAGCGGCGATTAGGGAATATCAAAGTAGGGAGAACAGCGGACAAGGAAATGGTCTTTGCCAAGGACATCAAAGCTCAGGGAGCCATGACGGCATTGTTGAAGGAGGCTTTTAATCCTAATCTGGTACAAACGTTAGAAAACAATCCAGCATTGATTCATGGCGGACCATTCGGAAATATTGCGCATGGATGTAATTCTATTGTTGCCACCAAGTTGGCTCTGAAGATGGCAGATTATGTGGTCACCGAAGCCGGGTTTGGTGCGGATTTAGGCGCCGAAAAATTTTTCAACATCAAATGTCGGCAAGCGGGCTTGAATCCCGCCTGTGCGGTCGTGGTGGCAACCATCAAAGCGTTGAAACTTCATGGAGGCGCTCAAGAGGCCACGCTGGAGCAAGAAGATCTTACAGCCGTGAAACAAGGATTGCCGAATCTCTTGCGCCATTTGGAAAACGTCCAAAAATTTGGAGTACCGGCCGTCGTGGCGATAAATCAATTCGCCCAGGATACCCAATCGGAATTAGATTTAGTGGAACAATCCTGTCAGGAGCTGGGCGTGCAAATGGTATTGTCCAACCATTGGGCTAAGGGGGGAGAAGGGGCGGCGAAGTTAGCCGAAGCCGTAAAGCAAATGGCCGATGCCAATACTTCGAAGTTTTCTCCTTTATATTCAGACGATCTCCCACTTGCGGAAAAAATGCGAACAGTAGCCCGGGAAATTTATCGTGCCGAGGAGATAGAAATACCCCATACGGTCCAAGCCCGCCTCACGGAATTGGAAAAACATGTCTACGGCCATTTTCCGGTCTGCATGGCCAAAACGCAGTACAGTTTCTCGACCGACCCAACCTTAAAGGGCGCGCCTACCGGTTTTTCTGTGCCGGTTAGAGAAGTTCGTCTGGCGATGGGAGCAGAATTTGTCGTGGCCATTACCGGCGACATTATGACCATGCCCGGCCTCCCCCGCGTACCCGCCGCCGAAGCCATCGGTTTGGATGAGCACGGTTACATTTCCGGTTTGTTTTAAAATTTCCTTCTCAAATTTCGGTTATTGCTGTAGTGATTTACGGTCATTCCTGCGTGTCTTAAGTAGGAATCTCTTCTTGTCTTTCCTTCGGTAGTAAGCGGGAATCTTTGGAAGCAAGAGGGAGGAGAGTTCCCGGCTAGAACCTTGCCGGGATGACGAAGGACGATATGCCCTAAGCAAGGTCATTCCTGCCGGCCTTTAGCAGGAATCTGTTTTTTTCCTGTTATCTTCCGTCTTTCTTGAGCAGGCCGCCGCCTGCCTCTCGCCTTTCCTGTGTGCTACATTGCCGTGAGGCCGACCATGAGCATCTTTTCTCTCCAATCCGACTATGTTCCCAAGGGTGATCAAGGCAAGGCCATTGCCGCGCTGACGCACGGCATTGAACAGGGACTGAAGCACCAGGTGCTGTTGGGCGTCACCGGGTCGGGCAAGACGTTTACAATGGCCAATGTGATTGCCAAGGTTCAACGGCCGACCTTGGTGGTGGTACACAATAAGACGCTCGCGGCTCAGCTCTATCAGGAATTTAAATCGTTTTTCCCTGACAATGCCGTGGAATATTTTGTGAGCTATTACGATTACTATCAGCCGGAAGCCTACATTCCAACGACCGATACCTATATTGCCAAAGACTCGGCCATTAACGACACGATTGATCAGATGCGGCATGCAGCGACGACGGCGCTCCTGCAACGTAATGACATTATCATTGTTGCGTCGGTGTCCTGTATTTACGGATTGGGATCGCCAGAAGTCTATCATGACATGTTGCTCTATCTTGAGCCGGGGATGGAGATAGGGCGGGAGAAAATTCTGGCGAAACTGGTCGATATCCAGTATTCGCGAAATGATCTTGAGTTGCAGCGTGGCATGTTTCGAGCACGGGGCGATGTGATTGAAATTTATCCGGCCTCGTCGGATTCCAACACGGTACGAATTGAATTGTTTGGTGACGAAGTGGAAGCCATTCATGAGATTGATCCGCTGACGGGTACGACATTGCGCAAGCTCCCGAAAATCGCCATCTATCCCAAGAGTCATTACGTGATTGCTCCCGAGCGTTATCAAGATGCGATCACGGGTATTGAAGAGGAATTAGAAGAACGGCTGGCCTATTTCCGCCAGACGAATCAATTACTAGAGGCGCAACGGATTGAGCAGCGGACGAAGTTTGATTTGGAAATGATTCGCACCATGGGATATTGCCATGGCATCGAGAATTATTCCCGTCATTTAAGTGGACGGCGGCCGGGTGAGCCGCCTCCGACTTTGTTGGATTATTTCCCTCAAGACTATTTGATGATCGTGGATGAATCGCATGCCACGGTTCCACAATTCGGGGGGATGTACGAAGGCGACCATTCGCGCAAAAAAACTCTTGTCGATTATGGGTTTCGCTTGCCGTCGGCCATGGATAATCGGCCATTGAAATTTCACGAATTTGAACAGTTTATGAATCAGGTGGTGTATGTGTCTGCGACTCCCGGCCCCTATGAATTGAAGCATGCTCAGTCGGCCCCGGTCGAACAAATTATTCGTCCGACAGGGTTGATTGATCCGGTCATGGAAGTAAAGCCGGCCAAGGGACAGGTTGAACAGTTGTTGGGAGAAATTCGACAGCGGGTAGCCAGTGGTCAGCGGGTGCTGGTGACGACGCTCACGAAACGCATGGCCGAAGATCTCACCGAATATTATTACGAGCAGGGCGTGAACGTGCGATATCTGCATTCGGATATCAAGACATTAGAGCGGGCGGATATTATTCGTGATTTGCGGCGCGGGGTGTTTGATGTGTTGGTGGGAATTAATTTGTTGCGGGAAGGGTTGGATTTGCCAGAGGTAGGGTTGGTGGCCGTGCTGGATGCTGATAAAGAAGGCTTCTTGCGTGGTTATCGTGCATTGGTGCAAACGGCTGGACGGGCCGCTCGCAATAGTGATGGCACCGTCATTCTGTATGGCGATACGGTGACGAAGTCCATGCAGATGACCTTAGAGGAGACAGGGCGGCGGCGTACCATTCAATTAGCCTACAACACGGAGCATCGCATCACACCGGAAACGATCAAAAAGCGCATTCACGATCTGGAATATGATTTAGCCGAAGCTGATTCTGTGGAATTGCCAGTAGCAGTCGAAACTGAAGAAGTGTATGCGACCGAAGGAAATTTAGAGAAGAGAATTGTTGCGTTGGAAAAAGACATGAAAGCGGCGGCCAAGGCTCTGGAATTTGAGAGGGCCGCTAAACTTCGCGATACGCTTAGGGTTCTCCGACAGAAACTCCTCCAAATCGGCATTGAATAACAGAAAATCTTAATAGGGGTCAGACTCGCTTTAAAGAGTCGTTGTTTGATCTGAGCCAACCCCTCAATGAATTCGGTCGGGTTGATTAAATATGTTTATAGAGGTAGGCGCCGAGGAGCATGCCTAAGACACTGAGCAGGTTGATTTTGAGAAGAAAGCCGAATGTAAATTTAATGAGAACCAAATTAACAGTGACGGGTGGATCTAAGCCTAAGCTGAGCGCTTCTCCAAAAATGCTGCGAACCACTCCCTGCGGGGACACAATTTGAAGAATTTCGCCTAAGATGCTGCCCAACAGGCCGCCGATGAAAATGAATAACAGCAGGTATCCGCCGCTTTTTTTTAGCACAGGGTTGCTCGCAATACGGAGTGGGTGTGAGAAGCGTAACGCATTAGGAATTATGGATAATAATCAGACGCTCAATATGAAAACCCTACTTATGCTTAGGGTAAACTCCTCATTACCTTAAGGCAATTACATAGATCCGTCAAGAAAGAATGCTTGAGCTTCTCCTCTACATGCGTATGCCATTTTTTGATAGGGAATCCAGGGCATTTTTTATTCAATGGAAAATCGCATGGTGCCCATCTTATTCATGGTGTTCACCATGTAGCCGACATACACGTCCACGCGATAGCGGCCCGGTTGCCATGTGCCTCCCGGGGCAAAAAACTTCAGGTATCCACTTTCATCTTCCAAGGCGAGATCGGCGCGATCTTCATCAATCCATTGACTGGGGTCGGCATTGGGCACCTGCTCTGGGAAGAGGCGTCCGATAATTTGGAAGGGTGCGAGATGTTCGTGGACCGCAAAAACGAGATACACAGATTTGGCAGAGGTGGGAAAGGTGTCTGTCGGGTTGACGGGTACCAGGATATGGCCCCTTCGGATGGTGCGATCTTCTTCGACGCTTTCAGCAAAGGCCAAGCGTTCAAAAAGTCCGCCGGGCGTATGATCGGAATCCGGAAGCTGGGGTGAGGTTGAATAGTTCTCATAGGGCGCGGGAATTTGAGATGGCGTCTCATCCTCGAAAAAATCTGGTGGGGAATCAAATTCGGCAAAGCCATGTTGGGTTTCATGGGGTTGGAAAACAGGAGGCGGAGAGGTCGGTATGGAGTCGGCCGACCAAGCCAGGGGGCACATCACGAACAACGCCAGGTTTGTTAGGAATCCTACGCGGTGAAACAAGGAAGTATCAAAGCCGTGAAAGAAGCGCATAGGCGTGACTCGTGTGGTTGGAAGGGAGAATGTATCTTGATGAAAATCGAATCGAAGCCTTGTGAAGGTTGACCAATCCTGTTCCGGTTCTGGATGCTAGGCATTGCTGTACCGTTGTAAGGAGGAGAAGGTCAAGTCTTTCAGGGGATCATTACCTTGCGGCCTCAAAAGAAGCTTTGTTAGAATTTTTTCTTTTCTACGCATTTTTATCTATACCAGTGGAAGTCCTATGCCAATATTCATTTTCCATACTATTTTAGAAAGACAATAGGTCCAAATTTATGAGTGCACCAACTGCCAAAGATCCAGATGCTCTTCCCCAATTAGTCGGAGATTTCCAACCCGTCGATGCCTGGCAAGCTCATATCAATCGGCTTTTTTATGGGTTATTGGGAACGCGAGTGCGCGAATTCTATCAAACCTTTGCCGCAGCCGACTTTCGATTGGGTTATGCCCTGGCAGAGGATTATTGGCGGCAATGTGTGGCCCGAGAAAAAGCCAAAAAGGAACATTCAAGTTCAGCGGCTCTCATCGTGATGGAGTGGGGTGCGGGAAATGGCAATTTGGCCGCCTGCTTTTTAGATCGCCTGCAAGCACTCGATAAGGAACAACTTATTTACCCAAGGATCACTTATGTCTGCGTGGAACAGGAGCCCGTGTTGTTGGAGCAGGCGAAACAGAATGCCGATTTAGTCAAGCATCTTGACCGTGTGTCATTTGAGTGCCAAGCGATTGAGAACTTGGAATCGTATAAAGATGGCACCGTGGATCGAATTGTGTGTAACGAGCTGTGGAGTGAGTTGCCCACCAAGCTGGTGCTGCGAAAAGAAGGGGACATCAAAGAAGAGCAGCTTCGCCCCAATTTAAATGAAAAGCGGTTGGCTGATTTCCCCGATTGGCCCCAATTCGTAGAGGCTTTTGGAAAAGGAGATCTGAATGCCCTGCGAGTCTATCCGGAGTTTTTAGGGGATTTGGTGTGGGAGCGGGAGTATCAACCGGTCGATGCCAAAACGTTGCCGTTTCGCCGAACAGTCACAGAATTCCTCAAAGGCATTGATGAAGAGGTATTAGTGCCGTACAACGTTGGGGCCTGTCAAAGCCTCAAGGAAGCCAAGCGGCTGTTGGCCCCTGATGCCATCGGGTTTAGCAGTTTTGATGCGGGAACCGCCGATCCGCGTGTGCTCAACGATCCTGAAAAGCCTTGCTACACCGTCCAAGGTGGCCAATTCAGCTTTATGGTCAATTTTCAACTCTTGCAAAGTGTGGCCATGCATCTTGGAATTCAAACGGGGTTGATTGAATCACAGCGGGATTTTGTCTCAAGAAGTCTCGGTACGCATGTCCTCAGTGTGATGGATTTGTTAGCGTCACATCCCTATCCTCCTGAAGGTGACCCGTGGAAGATGGATGCCTTTATTCTTCGTACATTGGACGCCGTGAATCAGACCTATCGTTCTCCCTATCAACGTCACATTGAATTTCCCATTTCAGAAAAGACGCCCGCTAATGAACGTGCTGAATTAGAGTCGTTACTACAAGGGTTACCTACTCATGGCGTCCCGGATACGATTGCCTATCTCACCGAAGCCGAGCTTCGATCTGCTATGCCTGCATTAGAAATGCTGGGATATGATCTCGATGGTATTAAAGCCATGTGGCAGTTCCCACCACAACCCGTGGACTACACGCATTTTTCGTTTGGTGCACAATAAGATTAACGGGCACCATGCTAGATTTTTCGGAGTGGGTTGTGTATACTTCGCCGACTTTTTGGAAGATTCTTGTATTTTTTTCCACAAGATTGAGGTAAGACGTGTTTGGATCATTTGGGTGGATGGAGCTCATGCTCATCCTCATCATCGTGCTCATTATTTTTGGTGCGGGGAAAATTCCTCAATTAGGGGAGGGGCTTGGTAAGGCAATCAAGGGATTTAAAAAATCTGTGGCCGAAGCCGACGCGCTTGATGTGACGCCCAATGACGAACCTGATGTGATTCACGCGCCACCACCCCAACAGGTCGCGAGTCAGCCACAAGCGACACAGGTTCAACCGCAAGACGCGCCGGTTCAACAGCCTGTGGAGCCAACCCAACCCAAACAGGGATAACATTGAACCTTAGGCTCGCACGGTGAATGTGGCTTGGCTCAGTGAACAACAAATCTCGCATACCAGTACCTTTAATGCATTCGATGTGGTTGACCACATCATAAGGACACAGGACCATGTTTGGCTTAGGGGCAATGGAAATTTTGATCATCCTGGTCATTGCCTTCATGCTCTTTGGCCCAAAAGAATTGCCGGAAATGGGCAAGCAATTGGGCAAGGCCGTCAAAGGCTTCAAAGAAACAGCAGACGATCTCCGGCAGTCGGTTGAACCGGAAATCAACATGATTACGCAAGAATTCAAAACCGTCGAACAAGATTTAGAATCACATATGAAAGAAGCGGAAGAGCAGATTAAAGGGGCAACTGAGACGGATTCAGGCGGGTCACGGCCTGTCTAGTGAATTGGGCCCATGGCCCATGCGGAACAAATCGGTTTCTCAAATTTCCCAAAAATATTTCCACAATTCTACACGCAACAATAATTGGGAATGGGGTTTTCACTCACATTGAATGTGAGTGACGCTATCGAGCAAATAATGTCGTTGCTGTTGTGTTTTTGCCACCATCGTAGCATTCAGACGATGGTCAATAATGAAAGAAGCATGAGCGCATCATAAAAAATACATTATTTTTTAATAACTTACACGAAATTTTAAGAACTGGCATCTAATTAGCAAGGTATCCCCACACGGCCACGTCCCAATCACCAGTAGGGTCAGCCGGTAAGGGGGAGTAGAAAAGCCGGTGTCCTGAGTGACACGGAGTATCCAAAAACGGAAGCGGGCGAGAGACCCCCATCAGAAAAGCTGGAATGTTGTAGCAGGGAAGATGATGGGACTTGAGCCCAAGAGAGTTTTCACTAACAGGAGGAGTGCAATGAGGACTTTTTACAAAACCTTTACAAGGTTGACCGCAGCGGCCCTTCTTGTGGCCATGATGGCAGCGCCTGGGTATGCAGTTAAGACGACCCCGGCAACTGACAAAAACACCAATGTGCCTGCCGTGCCACGGGCCATCCCGGATTTGCAGCCCTATCACAAATTTGATCCACCGGCCGGAGCCGTGTTTGATGCCACGAAATTAACCATTTCAGGCGACATGCGTGTGCGTCCTGAATTCCGATCCCAAGGTAATTTTGGGACAAACAGCACTTTTGGCACTGCGAACAATAACTCGGATTTCTTTACGCAACAACTGGTCCGGCTAGGTTTCCATTATGCCCTTTCCCCAGATGTTGCGTTTTTCTTGCAGCCACAAGTGTCAAGTAATTTTGGTACATCAGGACCAAACGGGACAGCTACCGACCTCTTCATGCGGCAGGGATTTATGGTGGTCAGAAATTTCATCGCTCCCAACCTGACTTTGAAAGCGGGGCGGCAATTGGTGGTCTGGGGAAATCATAGAATTTTCGGGCATTTCGATTGGAATAACGTGGGTTTTGCCTTTGATGGTGTGACCATGCGTTACAACCATGCAAGCGTCCCGGTTGAATTAGGTTGGTTGCGGGTGACCGAAGGCGATTGTGCGGCCAATGCGGGTGGTTGTGGTGCGACTTCCACATCGGCTGATAGAGGGGATTCCGATATTTGGTTTGTGCGGTTACCCATGAAGTTTGGTGGCGTGGCCATTGAACCAGCGTGGATTTTTGAGGACAATGATAGCGGTGCTGCTGGCCCTGCCGGTGGACAGCAAGGCAACCAAAAGCGGCACACCGTTGGTGCTCGAGTGGCCACCAAACAAGGAATCGTTGATGTGACCGCAGAAGGTTATTGGCAGTTTGGTTCAATCGGGGCTCCAAATGGTAATATTCTTGTGACCCAAACGCCCCGGAATGAGCGAATCAATGCCTTGGCAGGTCATTTAGATGCTGGTGTGACATTGCCGGTCCCGATGCAACCTCGAATCGGTGCAGAAATTAACTATGCCACAGGTGATGGCAGTTGTAATGCGGCTGGTGGTACCAAATGTGGCGGCACCTTTAGCCAATTGTACCCCACCAACCATATCCACTTCGGGTATATGGACCGCATGTCCTGGCAAAATATGTTGACCTATGGTGGGAATTTGCAATTGCGTCCAACCGCCAACAGTCACTTTGAATTGGCGGGGCATATCATGCGCCTTGCGAATGAGAATGACAATTGGTACGGAGCCAACCAAGCGGTATTTAAAACCACCCCAGCGGGCAACAACGAAAAATCGCTAGGTGGTGAGATTGATGTGGTTTACACCTTATTCTTCCAAAATAACAAAGTCGGCTGGCAAGTTGGTTACGGCCACTTCTTTGCCGGAGATTATTTGACCAAGAATGATTCCGGCGGTGCCACGAATGATCAAGACTGGGGTTACACCCAACTCTGGATCAACTTCTAATACATCGATGCCTTACGTTTCTTAGAAGGCATCTGTTCAAGGCAACTTACAGTTGCCATGACGCTAACCCGGCTCTGTGGATCATATTCACAGAGCCGGGTTTTTTTATGCCTTTCGTCATTCATTCCAAATGGTCATCGAGAGACTTTCAGCAGTGTTTCTCTCGCACATGTGAATGATGGGATGCTTAGTCTAAACCTTCTCAACTGGATGTTTATCATAAATTGAAAAGACATGATGAATTTAGAATATGGCGGCTGTCTTAATTCACATGTGGCTGGCAGGAAGACTGAATCGGGACTTGTTTTCATCCTGAGTAAAGCGAAGGATCTGGCTAAGCCGTGGCATCGCTCGTTTGCTTGTCAGACCTTTCACCATGGGACCGCGATGATAAGTTGCGGGTTGCTATTCCCACTGAGAGATAGGAAGTTTTGTGAGGAAAAAAGAGGGCTCCCCATATTTCCTTCGAATATAGGTGAGATATGTTTTTAGTCCAGAAATTAAACCCAATAAACAACCCGGTCTGGTGAACAAAGGGGGAAGAGGACCAAGTGAAATGGAACTTTAACCTGGTTTATGGTTTCAAGGGAGTCTTTTGAGATGCAAAACGAGTGAATTACTAGGTAGTGTTACCGTTGTGAAGCAGGCTGAATTTCGGTGCGGATGCTGTGGGTTCCTGGTGGCAGGCCTTCTGAAAGGATGATCCCAATAATCAGTTCACCCTGCGATGCCATGGAAACTGCGCCAAGCCGTCCACGAATTTCCGCCGTGCGTTTTTCTCCAGCTTTAAAAGCCCCAAGGGGAATAGGGAGGGGAGCGACACGTTTGAAGGCTTCCACCAATAGTGGAGTGCCGCGAAGTTCGACATAGGCTGAAGGGATGTCGGTGTCGCTAACATTGGTGGTTTCAATGAGTAAGACAATGGCTTCTTCGCCCTCCAAAATTAAATTCCGATTCGCATCGACTAATTTTGTTCGAAATTGCACCGAAGATGTGGGAGTTTGTGGAACAGCAGCAGGTGTTTGCGGGAGTATGCCTCCAGTTTGAGTCGGATTTTCTTGTGTTGGTTGGTTCAAACGAGGCATGACACTGGCCATTTCCTTCGCGAGTGTTTCGGCTGCGTCTTCCACCGCTCCGTCAATGGCACCCGTGGAACAGGAAGAAGATTGACTGGTTAATGCCGGTGTCCAGATGCGAATGTTTTCGTGATAGGTTAGGGGTGTTTGAGCCAATGCTTCTCCTCTACTATTTTCATAGATAGCCAGAAGATTGAGATCAAGGATGGCATTAAACCGATCCTCTTGGCCCCCGCCAGTCAATGGATCAAAATTAAATTGATGTAGGTCAACCGTCACTCTGTAGCCGTCAGGTGCGACTCCGTTAGCTTGGCCAACCGGGGGTTCGGCCTGAACCCCGTTAAATCGATCCTGCCCTACTCGAATAAACGCCTTGGTGATGATCTGACCAACCGGGATGGTATAGGGCAAGCCGCAGGCATCAACTGTTTGAGAGTAATTAATTAATCCTGGCGAAAACGCATAGGTGACTGCCATGGTCAGCCGTGGTTGAGGTTTTTCTTCGAAGGAAAGACGTGGAATAGAGACCTTATCGCAGGCGGATACGAACAAGAGCAGAAGCCCTATGAGGCCTATGACGCAACGCTTTTGTTTGTTCGGACACACAGCTCTACCCTACCCCATGGTTCTGAGAGTTGCAAGTAGAGAACAGGACTTTGACATTCAAAAATTTTGTTTGCTCTGTCATGTTCCAATCTTGACCCTTTAGGGCTTCAGGGTGGACAATTTATCAAGCAGCTTTGCATTAAACCTCAACTCAGGGAGGTATGACGATGAGGCGCTACGTTTCTTTCTTTATTGGAATGGTTCTTTGTGTGTTAGTCAGTGCTTGTTCTATTGAAAATTCTCCCAAGCGGTTAGCGGCGTATCTTGGGAATGGGCCTGAATCAGGGATGGTTGCGGGAACAGGTTCTGCTCTTCCTCAAGGGGAGGTGACAGCAGCTCTTGTCGTGATTAATGATACGGGATTTCCCAAGTCTGCCCCAGGATTGCAAGCAGAAACGCGACAGCAACTTGGGAAGTATCTTCAATCAGAGATTCAGAAACAATTGCCCATTCGTTTATCCTCGATCGTGTTTCCCGAAGGCGTACAGCCGAGTGGTTCGGCTGAACCATTCGTTCAATTCGCTCAGGAACAACAGGTCCCGTTTCTCATGCTGGCCGTGTTGTCTAGTGCTGAATGGGAAGTCCCTGATCGTTTCCCGCTTGGCGGTTTTCAACAGGCAGGCATGCGTGGTGGGGGGGTAGTCGGGTATCGGGCTGAAAATTACGCCCATGTAGAATTGGCCCTTGTCGATGGGCGAACCGGACAATCACTTGTGAGCACGGATGGGCGGGCATGGGCGACGCTGGAGCGGTTGGCTGTGCCACTTGAATCGAATGTGTACCCTGTTGTGCGGCGGGAGCAATCGCAACCTCCTATTTATCCCAAATCAGAAGGAGATGCCTTTGAAACCCTTCGCTGGGTTTCGGGACAGGATGCCGTGGCTCAAGCGGTCATGCATCTAGAGCAGGCCTGGAAAACAGGCAAGATGTCATAGGGGAGGGATCTGGTTGGCTAGGTTAGGGGTTGTTCTTATCATGTTATTAAGTGTGGTTGGGTGTGGAGCAGAACCACAACCTCGTCTGGATCTCATTCTAGGAGCGTCGATAGATCACAATCAGGGTGATCCGTTGTGGTCGGACCTGCAACGGATCGGTCTGGTTGTCCATTCTGATGCCACAGGTCCCGGTGCGGCTCCGTCGATTTCTCAACCTTTTCTCGAAACACTGAGTCGACGTACCGAACAATTTCTCACCCAGCATTGTCGTATTTCTTCCGTGGTCCCGATGGAGTTTTCTGCCTTAATGCCGCCAACCCAGGCTCAGAAGACGTTGGCTGACCGTGGACGGGAGCTTGGGGTTTCTCACTTGCTTTGGGTGATCTTGTCGAGTCGGGAACAATCGGGGCCTGTAACATTGGGTGAAGAGCGTATGATGACGCAGATGAGTGGGAAGGCCATAGAAAATTCAGCACTTGCGGAGATAGCGCTATTGCGATTGGCTGATGGGGTCGTGATCCATAATGTGTCAGCCTTGGCTACCGAGACACTTGAAATGTTGGATGTTCCCATTGGAACCGGTCAACCGACACGGCAGGAATCATTGCACATTTTGCGAGCCCAGGCCGGGCAGCAAGCGCTTGATCGATCGTTAGATTTATGGGGCCAATGGTGTGCAGGGAATTCTGAAAAGGATAAGATCTGATTAAGGTGTTTTCACTTGGCGTTTACCGATAATTTTCAAACTGCAGATCTAAACCGAAATCCTGAGCTTTCAGATGAGCCATGACCGCTTGTAATTCATCCTTGCTTTTGCTTTGCACCCGGACCTGGTCTCCTTGAATTTGTCCCTGTGCTTTGAATTTGGCTTCTTTGATGGATTTGGTGATGGCTTTGGCTTTGTCATCAGGCAAGCCGCTTTGAATGGTAATGGTTTGCCGAACTGTCCCACCAAGAGCTTCTTCCACTTTTCCATAGGTTAAGCCTTTGAGTGAGACATTGCGTTTCACGCATTTGGCTTTCAGGATATCTAAGACTGCGTTGAGTTTGTATTCGTCATCCGAGAGTACGACCAAAATCTTTTCTTTTTCTTTGAGCGTAAGCTCGCTTTTGGACCCCTTGAAATCATAGCGCTGCCCGATTTCCTTTAACGTTTGATCGACCACATTTTTCATTTCCTGCATATCAATTCGTGAGATCACGTCGAATGAGTAATTATCCGCCATAGCAATCCTCTCTTGTTGGAATTGGTAAGAACATGCTGCGACTCGTCTTTTATCTTCGTAAGGGGTGAGGCGTTGATCGAAAAGTGAAGCGAATTAGCAGCACGGGCCAGCCGGAAGATTAATGCCTTCGCCTTCAAACACCTCCGTACTGTTCAACGGGTGCTTACGAACCAAATAGCCATACCATTTGCGTGCACTATCCGCCAAGACCACGATCGCTAATAGGGCGACGACTCCAACTAGGGCGGCATTAATCCCCATCGTCAGGGCGTGGGCGCTATCCCCGGAGGTTGCGCGACTGACAAATAGGGAAAAGAGTTCATAACATCCTCCCAGGGTAATCATTCCCACAAACACCATGGGAATGACAGTGACCCACAGGTAGGAGACTTTCTGCATTTTAATGAGGACAGTGGTCGCAATGCAGAGTGCCAGCATGCCTAAGAGTTGATTCGCGGCACCAAACATGGGCCAGATGGTTGCAATACTCCCAGTGCCAATGAGATACCCCCAGGCTCCGACGACGAACAGGCTCGTTCCCAAGACACCTGGCCACCAATTAATCTCTTTTAAAGGGGCGTAGGCTCGCCCGCCCAGTTCCTGAACCAGATACCTCGCCACGCGAGTTCCCGCATCAATGGTTGTGAGTATAAAGAGCGCTTCGAACAACAAGGCAAATTGATACCAATACGCCATGAGGCCGGACATGCCGGGAAGTCCGGCAAAAATGGAGGCCATCCCCACCGCTAAGGATACAGCGCCACCCGGTCGTCCGGACACATCCACTTCTACCATGCCGGAGAGTTCTTGAATGTGCGCGGTAGGAAATCCCATGGCCGCTAAGCTTTCTAGAGAAAGATGGGTATTGATGGCAAAATAATCTCCAGGGACCAAGAGACACGCGGCGATTAACGCAATCACCCCCACGAAACTTTCTAACAGCATGGCTCCATACCCGACGATGGCCTGGGATTCGCGGCTGATTAATTTCGGTGTGGTCCCGGATGAAACGAGAGAATGAAACCCAGAAATGGCACCACAGGCGATCGTGATAAAGAGAAAGGGAAACAATGTGCCGGGAATGATGGGGCCGTTTCCGCTAATAAATTCAGTGGTTCTGGGCATTTCGATCGTGGGGGCTAAGGCAATGACTCCGACACCTAGAAGGCCGATCACGCCTAATTTCATGAAAGTCGATAAATAATCTCGTGGCACTAAGAGGATCCAGACAGGGAGCACTGAGGCGAGAAACCCATAAGCTGCCAGGCACCACGTTAGAGTGGTGCGGTCCCATAAAAACCATTCAGCCCATTCTGATTGGGCCACCGTACGGCCAAAAACTATCGCCAGGATTAATAACACCAGGCCGATAATCGTCATTTCTCCCACTCGGCCGGGTCTGAACGTTTGCAAATACAGGCCCATCAGAAAGGCGATGGGGATCGTCATCACAATGGTGAAGGTACCCCAGGCATTGTCATACAGCGCATTCACAACCGCCAGGCCTAATCCGGCTAAGGCGACGACGACAATGAACAGTACGGCGACAGCCGTAGCTAATCCGGTAATAGGTCCCAATTCCGCATGGGCAATTTCAGGGAGTGAACGCCCGTTTCGACGCATGGATGCCACGAGTATAATAAAGTCCTGGACGGCTCCAGCCAGCACCGCGCCAATGACAATCCACAGGAATCCTGGAAGAAATCCGAATTGCGAAGCCAACACGGGGCCCAGCAAAGGCCCGGCTCCGGCAATGGCCGCGAAATGATGGCCAAATAGAATGTATTTGTTGGCGGGGTAAAAATTGGTTCCGTCTTCCAGGCGATAGGCCGGGGTCCGCCGCCGGTCGTCAAGGTCCATGACGCGTCGAGCTAAAAATCGTCCATAAAAACGATAGGCCAGGACGTAGAAACACGAAGCCGCCACCACGAGCCACAGGCCATTTACCTTTTCGTGGGGATTGAGAACGCCGACGACATGGCCAAAGGCGATGGCACAGAGAATGGCTAACCCCATCCAACCCAATTTATGGAGCGTGGTCATGAAGAAATTATCCTATCAATGGCCTTGGGAGGAGTAAACCATGAAACTTTCTACAGAGATTCTTTATGAAGAATTCCTGGGGAGCGGTTTACTCAAATGTGAATGGGGGTTTCCCGGCTTTCTTGCGGAATGCATTAATGGCCTGAAGGATTTTGGGATGCTGAATCAGCTTTTTTTCTAAACCATGTTTGCCGGGAAAGTCGATAAAGAGAACTCCCAACAGCATGGTTAAGAGGCCTTGTCCCGGCAAAAATAACATCGCGATGCCGGCCAACAGAAAAATAACGCCCACCAGGTTTTTGATGAGGAGACCAAGGCTTCGAACCACGGGGTGATGATTGGCAAACCAGGGCTTATGGTGATGGTTTTGAAAGTAGTCGGGGGGAAGACGGATGAGAATGGCCGGAATAGCAATCAGGGTGCCCACAAAGGCAATGACGGAAAACGCGATCAGGCCGATCCACATTTCTTTGGAAATCCATGATTCGGCGAATTGTATGAATTGATCAATCATGATCGTGCGTGGATTGAACGAAGATGAGGTGGGAGGCTGACTTCATCCTTTCGAAATTCTACATTGTTCTGAATCCTTGGGCCACATTATAATGGTGACCCTCAATTTGAATAAATGTTTGGGTCTCGTTAATCAAGCGTTGAACGGAAAGCTATGCCACAGTATTGGTTGTTGAAATCGGAGCCCACAAGTTTTTCCATTCAAGATTTGGCCAAATCCAACGGTCAAATGACTTGTTGGGAAGGCGTGCGTAATTACCAAGCGCGTAATTTTCTGAAGTCAATGAAGATTGGGGATCGAGGATTCTTTTATCATAGCAACGCCGACCCTCCCGCCATTGTGGGAACTGTGGAAGTGGTGAAAGCGGCCTATCCTGATCCCTATGCATTTGATCGCCACAGTCGGTACTTTGATCCCAAAAGTATCCCGGATGCTCCCCGTTGGTTTCTCGTCGATATCAAACTGCTCACCATCTTCCCGCATCCATTGGCCCTGGAATATTTACGAACGATTCGCGACCTGGAACATATGGAACTTCTTCGAAAGGGCTCGCGTCTTTCAGTTCAACCTGTTCGCCCTGAAGAATGGCAATGTGTCAATTCCCTCTTTCCGTCAAACAAATCGGGTCGAGGCGGAAAAGCCTGACACGAAATCGTTCAGAATTATCCTCTCCTGGGTATTGAAAATATTTTGCTCTTTGTGCAGTGACGAATGAGTTCGCCCTGAATGTCACAATTCGGTTGAGTCTGATTCACGAGGAAAGACTTGCAAGAACGGATGAACGGATACTTCCTGGAATACTCCATGAACCATATAGGGATCTTCGTCTGCGAAGGCTTGCACCTCTTCCAAAGAATCTGCTTCCACCACGATCAGACTTCCCGTCTTATCGGTTAAGGGCCCGGCCAAAATCACTTTCCCTTGTTGGGCCCATTGCTCAAGACGCTGTAGATGGGCTTCACGATGCAAGGGGCGTTTGATGGCTCCTTCAGGCCCGTCTTTCCCCAAAATGACAAATTTCAAGAGCTTCTTATCCCTCCAAAAATCAGGTCATGAGGTCATGGAGCTGTAGGCCGTGGTGTGCTGAACGAGAGACATAAAGGCGGGATGATTCTACGTGGAGGCTACTGTTCAGGTTGGTTGATTGGCTGGCGGTTGGCGTACCCACTGTCGATATCGTGCCACCACTCAACGGCAGTCTCCCCGGATTTCCAGCATAAAAAGACAAGTTTATCGTTGTGCATAAAAGGGAAATCGCAGAGGCCGATTTCAACATCTTTGATCACCACGCCCATTTCCTGAATCGCGTGCAAGCTCCCATTAATATCCTGTAACCCTTTGATATATTTCACTCCTACTACAGTTCCGCCACCGACTGACGCGTTTTCACTGGCTTTTTTGACTTCATCACGGGTGTCAATGAGTATTTGACGGCCTTGTTTAATTGATGTCCAATGTTGTTCCAGCTCAGGGACGAGCGCATTAGCTTCGGAAAGAGTAAAGATTCGTTCACTGGAAAATGGGAATCCTGGATCGGACATGAAAAATTCCTCCGGTGAGCTTTCAATTAGAATGGGGATGGTTTACCATACTAGCCAGAAGGGTGCCAACCTTCTACCCCTCTGAAAACCCGGATAACAGTTTTCAGATCTTAAGATTTTTCTTCACGACTCCGATAAAGAAACTATTGACAAGGTATTCAAGTGTGAGATACATAGGTACCACGACCTACCCAATATTGAAAAATCGTTATCTGCCTATTTAACTTCCCGGAATTTTTAGTTTTTTAACCCAAATCGTAGATAGGACATCACGGTTGCTGTAGACAAGAGTGGTTCCTCATTCGCCCTGAACCTTTTTTTCAAACCTAATCATTGCAGCAGAAATATTATGAGTGTCGATGAGAAGTCCGTCCTGCGTTCACAGGACATTTAACATGATGTGCAATCGTAGTCTGGAGATGAGTTCTACCTATGTACCCTTTCCAACATTTTTCCTACTGGCAGTCCCTAGGAAATCCTTCCGGTCAACCAATGGAGTAATCTTATGCATCTTGCCGAACTGAAGCAGAAGTCAATTGGAGAGTTAAACGAATTAGCCCGTGGCCTCAAGATTGATGGTGCCCCAAATTTGCGCAAGCAAGAGCTGATTTTCTCCATTCTTCAAGGTCAAAGCGATAAAAATGGCGTCATATTCGGAGAAGGCGTCTTAGAAACGCTATCCGATGGATTTGGATTTCTTCGTGCCCCGGATTCAAACTATTTGCCGGGGCCTGATGATATTTATATTTCACCCTCGCAAATTCGGCGGTTTAATCTGAGGACCGGGGATATTGTCTCTGGCCAGATCCGTCCACCAAAGGATGGAGAGCGGTATTTTGCCCTCTTAAAGGTCGAAAAAATTAACTATGATGAGCCGGAAGTTCAACGCGATAAAATTCTGTTTGATAATCTGACGCCGCTCTATGCGGAAGAACGGATTAATCTGGAATTTGATCGAGAGGAATATTGTACCCGCGTGATGGAGTTAACGACTCCTATCGGTAAAGGTCAGCGTGGCCTCATTGTAGCCGCCCCACGAACGGGAAAGACCATGTTGCTTCAGGCTGTGGCTCGAGCCATTATCGCCAATCATCCTGAAATAATCCTCATTGTGTTGCTCATTGATGAGCGGCCGGAAGAGGTGACCGATTGGCAGCGTCAGGTGAAGGCTGCTGAAGTGATTTCCTCTACCTTTGATGAGCCACCCCAACGACATGCCCAGGTTGCGGAAATTGTCATGGAAAAGGCGAAGCGTTTAGTTGAACACAAGCGGGATGTGGTAATTTTGTTGGATAGCATTACGCGGTTAGCCCGAGCGTATAATACAATCTCACCACCCAGTGGGAAAGTCCTGTCTGGTGGGTTGGATTCCAATGCCTTACAACGTCCCAAACGGTTTTTTGGGGCCGCTCGTAATATAGAATTTGGGGGGAGTTTGACGATTCTCGCCACGGCACTGGTCGATACGGGTAGCCGAATGGATGATGTGATTTTCGAAGAATTTAAGGGAACCGGTAACATGGAAGTGCATTTAGATCGGCGATTGGCGGATAAACGGCTCTTCCCGGCCATTGATATCAGTCAATCCGGTACTCGTAAAGAGGAATTACTGGTTGATCGGGATCGCTTGAACAAAATGTGGATTCTTAGAAAGGTTTTAAGCCCGCTGGGAACCATGGAAGCGATGGAATTCCTCATGGATAAGATTAGCGGGACCAAAGATAACAATGAGTTCTTGCAATCTATGAATCGATAATTCACAATAGACAAACATTTGCCAGAGCGATTATATTCCTCACGAAAGATTCGGTCGGGACCGTCAAAGGAGAAAGTATGAAAAAGGGAATTCATCCAACATATGAATTTGCGAACGTCAGTTGTGCGTGTGGTATGTCTTTTCAAACACGGACCACTGTGGGAGATTTAAAAGTCGATATTTGCTCAAGTTGTCACCCGTTTTTTACCGGAACGCAAAAAATTGTGGATGCAGAGGGTCGGGTGGAACGCTTTAATAAAAAATATTCCAAGAAAACAGCGGCGACGAAAGCAAAGGCCAAAGCCTAGTCGAATTTTTCCGCTCTCAGTTGTCCTCTCTCATGATGTAGTTATCCTGTACCACCACAGCTGATGTTCAATTAACATGTCGGCTGTGTGACCCTTCTTGGGCAATCTTTCGTTGTATTCACTCTTTTTCTCAACAGACGGTTTGCGCGGGGAGAATGTTTCGAACTCGAATCAACTAAGTTTGGTGCGTGTATGGCGAATCTGACCAAGGCAGAATTACGCGATGGCGCTCTCTTGAGCCGCTGGGAAGCCCTTGCGAATAAATACGATACGCTCAACGATCAGTTGACGGATCCGGCTGTATTGGCACAATCGTCCCTCCTGGTTTCACTCAACAAAGAACGGGCGGAGCTGGAGCCGATTGCCACTATGTTTGGTGAGTATCGGCGTGTGCTTGAAGAAATTTCCGAATCCCAAGTGATGACGGATGACCCAGAGCTCGACCCGGATATGCGGCGGATGGCCAGTGAGGAGTTGGTGAGCCTGGAGGCTCGTCGCCAGACCTTAGAGGCGCAAGTAGTCGAGTTATTGTGTCCTGAAGATGAAGGAAATAACAAGAATTCTTTCATCGAAATTCGAGCTGGAACCGGAGGCGGGGAAGCGGCGCTGTTTGCGGGAGATTTGCTTCGGATGTATCTGAAGTTTGCTGAATCCAAGGGATTACGGACGGAATTAATTGAATCCCATGAAACCGGCATTGGCGGAATCAAGGAGGCCGTGCTGTTAGTTGAAGGCAAGGGGGCTTTTGGATTTTTTAAGTATGAAAGTGGTGTGCATCGGGTTCAACGTGTTCCGGCGACTGAAGCCAATGGCCGTATCCATACCTCCACAGCCACGGTGGCCGTGATGCCGGAAGTGGAAGAGGTTGAGGTGCAGATCGATCCAAAGGATTTACGAATCGATACCTATTGTTCTTCAGGGGCCGGTGGGCAGAGCGTGAATACGACCTATTCTGCTGTTCGAATTACTCATATTCCTACCGGGGTGGTTGTCACCTGTCAGGATGAGCGGTCTCAACTCAAAAATCGGACAAAAGCCATGAGAACATTGCGGACACGAATCGGTGATGCCGAGCGTGAAAAGCAGGAGGCCTCTATTGCACAACAACGGCGCTCTCAAGTTGGGAGCGGAGAGCGTAGCGAAAAAGTCCGCACCTATAATTTCCCGCAAAATCGTGTGACCGATCACCGCGTTGGATTGACATTGCATAAATTGGATCGCGTCATGGAAGGCGATCTTGATGATTTGGTCGCCGCTCTCAAAGCGCAGTAAATTTTTTCAATAATTATTCCCTCGTTGTTGGTGTGCCGTGTATTGGCTCCACGTTTCTTAGGAGGCCATGATGCCATCCTCCCTGTCTTCTTCCCAATTATATCGAGACGCAGTGGACCGATTGAACCAAGCCGGCATTGCCAATGCCAGGTGTGAAGCCTTGTGGATTATTGAAGAGGCTTTGGGTGTGAATCGACTGAAGATTCATACCTACGCGGAGGATTCTCTTGATGCCGAACAGGCCCAACGGGCCTTTTCTTTGATTGATCGGCGAGCCGCTCACGAGCCGTTGCAATATGTTTTGGGTAGTCAAGAATTTGGCGGTTTGGATATGGTCGTCAATCCTGGAGTGCTCATTCCCAGGCCGGAGTCAGAACTGCTGGTTGAGGAGGCTATTGCTCTGCTAGGGGCGCATCCACACCCCGTCATTGTGGATGTGGGAACTGGGTCGGGATGTTTGGCCATTTGTATCGCAAAGGCTCTTCCTCGCGCTATGGTACTGGCTTCTGATCGCTCTTGGTCTGCCTTGCAAGTGGCAAGAATCAATGCCCGTAAACATGGCATGGATTCTCGCATTTTCTGGCTCGCTGGGGATCTCTTAACCCCCTTGTTATCCAGCGGGCTAGCAGGTAAAGTGACGGCCATTATTGCGAACCTGCCATATATTTCCCATGATGAGTGGGATCGTCTTTCTCCTGATGTTAAAGATTTTGAACCGCGTCTGGCGTTAGACGGTGGGCCGGACGGACTGGATGTGTATCGGCGGTTATTGCAAGAAGCGCCAGGCGTCTTAGCGCCTGAAGGGCGCGTTTTGATGGAAATCGGATTCGGGCAAGCTGATCGGCTCTGCCAGGAAGTCGCAGCTTCCAATTTTCTTGAAGTCATCAACATTAAGCCTGATTTGCAAGGTATCCCTCGCATGGCCTGTCTTCGGCCTGGCGGTGGTTCATGATCAATAATTGGTTCCTATGGATCAGATTCGAATAATCGGTGGTGTGCCCTTACATGGCGTGGTCGAAGTGAGCGGAGCTAAAAATGCGGCTCTGCCAATTTTAGCGGCCTCATTATTGGGGGGTGGGGAATGTATTATCGACCGCGTTCCCCAGGTCCGGGACCTCATCACGATGACTAAGCTCTTAGCATTGTTAGGGGTAGATGTACAGACTGAGGGAAATCGAGTCAGGCTTGAGGCAGGACAGGTTCAATCCATCGAAGCCCCTTACGACCTGGTGAAAACCATGCGTGCGTCGATTTTGTCCCTTGGCCCATTGCTGACTCGGTTGGGCGAGGCCAAAGTCTCCTTGCCCGGGGGCTGCGCAATCGGAACCAGGCCCGTGAACCTACACCTGAAGGGTCTGACCATGATGGGGGCTGAAGTTCACGTCGAACATGGCTATATTCATGCGAAGGCGCGTCGTCTGAAGGGGGCTCGAATTGATTTGGATTTTCCTACGGTTACCGGCACTGAGAATCTGATCATGGCCGCCTGTTTGGCGGAAGGGACGACGAGCTTGCATCATGTGGCACGCGAACCAGAGATTATCGATTTATGTGCATTTTTGACTAAACGAGGAGCAAAAATTTTAGGTGCTGGGACAGATACCATCACCATTGAAGGCGTCTCGGAACTGCATGGCGCCACGCATGAGGTGATGCCTGATCGTGTCGAGGCAGGAACATATATTATGGCTGGCGCCATAACTGGCGGAGATATCACGGTCAAAGGGTGTGTCACGGATCATTTGGGAACGGTGTTAACCAAAATTCAGGAAATGGGCGTAGAACTGACCGAACATTCGGATGGGGGTGTCCGCGTTCGTCGCTCGAATCCGCCCAAAGCTGTTGAGGTGAAAACCTTGCCTTACCCAGGATTTCCCACTGATTTGCAGGCACAAATGATGGCGCTGATGTCTGTGGCCGACGGCACAAGCATTATCACCGAAACCATTTTTGAAGGACGGTTTTTACATGTTCCTGAACTCCATCGAATGGGTGCGTCAATTGAAATTGACGGTCCCCATGCGGTTGTGAAGGGAATTCCATCGCTCACGGGTGCACCGGTCATGGCATCCGACCTTCGTGCGAGTGCAGGCTTGGTACTGGCGGGATTGGCGGCCGAAGGGGAAACGACTATCTCGCGGGTGTATCATTTAGATCGAGGGTATGAACGTTTGGAAGAAAAATTAGGAACTCTTGGTGCTCACGTGCAGCGTGTTCGGGAAGTCGTATGAGTACTGGTATCACTATCGCTCTTTCTAAAGGGAAACTTCTGCCTCCAACCCTGGCATTGTTTCGACAAGCCGGGTATACCGCCTATCATGTTGATGAAAGTGATCGTCGGCTTATTGTGGAGTTTCCCGAACATGGTCACCGGGTCCTCATTGTTCGGCCGAGCGACGTGCCGGTTTATGTTGAATACGGGGCGGCTGATTTAGGGGTCGTGGGCAAGGATGTATTGTTAGAGCAAAGTCCGGATGTGTATGAGCCCGTTGATCTCGGGTTAGGAATCTGCCGATTGGTGGTGGCTAAACCGAATGGACAATCCCCAACTCAGCGGTTGTCATCGAAAATTCGGGTCGCCACAAAATATCCGAATATCACGGAGCGGTATTTTAACCAACAAGGATTGCCTGTTGAACTCATCAAACTTTACGGCTCTATTGAGTTGGCGCCATTGGTGGGACTGGCAGACCGGATTGTGGATTTGGTGGAAACTGGAGCAACCCTGAAGGCCAATCATCTTGTCGAAGAGGAAGTCATCGCATCCTCTTCGGCCCGGTTAATTGTGAATCGAGCCAGTTTGAAATTGAAGCATGCGGTGTTGACTGATGTGATTGCTCGATTAAAAAAGCAGGTGACGAAGGCGGGGACCGCCATGGCCGCACGGAAGGGTAGGCGAGTGTGAACATTCTTACGTGGAAAGACCCGGGATTTGTCAAGGCTGTGGAGGCGGTCTGCCAGCGTGCCACTCAACAAAATGCCAAAGTGGAACAATCGGTCCGGGAGATCCTGGAGCATGTGCGACGTGATGGTGATGCAGCGGTTCAGCAGTTTACATGGAAATTTGATCGGATTTGTATTCGCCCTCACCAAGTACGGGTGAGTGCACAGGAGATACAAGAAGCCTATTCGGCGCTTCCCAAGGCAGATATTTCCGCCCTCAATTATGCGGCTCGGCGCATTCGTGCCTTCCATAGAAAGCAACGACGGTCGACATGGACATATCGAAAAGAAGGCATTCGACTGGGGCAGCTCATCACGCCGCTTGATGCGGTGGGTATCTATGTGCCAGGAGGAAAGGCCGTCTATCCCTCTTCCGTACTCATGAATGCGATTCCGGCTAAAGTTGCAGGAGTGGGTCGTATCGTCATGTGTACCCCGACGCCGTCAGGCTCGATTCATCCTTCGCTATTAGTCGCGGCTGATAAAGCAGGGGTCGATGAAATTTATCGTGTAGGGGGAGTGCAGGCAATTGGAGCCTTAGCGTATGGAACAGCCAGCATTCGACCCGTAGACAAAATTGTTGGTCCCGGCAATCTGTATGTGGCGACAGCCAAGCGCCTTGTTTATGGACAGGTTGATATTGATATGATTGCAGGGCCAAGCGAACTCTTGGTGGTTGCCGACTCGACCAGTAATCCGAGGCATGTTGCGGCAGACCTACTGTGTGAGGCCGAGCATGATGAAGAAGCGTCCGTCTATCTTGTGACTACATCGGTGGCCTTGGCGAAGCGAACCGTCAAAGAAGTGAATCGTCAGTTGAGTGATTTGGGCCGGCAGGAAATTGCGACATGCTCGATTCGGAATCAGGCGGCCGCCTTTGTGGTGAAAACTCTTGATGATGCCTGTGTTTTAGCCAATCGTATTGCACCTGAACACCTATCGTTGAATATCAATAATGCCTGGGACTATCTCCCTCGCATTCGTCATGCCGGGGCAATTTTTGTCGGGCGATATACCCCGCCAGCGGTTGCGGACTATGTGGCTGGACCAAATCATGTCTTACCGACCGGTGGAAGTGCCAGGTTTTTTTCCAGTTTAGGCGTGGATGAATACGTGAAGAGGAGTAATATCGTGGCTTATTCTCAGGCTGCCTTGTTCAAAGCTAAACGCGCTGTGGTGCGTCTCGCCTCACTGGAGGGGTTCGATGCCCATGGCCAATCCATGGAGAGTCGATGGACATGAACCAACAATCTGTTCCCAGATCCGCCTCGCAAGAGCGAACCACAGCCGAAACATCTATTCGTGTGCAATGGGTTCTCGATGGTGCCGGGAAAAATTCGATCCAGACTTCGATTCCGTTCCTCGATCATATGCTCAACCTCTTGGGTAAGCATGGATTTTTTGATCTTATGGTCGAAGCGAAGGGCGATATTGAGATTGATGATCATCATACGATTGAAGATATTGGTATTGTGATGGGGCAAGTACTTAATCAAGCGCTAGGAACCAAGGAAGGTATTGCACGTTTTGGCTTTGCCTCGATCCCGCTGGATGAAACGTTGGCACAAGTCACGGTTGATTTGAGCGGGCGTCCATATCTGGTTTACAACGTGACCTTGCCGACTCGGTACATCAAATCTTTCGATCTGGGACTCTTTGAGGATTTTTTTCAGGCTTTTGTGAGTCAGGGTGGGTTAAATCTTCATATAAATGTGCTCTATGGCAGGAATCCTCATCATATTATGGAGGCTATTTTTAAAGCCTTGGCTAAGGCCTTGGATCAAGCCGTTAGACGGGAAGATCGGATATCCGGCGTGTTATCAACCAAGGGCGTTTTGTAAACGAGCATGATAAAAAAAGACCTTAGCGGCGTTCTCGCCCTTTTGCTGTGGTCATGTACTATGGGTTTGCTCGGCTAGAAATATACAAGACGTCTATTATGGAAAATTTCCTTGAGGTGAGTTTGGAGATGCTGACATACATATGATTGCGATCATCGACTATGGGATGGGCAACCTCCGTAGCGTCCAAAAGGGATTTGAACACGTCGGTCATGAAGCCGTGGTCACACGAGATCCGGGGGAGATTGACCGAGCCAGTCATGTCGTCTTGCCGGGCGTGGGAGCCTTTGGTGATTGTATGGCCAATGTGACTCGCTATGGCCTCGTGGATCCGATTCATCGTGCGATTCAAGCGGGAAAGCCTTTTCTGGGTATATGTGTGGGCTTCCAACTCTTGTTTGCTGAAAGCGAAGAATTCGGGCAACACAAGGGTTTGGGTTTGCTGCCGGGAAAAGTGAAGGCGATTCCTTTGGCGGAAGATGCGCTTGCTGCCTATAAAATTCCTCATATGGGTTGGAATACCATCCGGATTGAAAAGCCCGCACCTCCATTACAGGACATTGATTCCGATTCCTATGTCTATTTTGTCCATTCGTTTTATGTCGAACCAGACGACCCTGCGTTAGTCAGTACCCAAACAGAATATGGCGTGTCCTTTGCGAGTAGCGTATGGAAAGATAATATTTTTGCCACGCAATTCCATCCTGAAAAAAGTCAGACGGTGGGTTTGCAGGTTTTGAAAAATTTTGGTGAGTGGCAATGAATCAGAAGCTGGTTGTCCTAAAAAGGAGAGGTGATCGACAGCAGGTTGGGTGGCTGGTGATCGGAATATTGGGTTGGGTGAGTGTCGTGTTTGGATGCGTCCCTTCCAAGGTGCAGACCCAGACTGCCCCGCAATTTAATCCTTTGAGTATTGCCAGTATTGCGGTGGTGCCGTTTCAGGCCTTGCAGTCTCCACAATGGGGATATGGTCAAGCGCGGGAAGGGGTGAGAGACCCAGAAGAAATCCGTACTCAGTTTCGGTTGCCGGGTGCTGATCAACCTACCCGGGGGGATTCTCAAAAAGATCGCTATTCGGTCTCTGACACGGCCGTACAATTCATTACCACCCGAGTGGAATCCATTCTTCGCGGTCGTCCTGACTTGAGGGTGATTGGTGCAGAGGAAGTCGGCTCTTCTGCTTTTACAGGTGGTGAGGGTTCAGATACGGCTTTCCAAGCAGTTGCTAAAGAAGTTGGGGCACGTTTGAATGTGGACGGGGTCGTCATGGGTCTGGTTCGGACCTATCGGGAACGTGACGGATCTCGAATGGGAGCGAAGCCTGCGGCGGTAGGATTTGAAGTGTTCCTGGTTCAACCGACCGATGGGAAGATTCTATGGAAGGGGGAGTTTTTTGAAGAGCAAAAACCACTCACCCAAGATATTGTCGGGTTCTTTGAAAAGAGCGGAGGCTTTGTGACTGCCCAGGAGCTTGCAGAATTAGGTGTTAAAAAAGTTATGGAGGCGTTTCCTGTTGGGCAAGGTTCAACCCTTGCGCCATAGACGGGCTCTTTTCCCATAAAGGTAAGTGATTCAATGCTATTAATTCCTGCGATTGATATGAAGGATGGAAAATGTGTCCGCTTGCGACAAGGTGAGATGAGCCAGGTCACCCAATATTCAGATGATCCGGTGGGCATGGCTGAGCAGTGGCAAAATCTTGGTGCCCCCTATCTGCATATTGTGGATTTAGATGGAGCGGTGGAAGGAACCCCGAAACATCTTCCTCAGATTGAGGCGATTGCGAAAAAACTGCGTATTCCCATCCAAGTGGGTGGCGGTATTCGAAATGTCGACACCGTTCAAGCCTATCGGTCTAGCGGGGTCGATCGAGTGGTCGTGGGAACGGCTGCTTTACAAGATCCCAAATTTTTGGCCGCCGTCGCCCAGCAATTCCCCCGGAAAATTTTAGTGGGAATCGATGTCAAGCAGGGGTTGGTGGCGGTTCATGGGTGGACGACTGTGTCTACCATGACGTCCAAGGAAGTCTTTGATTCCATGAAAGATCTTCCTTTAGGCGGCATTGTGTTTACAGATATTTCTCGAGACGGCATGTTGAGTGGTCCCAATATTTCGGCTTTGCAAGAGGCGGCTGAATGCTCACCGGTTCCCATTATTGCCTCCGGGGGCGTCACGGGACTTGAAGATATTCGAGCGATTCAAAGCATTGGCGGCAATATTTCCGGAATCATCATTGGAAAGGCCCTCTATGAGGGGACTTTGGATTTGAAAGCGGCATTGGCGTTGGTCCATTCGGATGGGGAGGTTCGGTCATCATGCTGACGAAGCGGATCATTCCCTGTTTGGATGTCAAAGATGGGCGGGTAGTCAAAGGGGTGTCCTTTGTAAATCTCCGGGATGCGGGTGATCCCGTACATGTTGCCCAAGTGTATGATCGCGAAGGCGCTGATGAATTGTGCTTTTTGGATATCACGGCTTCCCATGAAAAACGAGATACGATTCTCGATGTGGTCGTGCGGACGGCCGAGCAGGTGTTTATGCCCTTAACCGTTGGCGGTGGGATTCGCACCTTAGAAGATATTCGTCGTTTGTTGGAGGCGGGAGCAGATAAGGTGAGTATCAATACCGCAGCTGTACAGGATCCTGAATTTGTGAAGGCGGCGGCGAATCGATTTGGCGCCCAATGTATTGTGGTCGCCATTGATGCGAAGCGCACAACTAGTTGCGAGGGCGATGTTCAGGGGTGGGAAGTTTTTACGCATGGAGGGAGAAATTCGACGGGGTTGGATGCCGTTCGGTGGGCTCAGCGTATGGTGGATTATGGCGCCGGAGAAATTCTCTTAACCAGTATGGATCAGGATGGAAGCAAAGATGGATATGATTTACCTCTCACAGCCGCCATATCGGATGCGGTGTCGGTGCCGGTTATTGCCTCCGGCGGGGCAGGCACACTTCAACATTTATTTGAGGCCTTTACGTGCGGCAAGGCCGATGCCGTTTTAGCTGCCTCCATTTTTCATTTCCAAACCTATTCCATTGGGCAAGCTAAAGCGTTCTTATCTGGACAGGGTATTCCGATCCGCCCGGGATCGGTTCCTGTTTCAATAGCCTAACGAGTGATGAGCGAGAATACCCAAACCAACACCCCAAAGTTTGATGCGCAAGGCCTGTTGCCTTGTATAGCCCAGGATTGGTTGGATGGGACGGTGTTAATGGTGGGATTCATGAATCAGGAAGCGTGGGATCTCACCCAACAGACGCAACGAGTGCATTTTTGGAGCCGGTCTCGACAGCAACTCTGGAAAAAAGGGGAGACGTCAGGCCATGAACTTCTGTTGAAAGAAGTGTTTTTGGATTGTGATCAAGACACCGTTTTAATCAAAGCTCAGCCTATCGGGCCGACCTGCCACACAGGCGCCCGCTCCTGTTTTTTTACACCCATGTCTTCAATATCGGTTCCTTCAGGGACGTCCTGGGGCGGGATCACTCAACGGTTGTTTGAAATGGTATCGGATCGAAAGGCCCATCCCAGTTCAGATTCCTATGTCTCAACATTATTACAGGGAGATGTTGATCGCATATTAAAGAAAGTGGTGGAAGAAGCCGGGGAGGTGGTGCTGGCCGGGAAGAATGACAATCGAGACGAAATTATCTATGAGATGGCTGACTTATGGTTTCATACGTTGGTTATGCTCGGGTATTATGCGATTCCTCCAGAAGCCATCTACCAAGAACTCGGCAAGCGATTTGGAAAATCGGGCATTCGAACTGTAGACGCGGAGACTTCTCATGGCTGACTGTATTTTTTGTCAGATTGTGGCGGGCGCAATCCCTGCCCAAAAAGTGTTCGAAGATGATCATGTCGTTGCCTTCGACGACATTAACCCCCAAGCCAGGGTTCATGTGTTAGTCATTCCCAAACGGCATGTAGCGTCATTAGAAGATACTCAAGACTCCGATTCAGCATTATTGGGACAGCTGATGGTTGTCTGCGCCAAAATCGCCAGGGAACGAGGTCTGGTGGAAAGCGGCTACCGTGTCGTGACGAATATAGGACGAGAAGCCGGCCAGACCGTGTTTCACCTTCACCTGCATGTGTTAGGAGGCCGTTCATTTACCTGGCCGCCAGGCTAACGTTTCAAGGGCCTTCGTATTTCCGGTCTTGAAGCAAGGTGAGTAGGTTATGAATGAAAAACGGGGCGTTCCTCCAGAGACGATTCAGCAGATTCGGGAAAGGGTTGATATCGTTGATTTAATATCGACCTATGTGAGTCTTTCCAAAGCCGGCCAGAATTTTAAGGGCCTGTGTCCCTTTCATTCAGAAAAATCCCCATCCTTCTCGGTCAATCCCGCAAGTCAATTTTTCCATTGTTTTGGCTGTCAGGTCGGAGGAGACGCCTTTACGTTCCTCATGAAACAAGAAAATATGGATTTCATGGAGGCTCTGCGTGAGTTGAGTCAGCGAGTCGGCATTGTGCTTCCCGAATTGCGCCAAGCGACGGTTCGCACTGAATCCGGCTTGTCTCGTGAACGCTATTTCCAGCTGTATCACTTAGCTTCTTCCTGGTATCACCGCCGCCTTCTCGAAAGTCCGGAGGCACAAGAAGCCAGAGACTATCTGGATCGACGGGGAATTTCTCGTGAGTCATGGGCAACCTTTCAATTAGGGTATGCGCCGGGAGGTTGGAATGGGTTATCCCATTGGATGGAAACCCAAGCCGTCAAATTGCAGGAACTGACCCAAGCCGGATTAGTGGTTAGAAAAGAGAAAGAAGGTGCCCAAGGCTTTTCGACCTATGATCGTTTTAGAAATCGTGTCTTGTTTCCTATTGCCGATACCAGGGGGAAAATTTTGGGGTTTGGCGGCCGAGTTTTGCAGGATGAAGCAACTCCCAAATACCTCAATTCTCCGGAAACGGATTTATTTTTTAAAGGGCGAACGCTCTATGGATTGGATAAAGCCAGGCAGGCAGCTGCGGCGGCTGGACGGTTTTATCTGGTTGAGGGGTATTTTGATGTGATCGCCCTCCATGAACATGGTCTCCAAAATGTGGTGGCTCCTCTCGGAACGGCTCTGACGAGTGATCATGTGCAAATATTGAGGCGTTTTGTGTCCTCTGTCACCTTAGTCTTTGACGGAGATGCCGCCGGTGTGAATGCGGCGTTGCGGACCCTGGATATATTCGTGAATTCCGGAGTCGATGTTCGAGTTTTGGTCTTACCAACCGGGGATGATCCAGATACCTTTATTCGAACGAATGGGGTGGAAGCATTTCGGTCCTTAGACGACCGGGCAGCTACACTTTTGGATTTTGTGGTGACTTCTGTCTTAGGTAAGGCCAAAAAAGATTCGATTCAGGATCGGGTCCAGCGGGCTGACGAGGTTTTGGCCATTCTCCAAAAAACCAAAAACCCACTCGAAAAAGACGAATACCTGAAAATTGTCTCTGAAAGACTAGGGATTCGTCAGGATTTACTAAGGAAGCGGTTACCGACGTTGTCTCGGCGGGTAGATTCTCAAAGGTTGGGATCCAAGCAACCTGAACCACCTCCCCCAAAAGTTACGTTGCCGCCAGGAAAGCTGGAGGAGCGCGATTTGGTAATCCTTTTGCTCCAGGGGCGTTTAGAGCCGTCCCATGTCCTGGAGCTGGATGTTGAGGGTTTTACGGTACCAGTCTATCAGCACATACTGGCCCAGGCTCTCCCTTTCCGGGATGAGGTTGGCCAATTCGACCTCGAAGGGTTTCGCGGAGTGATAGGTGATGATCCCGTCTATGAAGGGGTGGTGGCGAAATTGAGCGTGTGGGATCTGTACCTAGAGGATATCCATGATCATGTGAGCGGGTGTTTGCGGATTCTTGGGCATAAAAAACTTCAACGGCGGCTGGCCGAATTAATCGGGCAACAAAAAATTGCCGAACGGGAAGGCCGGCATGATGAAGTCGATGCCTTAAATCTTCAAATGCATGAACTTCGAAACCAAAAAGCGGGCTTAATTGTTTCCTAAAGAATATTTTGTGGAATCTCAAAGAAAAGTGGAAAAGGTATTTTTCCTGGAGCCAATCTATGGTAAAAGATATGGTACGCGATTGTGGGGTTAGGGCCCATAGCTCAGTTGGTTAGAGCGGCTGACTCATAATCAGTTGGTCCCAGGTTCAAGTCCTGGTGGGCCCACCAAGATACTGGGCCGGACTTGGCAGACTGTTATGGTCAACGGGTTTTTATTCATGTTGAGGATTTTGTGAATTCGCAGCTGCAATTCCTTATTGAACTTCAAAAGTTTGATCTTCGAATTTTCCAGATTCAGGATTCCCAGCGAAAAGCCCCCGATCTATTAAAGGCCGCTGAATCTCCCCTTAAAGACATGCTTTCCCGTCTTCAAGTGTTGAAAAACACGGGGGAATCCCTTGTCAAACAACAACGAAGTGCGGAACGAGAGCTGGCCACGCAAGAAGAATCCCTCCATAAAGTCCGGAGCCGGCTGTCAGAATTGAAAACCAATAAAGAATATCAAGCGCACTTATTTGAGATTGAGCAGGCCAGGAAGAAAAAGGACTCAATCGAAGAGGGTGTATTGGAAACGATGGAGCGGGTCCAGGAAAACACAAAAGCTATTCAGGAACTTGAAGCAGAAGTACAAGAAGCCCAAAAGACGTTTGATGTGGAAAAAGCCCGTTTAGAAAGCCAATTTGCCGAGTTAGCTAATGAATTAGCGGCGTTGAACCAACAACAACAAAAGGTTGCAGAGGCCGTGGATAAACCCTTGTTGGCTCGGTATAGCCGATTGAAAACGATGAGAAAAGGTTTTGCCGTGGCGGAAGTCAATGAGGGCGCCTGTGGAGGTTGTCGACTGCAACTTCCTCCTCAACTTGTTGCGGAAGTCAGAAGAGGGGATGAGCTGTTGGACTGTTCGTATTGTCATCGCATTCTCTACATGGCCCACCATTTGGAAGTAGAATCCCTCGATTAACTCCTAGAAGCAGTGCGCATTTCTTGCTTTCTCTTGCTTCTCAGCCTACCATGATAAGCGGTGGAGAAAGTGGGCCGGGTGGCCGCTCATGCAGTATGTGTGAGAGGAAAGTCCGGACTCCACAGGGCAAGGTGCTGGGTAACGCCCAGGCGGAGTGATCCGACACCAGCGCCACAGAAAAGATACCGCCGATGGCTTACGCTTCGGCTTGAGCCAGGTAAGGGTGAAATGGTGGGGTAAGAGCCTACCGCGCTTGTGGTGACACAAGTGGCAGGGTAAGCGTCACCTGGAGCAAAACCAAATAGGGGGACGATTCCCCGTTGAGAGAAGGAAGTCATTCCTCTCTTGATTGGGAGGGAGGTCGGCCCGGCCAAGGTTCCCGGGTAGGTTGCTTGAAGCCTAGGGTAACTTAGGTTCCAGAGAAATGGTCACCGCCGAATGGGGCTCGCCTCAAACGGTACAGAATCCGGCTTATAGGCCTGCTTCTCCACCCCAATTCTTAACGTGAGGACCTGATAGAACGGTCGTCGGCCCAAATAAAAACTCACGAGGGTCACACATGTCTCGGGTGTGGTGATGGTTGCCGAGTGAAGGAACGTAACTTCTTGGTTTGACCAGGGTTTTTGCCGTTGTTAGAATCAGCGGTCAACCAGAGTTGCTTCAGCCAGATTCGTCACATTCCGTCTTGAGTCATTTATCTATTACGTCCCCATCGTCTAGCCTGGCCTAGGACGCCGCCCTTTCAAGGCGGCAACGCGGGTTCAAATCCCGCTGGGGACGCCATGATTGAAGCCGCTGAAGGATTCTTCAGCGGCTTTTATCTTTTTTGGATATATCCCGCGTGGAGGGGTTGATACACTGCTCTTCCATTGCTTACAGGCATTCGATATGTTGAAGAGATATCATTGGAGCGCTTTTTCATCTCAGTCATGTGAGGGACTTATGAATCCTAGTATCTTCCTGAGTGTAGTCATGCTGTCAGGGGTTTTGGGGCTGGCGAGTGTTTCATCGGGGGCTGAGGATTGGAAATATTCGGAATCTGGAAAAGTGGATGAAGGGCCTGCGGACGGTCCTCCCGGAAGCATGATTCCCATTCCCGAAGGGGAATTTCTCATGGGGGATAATGAGGGGTCAAAAAATGAACGTCCCGAACATCCAGTGTGGTTGAAGGCTTACCTCATTGATCGCTATGAGGTGACGATGGCCGAATATCAAAAGTTTTTGGATCATGATTACGGTATTGAACCGCCACCCTTATGGGATGACGGGGCGGCAACAGGGACCATTGGTGACCGACCGGCGGTTGGTATTTCGTGGAAGAACGCAAAGCAGTATTGCGAATGGGTAGGAAAGCGTCTGCCAACCGAAGCCGAATGGGAAAAAGCCGCACGTGGAACCGATGGAAGGCGATATCCCTGGGGACACATGCAACCCTTTGTCGATATTGCCAATTACAATCAGGGGACGACCGGGTGGGTCAGTTACCCTATTACGTTATCCCCGGTTACGAGCGGGACGAAAGGGATGAGTATTCGCCATGGCCTCAAGGAAGGTGGAAAAAGTGCCTACGGACTGTATCATATGGCTGGCAATGCGGCAGAATGGGTCAATGATTGGTACGGAAGGCATTATTACGAAGACAGTCCTAAGGAAAATCCTCAGGGTCCGAGTGAAGGGGATTTTAAAGTGTTGCGAGGAGGGTCGTGGGAAGATCAACCGGTCAACTTACGCGTCACAGCACGGTCAAAGGCTGAAACGGATTTTCAAGACTTGACCACAGGATTCCGTTGCGCGAAAGATGAAAACAAGTAAAACGTTTAAATAAAATTGGAAATGGTGAGAAGAAGAAATAGGCTTAAGTTTCTTTCGAAACATTAATAACCGGAGTTCGTTTTTCGGGTCGTCGTTTTCTCTTCAATTCTGGGTGGAACGAACGTTCTCTTTCCTTCGCAAGTGCTTCAGTATCAGAGGGGGCTTCCCGTACTTGACCATAGAGCCAGCGTGCCGTTTTCCCACCGATATTCCGAATCGTATAGGGCTTTCCTGCAGGGATACAAATCTCTTTGCCCACAGAAGGCCGAATCGAGAGATCGTCTAACTCCAGTTCTAACACTCCAGACACCAACATAAACAATTCGTCGTTGTCTTTAGCCGGATTGGACCATTCTCGACCGGCATGATCAATCCACAGGCCGCAGGAAAAACCTCGTGTATGCCAATCTTTGGCGATAGTTGAACGATTAATTGAGTGATCCACGGCGAGGGCTTCAATTGTGAAAAGAGGTGTTCTTATAAAGGTGAGGAAAGTCGGTGTCAATGGCCCAATCTGTGGAATAGGTGTGAATTCCAGTGAATAAGCTGGCAAGGAAATTTAAATAGACTCTTCCTGAAAGGGGTTTGGTTTGTGGAAACTGGGGATAATTTTTTTCGATATTTTTTTGGTATTTCAGAACAACCAAAGATGGATTGGTTCAACGATAATACGTAATGGTCATGACATTATTGAGTGCTAGTCAATAACAACAACGAACAAAGAAAATTCCCTTCGTCGTTTATTTAATTGGTGGTTTCGTAGGAATTTCGATTTCATTAATGGTGAATCGTAAAGTTCATTTTTTTCCTATCTTTACGGAATTCATTTGTGCAACAAACTCTTTAATGAGAGTGTTGAAAAATGAAGATATTAAATGGCATTTTCGGCTAGGAAGACATAGGTGATCGCAAATTCTGTTCGGTTCAAAAAAGTCCGTCCAGCAAGGCCGCAGCCAGTTTTGCGCACGGAGCGTACTAGCAATACGTGAGCACGGAAAACTGGCAAGAACGCCGCTGGCGGCTTTTTTCAACAGACCCTTTCATGGCTTTGTACGAAAAAATCAGACTTATGCATGTCAGGGGTTATTAAAAAGAACGCTTTTCCTGACGCCCCTGTTTTACATGTTTTTAGGATCAAGAGCATCCGTTGGTCGCACCGCAGTTGTCACACTTGAGGCACATACCGTTGCGAACCATCTTGAATTGTTTGCATTCTTGGCATGGATCCCCTTCGTAGCCTTTCTGCCGGGCTTCCTGAACCTCCGTGATAGTGACAGTTTCACGCTGCATTTCGACTTTCCGTGAGACTTTTCCATTTCCGCCATTTTTTTCAATGCCATTTCCCGATGAATGGCGAGAAGGAAAGATTTCAGGACTGATGGAGGTTGAACTCAGAGACCGAGGATCAACCAAATCATCTCCATCTTCCTCTTCTGTGTCGGTTTGTTTTTTGAGTGCATCCACACGAAGGTCTTCTGGTGCGACTTGTTCCAGATCATGCCGACCAAGGTAGGTAATGGCCATTTCTCTGAAAATGTAATCGATAATCGACGTCGACATTTTGATATGTGAATTGAGTTTTACCGGTCCATTTGGCTCGAATCGGGTGAAGAGGAAGGCATCGACAAATTCTTCTAAGGGAACACCATGTTGCAGCCCGAGAGAAATGGCAATAGCAAAACAATTCATGAGGCTCCGAAATGCGGCACCCTCTTTGTGCATGTCCAGGAAGATTTCTCCAAGAGTTCCGTCTTCGTATTCACCGGTCCGTAAATAAATCTTATGTCCTCCGACGATAGCTTTTTGCGTATATCCGCCGCGTCGAGTGGGAAGTGGGCGACGTTTGGCCAGATAACGGACCAGGACGCGAGAGGCGGCTTGTTTGGCGACGGTTTGGATTTGCTCTGCTTGAGCATCCGTGGTGTCCCAATCGCTTATCGTATTGAGGGGTTGGCTGAGTTTGGACCCATCCCGGTATAACGCCACCGCTTTGAGCATGCATGTCCACGAGGTCATGTAGGCTTCTTTCACCGCATCAACTGTTGCATCGGCTGGCATGTTGATGGTTTTACTGATCGCGCCACTGATAAATGGCTGGGCGGCGGCCATCATGCGAATATGGGCTGCCGGGAGGATGTAGCGTTGGCCAATTCGTCCGCATCGATTGGCGCAGTCAAAAATAGCCAGGTGCTCTGGTTGAAGATGCGGAGCACCCTCCACGGTCATTGTGCCGCAACAGAAATCTGTGGCGGCCAGAATTTCTTCCTGGGTGAAGCCAATGAGTTGAAGAATGTTAAATTGGGGATTTTGGAGTTGTGATTCGGTGATCCCTAATTTTTTCTGACAAAATTCTTCGCCCAATGTCCATTTGTTGAACGCAAAATTGATATCGAACGCTTCGTCCAGTTTGGATTCGATCTTTTCCAGGATATCTCGATCAAACCCTTTGTCTTTCAAGGTTTCATGGTTAATGAAAGGCGCTTTTTTGAGCGTACGGGTTCCTGTGGCATAGGTGACGATATCTTGAATTTGCGCGGGGGTATAGCCCAGGTTGCGTAAGGCTGGCGGGAGGCTTTGGTTAATGATTTTAAAATAGCCGCCACCGGCCAGTTTCTTAAATTTCACTAAGGCAAAATCGGGTTCGATGCCGGTTGTGTCGCAATCCATTACCAGGCCGATGGTGCCGGTTGGAGCGATGACTGTTGATTGAGCATTCCGGTATCCATACTGTTCGCCGAGTTCGAGTGCCCGATCCCAGGATTGCTGCGCGGCTTTAAGCAAATCCTGTGGGCAGTGTTCGGGTTGAATGCCTCGTGGCGTGATCGTGAGTCCTTCGTATTCGTCGGCTTGGGCATCATGAGCCGCTCGTTGGTGATTACGCATGACCCGGAGCATGGATTCCGCGTTACGGGGATATGCGTTAAAGGGACCTAATTCCTTGGCCATTTCTGCCGAGGTTGCATAGGACTCACCGGTCATGAGCGCGGTAATGGCGCCGCACCAGGCGAGGGCTTGTGGCGAGTCATAGGGAACGCCCAATTTCATGAGTATCGAACCAAGATTGGCGTAGCCGAGTCCAAGTGTGCGGAAGGAAAAGCTTTTTTCGGCAATCGCGCGGCTGGGGAATCCAGCCATGAGCACACTGATTTCAAGGACAATAGTCCATAACCGAACTCCATGTCGAAAACCTTCAATATCAAACTGGCCTTCAGAAGTGAGGAATCGTCCTAAATTCAATGATGCGAGATTGCAAGCGGTGTCATCCAGGAACATATATTCGCTACAAGGGTTGGAGGCGTTGATCCGTCCATCCTGGGGACAGGTGTGCCATTCATTAATGGTGGTATCGTATTGAACGCCGGGATCGGCGCAGATCCATGCGGCCCAGGCAATTCGATCCCAAAGGTCTTTGGCAGGAATGGTTTTATGGGGGGTGCCATCCGTGCGGCGGGTTAATGTCCAATCGCCACCGGCTTTAAGGGCGGCAAAAAAATCATTGGGGACCCGAATACTATTATTCGAGTTTTGGCCCGAGACGGTTTGGTAGGCTTTACTATCCCAATTGGTGTCGTATTCATGAAAGACGAAATGCGTAAACCCTTCTTGGGCATAATTGAACATGCGTTGAATGTACAGCTCGGGAACTGAGACTTCCCGGGCCGATTGAATGGCCTCACGAAGTGCGGAGTTTTCGCGAGGATTGATGTCGACTTGAAAACTGCCGTCAGGCTTGGAGAGGTGACAGGCTTGGAGGATTTTATTGAGATGTTGCGCACAGATCTTTGAGCCGGTGACCATGGCCGCAACTTTTTGTTCTTCAATAACCTTCCAATCAATAAATTCTTCGATGTCGGGGTGATCAAGGTCCAAGCAGACCATTTTAGCTGCGCGACGAGTCGTTCCTCCGGATTTGATGGCGCCGGCCGCACGGTCACCGATTTTGAGAAAGGACATAAGTCCGGATGAACGCCCCCCCCCGGATAAGGATTCCCCGTCAGCGCGCAATTTTGAAAAATTTGTTCCAGTCCCTGAGCCGTATTTAAAGAGGCGGGCTTCCCGAACCCAGAGGTCCATGATCCCACCCTCGTTTACGAGATCGTCTGAAATCGATTGAATGAAGCAGGCATGAACCTGGGGGCGTTCATAGGCGTTACGCGCTTGTTTGACCCGATGCGTATTCGGATCGACATAGAAGTGGCCTTGGGAAGGTCCCGATAAACCATAGGCGAAGTATAAGCCGGTATTGAACCATTGAGGAGAATTGGGCGCGGCCATTTGCCAGGCCAACATATAGCTAAGCTCGTCCTGAAAAGCCTGGGCATCTTCAGGAGAATCAAAATAATGGTGAGTGTTCCCCCATTCGGTCCAGCATCCGGCTAATCGGTGAAAAACTTGTCGAGCATCTCGTTCACCACCAAGCAGCGGTCCACCCTTTTCGTTCAGAAGAGGTTGCCCTTGGTCATCGAATTGCGGAACGCCCGCTTTCCGAAAATACTTTTGGGCTAAAATATCAATGGCTAATTGTGACCAATGTTCAGGTGCCAGAATTTTATCCTGATGAAAGACTGTGGAGCCGTCAGGATTTCTGATTTCTGAGGATCGGGCAGAAAAAGGAATGTTGTGGTAGGGGCTCTCGCCGGCTTTGGTAAAACGTCGGGCAATTTTCATGAAAAGTCTCCTTTGGAAGACGAGAAAACACAGTGGGGTATTTTTTCGGTCGCCATCATTTGTTCCCCTGTTGTTCTCAGAGATCCGGTGATTCTCAGGATTAAAAGAGAATCAGATCTGGTGGGCCCAGGAAATAAAAAATGGCATGGTTCCATCTCATGCCATTTTCAAAAAGATTGCCCTTTAAAGGCACCATTTCCTTATTGGAGGAAACGGCGAAAAAGCCTGGTAATCGGGCAATTCAGAAGCCCTCACGCAAACCGGAATCAGACAGAGAAAACAGGAAAAATAAGACCGAAAGAAATAATTGGATAAAACCAATGACCCACAATCTATAGAGGTTGAATAAAATTGTCAATACTAAATGTTGTAAATTTTACAGGTCTGATGGGGATTGATGTGAAGAAGGTGTGAGTTGAAAAAACCTGAATAATGATGCGGGTTTTTGAGTGAATTGAGGTAGTTATCAACAGGAAGAATTTTTGTAGAAAATGGGTTATGCACACATGAAGAAATGCGGAAAAATATCAGAGGTAAAAAAAACAAAAAAGCCGGGGGTGGACAAGCACTGAAGAGGCACATTGAAGTATGAAAATTGTCAGGAATTTTCCAGAGAAAAATCCTACAGGACGGTGTCAATGGCCTTTTGATATAACCGGTCTTCTTTGAACTTGTGATGAGGGGTGGCTGGGTTCCCAGTCAGGTATGTCAGGACGTTTATCAATTACTTTACCAAGGAGCGGATTATGTATGTATGGAGCAAACAATTAGTCATTGGCCTATTGGCGGCCTTTGTAATCCTGGAGGGCATCTTTTTCTTGATGTCAGTGGGCGAGGCGGGGAGTCAGTTGCATGTGCGGACGACCCAATGGATCACGGCCAACTATATCTTGTTGGTTATTTGGATTTTTGTCTGGATGGTTGATCAGGCACGCGTACGAGGGAAGAATGTCTGGGTATGGCTGCTGCCCTACATCATTTGTCCCCTGCCGACCTTAGTCGCGTTTATTCTTATGCTCCAGCGGCGGATTGCTTGAGAACGACTATCCAATCACCACTCGTGATTGAGCGAAGCGATAGCGTTTGTGGGCGGAGGTTTTCACCGCAAAGAGGCCGATCATGAGTGGTCCGAACCGCCCTAAGAGCATAGAAAGCATGATCATCACCTTGCCAAAATCGGTGAGCAGAGCAGATAAACTGCGGGTCTCGCCGTCTCCCAATGAAAGCCCCACAATTCCCATGGCTGATGTCACCTCAAACATGAGTGAGAGGAAGGGTTGCGATTCAGTCGAGGTAAGAAGCAGCGTCATGCCGGTAATGAGGGCGAGAGCCATAATGGTTAAACACAGGGCACGGGTAATCAGGTCGGGAGGAATTCGTCGGTGAAAGACCTCGACGTCAGGATCTCGTCGAAGCACACTCCAAATGGTCAGGAAGACGATGGCAATGGTGGTAGTTTTTATTCCGCCCGACATGCTTCCGGGTGATCCCCCAATGGCCATGAGAATCAGGAGCATATACAAGGTCGGCTCACGCATGCCGCCCAAATCCAGAGTCGAAAACCCCGCAGTCCGGGACACGGAGTGAAAGTAGGAAGCCGTGAGGGTTTCTCCGACGGACAGCGGTTGCATCGTGGCGGGATTATTCCACTCCAACATGGCAATGCCCAAAGTGCCGGCACCAATGAGGAAGCCTGTAGTGACGAGAACCAATTTGGTGTGGGTGCGGAACCGAAACCTTCGGCCATGAATATTGTCGAGAAGATCTTCAAACACGAGAAAGCCAATGCTCCCGAGAATGATCAATGTGGTGACAATGACATTGATCGACCAGTCTTTTTGAAACCCCCCAAGACTATCGGAAAATAAGGCAAACCCGGCGTTGTTAAAGGCTGAAATTGCGTGAAAGACTCCGTAATAGAACGCAGTATCCCAAGGATAATCCATCGCAAAACGAAGGGTGAGCAGGACCGCGCCAATACCTTCGAGCGAAAAGGTGATAAAGGTGACGAGTTTCACGAATCGTACTAAGCCTTGCATATCCATAGTGCTCATCGTTTCGGATAGCATCATGCGGTCGCGCAAGCCCAAACGCCGCCCAAGAATTAATAAGATCATGGTGGCCATTAAGGCGTAGCCCAGTCCGCCAATTTGAATCAGAAATAAAATGACGATCAGGCCGAACGTAGTGAAATCTTGCGGGGTATCCATCACGATGAGGCCTGTTACACAGACCGCCGAGGTGGCGGTGAACAGGGCATCAATGAATCCCAGATTGGAAGTAGGGCTCGTCGCAAAGGGAAGCATCAAGAGACAGGCCCCTAAAAGAATCAGGCCCATGGCGGCTAATGCCACCACTTGTCCCGGCAACAGACGGAATCCCATAAAGCGGGCAATGAGGAGTTGTCCAAAGCCGGCATTCATGGCATTACGCGGAGAAGGCCGAAATCTGTGGAGTCGAAATGGACGGATTGTTCATGGCTGCCAGGACGTGAAAAGAACTGAAAGTCTTTCGATCAGGGTCACGAGGTTTGGTGAGCAAGCTCTGTGGGTCCGGGTCTCATTCGATATTCGAATTGTCGCGGAATGTGGTGGAACTTCAAAAAATACTAGCATGTTCCTAGGGGAATGGGAACTGGTACACGTGCGATCTTGTTGTCAGGAAAGGGCTTCTTTATAATCTTCCACTTATGTCCCCTTCAACTGTTCCTCAACCCCGAGTGGCGTTTTCCACAATTGGATGCCGGCTCAATCAGGCTGAAACCGCGCTCCTAAAAGACGGATTCCGCCGTCGCGGTTTTGTGCCGGTGGAATACGGGGAAGACACCGATGTTCTGGTGTTGAATTCATGCACGGTGACTGAGGGGGCTGAAGCTGAGTGTCGACGGCTCGTCCGTCAAACGCTCCGGCATTCTCCGCAGGCTTTTGTGGCTGTCACGGGGTGTTATGCCCAAACCGGTCTTGAGGTGCTTCGCCAAATTGACGGGATCGATTTGATTGTCGGGAATCAGTTTAAAATGCAGTTGCCTGATCTGTTGCCCGCCGTTCCCCAACAGAGTAAACAGCAGATGCCTCAGGTGCATCATGATCGCTTGGATCCAGAGAATTTTTCGATTGACGGTGTTGGAGACTATTCAACGACCCGTGCGCATGTGAAAATTCAGGATGGTTGCCAATTCATGTGTGCCTTTTGCTTGATTCCTTTCGCCAGGGGACGGGAGCGCAGCCGGTTGGCCGACGATGCCGTTCGTGAGGCTGAGGGACTGGTTCAACGAGGACATCGTGAATTGGTGTTAACCGGCGTGAATATTGGTCAGTATCAGGATCAGGGTCTTGATCTTCTGGGGCTGATCATACGATTAGAAGCCCTCGAGGGATTGGAGCGCATCAGGATTTCTTCCATTGAACCGACTACCATTCCGGAAGGTCTGTTGGAGTACATGAAAACATCGGAGAAACTCTGTCGGTTTCTTCATGTCCCGCTGCAAAGTGGAGATGACGGTATTTTGCGTGTGATGAATCGGCGGTATTCTGTTCAGGACTATCGTAGCGCCATGCAAAGAGCTGTGGAAATGATTCCTGATGTGTGTTTCGGCACCGATGTCATGGTCGGGTTTCCCGGTGAGGGGCAACGGGAATTTCTGAACACCCTCGATTTTATCAGAGACCAGCCATTTTCGTATGCCCATGTGTTTAGCTATTCCCCACGACCTGGCACGGCTTCGACGAAAATGGCCGGACCAGTCCCTTCAGAAGAAATAAAACTCCGCAGTCAAAGCTTGCGTGAATTGTCCGGACACAAACGAGAAAGGTTCCAGCAACGCTTTTTAGGGCGAGAACTTTCCGTCTTGTTTGAGCAAGAGGTCGATGGGGTTTGGTCCGGGCTGACCGATAATTATCTGCGTGTGGATGTCCGGGCCTCCGGTCATCTCAAGAACACGGTGCACACGGTGATCGCCACCGGAGTCATGTCGGATCGGGTACTCGGGCTACTTCATCCGCAGGCGAATATCTCTCAGCCCCTCACGATCTTCCGGTCCTTCAAGGTATGAGCACATGAGCAGCACCCCCTTACTTCTGCCCAAACGTCTCAAAACTTTGTCCGCTCCCAATGAGAAGAGCGGCTATCAAGTCTATATGGAAACGTTTGGGTGTCAAATGAATGAGTATGACACCGAATTGGTCCGGTCGATCATGAAGGCGCGAGGATTTCAATTTACCCCGGTGGATGAAGAAGCTGACGTGGTGTTGTTTAATACATGCGCTATTCGCGAAAACGCCCATAATCGCCTGTATGGACATTTGGCGCGGTATAAAGCCAGAAAAAAAGAACGAGGGTTGGTGATCGGTGTTTTAGGGTGCATGGCGCAGAACCTGAAGCAGGAATTGTTGGAGTCACGGTCGTGGATTGATGTGCTTGTAGGTCCCGATGCCTATCGGCGATTGCCGGATTTACTCACGGAAGCCTTGGAACATCAACGCCGAGGCTTGGCCGTCGATTTGTCCGAATACGAAACCTACGCACAGATTATTCCAGATCGAGCCGGTGGCGTGAACGGTTGGATTGCTGTCATGCGAGGGTGTGACAATTTTTGTTCGTTCTGTGTGGTGCCCTATACTCGAGGGCGCGAACGTTCACGTGAGCCGGAAGGCATTCTTGAAGAAGCCCGGCGACTCGTCAGTCAAGGCGTTCGACAAATTACCTTGCTCGGCCAAAATGTGAACTCCTACCGATCCGGTTCCTGGGACTTCGCCCGTCTCCTGGTCGCGGTGGCGGATGTTCCAGGAATTCAGCGGGTACGGTTTACCTCCCCGCACCCCAAAGATTTCCCCCCGTCCTTGTTGGAAGCGGTGGCTCAACACCCGGTCATTTGCAATCAAATTCATTTGCCCCTGCAATCCGGGAATGATCGTATACTCGAACGTATGGGGCGTGGCTACACCCGTCGCGAATATCTCACTCTCGTCGATGCGATTCGGGCGAAGGGGCCGATGGTGTTGACGACGGATTTAATTTGCGGGTTTTGTGGGGAAACGGATGAGGAGTTTGAAGATACTTATGATCTGGTAAAGGACATGGAATATCAGGCGGCCTTTGTTTTTAAATATTCAGAACGAAAGCACACGATTGCGGCAAGAAAGTATCCCGATGACGTTCCCGAACCGGTCAAAGGCTATCGGACCAATCAGATTATTGAGCTGCAAAAAGAAATCTCCCTTCGAAAAAATCAGGCTGTTATTGGCACCTCGGTTGAGGTCATGATCGAGGGGGATGCCAAAAAATCCGATCAACAATGGATGGGGCATACCGAACACAATGTCACTGTGGTGTGGTCCAAGGGACCTTCAACCCACCTTCCTGGGGATCTTGTTTCGATCACCATCCAAGATGCCACACCTTCAACACTCTACGGCCAGGCCCCCGAAAGTCCCCTGTCCCCTTTTCCCCTGAAAAACCCGAACTAAGCAGTTGTGTATCGCGAAAATTTGGGAGGGCGCTCTTGAAGAGGGCCTGACAATGGATGCCTGTGCCTTTCTTGAGGAACATGTACGGTTGTGCAGGAAAGCCATAAGACGGCATAGAATGTCGGGCTTCTGCCTCAAGTCGGGTAGTGAATATCCGATACAAACACTAAAGTGTTTATAAATTAAAGCTTTTCTTGTAGGACGGCTGATCCGCCCCATATCGTTGACCCTGCCTGCTAGCTCACACAGTGGTGGATTGGCAACGATAAGAAAGTCGTAAGCACGTATGGACCCGCAGATCCTTCAACGCATTAAAAATTGTAAAACCCTGCCCGCTATTCCGGCTCTTCCTTTACAAGTGCTACAAATGTGCCGAGACGATAAGGCCAGTGCCCAAAAAGTCGGGGAAGTCATCAGTAAAGATCCCTCATTTGTGGCCAAGCTCCTGAATGTAGCGAATTCCAGTTTCTATGGGGGTAGTCGGCACAAGGTGGCCACGGTCACCCATGCCGTGACGCTCTTGGGTATGAATTCCATTGCCACCCTCGCCTTCTGTTTCTCCCTGTACCGCGATTTACGAAAAAAGGGGGGAGGCGCTTTTGATCATACGCATTTTTGGCACCGCTGTATTTTGGCAAGTTTAGCGGCAAAAATTTTAGCCAAACGTGTCCGCGTCTTTAACGAAGAAGAAATTTTCTTGGCGGGATTGCTCCAAGATTTGGGCGTCCTGGTCATGAGCGAAGCCTTTGGGAATGAATATGGTGCGCTCTACCAAAAAGCGAACCAGGACCATCATGTGTTGGAATCCTTGGAGCAAGGTCGCTGGAAAACCGACCATTGTGAAATTGGAGCCTGGTTGGCCGAAACATGGGAATTGCCCGAAGTGTTACGGGAAGCTGTACGTGGGAGTCACAATCCCGCGCTGGCCTCCACGGAAGATGAAGCCTCCCGATTAATGATCGTTTGTGTGGCGCTGTCTGGACGGTTAGCCGACATGTGGTGTCACCCCCAAACCGAAATAGCCATTCAAACGGCTATGGATTTGTCACAGGAGTTGTTACAGATTGATCCTGAGGGGGTATTAGAGGTAGCCAAAGATATCATTGCCGGTATTCCCGACATGTCAGCGTTCTTCCAGATTAATCTTGGTAAGCCTGAAGAAATTCAAAAAGTCATAGACTGTCTTGAGCAGACTATTCACGGAACGGTCCCAACCGAAACCCCCGAACCAGTGCCAGCCTCCTAGTACGGTCTTCCTTACCAAGCATCTTTCCCCGAGTTGACGGAAAAAGAGAGGACCCTGTATAAAGAGCCACTCCCTTGGAGGAGACTCCAGGAGTTGTCTTGCCTCACAATATCGTGCGCCCGTAGCTCAATTGGATAGAGTACTTGACTACGAATCAAGAGGTTACAGGTTCGATTCCTGTCGGGCGCACCACTTTCAAAATTATCCCTCACCAGGGCACATCGAAAATTTACTCTTCTAGACGGTTTGAAGCATTTATATTTAGCGGGAGTGTTGGCGGTGGCCGTAGAGGAGCGTGACGTTGATGCGGCGGCTTTCATAGGTGTCTTGAAAGTCAATGACGTCGGTTTCGTGGAAGAGATTGGAATTGAAGATGACCGCGCGGTTTTGGCGGTGGGGGATGGTGATGGGTTTGGCACCGTGTTGTTCGAGAAATTCCTGAATTTTGTGTCGGTTTTTGTCGTTATTATATTCCGCGAAGTCCCAATCGTCCGGGGCTTCCTTATCCCACACCACAAGCCCGCCGTTTTCCGAGTTACGGTTGGCTTCGTTGGGTGTGATCCAAAAATTCACATTCACCGCCGCCGCGTCGGCGTGCATATTAAGTCCTCGCAACGCACTATCATGTTTAAAGGCCCAGGTCTGGACTAATTGATGGTGCCGAAAAATGCGTGGCAATCGAACGCGTAATTCTTCGGCGATTTGCAGGAGCAGAGGGCAGGCAAAGCCATTCGCTAAAAATGTTCCGATATACCCGTTTTGATAATCTCGTTTCCATATGGTTGATTCCAAACAAAAGGCGCGTAGGGCGGTGAGTGCCTCTTGCGTCAGAAGGGAATCGACGAACATGGCCTCGGGGCGGGTCGAGAAATATTGGGATTCAATTGCGGCGACATCCAGGTCAGGGTTCACGGCCGTTCCTGTCACCAAATCAGTGGGGCGAATATTCACAATGTTGTGAAACGAAGGGGCGAGCGCGCTTCTCTCCTGCGGCGTCAGCTGAACAAAGATAGAGTCTGAGGTTTGCTGGTTGCTGCGCGCCAAGGTTGTTTGCAACGTTTCTTGATAATCCTTCGGGAATGTCACCGAAGGGGCGTGGACGGTAAGATACGCAAGTTGTTCGGCATCATGCTTGATTCGAGCTTTGGTGACGTAAGGCGGAGCTATGCCCCGTCCCTGGTTATAGGTGAGATCTGCTGAGCGTTTGAAACAGGCGAGGGCCTCGGTGGTGCGTTGTTGCCACAGCCAAATTAATCCCAAGTGATAATGGGCATTGGGGTAATTGGGTTTGATGTTGAGAGCGTGTCGGAAGGCCGTCGCCGCTTCATCAAGTTTCCCCTGGTCCTTCAGGACGACGCCCATATTGTGATGTGCTTCCGCATGTTGAGGGGAGAGCTGAGTGGCCCGTTGATATTGTGTCAGGGCGAGATCGAGATCCCCCTTTTCCTTGTACACCACACCCAGGTTATTCAAAAGGTCGGCGGATTGCGGTTTGAGTTTTCTGGCCTCTTGGTAGGCGCCAATGGCTTTGGTCCACTGGCGTTGTCGTCGGTAGACATTCCCGATATTACTCCAAGCCTCGACGTATTGGGGTTTGAGCTGAATGGCGTCTTGGTATGCTGCTACGGCCTCTTCCCATCGTTCTTCCTTTTCCAAGACGAGCGCGTGATTGAAAAAATAATGAGGTTGGCGCCTATCAAGCGCTATGGCTTGTTGTATGAGAGGTAAAGCCAATGCATAGTCCCCTTGTTGGTAGGCGAGAAGGCCGCGAAGGTGGAGAGAGTCCGGATGAGCAGGGAATTGGCTCAGAATCTGGGCATAGCCAGCTTCTGCTTGGTCAAACCGTTTGGCTTGGTGATGCCTGATGGCTTCTTGGAACAGGCGATGGACTTCAGGGGATAGGCTCTGCGCCATGGGGGGGTCTGTAGGATGTTCGGATTGTCGGGGTGATGCGGGTTTCATAAGATTACGCATCCCATCGTTAGGCTTAAAGATTGTGAGAGGAAAATCCTATGTCGGACTTAAGGCAAAAGTAAAGCCTTGGGACGAGCGCAATGTTAGGAAAGGAATACGAGGGCTCCTGATTATAGACTAGTGTGATGAGGCTTGGGCATCCAACTGATAAAGGCTCCAATTCAGGGCTTCTCGTAATGCCTGCATGTCGGCATGCGTGGACGGGTTCGACCAGGCTTGAACGTTGAGGGCCTGTATTGGGGGAACGGCTCGTAGGTCGCCTAATGACCCCAATGCTCGGACGGCGATGGCTTGCATGCGGGGATCTGGAGATTCTAATTGTTGAATAAAGAGATCATAGAGGGCCGGCGTGGTGCTGTGTGTCGCAATTTCCCCAAGCGATTGGAGTGCTGGAAGTTGGGATTCGGAATTTTCAGAATTTGCCAGAATGTTGGCTAACGAGGGAATAGCCACTTCTCCCTGTTCTCCAAGTGCCGTGATGGCAGTCGTGGCAAGGGCTGGATCCTGAGTGGCCGTTTCAATAGTGGCCAGGGCCGCTGGAGAACTCAGAGGGCCGAGCAATTGAAGTATCAGCCGACGACGATCCAGATCATCGGTGGTCTGTTGATAAAGATTGATAAGGCGCTCGACTTGCCCCCATTCAGCGGCTAAGTAGAGGGGGAATTCGTCTTGAGCGACCTGGGCCTGTAATTCCTGTAAGGCATAGAGGCCCGCATTATTTGTACCACCGGCGGCTTTCGCTGCTTCTCTAGGGTCTTCGAAGGTGGTCCGTACTTCCCAACTCCACAGAGCAGGTGGGCCTTCTTGATTGTAGGAAAAATGGCAGGCCGGACCTTTCCACAGTCGAGAAGCCGCTGCTGAGGGATGGCTGCCCTTCCGATGTTTACTCGGTCCCGCCCATGTTTTCTGTTCTTCGCATTTCACCCGCAAGGTGATATCGTGGGGTAATGTGGCATCGGATACAGGCGTGAAGCCTGCCTGGGCCATGCGTTCGCTGACGACTTGTTGAAGGGCGGCTGAATCTTGCAATCCTCTTTCCGTCAGGGCAAGGGTTTGAATCAGGACATGTTGAACCTGGGCAAGCGGCATTGGCGAGATGGTTGAGGGGGCGGAAGATTCAGCTAAGACTGTACTTGATGTGCCGAGAACCCAAACGAGCCCTATGATGAGGGTGCTGCAGGGCAACATGTTAAAGGTGTGGTGAGATCGTGGTGCGATTATAAAGTGCATGAAATAAACTCCTTGGCAAAATAGCCCGATATCATACCGAGGTCGATCTCGAAAAAACACCTAAAAAAGCAGAAAGACGGAGGCAACCCATGATAGGGCATCTGAAGTCGGTCGTGAGGCGCATTCCACAACTCTATGTCCCCAAATTTTTTCGAGGAAGGGCCGTCTTGGTTTGGAGTCTCTTGCTGTGGATCGGGAGTGGGATCAGCGAAGCCACTATGTTGGCTCAAACAACATTAGAAAATGGAGAGAAGGCACCTTGGGAATCGTTTATGACTCCCAATGGTACGGTCGGTGAGCCTGGGTGGCCCACTATTGTTTCCTTTGAAATGGCAGAACACGGAGAATCGTCAAAAGTTCTTCAATTCAAAGTAGGACAAGTACGCTATGACCCCGAGAACGAGCCTGAGCAAGGTGGCGGGATGGTCGCTCAAATCACGACTGAAGGGGGGAAATTGGAGCTTGCTGCGAAAATCGCGGTCACCTACCGCTCACCTAAAGATAAGCGAAATTTAGCCGGCGGTCGGTTTGAATGGATCGTCGATGATCACATCATCGCCAGTCATGATATGGGGCCTATTGCCAATCATGCCATTCTTCGGCATCACTTCCAGGCTTCTAGCGACGTTAAGGCTGGTGCCCATACTATCCGCCTACGCATTACCCGGCCATTTACCAGCCATCCGGGCCAGCATGCTCCCTTTCAATACGTTGATGATCTGCTCATTCGTCACTCCCCATCTCCGTAATTTCTGTCTGTTGTCTTGAGTCGAGGCGTTCCTATCCGTTGAAAATGGTTAAGAGTTCTTCGCTTGGGGCCGATAGAGTGGGAAAACGCCTAAACTGAATGGGGGATGTATGGTCGTGTCCGAACGCAGTCTGAGTAAACACACGCTAATCGAAACGTTTGTCGGTCGTTTTGATCAGAATGCTCGGCAAGACTTTAAATGGCGGATTGACCATGCCATTACCGAAGGCTATCGATTTGTGGTGCTCAATATGGTGGCCGTGTCGTTTATTGATAGTGCGGCTTTAGGATGGCTGGTGCTGGCCCAACGGCGTTTTCAACGGATTGGGGGGAAGTTGGGTATCATTGCGCCGATGGGATTTGTGCGAGATATCTTGGAACTCACCGAAATTCATGAATGGATTCCCATTTTTGAAAGTGAAGATGAAGCCTGGAAGGTGTTCGAAACCTTGGAAACAGCAGCCGTGGATTCCTAATCATGCGAAGCGCCACTCTTTTAGAAACCGATTCTCGTCGCCCGGTTCCGGTGGCTCAGAAAGACCGGAGAAGAGTCAGACGGGCTTCTATCACTCCCCAACAAGTTTTGCCCGTCGTCATTCGGTGTGGGCAGGGTATGGTGTGTAAGGGCCGTGTTCTCAATGTCAGTGCTCAGGGAATGCTGGTTGAATTTTCCCGAGATCAAATTCCACCAGTAGGGGTGGATGCCAAAGTCGACGTCAAACTGCATTATCTTGGAGATAGTATTTGGTTGCCGGGGCTGGTTCGCCATCGCATGGGGAAGAAAGTGGGTTTCTTCTTTCCCGCACTGACCAATCAACCCAAACGAAACGTCAAGCACCCGCTGACTGTTGTCTTGCATTCCCTTTCCCGTGCCGTTGCTTCCGCGAAAATGTAATGCTCAGTTTTGCGGGGGCGTTCCTGCATAAACAGCAAAAGGTCTAGCATTTAAATCGAGTCTGACCCCAAATAAGTTGAGGGGGCGGCAAGGCTCAGGAACAGGGTGAGTATGTTTCGAGTCTTGGGTGTTAACCCTGAGGATCAGTGGAGATATTCCCTGCAGGCGGGTCGAGCCGCCGTTTCACATTGCCAATTATCGGTTTGACTTGGAGTATCAACAGTAAGGGGTGACAGGCGGGGCCTGCCATGTCCGTGACGGGAATATTCCATTTGGCAGGATATTTTTTCAGCATATTGATCAAGGGTTTTCCGTATTTTTTTGATACTGCATGTTTCCTTCCTGGGATCAGGCTCGGGTATGTCGTAGAAGTGGATAGGTGAGATGCCAAAAAAATAAAGGCAAAGACAATGGTGTTGGCCAAAGCGATGAGTGAAATCTTGAAATCCTCATGGCCTTGGCGGATGGCTCTCAACAAGGTAAGTCCAGCGGCCGGTTTCTTCGGTCAAGATTTTACAATGATGTGTGAATGAAATTGGTTATGAACGAGTGGGTCTTTGGGGTTAACCTTTTGATTCTCGTTTTGCGAGAAAGCGTGGCCCTATCTGTACTCTATGAATTATATGCCAATACCGCGGCCTTAAAAGTTTATGCCAGTACAATTCCACAAAACCTGAACGCCTTACAGTGGTCTTAAGGGAGGCAATTGGTGGATTCCGATTCTTTGGGCTGACTACTTTGCTCTTTGCGATGGTGTGACGGAGGAGAGGTAGGTGTGTAGGCGCTGCTTCCCTGCTGCCCCTGCGGAGTGTGGCACACTGAGGATTAACCAATAGGGATTGGGAAATTGGTAGGCATCGTCCTGGCGATGCGACTCTAAAAATGCCCGCAATCGTGGGTGTTGCCGCCATTTGGGAAGAGGCAGGGTATCCATGACGCTTTGTTGGAGGTATTGTTCAAGCAAGCGATCTTCTCTGATGGAAATCGTGTGGGTACAGGGTAATTCACGGATGACACTCATGGCCCCGAGTTCTCCCAGAGCGGACACTACGGATTCGGCTGACAGGTATGGTGGTGGGGTCGGTTCAGCGCAATGTTCAAAAAATATGTGATGGACCTGGGGGAAGAAGGCTTCGCGTTTGGCTAGAACCAGACAGGCGGTACCTCGAGAGGGATGGAGGGCTTGGATGAGTCGTGACAGCCCGGTTTTCACATTCTCAGGTTCCAGGCAATAGAGCGATTGAATGGCCCAGGCCAGATCATATAAACCCGGAGTCAACATCTTTTGCGAATGTTCCAAGGTGGTCTGCCACCCATATCTTGCAAGAAATGGGGGTTTGAGTGCTTTCTGGCAGGTGGTCAAACAGTACGCGGATGGATCCAGGTAGTCATAGTGAATGCGTAGGGTTGGAGACAGCTGGGATTGCAGCATTTTGGGGAAACGTCCGGTCCCGCATCCGATATCCACCACTTGAAACTCTTTCCGGTCGTGGGGAAACATTTCTTCCCAATTGAGGGACGCGATGAGTTGGATGTAATCTTGTTCAACGATTTCAAACCAGGCTTCAGGCTGAAGCACTCCTTTTTGGTAATATTGTAGGGAGCGTTGTAGATTGGAATTGGAGGGAGATGGAACAGGTGGTGATGACATGTTAGGTAGTCCTCGCAAGGCGGCGAGCCATACCTATCCTACTCTTGAAGGTTTATGGAAACAACCCAAGTAGAGAGAATTCCCGGTTGCGTCATTCACTGTGGACCCCGGTGTCGTCTGCTGCGTGCCGGTGTGCTGATTGTCCTGTTGTTTGTGACGGAGCTTTTCCCTAGTCAGACCTATTGGTTGGGCATGGCCCTGGTGAATGCCGAGGAGGGAGTCACCTCAGGATTGGCACCACTCCAAAATTCTGTGACAACGGCACGCGCCAGTTCTTCGGCTGTAGGTACGATCATGGCCTTATTGGCCATGCTGGAGGAGGCGGGTGTGTTGCCGCCCGAGGGAACCCCGCAAGCCAATCAAGTCATCCACAGTGTGATTCAAATCCAATCGGCTGTGATGAAGTCGACCTCATCAGAATTTGCGGCCTATCAAGTGGCCGTCGATCGTTGGTGGCAGAGCCAACATTCAGAAGGTGTGGCGGGGGAGGCCAAGGCCAACGGGTTGACGGCGAGAGTGTTAGGGGCGTTCATTGCGTATGATCAGGTCAATTCTCTTTGGGATGACCCGTCCCTGGTCTTAGCGTTACAGGCATTTAATGTGACGCGCGCCGACTGGGCGATTGTGGTTGATCTTTTTCAACGAGCTGAAACGGTGTTTCGTCGCCAGGGACGATCGTTGTATGAAGTGTATCAGGGGTGGCACATGAAAATGCCAGGTGAGCCGTCTTAACCTCTTGGCGAGGTTTTATTTCACCTCAATGCTCTGGCCGGTTCGTGCGGCCTCATGGCAAGCCTCAGCCAATTCCACTGCGCGGAGTCCATCTACCCCGGTAATAGGCATTGGTTGGCCTGTTTGAAGGGCCTGGAAAAAATCTTTGAGCATGGGCACGAGGGTGGGTGTGGCCGGCACCATTTCCTCAGAGATGAGGTTCTCTTGGTCAAAGACTTGGACCAGCCCGCTCTTCCAATCGCCGCGTACGCGTCCCGTTGTGCCAATAAATTCAATCTGGGTGACCTGTTTAGTGTGCACTCTGGCAATGTCTAATTGACAGCGGATTCCTGAAGGGGTGGCCAGTGAAATCTCCGCCCGTTTCTCAGGTGTGCCAGAAATTGCTGGTGCCGTTGTTGCTGACACGATGAGGGATTCTGTTGGCAGCATGACTCGTATCCAATCCAACAGATGAATGCCGATTTCCAGGAGCACGCCGTGGCCCGCTCTTTGGATGTGAGGATCTTTTTGCCAGTCTTTGAGGTGCATAGTTCCCCGAAGAGCCTGACAATGGCCTAAATGTGTGGCGATGTCTTTCACTTTTCGAATGACGGGTTCGTAGCGAAGGGTGTGGCCTGTCATCAGAGGGACCTTGGCCTGGGCTGCTGCATTGACGATGTGTCTTCCTTCATGTGATTGCACCGTAAGGGGTTTTTCGACGAGCAGAGCTTTTCGATGTGCGATGGCTTCTAGGGCGATGGGGGCGTTTAACCTGGGTGGTGTGATGACCAGGACCGCCCGGATTGTCGGATCGGCGATCAGCTGTCGATAGTCGGGGAAAAATCGAAGGTGGTGGTGGGCAGCTTGCCGACGGCCTTCGGCTTCTTGTTGCCGGCTAATGGCGACTAGTTGGCCGCCGGTTTCCTCATCGAGTAAATGATGGAGATAGCGACTACCGTGACGTCCTAATCCAATCAGGCCTACAGGTATTGGTGTGTGCAATGGAGACTCCTGTGATGTTTTCTCGTGGCCTGATAGTCAGGTAAGTGGCTCCTTGTGTTCAATCTATGTGAACAAAACACACGGGATCACCGACCAGGGCGGTTGGGTAGGTGGCCTCTTCGATCTGATACGTTCGATCATGGGTGGCACACCAATGTTCTAGCCAGGGCAGTTCTTCCACTGAGGTTGTGAGTAATCCTGGTTTGGTAAGTTTTTCCATGCAGCTGGCGAATAATCGGACGCCGGTTTCTCGTTCGGAAATAAAAGCCGAGACGTCAAAGGCTAGCGGGTCGGCCCGACCATAGGAAAAGAGAACAGACAGATTGGGAAATTCTTCCGGGTCATTGAGCACACTGACGATCCAAAGATGGTCAAATGTGCCGGTTGCCGACTCGGCCGAACCACAAATAAAAGGGATGTCGTTTGCACCGCCGGCCTCCTTCAGAATATCCACTTCTTCTTGGCGTAAATTGTATGGACAGACAGTACGATTCAATTCCAGTTGTTCCATGAGCAACGGGGGAATTTCCGGGACTCCAGCCCCCACATAGAGGCTCCGCCCACCGGTTGGGAGGCGAATTTTTAGGGCTTTGGCAATCGCATTTCCCAATTTCTCGCAGGGTCCTCGACGGTCCTCCCAAAATTCATCGCCTCCTTCGTCGCAATAAATGGGGCCGAGGCCCTGGTAATCCAATTTCTGGTAGATGTGTCGAATGTGCTGGGTGGTTTTATGTGCGAGGCGCGTCGTTTTCAATCGGGGAAGGGCCATGGTTCGTCGTTTGTTCCTTTTTGGGGTAGCGAAGTCTATGGGTATTGGGATTTTTTTGAAGCGCGACTCTAAGGTGAGGTTTTGGGATAGGGTTGACCAAATAATCGAATTGGTGTAATCATAAAAACCCTCCCCTTAGGCGACTGAATGGGAGATAATCCATCCGTGAAACTGGTCCGTCAGTTTCTCCTAGGTCTGTGTACACTCATTATCTTTCTCGTGGAATTATTGTTCGTGGGGCATTGCTCAGGGAAAATCGTTCCGAATTTTTCTGCTTTCGGCATCGTTCGCTGTTCAGGATTGTCCGCAACATTCGTCCTGTGTCTTGTAGCCTGATGAAATTATAGGGTGATGGATATTCTCAAGGAAATACGTCGAGTTATTCGGTTGGAGGCTCAGACGCTCACCCATTTGGAAGAGAGCGTGACTCCTGAGTTTGAAGAAGCCGTCAGAATGTTACAGGCTTGTCAGGGGAAAGTCATCCTCATGGGAGTGGGGAAGTCAGGGCTGATTGCGAATAAAATTTCAGCGACCATGGTTTCTACCGGGACTCCCGCAGTGTTTCTTCACGGCTCAGAAGGTATGCATGGCGACATCGGTATTGTGGCTAAAGACGATGTTGTGCTTGCCGTGGGGAAGTCGGGTGAAAGTGAAGAGCTTCTCGTGTTGCTGCCTTTTATTCGCAAGATTGGCGCACGCATTATTTCCATTACCGCTAAGCCTGAATCGGCACTGGCTCGAGGAAGCGATTTAGTCTTGGTTACACCGATCGAAGAAGAGGCCTGTCCACTGAATATGGCCCCCACGTGTAGTACCACGGCCGCTTTGGTCTTAGGTGATGCCCTTGCCATGGCGCTCATGAAGCTCCGCAACTTTCAGTCGGATGATTTTGCGTTGTTCCATCCTGGTGGCCAGTTAGGCAAACGACTGTTATTGACCGTGGGCGATTGCATGCGCCATGGCGACGCGAATCCCGTTCTTGATGCAAGGCAGTCCATTCGTACCATGCTCTATGAAATGACAAGCAAGCGAGCTGGTGCGGTGTCTGTCATTAATGATCAACGACGGCTCTTAGGCCTGATTACGGACTATGATATCCGCCGGACATTGGAGGAGGGCCACGATTTGTTTCGGCTCACTCTCGTTGAAGTGATGAATGCTAAGCCAAGTTGGGTCTATCTCGATGAAAAAGCCGTCACCGCATTGGAATTCATGGAAAAACGTGAGAAACCCATTTCTGTGTTGCCCGTCTTAGATCGCCAGGAAAAAGTCGTCGGCATGATCCATCTTCATGACCTTATTGCCCGTGGACTTTGAGGGCGTGGAGGAGAAGTGGTTTGAAGTGTGGACCGGTCTCGAATCAGATATGGGTTATAAGCCACCTGTTTTCTGGTGGGAGGGCCAATGCGTCATGCTACTGAGGACGCTGATCTGCTGACGAAATCCCGAACTCTTCTGAGAAATTTGCCCTGGTATTCTTCATATATACGAGGGCTCTGGGCAATTCAAGGAATCGGTTTATTTCTTCTTACCGTTAGTAGTTTCTTCCCCGCGTTATTTCACATTGGAGAAGCTGTTTTTTTTGTCCTATTAGGGTCTGCCATAATTGTCGCGTGGCTTGAAGACCACAATCTTGATATACGCACCCCTGTCGACTGCCCGCTCCTACTGTTATTGGTATGGATACTTTTCACCTTACCCTTTTCGCTAGATCCTGAATATAGTTTTGTGGAATGGCGAAAGCTTGTGGCTCAATGCTTAGTTTTCTATTGGGCTGTGTATGTCATGCGAACAATCGCTTCGCGATTTTCCGTAGACACTAACAGATTTTCTGCAGTGTGGGGGGGATGGATTCGTGGTCAGAATTTTCCAAGGGTTATTTTTTTTGGAGTCCTTCTTGGGTCTCTGGGGCTATCAATCCTTGCAGTGGAAGATTTTTTTGCCCGAGGAGGGAATTGGGAGGATCGGGCCATTCGGGCTAGGGCTCCAGAATCTGATTACAATTGGTTGAGTACTTACCTTGTCCTTTCGATTCCTATTGCATTCTACTTTGGGGCCACTTCTCGTTTGGTGCGAGGAAAAATCTTTTCATTTAGTACGCTCGGGCTTGGTCTGCTCGCGCATGCCGCTTCATATTCCCGAGCGGGTTGGTTGGCCTCTATCGCACAAGTTTCTTCTTGGGGGCTTGTGACTCGACGTCAATCTCTTTTATTAGGTGTCCTATTGGGCATTCTTCTTGTGCCTTTAGCGGCATTTGAACTAACTCAGAAAGGATATCAGGCAGATACCCTTCATTCTTGGACGATGGGAACACGGTTACAAGTCTGGAGGTTAGGAATTGAGAAAATGGTTAGTCACCCCTTAGTAGGAATTGGATATGGCAATAATAATTTTCAGCCTGTTTTAGCTGATTCCCCCATGGGGGATAGCCCCATGCATCTTCATAATACGGTGTTGATGATGGGTGTAGGAAGTGGAATCCCTGGCTTGCTACTTTTTTTATGGGTGTTTGTTCGCCTCGGGAGAACGCTTATTCCCCTACCCAAGCGAATCCAATCGACGGAATTAGACGGCCAGAAATTGTGCTTGGGGATTGCCCTAGTAGGATTCTTCTGCCGAAATCTGTTTGATTATATGTTTGCTGGAAGTTTGGCCTACTTATTTTGGATACTCATGGCCTGCGGATTAGAATCATATAAAAAAATTCCAAAAAAAGTGACCTGGGGTCGGATGGTATCTCCGGGAATTTCTAGTTGATAAACGTATCCCCCTTTGACTAGTATTTTCCACAGTTTCTGTTGTGGGAATTGTTACTATCTTCCAATAATTTCCAAGAAGTATCCCCATCATGAAGGATTTCCAAACAAAACTTTGACATGTTCAGAAAAATTTGAAAACTTTTTCGAAGTAGTATGTCTTTCTGTAGGAAAAGCTATTAAAACACGATTCTTCGTCGAAAAATTTTTCTTTTTTTTGTGCTTTTTCCAGTGTCTAACAGAATTTTTTTCAGGTTCTTGAAAGCTGGCTACCCTTCTTGATCTTAATGGTCAAGATTTTTTCCAATTAAGTAAGTTGGTTTTCTAATTTCTTCCTCCCCCGTTTCCCCCTTCATGAAAATCTTGTGACAAAGCAAGGGCTTCTAAGCCTAATTCTCAAATATTTTTAGCCATGGCAAAAGTTTTGCTCAAGCTAAAAGTCAAAAAGGTCTTGCGTATCGTTAGCATTGGATGTTTCTCAAAATGCTTAGTAATTCGGTGTTCAGGGTTAAGGAAAGGAGAATTATGGTCGATGAGTAATTATCCTAGTGTACAAGTAGGTAAAGGGAATCGTACGCGGGTAATAGGGGGCTTGTTGTTCTTAAGTTGCATGCTGTTGGCGAATGGAAGCCTTGTTTTCGCCTCGGAAACACGTTCCCAGCTGAAGATTACGGGGGATTCTATAGCGGGGGTACTAATAAAGGTTCCATTGCACGTAGTACTAGAAGAACTTAGGGAGAAATTAGTAATTGAGTTTGATGTACCGCAGGAGGAGCGCGATAAGCTCATTTCTGCCAATTTAACTGGTGAATCGGTGAAGAAATCTCTCTCAAAAATCCTGTCTCCGTGGGACTATGCTTTTCAAGTTAATGGACAGGGACGAGTGCAGCAAGTTTTTGTGGTTAGCAAAATTTTTCCAACTGAAAATCTTAATACCCCGGTAAAGATAGGCGAACCACAGATGGCTGTTTTGGCTAATAGAGAAATTCAACTTTCCCGCAAGACACCCAATTCAAGTGGCTCCATTTCAAGCCCGGAGTTTTATTATAGCCCTGAGAGGATAATGGAGACCTTATCAAACTTTGGCGAAATCTCGGAGTCGGGTGTTCCTATGCCAATCCAAGAAACCCAAGGGAATCCAGGGAATATTCAACCGTCATCAAGCTTTATGCAAGTAATTCCGGCATCGGGTTTCCCGCCTATGGAAATCCTTCCTGTAGGAGAAGAGATGCAGAGGGAATTTATTGGAGGAGGAAACTGAATTAATAGTTCTCAAAGAAGGGGTTCATCTTTGTCAGCCTCAATTGGGAGATGAGGGTATGAATAATTTTGGAAAACTAATGGATCCTATTTTAGGCCATTTGAAGGTAGAAAATTTTTGAATGGTGTCGGTTGATTTGGGTCTTATGAAATGTTCATTTATTTGAGGGAAGAAAGGACATAGCATTTATGAAAAATGAAAAGCGAAAATTCACATTTTTGTTGATGGGCGTCTTAGCGACGCTGACATTTTTGAGTGCAGGATCAATAGCGGCCGCACAAACCGTGACCTCTTACAATGATTTGGCTTGGGCCCCTGGGCAGCTCAACACCAATATTACCACATTTACCTCTCCTAACGGTGGGTCGGGATTGTTGAGTGCTGGCCAGCTGAAAGACTTTGCTACTGGTAATGCGACTGCGGTGACTATGACCGTAACTGGTGGAACATTCTCCGGGGCTGGCCAGGCCACGCAAGGTGCCGACCCGACAATGGGAGATGCCTTTACTGCTTTTGATGGGAAGGTCAATGGTCTAGGGGTCCTGAGCTATATAGATATGGCCGGAAGTAATTTGGTGCTTACCTTTACGAATATGAATCCCAACAAGGTTTATGATTTAACTTTTTTTGCTGATCGCAATGCCAACGGTTGGGATCGGGCATCCCTCGTGACCCTCTCTGGGCAGGATGCCTTTGTGAACACAAGTTCTGTCGCAAGCGATAATCCTGATACGACCAATTACCCAGGGGGTGTCATTTTTACGGGACCCAACTCTCCTGAAACACGCCTGCCGTCAGCGAATCCAAATGGATATGTTGCGCGATTTAGCAATATCAAGTCTGGAGGCGATGGTACGGTCGTACTGACCATCAGTTTTGATGGAGCTCCGGCAAATCAATTCCAAGGTAAATATGGTAGTGCAGTGCGACTGATTGAAGCTAGCAGTGGTCTCAATAAATTAGGTGATCTAGACGGAAATGGGACGGACGACCTGGTGTGGCGAGGGACAAGCACCGGGGCCGTCGCCGTGTGGTTGGGGAATGGGGTGAATGCGCCGACGAGTACGGCGGAATCATTCGGCGGAGCCCCAACCGGCTGGAGTGATTGTTGGTTTGGGCGATGTGGATGGAAATGGGACGGACGACCTGGTATGGCGAGAGACAAGCACCGGGGCCGTCGCCGTGTGGTTGGGGAATGGGGTGAATGCGCCGACGAGTACGGCGGTCATCGGCGGGGCTGCCGACCGGTTGGGTGATTGTTGGTTTGGGCGATGTGGATGGAAATGGGACGGACGACCTGGTATGGCGAGAGACAAGCACCGGGGCCGTCGCCGTGTGGTTGGGGAACGGGGTGAATGCGCCGACGAGTACGGCGGTCATCGGCGGCGGTGCCCCAACCGATTGGGTGATTGTTGGTTTGGGCGATGTGGATGGAAATGGGACGGACGACCTGGTATGGCGAGAACAAGCACTGGGGCTGTCGCCGTGTGGTTGGGGAACGGGGTGAACGCGCCGACGCGTACGGCGGATCATCGGCGGTGCCGGCTGAATGGGTGATTGTTGGTTTGGGCGATCTGGATGGAAATGGGACGGACGACCTGGTGGTGGCGAGAGACAATGGATCGGGGCCGTGGCCGTGTGGTTGGGGAACGGGGTGAACGCGCCGACGAGTACGGCGGTCATCGGCGGGAGCTCCGACCGGTTGGAGTATTGTTGGTTTGGGCGATGTGGATGGAGATGGGACGGACGACCTGGTGTGGCGAGAGACAAGTCCACCGGGGCCGTGGCCGTGTGGTTGGGGAATGGGGTGAACGCGCCGACGAGTACGGCGGTCATCGGCGGGGCTCCAACTCGCGTGGCAATTAGACCCTAGCTGGCGAGGAGAGCGTCTATTACTGTCTTTGACGGAACAATGAAGGGATTTTTCGGGAAACGGAGAGCCCCTCATTCAGGTCCATGTAAGGAAGGCCGGTGGTGAAAGTGTTCTCAAGCCATTCACCATCGGCCAGGCTCATTTTTGTATTTGCCTATAGAATTAATGGAGATGCATAAGATAAAATCAAGTGAAGTATTTTATCCCCCGCCTTATTGATTGTCAGAAATTAACCCGATTCTTCCTACTATTTCAATTTACTTTTCCCACACAGAATAAGGCAGTTTTTCTTCAGCGATAGGAAAATTCATGCGGCTAATCTGGTTGTGGATGACGCTTTGTTTTATAGTGGTGTCTGGTCTTCCGGCCACGGCGGCGATGCTGCGGGAACCATATCTGCAAATGGTTACACCATCATCTGCGACTATCCTTTGGCAGACCGACCTAAATTCGGCAAACAATAGTCGCGTTCAATACGGAACCGGGTCTGGCAATTTAAACCAAACTGCGTTTGGAGCAGCGGTTATTCCTCCCTCAAATGCCGCTGTGAAGAATCATGTGGTCACGATCACCGGATTAAACCCAGCCACCAAGTACTTCTATAACGTGGGAACCGTGACTAATGGGGTGCAAGCCGGAGGGACCACCAGCCATTTCCTGGTGACTTCACCGTCCGTGGGGACGCGCGCGCCGTTTACAGCCTGGGTGGTTGGCGATTCTGGTAACGCGAGCGCTGATCAGGTGGCCGTTCGAGATGCCATGTTGGCAGTGACCGGGCCTACGCCACCCAATCTTTTCCTGCATCTGGGAGACATCGCTTACGACAATGGCACAGATAATGAGTTTACCACCAACCATTTTGCGATTTATCAGAATATTCTCCGCCAGACGCCGTTCTGGCCAACCCTCGGAAATCATGAGGCGCCATCAGTCAACACTGCCTTAGGTATAGGTCCCTACTATGAGGCTCATGTATTGCCGACTGGGGGAGAAGCTGGGGGTGTATCTTCAGGCACTGAGGCATACTATTCCTTTGATTACGGTAATGTACATTTCATTGTTCTTGATTCCATGGATAGTAGCCGCGCACCAGGCTCCCCGATGTTAACGTGGCTCCAAGCGGATCTTTCGGGAACGGCTCAGGAATGGGTAATTGCCTTATTTCACCATCCACCGTATAGCAAGGGCTCTCATGATTCGGATAATGCTGTAGATTCTGGTGGGCGGCTAGTGGATATGCGGGAGAACGTGCTCCCTATTTTAGAAGCCGGTGGAGTTGACTTAGTTCTCGGAGGGCATTCGCACTTATATGAGCGATCCTACCCATTGGCTGGAGCTTTTGGGTACGGCAGTAGCCCAAACTTCATCACTCCAGCTTTTGGCACACTGCTTTCGAATAGCAATATCCTGGATACAGGAGACGGGAATCCTTTAGGGGGAGGGGCTTATCAAAACGGTACAGTCTATATTGTCGCCGGGCATGGGGGTAAGTCAATTGGAAGTGGTAGTGCGAATCATCCAGTGATGTTCTTCTCTGAGAAGGAGTTTGGCTCAGTTCTTCTGACTATCAATGGGTCCATTCTGACTGTTCAGAATATTCGATCAAACGGGGCGATTACCGACACATTCTCCATTAATAAAACAGGTTTTGGAACCATAGTGTTGCGTAATACGGATACGGGAGATGTCGGAGGCTGGGTGATGAATGGAGTGACGATTGGGTCCACAGGGATCATTGCCGCAGGTGTGCCGGCAGCGTGGGTGATAGCAGGTGTGGGCGATTTGAATGGGGATAGCACTCCAGATATTGTTGTGCGCAATACGGTTACCGGCGATGTCGGAGGTTGGCTGATGAATGGGTTGACGATCGCGTCGACGGGGATCATTGCCGCAGGAGTGCCGACGGCCTGGGTGATTGTGGGCCTAGGTGATTTGAATGGGGATGGCAAGGACGATATTGTATTACGCAATGTAGTGGATGGGGCTGTAGGAGCATGGTTAGGCAATGGGTTGACTCTTGGTACTACGGGAATAATTGCGGGGGCTCCATTAGAATGGGATATTTCCGGTTTAGGCGATCTAAATGGTGATGGGAAGGACGATGTTGTATTACGCAATACCTCCACCGGGGATGTAGGGGTGTGGCTGGGAAATGGGCTGACGCTTGGAGCGACGGGGGTCATTGCCGCAGGGGTGCCGACGGCCTGGGTGATTGCGGGCCTGGGCGATTTGAATGGGGATGGCAAGGATGATGTTGTGTTACGTAACACCTCAAACGGGGATGCGGGGGTGTGGTTGGGAAATGGGCTAACGTTGGGGGCAACCGGGATCATTGCCTCGGCCGTTCCGATGTCGTGGATGATAGCGGACCTGGTTGATCTTGATGGTGATGGTAAAGATGATATTGTCGTGCACAATAAGGTCACCGGCGATGTCGGAGGGTGGCTAGGGAATGGGCTAACGTTGGGGGCAACGGGTATATTCGCAGTTGGTGTGCCACTTAAATGGGAAATTCAATAACTGGTATCAAAATCAGTATTTCTCTATGTTGTTCCTCATTTGAAAGTATGGCTGTAGGCGGAGGTTGGTGTAGTGAAAGATTGCCTGAGGCACTTTTCATGCGATTCATTCTTGCAGATATATCAGGTCTAGGTTGTTGTCGAAAATCTGTCTCCGAGAGTCACGTTCAAAAATAGAATTTCTAAAACCCACCTCAGACAATTATTACCATGTCTGGACTTTCCTTTATCTCTACTTCGGTAAAGATCGTATGTCCGATCAATGACAAAAGAAAGCTCCGAGGGCTTTCGGCTGTCGCTTACAGTTGGCGATTATTTTTTAAAAAGGTTCTGATAGGCAGAGGCGCCATGGAAAGTATTGCTGTTAGAAGGTCAATTTGCTACAAACACCAGCAAATCGGGAAAGGAAATCTGGTTTTGATTCTTTGTAGTTTTTGGGGCTGGGTTAAGAAATTCTGATTAATGATTGAATTTTTTTAGAATCTGTATGGTTGTATTTATTGTTTGAGGGGGATGGTAGGAAAAATAAATTTTTGTATTTTTTAAGAAAAGGAAAAATGATGATTGGGGGTGCCCTGATATCTTGTCAAAAACCCTTTTGCTTGATTGAGAAAGTTTTCTAAGGAAGTGGGTATGCCTGTCCTCAAAGTGCTTTCGGTGAGTGGTTCGATAATAGTTACACTCCCATTCATCTGAGGCATAGGACCAACGATAACAATCCCTATAGATGATATTTCTTAGAACAATTTCCCCCCAAATGATGGGCAGAAGGGGCTCGCTTTGGTAATAGAAATCATCCCCCTGTATACCCCCACCCTCCCGTTTCAAGATGCCAATGGCGGCTACCTTGGGGGTAGTTTCACTGCCTCCTTTGGCTTCTCGTCTTCCCCCAAAGTGACTTATCCATTTCAATGCCCTCTGCAACCGTCCATTTAACATTGATCTTCTGAGCAATGATCAGTCTTAGCCGAGAGAAAAAGGAAAGGGGGCCGATTGAGTCTGACCAAAATTGCTGCTTCCCATGGTGGCGCGTCTTCCCCAAATGTTAGGGAAGCGGATTCGGGGCATAGTCTCTCAATATGGGTTTCTGAGCTTGCTAAACCATCTGCCATTTTGCTTCGTTTGAGGATTGCGCTGCCTTATATGTCTATGAAGGCACAATGGGTATTGAGTTACTTTGTTCAAAAGTACATGAGGGGAAGTTCCCAGGTCGAAATCTTAACAAAGGAAGTAATGGTAAAAAATCATTTTCGACTGAATGAACTATTTTTTCAGGTACAGAATGTCCTTTCATGTCAACGCATGAATGCTTCAATTTTCAGTTGACGAGGTAGGTTGTCTGGAACAAGTAGCCATCCCTCAATTTTTTTGAGTACTGGTCTCTTTCAGTCTAGTTTGCTTATCCGTTGGTCGTTGCATCCAGAAACTCATTCAAATAGGGTACCAATGCAATTTAGGGGGTATGTTTTTAGCGACTAAGGATTTGGTTTCGAAAATTGTCCCATAACTTTTTCAGAATCGATGAACCTGCAAGCCTGTTCTGGGTGTTGGCGTACCTTCCTCACCTTCTTTGAATTTTCACTGTGGAATTGTCAGGCAGAAGGGGCTTGCCATGATTGCCCGCTGAATTATGATGGGAATCATTAAAAAAATCCAGAAACAATTGTAAAGCCGAATGTTACGGGGCAAGTGCCAATGAAGGTCTAGTTTGGGTGAGTGGCCGTTAGGGGGCACTCACAGTCATTCAATTGATTCAAAATCTCACTGGTTTTAATTAGAGTCGGTTTAGAAAGTTAAATTTTTTTTGGGAAATTGTGCAAAAATCCCTCGGTGAATTTCTCGAATTCAATCATGGATTTTCTTAACCCGCATATAGCTCCGTCAAATTCTCTAAGGTCCATGTTAGAAAGTTTTTGGTGTAACCGCCAGCTTATTGCTCAAATGACGAAACGGGAAGTTCTGGGACGTTATAAAGGGTCGGTTATGGGGTTAGTATGGTCTTTTTTGAACCCTTTGTTCCTATTAGCCGTATATACTTTCGTCTTTTCAGTGGTGTTCAAAGCCCGCTGGGGTTTGGGAGGAGACGAAAGCAAAGCTCAATTTGCCATTGTTCTTTTTGTTGGCCTTATTGTACATGGGCTTTTTTCAGAGGTTCTTACCCGGGCACCTGGATTAATTCTTTCAAATGTGAATTATGTTAAAAAAGTGAAATTCCCATTAGAAATACTTCCTGGGATTGCGATGGGAGCTGCGCTATTTCATAGTCTGGTGAGTATAGGTGTGTTACTATGTGCGTTTTTACTCCTTAATGGTTTTTTATACTGGACCATTCTCTTTACACCCGTTGTTTTACTGCCGCTCGTTGTGTTGACCCTTGGTTTTGCTTGGATGTTGGCTTCATTCGGAGTATTCCTGCGCGATGTGGGGCAGACGATCAATATTGTTATGATGGTCATGTTGTTCCTTTCTCCAGTTTTTTATCCAGTGGCGGCTTTACCAGAAGAATTTCGGACTTGGATTTGGTTGAATCCACTAACTTTTATTATAGAGCAAACTCGTGAAGTGCTTATCTGGGGTCATTCGCCGGATTGGTTTGGGTTAGGGATTTATGCATTGGTTGCATGCGCCATTGCCCAGTTAGGGTATCTGTGGTTTCAAAAGACACGTGGTGGATTTGCGGATGTCCTGTGAAGCTATGAATGCGGTATCTCCCTCTAAATGTATGAAGAATGAAGTTGGACCAGAGAGGATGAAATCTGAGAGCTTGGCATCTGGTCTAGCTATCAGTGTCAATCATTTGAGCAAGTGTTACCAGATCTATGATAGCCCACGTGATCGTTTGAAACAGTTTGTTTTTCCAAGAATTCAGGGATTAATCGGGAGGAGTGCAAAGCAATATTATAGGGATTTTTGGGCACTTCAAGACATTTCTTTCCAAGTTAAAAAGGGTGAGGCTGTGGCCATCGTTGGGAGAAACGGATCCGGCAAGTCAACACTACTTCAAATAATCAGCGGAATGTTGATGCCTTCTTCTGGCTTCGTAGAAACGCATGGATGTATTGCTGCGTTATTGGAGTTAGGCGCTGGTTTTAATCCAGAATTTAGTGGAAGAGAAAATGTTTATCTGAATGCCGCTGTGTTGGGCCTCAGTAAGAAGGAGGTGGATGGTCGGTTCGACGACATTGCGGCGTTTGCTGATATTGGAGAATTCATTGACCGACCTATAAAAACCTACAGCTCTGGAATGTTGGTGCGTTTGGCTTTTGCTGTTAATACCTGTATAGAACCGGACATTCTTATTGTAGATGAGGCCTTGAGCGTGGGTGACGCACCCTTCCAATCGAAATGTTTTAAGCGTCTTAGGAAATTAAGTGACGAAGGCACAAGTATTTTGTTTGTGTCACATGACATTTCTACGGTTCGTTCTATTTGTGGACGTGCCATTTGGTTAATGCAGGGAAAAGTTGAAATGTGGGGGGATGCCAAAGAAGTAGCAAAGCAGTATGAGAGATATTGCTGGCAGGAGCAGGGAGTAGTTCTAGAAACGGCGGACGAAGGGAAAAAAGAGTATGCTGCGCTAGCGCGGTCACCTGTGAATGGTGGAGATGGGGCGGTGGGTATACCAGCTCTCCTGTTTGAGCCAAATCCTGGTTTTGATATGAGTCACCAGTGTTCAAGTATTGGAACTAAAGCTGTCATTATTAAAAATTTCCTGATGTTGAATAAGAGTGGTTGCGTAGCTCTGTCTTGTGAGTATGATGAAGTTTTGAATCTCTATTACTTAATAGAAGTGCGTGAGCCAGTCAATTCAGACTTTATCCTCGGGTTTAGAATGCGTGACCTTAAGGGCAATTTTGTTTATTCTGCTTGTGATATGAATTTAGTACAACGAATGGAAGCAGAACCAGGAGATCAATTCGTTCTTTCTGCAAAAATTAATATCCCATTATCCCACCAAGACTATGTCATTTTAACCGGCGTATTTGGTTTTAAAGACGGTAGGGCCTTTAATGATTCGGTGTATGATTTTTCTCAAGCTATGATTTGGGATGTTGTTGAAGATGCGGCATATTTGAAAGTTCATCCACATAAAGTTATACCTATGCCAGGTCCGGTTAATACCTCTTTTGATCTTAAAATTCAAAAAGTATGTTGATGCGAAATGAATGGATTGCCTAGAAGTTGTGGTTGAGCTTGAAGTGCAGCCAACCCTGGAGTTGTGTCTAGTGCAAATTGGTAAAAAGTGAGCATGTGTAGCTGTGTAGCAATGTTTATTGGATATTCCTAATATGGCTAATGTTAATTCGTCCAATTCCCTTGGTGGTGATTGAGAAATGAGCAATGATCGGTTTTGAGTTTTTTCGAAAATTTTTCTCAGGCCAAGAAGCATTGCAAGTTTTTGATGTGGGGGCGCATCATGGAGAATCCATTGCAGAGTTTCTTGAGGTTTTCAAAGACAGTGTTGTCTTTGGTTTTGAGCCAGATTCGGAAAACTTTAAATTTCTGGAAAAACGTTTTGATGGTTGTTCTCAGGTACACATAAGTAATGCAGCGGTTGGGCATACTACTGAAAAGGGTTTCCTTCATAGGAATAATTACGATGCGACCCATTCGCTTCTTCCAATAAACCGGACGGAAATCAATCGATGGGCTGATGGTTCAGATTTTGAGGAAGAGGGAATTCTAGAAGTCGAGCAGGTAACCCTAGATTCTTTTTGTGCAAAAAATAGGATTAACCAGATAGATATTTTAAAGTTGGATATTCAAGGAGGAGAGTTGTTGGCATTTCAAGGTGCTGAGGAATTATTGAGAGCGCAAGCCATTAAATGTATTTTTTGTGAAGTAGAATTTCGTTCGCTATATAAGGATCAACCATTGTTTTGGGATATATCCTCATATTTGAGTTCAATGGGATATTATTTCGTGAATATTGTCGGCACAAAAGTTTCTGAAATGGGAGTTTGGGCATGGGCTGATGCCATTTATGTGAATGGTACGCTATGGCAGTCCATAGCTGAAAAACATTCAGCTGGGAAAATGCTACACTGAAAAATTTTGTGGAAGATTGTGACAAAGATAGTTTCAACAAAAATACCTGGACGTTCAGATATAGCGTTACCAGCCTTTTATGAAAGCTTTGAGTGGTATTATCCCAATTGCGAATTGCAGACTAAGGAATGGTTTGTGAAAAATGCACAATACAATTGGGTGTATCTGGATTGTGGCGCCAATATTGGATACTACAGTATTCTCTTTTCTCAGCTTTCGCCACAAGGGCTTGTGCATGCGGTTGAGCCGACTTCTACAGTTGAGATGCTTGAAAAAAACCTTGCCTTTAATGATTGCTCAAACGTTACCGTTCATAATATTGCGGTTGGACAATTCAATGGGCGACGTATTGAAAAGATTTATAAAATCTGGGGGGGAGCGCCAGAAGAAATTGAATGCGATTTTTCGACGGTCGATACTCTTGTGGAGCAGCTCGATTTGAAGAGGTTGGATTGTCTAAAAATTGATGTGGATTCTTTTGACTTTGAGGTTTTGATGGGTGCAGAGATGACTTTGAGTCGATTTGATCCCTGGTTGGTGGTTGAATTGAATTACGCACTCAGTGTTCGTGGGTATTCCAATATGGCCGCATTGTCGTGGTTACTCGATCGGGGGTATCGGCATTGCCTTGTATTGGATAATGATAATTTTGTTTTTCGGCGTTCGGCTCCCTGTTCAGATTTTTTCACATCAAAAACGCTTCAATTGAATTTTCCGTGATATGAAATCCATTGAAGATTTTTGCTATCCACCCCATGCCTGTTCAATAAGAAAAGTAGAAGGGTTTTTCCCGTCTTCCTATGGAATTTTACCTCCCCGGACTAGTCAACAATCATTAGCTCAATGGAGTTTGGAAAAAGATGATCGGCCCATATTGCAATTTATCTATAAGGCCCACCAACCAAAAAGACATTTGGAGTTTGGCACCTGGCAGGGCTGGGGAACGACCCTTTGTTTGGAGTCTTGTGGAGCCACTGTCTGGACCATAAATTTACCAGATGGAGAAGACCGACCTGATGGAACTTGGGCTTATGGCGAACGCGTTCTGGAACAAAAAAAACTCGCTCAACAGAATATTATAGTTGCAAATTATGGTGAGGATGAATTAGGGCCAAGAAATTATCATCGGACTGATGCCGGTGATTACATTGGCCATATGTATCGAGAAAAAGGCTTGAGTCATAGGGTTCACCAGATCCTTTGTGATAGCCGTTTGTGGGATAACTCAACTTTTTCTCCGGACTTTTTTGACAGTGTGTTCATTGACGGAGGTCATCAGTCAGAAGTTGTGATTAATGACACCCGGAAAGCTTTGCAAGTTCTACGTCCAGGCGGGCTAATAATGTGGCATGATTTTTGTCCTCAGGTGAATATTCGGACACAATTTGAGTCTGTAAAAGGAGTGACTGGTGGCATCGAACAGATTTTGCCAGAGTTGCTGTCACGTTTAGAAATATTATGTTGGATAAAGCCAAGCTGGATTCTTGTTGGTTTTAGTAAGTTCGAACCTAAAAGATCTTGGATTCAGAAACTAAAAGAAAAGTTTTCAATACAATGTAAAACGCATTAGCCAATTTCCATCCCGTCTTTTGCAAAATTAGCCCGCGATTATCTATCAAGAATACATACAAGAATAATATTTTGAAAAACTGGTATGGGGAAAAATTACCTGGGCAATGAGGCTGTTTAATTTTAGGGTAAAGAAAGAATCTTAAACATGTCCATTTTAGGACGAAAACTTAATCTTATTCGTGTAGCTGCGTCCTCTCCAGAACTTCGGGTGGCTGATGTCGATTTCAATGCCTCTCAAATTAACACAGCGATGAAAACGGCGAGGAATCAGGGAGCCTCCATCATACTTTTTCCGGAACTCTCTCTGAGCGGTTCTACGTGTGCGGACCTCTTTACCCAATCACTTTTATTGGAAAGAACGTTAGATACGGTTAGGGCTCTGGCTGCTGATACCGCAAAAAATAGTATACATGTCGTTGTGGGCTTGCCCATATCCTTCCATGGTCGGTTGTATAATTGTGCGGCCTTGTTAGGGGAAGGAAAAATTTTGGGTATTGTGCCCAAGGTCTATCTGCCCAATCGTCGGGAGTTTTATGAAGGGCGTTGGTTTACCTCTGGGGATTACTTTCCAACCACTGATTTAATAATTGGTGATCAAAAGGTTCCATTTGGGAAAAACTTGCTCTTTATCTCGAAGAATAATCCTTGTTGTGTCCTAGGTATCGAAATCTGTGAAGATCTCTGGGCTGTTGAGCCACCCAGCGGCGGGATTGCTTTAGCTGGAGGGACCATCATATTCAACCCTTCTGCGAGTAACGAATTGCTGGGGAAAAATGCGTATCGAAGGGATTTGGTTAAATCGCAATCAGCGCGCTGTCTGGCCGGATATGTCTATGCTTCTTCTGGCTGTGGTGAATCATCTACCGACGTGGTCTATTCTGGGCACTGTATGCTGGCTGAAAATGGAATTCTTCTAGCTGAGTCCGAACGTTTCAAGTTCGATACCCAGATAATTTATGCCGATATTGACTTGAATCGATTGCATCATGAGCGGCTTTGCCACAGTGCATTTTCGGAAGGACGTTCAAGCCAGGGTTTTCAGTATATTGTATGTCCAAATCTAGACCAATGGTCCAGTCCGGAGCCCATAGCGCTATTGCGACCAAATTCCCCCACCCCGTTTGTGCCATCTGATCCAGATGAACGGGCCTCGAATTGTAGAGAAATTTTTTCCATTCAGGCAACCGGGTTGGCCAAAAGGCTGAAACATCTGGGAGCAACCAGGGTCGTGTTGGGAATTTCTGGGGGGCTTGATTCAACATTAGCCCTTTTGGCCACGGCCCGTGCCTTTGATGTTTTAAAGTTAGATCGGGGTGGAATTTTGGCCGTGACGATGCCTGGTTTGGGGACAAGTGTGGGTACCAAAAGTAATGCGGAAGATCTTGGAGGGTTGCTGAATGTGGAATTACGGGTCGTTCCCATTCATGCTGCTGTCAGCCAACATTTCCACGATATTGATCATGACCCCAATGCACTTGATGTCACATTTGAAAATACACAGGCCCGGGAACGTACGCAAATCCTGATGGATTTGGCTAACAAAATTGGTGGATTGGTGGTGGGGACGGGAGACCTGTCTGAGGCAGCCTTAGGTTGGTGTACGTTTAATGGGGACCACATGTCTATGTATCATATTAATATAGGAGTCCCCAAAACTCTGGTGCGTTTTATGATCGAATGGTGTGCTGATGAAGAATTTGCCGGAGAAATAACCACGGTACTTCGTAAAATTTGCTCAACACCTATTTCACCAGAACTTCTTCCGCTGGGTAAAGATGGTGAGCTCCAACAACAGACAGAAGAGCTTGTTGGACCATATGAATTACATGACTACTTTCTGTTTCAAATGATACGCCATGGCGATGGCCCGTCAAAAATTCTGTACCTGGCAGAGCGGGCATTTAAACATCGATATGATCGCGTCACCATAATGCGCTGGCTGGAGGTTTTTATTAGACGATTTTTCAGTCAACAATTTAAACGATCTTCCATGCCGGATGGTCCGAAAGTGGGTTCGGTTGCGCTCTCCCCCCGGGGTGACTGGCGTATGCCTAGTGATGCATCTGCTGAAGCCTGGCTAAGCGAAATACGGGCACTGCGAGAAGAAGTGATCTGAAGAAGGACCTTAACCTATTCTGGGAGGGAAAGATGAAGGAAAACCTTGTTGTCGTATGTGGAGCTGGTGGGTTTATCGGCGGATTTCTTGTCGAAGATTTGTTGAAACAGGGTTATACCAATGTTCGCGCAGTGGATATTAAGCCGATAGATAGATGGTATCAACGGTTTGATGAGGCTGAGAATATTGCTTCACTAGATTTAAAAGAGCTATCAGGGTGCAGACGGGTGATGAAAGACGCCTATTGGGTCTATAACCTTGCTGCTGATATGGGCGGCATGGGATTTATTGAGAACAATAAGGCTTTATGCATGTTGAGTGTGCTCATCAATACCCATTTGCTTCAGGCAGCTCGGGAAGCCGATGTCCAGCGTTTTTTTTATTCTTCTTCTGCTTGTGTGTATAACGATGAAAAACAAACTGATCCAGGAATGACAGGACTCAGAGAAGAAGACGCCTATCCCGCTATGCCAGAGGATGGGTATGGATGGGAAAAGTTGTTTAGCGAACGGATGTGTCGCCATTTCACAGAGGATTTTGGAATCATTACAAGGGTTGCACGGTATCATAACGTCTATGGCCCTTTGGGGACTTATGATGGTGGGCGTGAAAAGGCACCTGCGGCAATTTGCCGAAAAGTGGCGGAGGCAAAGATCAGTGGGCAACGTGAAATTGAAATTTGGGGGAGTGGTGAGCAAACTCGAAGTTTCCAGTATATCGATGATTGTATCAAAGGTACGCACGACATTATGCGAAGTGAGCAGATAACGTTTCCGATTAATCTTGGAAGTGCCGAAAAGGTTTCCATTAATCAACTGGTCGATATCGTCGAAGATATTGCCGGGATTACTTTAAAGCGTTCTTACAACCTTCATGCCCCTAAGGGAGTCAATGGACGTAACAGTGACAATGACCTGATTAAAAAAATGCTTGGGTGGGAGCCCTCTATTCCTTTACGCACTGGATTAGAGAAAACTTACGCATGGATTTATGACCAAATAAAATTTGGAAAGTCAAAGGATTCGGTTATGAACTTAGCCTCGTGACTCCTTAGTCTAGGGTTGCCGGTCAATTGTATGACATAGCTTTATAAAAAACAGGAGAAACCCCGAGTCTTACTGTCTTGAAGATAGGGGGACAAATTGATGCTCATGTGGGGAGTATGAATATTCGTAGCCTATTGAGGAAAATTTTCAGGCATTCCATGGAAGACTCTTTAAGTTTCACAGCGCTGACTCGTTTGTTGGTAGGAAAAAATATTTTCGACTCACATCCCTTGGTGTTGTTGGATGTTGGTTGTAGTGGTGGAATTTCACAGATTTGGCGCACCTTTGAGCCATCACTTCTGGCGTTGGGGATTGATCCGGTACTAAAAGAATGTGAGCGACTTAACGCCAAAGAGGCTGGTTCCAACGTGCGGTATCGCTCGGCCTTTGTCGGCTTACCAGATCATCATCCCTTTGTTCAGAAAAGAGGTGATAAGGGTCCTTGGGGGGGGAATCCATGGAATAGACTCAGCGCTCATTTGGGATCCCAAATATTGCAATCTAAAACAAGGGAAACAGAAAAGCTTGCCATTTTGAATGATTGGCAAGGGTCAGAATTGGTCGCCTCGACCTCAAAGATTGGGGTAGATGATCTCGTTTCTGAGGAAGGTTTATTTGGATTAGATTTTATTAAGGTTGATGTGGATGGCTATGATTTAGATGTGATTCTTTCAGCCGAACAAACTGTGAAAAATTCACCCGTATTGGGGTTTACCTTAGAGGTGAATTTCTATGGAAGTGTCAATGATACAGATCACACATTCCATAATACTGACAAATTAATGCGTCAGTGGGGGTTTGATTTATTTGGGTTATCAATGAGACGTTATTCGTCCGCAGCCCTGCCTGCTCCCTTTGAGTGGGATGCTCCCGCTCAAACTCTCTTTGGACGTCCTTATCAAGGGGATGCCGTGTATCTTAGGGATCCTATGGGTGCGGGCACCTTCGGTGCCCCAGAGTCTCCAGAGTTGTCCCCACATAAATTACTAAAGTTAGCATGCTTATTTGAATGTTTCGGCTTGCCAGATCATGCAGCCGAATTGATCCACTCCAATTCTTGTAAATTGAATGCCTTATGTAACCCTCAAGACCTTTTGGATGTCCTCGCCCGTGAAGTCGATCCTTCAGCCAATAACTATTACGAATATATTGAAAAATTCAGCGCTGACCCGACGACATTTTATCGATCGAAAAGAGGCTAAGGAATTCATGAATAACTCGTTTGCTATTGGCCAAAAGAGCGGAGTATTGGCAATACTTATTAGTGTTGCATTACTGGTTGGTATAGGAATCGCTACTCTAGAGTTCCCTTATGAGCAATGGCTTGCCGATGTCCCTGGCACCCAGTCGGTTAAATCTTCTCAGGTTTCAATCAATGAACAGGGTCTTCTTCGAGAAGTCCTTGAGAAGCAGAACGTTTCTCCTTACCCAGACACCCAGTTTTTTAATTCTGTCGGGGTCTTAACCAATGAACAGATACGTACCAGGATTGTGGAGGAAACTTCAGGGCTCACAGAGGCGTTATCCCAGAAGAATGACATAAAGATTGTTCGTCTTCTTAGAACTTGGGCGGCAGAGAATTTTGATCTTAATTATAGAGGAACATCTTATTGGGACAAGCTTTATTCCGGTGATCAAACATTGGCCAACATGCTGTATCTCTTTGACCACAATTTACTTGGTGTACATTGTGCAGATGGTAGCCGCTTCCTTGCTATGATTTTCCATTTGTTTGGCTATCACGACACGTTTTTATATAACTCAAGAGTGTATTTTGAGGTGCTAATTTCTTACATCTGAACGAAGGCATCACCCACGTGATTACTCTCGTCAACATACCTTATCAAGGTCAAAAACTATGGGTCGCAGAAGACGTGCTTTATGATAGTGAATATCCGATTCCTGGAGAGGATGTCAGCAACTTTTCCGATATTTTGATGCGAATCAAGACTCATCCTAATGCAACTATAGAACGAGTGCATGACCAACGTGCTTTAGTAGATAGGGAATGGCTATCTCTTTCTGAACGGGAGGCCAATGGAGCTTATGATTTTCAAGACTTTGCGAAAAAAATCAAAGTGACTAGTCTTCAAGGCCTTTATAAATTCGGGTGGGACACCAGGATTAAGCAAGAAAGTTCCTCGGCACAAATTCTTCGAGACCTTCTACACTTCGAAGGTTAAGTCTATATCTATCATCTATTTCCTTTTCCAATCGGTGAGGGCTGGGAATTTTTGGGTGTCAGGGGCATTGATCTATTGGAAGAACAATATAAGGTTAGGATATCTTCTTCTACTCTTTCTTAAAAAAACCCATAAGAAATTTGAAATTGGCAAACAGATGGAGAATAGATTTTTTACATTGGCCAAGAAATTTTTACGGCGAGATGCACGAATCTAAATTTTTCAAATGATTGTTTCCGTTCTTTCATGCCGTTGATATGAGTTCTGGAGCCTGCCCTTGCTTGAATGTGGAGGGTGATTTTTTATTATTTACAGCTCTCTGATGTTTAGGAATTTCATGAATCGTTGGATCGCTCATGATAGTTGGCTGTCTAAGACATTTTACAAAATTTTTACCCTACCTATCGATAGGGTGAAATTGGGTCATATTTTCCAATTAGGGAGGTTAAAAGAGTTATACCGGATTTACTGGTTAAACGATGATTCGAAAATTGTGAAGGAAATTGCTCAGGTTAATCCAAAAGAAATTCAAAATTTACTAAGGTATGATCCTTGGTTGAAAAATCTCATGATGAATTATTGGGAGTTTGCAGTTGGGCAAACAAGCCTAACAACCTATCCTTGGGATATCTGCATTCCGATTTGTGATGCCTGCAATGCTCGCTGCACGTTTTGTACTTCCTGGTTGGAAGGGAAAGAGCAACTTTCTTTGGAGCAGTTGGAAAGGTTTGAGCCACTACTCCGGTTTGGGAGAAGAATAGGGTTGGCGGGGCATGGAGAGCCTCTGTCCCATCCTCTCATTGTCGAAATTTTAGATCGTGTTAAAGATTGGATTGATCCTCGTGCAGCGTGTTATGTCATTACAAACGGAGTATATCTTGAAACATTAATAGAAAAATTAATAGCGGCCAGAGTGATGAGTTATGCCATCAGTTTAAATGCTGCATCTCCTGAAACTCATGAAGCTGTTATGGGGCTTAGGGCTGGGTCCTTTGAAAAAATCCTAAAGTCAATTCAGCGTCTTGTGTCCTTGCGAGATTTGGGAGAAGGAAATTGGATCAGTATTAGTATGGTTGTGACTCAGCAAAACCTCCATGAGGTTGAGAAATTCGTTGAATTAGGTAATAGTCTTAAGGTTAATAATATACAAATTAAAACACTTTCTGGGGTAGGGGGAGAAATCCCAGGATTGAATTATCACTCGTTGCCTCCTTATTTTCATCCGGACTTTCAGGCATTGAAGCAACGCGCTATCAATGTTATCAAGCAATCCTCTGTGAGCGTTCAGTCGGATCCGGCCTCCTGGGAGATCCCTGTTTTTCCAAAGAAGATAGAGGAAAAGATCAAAATTGCCCCTCCGAGCAACGTTCCGAGAGAAGAGGCCATGCGAAATAAAGCCGTTCGCCAATATTGGCGAGGGCAGGAAAAATTTATTGAAAAAACGAAGGGTTTGTTGTTAAACCCCATTGATGATTTTGATGGTCATAATCCCTTTGATCGCTTCCCCCGGTATTCCTGCCGTTCGCCATATCATACACTTTATATCAATGATTTTTCTTATTCGATGGTTCCGTGTTGTTATTTGAATGCCGTTCCAGGTTATGAAAAAGTTTTTTATGACGGAGAAGGGGATTTTTTTGAGGCGTGGAATAGCCCTGGTATGGTAGAGCTGCGTCGACGACTGAAAGAAGGCCCATTATTCAACATGTGCACGAAATGTCCCTCAACATTTTGAGTGCGTATCTGCATTGTATAAATTAAAAAATGGATTGGCTCTATGGAAAGTGAACTTCACATTCAAAAGGATCCTCCCTATTTATCTATAGTAGCCGCTTCAAGAAATGATGATCATGGGGGAGATCCTCTTATTCGCACACAAATTTTTATCAAAAACTTTGCACTTCAATGTGAGCAGTTTCAATTACCTGCGGAAATAATACTGATTGATTGGAATCCTGTTAAAGGTCGCCCGGGGTTAGCTGAGGTTTTAGAGCTACCGCCTGAGGTGTCGTTTTGTCAGGCTCGTGTAATTACGGTTCCAACTTCGTTGCACCAACGATTGAAATATTCCGAAAATTTGCCGTTGTTCCAAATGATTGCCAAAAATGTCGGTATTCGTCGAGCCCGAGGTGAATTCATCTTGGCTACCAATATTGATATTATTTTTTCGAATGAGTTAATTCAATTCATAGCTCAACAAAAGTTGGATGTCCGGAAGCAGTACCGAGTTGATCGAAATGATATTCATGGGGGCTTAAGCAAAGATGACAAATTAGAAGATGTTATTAGCCATGCATGGGAAAATCCCATTCGAGCAAACCGGCGCTATTGTCCTGAAGCCTTAGTGAAACATTTATATGGCAATGAGATTTTTAAGCGTATTTGCCAACCATCAAAAAGATATTGCGGAGAGATTGAAGAAGTGACCGTGGTACAGGAAGATGATGTTTGGCAGGTTCGACCAAAGAGAACAATAAATATGACTCACCTGCATACTAATGCCTGTGGCGACTTTACTCTTTTGTCACGTGAGGGCTGGGAGGCAATTAGAGGGTATCCAGAATTTGTTTCTTACTCGTTTAACATTGACAGCATGGGAGTTATTGCCGCCCATTATTCGGGTTACGAGGAGGTTTCCTTATTGCCTCCCTGTGTGTGTTTCCATATTGAACATGGGCTCGGTTCTGGTTGGACGCCTGAGGGCGAGAAAACCTTATTCGATCGATTGCGCCAAGCGGGGATATTGAGCCCGGAATGGCCTGTGTTGACTCCGTTAGTGGATGAAATGCGGGAGCAGCAACGGTCGTTGGAGTTCAATCATACCGGTTGGGGTCTTGCTGAATTTTCATTGCCGGAGCAGGTGTTAGGTGATGCGGATCCCATTTCTCGCGAAATCTTAGATCAGTTGGCACGTCAGGCGGAGACTCAAAGTGTTTCGGCCATCCAGCCAGCCTATGATCTTGATCGATTGACGTTGGCACACGAAAGGCGTGTGCATGAGAACGGGATTGGCCACGTAGAGAATCAGGTTTCAGAAATATCCTGGCTTTTCTCAAAAGTCAAAACAAAGATGGCGCGATTGATACAGTAAGGATTGAAGTGTTTAATTTTCCTTTATGAGAACCCTTCGGGAATTGAGGAACCGTCCCTTATGGGAGGTAGTGAAGCGCGAAGTCCTATTCGAATGTCTACCCTGGTTACGTTTGTCGCGAGAGACTCTTCGTTTGCCAGATGGAAGAATGGTGAATGATTATTATCAGCTAGATCAACGGGATTATGTTGAAATAGTTGCGTGGCAACACGGCAAAGTATTTGGTCTATGGCGTTATAAACATGGCCCTAGACGAGTGAATCTTGGACTGCCTGCGGGGTATCTGGAAGAACAAGAGGATCCGCTAACAGCTGCTTGCCGAGAATTACGAGAGGAAGCTGGGTTAATTTCCGATAATTGGAGATATATTGGGGGTTTCTGTATTGATGGGAATCGCGGTTCCGCATGTGCACATATTTGTGTGGCAACTGATTGTCAGTTCGTCGGTTCTTGTGTTTCTGATGACCTAGAAGAACAGATAGGCGAATGGTTAACCCCTGAGCAATGGAAAAAGCAACTGGGATTAGGAGAAGTGGCAACTCTAGGCGCGGCCTTAGCCGTGTATTCCGGTATTTTAGGTATTCCCCAAGAAAATAAATTTTCAACATTAACCGTACCAAAAGGTGAAATGGATGATCAATGATGTCTCAGTAATCGGGCTAGGTAAACTTGGGGGGACTATGGCCGGTTGCTTGGCTAGTCGGGGTTTCAATGTTATCGGTGTGGATGTGTCCCAAAAAGCAGTGGACGCCTTGAATGCCGGCAATGCCCCTGCCCAAGAAACCGGGTTAAATGAGTTAATTCGCGAGAATACGCAGCGTCTTCGGGCTACCTTGAATCATGAAGACGCCATTTTAAATAGTGATTTGAGCTTTGTCATTGTTCCAACGCCTAGTGACGAGAGAGGGGCGTTTACCATTCAGTATGCGGCTTATGCCTTTGAGGCGATTGGAAAAGCGCTTGCAAAGCGTGAAAAGTATCATACGGTTGTTCTGACAAGCACGGTTTTGCCGGGAGCAACACGATACGGGTTGTTGCCAATTCTTGAGAAATTTTCAGGCAAGCAATGTGGCCAGGATTTTGGCCTTTGCTATAGTCCAGAATTTATTGCTCTTGGGACGGTGATTCGTGATTTCTTGCATCCTGATTTTTATTTGGTTGGAGAATTCGATGAGCGTTCCGGGGATGCGCTGGAATCAGTCAATGCCCGCGTGGCATTAAATCAGGCACCCTCCAAAAGAATGAGTATTGAAAATGCCGAGCTCGCCAAGCTGTCAGTTAATAGTTTTGTGACATTAAAAATTAGTTATGCCAATATGTTGGCCGATCTTTGCGAACGAATTCCCGGTGGAGATGTGGATGTTGTGAGCGATGCAATTGGCTTAGATAAACGAATTGGCCGACGCTATCTCACGGGTGGGTTTGGATATGGGGGGCCCTGTTTTCCACGCGACAATGTGGCACTCAATTTTATTGGGAAGTATTTAGGTGCCTCTACACCGTTATTGGAAGTCAATGATAATTATAATCGTACAATTTCGCCACGATTTGTGGAGAAATTAACTCCGCATCTCAAGAAGGGTTCTACCGTTGCGGTGTTGGGGCTTGCTTATAAGCCATTGTCCCATGTTATTGAGGAATCTGCCGGAATCTATTTGTGTCTGGCTTTGTCCAACAAAGGATTTCGGGTGGTGGGGTTTGATCCTCTTGCAACAGAGGAAGCCCATGCCGCCCTTCAAATGCATGCTTTGGTTTCCGATTCTTTGTCGGCATGCTTGCAAGATGCAGAATGTATTTTGGTGACAACGCCGGACGAGGTGTTTAAAGCACTGACGCCCGAAGATTTTTTAGGAAATAAGAAATCTGTCACGATTGTAGATTTTTGGCGTTGTTTGCCTGAGGCCATTCATTCCCATCCGAACATTCAGTATGTTCCGGTTGGACGTTGTATTGGCCAAACTACTAGTATTGAAAAACTTCGGGGACTTTGGACCGGGTCTATCGATTAATGCCTGAGTATCTCCATGAACATCTTATTTGTGTTGTATGGAGATTTTAGCTGTAATAGTGCAAACCCTTTGGTGCTCTATGCCAGGGAGCTTTCTCTTCGAGGACATCGTTGTGCCGTTGCCGTTCCCTCAAATTTAGAAACCGTTAGTCTCCACGATCATTCGTCATTTCTTCCCTTTCTTTATTCCGATGTCTTAGCCCGGCCTTCAGCTGTTTTTCCTGACGGTCGTCCAGCCGATGTCATTCACGCTTGTACCCCCCGTGAAGTTGTACGGCAATTTATTGTTTCCTATATGGCTGAACAGCCAACCCCTCTTGTTCTCTATTTGGAGGACAATGAAAGCTGGATTTCTTGCCAATCTTTAGGGTTGGATGAAGTTACGTTGTTTCGATATACCACCTTAGAAATATCAGAGATGATGACTTCTGACATTGCGCATCCATTTTATTGCGATAGCTTTATAGGGATGGCAGATGCCGTTGTTGTGATTCAAGATAAGTTGATGTCCATGGTGCCATCCTGGGTTCCTTCCAAATCAATTATGATTGGGGTTGACCTGGACTTTTTCTATCCAAGAAACCCCGATCCAAGTTTGAGAAAAAAGTATGGGGTGGGGGATTCGGAAAAAATCATTGTCTATCACGGTGGGTTAAATGATTTTACAAGGCCGGCTGTTCGAACATTATGTGAAGCCATTGGATTAATCAACCAACAAGGTTGTCGATGCCGGTTATTACGAACAGGACCCTTTCCGATCGATTTTCTCGGATCATTATCAAATCAAGTCACCCCCTTTATTAGTGACCTTGGAGTGTTGGCTAAGCATGATTTGCCGGATTTGCTGGCATTGGCAGATGTTTGTGTCCAACCTGGGAAAAAAGATTCTTTTGAGGATCTTCGATTGCCGGGAAAAATTCCGGAGTGGCTGGCTATGGGCCTGCCCGTGGTTATGCCTGATGCGAATATTGCCCATTTGTTTACGGATGGCGAGAATGTCACCTTATTACATAATGGATCTCCTGAGGAGATTGCTGAGAAATGCATTAAGCTTTTTTCCCATCCGCAAAAGGCTCGTAATATAGGAAGAGCAGGACGCCTATTAGCTGAACAATACTTTAATGTTCGTGATCAGGCTAAAAAGTTAGAGGAGGTCTACAAATCAGCCTGTGTATATTATAGCTCAGACGAATCAGCAGAATTCTGGCAAAGGCCAGGGGATCATTGTTCCTTTGAGATGAGATTGGCCCTTAAGCTGAGGTCCTTAGCTCGTTCAGAAAACCCAAGTCTGAAAGCCGATTCCGGTGGGTTGTTGGTTGAGTATGCCAAACTGACGGAAAGGACGCAGCAACGCATTATCGGATTGGAGGCTCGTCTTACACATGAGCAGAGAGGTGGGGGTCATATTGTAAAATCAATAAGAAGAATTATCGGTGAGCCCATTCGATTCCTCTTCAAACACCTCACTTTTTTATTTGGGCAACATGAGTTTCAAGGTGGTTTGAGGTTGGTAATGAGGAAGTTGAGGAAAGTGTATCTTCGTGAAGGGTGGGCTGGAATCCGTTTTCGTTTGCATAGAAAGATTTTTGGTTCTGGGGTGGTGAAAGTCTCGGAAGAAACAACTAAGAAAGAAATTTTTGTTGATCGAAATAATTATCAAGAGTGGATTCGGCTGTACGATACCCTTGGGGACAAGGAGCAATGGTCTTTTCAGGCGCAACTTGAAGCCCTATCATACCGTCCAAAAATTTCCGTGGTGTTACCTGTTCATAATCCACCGTTGGAATTCTTAGAACAGGCCATTCAATCGGTCCGCAATCAACTTTATCCGGAGTGGGAGCTGTGTATTGCTGATGATGCCTCGGAAAATGAAATGGTTCGTGAATTGATTAACAGGCAGGCCGATGAAGATGAACGAATTAGAGTGGTGTTCCGATCTGTTCATGGGCATATTTCTCAGGCTTCAAATTCAGCTATTGATCTGGTAACTGGAGATTGGATTGCCTTTCTGGATCATGATGATTTATTGCCGTCTCATGCTTTGGCTTATATTGCCGAAGCGATAAATGCGAATCCACATGCAGGGTTGTTTTATTCGGACGAAGATAAGGTGGATTCTGAAGGGAGGCGGTATGCCCCATATTTCAAGCCTGATTGGAATCCGGAGTTATTTTTCTCCCACAACATGATTTGTCATTTGAGTGTTTATCGAAAAGAGCTTATTGAAAAAGTAGGAAAACTTCGACTCGGCTATGAAGGGGCTCAGGATTATGATCTGGCCTTACGGTGCATTGAGCATCTCAAGCCTGAAGAGATTATACATGTGCCAAGAGTGTTGTATCATTGGCGGAGGCATGAGGGAAGCACGGCACTTACAGCGGAGGCGAAGCCATACGCCATGGCTGTGGGGGAAAAAGCGTTAAATGCTCATTTAACGCGGCAAGGTATAAAAGCCAAGTGCGAGCTTGTTGGACAAGGTTTTCGCATAAGATATGCTTTGCCTGATGTGCCGCCGAGAGTTACGCTGATTATCCTTGTTCACAATGGGGTGGATTCTATAAAAACATGCATTGAAAGCATTTTTTCTCAAACACTATATGGGAATTATGAAATTCTTCTCGTCAATCACCAGGTGCATTATTTATCTGAGTTGCAAGAATACGTAGAAAAATTTCCGGATCGTCAGATTCGTGTTTTACATAATTCTCCTCCATCCAACTTTTCGGCATTGAATAATTCAGCAGTGATGCAGGCAACCGGTCAATATATCGGGTTTCTCGATAGTTCCGTGGAGGTATTATGTCCGCATTGGCTAAAGGAGCTGGTTAGTATAGCGTCTCAGCCTTTGGTAGGTGCGGTGGGGGCCAAACTCCTTTCTTTAAATGAGACCATCCAGAGTGGTGGAGTGATTCTCGGAATTAAGGGTGAAGTAGGTCATGCCCATAAAGGTTGGCCGAGAAATAGTTCCGGGTATATGGGGCGACTGGCTTATGCGTCAAATTTTTCGGCGGTGAATGGGGCATGTCTTATTGTAGAGAAAACTCTATTTCAAAGTCTGAATGGATTCGATGAAGAGCATTTTAAATGTTCTTGTTATGATATCGATTTGTGTTTGCGGCTTAACGAAATTGGGCGGAGAAACATTTGGACTCCCAATGCGGAATTATACCTCCGCAGTACAGATAAACTCCTTGGTTTTGAAGCGGGAGATCAAATTCAACGCGTCATGTCCGAAGAAATGGATATTCTGAAAAAACGTTGGAAGGAATGGTGGTTGCGAGATCCTGCCTATAATCCAAACCTCACATTAGATCATGAAGATTTTAGTTTAGCCTGGCCTCCTAGAATGCCCACCCATTCATTGAAAAATAACCTTTGCTTTAATGATGCCTAGAGGCTATCTCCAGAATTCTCTTGATATCGGATAAGCTATGATGTCTGAGTGAAATGAAAAAATCGAACTTCTGTTCTATAATTATTGTCACTTACAATTCCTACGCTTCTATTCGAGACTGTCTTAGTCCTTTTGCCACTGTTTCTGATCTTGAAGTGATAGTGGTCGATAATAATTCGCAAGATGGCAGCGTCACTCTGGTTGAGGAAGAATTTCCCTCTGTAAAAGTTATTGCCCTTCAGGAGAATCTTGGTTTTGGATGTGCCTGTAATATTGGAGTGGCCGCTTCAAGAGGATCTTTTCTTGTATTATTGAATCCTGATGCTGTCACTTCCTCAAAAGCGTTGGAAATTCTTGCCACATTTTTAGAAGAGCATCCTCGGGCTGGAATTGCAGGCGCACGTCTGATTGATCCTTTGGGTTACCCTTTACAGTCTATGGGGGATCGACCTTCTGTCCATGGTTTATTGCTGGATAAGCCAATGACTTGGATAGCAAAACGTGTGGGGCCTCGGGGTGTATTCCGGACCTTTATAGGAAGGGTATCATCAAAGTTTCGTTTTCCGACCAGGCCAGAACCTGTCTCCTGGGTTTCTGGGGCGGCTTTATGTTGCCGTCGTTCAGCATGGGATGATCTCCGGGGATTTGACGAGAAGTTTTTCCTTTACTATGAGGATGTTGATTTTTGCCTTCGATCTATTCAGGCTGGGTGGGAAGTGTGGCATGTTCCTGATGCGGTTGTTTCTCATCAGTCTGGAGCGTCATTCGCTGGGAACCAAGATTTTCAAAAGCAGGTGTATTTTGCAAACCAACAGTATTTTTTTCAAAAACATTGTGGATGCCTTTCAGTCTTTTCTTTATCTGCTTTTCAAACGGGCTATCGTTTGTTGAAGCTTTATCGACATTTGGCCAGTGATCGTATTGGTCCGCCTGTATAGGACTTTCTCCTACTGCTCATGTCAGGCGAGCTTAATTATAGAGACGTCCGGAATATGCAAGTGCTCGTCATTGTTGCTGATGGGAGCCACGGAGGCGGAACGACACATGTCCTTCAAATTCTCAAGGGGCTTTCCGATTCCACTTCTTTTGAGTTGGTAACACAGGTAGGATCTTATCTTTTTCAGGAAGCACAAAAACTTGGTATTCCCTGTCAGGGGCTAGACTTTTTTTGTAGTCGGCTGAATCCGACAATCCCCATCGCTCTGCGTCGTATCTGTTTACGTGTTCAGCCGCAGGTGGTACATGTCCACGGAGGTCGGGCGGGATTTTTCTTTTCATTGGCCCGCGTTAACATGCCAACGCTCTATACCGTCCATGGCCTACATCTCTTTCAAAAACCGGTTATGTTGCAGTGGCTTGCCTTACAAGCTGAGCGGTGCATTTTTCAACGGGCCAGGCGGATCGTTTTTGTCTCACACTACGATGTGGCTTTGGCAAAAGGGTTGGGGTTGCTTAAAAAAAACAAGCCATACGAGTTGATTTACAATGGTATAGCTGTCCATCCTTTGCATTTGGTGGAAAATACATGCTTGCAGCACATTGGTTTTATTGGTCGTTTAGAGCCGCAAAAAGATCCTTTATTGTTTTTAGATGCATTAACAGTCCTTCCTGACTATTCAGCGACCATTGTGGGCGCAGGGTCCCTGGAGCAATTAGTACGGAAAGAAATCAGTCTTCGGGGTTTAGCCAATAGGGTGAAAATGCTAGGAGCCTTATCGCAATCAGAAGCGTTAAAAGTCCTTTCGACCTTGAGTGCGTGTGTACTTTCCTCCCGTTGGGAGGGTCTTCCACTTATTGCGTTGGAGTCCATGTCTATGGGGGTTCCTGTGGTGAGTATGAATGTGAGTGGAATGGGTGAGGTCATTGAGAATGAAATAACCGGAGTTCTCGTTGATCAACGGTCTGGAGAGTGCTTGGCCAATGGGGTAAGGAAGGTAACGCAAAACATCTCATTGAGAGCATCCATTATTCAGAATGCCCATGAAAATTTACGAATTAAATTTTCGGAAGAACGAATGCTTCAGGCTCTTCGTCGTGTCTATCAAGAGATTCAATAAGGCATGTCAAGCCAAGAAAAATTTCGGCCCGTGAGAGTTGCCCTTGTCCATGATTGGCTGACTGGGATGCGAGGTGGGGAGAAATGCCTCGAAGTGTTTTGTGAACTCTTTCCGGATGCCCCCATCTTTACACTGTTCCATTTAAAGGGGAGTGTGTCTCAATCCATTGAACGGCACAAAATTGTGACGAGTTCCTTGAATTCAATCCCTTTTTTTCAGAATACTTACCGGTATTACCTCCCCTTGTTTCCTTTTGCTATCCGATCATTTGATTTGCGAGGGTATGACCTTATTTTCAGTTCTAGTCATTGTGTAGCAAAGGGTATACGAGTACCTGATGGGGTGTGCCACCTCTCTTATGTTCACACACCCATGCGGTATATCTGGGGTGCCCATGCACAATACTTTGGTAGAAAGGCTTGCTTCAGTTTTCAGGAAATGGGGATGGCAGTTTTTCGAAAGTGGCTTCAGCGATGGGACATGGAATCTAATGACCATGTCCATGGGTTTATTGCCAATTCCTTAAATGTTGCGAAGCGTATCAATCGTCATTATGGAAAGGAGTCTTCCGTAGTTCATCCACCCGTAGACTGGCATTCGTTTAAGGTCTCTGATTGTGATGAAGGATTTTATTTAATGGTCACAGCCTTTGCACCGTATAAGCGAGTGGATTTGGCTATTCAGGCGGCAAATAGATTGAAGATATCATTGAAAATTATTGGGAAAGGGCAGGAGGATAGATCATTAAGGAAGCTAGCTGGTCCCACGGTGGAATTCTTAGGTTGGAAGTCAGATGAGTCCATTCGAGATTTCTATCGGCGATGTCGGGCTGTTCTCTTCCCCGGTGAGGAAGATTTTGGTATCGTACCGCTGGAAGCCATGGCGAATGGAAAACCCGTGATTGCTTATGGGAAAGGAGGTGTTCGGGAAACCGTAATACCTATAAATCCATCAGATTCAATTGATGATACGGGTCATCCTACCGGTGTCTTTTTTTATCAACATACTGTTGAAGCGCTTAGTGAGGTTATTCAGTTGTTTGAACAACGAAGAAGTGAATTCGATCCTCTCTTGATTCGGGCTCATGTCGCTTCATTTGATCGAGCGAATTTTAAAGAACGTATTCGTCAAGTCATCATGACGAATATGAAGCAATTCGAGCAGTTTCATTCATGCTGAAACGTCATTCAGAATTTTTCAAAAGTATTCTCTTCCTTTCAGATCTCCTTCTCATCAGTTGTTGTTGGGTCGCGGCCTATTTCCTTCGGTTCTCGTTTCCTCTTTTTCCGGTGACAAAGGGGATCCCCCCGATCGAACCATATTTGTGGCTGCTTATTCCAATTGTCCTTGTATGGGGGGTCTGTTTTTCGGCATTGAATTTATATCGTCCGCGCCGAATGGGCTCTCATTTAGCTGAATTTGTAGATTTGGCCAAAGCCAATACCCTATGCCTATTAATTCTTGTTGCTCTATCATTCTTCTTGAAAACGTATGACTTTTCTAGATTGGTCATTCTTTATTTTTGGATCTTAAATTTAGTGGTTTTAGGCTTTTCCCGGATGGTGTTTCGGGAAATGTTAAGGCTCTTGCGACGGTTAGGGTATAATCAACGGTACGTGGTCGTTATAGGGGCAGGAGTTTTAGGTCAGCGAGTGGTACATATGCTTCAGACTCATCCTGAGTTGGGAATGAATGTCCGTGGGTATTTATCTAGAAACAAGGCGAAGGTCGGGCAAGTGCTGGAAGGAGTACCTGTACTTGGGACTTTCGATCAAATCGCTTCCGTTCTCTTATCACAGGTGGATGTCGTGTTCTTGTGCTTGCCTCCTAAAGTGGAAGGTGAAGCCGAACGGCTGATGGAAATTCTGTCTACCGGGACAGCTGAAGTTAAAATTATTCCATCCATCTACGAATTTATTACCTTACGCGCTGCGGCTGAAATATTTGATGGATTACCTATTATTACGTTACAAGGATCACCTCTCTATGGGTGGAATGTTTTTCTGAAACGGTGTTTTGATGTAGTTGGAGCGTTGGTGGCGCTGGGTCTGACTTTGCCTCTCATGGGGTTAATTTCCATGCTCATACGGATGACTTCTTCAGGCCCAGTTTTGTATAGGCAGAAACGTGTAGGCCTTGATGGAAGTTCCTTTGAAATCATTAAATTTAGAACTATGATTCTTGACGCCGAGTCAGATACCGGTCCTGTTTGGGCCCATGCCGGTGATGGACGTTGTACAGGAATTGGGAAAATATTAAGACGAACCAGCTTGGATGAACTTCCGCAATTTTGGAATGTCCTCAAAGGAGAGATGAGTATCGTTGGACCGCGACCAGAACGGCCTGAGTTTATTCAAAAGTTTCGAGAACAATTCCCTCAATACAATCTTCGTCACAAAATGAAGGCGGGGATTACGGGCTGGGCGCAGGTCAATGGATATCGAGGAAATACCTCGTGGGAAAAACGTCTTGCACATGATATGTATTACATTGAACATTGGTCATTATGGTTGGACGTTAAAATCATGATTTTGACGTTTTGGAAAGGGTTTATTCATAAAGAAGCCTATTGAAAATGAAGATGCGGCTTCTTTCTGTACCGTTATTTTATTTTGGTGCCGGGGGGAAGGTCTTCGGAGACCCCGAGTAATCCCAGCATGTCGTTCTCTCCGGCGGCGAGGACCATGCCTTGAGATTCGATGCCCATGAGTTTGGCAGGCTTGAGATTGGCCACGACCACAATCGTTTTTCCTATCAATTCTTCGGGTGAATATTTTTTGCCGATTCCTGCCACAATCTGACGCTGTTCTGCCCCGATATCCACTTGTAGCTTCAAGAGCTTTGAAGACTTCGGAACCCGTTCGGCTTCAAGAATTTTTGCGACTTTCAGCTGGACTTTCTGAAACTCTTCAATTCCTATGAGTGGAATATCGCTAGAGACCGGAGGCGGTGGGGCCGAAGGCGAGGTTTTCGTATTTTTCCCTGCTTTAGTAGGTGAAGAAGTTCGTGGGGAAATGGGTTGCGATGGATCTGGTAGGGGGAGATCTTTTTTGGGAAACAAGGAGGCTCCTTTGGTGACTGGGTTGTTATAGGTATATTCGCCCCAGGTCGGGTAGTTTGCCAGAAGGGTACCCGACAGATCACTCGTTAATCCCAATCGAGTTTTCATGGTTTCAGCCGTGTGGGGCATAAAGGGGGCAAGCGCGTATGTCAGAAATCGTAGGACTTCTGCCAGATGGAATAAGACAGTCTGGAGGTGTAGCGATTTGCCGGGATCTTTAGCTAACACCCAAGGGGCGGTTTTATCGATATATTGATTGGCCATATGGACGAACCCTGAAATGGTTTCTAGTGCGCGGTGAAACGCCAGGCCATTGAGGCTTTCTTCAATTTTCTCAAAAAGAGTTGAGGCGGTCTGTTGCAGTTGCCGGTCCAACTCGGTTTCTGTGTGAGAATCAGGCGATGGCACTATATTGTTGGAAAAATTGCCCATCATCGCGAGCGTTCGAGAAACGAGATTGCCGAGGTCATTGGCCAGTTCTGCCTGATAACGGCTGTGGAATGCGGCCAATGAAAAATCGCCATCTTGTCCAAATGGCACTTCTCGTAAGAGAAAATAGCGGAAGGCATCCGTTCCAAACATTTCGACCATGGATTGGGGATCAACCACATTTCCTCGGCTTTTGGACATCTTCTCTCCATCAACCGTCCACCATCCGTGAGCGAAAATCGATTGCGGCAACGGGCGTTCCATGCCCATCAGCATCGTAGACCAATAGACAGCATGAGTGGTGAGAATATCCTTGCCCACTAAATGAACGGAGGCAGGCCAGAATTCTGAGGCTTTGGCATGAGAGCTGAGATATTCTAACCCTGAAAGGTAATTGACCAGCGCATCGAACCACACGTATGTCACACAGTCCGGGTCAAAGGGCAATTCGATGCCCCATGAGAGGCGTGATTTGGGTCGAGAGATGGAGAGGTCTTCAAGTGGTTTTTGCAGAAACCCCAGCACTTCGTTGCGTCGGGATTCCGGTTGGATAAATTCTAGATGGGCATGGATATGTTCCTTGAGGCGTTCTTGAAATTGACTCATGCGAAAAAAATAATTGCGCTCACTCACCTGTTCCACGGGTCGACGGCAATCCGGACAAAGGCCTTGGTCTACGTCTTTTTCTGTCCAAAATCGCTCGTCAAAGGTGCAATACCACCCGGTGTATTCCGCTTGGTAAATTAAGCCCTTATCGTAAAGCGATTGCAAACAACGTTGGACCACGGTTTGATGTTGGGGATCGGTTGTCCGAATAAAGCCATCTTGTGAAATATTTAATTTCTTCCACAGTTCCTTGAATTTTGGCATAAGTTGGTTGCAATGGGTTTGTGGATCGATGCCAGCCTTGGCTGCAGCCTGTTGAACTTTTTGGCCGTGTTCGTCCAGCCCGGTGAGAAAAAAGACCTCGTATCCGCGCAAGCGATTAAAGCGAGCGAGTACATCAGCGGCGATGGTCGTGTAAGCGTGGCCGATATGTGGGACATCGTTGACATAATAAATGGGGGTGGTGACGTAAAACCGCTTAGACATAACGAATGCGTTCCTTTGTTTCTGTGGTATTCAACATGAGATGGATTAAGTAATTGCCCCAGACCTGTTTCTCGAAATGGCGAGGGAGTTCGGGATGGTGTGAGTAAAGAGTTGAAAAGTCTTATGTGACTGTTCATGCGCGATGTATAAAATTGGAGTTGCTGTTGGGTATTTTCCCATGAGTTTACGCCACGCTTAACTGGTCGTGAAGATGGAAGAAAAATTGTTCTAACCCGATTTGCATATTTAGATTGCGTTGTTGTCCTCGTTCAAGCTGATTCAATTCTTGTGAGAGTGCGATGATGGAAGAGGGAGTCAACTGTTGTGCCAACTGACGAAGCGCCGGCTCCTGGTCCCGGTAAAGCATGGGAGCGCGAGACTCATCTATGGCGAGGACGAGCACATCGCGGAGTCCTTGTTGAAACCAATAAATCGCTTCTGGTACTTGGTTTGCCTTCATCAAACTTTCGCAGATGTCAAAGATTTGCGGAGCCGATGTGTGTGGTTCTCCAAATAATAAGGCCCAGTATTGGCGAAGTTTGACTAGTAATTCGTCGGGATTGAGGGCAAGCGCCTGGCCGAGTCGGCCTTCTGAGAAGGTTGCAACCAGTTTAGCGTTTCCCGCCTCCATAGCTTTGTGCTTCTTTAGATATTCTTCAATAGCACTGATGGCCAGAGGGGAAAAACGAAGTGCAAGACATCGTGAGCGAATCGTGGACAACAGATGTTCGGGACGACTAGAGATTAGAAGAAAGAGGCAATGATCGGGCGGGTCTTCCAGTGTTTTGAGAAGGGCGTTTGACGCCTCGGTCGTCATCGTATCCGCGTCGTCAATGAGGCAGACTTTGTGCGATCCGACTAGTGGGCGGTAAATAACCAAGGGTTCGATGGCTCGAATTTGGTCAATTTTGATTTTAGGGTTGGGTTTGAGGATATCTTCAGGTTGAATGATGAGGCAATCCGGGTGAATGGCTTGCTCGACTTGATGACAAGACCGACAGATGCCACAGGCATCCGGGGTTGGATCTAATATTGGATGTTCACAATGTAGAAATTGTGTAAGGGCCATAGCGGTGTACCGTTTCCCGATAGCCGGTTCCCCATGGAAGAGATAAGCATGCCCGAGATGGTTGGTTTGCACCGCCGTCTGAAGCCACTTGATGGGGCGTTGATGTCCGATGATCGAATGAAAGGGCATGGTTGCGGATTATTCGAGGTTGACCGGTTACCTGTGTTGTGAAGAGCGAGTCACACGTCGTGATGGCGAATGCTGGATCAATCGCTCAGCAACAGAGGCAATGTGCAAGGCTAAGGTCTGTGGCGGTTGTCGGGCATCCACTTTGTGGATTCGTGCCGGATCTTGTTTGGCTAATGTGAGAAATCCGCGACGGACGCGTTGATGAAAACGGAGTGATTCCTGGTCGAGTCGGTCTTGTTTGTTGGACTGTCGCCGTCTGGCTAATCCATCTTGAATGGGAAGATCTAAAAAAAACGTAAGATGGGGCTGAAGTCCATGGGTCGCAAATTGCTGGGCTTCGTACAGAAAGGTCTTGTCCAATCCCCGCGCATAGCCTTGATAGGCCAGGGTGGAGTCAAAAAACCGATCACAAAGCACAACGATCCCTTTCTTCAGCGCGGGTTGAATCACATGTGCCGCATGTTGGGCACGAGCGGCGAAAATTAACATGGTTTCACCTGCAGGAGTAATAGCCTCTTTGTGACGTTGGGATTTGGACGTGGCCAGGAACAGTTCTCGAATCGCTTCAGCCAGAGGCGTTCCGCCGGGCTCACGGGTTTCGAGAACGTGATACCCCTGGCCTCGCAGGGTTTGAGCCAGTCGTCGACATTGGGTAGATTTTCCAGATCCTTCTGTTCCTTCAAAGGTGATAAACACACCATGAAGAGCAGGCGATTTTTTTTTCTGAATTTTACTGTGTTTCATGAACCACGCTTTGTTTTTCCGTAGTCTAAGTCATTGAAATTCGAAAGAAAAGTCTTGCCCGTGTTCTGTAAGGATTGTAAGATGCTTGAGGCACCTTTCTCCCTTCAGATTCATGGTCTTATTAAGGTCGTTTCCCAATTCCCATGAATTCGATACGCGCCTCCCTTAAACGGTATTTCCTGACCGGGCTGTTGGTTATTACTCCGATCTGGGGAACAATACTTATTCTCAAGACCTTGTTTGTCACCGTAGATAGCATTCTTGGCACGGCCTTGGCCGATTTGGTTCTTCCTGATTATTACTTTCCTGGCCTTGGAATCTTGGCGCTCGTCCTCCTTATCTTTCTGGCCGGTATGCTCGCCACCAATTTTTTGGGAAGGAGAATGGTCAGTCGCTGGGAGGAGTTCTTAGATCGAGTCCCGATCGTCCGTGGTATTTATGCTACATTGAAGTCCATGATGGATATATTATCCTTTAAACAACGGGAAAAGTATGACAAGGTCGTCATGATTCAATTCCCTAAAAACGGGAATTATTGCCTGGCATTTGTGACGGGGGAGACTAGAGAAGAGATTCAATGTCTGGCCCCTCAACCATTAGTGCATGTGTTTGTGCCAACCTCCCCAAATCCCACTTCCGGGTATTTTTTGTTGGTGCCGGAAACTGAGGTTGTCCCGGTGGAGATGAGTGTTGAGGAAGCTATGAAACTCATTGTTTCTGGAGGATTTTATTCCCCTCCGGACAAGTCATCTGGCATTGAACTTGCTCGAAAAACGGATACAATGACTCTTAAGAGTTCATCCAACATCCCGACACCGTAAATGGTACAGGATTTCATCTGCACCCTGCCCGAATGAGTAGCCAAAATCACACATCTGTTATCATTCTTGCCGCCGGTCAGGGGACTCGTATGCAATCTTCCCTTCCCAAGGTGCTCCACCCTGTGGCAGGACGTCCGATGTTGGGCCATGCGATGCTCTTAGCCCGCCGGATTGCGACGAATAATGTGGCCGTGGTGGTAGGGCATGGTGCCGATCACGTCCGAACCTACCTGACGCAAGAAAAGGTCAAATTTGAACCGTATCTGGTGGTGGAACAGTCCCAGCAGTTAGGGACCGGTCATGCCGTCCAGCAGGCCTATCCAGCATTAGTCGAGGGATCATCAGAGGTTGCCAACCAGTTTGTAATTATGTGTGGTGATACCCCTTTGTTAACGGAGGAAACCCTTTCAGCCCTGGTGAAACATCACCAATCAGAAGGTGCGACGCTCACCCTACTCACGACACATATACCCAACCCCCATGGATATGGTCGGGTTATTCGAGGGGCAGAAGGTACAGTTTGTCGGGTTGTTGAAGATCGCGATGCCACACCGGAAGTAAAACGTGTTCTCGAAATTAATGTCGGGACGTATGTTGTGGAGGGGAATTTTCTTCGAAAAGCCCTCGAGCAATTGAAACCCCAAAATGCCCAGGGCGAATATTATCTCACCGATATTATTGAGATGGCGGTCCAGGATGGACAGAAAGTTGTCGCGTGGGTCACGGACGATTTTTTAGAAACGACTGGGGTCAATACACGGGTTCATTTGGCTTTGGCTGAAAAGGAAATGCGCCGTCGAATTTGTGAACGGTTGATGTTGGGCGGAGTGACTCTCCTGGATCCTGAACGGGTGATGGTTGATCATCAAGTCACTGTGGGGCGCGATACGGTGCTTCACCCTGGGGTTGCTCTGGAAGGCGAAACGCATGTTGGGGAGGGCTGTACGATTCGTGCGAATTCCCGACTGACCAATTCTGTGGTACATCGGGGTGTCACGATTCAAGATAGCTGTGTGCTACAAGAAGCCACGGTTGAAGAAGACGCGGCGATTGGCCCCATGGCCCACCTGAGGCCGGGGAGTGTGATTCATCGAAAAGCCAAGGTCGGTAATTTTGTGGAACTGAAAAAAACGGAAGTAGGAGAAGCCTCTAAGGTGAATCATCTCAGCTATCTCGGGGATACATGGATTGGGCGGAATGTCAATGTAGGCGCTGGAACGATTACGTGTAATTATGATGGGTATCGAAAATCCCGTACCATTATTGAGGATAATGTGTTTATAGGAAGTGACGTTCAGTTGATCGCTCCTGTCACGATTGGCAATGGGGCTTTGATTGCTGCCGGGACGACCGTCACTGAAAATGTTCCCGCGGACGCATTGGGTATCTCTCGAGTATCGCAAATTAATCGAGAGGGGACAGCCGCTCGTCGGCGAGCCTTCTTGGATCCTTCGGGTCTTCAAGTCAACGGTCAACATAACCAGGCAGAAGAGAAACCTTCAACTGGACCAGTCATTCAGCAGGACGAACCATCGTCTTAAACATTCTTCTCGTTCCTCCTAAACTGTGGTGGATTTGTGTGTATTGGGCCTTAAGTTTCTTCATGAACACGCCGAAATATCAAGTATCAAAAGTCAATTTCTAGCAACGTAAAAAAAGATAAGGACGCGAATTCCATGTGTGGAATTGTCGGATATGTCGGGCGAGAATCGGCGGCGCCACTTTTGATCGAAGGGTTACGGGGCCTGGAGTATCGTGGGTATGACTCAGCCGGCATTGCCATTCAACATAATGGCAACCTCGAGATTCGGCGGAGCGTCGGGAAGCTGATCAATTTAGAGACAAATATCCAGCAGGGCTCGGTTGAAGGGTGTACGGGTATTGGACACACGCGGTGGGCGACACATGGTCGGCCGTCTGAGCAAAATGCACATCCTCATCGTGTGGGAGATGTGGTCCTGGTTCATAACGGTATTATCGAAAATTTCATGACGTTACGGCATCAATTAGAATCTGAGGGACACCGGTTTGAGTCTGAAACCGATACAGAGGTTATCGCCCATTTATTGTCTTCCGCCATGAAACGAGGAAGTCGATTGGATGAGGCCGTTCGTCAGGTATCTCATGAATTACACGGGAGTTATGCCATTGCCGTCATGTCTCTCGCCGAACCAGGACGGATTGTCGTGAGTCGTTCTGGATGTCCTCTGGTTGTGGGATTAAATGGAACGGGAGCCTTTTTAGCCTCTGATGTGACTCCACTGTTGGCTCATACTCGAGAAGTGGTGTTTTTGGAGGATGGGGATATCGGTATTTTGCAAGAATCGGAGATCAAGGTTTGGGGTTCTGATGGTCAGCCCAAGACCCTGCAAGTTGAAACAATTTACTGGGATGCTAAAGCGGCAGAAAAAGGCGGCTATCCTGATTTCATGATGAAAGAAATTCATGAACAGCCACAAGTCATTATGGATACGCTCCGTGGTCGTTTTAATTACGAAACGGGAGAGGCCGACCTTCCTGACTTGGACATGTCGAACGATGAGCTTTTGAAGGCACGACGATTTTGGATTGTGGCCTGTGGAACGTCTTGGCATTCGGGATTAGTTGGAAAATATCTTTTCGAAGAGATGGTCAGACGGCCGATTCAAGTCGACATTGGTTCGGAATTTCGGTATCGCGAGCCCATGATTCAACCGGGAGATGTGTTCATTGCTATTTCGCAATCAGGTGAAACGGCTGACACCTTGGCGGCGGCGAGAGAAGCCAAACGCCGAGGTGCACGGATTTTGGCCATCGTGAATGCGGTTGGCAGTACGTTAGCTCGTGAAGCAGACGGAGTGATCTATACGCGGTGTGGCCCGGAGATTAGCGTGGCGTCAACCAAGGCTTTCACAGGGCAGGTGGTCGCGCTGTATTTGCTGGCATTACACGTGGGACGGGTGTACGGAAAATTGAGCCCTGAGGAAGGTCGCTGGTGGTTAGATCATTTCCTGATGCTCCCAGGCCATGTCGAACATATTCTTAAGCAAGAAAAAGACATTGAGACAATGGCCAGTCATTATGCGCAGAAGCGAAACTTTTTGTTTTTAGGCCGCGGGATAAATTATCCCATTGCATTAGAGGGAGCGCTGAAGCTCAAAGAGATCTCCTATATACATGCCGAAGGATACGCGGCAGGGGAAATGAAGCATGGTCCCATTGCCTTAATTGATAGTGATATGCCCGTGGTCGTCCTCTCCCCAAAAGATCGATTGTATGAAAAATCAGTCAATAATCTGATGGAAGTGCGGGCGAGAAATGCTCCGGTTATTGCCTTTGTTTCAGAAGGGGATCACGCTTTGGATCAAGTGGCCGATCATGTGTTTGCTATTCCGAATGTCCATCCACTGCTCACGCCTATTCTTTTCACGGTGGGATTACAACTCCTAGCTCATCATATCGCGGTTCTTCGTGGTTTGGATGTTGATCGACCAAGAAACCTGGCTAAGAGTGTGACAGTGGAATAATCTTTGTTTGAACGACCACCCACCATTCTCCTTGTTAATTTCCTGCTAGCACTAATTCCCAAGGTTGATCTCTTTTTCTGGAAGAGAAGTTTTCTATGGATACGATGATTGTGACAGGTGGTGCCGGATTTATCGGCGCCAATTTTGTCCGAATGGTCTTGGCAAAGACCAACGCCCATGTCGTTGTGGTTGATAAATTAACATATGCCGGCCATAAAGAAAATTTGGAAGATCTCTGGAGCAATCCCCGGCTGACATTTGTTCAGGCTGATATTGCCAATGAATCAGAAATCGACAAGGTGGTTGCGGCCAGCCGCCCCAAATGGGTCGTCAATTTTGCCGCTGAATCGCATGTGGATCGTTCTATCGATGATCCCTACCCGTTTATTCGTACAAACGTCACTGGAACCCTCGTGCTGCTTGATACAGTTCGGAGATTTCTAAAGCAAGGTAAGGCTGACCAACAAGCCGGTTTTAGATTCCTACATGTTTCCACAGATGAAGTCTATGGGACACTGGGGGCCACCGGTGTCTTCACAGAAGAGACGCCCTATGCGCCTAATTCCCCCTATGCGGCTTCGAAGGCCGGAGCCGATCATCTTGTCCGGGCGTATTTTCATACCTATGGGGTTCCCACGATTATTACGAATTGCTCCAACAATTTTGGCCCGTATCAATTTCCGGAGAAACTTATTCCCCTCATGGTATTGAATGCTTTGGAAGGTAAACCGCTTCCGATATACGGGGACGGGCAGAATATTCGAGATTGGTTGTTTGTCGAGGATCATTGCGAGGGCCTGTTACAGATTCTTCACCATGGGGTGCCCGGTGAAAAATATAATTTGGGTGGAGAATCCGAGCGCTCAAATATTGAGGTCGTGGATGCCATTTGCCGCATTCTCGATGAATGTTTCCCTTGTTCATCCAATCCTGTTTTGGTAAAGCGAGGCATCGCTCGGTATTCAGATCTCAAAATATTTGTGACGGATCGTCCCGGACATGATTTTCGCTATGCGATCGATCCGACAAAAATGCACACGACGTTAGGATGGCAGCCTCGTCATACGTTTGAAGAGGGTTTGCGACGGACGATTCAGTGGTACCTGGACCATCGGTCATGGTGTGAAGTGGTGACGAAGCAGTCCTATCAGGGGGAGCGACTGGGGTTGTCGGATGCTGATGCTCATGAGGTGATGTGAACGAGTTGATCGAAACCGTTTGAGGACATGAAGAAATCTGGGAACGGCGTATGGGTGGATTAAAAGGCATTATTTTAGCAGGTGGGTCGGGTACCCGGCTGTACCCGCTTACCCACGCGGTGAGCAAACAGCTGGTGCCGGTTTTTGATAAGCCCATGATTTACTATCCGCTATCGACCCTCATGCTGGCCGGTATCCAGGAAATATTGGTCATTACCACTCCTCATGAACAAGAGGGATTTGTACGGTTGCTTGGCGATGGCAGTCATCTGGGGTTAAACATTCACTACGCGGTTCAGCCACAGCCTGATGGAATCGCGCAAGCATTCGTCATTGGTCGGGAATTTATTGGTTCAGATCGCGTGGCGCTTATCCTCGGGGATAATATTTTTTACGGGCATGGATTATCGGGATTCTTGCAGGATGCTGCGCACCAGGTTGATGGTGCTCATGTGTTTGCCTATCAAGTTCGTGATCCGGAGCGATACGGCGTTGTGACGTTTAATGCTCAGAAGCAGGCCACGAGTTTGGAAGAGAAGCCTGTTCATCCCCAATCGCGGTTTGCGGTCACGGGTTTGTATTTTTATGACAATCAGGTTGTGGACATCGCGGCTTCCCTCACACCCTCGACGAGAGGGGAGTTAGAAATTACGGATGTCAATCGAGCTTATTTAAAAATGGCGTCGCTCCATGTGCAGGTGCTTAGTCGGGGGATTGCCTGGCTGGATACGGGAACTCATGAATCTCTGATGCAAGCGGCACAGTATATCCAGGTGTTACAGGAGCGACAAGGATTAATGGTGGCGTGTCCGGAAGAGATCGCCTATTCCAGGGGCTATATTCAAGCGGAGGATGTGGTGAGGTTGGCAACACGGATGAAAGACAATGGTTATGGACAATACTTATTGTCTATGGTGAAGAGTCAAAACCAGTAAGGCTCTATGAATTGTTTAACGACCAAGCTTCCCGGTGTGCTCATTATTGAACCGGATGTCTTCCGTGACGAACGTGGGTGGTTTTTGGAAACATACCATGCCCCAAAATATCAAGATCGAGGAATTTCTGTATCATTTGTTCAAGATAATCATTCTTCGTCCGTTTGTCGAACGCTCCGTGGTTTGCATGCACAGATATCTCGGCCTCAAGGGAAATTAGTGAGAGTGGTGAAAGGGGAAATCTTTGATGTGGCCGTGGATATCCGTCGAGGATCGGCAACTTTTGGGCATTGGGAAAGCGTGATGTTGTCGGGAGAGAATTTTAAACAGATCTATATTCCCCCAGGATTTGCCCATGGGTTCTGCGTCCTTTCAGAGATGGCGGAAGTGGAGTACAAATGTACCGATGTTTATACCCCGGGGGATGAGATTGCCTTGATTTGGAATGATCCACAAGTTGGCATACGATGGCCGGTGGAATCTCCCATTCTTTCTAAAAAAGATGCCGCCGGACAATCCTTGCAGAAATTGTGGGACCAACTTCCAGAGTTTCAGCCATGACATGTCGAAAGGTGTTGATCACAGGCGCACAGGGGCAATTAGGTCAGGCGCTACAGGCGCAATTCTCAGACTACGAGGTCATTGCATGGGATATTCAAGATTTGGATATTTGTGAGCTTGAAGCTGTTCGAAAAGCCTTGGGGAACATACGCCCGGATGTGGTGTTGAATGCGGCGGCATTCACGCAGGTCGATCAAGCCGAAACTGACTATGAGTCGGCGTATCGTGGAAATACCGTGGGCCCGAAAAATATCGCCTTGGCAACTCATGAATTGAATATTCCCCTCATGCATTTTTCAACCGACTACGTGTTTGATGGACGGCAATCTCGACCCTACCATGAATTTGATCAGCCTCACCCCTTATCGGTCTATGGACAGAGTAAATTGGCCGGGGAAAAAGAAGTGCAATTTAGAAATCCGAGACACTTTATTGTGCGAACGGCATGGCTCTATCATGCTGTTGGAAAAAATTTTCCTTTGACGATCTTGCGTTTGTCGCGTCAAGAACAAGTCAGGGTCGTGAATGATCAGGCCGGCTCTCCAACGTTCGCCCCACATCTTGCCCGGGCGGTGTCTCGCCTGCTTGAAACAGATGCCTATGGGACGTATCACCTGGCGGGATCCGGGGGCACGAATTGGTATGATTTCACGAAAGCCCTTTATCATGCATGTGGAATCCACACTCCCATAAGGCCTATTTCAACTACTGAATATCCATTACCCGCTCCACGTCCTGCTTATTCGGTCTTGACCTCGTTGCAGGATCCATCCATCACTTTACCTCCTTGGGAAGTTGGGGTCCGGGATTTTGCTGCGCAATGGAAGGGCCTGGATTCATGATTCGCAGGTGTGTCATCGTGACAAGGAATTGGAACTTTTCCTAACCTATGGGATACGTTGAAGCAGTTGTCTTAGCTGTCATCCAAGGCCTTACCGAATTTCTCCCCGTCTCCTCTTCCGGGCATTTAGTCGTGGCACAACATTGGTTCGGACACTTCAGCGAGAAGAATTTGCTCTATGACGTCATGTTGCATATGGCGACAGTCACGGCCATTCTTCTGTACTTTTGGCAGGACCTGCTGACGCTGGCGAAAGGGTATGTGGGGTTGCCCACCGAAGCGGGGAGTGTATTTCAGGGATGCGAACGTCAGACGATTCATTATGTAATCTTGGCCTCGGTGCCTACGGCCATGCTGGGGTTAGGTGTGCAAGCTTTTGGATTCGAAAAATTGGCCACCCCATCATTAGTGGCGGTAATGTTCCTTGTTACGGGAGGTATTTTGTGGATGGCGCGAGGAGGCCCAGCGGCCAGGACGGCCAAGGACATGAGGCCTTGGGACGCGTTGTTCATTGGTCTCATTCAGGGCGTGGCAGTTCTTCCAGGAATTTCTCGGTCAGGCTCCACGATTGCTGGCGGTATGGTACTTGGCTTAGACCGTGAACTGGCGGCCCGTTTTTCTTTGTTAATTTCTATCCCGGCGATTGTAGGTGCCACGCTGTTAGAAATCATTAAGGTAGTTGGGCAGGATCATGACGATATTGGTGTCTATGTGTTGGGGATGGGAGTCGCGGCCCTTGTCGGCTATTGGTCGATTGGAGTCATTTTGCGGTTGGTCCGTCAGAATCATTTTTATCTGTTTTCGTATTATCTCTGGCCTCTGGGCATAGGGATACTTCTCTGGGGTTTCCTTAAGCCATCATAAATCGTTCTTTCTTATCAAACTGGTGTGCCCATCATTTTTTCATCTTAATCTCTTGTTTCGTTTGAAAGTCATTCACGCCTCAGATCGCATCCGTGAGTCATAACCAAGGTTCACGATGAATCGACGTTAGTTTATGGTATGGGCTTGAAGCGTCTCGTCATTCCATTACTCGATTGCGGCTCAACATCGTAAGAGAAACCACAACGCTCACAATTTTTCGTAAAAATACTCCACCACTGTTCATAGATTTTGTGGCAGAAAAATGTTGCATTTGTATCATTGAGTAACGAGACGAAAAAGTAGAATTCATGCCACTTGATCCAGAAATACGCGAACCTCATACAGGGCAGGTTTCTTCGAACAAAGGGAGATTTTCCCCAATTGTGACGGTGAGTTGTCTCCTGCTCTGTCTGTCTGGCTTGGGCCTTGTTTTATGGGGAACTCTGACCGACGAGACTATTCTTGAATCGGCAACGGTGAGTCGTGATCTTGAGCGAGTCGCAAGTCGGTTGTTAGGGTTGGAATCTCGGTTACAAGACGTATCGACCTTCGAACAAATGTTGTATCGGGTGTGGGGGCAGTCGGCAGATACCTTGGATGAAATTCGAGGGTGGTATGTTGAAGCACTTGACGATTTTTCCTCGCCATTAGATTGGTTCTACCTCGGGGTTTTACAGGCCGAGGGGGGATTGCCTGTTGATGTCATGCAACGGGCTGTTTATCCGACGGATGAAGAGGAAGAGATTGCCGGTTTCTTTCGGGAAATAATAAATCGCACGTATTTTCAGCCTGAACATTCTTCTCCACACGATCAGGCCTTGCAATCGCGATTGGCCGAAGAAGTCCCGGCCAATTGGTTTTATTTTCACGTCGCAGAGAAGTTCGCTCGACAGAGTCATGATGTAGTTTTTGCGGAACATGTGCGGAATCAACTTGTCCGATTCACGGATCCTCAGTTGTGGCATGCCCGTCTACTGTTGGTGCTCGAATGCTCTGTGGTCGGGCTAGGTGTGTTGGTGTTCCTTTACCTAGCAGCAAGGTATTGGCGAACTAGTCGAGCGAGCTCTCAAGAGAGGGATGATTTTCGGCAGTCGCCGTGGTCATTTGGCGAAGGGTTTGCCGTTCTCGTTCGGGGAGGAGCGATCACGATTCTGCTCATTGGAGGTATGGTATTTGTACCGGGTGGAGATACGATTCTGGAAAATTATGGCTCGCTGTTTCTCTATGTCCCCACGGTGGTTCTTGCTGCCCTGTTATTAGGTCGATTACAAGGATCATCGTTTTTTGCGGTCTTGGGTTTCCAACGGCCTTTCCCGGGACGAAGATCTTTTCTGCCTGTGTTAGTGAGTGTTCTGACGCTAGGGCTTCTAGGTGATCTCTGTATTGTCCTTGGAGGTGAGGCCGTTGAGTTGTCGGTCAATTGGAGGGACTGGTTCCTCCCTCAACTGGTGTGGGGGAGTCAGGAAGACCTGTGGAAGATTGGATTTGAGGTCGTTCTATTAGCACCAATATTTGAAGAAATTATTTTCCGTGGAATGTTGTACACCACCTTGAGAGCCAGATGCACGGTTCCAACTTCGATTGTCGGAAGTGCATTGATATTTGCATTGGCCCACGGGTATGGCTTTGTGGCGTTTCTGACGGTGTTCTGGAGCGGGCTTCTTTGGGCCTGGGCTTATGAACGAACGGGAAGTCTCATTCCTGGCATCTGTGCCCATGCGATGAATAATGGGCTAGTCGTGTATTCTCTGGTAGCCATATTCCGGTAATTCGTAAACGCTATGCATGGCTATTTTCAATGTGATCCAGGGCTTGGAATAAATCGGGAAAACGGAAGGTGTACTGTAGTTCGGTACGCAGTTTGTGAATGGACACCTGTTTCCCCTCGTGGGGTGGCGAGATAGAAGCTGGAATGGGGACACGCCACTTTGAAGAGGCCATGGTGCATATCTCATCCCAGGTTCGCGGGTGCCCATCGCTTGCAAGATATGTGCGACCGTCAGAAGCTCGTTCAAGTGCCTGAAGACAAATTCCTGCCGCGTCCTCCACATGTAGAAGGTTGACCCATTTCTTCGTGTTCTGGATTTTGCCTTTCCGTATCCAATCCAACACATGGCGTCCTGGTCCGTAGAGTCCGGCTAGTCGGATAATAACGGCTCCGTAACCGATCCGAAGGTATTCTTCTGCCTGGACCCGAGGGAGATGGGTCTTGAGTGGAGCTTCCTCAGTAATGGGGTATCGGTTTAGTGTGTAAGCCGAGGTACTTCCTAGGACAAGAAGGCGGCCGATTCTCTGCGGACGTGTCGCGAGGAATAATTTGACAAGGCCTAGGGGAACGGCAGGGAAACACCAGATGAGATGAGCGGGTTGGGGAATGTGTGGCCAGGTTTCGGGATGGGTCAGATCAAAGTGTAATTGATGTTCGGATGGAATGGCTTCCAAATGAATGCGCGGTTGACGACTGGTGGCAAAAACACGCCAGCCTCTGTCCAGGGCCTGCTGATAGATACGATGCCCGGTATAGCCTGCCCCGAGAATCACCAAGGGGTATTGTTGGAGGGAGGCGAGAGGTGTGGTCAAAGTGGGTAAGCTCGTGTAGATGGGCTGTTGAAAAAAGCTGTCAGTGGCGTTCTCGCCATTTTTCTGTGCTCACGCATTCTTCATACGCTCCGCGCATAAAAATGGCTGTGGCCTTGCTGAACGAACTTTTTTGAACCGCCCATCGGCTCTGGTGGCAGAGGCCGTATTGGGGAAATATGGTTTTTGATATCTTTATTATTCAACAGTTCCGTAGATGGATTGGCCTTATAACCTGAGGAAATTGTTCCGGACCAACCTTCTTACTCCTTAGGGTCCTTGTTGGTCTGCGAGATAATACTGGGCGTAGCGGGAATAATTGCTGGCTGATTCCTTGATCCAGGCTAATTCGCCATCAGTCAGGGTGCGTTTCACCTTAGCAGGCGATCCGATGACGAGGCTTTTGGGGGGGATTAGCGTACGTTCGGTGACCAGGCTGCCCGCTCCGATAATGCAATCTTCCTCGACCACAGCGCCGTCCATGATAATTGCGCCCATACCAACCAGTACGCGGTCACGGATGGTACAGCCATGCAGCGTGACCCGATGTCCAATGGTAATGTCATCCCCCAGCGTGAGTGGATATGTATCGTGTGTCACATGCAAGAGCGAGAGGTCTTGAATATTGGTTCGATGGCCAATGCGTATGAAATGCACATCTCCCCGGATGACGGCGTGAAACCAGACGCTGGAATCTGAGCCAATGACGACATCTCCGATGACAACTGCGGTGTCTTCAATGAAGGCATTGGCCGCCACAATGGGCGCGACGCCGCGATAGGGCTTTAACATAGGTTGAATCCTTGTAAGTCGGGAGGGTGTGCATCATGCGATATCATATGGTTATTCCACTTCGCACCAGTATGCCACAGATGACAAGGATCGTGAGGGTTGCCAGGATGGCGAGATACAGCGCGACGCTTCGATCTGCAGCCCAATCGGTCTGCCAATTGTTTGGGAATAACGATTCTCCGCTGAGATGCCATCCTTGGTGATAGAACCCCAACGATTGTTCTAATGAAATGACTTGCTGTTTGGCCATCCGATGTCGATCGGCCTGTTGGAGAATTAAATAGGCAAAGAGACTGGAGAATATGGCGACACTAGAAAGGGAGAACCAGGAAATGGGAGAAGTCGGTGCAGGCGTCGGCGGCAGGATAGACAGGACTATCTGTATCGATAACAACATAGCGGTGGCAAAGGTGGTAAGGCGCATCATGTGTTCGCGTCGTTGGAAGACTTCCTTCTTAAAAAGCGGATAGAGTACACGAAACACTTCTAATCGGTTTTCGGTGAATTCCACCTGGTCGGGATTAGGAGGGCAGCTTGTTTCTGTTCCAGTCATCAGGGCCTCGTCAAATGGTTCATCATCCACTCCGCGAGATGAGTCGTCATCAGGCGAAAATCTTCCGGTCGTCCAAATTGGTGATCGGCTCCCGACATCAGCGTCAATTGTTTAGTCGCCGTCAGTGTCGTGAGTAAGCGGTCGATCTGAGGCCGAGGAATGAGTTCGTCTTGATCGCCATGAACCACCAAGGTGGGAGCTCGAATGTGAGAGAGTGCGGCATAGGCATCATAGGTAAGGCATTCTTCATAAAAATCATACTGTAAGGGCACCGGAGAGCCATCTCCAATTATATTGGGGATATGGTTCGAGGACTTCCAATGTGCCATGGCATCCGGCCCGAATTCCATACGAAGAACTTCTGGGAAATCCACAACGGGGCATTTCAGTCCCAAGGCCTGAAGAGCGGGTTGATGCGGGGCTGTAAGAATAGCCAATAATCCCCCAAAGCTGGACCCCACCAGCCCAAGATGAGACATTCCCCGTTGCTGGACCAGTTGAAACACGGCCTCCAGTTGGTTGAGGCAATGTTTGAGGGTCAGGTGGGGGAAATGTTGCCGTGATTCTCCCATGCCATACCAATCGAATCGAACGGTGGCGATGCCCTGTGGAACCAAGAGTTCCGTCAGTCGCCGATTCGTGCGACTCTGTTTGTCAGATAGGAAGCCATGACAGAGAATGACGCACCGGCATGTCGAGGCAGACGGTTCTGCTAGGATGGCTGGTGTGGAGAAGCCTGAGGCATCCGGAAATGTGACAGATGTTTCATGAATGCGGTCATCATTTTTCTGAATGGCGGTATGCATCAATGGCTAGGCCTGAAGAAAATAAAAATGATCTGTTGGTCCATGCCCTTTGCCGAGGGGAATGCTGTGGCGAATGGCCTGGGTGATATAGGTTTTGGCAGCTTCGATGGCGTCGGCGATCGCGTGTCCTTTTGCCAGGTAGGCCGCAATGGCTGAAGCGAACGTGCATCCGGTGCCATGGGTATTTTGCGTCTGGAAAAATTCTCCTTTGTACATTCGGAAAAATCGGCCGTCGTAGAGAAGGTCCGTTCCTGGCTGTTCGGCGAAGTGCCCACCTTTAATCAACACATTGCGGCAGCCCAAGTGATAAATAATTTTTGCCGCAGCCCGGGCATCAGCCATCGTTTGAATGGTCGTGCCGGACAAGATTTGAGCCTCATAGATATTCGGTGTGACGAGAAAAGCCTGCGGGAAAAGGGTGGTTTTCAAAGTCGCAATCGCGTCTTCTTCCAGGAGGACATGCCCCCCTTTTGCGACCATAACCGGATCGAGGATTAGGTAATCAATATTTTTGGTGGCGAGTGCCTGACTCACAACGGTGACGATTTCTGTTGTGGCCAACATGCCTGTTTTGATGGTGTTAACGGGAATGTCTGAGAAAATTGCCTCAAGTTGGGCCTTAATGATAGACGTGGGGAGGTGAAAGACTGATGAAACCCCACGAGTGTTTTGTGCGGTGATGGATGTCAGAACCGACATTCCATAGACGCCATTGGCGGAAAGAGCTTTGAGATCGGCCTGAATCCCCGCGCCTCCGCTTGGATCCGAGCCAGCAATGGTGAGAACGGGTATTTTCATAGAAGCAGATATCCTTGGACTAGAAGAAAAAATTGGGCTGAAGTCTACCATGGTGTTTTCCAGGTATCAAAATTACATCACGTATTGATATCCAAGAAATGGGTGCCATTGGCAGCTTGCACCATTGGGGAATCGGGCCGGATCTGAGCGGTTCCTCTTGACATAAGTTTGTAGATATTTCATTGTGCGTGTATACGCACGTGGCACACCTCCCCGCAGGATTCTTCATCTTACGCAAGTGCAGCTTTCATGGATGCTAAAAATCCCATGAATATCTCTTCATCGCAACAAAAAGAAATTATCAATAAACTCATTGGAGATTTGCGACTCTCTCTTCGTTCTTCGGATATTCCAGTGATTTCTTCGAATTCTCCTATGGAAGAGGGCTTAGGGCAATTCCTCAATCAAGCTGTCGTGGGGATATACCGCAGCACGGTTGAGGGGAAGCTGGTGATGGCGAATATGGCACTGGCTCGAATTTTCGGGTATGCCTCTCCCGAAGAAATGATGGAATGTGTGACCGATATCAGAAAGCAATTATACGTTCATCCGGCAAGACGCAATATCTGGCGTAAACGGTTTCAGCAGCAGGAACATGTTGGACCGTTTGCGTGGCAAGCCAAACGGAATCCAAAGGGCCATGTGTGGGTTGAAGAGCATGCGCGAGCGGTTCGGAATAATCGGGGGGATATTGAAGGCTATGAAGGAATGGTGTTTGAGGTTACCGAACGGATAGCCCAGGAAGTAGTGGGGAAACCTCCTATCAAAAAAGTCAGCCCTGCTGGGAAATTGGATGTGATTGAGGCAGTGCCGACGAAGGATGGTCTTCGCGAAGCCCTTGCGGATGCGCAACAAATGATTGCGATATTGCGTGAGCAGCTTGATCGTTTCGAGATGGCGACAATGGGTTCTCAGGAGGGATTGTGGGAGGGGCGCGCCCTCCCTGGGCAGCCCTGGGATTCTCCGGAGACTCCCGCTTGGTATTCTTCTCAATTTAAAGCGTTGTTGGGTTTTGGAGAGAAGGAATTCCCTCCGGTTTTGGAATCGTGGGCTTCCCGAATTCACCCCGATGATCGTCAACGAGTCTTTCAAGCTTTGAGAGACCATATTGAGCATCAGGTGCCGTATGACGTGGAATCACGACTCAAGACCAAACAGGGTGAATATCGATGGTTTAAAGGGAAAGGCCAGGCGATTTATGACGCTCAGGGAACATTCGTTCGGGGTGGCGGAACTATTCGTGATATTACTGCACAAAAAGCAGCCGAAGATGCGCTGAAGAAGGAACATGCCCTTTTAACCACCGTGGTTGAAGGAACGAGTGATATTATTTTTGTGAAAGATCATGAAGGGCGGTACTTATTAATCAATTCCACTGGCGCCACCTTGCTCGGTCTTCACATTGCAGATGTGATCGGCAAGAAGGACCAGGAGTTGTTCCCCAAGGGAACGCATCCTCTTTTTACGAAAAATGATCAGGAGGTACTCTGTGGGAACACCTCCCAATCGTTTGAAATAGATGTGGAAAATGCCGGCGTGGTTTCTCGCACATTTCTGGTGACCAAAGAAGTTTTTCATCAGACGGAAGAAGGCTTGGCCGGGCTGTTTTGCATTGCGCGGGATATTACCTTTCGCAAGGCAGCAGAGCTGACGATCCAAGAGCGGGAAAAGCGTTATCGCGCTATCATGGAAAATGCCTATGATCTCATTTCTGAAGTGGATGCGGCTGGGACATTTTTATATGCCAGTCCGAATTTTAAAGAGGTCTTAGGTTACCTGCCTCAGACCATACGTGGAACCAATATTTTTTCGTTGGTTCATCCCGATGATCTGGACATGGTCGTCAACGAATTTACGAAGGGCATGCAGTCGTTAGGGGCAGGTCGGGCTACTTATCGGTATCGACATCAGGACGGAGGGTATCGTTGGTTTGAAAGTACTGGCCGTGCTTTTTCCACGGCTTTGGGAGAGGTGCGCGGTGTGGTGGTCTCTCGTGATATCACCGAGCGTAAAGAAGCAGAAAATGCGTTGCAGGAAATGAATATGGCCCTCACGCATTCAATGCCGGGTATTGCCCTTATGGACCATAGCGGACGATATCTTCAGGTGAATGAGGCCTACGCCGCATTACTTGGCTATTCCGCAGCTGACCTTCTTGGACAATCCTGGGAAATTACTGTCCATCCGGAAGATCACCAGATGGCATTGTCTTCATTTGACATGATGCAATCGACAGGTTTTGGAGAATTTGAGGCGAGGGCGTTGAGAAAAGACGGGTCAGAATTTTATAAAAAAGTGGTGATGGCGAGGAAAATTAATCAGACGCAAGAGGCAGGTCATTACCATTATTTTATGCGGGATGTCACTGAACGCAAACAAATGGAAATAGCTCTGCGAGAGAGAGATCAGAAGCTTCTCCAAGTTCAGAAGATGGAGGCGATTGGAACATTGGCCGGAGGTATTGCCCATGATTTTAATAATATTTTGGGGGCGATTCTCGGCTACTCGGAGCTGGCGTTGACCCAGGCCAGTAAAGAGTCGAAGTTAACGTCCTATTTAGGGGAGGTGATAACAGCAGGCCAACGGGCGAAAGAACTTGTGAAGCAAATTTTGGCGTTTAGCCGGCGTTCGGATCATGAACGTGAGGCCGTCGATTTAAATCTGATTATGGAAGAAGCGCTTCGCATGGTGCGGGCGACGCTTCCGGCTACGATTGAGATACGATCTGCTGCGACCACTGAGTCGGCGGTCGTATTTGCGGATGCCACACAATTACATCAGGTCATCATGAATTTGTGTGCCAATGCGGAGCAGGCGATGCGGGAACGTGGTGGCGCACTGAGCCTAACCGTGGGTTCAACCGAGGTGATGGAAGGCGCAAGTCAAGCATATGCTGAGTTGAACCCTGGTACCTACGTGCAACTTTCGATTCAGGATACGGGGCAGGGAATGTCTGATGAGGTGTTGAAGCGGATTTTTGAACCATTTTTCACCACAAAGGCCTTAGGGGAAGGGACAGGGTTAGGCTTGGCCGTGGTGCATGGCATTATTGCTGGCCATGGTGGGCATATCGGCGTATCCAGTGTACTCGGCCAGGGTACGACCTTTACCATTTTATTGCCGCGATTGGATGTTGTGCTCTCTGCTCAGAGTCCCAGGGTACTGGACTGGCCTCAAGGGAGGGGGAAGGTGTTATTTGTGGATGATGAGGAGGTATTGGCACGTTGGGGGGAGCAGGTGTTGACACATTTGGGTTATATGGTGGTGGCCAAGTCCAACCCACATGAGGCTATCGAGTTGTTTCGTGGCCAACCGGATCAATTTGATATTGTGATAACCGATCAAACCATGCCGACGATGAGTGGGGAAGCGTTTGCCAAAGTGCTACTCGATATTCGTCCCGATACGGCTATTGTACTCTGTACAGGATTTAGTCACATAATGTCCGAAGAAAAGGCCAAGCAACTTGGCCTTAAAGGATTTCTTATGAAACCGGTGAATGGAGCTTTGCTCGCGAAGACGTTGCAAGATGTGTTAGGGAATTCCACACTCTCATCTGAGGCAGATGTTTAAGCTGTAATCATCCCTGCTGCTCAATATCCCGTCTGATTTCCACTGAGCTTTTTCCCAATGATTTAACCCTGGATGTGTTCTAGGGCAGAACAGGGACGTTGTTCCATTTGCCGAGGGTTAGGGCACAAGTACGATTGCAGAGTTCGGGATTGTTGAGTGAGGATATCAAAGGTCCTATAAAGTTAGGAGAGTGCCGGTCATCGATGGCCTTGAGTCGGTTAAAAAGTAGGTCCAGAGAGGTCACACTCAGTTTAATTCCTGGAGCGTACTGGGAAGACGTGCGCACAGAAAGCTGGCGAGAGGACGCTAGCGGATTTTTTCAACTGACTCGTTTAATAAGGCCGAAGATCTTTTGGGCAAGGGTGGATGAAGGTCGAATTTGGCTACCCAATCAACGGCATAACATATTTCTTGGAAATCTAGAGGCTTTTCGAATACGCGGTAGACCCCATTTTTAAAGGCGCGAAGGCGGACAGAATTAGAGGCCTCCGCCGTCATAAGAAAAATAGGTAGGAATTCGTGAGGAAATTCCTGTTTCACCTCTTCAATAAACGTTAACCCATCCATTTCAGGCATGTTGTTGTCGGTAATAATGATCGAGATGGATTGGTCTCGCAACACCTCAAGTCCCTTCGCACCGTTTTGCGCCTCCACACAGACATAGCCGCGTCGTTCAAGAAATTCTTTGAGGCAGGAGCGATGCAGTTTGTCATCATCAACCACTAAAATTTTTTCAGGACGAAGGGCGGTACTCGTGGCGGAAGTGGATGGTTGAGTGAGACTGAAAATATCCATGGTACTCATGTCCTCTGTGAGAGCCTTTCAAAAAAATGGTGGCGGAGGGACCATTGGGAAGGTGGCTGATGGGAAACCAGATCCCGGGTGCGGTCGGAATCATAGCTTCCTTAAGACCAGTCCCTCCGCCGTGGATGTATCAATTATCGAATGATACGCGCATGACCATCCTGGTTGATGACGGCATGAATCGAATCTCCGGGTTGCTTGGGAGCTTGGAGTAAAGTGGTTTCGGCTCCCAGATGAATTCGGTGTTGATTGCCTGACATCTCCTCCATCACCCCCAATTCCCCTTCGACATTCAAAAGCTTTCCTTTCAGGGTGTAGGACTTAATGAGCCGGTAGTGGTTTCTATGGCCTGCCCAGGAAGTTCTTTTATCGATTCACCGCCTAGAACAGAAAGTAGCGGTGCGACACTCAGCACACCCAGGAACAAACTTATTTTCATTGCGTGTATAGCGACTAATCCCTGCAGTTGAATGGGGAAAGCTCCAAATAGCAAGGGGAAATGCAAGGGGTATTCCAGGAGTGAAAATGAGGAAAAAACTCTTATGAAATAGCTAGTTAGGGATGGAATGGTCTGACAAAAATAATAGCGTGATGAAGGAAGCAGCCTACAGGGTCTGCGGAATGCCTTCAGGGCTGGCGTCGGCAAAAGGATGCTATGGACAGATGATGTTTAGAATGGGGAGTGACTCTTGTTATTTAGTCTTCAGGCAATTAAGTTGCAAATAATACTAATTAGTATTATACTGATTAGTAATAAAATGACAGACCGTCCATCAATGAAAGAATGACAATGCCCATACGTGATTACCAGGATGATCCCTATTTAAGCCTTTTGCGACCGTTGGTTGAGGCCTATCTCGCATTTTTTCGGGTTGGCAATCGACATATTCAGTCTTTGGGACTCACGCCGGGGCAGTTTGATGTGATTGCCGAACTAGAAGGGACGGATGGACTAACCTGTGGACAGCTTTCGGAAAAAACATTGACGACGAAGGGGACGTTAACAGGGGTACTTGACCGTTTAGAAAAAAAGGGAATTCTCCAGCGTGGTTCAGTCCATGGGGATCGACGATCCACCAAGATAAGATTGACCTCGAAGGGGAAAGCCCTTTTCGATCACGTTTTTCCAACTCATGCGAATTTTATGAAACCGTTTTTTGTTCAGGCCTTAAGACCCGGTGAAGTCGAAGTAGCCAAGCGATTACTTGGGCACCTCCGCGATAGTTTTCATGAGGCGGAGAATATGCGAAACACGCGTGCGGTTCCAATGAAGGAGCATTCTGGGGAAAAGCGTGTTTCGAAGGTATCAAAAAAACATAGGGTTTGAACGTTTGGCTATCAAACGGTTTACTGTTCAGAGCATGTAGGCATCAGAAGCTCCACGTGTGGTTATCTGAAGTAAAGCCTAGAGAAAAAATAGTGTGGCAAGAATACAAGGGAAGGATTGAAGGTCCATGCAGGCACATTATTTAGGGCATGTCGTCTGGTATGTAAAAGATCTTGAACGATCGCTGGCATTTTATCGGGATATGGTCGGCTTCCAAGAAATAGGGCGGACATTCGGGGGGAAAGCTGTTGCCTTGACCTCAGGACGCACACATCATGAGATTCTCCTTATTGAAGTGGGAGAAGCCCCGGCGCCACCAACCGGAGTAAGACTTGGGTTGTACCACATTGGGATTAAGATTGGAGACAGCCTCGACGAGTTACGTTCGGCCATTCATGAACTTGAGCAACAAGGCATTCAGATTTTGGGCATGAGTGATCATACGGTCTCCCAAAGTTTGTATATAAAAGATCCGGATGGCAATGAAGTGGAATTGTATGTGGATAATCCTGCCATAGATTGGCAAGAACATCCCAAGGCGGTGCTGGCACCCATTAAGCCTCTTAAAATTTAAGAATCTCTTAAATGAGGGTTTCCATGATAATGGGAAAGTCAAGAGTTGATGAATGAACGAAACGTTTAAGAAAGAGAAGGGAGGAGATGGCAACATGGCTGTTCAGGTGTATGGAGTGAATCATGTGGCGATTGAAGTTGACAATGCGCAGAAAGCCGTAGAATTTTATTCAGATGTTTTTCATCTTGAAATGTTGCGAGGTGGGGAGGGTGCGGCGTGGTGTAAGCTCGGGGAGCATCAATTCCTTGCCATCTTTGAGGTGAAGGAGTTGCGGCCTGATCGGACGAAGCATTTTGGGATCATGGTTCGCGATGAAGCGCAAATCCAGGAAGTTCGAGAGAAAATCACGAACAAATATGGGTTAGAGGTGCATCCAGATTTTCGTTGTGATTTCCGCGACCCATGGGGTAACCGTATTCAAGTCGGGGATCTGCAGGATGAGTCACTTGTGTGGTTGTTGCCGTATCGGGAAGTTCAGGATCTCGGCATTACATTTGTGGAAAAACCTCCTTCTGCCTAAGGCGCGGTTCGTGAACTAGTTCCATTTTGTAATTGGGGAATGAGGTTAGTGTTATGAAGAAGACAATACGAGCCATACGGACGATCATTGAGCCGGTACCGGTAGTTGAAGGCGCCGGAGTGCGGTTGAAGCGAAGTCTTGGAGGAGAACAATTGAATTATCTCGATCCGTTCTTGCTCTTTGATCACTTTGGGTCGCCAAAAGCGGAGGACTATGAAGCCGGGTTTCCCATGCACCCTCATCGCGGCATTGAAACGGTGACGTATATGCTGACTGGTGAAGTCCATCATCGTGATACGTTAGGCAATGCCGGGAGTATTGGAGCTGGTGATGTTCAATGGATGACGGCAGGCGGGGGTATTTTACATGAGGAAATGCCGCAGGTGCGTCCAGAGGGAAATGCTGGATTTCAACTGTGGGTGAATCTTCCGGCCAAACTCAAGATGACGCAGCCACGCTACCAAGAAATTCCATCCAAAGTGATTCCGGAAATCACTACCGAAGATGGGACCACTATTCGGGTGATTGCCGGACATGTAGCAGGAATCGAAGGAGCGGTGACGGGCATTTCGGTCAAGCCCACCTACCTGGATGTGCGCATTCCTGCCGGCGCTTCCTTTACGCATCCTGTTCCCCAAGGGCACACAGCGTTTGCCTATGTGTTTGAAGGTCAGGCCTCTTTTGCAGAGGATGAACGTGGCGCGCAGCAATGGGTGGACCAGCCGGCGTTGGTTGTGTGGGAGGATGGTGATCTGGTGAAGATTATGACCGGAGAAGAGGCGATCAGGCTGTTGCTGATTTCTGCGCAGCCTTTGCATGAACCGATTGCCCGCTATGGTCCCTTTGTCATGAACACGAAGGAGGAAATTCAACAGGCTCTAGCGGATCTCCGGCGAGGAACCTTTATTTGGCAGGAACAAGCTCGATCATGACGCAGGCGCAGTTTCCTCATGAACAAACTGAAGAGGGCGAATATGATCGTCAGGACGATCAATTCCGGGCTTGGGTGACCGATGATGGGAGTTCCGCCTATCCTGCGGTCGCAGGACGTTATCATCTGTATGTCTCATGGGCCTGTCCGTGGGCGCATCGGACCATCATCGCCAGACGGTTGAAACGCATAGAGCATGTGATTGGGATGACAGCGGTTGATCCGATTCGGGATGATCGAGGATGGGCATTTCGAGACGGACCGGGTCATTCCGCCGATCCGGTCAATGGGTTTCAGTTCCTCAGCGAGGCATATAGAGCAACTGATCCACTGTATCAGACACGTGTCACCGTGCCGGTCTTGTGGGATAGGGAAACAAGAAAAATCGTGAGTAATTCCGATGACGATATTCTGCGTATGCTTAATCAGGCATTTCAACGTTTCTCTGACAGCCCGCTCGATTTGTATCCCAAGGATTTGAGGACGGACATTAATGAACTTAATGCATACATTTATGAGTTTGTGAATAATGGTGTCTATCGCGCGGGATTTGCGACAACGCAGCCTGCTTATGAACAGGCCGTAATAGCGGTCTTTGACGCGTTGGACCAAATAGAGCGACGACTGGCGACTCGGCGATATCTCTTTGGTCAACAGATCGTTGAAACGGATTGGCGGTTGTTCGTCACCTTAATTCGTTTTGATGCGGTCTATCATGGACATTTTAAATGCAACCTCCGGCGTATCGTCGATTACCCAAATATGTTTGGGTATCTCAAAGATCTTTATCAACAAGAAGGTATTGCGGAAACCGTGAAGTTCGATCACATCAAACGTCATTACTACATCACCCATGATGATATTAATCCCACAGGTATCGTGCCCCTGGGTCCAGACCAGGACCTTTTGGCACCACACGGACGAGAAAAGTTATGAGACGTTCATTCCGAGCTATGTTTTTAATTACCACTTGAAGGAAAAGGAGATTGCATGATGAGTATTAAGCCCCATGTGCAAGCGGTCATCGACGGAATTTTAACTGGGAAAATTCTGGAAACCTTTGATACGTATTATGCTGACGATGTCGTCATGAGCGAAAATCGCACAGACGAGCGGGTAGGGAAAAAGGTGAATCGAGAATATGAAATCCAATTTCTCGACAATGTTCACGAGTTTCATGGAGCGCAGGTGGGAAGAGTGATTATCGAGGGTGAGCATGCCGCAGTCGAATGGTCCTTCGATATCACCTTTAAAGATGGCAATCGTGTGAAGATGCAGCAGGTGGCCGTGCAGACTTGGAAGGACGGGAAGATTATCCGTGAGGATTTTTATCATGGTTAAGAAAGAGGAGAATTATTGTGGAAGTTGGCCTCCGAGGGCGCCTTGTAGTTTGGATTCGGTGCGGCGGTAGGCTCGTAGGGCTTGGAAATAGCCTCGTTGAGTGTCCAAAATTCTCCGACGGGCTTCAATGAGGAAGATGCTGTTGAGCTGCATGGTCGAATAAAAGCGTTCGACATAGGAGAGGACTTTTTGTTGGGCAACAAGCATTTTATCCCGATAGAGTTGAGCATGGGTTTCGTGAAAAGTAAGCTCTCCTAACAGGCTTTGAATTTCTTGTTTGGCAGAGAGTTCCGTGGCAATGAGTTGTAGTTGGGCTTGTTGCAATTGAAACTCTGCTCGGGCGATCCCTCCTTGGTTTTGATTAAAAATGGGAATTTGTAACACCAACAGAGGCCCAAGGCTCTTTTCTTTATCTAATTCTCTCGTGTAATTACCTCCGATTCCCACATCCCCAAAAATTTGGGCTTTCTGCCAATCCAACAGTCGCCGGGTTTGCAAAATTTGTAGGCGATTGAGCTGCAAATCAATTCGATGCTCCTCGGCAAATTCCCAGCTCTGTTCTGGTGAAAGTGTTCGTAGCGGCATCTTTTCCAAATTTCCGATGATCGTGATGTGGGATAATTGAAGGGGGTCTATCCCGAGAGTTTCGGCCATCCGCGCGCGTGCCGTGATGAGACTGGATTGGATTCTCGCGAGGTCAACTTGTCCCTCAAACAAGACGTTTTCTGCCAGATAAATATCCAAATCATTCACTAAGCCAGCGTGAAATCTCACGTGGAGTTCCTCTATGGTGGTTTGAAACAAGGAAATATTTTTTGACAGAAATGTATGCATGGCTTCTTGGAGAAGAAGTTCGTCAAAGGTGTCTCGCGCTCTAGCAGCGGTGTCTAGGATTTCTTGGATGACTTTCTTGGTGGTCCGGAGTGCCTCGATTTTCGCGACCTTGCGTTGTAACGGCACATTCCATAGATCCGATATTCTGAATAAGAGGTCGAGTTCCACTCCTGTCCCATTTCCGCCTTTCGTGGGTAAGCGAAACAGTGCTCCCAGAGACGGGTTTGTGAAGAGTCCAGCTTGTATGACATCAGCACGGGCAATGCCTAGAAATTGGAATGCGGTTTGGAGTGATTGGTTATTCAAGAGGCTGATGCGGATAGCTTCTTCACGCGTCACCCCATCCTTCAAGAGTTCGTCCACCATAGACTTGGTTTGCGCATACTCTTCTGGTGTGTGTTGCCAGGCGATAGGATACCCTGTCCGTGAGAGACTTTCTTCCTGTAGTTTGGCAAGATCTTCCTGCACATTGACCGTGGCACATCCGGAAAGCCATAACCCAATCAGGAGAGAAGGTAGGAGGGCCCTATTCATGGCGTCCCTTTCTGTTGTTGGGATGGATGCCGCCATTCGGCTGCTGGATCTGTTGGATTCACATGGATGAGAGTAAACATTCCACCATGAGGCATGATGCCCATGGGTGCATCAGCCATGGCATTCATCACATGGTGTAAGCGATGGCAGTGCATGCGCCATGTTCCTGGGTTCCATGCGATAAATTCAACGTCACGTGTGGTGCCAGGCGGCACATTGATGGTTGAGCCTCGCCATTGTCCCACTTCCGGAATAGGACCGCCCTCCGTTCCCACGACTCGCCAGGAATAGCCATGAATATGAATGGGGTGACTTTGCATACTGAGATTGCCAAATCGAATTCGTACACGTTCCCCTTGTTGGACATGCAATGATTCAATGCTGGGAGCGGCTTTCCCATTAAAGGTAAACCAGTTGAAGTCCATGGAACTGATGTTTGGATTAGGGTTCCCGGGGGCAAAAGTCCATTCTTGTAGCATGATGGCGAAGTCTTGATCCGGTCGCGATGAGGTGTCTTTGGGGTGGACCACCATCATGCCGCCGAGTCCTAAGGCATCTTGTTTCATCACATTAAAGCCGGTGTGATACATGAATGTGCCATGTTGATAGAGCGTGAATTCATAGGTGTGAGTGCCGCCGGGTGGTGTGGGTGGCTCTGTGACCCCGCCTGCTCCGTCTTGCTCGTTGGGAATTTCCAGGCCATGCCAGTGAATCGATGTTGGTTCTGGCAGTTCGTTGATGAGGATAACCCGAATATGGTCCCCTTCGGTCACTTCAATCGTCGGACCAGGGATCGAGCCGTTGTATCCCCAGACGAGCCCTTCTTGAGAGGTATGCGTCAGCGTGTGGGCACTATTGCCTGTGAAGCGATTCATCACAGGAATGGTGGATTGATCCATCGGCTGTCCATCGGTGAACTCATGCATGAAGGGCTGAGCGATCAGCGTGAAGACTTTGACGTTGCCATCGAGTGTATGCCCAAGAGGCGGGACATTAACCGTATGCACGTGTCCCATTTGTGTGCCCATGAGTGGGGGTGGGGCGGTGTATACTTTTCCTTCTTCAATTCGTGGGGCATGAATCGTTCCGAGAGCGTTGCTCATTTCCATGGCATTCGATGCTGGGGTGTGAGGGCTGGATGTCGCATGGCGGTTGTGTTCCTCGGTTTCAGCCGATGCCGGCGAAAAAAATACAAAAAGGACAATACATGTCAACAATGGTTCTGGTCGGGATAACCAACGTTTGTGCATAAGGTGCCTCTTGTTTCTTCAACAATGAATACTCGAATACCAATTGCGCATTGGAACAGGACAGTATGAGGACCGGGCGGCGGCCTGTTGTGGAGGAAGGATTAAATCAAAAACGTTGAAAGGAGAAGATAGCGAGGTGGTCCGTCACCTCGTGAAGAGGAGGGTGCGGGGGTGAAATGAACGGACGTTGCCTGGTTGCCCAGACAGATACTTTCGGAAATCTCGGTAAGTAGAATGGTATCGGTTTGTTCATCGAGGAGGCTTGTGCTAGGGACGAAAGCTTCAAAGCATTCATCAGGGTTATCCATGCCATGATGCATGGCGTGAGGCGCCGTGTCGGTAGATGGCGCCACCATCGGGCAGAAGAGGCTCAGGCTTCCACATAGCAGGAGAAGGCTCACACTCAAGAGCGAAAGGGACTTCACCCCTAAAGATGAACTTGGATACATACTTATCATTCTATAGCCGGAATCAAATTCAGGCAAATGAGGAACTTTAGAAATAAAACCCTCATTGTGTAAGGCGATCTTGCGAAAAATGAGGGACAACGAGTAGGGTAGGGCTTTGTTGGCCAGGTTCATTTCCATACGCGTAAAAAGAGGAGTCATTTCATGGGGGAATTTCAGTATCAGGAAATATTCGAACATGCGAAAAGTACCACCACCTATCGCAAACTGACGTCTGATTATGTGTCCATGAGGACATTTGACGGTCAGGAAATTCTCAAAGTTCAACCTGAAGCACTGACATTGTTGGCCCGTGAAGCCATGGATGATGTGACACATTTATTACGATCCAGTCACCTGAAGCAATTAGCGAAGATTCTTGATGATCCCGAAGCCTCCTCCAACGACCGGTTTGTCGCATTAGAACTCTTGAAAAATGCGAACATTGCAGCAGGGCGTGTCCTACCTGGTTGTCAGGATACGGGAACGGCCATTGCCATGGGATACAAAGGGCAGCAAGTCTTTACGTCAGGCGATGATGCCGAAGCCCTCTCCCGTGGGATTTTTGAAGCCTATGATCAGCGGAATTTGCGGTATTCGCAGATGGCTCCGTTGGATATGTATACCGAAAAAAACACTGGAAATAATTTGCCCGCACAAATCGATCTCTATGCCAAACCTGGCTCCGAGTATCACTTTTTGTTTATTGCCAAAGGAGGGGGATCGGCTAATAAAACTTTTCTCTATCAAGAGACCAAAGCCCTTCTGAACCCCAAATCTCTGCTTGCTTTTGTGGCGGAAAAAATTCGAACGTTAGGCACTTCGGCCTGCCCGCCCTATCACTTGGCATTCGTTGTGGGCGGCATGTCCGCAGAATTCACGTTGAAAACCGTCAAACTGGCCAGCTGTCATTATCTCGATGACCTGCCCACTTCCGGTAACAACCAGGGCCGTGCGTTTCGAGACCTGGATCTGGAGAAACAAATCTTTCAACTCTGTGCAGAGACTGGTATCGGCGCGCAATTTGGGGGGAAATATTTTGCTCATGACGTGCGCGTGATTCGTCTGCCCCGACATGGAGCCTCCTGCCCGGTCGGTCTAGGCGTGTCCTGTTCAGCAGATCGCCAAATTTTAGGCAAGATCACGAAAGATGGTGTCTTTCTTGAACAACTTGAAACCAATCCCGCGCAATATCTGCCTGAGATCACAGAAAAAGATTTGGACGGCCAGGTGGTGAACATTGACCTGAATCGTCCGATGGCAGAAATTCTTGCAGAATTGCGGAAGCATCCTGTGGCGACTCGGCTCTCTCTCACCGGTCCTATTATCGTGGCTCGGGATATTGCCCATGCCCGACTCAAGGAACGGTTGGATTCTGGGGAAGGCCTCCCTCAATACCTGAAGGATCATGTTGTCTATTACGCCGGACCTGCGAAAAAACCCGAAGGTCATGCCTCCGGGTCGTTTGGCCCCACCACTGCTGGACGAATGGATTCGTATGTTGACCAGTTTCAAGCGGAAGGCGGCAGCATGGTCATGTTGGCTAAAGGCAACCGTTCAAAACAGGTTCGGGAAGCTTGCGGGAAGTATGGCGGATTTTATCTGGGTTCCATCGGCGGGCCGGCGGCACGGCTAGCGGAACATAGTATAAAAAAGGTGGAAGTGCTGGAATACGAAGATCTCGGCATGGAAGCCGTCTGGAAAATCGAAGTCGAAGATTTCCCAGCCTTCACCGTCATCAACCACGAAGGCAAAGATTTCTACGCAGATCTAGATACTCAGAAGGCCGCAGGTCTTATTCAGATTGGCCAGGAAGAGAAAAAATAATAGAGCCGGAACTACTTAGGTCGTTTTTTTATTGGTCAACAGCCAGGAAAGTTCCCAGTCTTCCTCTTTAATGTCATGAATGATGAAATAGGTGTGGTTAGGTTTTTTTAGATTCTCCCTTTTCTGCCAGCTTTTTCGTAATTGCCTTATCAATCTCGTGAACTCTTTTCATTGCCAGCTTTCGAATTTTTGGAACGAGTTGGTTGGCATGCTCTTTCCAGTATTTCTTCCAGACACGCAATTCTTCAAGGTTCATTACTTTGAAGCGGCGTTCGAAATCTTTCAATTCCCGAAATTGGCTCATAACTTTTCCTCTGTCAATTTTAGAGTTAAAAAACAAATCTTAAGCTACAGTTATCCGAATGTGCTTTGAGGAATAAGAATTCCGTTCTCCCCGCCAAGCATTTCTCCTTTTCCTAGAAGAAACAAGCGTCCGGTCAGCGCTGCTGAAACCGCATCTAACTCATCACTTGTCATCGTCGTAGTCAATCCTTTAACGCCAAGTTCTTGTAGCCCGTGTAGCAGCCCTTGGAGATCGTGCTTTTGACGGGGAATGCCCCAAATATCCTGCGCGGCTCCAGGGTAGCATTCCACTGTTCGATATCCCATCTTCTCAATTTGGGTTTTGAGAGCCAATCCGCGTTCGGTCAATATACGCATAGGACCAAGCGTAATAGGGAAAAATCTGATTTTGCGGCGTTGTAATTCACGGTCGCATTCACGAAGGTGTTCTCCTGAACGATCATGAATGGTCGTTCGCCCAGACGGTAGGCTCAGCGGGGCATCCATGGGGATAAGATCTGGTTGGGCCTCACGGATGATCTCTAAAATTTCCTCATCGCCGAAGGCAACAGACGTCTTGGCGCGCATTCCTTTTAGAAGACAAACGCCGGTCGGGCGGCGAGGGGAACCCGCCAGATCAACGCCGACAATCACATAGGGTTTGCGATAGGCCATTTAATAAGATTTGGACGTTATTTTAAGTGACCGCAAATAAATTGAAAATTGGTACTATTGTGCGTGTTGAATCATTTTGCTTGCCAAAAGTACAAAGCTCCACCGGCTTGTGGGGGATTGTAGGTTCGGGTCGGTTCAAAAAAGTCCATCCAGCAAGGCCACAGCTAGTTTCCGGCGCGGAGCGTACTTCCAGTACGTGAGCACCGGAAAATGGCGCGAACGCCGCTGGTGGCTTTTTTCAACAGACCCCTATTGAATGCTGTTGGCGCACCGTTCTCCATCCATCGCGGCGCTCATGATGCCACCGGCGTACCCGGCACCCTCTCCGCAGGGAATGAGATTGTTGACCTGCGGATGATGAAAATGATTTTTGTCACGTGGAATGCGCACCGCCGTGGAAGTGCGCGATTCGACTCCTACGATAACCGCCTCCTGGGTCAGGTAGCCACGCATTTTTCTGCCAAATGATTGAAAGGCTACGTGTAATGCCTGGCAAATCATGGGCCCGAGAACTTGACGCATATCAATGGAGCGGAGGCCCGGCTGATAACTGCAGGCAGGAAGTGACGAACTGATCTTACCGGTCATAAAATCCGTTAACCGTTGGGCAGGGGCGGCTTGGGTGTGACCACCAAATGCCCAGGCTTGTCTTTCGAATGTTTTTTGAAATTCCAGTCCGGCCAATGGGCCGTATTCTTTATAGGGTTCAAAGTCTCTGAGTTCAAGCCCCACCACGATTCCGCTGTTGGCAAAAGGGTTATTGTGTTTGCTTGGGCTCCATCCATTGATGACGACCTCCTTCTGTGCCGTTGCGCAGGGGGCGATGATGCCACCCGGACACATACAAAATGAATAGACGCCTCTGCTATCTATCTGCTGAACCAGGCTGTAACTGGCGGCGGGAAGGTACTCGCGTACTTGGCGCACGTTTTCCGGAGTGCGGCAATGGTATTGGATCTGATCGATTAGTTCCTGCGGGTGTTCGACTCGTACCCCAAGTGCAAATGGTTTGGCTTCTAAAAGAATGTGTTTCGCATGTAAGAGTTCATAGATATCCCTGGCCGAATGACCTGTCGCCAGAATAAGATGCGTGATCGGGATTTCCTCTGGGCCAGACTCGTGGCTGATCACGATGGACACGATCATCTGATCTCGAATGTTCACATCAATTAATTTGGAATTGAAAAGAATTTCTCCCCCATATGCCAGAATGGTTTCCCGAATACGTTGAATCAGTTGGGGTAATTTGTTGGTGCCAATGTGGGGATGGGCATCGACCATTATGTCCGGGCTGGCGCCGTGGGCGACCAGAATTTTAAGGATCTTTTCCACATCTCCGCGTTTATGGGATCGGGTGTAGAGTTTGCCGTCGCTGTAGGTGCCCGCGCCTCCTTCCCCAAAACAATAATTGCTTTCAGGGTTGACCTGATGTTTCTTATGGATGGCCGCCAGGTCACGACGGCGTGTTCTCACATCTTTCCCCCTTTCGATCACAATAGGTTTGATGCCGAGTTCCAGGCAGCGGAGCGCGGCAAATAGTCCACCGGGTCCAGCTCCGATGATGTGGCAGGTTTTTTTGGAAGACGAAACATCCTTGTAATTTAGCTTAATTTTGGCACTAGGAAGTTCTTCATCGATGGCGACAAGCAGACTGAGGTTAATTCGAATGATTCTTCCACGCGCGTCGATACTGCGTTTTAAGATCTTGTAATGAAGGGCGGAATCTTTTTTCAGTGAAAGCCGAGCTCTGATAGTCTCAGCAAGTAAGAGCCCATTGGAAGCTGTCTGTGGGGATACCTGAACTTGTAATTGTTTTTGCATATATTGGAAGAGATAGACAAGTCAGTGATAGGACTGAATTTTACGAATGTTCATTCAGGAGCGAAAAATTTGAGAGAGGCAGTCAATCGGAACCTTCAAAGGATGTACTCAAGACAAAAATCCAAGTCATGATTGTATCAATGCTGTTTGTTAGAGCACGATCTCCAGTTCTCAGAAGAATGTTGATGTCTCTGAGGTATGGACCCCTTATGGAAGAGGCAATTGCCACTGAACCTTCGTCTTGGATGAATTTCTCTGAATTTTTCAACCATCTTTTTGAGTAATCTCCTTAGCCCGTTAACCCGGCTGAGGTCCCATCAGATGGTCCCCCATACATCGAATTCAGGAGATAGTTTAATAATCATCGAAAGAAGTCAAGGGAAGAATGGCTTTGTAGAGGATTATTAAAGGCCAAGCTCTAAGGCGTAAAGCCATACCCGGCATTTTTTAGCACGAGGACCATTTGTGGGTTGGCCACAGATTACTTATTAGGCAGGCTTGAGTCTTTCGGTTTTGCTTAGGATACACTTCGTTGGAGAAATTCAGAATGACAAAGTTGTGGAGAATGGATTGAGTCACGCGTTGCTTTTCAGCCGTGTGAGCGCTGGACCTAGCGTTTTCAGGTTTTTTCCCGAGTCGGGCCTACCGGATTCTGTCTCACATTTTTCTCCGAATAGATACCTGCCACAAACCTGCAGGTATGACGAGGAGGGGGTACGATGGCTTTGGCCACAAAATCTGAAGCTGTGGGGGAGAGGGAGCGGTAAGGTGGTTGCCAGAAATCTGCAGGTACAATAAAGGAATGAGTCTCTGGACCTGGTTCTCTTTTTGGGGGGTAAACCCCGATAAATGGCATTTCTTATCAGGGGAATTTCCCTTGCGGCTAAAGCTGAAGTTGTGTAGGGGCGCCCTATCTGCTGGAAACACGAGGGCAATCTTGACTCCTTGAGAAGAGACTTCTTACAGTTAAGAAGTAGGCTTTGAGTTTCACCGGTAATGGCCGGTTTGATTTTTCTCACGTGTGTGCGGGTAGGAGGGGTTACGATGATACGACGAAATCTGAGTGGTATGGGTTCTCGGGTACTTCAAATGACAATCGTGATGATATGTGTCATGGGCTTGCTGAACGGGTGTAGTTCGAGATTGCGCACCACCATCGTTTCCAGCAGCGAGGGGCAGAAATTACAAGTGGCTCAGGCTGAGCCTGAAGCTGTGGTAGCGGAGGAAGTGACCATCCAGCCTATCCAGTCTTCGGCTATTCCGTCTGTGCCAATCCTTGATATTCCGGTTGAAGAGCCAGCCAGGCCTGTGCTTCGGAGTACAGTGCCCGCCGAGATTTTTGCCACACCCAAAACCTCTGAGGTGCCATCCGGGATGCTTGTCCCATCGGAGGTAGAATCGTCGCCTCGAATTCACGAAGAGCCGGTGGTTGCCTCAGTTCCTTCTTTAGAAGGACCGCCCATTAAACAAGCTGCTGTTGGTATTCCTCCGGTTGTTGTTGAACCTGAAATGCCCGCCTTGCCAACCGTTCGTCATGATGATGGTCTTCTTACTCAAGAAGCCCCGATACCTACTGCGTCAACGCCAGAGGTGGCAGACTTAATTCCTTCATCGAGGGAGGCTGTGCAAGAAGAAAGGCCATCCGTCACGGTCCCACCAGCCGCTCCGGAGCCGATACAGATAGCCAAGGTGATGCCTCAAGAGGCAGCCGAGGCCGAAATCAAAACGGAGATGTTAGAAAAAGCACTGAGCGACATCTATTTTGATTATGATCGGTTTTCGATTCGTGAAGATGCCGAAGCAGTCCTGAAATCCAATGCCCAGTTATTATCGGTAACCTTGGCGGGGAAAACGATTGTGATTGAAGGACATTGCGATGAGCGAGGCACGCAAAGTTACAACATGGTGCTTGGTGAAGCTCGAGCGAAAGCCATCAAGCGGTTTTTAGAAGATTTAGGTGTCTCGGGAGACAATCTTCACGTGGTGAGCTACGGCAAGGATAAACCTTTTTGCATGGAGCAGACCGAAGAATGCTATCAAGACAATCGCCGAGGGCACTTCGTCATCAAATAGTCTCGGGCTTTACTGCAATCTCCTGACGATCTCAGATTAGGGTACGCCCCATTATAGGTGCGTGCGACCCGTGTAAGGGATATTTCTGAAAAAATTTCTTGTTTTCTGTTGTTTTTCCTCGGCCATTTTGTGTTGGCTGAATTGGGGGATCACCTTGGCTTTTGGCCAGGGGATCGAGCCTCCCATCGCCTCACCGGATAGTTCTTCCCTTCCTGATACATCTCTTTTATACGTATCGGATTATGTGTCGTTTGTGGGAGAAGACGCCCAAGGTCGTGTCGCGTTTGCCCTGGATAATAATCGTGGTCGAGACCGAGAGTCCTGGCAGGCGGAACATTTTGTTGTGCTTCATGACGAACAGCGCGGTTGGGTGGCCTTGCAGGGGTCAGGAGCGTACGAAAATGTGACCCATGAATTACAAACCATTCCTCCTTCTTCTTTTTTTCACATCGAAGGCCTGCCCCAAACTGGGTTGTCTATTACGAGTACGTCGAATCATTTGACCCTCTTGATCGACCCGATTCCAATTCGACTGATGCGTGAACATGAAGGTGGCCGGTATTGGTTGGGATCGGCGGCCGCGGAGCTGCAGTGGGAAGGGCGGACATTAAAAGGCCGAGTGATCTATGAATATTTTATGATGCCGGAGTTTAATCGTCTCTCACGAACCTACTGGGGATTGTGGAAACATTTTCAAGGACTGTATCTGGTCGTTGAAGGCCTTGGCGACCTCTATGTTCACTCACAAGAAAGTGACATGATGGCTCCATTGGTCGGAACTGTGAGCGGATTTTTAGCTATTCAAGGGGAAACGACACCATTTCAAGTATTACAAGTCACGCTTTTACATCATTCCCAAGCCTGGGGATTGTATCGATGGCCCAGTGCCTGGGGGTTGAATTGGGTCAACCAATCCGGATCGGGTCGGGCACAATTAGAAATTCAAGACCTTAAGACCATGGGCAATTGGGTCATCGGCGGATTTGCGATGGGAGTAATTCAGGGAGTGGTTCATTATAATGGACAAGAGTATCCCGCGTACGGGTTGGCCGAGCTTATTATGTAGCTGGTAGGAAGATGGCATGAAGATACATTGGCAGAAGGTGTATTGCACGTTAGGAATGAGCCTTCTCCTGGTGTATGGGGAAGGTCAAGGAGTCCCTCATACTTTTGCCGGAGACTCTCCTTCCTCAACCAACCGAACAGAAATGATTGCGTTGGCAGCCCAGCATTGCCCTACAGATCTTTCTCCATTTCAGGAAAGAATGGAGGACGCAGTTCGATTTATCCAATCTTCCACGTTCAGAAACACAATCCTCGCTTCATTGCAGGCGTCGATTCCTGAATCTATTGCCCAGGCCGATGGCCTCGCCCAGCACATTGCTGGGCTCAAGCAAGAGATTGCGAGGCAGGAACAGGAGCGTCGCCATGCCGAACGCGTGGCGAGAGAAGGGCTGACCGATCCTTCGCAAGAACTTTTGCCTTGTCGTCATGGGAAAGAAGGAGCCTATTGCTATGCGATGGAACAATATTTGGTTTCGACTGCTGCCAACCTTGCCAATCAGGCGTTTGTTGAGGCTTTGGAATGTTATCAACGAGAAGGGGTGCAATAGGGCATTCAATGAGGAAACAACCGCCCCGTAACCTTTTTCAAAACATACCTGTCGCCCCCAATCAAGAATCCATCGAGACCTTGATCGATCAAAGCGCAATTCGTATAGAGCGAATCGTTTCCCGTGGACAGCATTCCCCGGCCGGGTTTTGGTATGACCAGGATGAACATGAATGGGTAGTCGTCCTGGCTGGAAAAGCAGAACTCCAAGTTGACGGGTTAGCCCAATCGATTACGCTAATTCCAGGGGATACCTATCACTTGCCCGCCCACACGAAACATCGAGTGGCCTGGACCACACCGGATCACGATACGATCTGGCTTGCGGTGTTTTGGAAGCCGTAGTTGTATTGGCTATGCGTTGAAAATTCGCGCTATTCATTGATTCCCCTGCCATTTTATGGAGAAAATCTCATTAAATATGATGACGTACAGGTTTCTTTATGTGGCTGATCCTATGTGTTCCTGGTGCTGGGGGTTTTCGCCGGTATTAGAAGAAATTCGGCGGTCCTATCAGGATCGCGTGACTTTTCAATTGATGTTGGGTGGTCTCCGTCCTGGTAATACCGAACGGTTTGATGAGTCAAGACGTAGCTATATTCTGCAGCATTGGCATGCGGTGCATGAGCGAACAGGCCAACCGTTTAATTTCGATTTTCAGATGGGTCCCACATTTACCTATGATACTGAGCCGGCCTCTCGTGCCACCGTTGTGGTTCGACAACAGGCTCCTGGGAAAGAATGGCAATTTCTGAAACGTGTGCAGGAAGCGTTTTATGTTCAGAATGCTGATGTGACCCGAGCAGAAACGCTTGAAAGAATTGCAGGGACATTAGGCATTGAGGCCAGTTCGTTTCGCCAGGTCTACCTTGATCTACGAACCAAGAAACAGCTCTGGGATGAATTTGATCAATCGCGGCAACTCGGTGTCAGTGGGTTTCCCACTTTGATCAGCCGACAGGGGGAATCGGTTATCACGCTCATGCGTGGATATCAAAATACGAAAACCCTAGTGCCGGTGATTGATCAAGCTCTTCAAAGGTCAAATTGATCAAAGCCAACCTCAGAGTGAGCCAACACAATCGAGGATGCGGTACAATGTTGAACGGATAGTGATTTTCCACAGGAGGAGGATTTATGAACAGGATGACAAAGAATGCCTTGTTGGTGGGCTTAGTGGGGTGGTGGTGCGTGGGGTTGACGGTGAGTGCCGGGGCCGAAATGTCCAAATGGACATTGGACAAGGATCACACGACTTTAGGATTTGAAGTTGTCCATATGGTGGTGTCAAAAACAAAAGGAAAGTTTACCGAATATTCGGGCACGGTAGAGATGGATGCGGAAAAACAGGAATTCAAGACCATTGAAGCGGTGATTCAAACGGCGTCGGTCACCACCGATCATCAAAAACGTGATGACCACCTACGAAGTGCCGATTTCTTTGATGCCAAAACATTCCCGACGATGACGTACAAAATGAAAAGCTACAAGAAGACCGGAGATCACTATACGGCGATTGGTGACTTCACCATGTTAGGGGTGTCCAAAGAACTGACATTAGTTGGCACATTTAACGGGATGGCTCAAGATCCATGGGGTAACACTCGGGCTGGATTTACGGCAGAGGGCACTTTGAATCGTAAAGATTTTGGGATGAAATTCAGCAAATTATTAGACAATGGCGGGCTAATGGTGGGTAATGAAGTCAAGCTAAAATTAGAGATTGAGGTCATTAAGGAAAAAATCATGGAAAAAGTCAAACATTAATAGCGCCTCTTGGTATTTTTTCAGGGGCCCCTTTAATTCGTTTCACTCTGCTATATTTCCTTTCACGATGTCCTCCTGCTGAATAAGCGGGAGGACGAAGTCTTTTCTCGCTCTTTCTGTCCCGTAGTGTTTTCTCGATTGAGAATGGGGGTTGATTACCCACATGGATAGGTGTTTGAACGGGAAGCCTCTTACAATTATGTGCCCAGTGGTTTCTGGTATCAGAAAAAACGAGTGACGATGAGAAATCATCCTCTTAATCGGGTTGATTCTACTGAAAATTCTGGACGAGAAGTTAGCATAAGCCCATTGGTTGTGCTGTGCTTGCCGGCCTCCAGGCTTTATTTTTCTAAAGGAATAGTAATGACGACTCCTCCCATGAGGTCTCCAACTTGGAAGTCTCGTTTGGGGCTGAGTGGATGGGCATTATGACATGATGCACAGGCGGTGTTGATGGCTTTATCAGCATAAATAGCTTGAAAAAACTTCTTTTTCCCGCTGGTAACAATGCCACGTTGTGGTCTCTCTGGCGACTGGTGCAGGCTTTCTAGGCCTTTTCGTTCAAATTCGGTTGCCGGACCATTGCGTCTATGAATTGGCCAAAGGCTGATGAGTCGAAATCGAATGCCCACTCCGGATTCAGCCACGAGTTTGCTGGATAAATGAAGAAATTGAGCGGGCAACGGGATAGCATTCTTTGTCTCCCAGTCTTCTCGTGCTAACACGATCCCTTGTTCTTGCATGCGTTTGACCACGTGGGTGGTATAGATTGTCCGGTCGGCTTCAATGATGGAATGCATGTAGTCTGCGACTTTTTCAGGGGACAGGTCTGGGAGAGGCTGGTTGTCTGAGCCCTGTACGTCTTGGTTGATTCCAGCCATCAGGCTGAACATGAAAACGGATGTGAGCAAATAGCGGTTGCATCCCTTTCTGTTCATTATTCATGTTCCTTTCGCTGTATTGATAAGTTACCGGGAATTGGAATGGTGATATGACAGACCGTCCCTTGACTGACATTGTCTTCCAATCGGATATGCCCACCTAATTTTTTTACGATGCGATGGGACACGGTGAGCCCAAGACCCGATCCTTCACCTTGAGATTTCGTGGTAAAAAACGGGTCGAATACTTTTGGTAAATGTGTCGGGGAAATGCCCGTTCCGGTATCAGCAATACGGATATGGATGCGTCCTTCATCGAAAGAAGTGGTGATGTTGATGGTCCCCTGGCCCTGGATAGATTGAAAGGCATTCGTGAGGATATTGGTAAACGCTTGTTCTAATTCATGGGGATTGGCTCTTATTAATGGCAATGATCCCAGTTCGGTGTGAATCGTTATGTTGGGAAGTGGGAATTGCCCTCTGACAGTTTCTATGGCGCGAGTCAATTGAGTATTCAAATCAATCGGAGATTTAGTTTCGAGAGATTGATTGGTCAATTGGCCGGTAAAATCCCGAATGATCGATGCCATTCGTTTTCCATGCTGGACAATGTCTCTCGCGTACCCTTTTATGTTGTCGGGATTATTTTCATCTTGAATGGCTTCACCTAACCCAATCACTCCTACCAAAGGATTGTTGAGTTCATGTCCGATGCCGGAGCTTAACACTCCGAGGCTCGCCAATTTTTCGCCTTGGATCAGTCGATCTTGTAAGGCGCTTTCCTCTGTTGTGTCTCGGAGGACGAGACCCACAAATCCTTCTTTTCCTTGCGCCGCTTCTATCTTGAACCACCGATAACGGAAAGTTCTGTGGCGTATTCTGATCTCCTGACGAGTACCGACAGTTTGATCCCATACTGTTTGGGCGAGTGGATCTCGTAAGGTCGTGGTGGAGGGGGCGGAAGGGGAGGGAAGGTCGAATTGAGGTGATGCCGTTATCATCCTCTGAATCTCCTGCTCCAATTTGTCTTGCGTTTTTTTGTCAACTTTCAAAATCTGGAAGAGAGGTGATCCGATAATGGATCCATTCTCAGAGAGTTCAAGGGTATCCTTGGAGGCTTGATTGAGATATTCAATGGTGTTGTGGTGGGTGATCATGAAGACAGGGTCGGGTACGCTGTCCAGGATTTGGGAAGTGGATTCTTGAAGATATTTGACCTCTTGAGTTTTTAATTCAACTTGACTCTCCAACCCGGCAAATTGCGAAGCTAACTGTTGGTTCATTCGGTTAATTTCTTCAGCCAGTTCTTCAATTTCATCACCCGTGGAAATTGCGATGGGTTCTTGAAACTCCCCTCGCCCAATTCTGCGGGCGGCTTCTTGAAGTTGGCGAATCGGTGATGCGATGCGGTGGGCGGCTAAATAGCCGAGTGTGACGAGCAAGCCCACCCCCAACAAGCCAAACCCGGCTGTCCATCGAAAGAACTGTTGGATGGGTCCAAAGAGTTCTTCTGATGATTGCCACACAAACATATGCCATCCCAAGCCATTTGAGGCTTGTGTAATGCGATTTGTATTCGTCAGGGGTGAAAATCCGATGATGGAGGTGTCTTCTCCGCCATGGCCATCACTAGGTGCTGGAGTCCAACCGGCTTGCATGGGTGTAACTAATGGGATGAGATTATTGTCACTTAATGATGTTCCCGTTGGAAGAATAGGACAACTCAAGACCACGCCCCGGCTATCGATGAGCATGACATGTCCGGTTTTTCCGAAGCGGATGGTGTCAATGGAGGGTGCAAAAAATTCTTTTACATCATAAACTCGTCGCAAGACCCCAATCGCTTCATAGTGCAAGCTATCCATAATGGGAAGAGCCAAGGTGAAGGTGTAGGTTTGCAGTTGAGGGTCAAACGCTACGGGACCTAAAAACGGTTGCCCCACGCCTTTATGAAAGGCGCCTTGCCACCATAGTTCTTTATCATGGTGGTAGGAGGGATTGGTGTCGACACTTGCGACGATTCCGCCGGCAATGTCGGTGATATAGAGCGAACGAGTCGTTGAGCGCGTAATAATAGGGATGGGATGCCCTGGGTCTAAATACGTGCCTTCAATATGGTGTTTGAGAGTATTCGCGATGGGGCCCTGGGTGATCATTTGGGTGATATCCGCCTCTCCTGCTTCCCATGCAACTTTTTTCTGGGTTACGAATTCTGAGAGGGCCGTTCCGGTAAGGTCGTTAAGCGTATCTCGTCGTTGTTCCAAAAATTTAATAATGTTGATATCGGTGGTGAGGAGCGAGGTACGCGAGACTTCATCAGCGATAACGAGGTCTAATTTTCGAGCGGTCTCGCTTGCTAAGGCCTTAAAGCTTGCGCCGTTCACTTCCTGAATTTTTTGAGTGCCTTGATAAAATGCCAAGAAAAGGCCAATAAGGAGGGGCAAGGCTCCCACCAACAGCATGGAAATAACTAACTTTTTGGTGAGCCCTTTTTTTCTTGTGACAGAGGCTTCACTAGCGGATTTGGTATTCATACGTGATCATGTGCCTGGGGAGGCGACGATGGGGAAGACCAGGGAAAATGTCGTTCCCTTTCCCACTTGGCTGTCTACAGAGAGCTCTCCTTGATATTTTCGAACGATCGTTCGGACATTATACAGGCCAAGTCCTGTACCTTTTCCCGGGGCCTTGGTTGTAAAGAAGGGATCAAAGATTTTTGGTAAATGTTCCGCTGCAATTCCTTTCCCGGTATCGGTGATGGTAATGCGGACGACTCCATTTTGCTTTTCGGTGGTTAATGTCAGAAGACCTTGTTTCTCCATGGCATGGATGGCGTTGGTCATCAAATTCACAAACACTTGGAGCAGTTCTTCCGGCTTGGCATTGATTGTGACATGGTCATGATAGTTGTGGATCACGGCGATTTCATGAAATTTAGTGGCGAATTTCGCAATTTTTAAGGCCTCTTCGAGTGTTTCTTGGACGGGAACCGGAAAAGATTCTTTGGAGTGTGAGGCGCGTGCATATTGCGTAATATTTTGTGAGATGGTTTGAATGCGATGGGCTGCATCCCGGATGCTGGTCGCATGTTGGTGAATCGTGTGCAGGTCTTTTTCGTCTTGAATAGCCTCGGCCATGGCTAAGATAATGTAGAGGGGATTGTTGATGTCGTGGGCGATGCCAGAGGCAAATGTCCCCATGCCGGCCAATTTTTCAGCCTGGAATAATTGGGCTTGCATGAGTGATTCGTGTCGAAGAATATCCCACAATACTTTTGAGGCAGCTCCCCCCAACACTTCTGTCTCCGGGTGTTTATACTGCGTGATATGGTTGGTGAGAGAGGGATCCCCGGTCACATCTATAATAAGGTGGACCTCAGGATGCTGGATCAGTTGCATGGGATCCTGGGTAGTCGGGATCGCATGCCGTCGCGCAAGCTTCATTCCCGGTGCCGTTGGTTCTTTGTCAGCGATGCCAACAATGTGAATTCTCGGCAAATTGAGGAAGGATTCCAATAACGCTTCCCCGCCTTTCCCCGCTCCAAGGAGCACCATGTTGATTCGCGGTTCAGTTTTAGTTTGCGCTTCAGACACGAGATGAGTGGCTCCTTCGATTGATGCCATGTCGTTAATAGAATTGGTGCTGGCCAAGCAAAACTGGTGGTCTCATGAAGCCTGTGGACTGTCAACCATTTCCTCATGGATAAGCACCAAGCCGTCGTGTGAAGGGCTTGGTGCCATCGTGGGGTTCTTTGCAGTCGTGCTACGTTTTCCGTGGTCCATAGCCTGGATGAACATCCAGGCCAGGCAAAATGTTAGAGCCGAGTAATTTCCCGTTGCTCAATGGCTTTGCTCACGGCGGCAATCAATTTTTCCTTTTCGACGGGTTTGACGAGATAATCGACGACGCCTTTTTTGAGGAATCCCGTTGCCATTTCCATATCTGGAAATCCGGTCAGTACAATTAATGGGACAGTCGGCCATTGTTGCTGAAAGTAGTTAATGGCTTCGACCCCATTGACTTTGGGCATGCGAATGTCTGAAATGATGACATCCAACAACAAGGGGTTTTCTCCCTCCTTGATGGCGGCAATGGCCTTTTCGCCATCTTCGGCTTCGATCACATCATACCCGGCTTTGGCCAGGGTCATTTTCACGACTTTTCGAACATCCGGTTCATCATCGACAATTAGCACTCGCCCGTTGGTCGCATGTCCCCCGAACATGGCTGCAGTTCCTTCAGACATAATCATCCTCCTTTGTGTGATGTCCCATGACATCTTGGTTTATGAAAATCATGAATAAAATGCCCTTCACTGATTTCAATGATTAGGATGAATGGGCCCTTTCTGTTTGTCATAAAAATATTCTAGCGCAATGAGAAAATAGTAGATAGGGCCGGTTTTTGAGGGGCTTGCTATTATTCATCGTAAAGCGCAAACTTAGAAGTTTACTCTCTTCCGAACCTACTTCTTGTCACATATTCATAACCTTTGCAGATTCTTCTTGGGTTATAAGATAGAGGTCGAATAGCGTTTGAATGCTATAGGCACAACAATGATGGGTGTAGGAAAGTGGAGAAGTTTGATTCATCGGTGGAAAGGCGAGTAACGGAAGTCAGGGGAATAAGGGAATGAATGTGCGGAATGCGGAAGGCTTGTTCTAAGAAGCAGAACTAGATTGTGCTTTGCGTGGACGGGAGAGCTGCGAGACGGGGATATGGCTGGCGAATATGTGCATCAACTCTAATTCTTCATCGTCCTGTTCTAAGACGGGAGTTAATGCCAGATCGGTATAGGTGTGTTTGTGCGGGTCGGTTTTGACTCGCTTCAATATTCGTTGGAACTTCCAAACGAGTAGGGCCCACTTTAGGCCTGTATGGACGACCTCGAAAGCGCGCTTGGGATAGAACCACAGTAAATGTTCTCGTGGAAGAGTCGGGCGGCGTAAGGTTCGAATCTTTCTCCGAAAGATGCCCCCTTCCAAGGGGTGAATCCCTTCGATCGTGGTGCAGCCATAAAACCAGGTGAGAAATGAGGTCACCTTGTTGACGTTTTGCCCTTTGGCCGCTGCCCGTCGAATAACCGTTTCGACATGTTCTGGAGTGTAATAGCGTTCCCACGCCGTTTGGTAGACATGTTGCCAGGTTTCTTTTGACATAATGGGATGATGAACGGTGACATGCTCTAAATCATAAAAATTCATGTCTGGTTCCATCCACACGCCATTCTGGTGAAGTCCCTTGTGATCTTCCGATCCAGGTAGCGGGGTCAAACAGAAAAATTCCAAACAATCTAAAGGGATTTCTTTTTTGATGATGTCGATGTCCCGAACAATGGTTTCCGGGGTGTCGCTAGGAAATCCGAGAATATAGCCAGCGACGGTCGTGCAACCGTGGTTTTTCCACATTTGTGCCATTTTTCGGTATTCCCAGATTTTATTTTGTCGCTTCTTCGCCCCCACCAACGAGTCGGGATTAATGTTTTCCAGTCCAATGAACACATTTCGGCATCCCGCTCGTGCGCATTTTTCAATGAATCGTGGAATCTTATGACAAAGGGTGTCGACCTGGATGCTAAAGGAAATCGGAAGTTGCTCCTCTTCCCGCATGGCGATAAAGCGATCGAGTATGGCTTCCCAGTCTTTATTCCGAGCGAAATCGTCATCGGTAATGAAAAATCGACGAACGCCTTGTGCCAAATTGGCACGAATAAGAGCTTCAATATCATCTGCCGAACGCCAACGTGATTGACGACCTTGCACGTTGATGATGGTGCAAAAGCTACATTGAAACGGGCAGCCGCGTCCGGCATCAAAACTCGATAGTCGTCGTAGGGTATTTTTTATGATATGCGCGGGAAGAAATGGTGACGGTGAATCCTTCAACCCGGGTAGTTGGTCCATGACGTTATAGAGAGGTTTGAGTCGATGGTGATACGCGTCTTGAAGAAGCCCAGCAAGGTGTTCCTCAGCCTCTCCAGCGAATATTGTAATCCCCTTGTCCATGGCGTCCTGAATATCTGGCGGCAGGGCCGGCAGCATGGCTAGGCACCCACTGACATGAAAGCCACCAATGACCACGGGGATATTTTCGCGCAAAAAGTGATCGGCGATATCTACGGCATGAGGAAATTGATTGGTTTGTACGCCAACCAGGCCAATGAGCCCATTGCCGGTTTTTTGAATTGTTTGAATGATTTTCTTGATTGGGAGGACAGTATTGGTTTCGTCGTAGACTTCCACGATCAATTCGACATCGTCTCCCAGGACGTGTCGCTTGGCGCAATCAAGAACCAAGCCGTAGAGAGCGGCGAGTGTGTTTGAGGGTATCGATGACCGTAGCCATTGAATGACATAGCCGTCGTCATCATAGTGCGAAGGCTTAATCAGGGTAAGATGAAACCTTTTTGTGAGAGTCGTCATAGGAGAAAGTGGAGTGAATGACTTGTGGAAGTCTCCATCCTAGGTCAGAACGACGTATGGGTCAATCTTACTGAATGACGGTAAGAAAAGGTTGTCCGCAATCTGAATATTAGATCTCTGTCGAGTCTAAGAAGGAGAGGCTGGTGAATCCGATTCCGGAACAGAAAAGGGTTCTGGCGTCCCAAAGGGAAAGGTTTCCACGTACAGCGATGTCGACGGAAAAGCAAAGCTTGCCTTATGTCCTTCCACAATTTCTTTGATTTTGTAAGCCAGAAATTCTTTAGTCGCCAACCATTCTCCCCAATCTGTGGTTTTGGTAAAACAATACAACAGAATATCCACGCTCGATGCTCCAAAGGAATCAAGGTAGACGAAGGTTTTTGTTTTGTTGGGATCCGTTTCAAATTCTGGATTATTGTGGAGGTAGTCGCGAATGTCGGTGATAATGTGACCGAGTTGTTCTTGGGTCGTTCGATATTCGACGCCGATCCGCCAATAGATCCGGCGTTGGGTCATCCGTGAAAAATTGATGAGCGCCTCACTGGCCAGCTTGGAATTCGGGATGGTCACGAGGGCTTTATCAAACTGACGAACTTTTGTGGCTCGAAATCCGATTTCTTCTACATTCCCTTCCACATCGGGCGTTTTGATCCAATTGCCTTTTTCAAACATCCGATCAAGAAAAATCGTTAACCCCGCAAACATATTTTTAATGAAATCTTGTGCGCCCAACGCCACGGCCATGCCGACTAATCCTAAACTGCCCAGTACTGCGGCGATATTAAATCCCCATTCTTGAAAAACGGCGGCGATGCCTAAGCAGACGACAATGACTTTAGCGACCTTGACGAAAAACCCTTTGATGGTTTCATGCATACTCTCGCTGCCAAAGAGTCCGATCGCGTGGTCGAATAAGCTTGAAAGTGGATTGATCACGCGAAACATGGCCCAAAAAATGGTAATGGCAATCATGGATCGAACGAGTTGGGCGAGAATGTGTTCGAGGGTGTCCGACAGGGTCACAAACTGCCCGGCGATATAGAGCCCTACGACCACAAATGCAAACTCCAAAGGCTGTTCGATGGCTGTTAGGATTTGATCGTCGAGAGTGGTTTGGGTTTTCCGTACCATCATTTTGAGTGATTTGACGGTGGTGTGGAAAAATACTTTTCTCGCCAATAAAAATGTCAGAAAAATCCCTATGGCGAGAAAAATATCTCCCAGGTTTGTTCCAAATATGCCTTCATCCCACACTGTTTGTACTTCTTGCCAAAACCCTTCAATCATAGGAAGGCGTTCCTTTACTTGTGGTCTCGCATGATGAATGGAAGGCGTCTATGTCATGAACCCTATGACAGGGAGAAGCCTATACTAAGGCGTAAACGTTTTTATTTCTGAAGTTGCTTTCGGAATTTTGCAAAGGTTTGACGTTGAGTTTTACCTACTGTGGGGTAATGTAAATCAAGTTTCTTTAAACTTTCGGTGATGATCTCGGCGACGCACATTCGCATAAAGGGCTTATTGTCAGCGGGAATAGTATACCAAGGAGCCCAAGGTCGGGAGGTGGCAATGATGGCCTCCTCATAAGCAGTCATATAGTGTTTCCAGAGTTTTCGTTCTTCAAGATCATGTTGGGAAAATTTCCAATGTTTGTCAGGTTCATTCAATCGGGCAAGGAGACGTTTCCGTTGCTCATCTTTGGAGACATGGAGCCAAAACTTCACAATAATGGTGCCGTTGTTGGCGAGATGACGTTCGTGGTTGCGGATTGATTCATAGCGTTCTTCCCAGATTTCTGGCCCGAGAGGGTATGGGAGCTTTTGATTGTGGAGGTATTCGGGATGGACACGGACGACAAGGACTTCTTCGTAATAGCTTCGGTTGAAAATGCCTATTCTACCTCGTTCAGGAAGACGAGAAGACGTTCGCCATAAAAAATCATGGTCAAGCTCTAAATGAGAGGGTTGTTTAAAAGAGAAGACCTGGCACCCGGCCGGATTGATTCCTTTCATGACGGCGCGAATGGTCCCGTCTTTTCCGGCCGCGTCCATAGCTTGAAATATGAGCAAAAGGGCAAAGGCATCATGGGCATAGAGGCGGCGTTGTAAGTCGTCTAACTCTTTGATGTAGCCTTCTAGGCGCTTTTCACAAAGCTTTTTTCCTGGAGCCGATTGAGGAGGTCGAGTCGGCGCTTGGTTAGCCCGAAAAGACTGATCCGGGAGAACTAAATAGGGGTGGGGAAATGCCTCAAACATCGTAAGACGGCACAAAAGAATTCTTAGTAGGAGAAGGAGAGTTGAATAGTTCAACCCTCCTTCTCAGAATATTAATTGGATAAGATAAAGGTGATTTTCATCGTGACGCGATATTGAACGATTTTTCCTTTTTCAATTTTGACGGATTGATCTTTGATCCATGCGCCAGACACATTCTTCAACGTTTTGTTGGCCCGTTTCACACCTGCAGCCATGGCATCGTCAAAACTTTTTGGTGAGCTTGCAATAATTTCGGTCACGCGGGCAATTGTTGCCATCTGAACCTCCTTGGTAAGAAATGAAATAAGCAGCAATCACGCACGAATGGAGAAAGAGGTCAGACTGTTGTGCGTTCATGCCTGAGGGGGTTGGATGCAAGAATATACCGAAAATGCCAAAGAAGAAATTCTTTAGATATGTGAATGATCGATATGAACGGCGTTCAGAAAGGGTAAAAGAAATAGGTCTGTAGGTCAATTCATTCGAATCGAGATGAATCAATTGACTATGCTGCCTGATGTAACCCATGAGGCGGTGGCATTGTGTGGTAAGGACCCGGGGCAGGAGTTCATGTTCCTAGACACCTTAAAAGAGTGTGATAGGATAAAAAGATCATCAATACTTTTAAGAAAAAGGAGAAAACTATGGCATGGTTTCTCGGAATGATAGCCCTAATGAGTATAGGAGGGTTTGTTGGCTGTGCGAGCCAAATGGTAGAGCCTACCTCCCATCAATCGGCCCTAGGAATTGGGATTGTTGAAGGCACCAAAGGTATTCAACAAATGCAACAAGACCCCACGATGAGGAATGGGGTTATGACCAAGGTTCGAGGGCAAGTCCATCACCTTGAAGGGGCTGCCTATGTGGTTGTGACAAGTACTCGCAGTGAAGTGCGTATTCCGGTTGACGAAAATACGGAAATTGATCGTCCTGCCCATAAGGGAGATTGGATTGATGCGTATGTCAATCACGCCGGTCGCGCGATTTTCATTCGAAATGTCGATGACCAGATTGTTTTAGAATAAGCGTTTCCGGTTGTACCCCCTCAAATAGATTGTGGAATGTGACTAATCGACGGGCAGGATATTTCACCTTCTTCCATTCATCATCTTTGAATTTTCTGGTCTTTCGCGGATGTGGTCTCTGTCGTTGGTTGGGGCGCTATTTCAGACATCATGAGTGGAGTCCGCTTTGGGAACTTCGACTTCCATGCCTGGGAATTCATCACGGAGTGTCATGGCAAATGCTAAGGACTGGCGCTCTTCCCCATGCACGACGAAAACTTTTTTCGGGTGTGGGCGAATAGCTTGGACATAGGCCAGTAAATCGTTTCGATCGGCATGGGCCGAAAATCCGTTGAGTCGAACGACTTGCGCCCTTCGTCTGGTCGGCACACCAAAAATTGGTACCGTGTCCCATTCTTCCACCAGTTTTCTTCCTAGGGTATGTTCCGCTTGAAAGCCAACCAAGACGATCACATTGGCTTCTTCTTCAATCATATGTTTAAGGTGATGAACCACCCGGCCGCCTTCGCACATGCCTGAGGCAGAAATGATCACGCAGGGTCCCCTTCGGCGGTTCAATAATTTACTGTCCTTGGCCGTTGACACAAAGTTGATGTACTTGGCAGCAAAGACATCCCCTGAAGAAGTAAAGGTTTGATACGTTTCTTCGTCATAACATTCCGGGTGTTGACGAAACACCTGGGTGGCTTTGAGGGCAAGCGGGGAGTCGATAAAAATCGGAATAGGCTCCACTTCTCCATTATTGACCAATTCTTTGATGCGCATAATGAGGTCTTGGGTTCGGCCCACCGAAAATGCCGGAACAAGAATCTTACTCTTATGCTGAATGGCATGCTGGACCAGTTTTTTGGCCATCTCTCTCCGTTGATCCTGCTCATCGCTATGGAGACGGTCGCCGTAGGTTGATTCAATGATCAAGACATCACAGGGGGGTGGGGGATGCGGATCTCGAAGAATCGGCATGTTAGCCCGCCCTAAATCACCCGAAAAGAGGAGGGTCGTGGAATTCCCCCGTGTTCGGTGGCGGAGCCATACGGCAGAAGATCCGATAATATGTCCGGCATCATGAAAGCGTGCGGTGACGTTAGAAGCCAGGGATACTGATTGCTCATAACCGGCACCTCGAAAATGTTTGACAATCTTTTGTGCGTCATCACGCGAGTAGATGGGGCTAATGCATTTTCTTCCCCGACGACGTTCCAGTTTATTGACGTAGCGGCAATCACTTTCTTGAATCCGGGCGGAGTCGGCCAGCAGAATATCAGTTAAATCTGCGGTGGCCCTGGTCATATGGACCGCACCCCTAAATCTTCCCTTTGCGAGCATGGGAAGCGCACCGGAATGATCGATATGTGCATGGGAAAGACAGACGGCTTCGACGGATTTCGGATCAAATCCTAAATGAAGGTTGCGTTCTCTGGCCTGATCCCGTCGGCCTTGGAACAGACCGCAATCCAGCAGGATTCGAGTTTTGCCCGCATCAACGACATGCCGGCTGCCGGTAACGGATCGGGCGGCGCCGTAAAAAGAAAGTTTCATGGGCCAGTCTCCTGTGGATGTTCTTTCACAATAATCTCCCAGGCTTCTATCGCCGTTTCGGCATAATGGAATAAAGACAAATCTTTCGGACTGATAAGGCCAAACTCAACAAGCTTCTTCCAATTGATCAAGTCTTCCCAATAGGTCTTCCCAATGAGAACCACGGAGACGTCCTGCACTTTTCCTGTCTGAAGCAGCGTCAGGGTTTCAAATAGTTCGTCCATTGTGCCGAATCCACCAGGGAAAACAACCAAGGCTTTTGCTCGATTGAGAAAATGCATTTTGCGGAGGGCAAAGTACCGAAACTGGAAGCAGAGCCTTGGGGTGATGTACGGGTTGGGAGTTTGTTCATAGGGGAGAGCGATATTGAGACCGATTGATTTGGCGCCTACGTCTGCTGCTCCTCGATTGGCGGCTTCCATAATGCCGGGACCCCCTCCCGTAATAATGACATACTGGCAGTTTCCATCTATTTGGCAGCTGGCGGACACGAGCCGAGCGAATTCACGGGCCTGGTCATAATAAGGAGAAAGACTTAACTGGTTCCTGGCAATGGCAAGAGCCTGTTGTTTCTCCGGATCATTTGGAGACTGGGCCAGCTCCTCTTCAGCAACCAAAAGCTTGGCTTTGGCCGCACCTGGTTCAAGCAATCGGGCACTCCCGAAGACCACAATGGTGGAATCAATACCCTCATCCTGTTGAATCAATTCCGGTTTGAACCATTCCAGTTGCAGGCGAACCGCCCGGAGTTCGTCGCGTTGTAAAAAGGCCGAATCCGAATCGGCCCGTTTGTATGCCGACGATGGGGGAGGGGTGGATGCCGGTGGTGTGGAATTGGCCATAGCTATTTTGGAAGTGCGAAAGAGGAAGTGAGAGAATTATAAAGATCTCATGTCGGATTGGAAACCACAAAAGGTGTGATGATCAAATTAACCATACGCGCTATATCCTGTAACATGGGAATAAGAGCATCCGTGAAGGGCCTCCGTTGAAAAAGGGGAGGAGGATTTACATTCCTTCCTTTCCTTGATATTCCATCAGTCTTGTTATGGAAATCATGAGATATAGGATCTAGTGAAGTCTGGCGAACCTCGTTACAATCAAAACAATGGCATTCTTTGACATCATTCTGGTTTGGATTCATCTGACTGCAGCTACCTTTTGGGTGGGAGGTATGCTTTTTCTCTCCCTTGTCGCCGTTCCGCTTCTGAAGAAAGCCGCTGATCCTGTTTCTGCTCAACGTGAATTTGTAAATCTCGCTAAAAGATTCAGGATGCTCGTGTGGGGCGCCCTGGCACTCCTCCTTATCACAGGACCTGTGCTGCTCCGCAACTTGGTGGATTTCTCAGAATCACTAGCCAATTGGCCATCCATCGTTCTCATCAAATTATCGCTTGTTCTCTTACTCATTATCGTGTCTCTTGTTCACGATCGAGTGATTGGTCCAAAAGCCCGTACACTCAAACGCAAGCCAACTTCTGAATTAACTCCTGTGGATAATCTTCTTCTCCTGTTCTCCCCTCTTATCGGCCGCATGACTCTGTTATTAGGGTTGGCGGTTCTCTTCGCCGCCGTCGTAATGGTTCGGTCCTGATCACCTAAGCTTAGACGCTTTTTCCGATTCCACGCCATCATTTTTTCTGAGCGATTCGTAGATTCTTATCCGGTAGTTTTCCAAATACCCATTTCCCGAAAATATCAACAAAATTATCTAAATAGATACACATTTGTATCTGATTAGATACAAAATTTTAATAACAGTCTGCATATTAAATGGGCAATTACAATAATGTATTCGTTCTTCCTGAGAAATTCCATACCTAAAAAAGCCTGTCCGGAATTCATATCTTGGTCTTACCTTTGCACTACCCATAACTATTGTCTCTAGTGTGTATGTACAAAGAATTGGGACCCTCAGATTTAAAAGAAACTTTTGTGATTTACTTAACATTTTGCTCAGTGACTTCAATGCAAATTTATCTCCATCATTTAAGCAGGAATATTGTTGAAAAATTAGTGGAACATTGATGCCGTATACCAAACATTTAAAGGAGCGACACAGTGAACAAACTAACTTCATTAATCTGCATCTGCTGGTTTTTAGCGGGTTGTGCAACAAGCTTCCACGAGAGACATTATTTTAAATCTACTGATGCTCAAGGTAATCCCATCAACTATTACCGTCTCACCGTGGATGGAGACAACTTCCTTAGTAGTGCACGTTATCTCTCAGGTTATTTTGATGAGAAGGCTGTCGACGCTTATTTTAGCCAAATAACCCAACCGGAGAATGCTACATTTGAGGACAAGGTATCCCAGGATGGAAGTACAGTTCAGCCATTAAGTGAAGAATTGAAGGGACGAAAGCTTGTTTTGCTTCTCTCCAGTAATTCAGACGCTATTGCACAACAGATTGGACAGTTTGCCAACAATCAGGCGGTCATGGCTGATCTCACTCGCCTCATGTACCGTGATCGTATCACTGATGCCCAGGAAGCCAGGACTTCCGCCGATCTTCAGCAAGCACGGGGGAAAGCACTAATAGCCATCGGTGACCGAGTGCTCACTCAAATGCCTGCCACCGCTAGTGAAGCAACGGTCAAGGCTAACATTCTTTTCTATGTCAATCGGTTGTCAGCCGAATTTGGGAACACTACACCCTTGCAGAGTCTCGACGAGGCCAAAACATGGTTGGAATACAATCGTGTACGAATCCAGGAGGGAAACTAATGCGCAATTTTATTTCCTATTTAGTCATAATTGTTTCCCTGGGCGGTTGTAGTACAAATTTGTCTGTTCAGGTTGATATTTTTGATCCCAAAGGAGTAAGTGCGAATGACACATTAGAAGCCACTGCGCAACGTGAGGTTGCCAAACATGCTTTTGCGCTTAAAAAAGATCTTTATGGCCAAGCCAGAACTAATTTAGAAAGTCAACTTAAGAAATATCTTGAAGATTTACGCAAGAATGCAATTGTCTCAGATGAGGATGTTAGTAGATTTGCGGATAACGCAATCAACATTATTTACCAAAAAATTGGCAATGCTATGCAAAATCGAAATCAAGGTATGGAAACTATAAGGCTTGCTGAAACAATAACGGAGGGATCAGCTCGGCAAAGCAAGTTTGAAGCAGGTCTTCAGGCCTTTCAATCTGCCACGCAGGTCCTTGTTGAACTTCGGGCCAATGTCAAGAGACCCTTTGAGGGACCTATCCGAGGTTTCATATCTAGTTTAGATCCACAGCGGGGTCCTGACCTTCAGAAGATAAATAACATAGTTAATATAAATAGCGATCTTGATAGGGCAATTGAAGAAAATCTTAAATCACTTACTGGTGGGTTTGACCTTTTCGATGATCATCTGGCACCGGCTATCATATCGGCTCCAAATAATTACTGGAAGGGGGTCTACAATAAAACTAAAGCGTCTGGTCAGATAGGTAACACTGATATTGCCATTAAGATGGAAACGGTTGGCACCTTTACAATCAAAGGCCTTAGACTTGATGCGAGTAAAGTGACAGAAGCTACTTTTGAGGTCCTTAAGCAGAGTGTTCGGATGGTAGCGGCAGCATATGGGGTTCCTATACCTAGTGGAGCTCCATCATCTAATAACACGAGTACTTCGCCTGCTAGCCCCACCGATCTTCTGCTCACTGTAGACCAAATGCATAAGGCGGCAGACCGAAAACGCCAGCTCTCTAGGAATGCTGCTTTAACATTACTCGACATAATCATTTCGGAACGTGCAGATTTGACCTCATCCACTGCCGCTACGAGGGAGGCCGCAGTTATTCGGCTTCAGCAATCTTATGAGGCTTACAAATCCCAACTACAGGGCGAATAATCCAGAAGGGAGGAGAGTATGCGTTTTAAAATTGGAGACAGGGTTCATTTAAAGGTCGCCAAAGAGTTTGCAGATCAAAAAAAGATTAAAGTTAATACTTGCGGGAACATTGTGGACATATATGACATTTTTAACGCCTACTTGGTTAAGTTTGATGGTGTTGGTCTGCCACGAATGATCCTAGAAAGCGATTTGGCTAAAGGGTGCGGTGCATGAAGCCAGTTAATCCTTGAGTAGTATCCAAATTTAGGCTTTCTAGAAGGGGATACATTATGAAGACCAAATTCATAGTTCTTGCTATTTTTCAATTATTCTTAGCCGGAAATATTTATGCACAGGATGAAAAAATAGAGAGGGATAAAAGTAAAAATGGGGAAAGCCAAGTTGAAAATGATTCTCCTGACAATTTTACAATGCTGAGCGAAGAAAGGACTCGTCTGACAACTGCGATTCCACAGATTAGGGAAAAAGTAATTAAACTTGAAGAAAAGAAGAAACGGCTTCCATCGCTTAATGAAGCAGAAAAAGAGAAAAGCAGGATAGAAAAGAGGTTAGAAAACGAAAAATCAAAGAAGAAGCCCGATGAAGGACTCATTTCCTCATTAGAGGACAACCTTAGTTTCGTTAACTTTGACATAGAAGATATAGTACGGTTCGATACTGATTATAAACCTCTTAAGCAGGAACTCCAAGAAAAACAAAAAGAGCTAAGGCAGGTAGAAAGTAAGATTAATGAATTACTTAATCGGGACATTGTAAGACAAGCTTTTAAAGAGAAAGTGACCTTAGTTTTTGGTGGGCTTGTAGGATTGGTGATTATTGGATTTTTCTGGGTTGCGGTTGCAGATGCAGCAGTTAGAAAATCAATATTTGGAGGTGGGGCAGGTATTCAATTTCTCACCTTATTTTCATTGGTCATTGCTATAATTTTGTTTGGTATTACGAGCATTTTAGAGGCCAAGGAACTATCTGCCTTATTGGGAGGTCTGTCCGGATACATATTAGGCCGCGGAATTGGCAAGGTTGATGATCAGCCAGTGACATCATAGCCTCATTTGTGAAAGATCCCTTGGCGTTGTCTATACAAAAAAAGGGGGAGAGGCTAATTAGCCTCTCCCCCTTTTTTGCTTAATGACTAGGGTTATCGTTAGAAGCGGCTGCGGCGTTTGTCGCCGAATCCTCCGCCACCACCTCCGCCGAATCCACCTCGCCCACCGCCACCGCCTGTGCGGGGAGCTTGCGGTCGGGCTTCGTTGACGGTCAATGTGCGTCCACCAAATTCGGTAGAATTTAACGCTTCAATCGCTGCAGTGGCTTCCTCCTGAGAAGACATTTCCACAAATCCGAAACCGCGAGATTGGCCGGTGAATTTGTCGCTAATAATGTTGGCTGATTGAACCGTTCCATGTGCTGAAAACAATTCAGTTAACTCATCCTGGGTTGCAGAATACGGCAATCCCCCTACATACAGTTTTGAACCCATGGGGTTCCTCCTTTTTGGAAAATGATATTGCTTTTGGCTCGAGATGCACCAACCCGTGGGAAGGGAGAGGCCGCGGACGCGAGATTGAGGCGACTGAGGTCAGGCACTTTCCAGGAAACTCTCGGACAAAAGAACACCGGTTACGGACTTTTGTGATTGAATAGTTCAGAGCCAAGTCCCTTACTCTGCATTAAGGAAATGCTAGCATATGCTTTTTTAAAAAGAAAGAAGTCGTCCCTGAAGAATTGTTGAAAAATAGGTTGACAATTTTTATTTAAAGGTATGAAAAATTCCGTAGGGCCATGGAGTATTCATTGGGGAATTGCTTCTTTCCCATGCGCAAAACGAGAAGGTACCAGTCTTAATTCTCATTCTGGAAGACGGTATACTATAGATAAGGGGAGATTTCGGGAGATGCAACAATTCGGTCAGTCCTTTTCTATGTCTGCAAAAGTTTGGCTCCTAGTTATCGGGAGTGGGTTGCTCGTGTGGAGCCATGTGACCTGGGCCAAACCCTCCCCAAATCAAATTCTCCATTTACAGGTTCCGATTTTGGGTACATCTTTGACTCCACAGCATCTGCCCATGGGTTTGGTATCGAATATTGAAATTGACTTAATTGAACGGCGCGATCAGGACGGCTTACGCATTCAATTTCATACCGAGCCCGGACAGTTTTCGCTGCTCGCGAGGAAAGCCATTCATCATGCCATTACGCAAGCGCTTCATGCGGCTCATCTTCCGGTCGACTCCTGGACGATTCAGCTCAAATTTCCCTATGCCGGTTTAACGGTTTATGGAGAAAGTTTGTCAGCCATGGTAGGTTTGAGTGTGGCGGCAATGGTGAAGGGTGAAAGGTTGTTGGATGGTCGTATTATGACAGGGACGATTACGGACGAAGGCACGATTGGAGCGGTGGGAGGATTGCAATTGAAAATTCTGGCGGCCCATCGGCATGATTTTCAACGAGTCTTTGTGCCCAATGTCTATGATGAACGGGATGGGGATTGGCAGACCCCGTTCCTCATGCATGTGTCTCCGGTGGGGACTCTTGATGAAGCCTATCAAGGCCTTACGGGACATTCCTTGCAGGACCGTCCCGAAATCAGGGGGGAAACGGGCCTTCCCCAGAGAGAGAAGTGTTTTGTCGAATGTTGAGGCTGATCCAATACGTTGCGGGGGCCCTTTCCCTATCACAGGGGGACATATTCTAAAACAGACGATGAACTATGCGGATACGGCGAGCGCAGGGGCCGATGCCTCGGGTTGAGTCTGACCTTTCCAGGATCCTACTTCTAATTGTTCTAACCAGTCTAAAAATTTTCCTACATGCTCCCCCGAGAAAATTGCTCCATGTTGTGGACAAATCATCGACGGGTTTAATGTCCGGACTTGGGTAGCCCACAGACGTAAGGCTTGGGACGAGGGCATCCAGCGTTGGTGAAATCCTTTCATGTATTGGATATGTTCTTCAAAATTGGTCACAAACAAATCGGATTGTTCTTCAGGTAAAAGTGCTGCGCCCACATCGCCGGAAAACAGAATGTTGGCCGTCGGGTCATACAAGGAAAAATTTCCCGAGGAATGACAGTAATGGGCAGGGATGGCCTGCACTTCGCTCCCCTGCTCGCCAATGCGAATGCTCATGCCGACATCAGGAATGGGAGATAATTTCGTTCCAGCCCCAAAATGGGCAATGAACCCTGTCCAAAGCCAGGAGCAATACACTTTGGCATCTGGAATTAAATCCAGCCAGATGGGCAAAGAGGAAATAATATCTGGATCCTGATGGCTGGCAAACAACACGCGGATTTTTTGAATGGGTATGTACTTCGTCAGTTCTGCCAACACGTTAGGGAAAATTTCTACACCCCCCGGATCAAGCAACATGGCTTCTCCGTTACTAATAATGACAAGCTCGTTCGTATCAATCACCGCGGGATGTTTCCCCGAGTCCCGGCCCAGCACGATCCATTGATGACCATTTTTTTCGAACAGAACCTTGCTCTTCATGTTTTTCCTCCACAGGTTAAGACCTTGAGATCATGACGACCTTGAGAAATGGCCTCTTTCATATTCTTGAAATTATCCTCAAGCCGGGCGATTGTTTCATTGAGCGTGCTTGCCAGGTTATTAAAATCATCTTGTCGCTCAGAGAGGTAGGCCGCTTCAACTTTGAGGTAGAGTGACAAGTATTGAGAGGTAGTTCCCACGTTTTTTATATTTTCCGATGCTAAGGCGGCTCGATCTAAGCAGCGAATGGACTCATTGAGCAATTGAATGACCTCCCCATGATTGGCTTGGCATTGTTGCGAGAGAATCTGAATATTGTGCTGGATGATCGGGGGTAATTGACCAAAGGAGGGATGTTTGATGAATTTGGCCACATCATCTGGACGCGACAGTTTCATGGTGGCCACGTCCTTTATAAAGGATTTGTCACCCTGGCTAATTTGCTGCAAGATGGTAGTCACAACACACATGATATGTTGATAATACCGGCGTACTAAATCAGAACTTTTCGCGGTATTTTTCGCCACTTGCGTACACCACCGTTCCAATTCTCGAACCTCTGGAACAATTTTTTCTGGTAAATCCGTTAAGACCTGTGCTAAGGCGAGCAGGGGGCGGCCTTCTGCCTCCTGAATTTTGGCGGCATGGACCACTCCATTCAATGCGAACAATTGCATCTCATACACCATGGAATCCATGATGCGAGCAATTTTGACCACGTCCATGCACACACCAAATAACTTATTTATGTCAGTCTTATACGTAAGCAGCATGTGCTGGGTTTGATTTTTTACTTCTTCTGCAAGGACATGGTCGACAGCGGTCATTGGTTACAACTCCTTTATCTCAACGTACTCCAGTTCTTGTGTGTTTGCCATTGAAATATGACCAGATGTTCCTGACTCATTGTTGTGTAAAAGAATGACTCACATTCTTTCACAAGCATGACGAAAGTAGCCCGGCCTTCTGTACAGGATTTCTTGGATATGAGGAGCTGAACGATAGATCGAATGTACAACTACTTGGATCTTAGATGTTATCGGATAAACTGAGGCCTACCTTGAATTGTTAGGGATTTGTCTTCAATTTTCTCATATAAAGAATTGTCGAAGGGTATTGGTGGGGATGATGTGCCTGACCTTGAGTCCCTTAAGCACAGACAAGGGATAGGCCAGAGGCAGGATCAGGGGGACGGAGCATCGCCTTAGTTACTGGGCCTGTTGAAAAAAATCCGCTAGCGATGATCTCGCCATTTTCCCGTGCTCAGGTACAGAAGGTACGCTCCGCGCGCAAAAATAACTGCGGCCTTTCCTTCGGCATGACTTAGGACAGGACGAACCCTTCGATAAGTTCAGGGCATCTTTTTTAAAATCGTTTGAGGCTATATTCCCTGCTGCTTGCAGCGTAAATCCTCCAAACCAGTCGCGTGAACGAGTAAATTCATAATACCCCGTCCGCTTGCGGCGGGGATCATTTATTAAAATCCCTGCAAATTTTCAATCGGAAATTTGAGTTTTTTCCCCAGCAGCCGTTTGAGGGTGCGCCCTATCGTGTCCACATCGTTATCAAAGGATCCATGAGCTAACGGAATTTTTTCCATTCCATCTGAGACATGCGTTCCTGAGTGGAGAGTTGGTTTGGTGCCGGGTCCCCAAAATTTCTGCCACTCCACCACGGTATCTTTTAAGTCCGGGTGCCAGGTGGTATTGGCTTTCGAAGTCCACGCATTGGCCATGCCCCATAAGGGGGTCTTGTGATAATCCTCAAGAGCCCGACTGACGAGGTACAGCAAGGATTTTCCATATGGCCCTACAGAATCGGCTTGTTCTGCGGCATCGTCGAGGATCTCAATCGTGAGATCAGATTTCCGTAGGACGCCCCGTGCTTCAATAGCCGGCTTATAATGATGAAGCGCAAAACCAACCGTACAGGCCGGGGCGAAGAGCGTACAGGAATCCACTCGCATTGTTCGTTCGACAAAAATATCCAGAAAGTACCCGAGAAGGATGGAGCCGGCGGAATGTCCCATGAAGTGGATTTCCATTTTGGGATATTGCGCTTTCAGACTCAACAGGCTATCGGCGACCAGACCTAACGTCGGCGTTTTAAGTTTGGCGGCCGCGCGGGCGTTTTGTTTCATCTCTGACCAGACCGCTTTGACGACTAACCGTTGGCAGGCCGCTTCGATGGCCCGGTCCTTGGCTTCTTTCGCTGCATGTTTGACACTGTCCCAAATGTCTTTCCATGCCCCTTGAGGTTCGATGCCTACAACGGCATCCCCGGTGATGTTCACCAAACTTTCTAAAAACCCGGTTCGCCAACTAAAAAAAATGGGATATACGCCATTGGCCTTGAAATAGGGGGCCATCACCCGGACACGATTCATGGAGGCTTCCTCTGCATTCAATCCGCCATGCGCATAGATCACAATCTTGTTGTTGCCCTCCTCCAACCATAACCGAGGATTGGCCAACACAATATCTTGTAAGGAATCGAGGGCGGTTTCTCGAATGAGACTACGATTGAGGACCGTCCCGTTATTCCCTAACACGATGGAATGATCGTAAGCGGTATCCAGATCCCAAGGTTCTACCTCTGGATGTGCGCGGCTTGAGTCGAGGGTTTTGCGGCTAAAGAATCCAAAGGCCTGTGCCGGTTCATTGGTGGAGGCATTCAGAGATTTTGGAGTTTGATAGCGTCGAGATTGACCTCCGACCATCGGTGCACCCAGTACGGCGACCCAAGCGTCCATGCCGTGTTTGATCCAATCAGGGTACGTGAGAATCGCAAATCCATTCGTTCCCCAAGAGGGCCCCCAGGAATTTTGGACAATAAACCCCCATTCGGTATAGCCAACCAGAGCAAAGGCATGGCCGCCAGTATTACGGATCGTCTTGGGGAGTTCGATGTAGGCCATGTCACCGATTGTTGGAAAAATATTTTTTTTGGGAAACCAGCCATTGTGTACATCTCCGGAGACAAACAAGGCTCCAACTTCACACAGCGCAGACTGCATGTCGGTAATAGAATCTTTATTGACCCGGTAGTAGGCGCCTAGCGGGCAATTAGCCGCTTCGTCATCCCAGCCGGTCTTTGGTGCGACGAAATCCACATTGTCCTCGGCATCGCGATACGGCCAAGTGGATTCTAAGCATACGCCATGACGATGCCATCCCTTCATCGCGCCGCGGCAACTTGAGCCTTCGTAATCTTCTCCCGGCCATTCATCATATTGTTTGGCCAGATGGTACAGCATGCGTTCGCTGACTTTGGGAGGAACGGGCGTTTCCTGTTCAAGGGCTAGCCGCCATCGCAAATAATTAATGACGGCGGCAAGGCCAAATCCAGTACAGGCTCCCTCTTCTCCCTGGTCTAAGATAAGATTGGCGTTCGCATATTTTTTCGAATATTGTTTGATGGAGTTGACTCCGGGAAATTGCGGGGGCAGGGATCGTAGGCGGGGTTGGTATTCCCGATCCCGTAAATCAATTCGGTCGGGGCGGGCATCGAAAATTTTTCCCTGAACTTTGACGGTAGGCATCGCTCATCCTCCTGATGAATGACTAGGTGGTGAACAGATTTGGTAAAGGAATTATCTGTGCACAGTTTTCGCTATTCTAAAACAGTCGCAAAAATGAATCAAAGCCAGAAAGAGATCAAGAACAGGACCTTTGTGAAAGATTCTCAACTGAAAAGGTTGTGGTCTATGAAGGAAGAGTTGGGAGACATAAAATTCTCGTGAATACGTGAGTGCGGGTGTTACGGACGCGGATCCCCGGCATGACGGTTGGAGAGATAGTGTACCTGTTGTTCCAGCTCTTCGATCCGTTCCAGTAACTCGAGAGCCACACTGACGCCTGGCCAATTCATACCCAGATCATGATGCAAGCGGAGACCGCGCTGGAGACGATCAAAGGCCTCAAGTGGAAACAGGAGCGTACCTTGAGGGTCTGGTTCGGGAAGTTGAATAATTTCCCATCGTAAGCACACTTCCAACACATCGTCTCCGATGCCCAGGCGAGCGCAGACTTCTTCTCGACGAAGCATGGCCTGTGTGACGATTTCAGCGGTGACCTGTTCGAGTGTGGGATCGGATTCGTCAGTCATGGGTTGCCTCATGCAGCAAGGATGAACGGGGATCCGGGTGAGCAGTTTTCGCCAACTGTTCATAGAGGAGCAGGTCTTCCGGTGACGGGTTTTTCGGGGTGACGATGGATAACACGACAAACTGATCGCCATGACCCCCGGTTCGCTTGGGAAGCCCTTTCCCTTTTAAGCGCATTCGTTGTTGCGGTTGACTGCCTGGGGGAATTTTGAGGCGAACCGATCCAGAGAGAGTGGGCACTTGTACGTCCGCGCCGAGGACCGTTTCCCATGGCCACACGGGGAGCGTGACCACAATGTCTGACCCGTTTCGTTGAAAAACCGGGTGTGGAGCGATGTGCACATGGAAAAATAAATCTCCCGGTGGTCCTCCTCCGCGTCCAGGTTGCCCTTTCCCTTTCACGCGCAGGCGTTCCCCATCGCGTACTCCGGCAGGAATGCGGACTTCAATATTTCGGGTATGCCCTTTGGGATCCGGTAACGTCAGTGTCCGGCTTGTCCCGGTGAAGGCCTCTCTCAGAGAAACCGGCAGGTCCGTTTCCAAATCCGCTCCTGCCATGGCAAAGCCTCTAAACGAGGCTCCTTCGCGTTGCGCTCCACGCCCAAACATGCTTTCAAACACATCACTAAAGTCGGCGCCCCCGCCTTGTCCGAATCCGGGATGCGGTTGGCCGCCTGGATAGGCACCCCCGGCTTGTTGGCGTGCACGCTCATAGGCTTCAGCCTCTTTCCAGTTTGGTCCGTATTGGTCGTATTTTTTTCGAGAAGTTTCGTCGCCTAACACTTCATAGGCTTCGTTTAATTCTTGAAATTTCTTTTCCATCGCGGCTTTTTGGTCGCCCGGATGCAAATCAGGATGATACTTGCGAGCGAGTCGTCGATAGGCTTTCTTCAGTTCTTTTTGGTCGACCGTCTTGGAAACGCCTAAAATGCTGTAATAATCTTGGGTCGTGTTGGCCATGTTGCTTCCAAAGGTTAATAGATTCTCCTTGAAGTATGATAACGAATTCTAGGGGAAGGAAGAAACGGTTGTGCCTATTTAGGAGATGGGCAGCGGCCTGATTCTTGTAATAATCGAGAGAGCGAACGTTGGAGAAATTCCAAGTTTCTCTTCATTAGGTGGGAGAAGAAACCCGGAGAACGGCCGCGCCTTCTATGGTTCCGGCTTTTAACTGTTGAAGAGCAAGGTTTGCCTCTTCAAGGTGAAATGGTACGGTATGTGTGCGAATAGGGATGGCGGCGGCTTCCTGCAAGAGATCCAGTCCGTCCTGTCGCGTATTGGCTGTGACACTTTGGAGGGTGCGTTCCTGGAAGAGATCGAGGCCATAGTCCAAGGACGGAATGGGAGTCATATAGATACCCGCCAAGGCGAGTGTTCCTCCTTTTTCTAAGGCCCGTAATGCTGGTGGAACCAGCTCACCGGCTGGGGCGAAGAGAATGGCCGAATGAAGGGTGGCCGGCGGCATGTCAGCGGCCTCTCCCACCCAGACCGCCCCTAATTGCCGAGCAAGGTTACGATGTTCTTCCCGAAGGGAGCATACGTAGACGTCGCACTCCCAATGCCTGGCAATTTGAATCGTGATGTGCGCTGAAGCGCCGAATCCATAGAGCCCGAGCCGTTGGCCGGGCTGCACCTGACTGCGTCGAAGAGCCCGATAGCCGATAATCCCGGCACAGAGGAGTGGGGCTGCCTCTTCGTCGCTGAAAATATTGGGGATGGGGTACGCAAAGCGTTCGGACACAAGCGCATATTCGGCGTATCCCCCGTGTACATGGTATCCGGTAAAGGTGGCGTGGGCACACAAATTTTCTCGGCCAGTCTGACAAAATTCGCAGGTTTGGCAAGTGGCCTGAAGCCAGGCAATGCCCACACGGTCCCCTTCTTTCAAAAGCGTGACGTCGGGCCCGACTTGATCCACGACCCCCACGGTTTCATGTCCGGGAACAATGGGGCGAGTCGATGGGGGCAATTCCCCCTCGACGACATGTAAGTCAGTGCGACAGACCCCGCATACGTGAACCTTTACCCGCACTTGGCCTGGTCCTGGTTCAGGAAGGGGAAGATCACTCATCAGTAATGGATTGGTCGTGACATCGCTATCCTGTTCGAGCAGCATCCCTTTCATCGTGGCCCTGGCTTTCTCTGAATCAAAGAAGGCATGATTTCATTCTCGTGGTACAGTTTGGGAAGCATGTCGGCTATCCGTCCTGTCGTCATCATAACGAATTCCCCAGAGCAGGTGAAGGTACTGGTAAGGAGAGGGAGTGAGTAGAGCATCGAGAGCTAGACGGCCGATTCGTCCCAACCGACGACTCTGGAATCTTGGGCAACGTCCTAAGAGGGGCACTCACAGATTCAGGTGGCTTCGCAAATTTCCATTCAAACTCTTCTTAGTCATAGTCAGCCTGTTTTTCCTATTTGAAATCTTCACGTTACCGCTGTTCTCGATTGCCAGTCTCGACACTGACAATCCGAAAGTGACCGCGCTTATGCAGCAACGAAAGGAAGAAGCCAAAGATGCCGGCAGGACTCTAGGCATTGACTATCGCTGGGTGCCTTTGTCCAGAATCCCTAAACACGTCAGGATGGCAGTATTAGTGGCAGAAGATGGCGCGTTCTATTCGCATGCCGGTGTGGATTGGCATGAGGTTTGGGAATCCGTCGAAACCAATTGGGAAGAAGGTCGGATTGTTCGAGGTGGGTCCACAATCACTCAGCAACTTGCGAAGAATCTCTATCTCTCGACATCCAGAGATCCCATCCGAAAATTCAAAGAACTCCTGATTACCTGGATGTTAGAAGCACGATTGACCAAGAAAAGAATTCTGGAATTGTATCTGAATATCATTGAATGGGGGCCGGGCATGTTTGGAATCGAAGCCGCAGCCCAACGCCACTTTCATAAACCGGCTTCTCAGCTCACCAGGGGAGAGGCCGCCCGCCTGGCCGCCGTCATTCCCAGCCCCCTCCGTCGTCGTCCCACCGACGACAACGACTATGTGAACAAGAAAGCCCAACTCATCCTCAAACGCATGTCCACTCGCTAAAGCGGTGGACTCTTCCCCCTTTAACAATGGGGGTTAGGGGGATTTGAAATTCCTCTTAAAAGATCACCAACGCCTCCATTCTCTTTGAGCTATCCCCCCGCTTGACTTATCCACCCAATTGACGAAGAATTTGCTTGTTCTCTTTCTGGATGCAAACAGGACTTGCACCAGCGTTTCTGGCATCGCGTTCAAGAATGTGGACGAATCGGTTATCGAAAGCCTGATAGTGATGGAGGTAGAAGAATGAATCCGACAATTTTAATGCCGAAGGATGCCATAGCTGGATTTTGCCGTGAGCATGGGATCCAGCGGCTGGCGGTTTTCGGTTCGGCGCTCCATGCTGATTTTCGTCCAGACAGCGACATTGACTTGCTGGTCGAGTTTGAACCCGATCGGGTTCCCGGTCTCTTTGGGATCGCGCGCATGGAACGGGAGCTTTCGGTGCTGCTGGGCGGACGGAAGGTCGATCTTCGCACGCCACAGGACCTGAGCCGGTATTTCCGTCAGCAAGTATTGGAAGAGGCAGAGGTCCAATATGCGGGAGGATGATGGTATTCGGTTCCGCCATATGCTGGATGCCGCACGTGAAGTGGCTGGATTCCTCGTGGACGGACCCGTATTGATCTCAATAATGATCGCCAATTAGTGTTGGCTTTGGTGAAAGCTATAGAGATCCTGGGCGAGGCCGCGTATCAAGTCACATCAGACAGCGGGATCAAACCCCAGGAATTCCATGGGACGACATGATCGGCATGCGTCACCGCCTGGTTCATGCCTATTTCGACATCGACCTGGATATTCTTTGGAAAACAGCGCAGGAAGATTTTTCGCCGCTAATAGCTGAACTGGAACGGGTCACGCCTGGAGATGTAAGCTGATGGCCCCTACGCCCATTGGCCGCTTCAATATCAACTTGCTCTAGCAGCATATTCAAAAAGGTCAGGCCAGCAGGGTCGCCCACCTGGCAGCTGTCATTTCCAGCCCTCTCCGTCGCCGTCCCACGGATGATAATGACTACGTCAACAAAAAAACCCAACTCATCCTCAAGCGCATGTCCACAAGGTAAGCCGGGCTTCACCCCGGCATCCGTACCATTATGCGCGGCGTCTTGTGTAATTTGATTATGCGTTATTTGGGATGGGCTTTCGCCATTGTCTTTGTACTCATTTCTCCGAATCTAATTTGGTTTGGTACATCTACTCTTCGGATTCAGAGCCTTTCCAATTCGCCTATTGATTCAGTTGCCTACATGGCCTGTGAGACTATTTACCCTGTCGGCACTCTGGCCTCCCATGAATCCATCTTTCGCTTCTTGCCTACCTGCGGGGATGATACCCTCGAAATCCTGATAGGGGAAAACAAATTCTGTCAGACCTACATCGAAGGTGAACTCTATCACGTTGATGCGGTACTAAATGACGTGGATAGTGTGACCTGCCGATACGATGATCTCCTTTCCAGCCTCTTTGTTGTAAAAGCACTGTGGTGATTTTGTGATGAGGGGCTGTATCAAGATGTGACTCCACAAGGCGTTGTCCGTCCTTGTTTGAAAATTGAAGAAAAAGTACGTAATTCGCTCTTAGCATGGGGCTATTCCCGGCCTCTCACCCTTCGTTCCTCATAATTCGTCTCATTTTCTCTAGGGTCTTTAGGCGCTACTAAATTTGGCCGATGAATCAGACTAGTAACTTGAGAGGATCGGTTAAATCAGGGATTGCACTATGTGGACCAATCAGCCGAGACAGGGCCGGTATTTTCCGTCAAAACGAGATGGCTGGATTGTGGGGTTAATTTGGGGGAGTATCTTCATAAGTGTGATTGGCGTCATTGTTCCTTTGACTGTACCTGGTAATTCATGGAAAGAAGCCATCCTGGTGGTCGCCATTTTAATAGTGATGGATGGTCTGATGTTGTGGGTGTTGTACGGAACCGGGTACTTCGTCACTCGAGAGCTATTGCTCATTCGATGTGGGCCGTTTTCCTTTCGGGTACCCTTGGCTGATATTGAGACCATTTCCCCTACCAGTAGTATTTTCTCGAGCCCTGCCTGTTCGATTGATCGTTTGAGAATTGTGTATGGGTTGTCCAAACAGAGCCTTATGATTTCTCCTGCCGATAAACCAGGGTTTTTATCCGCTATTGTGCACCAATGCCCCGCTTTGGTCGTTCTTCATGACCGGGTCCGGAAAAAGGCCATTCCTTCAAACTCTCCAGCCGATCCGACAACTCAGCCAAAAGTACTCGTCTAATTTTTCTTCGGATTGTGTGGTGCGATGTTCTGAGTTACTTCTCCGGACAGGTCTGGTCTAGGATGTAATAGACAGGGCAAAATCCGGTAAATCCGCTTTGAAGTAACGTGGCCCCCAAGATTCCCGGCAGCCAGAGCCAGGCGGGGTTGACGTATATGCCCAGTAACACTCCAAGTGTAATCAACCCTCCAGCAATGCCATCGTGGATACGTCGTTTTCGATTCATGGGGCTACCTCCTCTTGGAGTAAGAAAAAGTGGTGGGTGGTACGGTCCGGAGAATCCATGGAAGTTGCCGGTTAGGTGGTGAGTGGAAGTTACACCTTTTGTTGCAATATTTCTTCAAGTGTAGTGGCTAATTCCTGAATGAGAAGGGGCTTGTGAAGCAGCCGCCGGATTCCCAGCTGTTGGGCTTTTTCGAGAGTCATGGTGTGGCTGAAGCCGGTATAAATGATAATCGGTATGTCGGGATTGAGGCGGAGGAGCTCGATAGCCAGTTTTTCGCCCGTGAGTTTCGGCATGGTTTGGTCGGTAATAACAGCGTCGAATTGGTGTGGGTTGGATCGAAAAATTTCTAAGGCAGCCATGCCGTTTGCGCACAGGGTGACGGTGTAACCTAAATGTTCAAGAAAATGTTTCCCCATTGAGGAGAGGGCCTCTTCATCATCGACAAAAAGAATATGGCCCTGTTGTTTCGGACCATGAAACAATTCCGTTTGTTCAGAGGAAGATTTTGGGGTGGCATCGATATAGGGGAGGAAAATTGAAAAGGTTGTTCCCTTGCCTACCTGACTTTCTACGGTGATCGTGCCGCCGTGGGCGACGATGATGCCATGGGCCACTGACAAACCCATGCCCGTACCATCGCCCACTTCTTTTGTCGTAAAAAACGGGTCAAAGATTCGAGCCAGTGTTTGGGGTGGAATGCCAGCCCCTGTGTCAGTTACGCGAATACGAAAGTATGGTCCTAAGCTCAGTTCGGGATATTTCCCTTGATTGTCATGATCCAATAAGAGGTGTTCGAGTTTCACCATGATGTGCCCTGATTTTCCTCGCATCGCATGTTCGGCATTGGCAAAGAGATTCATAAAGACCTGGTGTAATTGAATGGGGTCGGCCAGGACCATGCCTGTATCGTCCGAAAAATCTTTGTGGATTTCGATGGTCGCGGGGAGAGTCGCCTGCATGAGAGTGAGCACTTCTTCCAGAAGAGGGGACAGTTGTAGGGGTTGGTGCGCCGGCTCGGTTTGACGGCTGAACGTGAGGATTTGTTTGATGAGGTCTTTGGCACGCTTTCCAGCCACAAGGACTTGGTTTAAGTATTCATAGGCTTGTTCGGTGGGGCCTAGCTTGAGTTGCGCTAACTGGGAGAAGCCCAGCATGGCGGTCAAGATGTTATTGAAATCATGGGCAATGCCACCAGCAAGGGTCCCCATAGCTTCCATTTTTTGAGTTTGCCGGAGCATGGTTTCACTTTTCCGAATCTTTTCTTCGGCTTTCCGACGTAAGGAGATGTCCGAAAAACTGACGACGGCACCCACGATTTTCTCGCCTTCATGTATGGGCGTGCTGATGTATTCTACAGGAAAAGACGTCCCGTCCTTACGCCAGAGGATATCATCGTCCCCACCATGAGATTGGTTCTTGAGGAAATTGCCATGGAGTGGGCAGAGATGTCGCGGATATAAGCTGCCGTCCGGTTTGGTGTGGTGCATGGTTTCATGCATCGGTTTTCCGAGTAATTCTTCCGTGTCGTATCCAAGCAGTTTCGCCCCTGCCGGATTAATAAACGTGACGCGTCCATGCACATTGAGTCCATAGATACCTTCTCCGGCTGAGTTTAAGATCAGTTGATTCTGACGACTCATTTTTTCTAACTGTTCCGATGCTAATTGGCGTTCTTGCACTTCGGCTTCGAGGGACTGTTTGGTTTCTAGCAGCGCTTTGGTGCGTTCCTTGACGGTTTGTTCAAGGGCGGTGGCGGAATGACGTAAGGCGTCCGATTGCGTTTTCAGTAAGCCAATTGTTTTTGTAACGGTGTGTTCCAAATGTTCCAGATCACCCTTGTGTTCAATTCTCTCGGGTTCTGAGGGCACAGGGGGCGCAACGTGTCCGCCAAATGATGTTCGAGTCGCCAGAGTATGTTGGAGTTGATCAATAACCGATTGCAGAATGATCGAAATATGGTTTTTCGACCAGTACAAGGTGAGAAGACCGGCGCCGATGAGCAGGATGGTCATCAGGCTCATATTCAGGATTAATTCGTAATCTTGCTCATGGACATTTGTTAGAGAAAAAACGACACGAATCCAGGCATCCGTTCTCTCAGGACCAAGGAGGGGAGCCACCATAATAAGAAGAGGCTCACCATTTTCAGATTCGGTATAGCGTAAAACTTTTTCTTGTTGTTGCTTCATCTCCCGCCACTGTGGGTCTTCAAGAATAAGGCCGATGCGGGTGGGAATTTGGGAAGCCATGATCATATGGTCATCATCAATCACATCGATGCCGACAATTTCCGGGTCAGGTGGATAGCTCATGAGCGCTTCTTGAATCCGAAAGAGATTATTCTGAAGGGCAGCCCATCCGCCAATGGCAAAAGCCTGGGTAAAGGCCAAGCCTTTGGTTTCGGCAGCATGGTAGAGCATGGCGCGTTGCTTGGAGACCATGATGCCTGCCAACAGAGTCATGATGACCAGGATAATGCCAGAGAGAATAACGGTATGACGAAACCGTAGGTTGTCCTGCCATTTGTGGCGAAGGCGGGAGAGGAGGGATAATGGCCGCGGAGGGAGGTCGGTGTGGGCCATGGTCGAGAAAGAATAAAGTAGATGGGGAAAGAAGTAAATATAAGGACCGCTTGGTGTATCTTGACCACCTCTAGGTGGAGGGCTAGACTCCGCTGATGATGATGCTACGCCATGGGTGGATTCTTATCGTGATGGGCCTCTTGAGCCAGGCTGGATCGGGGTTGGCGGATCAGGGAGGAGCCTTGGTGAAGGGAGTGGTAGTGTTTCGTGGAATCGTTCCCGTCGCAGAATCCATGCCGGTGACGGCTGATGCAGAGTTTTGTGGGAAAGAGGTGCAGGTTCAGGCCGTTCAGGTGAATGCCGAGACCTTGGGCCTTCGTCATGTGGTGGTAAGCATTCGAGGCCTCACGGCACTTTCTGCTGATGACCGCCGACCTACTCGCGTGATCGTCAATGCCAAGTGCGCCTTTTCCCCACGGGTATCCGCAGGACGAATTGGCGAGACGTTAGAAATTCAAAATCTTGATCCTATTTTACATAACACGCATGTTGTCGCGGGGAAAAAGACTATTGTGAATGTGGCCCAGGTTACCGGTTCCCGACCCATACCGAAAACTCTCAAGCGGGCCGGATTGTATGCATTTCGATGTGACAAACATACGTTTATGTCGGGAGCTCTCAAAGTCTTCGATCATCCGTATTTCGCGGTCACAGATGAATTCGGGGCGTTTCAATTGCCGCGTCTTCCAGCCGGTTCATATACCCTGGAGGTTTGGCATGAAACATTGGGTAGTGTGGAACAAGAGATTACCGTCCCTTCAGAGGGAACCGTTACTCTCAAAATTGAGTATCCGTCATGACCATTTTTTTCTGATTAGGATCACAACATGTTGCAGGACACACAGGAACCCATCATCAAAATTCATTTCACGGGGCCGACCCAGAAAGTTCACATGCGGTTGTGTCGATTGGTAGGACAGGCGGTGGCCGATTTTTCGATGATCGAAGCTGGAGATACGGTGATGGTGTGCCTCTCCGGCGGGAAAGATAGTTACGCCATGCTGGATGTGTTGTTATCGATGCAGTCGCGTGCGCCCATCTCGTACACATTGATTGCCGTTAATCTTGACCAAAAACAGCCGGGATTCCCTGAGCATGTGCTTCCGGAATATCTAACAAAGCTTGGGGTCCCGTTTCATATTGAAGCGCAGGATACGTACTCGATTGTAAAGGAATTGATTCCGGAGGGGAAAACGACTTGTTCGCTCTGTTCCCGGTTGCGCCGGGGAATTTTGTATGGCTTGGCCGATAAGCTGGGGGCCACCAAAATTGCCTTGGGGCATCATCGGGATGACCTGGTTGAAACCATGGTGCTTAATTTATTCTTCAATGGCGCGCTGAAATCAATGCCGCCAAAATTACGTTCCGATGATGGCAAGCATGTAGTGATTCGGCCGCTGGCCTATGTGCGGGAAACGGATCTTGCCAACTATGCCGCCTTGCGAAAATTTCCGATCATTCCATGTGATCTCTGCGGATCCCAAGAAAACTTAAAACGCCAAGAGGTGAAAGCGCTGCTCGCGGATTGGGAAAGTCGGTATCCTGGTTCCGGAGATAGCATTTTTTCGGCACTCACGAATGTGAGACCCAGCCAACTGCTTGACCGAAATCTGTTTGATTTTTCTTCATTCACACGTCCTGTTTAGTATCCAGTTCCTATAAACTGGAGCCAACTGGTTCAGCCCTCAACCTTTGAAGGGCTGGCTTCTCTCCTTCCTTCTGGCGATGAGTAGGGTCGTTTCCTATGATCTACCTCCAACTACTCTTCCTTATTATTGTGGCAAATGGGGCGCCCATTATTGCGCGGTGGTTGCTCAATGAACGGTGGTCTGTCTCCTTAGATGGCGGGCGCGTTTTTCTCGACGGGTTTCCATTGTTGGGAATATCCAAAACGTATCGGGGTGTGGCGGTTTCCCTTCTGGTGACTCCTCTTACCGCCCTTGTTGTAGGGCTTTCATGGGATATTGGGCTACTGGTAGCGAGTTTGGCGATGGTGGGGGATTGCCTTTCGAGTTTCGTGAAACGTCGATTGGCTCTTCCTTCTTCAGCCAGGGCGCTAGGCTTCGATCAGATTCCCGAAAGTCTGTTGCCGTTACTGGGGGTGTGGGAGCCGCTTGCTTTAACGGGGGTTGGTATTGTGGCAACGGTGGTCGGGTTTTTTATTCTCGAACTGGGATTGTCCAAAATATTATATGTCCTTCATATTCGCAAACGCCCGTATTAAATGGATCCAACCGTGATGATGGACGATCCTTCCACAGAATTTTCAAAGACCCCACTGATTTCGATTGGAGCGGCCATTGGGGTGGTGTTGCTGGTGCCGGTCCTGCTCTATTCAGTTGGCCCCGAAGGGCCTTTGAAAGTTGGGGATGTAGTTTTTGCAACGGACCGTCATCGCGTGAAGTTTGTTGATCCTACTCTTGCGCAGCCTCAGGGGTATCAAGAATTTTGTATTTTGGAATCACGGGTGCAGTTGGTGGTGCAGAGTATTGATCCGGGGTTAGAAGGGGCCATGGTGGCGGAGCCCATTGGTGTGGCAAAAAGCGAGGTTCCTTATTGTCCATCCAGGACGTCAGTCTTTCTTCAGCCCAATCAGGCAACCTTGAAAGCGAATATTTGGGGCGGGTTGCGTGATATGGTCTCCAATTTCGTGTCTCTGCGAGAATAGAGGGCAAACAGCGAAGACGATTGATCTATGAGGATTTAAGTTTGTCCGCAAACTGTTGGCGGAATTTGGCGATTTTAGGTGAAATGAGGTAGGCACAATAAGGTTGTGAAGGGTTCTGGGCAAAATACTCTTGGTGGTAGGATTCGGCCATATAAAATGTGGAGGCTGGAACAACTTCCGTCACAATAGGAGAATCAAAAATCTTGTTGTTCGTTAAGGTGGCGATGACCTGTTTGGCTGTCGTTTCCTGTGCGGGCGAGTGATAAAAAATGACTGAACGATATTGCGTACCGGAATCGTTGCCTTGCCGATTTAAGGTGGTTGGATCATGAGTCCCAAAAAATATTTCCAGAATTTCCTCAAACGAAATGACATTTGGATTGAATCGAATTTGAATAATCTCGGCATACCCGGTCGTTCCACTACACACGGCTTCATACGTCGGATTGGGCCGTCCCCCGCCCATATATCCTGATTCTACGGATTCGACGCCTTTGACCAGATCGAATACCGCTTCTAAACACCAAAAACACCCTCCGCCTATGGTGGCCAGTTCACTGCCCGCTGTTCCGGTTGGGGATGACTCTGTCATACGAGACTCCTCTTGTGGGTGAGAATGTTCAAGGTCCTAAGTCCTAACTGAAGTAGAGAGTTATACCATGGGGCTTGTGCCTGGGCTACTAAGTGGAGGCGTCTTTGCCTTTCCCGATGTGCCCATCATGCGTACTTCTTTGATTTTTGTTACTGTGGCCATATGATGCGAGTGGTGTGGGCGACCGATATCCATTTGAACTTTCTTCGGCGGTATGAGCGAGCCGATTTTTATTCATCTATCCAAGATTATCAACCTGATGCGGTGTTTATTACTGGCGATATTGCGGAGGCGCCGAGTCTGCACAACCTGCTTCAAGAAATGCAGCACGCGATTGCCGTGCCTGTCTATTTTGTGTTGGGGAACCATGATTTTTACCATGGGTCTTTCGATTCCGTCAGGCGCGAGGTTGAGGATTGGTGCCGGACGCGACCCGGATTAATTTATCTCTCAACCTCCGGGCTTATTCCTCTTTCCACCCAGACCGTGTTGATAGGACATGACGGGTGGGGAGATGGGCGATTGGGAAATTATCAGCAGTCCCCTGTCAGGCTCAGTGATCAAGCCGAGATTCAAGATTTTCAAGGCTTGGATCGCGACGAGGTACTGTCGAAGCTCCAGGCGTTGGGAGAGGCCTCGGCCGCCTCGCTTCGTCCGGTATTAATCGAAGCGTTGGAATCCTACCAACGGGTTATCTGTTTGACGCATGTGCCGCCGTTTAAAGAAGCCTGTTGGTATGAAGGCAAAACGGGCAATGATGATTGGTTGCCCTATTTTACCTGCCACGCAATAGGGGAGCTGTTGTTGGAGCTCGCCCATGCTCGCCCGGATCGGCATCTGACAGTTCTTTGCGGCCATACCCATCATGCCGGGACGGTTCAGATGCTTCCCAATCTTTATGTGAAAACCGGGTCAGCGGAGTATGGGCAGCCCCATGTGGAAGACGTTCTCATGATTGAGTAGTGGCGACCGCGGCATGAGGGGGAAATAGGATTATCGTGGAATCGATCTACAGTTACACATACCGCGCCCGATCCTTCTCAGTTGGAACCCGGCAGGAGTTGGATTTCCCCATCCAACGGTACCGGTGGCGGGCCACAAAGTCGTAGAAGGGATCTCGAATCTGACGTGGGATTAGTAAGAAGATCCCAAGCAGCGACCAGGGTATTCCCAGGCGGCGAAGAATTTTGAGCGCGGCGGTAGATTTGGTAAACAGTGCGCCTTCTTCGATGAGCACGAAGGTTTCGTAGTCGTCGGTTGAAAGTTGGAATTGTCGCAAAATTTCCTGGGCCGGCGAGGATTGGAGTGTGCCGAAGTGAAAGAAACTATGCGGGTCTCGGTCGATGACAAAGTTTACAGAGGCATTGCAAAAATTGCACACCCCATCGAAAACGATGACTCTCGGGTATCTGTCCCACTGGTGCCGGTCGATGTGTTGTCCTTGTTTCATGTCGTGTGGTCTTTTTCTCTGTTGAACGTAGGCGTATGGTGAATCGTCCCGGGGGATGGATCACTTTATTATGATACCTGAACCGATGCTGTTTTTTCAGGGGGAAGGTCTAACTGGCTATAGAAGGGCGGCGATTGAAGAGGTGCGACGTCCGAGCTTGGAGCCATGAATGGATGGGCACGAGATCGAAGAACACGAGATAGACAAAGGGAATTAATAGAAAATTCACGTCCATTAAGACAAAGGTGGAAATGTGAAAAGTCATGATGGCAGTCAGGAAGAGTGCCTGCTGCTTCATTGATTTAATCAACAGGATCTATGGAAACGAGAGTGCAAATGAGATGGCCAGGCGGGGGGAAAATTGAAACAATCCAGGGTAATGGGCTTGTTGGGCTGGTTCGGGGCACTCGGTTATTGACGAGCTATCCTTCACGCGTGAGCTCTACCGTACTACTTGTCTTACTATGATTTTCTGAATTCTTTCTTCTTCAGCTCATCAGGCGTAACCTCATATTCACAAGTTTTCGATGATTCACTAAAGTTCGAGGAGAACGTTTTGTAGGGGGCAATGGATCATATGCATCCTGCTTCGTTAGAGTGGCTGCAACAGTTATTATTTTGAATATGGCCGCATCTTACGTCCACGTTTTTCATCGATTGCTTGTCAGGGTTGTGCCGGTTGAGCGGGATGAGCTTCCCGCTCTGTCCTGGTCGTTTTTATATTTTTTCTGCCTTTTGGCGGCCTACTATATCCTGCGCCCCGTTCGAGATGAGATGGGTGTTTTATCGGGAGCCCATTCTCTTCCCTGGTTATTTTCTGTTGTGTTTCTCACTATGCTGGCCGTCATTCCGGTCTTTGGTTGGCTGGCAGGGCATCTGCCTATTCGTCGATTATTGCCAACGGTGTATGGGTTTTTTATCCTGAACCTGGTGGGGTTTTTTGCCGCCCTACAAAGTGGATTTGGGTTGCAGGCCATTGGGCCAGTTTTCTTTGTCTGGTTGAGCGTATTTAACCTGTTTGTCGTGTCGGTGTTTTGGAGTTTTATGGCCGATGTGTTCCCCACGGAGGCCGCACGACGCCTGTTCGGCTGTATTTCCGCAGGTGGAAGTCTAGGGGCCATGACAGGGCCTTTTATTACGGCCCTAGCCGTGAAGGGCGTCGGAGTTCAGGGTCTGTTGTTCGTCGCAGGCATGTTTTTAATACTGGCAGTCGGGTGCATTGTGGCCTTGCTGAAATGGTACCACCGGTATCATGGCATCAACCTAGGAGGTACACATCTAGCTAAGGCCAAAGACCCTAATGCCATTTCGCCCAGCTTGTGGGTCGGAGTCATACGCATTGTTCGCTCTCCGTATTTGAGAGGGATTGCGTTGTATCTGATGTGTTACTCGGTGCTTTCGACCTTTCTGTATTCTCAGCAAACTATTTTGATACCTGAGGTCATGCCGAATTCAGAAGACCGCATCCAGTTGTTTGCATCGGTCGACCTCGGGATCAATGTCTTGGCGTTTACGCTCCAGTTTTTCGCCATTGGATGGTTGCTGACACGATTCGGAGTCCTCGTGATGTTGGCGGTGATGCCGATCGTGTCGTTGGTTGGCTTTGGCGTATTTGGTTTGGTGACCGTATTGCCGGTGTTAATCGGGTTTGGTGTGTTGCGCCGAGCGGGAGAGTTTTCCGTGACGAAGCCAACACGGGAAACGTTGTTTACCGTGGTTCCTCGTGAAGAAAAATACCAGGCCAAAAATGTGATTGATACCGTGGTCCACCGGGGAGCGGATGCGACGGGAACGGGTATTGTCTCAATGTTCCATACGTGGGGAATGGGGTTATCTCAAATGGCCTTTGCGGCCATGCCTATTGCGGCCATTTGGTTGGCAACGGGGATTTGGTTAGGCCGACGCCATGAAGAGATATCCCAAACTCAGAAAGAAGTGAATTGAATTCCCCCCAGAAACCATTATTAGTCGGTCTATTGCTTATCCTTGCACTTTTTGGAGGAGCGCTCATCTATTTTACGATGGAATATGTTTCATCGGTGACGTCAGGTGATGCGCGCTCGACACCCGAGATCATTCATCAAATTGGTTTCATCTTCCTGGCCGTGACTATGCTGGCTGGATTGCCTGCAGTGGGAATGGGTGCATACGTGATGTATATTGGGACCAGAATTCGTGGTACGGGGCAGTGGCCGCCGCCGGGTATGGGATTCCAGTCAAAATCATCCATTGTACTCGGTGCGCGAACCAATCTTATTGCTAACGGCACCATGGGTCTGGGAGCCATACTTGTACTGGCTGGATTGTTCTTGCCGGTGTTGGGGTGGCGGTTAATGACTATGCTGGGCGAATAGCTCCCTAATGACTGAATCTAAGAAATTGAAGCCATGACGAATTGGGACTGGGCCATCCTGGCCGCCTTTTTGGTGTATGTGTTGTATGCCGGATTGCGTGAACGAGAACGGGCTTCCCAAAATCTCAATGAGTATTTTTTAGCAGGGAGAAGTCTCTCGGGGTGGAAAGCGGGTCTCAGTATGGCAGCTACTCAATTTGCCGCCGATACTCCGTTGCTCGTAACCGGCTTAGTGGCGACCGCAGGGATCTTTGCCCTCTGGCGTTTGTGGATTTATGCCCTGGCCTTTCTTCTTCTGGGGTTTGTGCTGGCACCCAGTTGGCGCCGCGTGGGGGTGCTCACCGATGCCGAATTCACGGAAGTGCGTTATGGCCATCGTGCAGCAGCTATCTTGCGGGGCATCAAAGCGATCTATTTTGGCACGATTGTGAATTGCACGGTGTTGGCGATGGTTCTTTTGGCGGCAACTCGTCTCGCCGAACCATTTCTGCTGTGGGATCAATGGCTCCCCTCGGGTTTTTTTGAATCCTGCGTTCACGGAATGCAATGGGCGGGGGTGCCCTTTGCCGTCGGTGGGGGAGAGACCGACACAATTTGGGTTCGTTCTACGAACAATGTCTTGTCTATCGGGACCATCCTGGCGGTAACCATGTTGTATTCCACGACCGGCGGTTTACGAAGCGTGGTCAACACGGATGTGGTGCAATTTGCCATTGGTATTCTGGCGAGTGCCGCCTTTGCTTGGGTAGTTCTGGAACATGTCGGTGGATTGACTGCCCTCACATCACAAATTCAAGAACAATTCACCACGGCCGCAGGCTACACGGTAACCGGTCATGAGCTCCTGGCATTCTCGCCGTTTGGTGCTAAAGATGCCACCATGTTGGTCGTTCTCGTGTACGGATTTCAATGGCTGTTGCAGATGAATGCGGATGGCACCGGATATTTGGCGCAACGATCCATGGCATGCCGTAGCGACCATGATGCGCGTCTTGCGGCTGTGGTGTTTACTGTTGCTCAAGTCTTGTTACGGAGCTTGATCTGGTTGCCGTTGGCCTTGGGGCTCTTGGTGATTTTTCCCCCACTCCCCGGGACCATTGATATGGCTGCGCGGGAATATACCTTTATCCAAGGAATCGATGTGCTGTTGCCGCCTGGATTGAAAGGGTTGATGTTGGTGGGTATGTTTGCGGCCTTGGCTTCGACCGTGGATACGCATTTGAATTGGGGCGCGTCCTATTGGACAAATGATGTGTATCGACGCTTTTTGTGCCAACATTGGTTTAAGCGTGCGCCTTCCAATGTAGAATTAGTATGGGTGGCCCGTGGAAGTAATGTGCTGATATTAGGAATTGCCCTCTGTATTCTCCCATGGCTTTCGTCCATACAAATGGCCTGGCAGGTAAGTCTCTTGTTGGGAGCGGGGATGGGTATGATACTGGTACTTCGGTGGATCTGGTGGCGTATCACGGCCTGGGGGGAATTAGCCTGCATCATGACCTCGATGGTGTTGGCGCCACTCTTATTGTGGGGATTGCCGGGTCAAGAGGAATGGCGGGTACTCATCATGGGGCTCGGTTCCGGGGTTATTGGCGTTGGGGTTTCACTCTTCACAGGTCCTGATGCGTATGATCGTTTAGAAACGTTTTTTCGACGCGCACAGCCACCAGGGTTTTGGGGACCCATTGAGCGGCGTGTCCATCCCGGCCATTCGGCAAGCTTGCTACGTTTGTATCGAGGATTGTCGGCGATGGGGCTGGCGTCTTTTTCGATCTTCTGTTTGTTGACGGGCATCGGGTCATGGATGGTCGGCAGTCCCGCTCCCTATTGGATGCCCTGGCGTGAGGCCTGGATCGCAGGGCTTTTGCTGATGGGAATGATGCTATGTCCCCTGTGGGTAAAACTTGGATTCCAACAACCTTATGTTTCACCGCAGACAAGTGAATCATGAAGAAGGAGCCAACGACTATTATCGCCTTTGCCGGACGGCGTATTGATCCCCCCGATGCCCTGACAGTACGGTTTCCTCTAACCCAGGTGGATCTTGTTCACCAAAAAATACAGGAGCTCTTTCGCAGAGTCCACGTGAAGGAACTCATTTGTTCTGCAGCCTGTGGCGCAGATTTAATTGCCTTGCGGGTCGCGCAGGAACTAGACATTGATTTTCGAATCGTGTTGCCCTTTGCTCCCGAACGGTTTCGAATCACCTCCGTGATGGATCGGCCAAGCCCCAAAGCATGGAATTGGGGTGACTTGTTTGATCAGGTGATTGGTGAGGCGCAAGAGAAAGGGGAATTGGTTGTGATTGAGACCGGTGAAGATCGCCAGGCTGGGTATCAAGCAGTGAATCACGCGATTCTAGATGAGGCGCAGCAATATGCGCGTGACCAAATTATTCAGGCCCAAAGGGCAACATCTGAAGAAATTCATACCGTACAAGCGGTGATTGTTTGGGATGGCTCTGCACGGGGATCAGGCGACCTTACGTTGCATTTTGCGGAGGCCGCACGTTTGCGTGGATTCGTTGTGAAGGAAATACTGACGTCAGAGAATGTGTTCAATAAAGAGGGGGAGGATGATTGATGATTCGCACACGTGACCAACATTTGTTCGATGCCGGCCCCAAACGAATTTTGGCGCTAGATGGAGGGGGTGTTCGTGGGATTCTCACGTTGCAGTATTTAAAACGGATAGAACAGCTTCTTCGGGAGCGGGCAGGAAATGATCCGGATTTCCGGTTGAGCCACTATTTCGATCTCATCGGTGGAACGTCGACGGGATCGATTATTGCCACTGGTCTGGCCTTAGGGTGGACGGTTGAAAAGCTGGAAGGGCTGTACAACGACCTGTCGGAACAGGTTTTTAGGCGATCTATTTGGCGTCAAGGAATCCTTCAAGCCAAATTTCCTCGCACGCCATTAATGAAAGCTTTGACGACGCAGTTTGGCGACCGAACGCTGGGCAGCGATGACCTGCAAACCGGTCTCATGATTATGACGAAACGGTTGGATTCGGGAAGTCCCTGGCCGTTGATGAATAATCCCAAGGGACGCTATTTCGATCCGGACACAAAAACGGGAAAGACTACTCCCAATAAGGATTTTCTGCTTCGAGAAATTGTGCGGGCGAGCACAGCTGCCCCACATTATTTCAATCCCGAACAATTGCGAATTGGACAAGGCGTTGAAGGGGCCTTTGTAGATGGCGGCGTGAGTCCACACAATAATCCAGCCCTGCAACTTCTGCTCATAGCCACGACTGAGGGGTTTGGCCTTCAATGGCGTACGGGGGGTGATGACTTGTTAATGGTCTCGGTAGGGACCGGTGCTCAGGAAACTCGAATGTCTACACAGAACATCATGAATATGTCCTCGGCCAAAGTCTCACTTCAGGCCCTCACCTCCCTCATGAATGATTGTGACGCGATGAATCAAACGATTCTGCAATGGATGTCCAGGAGTCCCACGGCTTGGAAGATTGATCGAGAAATTGGAGATTTGCAGGGAGATCTCATCGGCGGAAAAGAATTATTGTCCTACCTGCGGTATAACGTGGTTCTGGATCGTGAATGGTTAAAAGAACAACTTGAAGTGGATCTTAAGGCCAGCGAAGTCAAAGGGCTTCAGGAGATGGATAAACCCAAAAACATGAGCAAGCTTGCCTTATTAGGGGCGATGGCTTCCAAGATTCAGATCCAGCCCCATCATTTTCCTGCTCAATTTAATGTGTAGATGCTCGTGATACCAGGGGGAATTCAGCTGTTAAACCTGATTCGGCCATGCTTTGGTAGAGGTTAGAGTGAGTCCCTGAATAGCGTTTGTGCATCAGCCCACACCATCCCGTCAGGCAATCCCTCCATCCAGTCTCCCGCTTCATTGGCTAGTCTGAACGCATAGTCTCGGCCGACCTTTTTGAGGATAACTTCTCCGCCATTCACCCAGGTTTGAATCGTTTGGTCTTCAATCCACATGGCCTTCTCCGTATTCTGTTGGTGGTATATCCCAACCATACGGAATAGATTTCCACTCAACTATTCCACGAAAGTCCTATGTGGAATCTTGTGAGTTTGGCCATGACGCAATACTTGGAGAAAGGTATTGTTCGGCTCGGAGGACTGAAAATCAATTTCAGGGAGATGAAAAGATTCGTTGAATAAATAAGTTCTCGAAAAGTTCCAAGTTTTTTGAGCAGAGATAGGAAAACGAGGCAACGAGAGCAGGCCTGTATTATCTTTTGAAATTTTGGTGTGGGGAAATGGACTACAGGAGTTTGTGAATGGATTTTGGAATGTGGAATTTTCTTTTCGTGTACACAATGCCGAGCAGATTGCCTTCTCGACTAAGAATTTGCTTTTTGACATTCTGTGCAACCGCCGCCCGAGTTTTTTCAGCGGCAAGGACAAGGATTACTCCATTCACTGTTTCGCAAATGGCCAGACTGTCCGGGGAGACACTGACGGGTGATGAATCGATGAGGATCAGTGCAAACTGAGACCGGGCAGTTTTCCACATATCTGTCGAATGGAAATAACTCCGTTCAGTCAGAGACCGGAAAAATTGAGGTGACAGTGTGGCAAGGTATAAGTTCGATTGTTCAGTTAGAGCAATAACCCCATCCAAGGCCTTCCCTTCCTTGAGGGCAAAATCTAACGACGGTTTGGGGTTCATGCCTAAGGCTTCTGCCTGTGAGGGGCGTTTGAAGTCCGCTTCGACGAGTAGAACAGGCTTGCTGCTATCCTTGGCTACCATGAGTGCAAACTCTCGAATAAGGGTCGAGGTGCCTTCCCCCGCTTGGGAACCTATAAACTGAATGACATTTTGGTCAGGATTGGGCAGCCGCGCCGCAATGTTTTGAGCTAAGGCCACTAGTTCAGATTGTTCATGAAACGTTGGCGTAGACACAGGAAGTTTATCCTTTAAAGAAGACGGAAAGGTAGAGGTTAGAGCATTGTTCAATTTTTTGGCAACGGCCAATCGCTCTGCATGCACGGATTGTAACTTATCATAGAGTTTGCTCATTTCCGCTCCTTATGTTCCCACAATCAAGCATGCGATTAAGATTTTCATAACGATGATATCGGGAAAGAGGTCATTAGCCCTAGGATTCCAGCCGACAGATGATCCCCCAGCCGATCCTCATTGAAAATTTCCCCCCCCCCCCTCACTTCGGTAGTAATAGCTCATTAAATTTGTCCTTTTATGGGCTCATTCAAGCCTATCTCGGAGCATTCATGTATTCCATCACCCAAACGAACGAGACCGCCATGGAGAGCCATCAATTTCAAAGATGGTGCGTTGTGTAGGCGAATTCCTGCACTCCGTAGTTAGCAAAAGGGGGCATCTCTTCACCCGGCAAACGGTAGGATTCGTTAAGTCCTGGACCTGCAGGCGTTTGATTATTTGGCAGTTGTATCAGTTTTCAATGCTTGAAAGTATCAGCGGCACTAACTTTGCTAGAAATTAGGGAGGCGGCCTTTCATCAATACTATTTTCTGCCCCCAAGTTCCTATTTATTCTTTCGGAGGGTCTAAATAATGTGGAACAAACAACCAGAGGGCAAGGGGCCTGAAAGTATCAAAACTAATGAAGGGTATACCTTTCTGGCCAAAGGGGGGGCGATAGAAGGAATTGCCAAGCTTGAAGGGGTTGTCCGAATTGATGGCCACTTCAGCGGAGCGATTAATACCAATGATACGTTAATAATTGGTCACCAGGCGGTAATCCGTGGCTCAATTACCGCAGACGAAATTATTTGTAGCGGACGGATTGAAGCCAATTTGACTGCCCAAAAAAGCATACAACTTCTTTACCCAGCTGTACTCATTGGCGATATCACCACTCCCTCCTTTTCTATGGAAAAAGGTGCATTTTTCCAAGGGATGTGTGATATGGGGGAAAGCAAGGTTGAACAATTGAATGACGTATCGAAGGTCATCACGGAAAGGGAGGACATCATAGAACATGGCAAATTCGTTTCTACCTCCTGATCGGTCTTCCCCCTTTTCGTTTGTTATTGTGATGCTTCGTTTGGGTTTGAGGAATATCACCGGCCTAAGGAAAGAAATTCTGATATGAAAAATACACTGAGAAAGACGAGGAATGGAGCTAGCACTGTGCTGCAAGGTTACCTCATCCAAACACGACAGCCTCACACTCGAAGATGTGAGGCTGTTGTGTTCATCATGGTGACAAGGTAGAGAGATAAGGGAATGTAAATATTATGAACCTATTCCATGCTCAGGGAAGATTTTGGGTAGGCGGAGACACTATCTCCGCCATTCCAAAATAAAGAACAAAAAAGTTTTAGACCCCAATTGTCCAGGGCATCAGGAAGGAATTAATACTCTGCTAAGATTCCTCCACCACGGACACACCAAACAAAAACGTAACTGGACTTTGTGTTTCTAGTTACTTGGCCATTGCCGAAGTGGGTATCCCACGCAAGTGTAGGAATTTCTGCACCCGTCGTTGCTGACCAATAGTGTGATGGCAAGACGTTGCTAAACGGGTGGCCGGTAGGTAAGGCAGGATCTGTATTGGTCATATCGAGTAAACTTGTTAGCTCGTTTACCGATGGAAGTCGCCAGCCCTTTCGGCCTGACACTGTGCGCGACATGCACTCTAATCGAGCATCTGACCACTGGTGAGTAGTTGTTTGTGGCGACTGCTCCCACACCAACCCTGTTTCTTTGTCCAAGACGGCTGCGCCACCCATAATCGTTACAAACCGTTGCTCTGGCGTTAGGACCTGAGCCCACGCAGGCACCGCACTCATTTCATTTTCAGTCGGGACGGCAAAAGCCGTATAGGTGAAGTCGGTGTTAAACCAATATCCCCCTTCAAAATGCCACAGTCGAACATGCAATGTGCTCCCATTGGTGGGAAGGCCACTTACCGTTGCGGATGTCGAGGTTCCCAACGAGCCACTATTGTGAATATCCTGGCCGCCTAGGCTTGTGCCGACATAGAGCCAATATTCTGTGATGTCTGAAGAGCCCGACCACGAAAAGAGCTGATTAGAATCCGTCAGCGTGGTTGTGTTGGAAGGCGTGATGCTCGTAATGGCGGCATTTGCTGTTCCGATTCCCCACCCCACCGTCACACCGAAGGCGACACCCAGGAGTAGTCTCGCCATTGAGGGATTGATGCGAGACATAAAGCACCTCTACTTTCTCAATTTGGGTACCACCTCCTTGTTTGGTCCCATAAGGTAAGACAATAGAGAATAACTATGGCCCACTCCCTCTGACCACCATTAATAAGCTGGCGAAGTTATCATACATGTGGGTTTTTTTATATCCCTCGAAGGAGGGGGATTATCTTCTATTTTTGCAGAAAAACGGAAGGGCGGTTGTACGAAAAATCTCGCTGGGTGAGGAGAGGACTGAAGCCTTGAAGGGGATAGGAAGTTGTTGTTGTGGAGGAGGAAAGGAGGTGGTGCCGAAGGCGGGATTTGAACCCGCACACCCCGGAGGGCGCCAGACCCTGAATCTGGTGCGTCTGCCGTTCCGCCACTTCGGCACGTGGTGTGTGCGATTATCGTCTTTTATCGAAAAGCGGTCAAGGTTGAGGACATTTCATGTTATGGGGAATAGGTTGGGCCGAGGCAGGAGGAGTTTGTTGAAAATTGACGTCTTATTTCTGGATCGGTCTTTTCGTGTGAATAGCGTTACCCCACAGGTGTCGGCTGTATAGGGGAGCTGAGTGTGGTTTCCAAAAATGTGTGCGGCCAACGCATCTTTCCCGGCTGCTCTCCCTGAAGGAGATCGTTGGTATCTCCACTCAGAATGATGCGTTCCCGGATGAGTCCGCAGGTTGCAAGTAGTAATGGGGCGGGAATGCGGGGGGCGTTGTCTACGATGAGAAGGTCATAGGGTACTTTTCGAAACAGAGGATCCGTCATGATGCGGCCAGGAGTGGTCGCCATAATCCGTTTATTTTGCGCAAAGGCTTGCCGGTTGGTGCCATCTCCGGCTCCGAGCATTTCACGAATTTTTTTTGTGCCGCCAAGACGTTTGATTTCTTCTTTGAGAACATCGTACTCCGGTCGCAGATCTTTCGGGATGGTTGCTTCGGGAATGAGTTCTTTGATGCGGGCCTGTGCCACTTCGACTTCGCGCATGAGGCCATGGATTTTCCCTTCATAGATCACACGGTATTCGGCCAATGTTTCCACATTTTTCCCTGCGAACTGCATGCCCATTCGTTTCCACACCGGTAACGCTTCATAGTCCGCCAGAATTTTATCGATGCCCTTCACCTTTCCCTGCCAGTCACTGAGTTGAGTGAGCAGTCGCCATTCCAGAAGTTTGACTTCGTTCAGATCTTTTTGTTTGTCGCGTTTGTAGGCCAATATCGGCGTGAGTTCACGAAAGCGATCATATTTTTTGCGAAGGGCAATCTTGTTGGCATTCGATTTGGCATAAAAATGGTACATCTGGGCTTCATAGCCCAATTCATGAATGGGGATGGTTGAGGCTTCTTGGCTGAGTGGGAGTTCATAGCGACACAGGATGCTGCGGTGGGGAAGGGCGGCCATTTTTAAGGCTCGAGCGACGGCACCGGTTAAAGCATCCACAGTTTCATGGTCAGGGGCGACCAGAAGAATGCGTTTATTCTTGCGCACTTGATCGACGATGAGGGTGGTCAGTTTCGTCCATCGAGCCGATCGATCATCTCCCCAGATCATGGAAAGAACGGTGGTCGGAATATTGTCCCGTGACTGTTGCACATTTGGCCCGGGGGCTGGATGTAGCCAGGGTACCAGGCGTTCGGCCGGCCCCAGCGTAAACGAGTCGGGTTTGGTGGCCATGTCGGTAAGGCGTGCCGCCCCCGTCTCTAAAAAGCCTGACGTGTCGGGAATAAGGGTGCAATGGTCGAGGCTTTCGCCAACATGGTCGAAGGTTTGGACGAGGAGTGCGCCATTGAGCCAACCAAGAAGATATCCTTCCGTGGCCTCCATATCATTTCCCGGTAAAAGCGTAATGGGTACGTCTGTAATAATCTTGCATCCCGGCGGCACCTCACAGCGATAGACATGGAGGGAGCCGACTTTGCCGAGATGGGCCGCATGGGGAATATCTAATGGCGCATCAAGTCCCTGGCTCATTGCCATTTCCCGTTCATCGAGAAGTTGCGCCGATGATTGTGCAAGAAGTTCGTCGAGTTTCATGGGTTCATCGAGGGAGGGGATGACCGGCGGTGGCTTCTAGAAGGTCTTTGAGGCAAAACGCTAGGCATCCGAGTCCACCGGTCATGGGCGTACGATCTGTCTCACAGTGATGATCATTCGCACATTGAACCAGGGTGGGGAGCTTGGGATCAAGAGGGAGTGGCTCTAGTAAAAAGAGGGTGAGTTGCCCGGTCTCGTCGGTCGAAAGAATGGCTAGACGGTGCCGTTGGTCGTCTTCAAAAATGACGGCTTGAGGGGCTGGGGCGACAAATGGCGAGGCGACGGAGAGCGTGTTTAGCGGGATAGTCTGGTGAATGAGGTGTTCTGGGGGCGTGAGGGGGCGATTACTCATACGAAGATTGAGGTCGGTAAAGGGCGGAGGACCTGTGGGTTGGCTGTGGATTTCTTCGTTGGCCAGAGCGGGAAGTGGATCTATGATCAAAAAGAGGACAACGCCCATTCTCCAAATAATTTGTGGAATCATGCCGTGACAACGCCCTTGCGCTACGTGAAACTATTTATCTATTTTTGCGCTCAGGGCAGTATACGGCATCTGATGCTCATTCTGAAATTGGGCTACCGACATGATGGCTGATCGGGTGATGAATTCCCCCCTATTTGCATACTGGTTACTGGGAGAAGCGAAGCAACAGGGCCATTCAATTGACTTTTTCCCCAACCGGTCTTAAGATGTTTCCCTTATTCGCTAGGCTAAGGAGAGCTATCTATGAAGGTGATTTTGCAGGAAAATGTCGAAGGTTTAGGGTATTTGGGCGATGTGTTAACCGTGGCCGATGGGTATGGGAGGAATTACCTGTTGCCCCGGAAAAAAGCGGTGTTGGCCGAAGAACGTCAAGTCAAGATGTTACAGCATTTGAAGCGGCAGATTGATCAAAAGGCCAAGAAGGAAATTGAAGCTTTGGGGGATATTGGGAAACAAATGTCCAATGTGTCATTGACCTTTGAGGTTCAGACCGGGAAAGACGATAAGCTGTTTGGTTCGGTCACGTCTAAGGATATTGCCGAACAATTGGCGGCCCAGGGTATGACGGTGGATCGTCGAAAAATTCAATTGCCCCACCCATTGAAAGAATTAGGTACCTTCCCTGTTGCTATTAAGCTGCATCGAGAAGTGGTGACCAAAATCCAAGTCACGGTCATGAAACAGGCCAGTGATGAGGTGCCCAACGAAGCTCCTGCTTCCGAGGATACTCCAGCCGAAGAGATGGAAACCGAATAACTCATGCGTCATTCCGTCGGGACTCTGAAGGCAATTCGCGACACCGATTATGAGGTGTATGCCGCAATTCGCTCTGAAGAGAAACGGCAACGCGAAAATTTGGTACTCATCGCCTCAGAAAATTACGCCAGTCCTGCAGTCTTGGGTGCCCAAGGTTGCCTTATGACCAATAAATATGCTGAAGGCTACCCGGGAAAACGATATTACGGGGGCTGTCAGTATGTGGATGTGGTTGAAGAACTGGCCATCGCCCGCGCTAAAGAACTTTTTGGTTGCGAGCACGTCAATGTTCAACCCCATTCGGGGTCGCAAGCCAATATGGCTGCCTACTTGGCAGTCCTCAAGCCTGGGGATACGATCCTCGGTATGGATCTGGCGCATGGTGGACATCTCACGCACGGCAGCCGGGTCAGTTTTTCAGGAAAATTGTTCCAGGCATTTAGTTATGGCGTGGACCGAAAAACCGAAGCGATTGATTATGATGCCGTGGAAAAGCAGGCCAAAGAAGTTCGCCCTCGAATGCTGGTGGTTGGGGCTAGTGCCTATGCGAAAATTCTCGACTTTCCTCGGTTCCAAGCCATCGCCAAATCGGTGGGTGCGTATCTATTGGTCGACATTGCGCATATTGCCGGGTTGGTGGCGACGGGCCTCCATCCCAGTCCCGTTCCCTATGCGGATTTTGTGACGACGACGACCCATAAAACCTTACGAGGTCCCCGCTCAGGCATGATTATGTGCAAGGAAGAACATGCCAAAGCCGTCGACAAAATGATTTTTCCCGGAACACAGGGCGGGCCCCTCATGCATGTCATTGCCGCAAAAGCGGTGGCCTTTAAAGAGGCACTTGATCCTGGATTCACGGCGTATCAAAAGCAAGTGTTAGCCAATGCCAAGACCTTGGCCAACGGATTCTCACGGCGAGGGTACCAAGTAGTTTCTGGTGGAACAGAAAATCATCTTTTTTTGCTGAATTTAAACTCAAGGAATGTTACAGGTAAGGACGCCGAGGCGGCGTTGAATGCCTCGGGTATTGTCGTGAATAAAAATGCCGTGCCCTTTGATGAAAAACCACCAATGGTGGCAAGTGGAATTCGCATTGGGACTCCCACCGTGTCTACTCGCGGCATGCGCGAAGCTGAAATGGAACAAATCGTGGAATGGGCGGATGAGATTATCCAGCATGTACAAGATACCGCCCTTCATAAACGAATATTCCGAGAAGTTAAAAATCTGTGTGCCCGTTTCCCCATCTTTCATACGTACTAAATCTTCCTCCAACAGCCCTTCCAACCGAAAGACGCGCTCCCGTGAAATGTCCGTTTTGTGACAAACTCGAGGATAAGGTGATCGATTCACGGACGGCACGAGAAGGCGAAGTCATTCGGCGTCGCCGTGAATGCTTAGGCTGCAAGCGGCGGTTTACCACGTATGAGCGTATTGAAGAAAATCTTCCGATGGTGGTCAAAAAAGATAATCGTCGTGAGCCCTTTGACCGCGCCAAAATATTAGCGGGCCTCAAGAAAGCCTGTGAAAAACGACCGGTCAGTATCGGAGCCTTGGGTGCGGCGACGGATCGCATTGAGAAGCGGATCCAAGACTTGGGGGAAACGGAAGTACCGAGCCGGACGGTGGGGGAAGAGGTTATGCGAGCCTTACAAGAACTGGATCCCGTCGCCTATGTCCGGTTTGCCTCGGTGTACCGTGAATTTAAAGATATCGACCAATTCATGGATACGATTCGTGCGTTGACCCACGAGTCTGGACGCATATAAAGGGCAAATGCCCTATGAGCTTATTGGTCTGACCTGATTGGTTGCGCGACACATTCCTTTCCTTTCCGTAACAGTAGAGGGTTTGTGCTTCATCGAGAAGGTTCTCTCATCCTTGTTACCTCGCAGTGAATCTTCATGGCTTCTCAAAAATCTTCCAAACCAACCAAGCGTGCTCCCTCTCCTTCCAAGAAAACGGTTAGCCGTTCTTCCACAGGTGTTACTCCAAGCCGGGTGGCGATCATCGGAGCGGGCCAGGGAGGGACGGCTCTTATGGAAATTTTTGCGGAAGATCCACTGGTTACCGTCGTAGGGGTGGCGGAAACTCGGCCGATCACCCGAGGGGTTCGCCTGGCGAGGAAACTGGGCATTCCTGTTCTGCGACGCTATCAAGATCTCTTGAAGATGAAAGATGTGGATTTAGTGATTGATGTCACGGGTAATCCAGAGGTGGAGCAAAAGCTGATGGACGTGCAAGCGCCGCATTTGGCGCTCGTCGGTGGAGCCAGTGCCAAATTTATGTGGCAACTCATCGAAGCGCGGATTCGGGCCTCGGCGGAAATTGAAAGCACGTTGACTCGCTATCAATCACTCTTTCGCTTGTATGTGAAAGAAGAGGCCGAAGGGGCGGTGGATGAAGAGCGAACGCGTATTGCCTGTGAAATCCATGATGGGCTTGTTCAGACGTTGGTCGGGGTGAATCTGAAAATGGAACGAGTGCGCGAGCTGGTCTTGGAGGATCCTAACAAGGGTTTGAGCATGATGAATCAAACCAAAGGGGAATTGAAGCATGCGATTCAGGAAGCGCGGGAGGTGGTGTATAATCTTCGCCCGGGCCAATATGATCACATGGCGTTAATCCCGGCTTTGTCCAACTATCTGACGTTATATGAACGGGAGCATCGGATTGGTACGACCTTTGAGGGAAAAGGCGACGAATCGCAACTTGACCCTAAAGCGAAAGTGTTTGTGTTTCGAATGGTTCAAGAAGCCTTAAGTAATGTCGTCAAGCATGCCAAGGCGACGAAGGTGGTGGTGAACGTTCATCTCCATCAAGACCTGCTGGAAGCCAAGGTTTTAGATGACGGGCAAGGATTTGATTTCCAGAAGGAAAGTCAGAATCCAGAAAAATGGGATCATTTTGGAGTGAGGAGTATGAAAGAGCGTGCGCGGATGTTAGGCGGTGAGGTCCGGTGGGTCTCTAAGCCTCAGGCCGGCACCACCGTCGAAATCACCATTCCGCTCGCGACAAAGGAGAAATTCAGATATGCCCAAAAAAACTAAAGTCTTAATCGTTGATGATCATCGTGTGGTGCGTGAGGGCCTGTCGGCCATCCTCGAAACCAAGGATGATATTCAAGTCGTGGGAGAAGCCAAAGATGGCGGAGAGGCGGTTGAGCAGGCTCGCTTGCTCTTGCCGGATGTCATTCTCATGGATGTCAGTATGCCGGGAATGACGGGAATAGAAGCCACGCGCATTATCAAACGAGAGTTTCCCCATATTGGGGTGGTGGCGTTAACGATGTATGAAGAGCAGCAATATATTTTCGACCTCGTGCGCGCCGGTGCCACAGGATATCTTCTCAAAGATTGCGATTCAGCCCAGATTATCGCGGCAATTCGAACCATTGCGCGTGGGGAGTCGCTTATTCATCCTTCGGTGGCGAGCAAAATTTTGGCGGAGTTTTCATTGCTTTCTGAAGGGAAGGGGAAGAAGCGGGGAATTCTCGAACACGATCTTACGGAACGGGAAATTACGGTCTTGCAACTCGTGGCCGATGGCAAAACGAATAAAGAAATTGCCAACGTGCTGGACCTCAGTGAAAAAACCGTCAAAAATCACGTCCGTAATATTTTTCATAAGCTGCATGCCTATGATCGAACGCAAGCCGCCATTCTCGCCATTCGCAAAGGGATCATCGAACTCGACCCCGGCAAACGGGATTGAGGATTTCCTTGGAATATAGCGATAGCTCAAGCTATGATGAATTGTGGAAAGTTAACCGAGTCTGACCCCTAAATTAGAGTATAAATAAATGAGTCAACGTCGTGAAGCTGCTCTTAAGGGATTGCAAAAGGAAGATTCATCGAGGCGATTTCTCCGGCTACGAATGACTTTGGCCTTGATCATTTTCTTAATTAATGCTTTTGTTTGGATACCCGTAATGGCTTTATTTTTAATTTTAGTTTTTTCGTTCTTTTCGGAGGGGGCCACGTTTGTTCAAGAAATTATATCCACTAAAGGAACGGCTTTGGAGGGTACATTATCCAGAGGGGGTTACTATTTCTTCGGTATAATCTCTCTTATCCTTGGTTGGGGGCTGGCTCTTATCATTGGGTATTGGGTAGTGGTCAAAGCCAGTCTTTTGAGTGGAGACCAGGTGTGGGAGCTTAATTGGCGATTAGGAAGAGGTGGGATATTCGGATTGTTTGAGAAGGAAAGCGAAAAGCCCTCTCGTCACGAAATTAAGAATTAAAAAGAGGGCAAATCTTTTGTTGAGAGTTTCGTCTGCTTCAGTGTTAATTTCTCCAAACCGCGCAATTGAATGAATTTTTCTGCCTGGCCTCCCCACTCTCCACGCAGTACTACGCTTTGACCTTAGCGAATAAAAGAGCCGGGTTTCGGCCCGGCGGCCGAGCCACTTTTGTTTCGGCAAAAGTAGCCAAAACCATGTAGGCCATGGCGTGGCCCTTCGTGTGCCCTGCGCGGTTCGCCGACACCGGCGGCGCGCAAACTCGCTACGCTCAGACAGTGCGCACCTTTTTCCCGGTGCCGCCTGCACTGCTCGGCCTCGCCACAAGGCCAGTTACCCACTCCTTGCATCTAACGGAAGATGGACAGTGCAAAGAGGGTATCCCTGAGTCGAGCCAGCGACAGGCTTAGCTCACCCCCTCTCGCCCCAATTCGATACCTGCAGCGTGGTTCTCGAGATAGACCCTCTGATCATTTAGTGGGCTCAGGCAGGGTCCGCCACTTTATTTGAGCGTCAGCATGGTGCCCCAACCTGAAAGTGATGAGTAAGTGGGGTCTGTAAGGATGCTATTCTCTTATATGCCTCCCATTGCAAGATAAAATGTTGGATGGTCAGTAAAATCTGTTGTTCCCGTAAGCTTGGTTTTGCCTGCCTTGCCGGGGGTTTTTCTTCGATGCTAACATGACGCTTTATTGAATTTGGTAAAAGGGAGTGAGGGGTTATGGCAAATGTGACGTTGTTGGTGTCGAAATCCTGTTCAGCCTGTCCTTCGGCGAAGACGCTGTGGAAGGGGATGAAAGTGAAATATAGCTTTACTTATCGAGAAATCGATATTACTTCTGAGCCGGGTCAAGAGCTAGCAGAGCGGCATTCAATTCGAGCGGTGCCAGCTACCATCATCAACGGTCGTCTGACTTTTATTGGAGTTCCGCCTCGGGAAAGTGCCGAAAAAGCGATCCAGGCGAAAGCCAAACCGAAGCCGAAAAAGACGGATGAAGAAGAATAGGATACTTGTCAAATGTATGATGATGACGATGAAAGCGAATTGGATATTGAGCTGCCGGTCATTCCGAGGGTTGATGCCGGTCCTCCGCCAGAATGCTCATTCTGTGGCGATCCCATGTCCCTGATTGATGGTGATTGGGCATGTCCTGATTGCAATGGTGAATTAATCGGCCCTGAAACGGGATAACTTCCTAATCGTTTCTCAGTCACCTCCACCGTGGGCAGTTCGATACCGTCACGGAATTAATGTTTACCCTCCTCAGTGGTCCTTTTCATCCTCACTTAGAATTCAAGCTTGTTGAAGCGGTTGAGCAGATCAAGGCTGCTGACGCGCAAGCGCCTCTGGCGATTGTTGTCCCGTCCGAGTCGTTACGGCGACGTCTTCAGTGGCTCATGTGTGTTGAGCATGAGTGCGCCCTGTTCAACACTCATTTTTTAACCTTCCATCAATTGGGGCTTCGTCTAGCTGCTGAAAGGAGGGCGATCAGTCCGCCTGGACCACTCGTCTCCTCGCTCGATCTGGTTGGAGACTTCTTTTACGAATATGCCTTGTCGGTCATCTTGCAGAGAGATTCATCGGCCTCCAATCCCTTTGCCTTGCGAACCGATTCGTCCGGGCTCCTTCCTGCACTATGGCGGACCATTCATGATTTGCAGGAGGCTCAGGTTGACCCGCACGTCGTTCGCCGTGGGATTGAAGAAGGTCTCTTTGACGAGGCGGCGACTGAGCGGTTGCAAGGTGTAATCCAACTCCATGCGATGCTTCAGGCTTGGAATGAACAACTTGGTGTGGGGTTACCGGATGATCTTACCCGTTCGATCATTCCCTGGATTGCGCACTCCCCCTTCATTGGGAAACTCTCTTCAGTTTTCTATTACGGATTTTACGATATCACGCAGGTGCAATTGTCCCTTTTAGAAGAAGTGGCGCGGGCCGCTCCCGTAACGATCTTTTTTCCCCTCTTTAAGGGAGACACCGCTCGGTTTGCCCAACGATTTTTTGATCGTCACCTCTTGAAAGCGGAGGCGGTGCATTATGACTATGCCGCCAACGTTGAATCTTCGATCACACCACCAATCCAGAACTGGATGCCTCAGGTACAAGTGGTGAACGCTGTTGGAGCAGAAGGAGAGCTCATCTTTGCCTGTAAAGTCATTACGCAGCAAGTAGAAAAGGCGGGAGCTGCCTGGCATGAAATCGGGGTGGTTGCTCGGAATTTAGACCCCTATCGGTCCTCAATCCCCAGAATTTTCGATGCCTATCGAATTCCCTTCGGAACAACAGCCACCAGGCCCCTCCTAGAAGAGCCGGTTGCGAAGTTGTGGTGGACACTAGCTGGACTGCGTGAGGGGCAATTTGTGTGGCGAATGGTGTTAGAAGTGGTGACCTCTCCGTGGTATCGGGGGATGCCACCTTTGGATACGTCAGGTTCGCCGTACGCACACGTCTGGGTTCACGCAGTCCAATATTTTCGAATCATAGGAGGCCAGGACGATTGGGAACGGCTGAGTGTGGTGGCAAGGGATTCTGCAGCTCTTGAAGCATGGCAGCCTTCCAGTGGGGTCCCGTTGGATCAGGCGTCGGAGGCCTTACGCCTGTTGACCGAAATGGCGAGCTTGTTAATTGCTGATTGTCAAAGCCTTCCTGCCGCCGGTTCCATTGGCGAGATAACCAGGGCCTTTCAATGGCTTGTGGAAAAGCATTTGTGGTCTTTGACCGATCGCTCGGCATTCGGCGGGGATGGAGCAGTTGATGAGCGAGGTGAATGTGTGATGAAGGGTCTTGAAGAGGCGATCCATTCCTTGCAGCAGCTCGATCGAATCGATCAGCACGTGACATGGGAGCAGTGGGTGACATTGTTTCACATGATCTTAGAGCGCACGCGATTGCCGTTGCCTGGGCAAACCCCAATGGGGGTACAGGTGTTGGATGTGATGGCGGCTCGAGGTCGTCCCTTCAGAACTCTTGTGGTGTTAGGGATGAATGACCATGTGTTTCCTCGGATTGTGCGAGAGGATGCGTTGTTACGAGACCGAGACCGAAAGATATTGGCGGAAAGCCTGGGGTATAAGATTGATGAAAAAATGACCGGCTTTGATGAGGAGGCACTGCTGTTCGCCCTTCTTCAACAGTCCGCGCGGGATGATCTCTATCTCCTCTACCAACGAGCAGATGAGAAGGGACGGCCCCTGATCCCGTCCTCGTTTTTGCGGGAATATGTGGGGAGGTCGGTAGAGCGAGGCGCCGAAAGCGAAATTACCTTTCCGGTAGGAATTCTGGATCGATCCTCAATTTCAACTCTTTGTTCGACGTATTCCACTCCTCAGGAATCCAGCTTGAGTGTGATCCTGGAGGGGCGGCCTTTCCAATCCCTGGCCCAGACTGACTCGCTGTGGTGGAGTCTGTTTCAGAATGGGATGGACGTGATGCCTCATCTGGAACGGATTGGAACTCCAGCCGGGGATTGGGACGGGATGATGGCAGCCGATAGCCCGCATTGGCAGGAGTTGGTCTCACGAGGGTGTTCTCCAACGGCATTGGGAACGTATGCGCAATGCCCCATGCGCTATTGGATGATGCAGGTATTGAAAGTTCAAGTGCTGGAAAATCCTGGATCGAATGAACTGCCTGGCCGTGTCTGGGGAGAACTCGTACACCAGGTTTTATGTGAGGTGTATCAAGATTTGGCAAGGCATCAATGGCCGAAGGGTGATCTTGGTCAGGGGCAACTTGATCAAATCGTCCATTCACATGTGGATCGGGTGTTTCAAAATTATGCGAAGAGATTTGGAACGGGATATCGGTTGATTTGGGATTGGATGCGCGTGCGCCTCGTCCGCATGATGGGTGAATTGATAGAAAGCGATAGGCGAGATTTTCTTGAACAGGGATGGGTGCCGTCTGTCTATGAAGTGGAAGCCGCAGGTACTTTTCTGGGTGATGGTGAAAAGCAAACAGATGGGCTCCCTCTCCGCGGTCGTTGTGATCGCGTCGATGAAGGAGCCGATCATTCTCGGCTCCGTATCATAGATTATAAAGTTTCGATGCGCCGGACGTTTCATTCCGATGAATTGGATTTGGTGACCAAGGCACTCCAAGGACAACAGTTGCAACCTCCCTTGTATTCCTTGATGAGGCCGGTCCCGCTTCATAAGGAAGCAGGAGCAAGTGTCTCCAGCACATTTCCCATTCAGTCCGTGGACTTTCGCTACTTGCGGCCCATGCAAGATGAGCCGGTTCATACGGCATCGTTTTCAGGAGCTACATGGGAAACAGCGGTTGGCGAACATCTTCGGCATACGATTCAGGAGTGGGTGCAGGGGATTCGTACCGGACAATTTTTTATCCTGCCGGGTACTTATTGTCGAAGTTGTCAGTATGCCTCGGCCTGCCGATTCCAGCATCATCCCTCCTGGTCGCGAGCCTATGGCCTCCCTCTCGCGAAAACCTATCGACAGATCCGCAAACAGAAGGCCTCCCGTGACACATAATTTTTCTCCGTTATCTGATGCGGATGCGCGGCAGATGGGGGAAACGACGTTCGATCGTAATGTCGTGGTGCTTGCAGGGGCAGGAACGGGAAAGACCACGTTGTTGGTGAATCGTCTCCTCCATGCCCTACTTCGAGAGCCTCATTCCTTTCAAGTCACGGAGATATTGGCGCTGACCTTTACGAATAAAGCGGCCAATGAAATGAAGGCGCGTCTACGCGAGGCCCTGTATGAATTGTTCGCAGCCTGTCAGTCACCTTCTCCTGCTGGTGATGTTGCCAGCATCAAGCTCCAAGAGTTTCAAGAACGCTACCAGGTCTCAAGGGAGCACATTCAAGAAAAAATCACGCGGGCTCTTCATGATCTTGAAAAAGCCCACATTGCAACGCTCCATAGTTTTGCGGCGCATGTCTTGAGACTCTACCCCCTAGAAAGTGGAGTTGATCCTCAGTTCCAAGAAGATGATGGAACGCAATTTTTAGAAATTTTTTCAGGAGTCTGGACGAGCTGGCTTGATGAGGCGTTGGGCGAACAAGGGGGGCATCAGGCGCAATGGCGGGAGATATTGGATGTCATCGATCTTCAAGCCATTAGAGCCATGGCGTTAGTGTTGTGCGACGATCTGATTGACCTCTCAGCCTTGTATGCACAATTAGATGCCACACGATTGTCTCCGGCCTTGGAGTCATGGTGTAAGGCGAACCAGGATAAGATTGCCTTCCTACTCCATACCTATACCCCTTCAAAGCCGCGAAAGGTCGAAAAAATGGTATCCGTGGCCCAGCGCGTATTTGACCTGGTTACTCAAGAGGGATGGGAAGGTGCGAAAAATATTACAGAAGATGAGACGGCCCTGTTGTCCTCAGCTCTGGGACCAGCCCCCAAGGGATGGCTCCCTGATGACTTCCGTGATGCCCGACGTATCATTCAGAGTGCTCATCGCTTGACGAAGGTGGATGAACGTTTTTTAGGTAAGGTGGTCCGTCTTCTGCAGCCTTTTATTCAGCAAGTTCGACGTCTCTATGCCAACAAAGGGTGGATACGATTTGATGGCCTGATTGTTCGAGTGCGGGATGTTCTGCGTGATTTTCCAAGCGTGCGCGAACAGCTCAAACGCGATTTTCAGGCAATTCTGGTTGATGAGTTTCAGGATACCGATCCTGTGCAATATGAAATTCTTCTCTATTTAGGCGAGCAATTTGGTGACCATGGCTTGGAGTGGGATGCCATACGATTGGTTCCCGGGAAACTTTTTATCGTGGGTGATCCCAAGCAGTCGATTTACGCATTCCGGCGTGCCGATATCCAAGCGTTTGATCACGTTGTTCGTAAACTGACAGACGATGGCGGGGTGGTCTGCACATTGAGAAGCAACTTTCGGAGTGACCAGGCGGTTCTGGACGTGGTCAATGCGGTGTTCGATCGAGTACTTGTCCAGGAAGATCATGTTCAGCCACCGAATGTACCCTTGCTCGTTGGGCGTCGGGGAGAAGATGTCTTACCTGGTGCCGGGGTTGAGTTATTTGCGATTGCCAACGGAGGGGAAGAAGAGTGGGATGCCGAGCGGGCGACTCGCGTGGAAGCTGAATGGTTGGCGGGGTGGATTCAGGAGCACCTGTCCTCCGGTCAACAATGGGTGTTGGAGAAGGGACGTCGGACGGCGTTGCGCCCTGGGCATGTGGCCGTACTCTTTCGAAAATTCACGAATGCGCACGTGTATTTGGAGGCGATGCAGCGTCGAGGGGTTCCCTTTTTAACTGATGGCGAGCGGCATTTTTATCGTCGGCAGGAAGTGATCGATTGTGTGAATGTTCTGCGGGTTCTGGATGATCCCCGCGATGCCGTAGCAATCGTGGGGGTCTTACGATCAGCCTTAGGAGGTGTTCCTGACCAGGAGATTATGAAATTGGCCAGGTTGGGTCCGCTGGACATTTGTCGGGCTGACTTATTGGATCAATGGGAGAGTATACGAAAACCGGGAGTGCGCCTTTTATTCGAACAGTTGAAGATCTTGTCTGTTCTCGCCAAACGGATTCCTATTGCCGAATGTCTTGAGCGCGTGTTTGCGCAACTTCCCATCGTGGAGTTAGCGGCAGCCTCCAGCCATGGAGAGCAGGCTGTCATGAATGTATGGAAACTTCGAGACCTTATGGTTGAAAAGGGAGCGGTCCCGCATCTCTCCTTTTCTGCTTTGGTGCAGTGGTTGGTCGATTCTCTGATAAACCAACCATCTGAACCAGAAGCATCCCTGGAAGAAGAATCCTTAGATGCTGTTCGTGTGCTATCAATTCATAAAGCCAAAGGATTGGAGTTCCCCGTGGTGCTCTTGCCCGGCTTGCATCAACAGTCTGCCGGAATGGATCGTGGGGCAGAGGTGACGGTGGATTGGATGAGTGGGATGTATGGTTGTCGTTTCCCACCGACTTGGAATGTCGGTCAGGTGTTTCTGTGGGAAAAAGAGCGAATACGGGAAAAAGCGGAGCAGCGTCGAGTCATGTATGTGGGGATGACTCGGGCTCGAGATCGATTGATCTTGTCCGGCGGACAGTTGACGAAGCCTATCGGAGAGAGTTTTTTAGGATTTCTACAACAGGTGGCCGATAATGAGGTCGGCAATCCGGAGCAGGCTAACGTAAGAATTGGCGAGGCTGCTATTCGGCAAACAGTGGTCACATCTCGTGATGTGGCACCGGTCCAAAGAATGATGCCTCCCCAAGAATTTGACACCTCAGATCACCAACATGAAGCTCCGGTATCCTTTGATGTATTCCGGGAGCGTGAGACAGCCTGGCTGTACGCGGCTAAAAAGGTGCCTTTTCTGACTCCGTCTTTGTTGCAGTCGTCGAGCACCAGGCGGATTCCGTCAATCCCATCGAATGGTGTGCAGGTACCCAGTCGATATTTGGGGACTTTGGTTCATCAGTTACTTGAACAATGGGATTTTCAGCTGGATCTGGAAACTTTTCGGAAGCCGTTAGGGGAATTGTGTGGAAAGATCCTTCCCGATGATCTTGCTCATGAAGAAAAACAATCACTTGTGTTCGAGATTGAAGGTCTGATGGAATCCTTTCTTCAGTCGTCATCCTATCAAGAGCTGCAACAGTCGACGGTCCTGGGTCGAGAAGTGCCATTTGCAGTGCCCTGGGCCCATCAGCCGGAGGGACATCCAACCGCCCATCCTTGCGTCATGGAAGGCGTGATCGATGTGGTATTCGAAAATGGCGGGGATGTGTGGGTGGGAGATTATAAAACTGATAAGGTGACGGCTGCGCAGGTCCATGACTATGCTCAGGTGTATCGACCGCAGGCACAAGTCTATGTCTGGGCCGCTTCCCGGTCCTTGGGCCTGAACGTCAAAGGGTGTAAACTCATATTTTTACGAATTGGTGAAATGGTTACCGTTCCCACGGTTGGGAATGCCTTTCCATGAGGAGGAATTTATGAAGGGTTTGAGAGTAGTGAAGCTGACTGTGTGTTCCTGTATGTTGCTTGGTTTTCTGGGTTGTGCGTCCGATAAGCCCGCACCCTTGATGGTGCTCGATCCCCCTCCCAACACCGTGACTCAGGTGCAGACCTACCTGACAGAAGGAAACCGGCTATTTCGTGAAGGACGGTGGGAAGGGGCCAGACAGCAATTTCAGGCGGCTGTAGAGGAACAACCGGATCTAGCGGAAGCGCATTACAACTTGGCCTTAGCCATGGATCACATGGGGGATCGCGACGCTGCCAAACCGCATTTTATCAAAGCGGCCAATCTGGCACCCGGGCATAAAGTGATTTGGGATTCTCCTCCACTTCGGCGTTATGGCAACGTTCCGGATAAACCGGTTGAAGCCACGTCTTCACCGGTCCTGCCGGGAATCGGGAGTGGGGGAAGTACGGGTCCTGGAGGCGGGTTTTAGTGTAACGCGGAATGGTTAAGAATGTTCAAATAATTACGATGAAGAAGCCGAAGCGCGATGATAGCCTCGCAGGATCATGATGAGACCTAGGGTAATCATGGGAATGCAAAGGAGCTGCCCCATCGTGACCCATTGAAAGATGAACCCTAAATGACTGTCAGGTTCACGGAAAAATTCCACGAAGAACCTGGCTACTCCATAGCCGCTGATGAATGCCCAAAATATCGTCCCGGGTGGGGTGTTGAATCGGTTGAGGACCGTTAACAGAATAAAAAGTGTCAGGCCTTCCAGTCCGGCTTCATAGAGTTGGGAGGGATGCCGGCATTCAGGCCCACCTTGAGGAAAGACCATGCACCACTCCACATCCGTGGCTCGTCCGAATAATTCGCCGTTAATAAAGTTTCCCAGTCGTCCAAAGCCTAATCCGATCGGTGCAGCGCCTGCGGCCAGATCGGCAATAGAGGCCATAGAAAATCCTCGTCGTTTACAGAACATCACTAGGGCTACGCACACCCCGAGCAGCCCTCCATGGAAGGACATGCCCCCTTCCCATACGGCAAAGGTTTTCAGGGGATTTTCAAGATAAAATGGCAAATTATAAAAAATAACGTACCCTAAGCGGCCGCCAATGAAAACCCCAAACGCGGCAAACACAATTAAATCAGAGAGTTGTTGGGGGTTGAGAGGGATATTTTTTTGTGCGGCCCTGGCCTTGATGAGCCAGTAGGCCCCGCCTAGCCCCAAAAGATACATGAGGCCGTACCAACGAAAGGCCAAGGGTCCTAGTTGAAAGGTCCAAATATGAAAAGGGCCAATTTGAAAAAAAATCGGATCTATCTCAGGGTACGGCAGTTGTGCGAGAGTCGGCAGAAAGTCCATAAGTTGTGTTTAAAAGGAGTGGTACCAGGCGTGGGGCGGTCAGGGAATTGTGGAACGGATTCAGCCTGGCTTACACTAGCTGAAGAATCCTGAAGATATGTGCTCCCCATTCACTCATGTCTGTAGATCTTCCTACCATAACCACACGTGAAAGAAAAGGTCCGGGGTTCGGCTCATGATGCTTATCTCTGTTGAAAGGGTCACGCTGTATGGCCGCATCTGACTCCGGTTCTCGTTCACAGGGTGCCGAAGCGATTTTAGATTGTATCAGTGACGGTGTGATCACCATTGATCTGCAGAAACGCGTCACGTTTTTAAATCGAGCGATGCAGACTATGTTGGGGTATGAAGTCTCGGAATCGGGGACGTTGTTAGCTTGTGATGTGCTCATTCAAAGCAATATTTGTTCAAGCCAGGACTGTGTCCTGGAACGGGCCATCCGTGGTGAGCGGGTGTCGAATTTTGAAGCGATTGTTCGCCGGCGAGATGGGACTCACATACCGGTGAGCATCAATACTGATTTCTTATTAGATGAAGAAGGCAGGCTGATAGGACTGATTGAAGTGATTCGGGATATTTCGCTTGTTCGGGAGCTGACGGCCAAAACGGCAGAGGTATCGGAGCTCAAGCATCGTTTGGACGAGCATGTTCAATTCGATCATATGGTCGGTCGAAGCCCGCTCATGCAAAACATTTTTGCCAAACTCCCTGCCATTGCGGCGTCGAAATCCTCAGTCTTGATTACGGGAGAAAGCGGGACCGGCAAAGAATTAATTGCCTATGCCCTGCATGCCCATAGTCCTCGGAAGCAGGCACCGTTTGTCGTGGTGAATGGGTCCAGTTTGTCGGAAGGCGTGTTGGAAAGTGAGCTGTTCGGTCACGTAAAAGGGGCGTTTACTAACGCGTATGTGGATAAACCAGGCCGGTTTGAAATCGCCGATGGTGGGACCCTTTTCCTGGATGAAATTGGCGAGATGAGTCTGAGTACCCAAGTAAAATTATTAGGGGTGTTGGAGCGAGGGCGTTTTGAACGGGTTGGTTCGAATGACACGATCAGCGTAGATGTGAGAATTGTAGCGGCGACCAATCGCAACTTAGAAGAAGCGGTGCGTGAAGGTCGTTTCCGGGAGGATTTATATTATCGAATTCGTGTAATTCCTATCGTCTTACCTCCGCTTCGTGAACGATCAGAAGATATCCCGCTGTTGGTTAATCATTTTCGGGAGAAATTTAACCGGGAAATGGGCAAGCAGATCAGAGGACTTTCTCCTCAATCGCTCATGACCCTTGAGCAATATCCTTTTCCCGGGAATATCCGGGAACTTCAGAATGTCATGGAGCATGCCTTTGTCTGTTGTGAGGATCACATTATCCAAATTGAGCACCTTCCGGCTGATTTACAACGGTACTTTGTTGAACATCAGGAATGGTCAGATGCGGAAACGCTTCAAACCGTTGAGCGTCAAGCGATTTGTCGTGCGTTAGATAGATCGGGTTGGCATTTCAAAGAGGCTTCTCAGCAATTGGGAATTGGTCGCTCTACTTTATGGCGAAAGGTTAGGCAGTTCGGTATTAAGCCCGATTCATAGGATTAAGAATGTTTCATTTTGGGATCATCTGATACCATCTGGTATCTATTCAATATTTATTGATTAAAATCAATACCTTATGTTTTTATTAATCTGTAGATTGTATTTTAATGGTTTCATTTTGAAACAATGCGAAATGGAGTGAAATGAAAAATTCTTTTTAATCAATCACTTATATAAATTGGTGTTCGGTATCTCCCTTGCTAGGTACATGGTTCTACGGATTCATATTTTACTTTGTACATGAGGAAGGGGTGCCGTATGGATTGTCCACGATGTCAGGGAATCATGATTCAGGATAAATTTGGGGATGTGGCTGACGAAGCCGGAGCCATGTACTTTTCAGGGTGGAGATGTATTACTTGTGGTGAAATCTTAGATCCGGTCATAGCAGCTAATCGGCAACATCATCACGAGCCGCTCATTGGGCGGTCCCGCAAAAAATTTGCGACCCAGCTTGGTTAGGAATTTTTCGACCAACACACTTCTTTTCCCATTTTTCCGATCGGTTCCGGCGGAACTCCCACGACATTCTTTTCTTCGAGAGAGGAGTGTATGAATGGGTGCGGTCTCGGTATGATGAAAGGTAAGCTCGGTCTGGGTTACCACGTTGGAAAACCTCAAAAAACTAACCCGTTCATGTTTCAAGAAGGAGCAACATAAATGGCTGAAGAACAACATTCCCCGCAATCGGGGCCGGGCGCCAATCCGCCTCAGGAAAATCCAATTCCTGGGGTCAAGCACATTATTGCCGTTAGTAGTGGAAAGGGCGGAGTGGGCAAATCCACCGTCACGGTGAATTTGGCAGTCGCGTTGAAGCAAGAAGGCTATGCGGTAGGGGTGATGGATGCGGACATCTACGGCCCGAATATTCCGATGATGATTGGGGTGACGAAAGAGCCGGTTAAAGAAGGTGAAAAAATTACTCCAGCTGAGGGGCAAGGGGTCAAAGTCATTTCTATGGGCTTTTTTGTGCCGGAGGATACACCGGTTGTCTGGCGTGGCCCGATGGTTCATTCGGCTATCCAACAATTTTTCCGCGATGTTGTCTGGGGCGACCTGGACTATTTATTGATTGATCTTCCCCCTGGGACGGGAGATGTGCCGTTAACGCTCTCGCAATTGGTGCCCTTAACGGGGGCTATTACCGTTACGACTCCACAGGACGTGGCGCTCTCCGACGTTCGAAAAGGCATGACGATGTTCAAGAAGGTGAATGTGCCGTTATTGGGCGTAATCGAAAATATGAGCCATTTTGTGTGCGGCCATTGTGGAGAACGCACGGAGATTTTTTCCCATGGCGGTGGTGAACAGGCAGCGATAAAATTCGAGATTCCGTTTCTGGGCCGCATTCCTCTGGATCCGGCGATTCGTGAAGGTGGCGATCAGGGAACACCGATCGTCGTGAAAGACTCCAAATCTCCACAAGCCCAAGCGTTTCTCCAGATTGCACGGACGCTCGTTGGACAAATAGAACAGGCCGAAAAGAAGGAGGGTGGGGCTGCCGCAACTCTTTCGAGTATGTTGAAGAAAATTAAAGATCCAATGCAAAAAACATGAACAATCACGGTGTTCTAATATGAAATGAGGGCAGCTATGGGTGAAAGGATTCGAATAGCCAAAACAGACGAAGTCACTCCGGGCAATGGGATAACGGTTGAAGCTGGTGGTAAGTGTTTAGCCGTCTTCAATGTCGATGGGGCCTTTCATGTGACGGACAATATGTGCCTTCATCGGGGAGGGCCGTTAGGCGAAGGTGATTTAGACGGAGAGACGGTGACCTGCCCGTGGCATGGATGGGAATACAACGTGAAAACCGGGCATTGTCTGAATAATCCGTCCAGTAACGTGAAAGCCTATGAAGCGGTAGTTGAGCAGGGTGAGATTAAGATAGAGATTTAGAAAGACCGCTGGCCTTTTGGCCTACCTTCTTCTTATTGTGCGGTGGCATCAGGCTGTGATTTGGTGCAGCACCTCGCTCAGTTCCGCCAGACGAAAGGGTTTGGCGACAACCCCATGAAATCCATAGGTCGAATACCCGGAGAGTACCGGGTCATTCGAGTACCCGCTGGACACAATCGCTTTGACCTGAGGGTCGAATTGCCGGAGTTGTTGGAAGGTATCTTTCCCGCCTAAACCGCCTGTGACCGTTAAATCCAAAATAACCGCATGAAAGGGTTGTTGGGCGTGATAGGCTTCCTGATAACGGACAAGCGCTTCCTTCCCCTCCGCTACACATTGCACGTCGTATCCTAGATGCCGCAACATTTCGCCTAAGAGGAGTCGAATGGATTCCTCATCGTCCATGACGAGGACGCGTCCTTCTCCAGTAAGAGTTGATGAGGCTCCCTTCGCGACGGCTGCAGTGACCTGAGCGGCCGGGAGATGAATAATGAACTGAGCCCCCTGGTCTTGCGGAGTCGTGGCGGTGATGGTCCCGTGATGATTGGTAATAATGGAGTAGGCGGTGCTTAACCCCAGTCCACTACCGGTCGGCTTGGTGGAATAGTAGGGATCAAAAATCTTTGGTAACGCAGAAGGCGGGATACCTTTTCCATTATCGTGAAGCGTGAGTTTGATATAGTTTCCGGCTTTCGGTAGACCTTGTTGCTGAGCGTAGGCGTCGGTGGCTGTCACATTTTGTGCGTTGATGGTGAGAGTGCCTCCCGTGGGCATGGCTTGATGCGCATTGACGGCGAGATTGTGAATCACTTGACCGATCTGTCCTTCATCGGCCTCGATCTGCCAGAGATCATCTGGAATTTCACAGTGACAGCGCGTTGGCGACCCTGAAAGTGCGAAGGCAGCAGATTCAGGAATGACCTGTTGTAACGCTAAGGGCTTTTTGAGAGGGGTGCCTCCCTTGGCAAAGGTAAGAAGTTTGTGGGTCAGTCCTTTCGCACGGAGTGAGGCATTTTCGGCTTCCGAGAGAAAGTTGAATAACCGATCCCGGGAGTTGACCAGGGCTTTGGTCATTGAAAGATTGCCTAAAATAGTTGTGAGCAGATTATTGAAATCATGAGCAATGCCGCCGGCCAGGAGGCCCAAGGAATCTAACTTGCTGGCTTTCAGCCGTTCTTCATCGAGTTTGAGGCGCTCGGTCATATCCCGTACGATCAACACCGCGCCAAAGAGAGTGCCGTCTGGACGGCGTAACGGGGACACGCTATAGAGTACGGGGCGTTCCCCTTGAGTCTGATCAAAAAGTGGATAATGATCCAGCGGATGAAGAGCTGTCCCTAGCCGCAAGGCGTAACTCACCGGGTGCTCGTCAGCGTCGTTTACGCCCGAGTGAAGGAAGCGCACGACTTCTTCAATCGACCGTCCCATCGAAAGTTCTTGCTTCCAACCGCTGAGGGTTTCTGCCATATGATTCATATAGGTAAGGCGTCCACGTGTATCGGTGGTGAAGACGCCTTCAACGATGGAGGACAAGGTGATGGCCAAGCGTTCACGTTCATCAAGCAAGTTGCTTTCGGTCAGCTTCAGTCGGTGTTCTTGCTCGATCTGTTCAAAGGTTTGCGAGATAATAGAGGGGAGGAGTTCGATCAGGTTGCTGTCTTTGAGGAAATAATCTCGAGCGCCCTGTTTCATCATCTGGACCGCGAGACGTTGATCGCCTTGTCCTGTGACGACAATAAAGGGGATAGTGCGGTGTTGATGCTTGAGGCGGGTGATCAGATCTTCGCCGGACATATCGGCGAGTTGCAAATCGAGAAGGAGGAGGTCAGCCTGATGGTGAGAGAGCCAGGTAAGTGCATCCTGTCCGCTATGGGCGAAGGCAGTGTTGAACCCTTCGCGAGAAAGGCATCGCTTGATAAGGGAAATCAGAACTTGATCGTCATCGACGATTAAGACGGTGCGTGAACGAGCCCAATCCTCCATGAACAATCCTCCTTCATTAAGCAATCCGTGAATGAAAGCTCTGCGTGTCGCACGTCGCATCGGGGGAAAAATAAAGACGAATAGGACACAGAGTTCATCCGGATAGGATGAAAGGAGGCATGCGTTTGTCGAATGTGACTAACCAGCATAGGATGGAGTAAGGAAACGGTGCGTGCGGAGAACACACCTGAGAAACTCTCACCACCGCACCTGAACACAGTAGATGGTTAAGAAAAGGAACAGCGATTCTAGCGAAATGGTAAAACGGCTTCAAGGTAAATATGTAGTAGTGGGAGAGCCTTAGTCTCCCCTACCTGTGGGGTTCATGAGGCGGCTGCCTGTGGATAACAAGAGCCAGGCATGGCGTCCACTGAAGGTTCTTGATACCATTGGAATATTTTTGAGTTCTCCGGTTTCCATTACGATATATGATTGTTAAACGGCTGCTTCTTTTTATTCCCCTGGTTTTAGTCCTTCTGCTTCTTCAATCCTATTTCTGGGTTCCCACTTACGAAAATCAAGCGGCTGGAAATCCCACCCGTCTCGTGACTTACATTGAAGGATCGAGCGGCGATGCCAAAATTCTGAATCCGACGTTAAATGCCGATTCAGCCAGTTCCAGTATTGTGAGCCAGGTGTTCGAAGGACTGTTAGATTTAGATGAAAATTTGAACTTACGTGGACGATTGGCCACGGATTGGCAGATTTCTGAACAGGCCTATCTTGCGGTGAATGCGCATCATCGGTTTCCTGATGGCACAGAGGTGACGGGAGCCAGGCTCTTTCAAAAAATTCAGTCGGTTTGGAAAACGGGCGCTGATGAGGGGCTGACCTCGTATATTCAATCGATGGAACTCTTGCCGGCTACCACCCAGAAGGTAACCGTTTCGTTATTACTGCCTCAAGCGGAAGGTCGTCCGCAATTGAAAGATGTCTCCGTGACGGTCCACGTTCCGGAGCGAGTGGCGTTCACGCTTTCCCAGGTCGACCAAGATTTATTTGATCGTCTCCGGCCGATTATCGGCCAACAGTATTTCGATCATTTCCCCTACGAGGACGTGATACGGCCGGAAGAAGGGCTTGCGAAGGAAACCGTCGACGCGCTTCGGAAGAAATATCCGGACATCCTTCCTATTGGAGAGCATAATCCAACCATTGTGTTTCAGTTGCGAAAGGGCGTGAAGTTCCAAGATGGCCATGAATTTGATGCGGGAGATGTGAAGTTTACTTATGAAGCGATTATGGATCCGAAGAATCTCTCCCCTCGGACACCGGATTTCGAGCCCATTAAAACGGTGGAGATCGTGGATCCGCATACGGTGAAAATCATCTACAAGCGGTTATATTCTCCGGCGATCAATGCTTGGACGATGGGGATTCTTCCTGAACATCTGTTGAATGATGCGGCCTTGACCCGTGAGAAACAAGATCGCGGTCTTTCAGATGAGGCACAAAAAGCCTTTGGGATGCGAGAGAGTCTATTCAACCGGCATCCGATAGGCAGCGGGCGGTTTCAATTCGTGGAATGGCAGGGGGATGAATTCATTCATCTGAAACGTTTCGATCACTACTGGGAAGGCCCCGCGCAATATCAGGATTTTTACATGCGCATCATTCCTGAACTCTTTACACAGGAGGTGGAGTTTCGGACCGGCGCTATCGATTTTTATGGCGCGCAGCCCCATCAGGTCGACCGCTATAAAAACGATCCCACCTATCAATGGTTTTCAAGTTTGGGCTTTGCCTATACCTACATAGGCTATAACAATCGGAAACCGCTGTTCGTTCAAGCAGAAATCAGAAAAGCGTTGGGGATGGCCATTAATGTGGAGGAAATTATCGAGTATCTCATGTATGGAGAAGGCGAACGAACCACCGGTCCCTATCCTAAAAATACGGAATGGTACGACCCGACCATCCAACCGCTTCCATACGATCCCCAAGGAGCCCAAGCAATCTTTGAAGCACATGGGTGGAAGAAAAATGGGGATGGATGGCTGGAAAAAGAGGGAAAGATATTTGAGTTCAATCTTATTACCAATAATGGAAATCCCATTAGAAAAAATTTGATGACGATCGCACAGAATGCCTGGAAAAAAATCGGGGTCAAAGTAAATACCCAAGTATTCGAGTGGGCGGTGTTCTTGGGTGACTTTGTGAATACCGGGGCGTTCGACGCAGTGGTGTTAGGATGGAGCATGGGTATTGATCCTGATCTGTATCAGATTTGGCATTCCAGTCAGGCGGGACCGCAGCAACTCAACTTTGTGGGCTATAAAAGTCAGCGGGCCGATGAACTCATTGTCCGGATTCGGCAAGAATATAATCGCGATCGTCAACGGCAACTCACACACGAACTTCATCGATTGATCCATGAGGATCAACCCTATACATTCCTGTATGCACCTTTAAGTACGAGGGTGTTGGATAAAAAGATTGTGTTGGTGGATACAGGAGGGGATGGGAAAGAGACCTATCAAAAAATTTATCCCACCAAGAGTGGAGATATTACCTTTCATTTTCATAAATGGCGTAAACTTGAATTCACACCGGATTTTTAGTGGATCCGAATATTGGGCTTGGTTGACATGATTGAACGTAACATTTTTCCCTCTTCGTCATTCCTGCATGGTTCTGGCAGGAATCTTATAATTGGAGGGGAACATTCAAGCATGGATTCCCGTCAGAACTACGCTGGGATGACGTTTTTGAAGTAGGGATTCATAGAGAAGAACATGTGGAATTTTATCATTCGTAATATTGGACAACGATTGATTCTATTGATCATCGTCTCCTTTGTCGCTCATTCCTTTATCCATTTGGCGCCGGGGGAACCCAGCGAGGTGGACCCCATGAATCCCCGAATGAAGCCGGAGGATATCGCCAAGATTCGCGCAGCGTTTCACCTGGACGATCCACTCCATGTCCAGTATGCCTATTGGATTCGGGATTTGGCTTCTGGGGAATTAAAATCGTTTAAGGATAGTCAGCCGGTTCTTCCGAAAATATGGGATCGGTTTCTCAATTCGTTGCCTCTGTTTATCTTAGCCACGATTTTAGTGTGGACATTGGCGTTCCCGACTGGAATTTATGGAGCGGTGTTTCGAGGTGGGGTATATGATCGAGGTACCGTATTTTTATCCTATGCACTCATTTCCGTCCCTGGATTTTTCCTGTCTTTTCTAGCAATCATGTGGGTAGTGGGATGGTTTGGTGTGCCCGTCATCAGCATCAAAACATTTGGCATGGAGCATGCTGAGCCAGCCTATAAAATGATGGATCGTGTGTGGCATTTGGTCATTCCATCCGTCATGGCGGCTGTTGGAGGAATTGCGATTTTGTCCCGATATGTCCGATCTCAAATGTTAGAGGTCTTAAGCCAGGACTATGTGCGGACAGCCAGAGCCAAAGGCCTGGAAGAAGATACGGTCATCTATCGCCATGCGCTTGGCAATGCGTTACTTCCTTTTGTCACCATGTTTGGTCTATTGCTTCCAGGCCTCATTGGAGGATCGGTTATCTTTGAACAGATTTTTGCCTGGCCGGGGTTGGGCCGTCTAAGTTATGAAGCCATTTTGAGTAGAGATTTTCCAGTTATTATGACCCTGAATCTTATTGCTGCCATTCTCACTCTGGCAGGAACTTTCATTTCAGACATTCTCTATGCGGTGGTAGACCCCAGAATCCGTTTGCATTAATGGTATTCAATTGAAATTTATCTGTTTATGAGTTCATCGCAACTATCGGTTACCAATCAGGCGGTCACTATGGCCTTAGATTCCGAGGCGATGGCTCCCCCAGAAACGCCCTGGCAAGAGTTTCTTCGAATTTTTAAAAAAGATTACCAGGCGATCTTTGGGTTTTGGGTGTTAATGCTGCTATTGGTGATCGCGTTAGCCGGAAAAGCACTGACAGAATGGTGGATAGTGTTTGATCCGGAAGTCGTCCGGTTGACCGATAAATTTCTCCCACCAATGTCCGCCCCGTCACTAGACAGTCTTCCAACTGACAGACCTTTTGCTGATATCTATCTCATGGGTACTGACGAATTGGGGCGTGATGTGTTCTCAAGAATGTTCCAAGGCTCGTTTGTGTCTTTGTCAATTGGATTTGTTGCGGTTGGTATTTCTTTGAGTATCGGAATTCTGATGGGTGGGTTGGCAGGCTATTATGGCCAAGACAAGGTAGGCTTGAAAACGGTGTTGGGTGGAATGTTGTTGGGAGGGGTATTAATTTATTTTAAGTGGAATTTCTTGGGGTATTCCATTATTGCTGTGTTGTTTTTTACTTGGGCTTTTCGCCTATCAGTAGATACTTTAATCATGCGGTTCACCGATGCCATGATGTGTTTCCCGACTTTTTTCCTGATTTTAACTGCAGTTGCTCTCTTACCACCTAGTATTTACACCATCATGTTCATTATTGGGCTGTTCAGTTGGATGGGAATGGCACGACTTATTCGGGCAGAATTTCTTTCGCTTCGAGAGCAGGACTTTGTCACAGCCTCGAAGGCTTTAGGGATACCCGAATGGCGGATAATTTTTCGCCATATGGTTCCCAATGCGCTAGCTCCGGTGTTTGTCTCAGCCACTATTGGTGTGGCCTCGGCCATTCTCACCGAATCAGCGTTGAGCTTTTTGGGTTTTGGTGTGCCTCCACCCGATGCCACATGGGGGAATATCCTCTCCGATGGCAAAGGATTTATTTTTGACGCACCATGGCTCTTTTTCATTCCAGGTATAGCCATTTTTATCGTTGTGCTGGCCTTTAATCTTGTGGGTGAAGGCCTGAGAGAAGCCCTCAACCCAAAATTGAGAAGGCGATAAATGGCATCCAACATCCACCCACTCTTACAGGTCTCCAATCTTCAAACGTCATTCTTTACGGACAAAGGTGAAATAAAAGCCGTCGATGATGTGAGCTTTACGATTCATGGGGGACAAACGCTGGCCTTAGTGGGGGAATCGGGTTGTGGAAAGTCGGTGGCAGCCTTATCAATTATGCGACTGCTATCTTTCCCTGGGCGTGTGGTTGGTGGGACGATTAACTTTAAAGGACAAGATCTGCTGGGTCTGCCCGAAACGGCCATGCGAAAAATACGAGGAAAATCCATTGCGATGGTGTTTCAGGAGCCCATGACGTCCTTGAATCCGGTCATGCGGATCGGTGATCAAATCGGCGAAGTATTGCAGATCCATACCGATCTTTCCCGGCAAGCTATTCGTCAAGAAGTCATCGGACTGCTTGAAAAGGTCAGAATTGCGTCACCGGAACAACGCATCGATCAATATCCCCATGAAATGTCTGGTGGTATGAAACAACGAGTGATGATCGCCATGGCCTTAGCCTGTAAACCGGAATTGCTGATTGCTGATGAGCCGACGACGGCGTTGGATGTGACGATTCAAGCACAAATTTTGGATTTGTTGTCGGATCTCCAAAAGGATTTGGGTATGGCCATTTTGCTGATCACCCATAACCTCGGCGTCGTCGCACAATTTGCGCAAGAGGTGATTGTGATGTACGCGAGTAAAATCGCCGAACGGGCGGATGTCAGGACGCTTTTTCAACATCCCAGCCATCCCTACACGCGTGCGCTCTTAAAATCTTTACCGCGGCCTGGAGAACGGCAGGTGCGATTGGAGGCTATCCCGGGGACGGTGCCCTCGCCTTTGCAATATCCTTCCGGGTGCCATTTTGCCTCACGATGTGCTGATGTGTTGGAGCAATGTCCCACCCAGCCTCCACCGATCATTCAGATTGGGGAGTCTCATGAAGCCGCGTGTTGGCTCCATGATTCTGCGAATGCATGAACTGGTTTGATCGCATTGAGGTGTCTTGCCCTAACCTTGGTAAGGGGAGGATTAAGGTGGACTAAAACCGAGGGTGAATAAAGAATAATCGAATAGTATGGCCGATGAAGGGGAATAATCTTTTTGTGTTTCGACCTCCCCTAAGCCCCTCCTGACAAAGGTAGCGGTACATACAACAAGAACACACCCATCTAAAAAGATTATTTTATTCATGAATTGCTAATGTCAGAAAATCATTCACAACCACTGCTTCAAGTCACCGGACTTAAAAAATATTTCCCGGTTCGTAGCGGAATTTTTTCCCGCGTCTCGGCATGGGTGAAGGCTGTCGATGATATTACGTTGCAGATCAATTACGGGGAAACGCTAGGGTTGGTAGGGGAATCGGGGTGTGGAAAAACTACGGTGGGCCGGTCGATCCTCAGGCTGCAGGAACCCACCGCTGGCGAGATCACCTTTGAGGGGGAGGACCTATTAGCCTTGAACCCTCGCGAGTTGAGACAGGCTCGTCGGCGCATGCAAATTATCTTTCAGGATCCGTATAGCTCACTGAACCCACGCATGACAATTGGATCGATTGTGTCGGAGCCGCTTAAAATTCACAAAATCGCCAAGGGTCAGGAATTACAGGATCGAGTCAACCAATTGTTTGTGAAGGTTGGACTCCGGCCGGAACATCAATCCCGGTATCCTCATGAATTTTCCGGCGGCCAGCGACAACGGGTTGGGATTGCACGTGCGTTGGCGCTCAACCCAAAATTTATCGTCTGTGATGAAGCCGTGTCGGCGTTAGATGTCTCGATTCAGGCTCAAATTTTAAATTTGCTTCGTGACCTTCAACAAGAATTTCATCTGTCCTATCTGTTTATTACGCACGATCTCAATGTGGTGCAGTATCTTGCCGACCGGATCGCCGTGATGTATTTAGGACAATTGGCGGAAGTGGCCCCAACTAAAGATCTCTTTGCGACCCCTAAACATCCCTACACGCAAGCCCTCTTGTCGGCGAATCCCGTGCCGGATCCAACGGCGGTTTCCCAACGAATGATTCTTCCCGGGGATGTCCCTTCTCCCCTCAACCCGCCCAATGGATGCCGTTTTCACCCCCGCTGCCCCCAAGTCATGGATATCTGTAAAACCACCAACCCGCCTCTGATCCAAATCGGTCCTACCGAAAAAGACCACCAAGTCTGGTGCCACCTCCATTCTTAAAAAATCACGTGGTTTGAACAGGAATAGATTCTATCGCCGTCTGGCGCCTCTTTTTGTTGGGGCCTAATCCGATATAATGTCAATGAGGGGAAATCCTCATGAGTGATTCTTACACCATTGGCACCCTCCTTCTCGACCGCTTGTTCAAGCTGGGTCTTCATCATATTTTTGGGATTCCCGGCGATTATGTTCTGACTCTTTTTAAGCTTATCGACGAATCGCCCATCCGGCATATCGGGACCACCCGGGAAGATTGCGCGGGCTTTGCCGCGGATGCGTATGCGCGTATTCATGGGATTGGCGGGGCCTGTGTGACCTATTGCGTGGGTGGTCTAAACATGGTCAATGCCGTTGCCTGTGCCTATGCCGAGCGGTCACCCGTGGTGTTGATTTCCGGTTCACCTGGCTTGTCAGAACGCGTGAATAATCCCTTTCTTCATCATATGGTCCGTGATTTTTCAACTCAACGTGATGTCTTTGAAAAGATTACAGTGGCTTCCATCATCTTAGATGATCCGCATACTGCCGAACGGGAGATCGATAGGGCCCTTAAGGCCTTGATGCAATTCAAGCGGCCGATCTACCTGGAAATTCCACGAGATCTCGTCCTGGCTCCCGTGCATGTGGTCTCAGTGGAACCCTTGAAGAAAACTGTCTGCCAAAGTGATCCGGCGGCGCTCAAGGAAGCCGTGGCTGAAGTACGGGGGATTCTGGGAGATTCCGAGCGGCCGGTAATTCTAGCTGGGGCTGAAATTCACCGTTTTGGTCTCCACGATGAATTGACCGAACTTGTTGAGCATATGAACGTACCTATTGCGACGACTTTATTAGGGAAGTCGGTCATTCGTGAAGACCACCCGCTGAACATTGGCGTATATGGGGGATTGGTGGGGCGTGAAGAAATATTGGAGTTCGTGGAGGGCGCCGACTGCCTTCTCACCTTAGGGACCTTGCTTACTGATGTCGATGACGCCACAGCGCATGCCATGCTCCTGGCTGCTGGCCGCACGGTTCATGCGACAGCGGACTCCATTGCCATTAAACATCATACCTATGAAGACATCCGCTTTGAAGATTTTGTTCGGGCCTTGGCGGCGGCGCCCTTGCCGTTATTTCCTGCGCGGGCGCTTCCTCCTCGTGATAGCGTCCGGTTCGATCCACCTGGACCGGACGCGACGGTGACTCTTCGTAACGTGTTCGGATACCTGGATGGTCTGCTGAATGAAAAAACGGTGGTGATTGCTGATGTTGGAGAATCGCTGTTTGCCGCCGCCGATTTACGCGTACGAAAAAGCGCGGAATTTCTGTCTCCAGCCTATTACACGTCCATGGGATTTAGTGTCCCGGCTGCTCTTGGTGCCGGGTTTGCCGATCCGACCCTGAGGCCCCTCGTGTTAGTTGGAGATGGAGCATTTCAAATGACTGGCACAGAATTGTCCACATGCATTCGCCATGGGCAGGCCCCGATTGTTGTGGTCCTGAATAACCGTGGCTATGGGACGGAAAGGGAAATTCTCGAAGGTCCGTTCAATGATATACACGAATGGCAGTATGAAAAAATTTGTGACTTATTGGGGGGAGGCGTGGGCCATCGGGTGGGAACGTTTGGGGAATTAATTCTGGCTTTAAAAGCTGCCGTGGACGATCCCAAGCAAATTCATGTGCTAAATGTACTCTTGGCCTCAGGTGATCGGTCCACCCCCATGAAGCGAGTGGCCCAACGTCTGGCTAAACGAATGACGGGAAAGTGGTCCTGATTAGTCTTTTCTAAATTTGCCTGGAATTAGCTGGGTACTTTTTGCGTCTTTTCCACTGCCGTTTGGTGTTTCTCTTCTCAAACCCCCATTTTTCTCCTTACTTTTCATTTCACACAATAATCTTCAAAACCCCTCGTTAATATTGGTTGCGGGGCTGCGGAGGTGGCCCGTATAATGACTGTTTTTGAGGCATCATTCTTTATTTTTTCATGATTGGATCCTTGTATGAGTACTGAGACTGTGGAAAAAGATTCGAAAAATTATCCGATTCTTCGCAATTTGCAATATTCCCCTCTCAAGCAAGGGGATGAGCAATATATTGTCTTGTGGGACCCGACCGGGTTGTCTTCCGAAAAACTCGTGTTGCCGCTCAACTATTTCTGGCTGTTCCAGTTTTTTGATGGGGAGCATTCATTGGAGCAGCTCGGTGCAGAATATTTGAAAAAATATGGCGAATTTATGATGCCGGATCAGCTCACCAAATTGGTGGCCGATCTGGAGGAGAAATTGTTTTTGGAGGGGGATCGGCTAAAGCAAGTTCAGAAGCAAGCCTTTGAAGCCTATCGCAAGCTTGAGGTCCGGCCCATGGCGTTTGCGGGAAAACAATATGAAGCCGATCCGGTGAAACTCCGTGAACAGATCAACGGGTTTTATGTCTCCAAGGAAGGACCAGAAAAGGGCAAGGCTGAATGTGCCGGTCAGATCATTAAAGGGTTGGTGGCTCCTAATTTTGACATCAAGGAGGCCGGTCCCATTTACGCGTGGGGCTATCAAGAATTACAGGAAGGCCAGGTTCCGGATGTGTTTGTGTTGATTGGGACCTGCCATGCGGGGCTCGAAGGTGGCGTGGCCTTAACGGACAAAGATTTTGAAACCCCGTTTGGAAGAGTGCCGGTGAATCGCGCCATTTTTGATGCGATACGGCAAGAAGCGGGAGAGACATTTTTTGCGGAAGATATTTCCCATCTTCGTGAACACAGCCTGGAACTGCAGTTGCCGTTTTTGCAGCATGCGGTGGGTGAAGGCCGGGAAATTTCGATCGTCCCGATTCTCGTCGATTTTCCTCCGGACACGTTGACAGGGGGCGAGTTTCAACAACTCTTTCATCGTATCGACCAATTCTTGACGATTATTAAGCGGGCGATTCAATCCAGTGGCCAACAAGTATGTGTGATTGGCAGTGCCGATCTGGCGCATATCGGCATTCGGTATGGCGATCAGAAACCGCCCACCGATTTTTCGTTTCATCGCTGTATGCAGATTGATTTGGAGATGCTGAAAAAAGTTGAAGAGGCAGATCCGGAAGGCTTCGCCGAATTTATTTTGAAAGAAGGCAATCAGCGACGGATTTTAGGTTTTTCGGTCATTTTCACCCTGATGAAGTTGTTACAGCGTGGAGAGGAGTCTCTCAAAGGACAAGTGCTTCGTTATGATCGGGGGATTACGGATCAGTTTAATTCGACGGTAACGTACGCGAGCATCGCGTTTGTCTAAGTAAGGGTACTGAAAACACCTGCCAGTTTTGTTCTCGCTTCAGGTGAAATCCATTTGCGTCATACCTGCAGGTCGTTGGCAGGTATCGATTCTTTACATCCCAGATGGATTCTCGATTGAAAATGTCGAGAATGACAGTTTTCTTGAAATAAGGCCTCCTCAAAGGATTTCGTGGCCTTACCTTTCAACTTCTCACTTTATCCTTTTAGCTATTCTTCAGCGCGAATGGTCATTCTGACCGGGTGTAAGGGGTTGTCTCGATCGTCCCGCGGCGCAGCCACGATTTGATCGACGACATCCATTCCTTTCACGACCTTTCCGAAGACGGAATAGGTGCGGTCCAGGCTGCCCTGGTCCTCCACGCAAATAAAAAATTGGGAGCCGCTATCGGAAACGTCTCGTGTGGAATCTTCGGAACGAGGGACTTTGGCCATGGACACGGATCCACGGCGATGGGGCCTGTCGCTGGTTTCTGGTGGAAGGCTAAAGCCGGGTCCGCCGGTGCCATGCAGGTTACGGTCGGGATGCTTGCTCAGCGGATCTCCGCCCTGGATGATAAATCCTGGGATCACGCGATGAAAAGACAAACCATCGTAGAATTTTAATCGAACTAGATTCAAAAAGCTTTCCACATGACGAGGGGCATCGTCTGTAAAAAATCGAAGATGGATATCTCCCAATGGTGTAGAGATAACCGCCTTTGGGTTTTTCTTTTCAAAATGAAATCCTTGAGATGTCGACATAGGGAAGGCACTGTACCAAGCGCTTGCGAAGTTCATCAAGGTTTAAATTGATTTCTAGAGTTGAAGTAGGTCTCTTCAGCCGATTGATATGGATTTCTGTGGTGCTGGACTCTAGGGTTTAGGGCAAAGGGTGGGGAAAACAGTTGTAATTGAATGAGGGAAAATGGCTAAAGTTAGATGGAAAGTTTGGGCCATTTTTGCTTTTGGCCTAGAGGAAAATCCGCTCAATCGCCATCATCGTCATTAAAAAATATTTCAGGGTCGTCCCGGCGTCCGCCGGTGTGAGTGCCTTTGTAATTATGAATATCTCCGGAGCTACCTCGAATCTCCTTGGTAGTATCAAGATTCCCTTGATCGATAGACTCCTCTCTTTTAATCATCCGAGTTGTATAAAAAAGGTAAAGCCCTAGAATGAGAAAAGTAAAAGCTAAAACAAGTATTTTTGAGTTCATGATCCATCCCAGGGGAAACAGAATAACTCCCCCGATACTGAAAATGAGCCCAAGCCATTCACGAATATTCATTTGACATCGGTTTTGTTGGCTAAAGCATTATTTCTCTGATGTTCCCATCGATTCAACCAGTTTGCAACATTCTGTCAGGGGATCCTGCTTGAGGAATGACTGTTGGATCCGATGACATGCGGTCCTGACGGCAGGTGAAGATTCCAGGGCCTGGAGAGTTCTGATGATATGTGTGGCACGGAAGGATCGCTGTGACAGGGTGCTTCCTACTCCTAATTGTTCGACACGTGCTCCATTATCGTATTGATCGAAGGCATAGGGTTGAATGATTTGAGGAATGCCGGCTCGTAGGGCCTGGGAACAGGTACCGATGCCGCCATGATGGATGAGAGCTGAGGAATGCGGCAGCAGTTGACTAAGGGGTGCATAGGAACAATGCAGAATTTGTGGAGGGAGTGATGGAGGTAATTGTACGGGATAACGAGTGAGAAAGATTCCCGGTCGATTCGTGGTTTGGCATGTGCGGGCGGCTTCGTCAAAAAAGGAGGTTCCGTGTTTATTGGCCGATCCTGGAGTAAATACCAATGGTTGTGGATGAGCTTCTAAAAAAGATTGAACGGGTTTAGGCAAACCAGAATGTTCCGCATCATCATATAAGGGGAAGCCCGCTAAAACTGTGGCAGAGGGCCAGTCAGGTTGCGGGGGAGCAAACCAATCGGGAAAAAGTCCAAGCACGAGATCTGGAGAATGAATCCAACGATGGAAAATGCGCGAAACGGGAGGAAGGCCTAACTCTCGACGAAAGCGATTGAGTGTGGGTTTGAGGAGAGGGTCGATCAGCAGGTGATCGATGGTGGTCCATATCCCTTGTTTCAACCATACCGGCAACCAATCAGGCAAGGGTAAATGAGGCATGCGTGGGGCCTTGTAGGCCGAATGAAAGACCCCGGGAGAGAAGTGGACGGTGACGTTGGGAACATTTTTGGTTTCCTGAACGAGGCGGGCGACAAAACCAAGTGTGGAACTAACCAGAATGGATTGGCCTGGGACAAGATTGGAGCAAAGATGCTGATAGGCTTCTTTGAGATAGTTGCCTGACATCATCCGGTTCATGATCATGCGCCAACCTTTATGGGGATGCCATAAGTCCGGATGGTTCGCTACAGCCTCGTATTCATCCGCCGATCCTAAGGCGACAAATTGCAAACCGGCTTGTTGAGCCAGATTGGCGAAATGCCCGTTGGTAAATAAGATGACGGTGTGACCTCTCGATTGAAGGGTCCGACCCAAGCCAACCATGGGCAAGACATCTCCATAACTTCCGACTGCGACCATTAGAACGTTCATTAGGGAAGGGTTCTGGTTAGGTGTTAGGGTTTTATCACTTCAAAGATGTCAAAAATTGATGAGTCGTCGTCCCAAGAATGAAGTTTTCCATTGGCTTGACGTAACCAAAGGGCTCGGGGATCTTGTTTGGATCCACTAAGTACTTCCCAAATTTCTCCAGATTGATGGACTTCTCCAGTAGGATTTCCTCCATCATCACAAATAGGAATATCTTTTCTGATGCGTACTTTATCTCCTGTCCGGAGACCGCAACTATAGTTTTGTAAATTAAACTCATTTATGGGAACGTATTCGTCTTCGCCTGACTCATTTCGTACGCGGAGAATGTAGGCTCGATCATTTGACATCTTATTGCCTTTCCTAAGATTGAGCTATTGAGGGCCGTTCGAGAACGATAGATTATTCGTTTGCCATCGTTTGAGTCGGCAAAATCCCCAGGGCATATACAGTCCGAAGGTGAGAATGGTGAGCACCATGATGAAGAGCCAATTCCAAAAAAATCCAAAGCCGGTTCCATGAAACGCGAGTTGGCGTTGGTCGATAAAGGTGTGCTCTGAAATCCATCGTTGTTGGGCGGAGTAGGCCCAGGGGAAAAACAAGCCGAAGGTGATGAGGGTGAGCAACCAGGTCCAGACAAACAACCACAAGCAACTCAGACCCGTTCCGCGAAATTCAAATTGGCCGTGATTCATTGTTGCACCTCAGCAAAGAGAAAATTATGATTTTAGAGGAAAGACTCCCATATGAGGGATTCCAGTTGACCAATTTTATGAAGTCATACTAGCGTATCAGATGGGTGAGGTGTTAGGGATAGTCTGAATATGAATTCCCTACTTGTATCTTTTCATATTTATTCTTAAGGAGGTTGTTATGAAAAATATTGCGGTTATTCTTTCGGGCTGTGGATTTTTAGATGGCGCCGAGATTACGGAAGCGATTAGTACCTTGATTGCCATCGGTCAAAATGGTGCACAGTATAAAGTTTTTGCGCCGAATAAAGACGTGGCTGAAACCAACCATCTGACTCAAAAGCCCACGGGCCATAAGCGAAATGCGTTGCAGGAGGCCGCTCGTATTGCGAGAGGCAACATTCAGCCATTAGAAGATTTGAAAGCCCAGGATTTTGATGCCCTGGCGTTTCCTGGCGGATTTGGGGCAGCCCTACATTTATGTAATTTTGGGGAAAAGGGGAGTGGCGGTGAAATTGATCCGCAGGTGATCAGGATTCTGAAAGAATTTCATGAGGGTCGAAAGCCGATTGCCGCGATTTGTATCGCACCGGCAATAATGGCGTTAGCTTTTGGAGACAAAGGTGTGAATGTGACGATTGGGGACGATGCGGGGACGGCTGCAGAAATTGAAAAGACAGGAGCGAAGCATCAAAATTGTGCAGTGGAAAAATTCGTGGTGGACCAGAGCAACAAGATCATCACTACCCCGGCCTATATGTATGGCTCAGCTCAGCCGTACCAAATCTTCGCGGGAGTGAGCGGGGCTATTGCCGAACTCATCAAGTTGGCGTAGGGGAACGGGGCGCGTCCAAATAAACGCCAGCACTCCAGCTCCGGTGCAGATGAGGGCACTTTTGATCAAGGCGGACAGGCTGAGAAAGACGAGTGAGAATGAAAAGAGCCCCACAATAAGGACGGTAGCCGTAATTTTGGCACTCTGACTAATGCTCCCGTGCTGTTCCCAGTTCTGAATCATGGGGCCGAGTCGAGGTTGGTTAATCAGCCAGGAATGAAGCCGTTCCGAACTTCTGGAAAAACAATAAGCAGCGAGAAGGACAAATGGGGTGGTGGGCAACAACGGAAGAAAAATACCAATAATTCCCAGGATCAGGCTTACCCAGCCTGATGCCATAGCCAAATACCTGAGAGGAATGGATTGAATCATTGTCGATTGGTAAAGCCGCAAGTTAGACCTGAGCAATAGAATCTATATCGGCCAAACCCCCAAAAACATTGAAATGTTTTTTATTAGGGGTCAGACTCGATTTATTTAAGTCGAGTCTGACCCCTAAAATAGGAGTTGCTTGGGTTGGGGTGGAGGGGATTAGACGGTGACGACGATTTTGCCTTTTTGTTGATTGGAAGCCATGTAACGGTGGGCCTCTACGATTTCCGCGAGAGGGAAGATTCGGTCGATGATTGGTTTGAGTGTGCCGGATTCTAATCCTGAGTAGATGTACTGTTTTCCTCGTTGCAGCATTTCGGGGTTTTTGACGATTTCGAACAGCGTATAGCCTCGAATGGCTAACCCTTTTGCCAAGGCAGGGAACAACGGGTAGGGGGTGGGGTGTGGAGCCAAAGCTCCATATTCAAAGATGATTCCACCCGATGCTGAAACTGCAGCGAGTTGTTCCAATAATGGACCTGCCACCGGGTCGAATACCATACGGACTCCCTTTCCTGTGGTCAGTTCCATTCCGCTTTTTACGAGATCTTCCTCATCTGTCACAATCACATGATCCGCTCCGGATTTTAGAAGGAAGTCTTTTTTATCCGTTCCACGAGTAGTGGCAATCGCAATACCCCCCGAGGCTTTCACGATCTGGATGGCAGCTAAGCCGACACTGCTGCTGGCTGCGGTAATCAGAACGGTATCGTCTGGTTTCACATTGCCATATTCAACAAGCGCTCCGAAGGCCGTCATATATTGCATCCAAATAGCGGCGCCTTCAACGGCAGACAATCTATCTGGATATTTCGCCGCAGCATACGAGGGAACGATGGCGCTTTCCCCATACACGCCGTACTGCCCCATAGGAAACGAGGGAATGGTACTCACTCGTTCGCCAATTTGAAATTCGGTGACACCCGGTCCGATCGCGTCGATGACTCCAGCGGCCTCGTACCCCAATCGGGAGGGAAGTTGCGGTGTCTCAAGATACTGACCTTTTCGAAACATAATCTCTGCACGGTTTAGCCCGATGGCTTGAACCGTAAGACGGATTTCACCTTGACCTGGTTCAACCAAGGGAAGATCTTCAAGTTTCAGAACCTCGGCTCCACCCGTTTCATGAAAACGCACAATGTTTGGCATGATTTACTCCATCATTATTAATGCCGTCTTAGGCGTTTGAGCGATTCGTCACGAAAGTGATGATGTGATCCACATCATCTCCCGCTTCCCGGACCACTTGGAGAAATTCATCTGGATTTACCCTAACGTGTTTCAGAAAACGCCGGTCCCCTCCACAGCTATACATCAAATCGGAGGGTAATTCTCCCTGAAGTTTGGCCTTGGCTTTTTCTATAATTCTTGGGAACCATTTTAATCCGGCCAAAGAGGCATCCCGTGGTGGAAATAAATCGGTGCTTCTCACAAATTTTGAGAAACGCCCCTGTTGTTCGTTCAAAAAATAGTCCCGCCGAATTCGGGTGATCGCCAGGGCCATTTCCGGAGTTGGTTCGCCGTCGTCGCACCAGTCTTCGACGAAGTCGAAAATTTCTTGAGGTGTGGCTCCAATCGTTCGGAGAAAGGCCTCGTCCTCGTTTGAAATCAAAGCCGCAACATTCCGCGTGCCGTTTGTATAAGCGGTAACTTTTTCGTCAAAAAGAGTCTGGAAGGTTTCCACCCATTTTTCTTGTTTGTCATTCATGACGGAGTTTTCCTTTAAAGAGACACTGGTATTTTTCAATTGTACGGCGGTCGTTATTTTGTTGTCTCCTCTTTCGAATAAAATTCCTGAAATTTTGGCAACCTGATTGTTTAGACGGTTATGGGCGCTAATCTTTTCAGTTCCTTATGCTCCGCTTCAAGTTGTTCCAGGCGCTTGATGAGTGGTCGGACGATAGCGTCGACCTCTTGTTGGGAGTATTTCACGGGAATATGTTGTCGGCAGTTGGCATCCCACGCCTCCACATGAAAACGGATCACTCGTTCAGGCTTTCCCTTGTACTCGGAATCGGTGAGCTGTGAAAGCAAGTCGGGATCATCCTCAACTACTTCTGCTCTTCCCCAAACCTTGATTCGAGTTTGATTTGCATAATTCATCAAAAATATAAAGGCTTGATTGTTTTCCGCCAAATTCCCTACTGAGATGTATTGGCGATTGCCCATGAAATCGGCAAAGGCCAAGGTTCGGTCATCCAACACTTTCAGAAAACCTTTGGGGCCTCCTCGATGCTGGATGTAGGGTCTCCCCTCCGCATTGGCCGTGGCCAAGTAGATGGAGTCCACCTCACCAAGGAAATCTTCGAGCTCTGGTGTGATGGTGTTCTCCCATCCCTCGCCTTCTTCCATTCGAGCATATTGTCTGCGTGATCCCTTCCGCTCCTGAATAGATTTCACGGATGGGGTAAATGCAATATCACTAATTGGTGTTTCCATCTCATAGTCTCCTTTTTCAAGGCATCATCCAGGCTGCCGATTAGGCGTGACGTATACGTCATCCCTTTGCAACCAAAGTGGATTGAAGCATGAGCTCTGCCAATTTTTCCGGTTGTGAGAACGCAGGGAAGTGTCCAGATTTCAGATCAAGGACGGATTCGATTTCCCAGTTTTCAATCATGGTGTCTTGCAGCGCGGGGGAGACCATTTTATCCATCCCGGTGCGAATGTACGTTTTAGGTACAGCCCCGAATTTTTTCTGACTCAATTCTACCTTTGCCATAAAGGGCTCGGTTGCCTGCCATTCCGCCATCAATGGCAAAAACCGTAGAATGGCCGATTCTTCGATATCGTGAAAACCGATTCTCCGCAAAGCCGGTTCGGGAAGCGTAGCGTAGGCTTGATCGTCAGAAAATACGACTTCTGGAAGGGCTCCGCCCTCGGGGTCGCTTTGCATGGCTTCCAAAACAGATCCTCCGTCTTGTAACAAAAATGCAGTGACGTAGATCAGCCGTTCAATTGTCTCAGGTATCTGTTCCGCCACCTGAGAGATCAGCGCACCGTTCATGCTGTGCCCCACCAAAACAACCTGATGATCAAGCGGCTTGATGACGTCGACGACGGCTTGTATATAACCTGAGGTTGTGACCTGTGAATCTGGCTGTTTGTTCGTGCCATGTCCAGGCAAATCAATCGCTGTTACTGTATGACCGTTTTGCTGGAGAATCGGTGAAACGTCGTCCCACATTCGTGATTCTTCCCAAGCACCGTGAAGTAAGATGTAGTGGCTCATGTGTGTATCCTCCTAATAAGACAGTTTCGTAAATTACGCTGCTTGTTCATTTAGAGTTAAATAGTCGGTATAGCCCTTCGTATCGCCGCCATAAAATGTGGCGCGATCATATGGAGTGAGAGGGGCCAAATTCTTGATACGTTCTGGGAGATCAGGATTAGAAATATAGTGCCTCCCAAATGCGACGGCATCAGCCAAATTATTATCCATCGCTTCATTGGCTGAATCAGGAGTATGGCCTCCGGCTGAAATCAACACCGTCTTGACGATATTGCGAAACAATGGGGCGGCTTGTGGTGCATTTTCAAGACGATCGTCTTGCATGCCTGCGAATGATGAACGTGGTTCAATTAAATCGACAAAGGCCACGCCTCGTGCATCCAATTCACCAAGCACATAGGTGAACAGCTTGATGGGATCACTATCCTTCATACCGTTAAACGCGTTATAGGGAGATAATCGTACACCGACACGATCTTTCCCCCAGACCTCGATGACGGAATCGACCACCTCCAACAACAAACGGGCGCGATTCTCAATCGCTCCACCATAGTGGTCCGTGCGTGCGTTGGAACTATCTTGAAGGAACTGATCCAGCAAATACCCATTGGCGCCATGCACTTCCACGCCATCAAACCCTGCAGCTTTTGCGTTTTCAGCGCCTGCTTTATAATCAGCGACAATTCCTGGTATTTCATCTGTTGTTAAGGCGCGTGGAACTAAAATAGGTGTTTCCTGCCAATCAGCCGTAAAGGTCCCACTGTTTTCTGCAGCAATCGCAGAAGGCGCGACGGGTAACGAACCATTCGGTTGATGAGACGGATGAGATATTCGGCCAACATGCCAGAGCTGAAGAAAAATCCGGCCGCCAGCCTGATGCACCGCATTGGTCACAAGTTTCCAGCCTTCGACCTGGTCAGGGGAATGTATCCCTGGAGTCCCTGGATAACCTTGTCCCTGTTGGGAGATTTGTGTGGCTTCCGAAATAATCAAGCCGGCAGAAGCCCGCTGTGCATAATATTTTGCATTGAGTTCGTGAGGAACATTTCCGGGTTGCTTTGAACGCATCCTCGTTAACGGTGCCATAATGATGCGGTTAGGTATTGTGAGGGAGCCGATTGTGAGCGGCTCAAAAAGTTTAGTCATGGTCAGGTTCCTTTATAATTATATGAAGTTAAATTTGCAGGTTTGAATTATATAAAATTGCCTCAACCTTTTAATTTTTTCAAATGTAGCTAGCCCTTAGAAATTGCTTGGCCTAGCTCTTCGTTGGTCATAGCTTGGCCATCTAGATTCCAGGCGCCATCAACGCTATGGACCACGTTCGCATAGATATTATCTTTAGGTTGTTTGCCACCCGACAGTTCGTGAATAATCTCTGTCACATCCTTAAAATGTCCTACCTGTACTTCTCTACTGTTTAAAGCGAACGATGGGACCTTCCATTCAGCCCATGCGCCGGAAAATTCTTTTCCACCAGAAAATGTGGAGTCTTTGGCCAGCACATGAACCGTCGCAGTGATGTTAGGGGTCATCACCTTATTGCCAGTGAGACCGTGCCACTTCAACATGGAATCGGTGATGCGGGCGACTGCCTGTTTTTCAGTTCCAGCAGGGATAACACCTTCGGTAAGAGTGAGTGTGAGTGGCATGATGATTCTCCTTTGCTATTGGTTCTAATAAATTATTCTATTCACAAGATTTCTGATCGGTTTCTGTCTTTTACTTGTTGCCCGCTACGTTAGTCTTCAAGAATCGACGAATATGGTTTGCAATAACCTCTCCGTCTTCTTCGAGAGCAAAGTGCCCCGTGTCGAGTAAATGAAACTCCAGGTTTTTCAGATCGCGTTTATACGGATGTGCACCTTCAGCCGGAAAGATCTCATCCTTCGTACCCCACACAATCAACGTGGGTGGTTGATGCTTTCGAAGATATGCTTGCCATTTGGGATACAATGGAGGATTTGAACCATAGCTATAGAACAGTTGAAGTTGAATCGCGTCATTGCCGGGCCGATCCAATAGTCTCTGAGTGACATGCCAGTTGTCAGGGCTGATTCTTTCTTTATTGCGCACGCCGTTGGTGTACTGCCATTTCGTGGCGCCGAGGGTGACGAGGAAGCGAAGCGCATTCTCATTCGACATGTTGGGCTGTTGGTAGGCGGCTTTCACATTCTTCCAGAACGCGTTATCGAGGCCCTTGTTTTGAGCGTTTCGATCATGCCAGTACGCTTTAATCGGCTTCCAGAAATTATTGTCGATGCCTTCGATGTAGGCATTTCCATTCTGGATGATGAGTCCTTCAATGCGTTCGGGATGATTGACTGCGAGGCGGAATCCAACTGGCGCTCCATAATCCATGAGATAGAGACTGTATGACTTCAGGCCGATTTTCTGAATAAATTGCTCCATGACCGAAGCCAGATTGTCGAATGTGTAGGTAAACTGGTCCACCGTTGGCATAGAGCTGTTTCCGAAACCTGGATAATCCGGGGCGACGACATGAAACCGGTCGGACAATTCAGGAATCAAATGGCGAAACATATGTGAGGAAGTGGGAAAGCCGTGCAGCAAAAGAATCACAGGGGCATCTTTCGGTCCCGCTTCACGATAAAAAATATCCAGCCCATCGATTTGGACCGTCTTATGAAGGGTCGGGTACTGGTTGGTTGTCGAGAGGGTGTTGCTGGCCTTCGCTTTCACCTCTTCAGGTTGTGAAGCCATAATTCCTACCAGGATCATACCGATGAGGCTAAACGGGACAACGGCCAGAATTGTCAAGAATGTTTTGAATGTTCGATTGAAGCGTTTCATGGTCTGGTTCTCCTTCTTTTTTGAGTGCATGTCTACACAAAAAAATTTCTGCTACGTTCTGAGACTTCCTGTCCACAGGATTGAAAGCCTGCCCCTGTAGTTGGTGCCAGAGGTGGACTTCAATCCTTCTTCCGTCCTCCCTGCTTGCCGTTGGCAGGGATCCTTCCCATGCAATCCCCAAATAGATTCCTGACTACACATTTCAGGAATGACAGAGATGGCGGGTTCCTGCTGAATACTGTCAGGCATGACGAAATTGGTGAATTCCCTTTTTCACGGAACGGCACATTTCGCTTTCTGTCATCGTTCGTTACTCTTCCCAGGGAAGCAGAACGAAGTTGCCCTTCACCTGGTTGTCTGCCAGCAGTCGATGGGCTTCAGCGGCTTGGCTGAGGGGAAAGGTTCGGTCCAGCGCAGGTGTGATGCTCCCGGCTCGAACTTGCTCCAAGCCCCATTGCAAGTCTTCAGGGTCGGCAAAGATCGTCCCGCGAAGTTGTTTTTGGGTGAAAAAGAAATCTCGGATATTCAAGGTGACTTCAGCCCCGGCAGTAAACCCATAGGCCACGATGATGCCAAAGGGTCGAACAGCGTTCACCACCTGAGAGAACTCATCGCCGCCCACATTGTCGATGGCCACATCGGCGCCTTGGCCGCCCGTCCAGGCTTTGATCCGTTCGACGACATTCTCCTTACGAATGTTGATAACGAGATCGGCACCAAGCCCTCTCACATACTCGCCTTTTACATCATCCCGCACGGTAGCTGCGACGTGAGCACCCAACGCCTTCGCCACCTGAATATGCATGCTTCCGGAACCAGAGGCCCCCGCGGTCACTAAGACCTTATCGCCAGCTTTGACTTCGCCAACCTGTCTCACGGCGCGCACAGACGTGCCAAGGACCACGGGCAGGGTGGCGACCTCTGCAGGAGAGAGTCCGGTGTCATCAGGTACCGTCCATCGCGCGGGAACATCCATGTATTGTGCGTAGGCGCCCCAGAGATGGACCCCAGGCACGACAAAGCTAGCCGAGTTGGCAAGGGGGCGATTGCGGTCATCGGCGGGATTAAGCGTAAAACCTGCTGCAGGAATGACCCGATCGCCAATTTGCACATTCGTCACGCCTTTGCCCACTTCCACCACTTCCCCGACGGCATCCACGCCAAGGATGTGGGGGAGTGGAAGATCGGGCATCACTGACCCGTTGCGCAAATAATGATCAAGGCGGTTGAGCCCTGCTGCCAGAACCTTCATGAGAATATTTCCCGGCTTGGGTTGGGGTATGGCGATCTCTTCATAGGTCAACACCTCCGGTCCTCCAAATTCCCGCAGCACTGCGGCCTTCATTGTCTGTGGGAGAGGCGTTCGTCCAAATGGTTCGTTGGTAGATTTCTGTAATGCGGCTGTACTCATGAGTGATATCCTTTCAAAAATAAAATTGTGGTCTTTTTATTGTGAGACTGAAAAATTCCTCTCCTTTGTAAGGAGAGGTTAGGTGAGGTAGAAGCGTGCAAGTGATGAAAGTTTGCAAAGTGAAATGCAACCACTCCAACTCTGTATCTCTACCTCCCCTCCGCCCCTCCTTACAAAGGAGGGGGAGAATTACGACTGATGGTAAAACCGTTCGTGAATGATTTTGCCATCCTGCCATTTGGCGACCACGACTTGTTCCACATGAACCGGCGTGTCATCGGTCGTCACCCAATCCATGACCGTTTCATAAAAGGTCACATTGTCTCCGGCCCCTGTGGCTGTCACTTCGAAATTTTTCCATTCTTTCACGGTGTCTAAAAATTGTTTCTCCCGCACATAATTGGCCTGGCGGCCCACTGTCGGGATGAAATTGTTCTCCTGCATCGCGACATCTTCCGCATAGAATTCATTGATCGCATCCAATATGCGACCTTCTCGAATGTAGGACAACAGCTCCTCTAATCGTTCTTGAATGCTGGTGGTGGTTGACGTGCTCATGATCGTGCTCCTTTGGTTAAGTAGTGAATAGTGAAATGAGTCATGCGTTACCGTTCAACTGGTGCCTTCAATGCCTCGACGGTGGGAAAGTCGATCTCCGTCTCCGCGATATGATTGAAATAGTTGGTAAAGATGGTCAGGGAAATATTGGCGATGAGTTCCACAATGTCGCCATGAGAAAAGCCGGCCTTCCGGAGTTTGGCGATGTCCTCGTCGCTCACCCGCCCCCGGGTTTCCACCACTTTGCGCGTGAAAGCCAAAACTGTGGCTTCCTTGGGATCGAGAGAGTCGCCTCGTCGGCTGTCATGCATGACCTCTTCACTGAGGCCGACCGATCGTCCAATCGCCGAGTGAGCCGCCAAGCAATATTGGCACTCATTGGTTTCAGAAATGGCCAAGGCGATCTGTTCGCGAAACTTTGTAGAAAGTTTCCCTTGAGAAAGCGCTCGGGAAAAATCCAGATACCCCTGCAGAACGGCTGGGGCGTTGGCCATGGTTCGCAGAATGTTGGGGGTAAACCCCAGTTGGCGCTCCACACCCTGCAGGAGCTTGGCAGCCTGACCGGTAGCCTGGTCCGGGTTGATAGCTGGTATTCGTGACATTGGGTCATCCTTTCAATAAGTTCATCGTGACTTTTCTTTCAAGCACGGTTTCGTAGTAATACAATGAGCGTGCCACGCAACGAAAAATTGTAAGATGTTATTTTTATTGACTATTTAAAGTTTTTGCAGAAAATTTTTTCAACGAAATATCGTGCTTCACGAAAATTTATTGCACATACACGAAATTTCGTTTATCGTTTCATGAATACTTTTTTGCTAGTGGTCTCACATACCTGATGCAGAGTCCCCCTTAGAAAAATGGGGCAAGGGGGATTTGAATGTGAGATTATTTTTAGGTTGCCAACCACACCTGCCGTGAGGACTCTTCAGCCATGACGACAGCCAGCACCACACCAGAATGCCAAACACCCACCACGCTCGATTCCCTTAAATGCCTCGTGTTGGACATCGCCCAACAACGATCGCTTCATGATTTGCTGTGGCTGATCGTACGGCGATTGGCAGATCGTCCCACGGTGGTGCTGGCCAGAATTTGGCTCATTCGCCCCGGAGACATCTGTGCCACGTGCCGTTTCAAAGACGACTGTCCCGATCACACGCAGTGCCTTCATCTGGTCGCCAGTGCAGGGCGGTCGAGTGGGCCTGACAAAACAGAATGGTCCAACACGAATGGCTACTTTGCGCGATTTCCATTAGGCGTCTGCAAGGTAGGACGGATTGGAAAGACCGGGGAGCAGCTTATCATCAATGAGTTGGAACAAAATGTTGAATGGGTTGCCAAGCCGGAGTGGGCCAAGCAAGAAGGCATTTGCGGGTTTCACGGGCAGCCGATTATCTACAAAGGAGAAGTCTTGGGCACCTTGGCGGTGTTCGACCGGGAATCCGTCACCCATGAAGCCACCCTCTGGTTTCGCATGATTGCGGATCATGTGGGTGTGGCCATTGCCAACGCGCGAGCCTTCGAAGAAATCGAACGTCTCAAAATCCAGCTGGAATTGGAGAACACCTTCTTAAAAGAAGAAGTGTTGGAAGCGCAGCACTTTGGCGAAATTGTTGGGCAGAGTCCGCCAATAGCGAACCTCGTGGAGCAAATTGAACTGGTGGCCCCCACCGATGCGACTGTGCTTATTTCCGGCGAATCGGGAACAGGCAAGGAACTGGTCGCCCGCGAAATTCATCGGCGCAGCCGACGCAAGGATCATCCGCTTGTGCGAGTGAACTGCGCGTCGATTCCTAGAGAACTCTATGAAAGTGAATTTTTCGGACATGTCAAAGGCGCGTTTACCGGGGCCTTAAAAGATCGAGCGGGCCGATTTCAAGCCGCCGATGGCGGCACATTGTTTCTGGATGAAGTTGGAGAAATTCCTCTGGAGATGCAAAGCAAGCTCTTACGAGTCTTACAAGAAGGCGAATATGAACGGGTAGGGGAAGAGACGACGCGAAAGGTCAATGTTCGCATCATTGCGGCGACCAATCGGAAGCTGGCACAAGAAGTCGAGGCTAAACGCTTTCGGCAGGACCTCTATTACCGGTTAAATGTGTTTCCCATCGAAGTGGCTCCGCTTCGTAACCGCAAAGAAGATATTCCTCTATTGGCAGGGAACTTCATGGCGCAGGTTCGCAAAAAATTGAATTGTACCGGAAGAGAATTGACGCAAGCGGAAGTCCTGAAATTACAAAACTATCATTGGCCGGGCAACGTGCGGGAGTTGCAAAACATCATTGAACGCGCGGTCATTTCGTCTCGATGCGGCTCGGTGAAATTCGATCTTCCCGTTCCCCAAGCCTTGGGAACTTCACTCAAAACCCCCATCAAGAAAAATGGCGACAATCCCAACCAAGTGCTTACCGATGAAGAACTGCGCCTTCGTGAAAAATCCAATCTCGAACAAGCCTTACAACAAACCGACTGGAAAATTTACGGCACCGGCGGGGCAGCCGAACTTCTCGGCCTTAAACCCACCACGCTCCTCTCCCGCATCAAAAAAATGGGGATTGTGAAGGTGAATTGAATTGGAAAAAAATGCATGGGGAAATTTCGTTCATCCGAACCAAGTTATGATATAACTTGGTTCTTGGCGACTCGCTGGACCAATTCGGGCAGGCTTGGGAAGGTCCATGGAGTAATGGATAGGGAGTTCTAGAAAAGTGATTGTTATGGTCAGGCTTTTGTGATGAGCCAAACTTACCAGCGAATTCGGGACTTGGTATTCCAAAATGACATTAAAGTGTCCGAGCATGGCTATGATGAACTTTCGGCGGATGATATCCTAATTCGAGATGTGGTGGGTAGTCTCAAGGAGGCAAAGGTTGTTGAAGACTATCCCGATTATCCAAAAGGACCATGTGTCCTATTGTTGCAGAACGATCAAGAGGGTAAGCCGATTCATGTTGTCTGGGGAATTCCGAAAGGGGCACCTTCCCCAGCTGTGGTAGTAACAGCGTATAGGCCGGATACCCAGCAATGGACAGATGATTTTATGAGGAGAAGATCATGAATAAAAGAGTGACGGCTAAATTGCTACGCGAAGGAGAGTATGCGGCAGAGGTTGAGGTTGAATTAATTGACTCTGACGTGGGGTGGGCCCCTTACTTATCCCTAGCGGATGCTCAAAAACTGGATGAGGTTCGAATGGCTCTACGCCAGGAAGATCTTAAAAAAGCGGGGAAACTGGGGCGACTCTATAAACTGACACCATTAGGTGGATAAAAGCATTGGTCCTCCCCTAATTTCGTGGACAGGTTAGTTAAGAGTTAGTACGTGCTGTTCGGCATATCTCCCAGGGGGCTCCCCCTCAGTATGAGAATGACGCCGTTGGCGATTATAGAACCGTTCGATATAGTCAAACACATCAGCGCGGGCCTCAGCCCGAGTCCCATAGTGGTGCCGGTTCACCCGTTCGCGTTTTAAGAGTCCAAAGAAACTTTCCGCGACGGCATTATCCTAGCAATTGCCCACTCCGCTCATGCTACTCACAATCCCATGCTTGCTCAGGAACTCCTGAAACTCGTCGGCGGTATACTGCGTGCCCCGATCCGAATGCAGAATGACCGCTTCCGGTGTTGTCCGTTGCCACACGGCCATGAGCACCGCCTGGATGACCAACTCACGCCCTAAGGTCGGTTGCATCGCCCAGCCAACCACCTGGCGGGAGAACAAATCAAGCACGACCGCCAGATACAGCCAGCCTTCGGCTGTGCGGATAGAGGTGATGTCCGTGACCCATTTGGTATTCGGGGTCTCCGCGCCAAAGTCTCGGGCCAGATGATTCGTCACATCCTGGGGCCGGTCGCCGGTCTTTCAACTGCGCCATCGTTTCCGGGACGGAATCCCTTGGAGCCCTGCCTGCTTCATGAGTCGGGCCACCCGATGCCGACCGCAGGACTTTCCTCGCATTCGTCACTCCTGCCACATTTTGGGGCTGCCATACACCCCGTCGCACTCCCGATGGATCAAATGGATCTCTTGCACCAGTTGCGCATTCTCCAGGGCTCGTGAACTTGGCTGTTGCCGTTGGCTCGCATAGTAGCCACTCGGCGAAACTCGCAACAATCGACACATCATGCGAATGGGAACCTGTTGGCGACAGGAAGCAATCATGGCATACCTCGCGGCGGATCCCTGGCAAAGAAGACCGCCGCGTCTTGTAAAAAATCCCGTTCTCGCTTCACGCGAGCCAACTCCCGTTTCAGTTTGGCCACTTCTTCATCCCGTGGAACCCCTTGCCCTCGAAACGCCTTCGTCCCATCCCGTCCCTGCTCTCGGCACCACCGACTTAACACATTCGTATGAATCCCTAAATCCTTCGCGACTTGGCTGATGGACAGATCGGCCCCCCTCGCCATCTGCACCGCCTCCTGTTTAAATTCTTTGGAAAATCTCCTCCGTTGTGTTGCCATGACACACCTCCTGGCCTAGTGTGGCTCTTTTTGGATATGTCCGCAAAATCAGGGGAAGACCAGAGGCTAGGGCTGGTTTGGGAGATCAATATGTAGTCGATTTGTCGTAAATTTAATATAAGGCATTATTAAATTCTTTGTTCAGCCAGAGAAAATGATAGGGTCAGGCCTGCAATAATGCGCAATCTTGAGGCATTTATTATTCTTGGGCTCTGGGTAGAAAATAAAGACTGTTTAGTGGAAAAGGAGGTAACTCTTTTGTGGAGAGTTGAAAGTTTTGAAATATTGAGAAGCCCTGATCGGTTATCCGAAAATTGGAAGGCGCGATGTTTCTTTTATGAGGGGAGAGGTACTATGACTCAGTTGAGTCAATACCTTGCTTCACTTGACCAAGCCTGAATCCTAAGCTTGGTGCTGCGATTTCACTGAATCACATGCCATTATCTCTCTGGCTCTATGTCTTGTAGTTCTTTAATCGTATATTTCCCTTTCGCCCATCGTTCGTATTTTTGGGATATCCTGCGGCGTTCTTCTGCTTCCCGATCCAAGCGGGGCTTATTGATTAAATAGAGACCAAAAAAGAAGCCGGCGGCGATGATGAGTCCCCAACTCACACCCGAAATCAACTCCAGGAGGGTGGCCTCGCCTCGCCACAATTTTCCGCTTATCAGCCCAATCAAGGCGCAAAACAGGCCTGTGCCAAACCCCTCCCACCAATCACCCGATTTATTGAAGAAACTTTTCATGGACCTTCCTTTCGTTACCATCGAAGGAGACGGTACGCCGTCTCTCGCCATCACCTATCCCGTATGCCTGAAAGTTTACTGACGGCGCCGAGCATAAACGTACCCTCCTTTTTGCTTACTCATTGATTGGAGTAGGGGTTGGTTGTGATGTGGGATCGCATGCCTTTCTTCATTGCCTTCTTGAATCTTTCAGAGAAATTGGGGTGTCTTTTTTTTATAAGACTATTGGTGCTGGAGTTTGAACGGGCTCGACTTGCCAACTGTCTCACGGTAAAATATTTTTTGATTAGGTAGGGCCAGGTCCAGCCCATGAGCCTTGCGTCCTGTGAGGCTCCTACACTATTTAAGCCATCGGTGATTAATCCACATCGTTTCGCCGGAGCGAGGCTCTTACGAGGTAAGAAAGGGGAGGAATGACATGACGGTTGAAGCACAGACACACGCTTTCCAAGCGGATACCAAACGGCTTTTACACTTAATGGTCCATTCGCTGTATACGCACAAGGAAATCTTTTTGCGAGAACTGATTTCCAATGCCTCTGATGCGCTGGATAAATTACGAATCGAAGCCCTGCGACAGCCGGAGTTACTCAAAAGTGGAGAAACCCTGGAAATTCGACTCGATACGGATACGGAAGCTCGCACGTTGAGCATCCACGACAACGGGATTGGGATGAGTCGCGACGAAGTGGTGTCTCATATCGGCACCATTGCGAAATCCGGCACTCGTGAATTGATGCAGAAGCTCAAGGAGGCTTCAGACGGCGATGCGGCCACTGAGCTGATCGGCCAATTTGGTGTGGGTTTTTATTCGGCTTTTATGGTGGCCAAAAAGGTCACCGTCATCACCCGTCGGGCGGGTGAAGACACTGCCACTCGCTGGGAATCGACAGGGGAAGGTGAATATACCCTTGAAGACGCCCAACGCGACACCCATGGCACGACCGTGACGCTGGAGTTATTGCCTGTTGACCGCGAAGGCGGCATTGAAGATTTTACGGATCAATGGGTGCTCACTCGTACCGTGAAGCGCTATTCGGACTTTGTCACCTTCCCGATTATGCTCAAGGTGGTGCGGGAAGACGTTGAAACAGACGAGCAGGGCCTGCCGAAACCCGACGGTCAAAAAACGACCGTGGTGGAAGACAAAACGCTGAACACGATGAAGCCGATTTGGACCCGAAGCGACGTCACCGACGAAGAATATGCCGAGTTTTACAAGCACATTTCCCATGATTGGTCCGAACCGATGAAAACCTTGCGTTTTCGGGCTGAAGGCCGCATCGAATACCAAACCCTGTTGTTTATTCCCTCGCAGGCGCAGAGCGATTTGCACTACCACGCCACAGAATATGGCCTTCAGCTCTATGTGCGGCGGGTCATGATCATGGAACGCTGCGAGGAACTCCTGCCTCGATACCTGCGTTTTATGAAGGGGATTGTGGATTCGGCTGACCTCCCGCTGAATATTTCCCGGCAGCGTTTGCAGGAAGACCGGTATATCGCCCAGATCCGAAAATGGATCACGAAAAAAGTGCTTGAGACGCTGGAGGAGATTCAACGAGACAATGCTGAGCAGTATCTTAAATTTTGGGAACATTTTGGGAATGCATTGAAGGAAGGTGTTTCGGATCACGATTACAAAGATAAAATTCTCGGGTTGTTGTTGTTTGCCTCGTCTCAGGACCCTGAAAAGCTGACGACACTCGACGACTATGTCACACGCATGAAGCCCGATCAAAAAGAGATTTTTTACCTTACCGGTGAATCTCGCAGCGTGGTGGAAAATTCCCCGCACCTCGAAGCCTTCAAGGCTAAAGATTATGAGGTGCTGTACCTGACATCTCCCGTTGACGAGTATCTGTTGCAATATGTGTTTGAGTTCAAAGAAAAACGGATGAAGTCGGTGGGGAAAGGTGCCGTTGATCTTGGTGACGAAAGCGAACAGAAGGAAACATCAGAAAAATTACAAACGCTTCAAGAACAATACAAAGATGTGTTTGCTTTGTTGAAGGACAAGCTTTCCGAGCACATTAAAGATGTTCGGTTAACCAACCGCCTCACGTCCTCACCGGTGTGTTTGGTGGGTGCTGAACATGATTACAGCCCTCAGCTTGAGCGATTGCTCAAAAAAGGTGATGCCCAGAAACAAAAACGGATTATGGAGCTGAATCCTGATCATGCCATTGTGACGAAGCTCAAAGAACGTTTTGAGAAGGATCCGGCAGATCCTGTCTTAGCCGACTATGCGGAATTGCTCCTCGGCTATGGGTTGTTGGCTGAAGGGTCGCCGATCCACGATCCGGTTCGTTACAACCAGGTTTTGGCGGATCTGATGACCCGCACGTTGTAGCCATCACGCGATCTGTCTATCCTTGTTTCCTGCCTGGACATGTTGTCCCGTCCAGGTCGCTGGAGTATAGGGGATAAGTCTGTTGTTTGATGTTGTAACCAAGATTGTTGCCCGACCTGGGCAGGGATTCGTCTTTCCTAGAGCCATTGGATAGGTCCCCAAATCCTATTCCTTTCCTTTCTCCCCAAGAAAAATTGAGGCCCTCTTCTTTCCTCAATCCCTCTCAACTTTCGCTTTTTGCTGTATTGGTTAGCACTTCAGTAAGAGAATCGAAATGGGTTAAATAAGGGTGGAGCTTCTCAGTTTGGCTACTCTATAGAGTAGTTAAATCCTAAGTAATTCTATTAAAATCATTTAAATACATATATTCATCCCTTTATCAATGGGAATGGACGGCATGCAAGGCTTATCACTGATGTTTTCTTGTACTCGCGTCAACATCCTATTCCGCAGTGGCCACAAATCCAACTTATGGCTCAAGGGAATCAAATTCGCGATCAATATATTAGGGCGATGAAAAACGCTGATACAGGTGACCTCACTGACTTGATTGACTTCATAGAATCGTGCCTTAAGGGCGCAAACTAGAAACCATCCTGTTCGTACACTCTCTTTTTTCGAAACAAGCCCTGTTTAATCTTTTGGACCCCTGGCATAGAGATAGGCTGGAAGGGCACATGACAGTCCGATTGTTAAATTGAGGGCGATAAAGGTCAGCGGGTTGGGGCCGCTCGGGTGGTTCTTTTCATGAAACATCATGATCCACAACACGAACGAACTGAACAGGGGTCTGAGGTAAAGCCTGATTCGGGGGGCTTGGCGACTAATGATGAATCGCACTAAGATTTCTTAGGCTGTTCAATATGGGCTGGTTGTGTCAGTAGGGGGCCAGACTCGAATCAATTCGAGTCTGGCCCTACTCATATGCCGTTCTCAGGTGGAGATCGATTAACCGGTTGCACCTGAGCTTGTATTGAACATTAGGGTACGAACGCTAATCCGAAGGGATTGGTTTCGACGATAATGGTGTCTTTGTAAAGGGGAACGGGATCTTGTTTGGTGGCTGTGTAGACTGTCACTGTATCAGCCGTGGCACCCGAATGGGTCACGTAGATCTTTTGACCATTAGGGGTCAACGCAATGTTATGAGGTACGGGATTCGGCGTATCGGTGGGATTGGGGACCAGGGTGTTGGTTTTCGTATTAATGGCAAATAGTCCATTCGTTCCCCCGCCAGAGATATTTGTGATGTAAAAGGTTTTGCCGTTTCGAGCCATGCCTGCACCGTGTGCTCCTGGAACTGGGATGGATGTGACCTCTTCCAATGTACGGCGATTCAACACGAGGACCTCATTGGCCTGTTGGGTGGGTACGTACAAGAGGTGGTTTCTGAGGGTCAGAGAGACATGTGTATCCTTCCCCACTGGGAGCCGATCCACTTCTTGAAATGTCCGGCGACTAAATTTTACGACATAATCATTCCCACCGACGAGGCCAATCATGGTGACATAGGCAAATTGAGTATCCAGAACCACATCATGTGGTTTGCCGCCATCAGTGACTAAGTCTGTTGGCATGGGTACTGTTGTAAGGACCTGCAACGTGGTGGGATCAATGACGGTGGCGGTCTTATCTGCATCGTTAATCACCCAGAGTTGGCTATTTTGCGGATCGGCCCACATATGGAAGACGCCGTTGCCGGTTGGCACGGTATCTTCTACCGAGAAATCATCGGCATCATATACCACCACCTGGTTGTTACTTCGATCTCCAACAAAGACCCGATGGGTGACGTGGGTGTACACCACATACATAGGCTCAGGATTTGTATCTGGCAGCGTAATCGTGTCGACGACTTGGTCCGTGTTTGTATTGATGATGGAAATTGTTCCCGAATTTCGATTAGCGACAACCATTTTTCCTGCAAAGAAGGTATTGCCGTTGCCTATGCCTGGGTTCGCCCCATCAAGGCTCATTGCCCATGATGTCCCTAACGGGATGATTCCGCTGAGAATTACGAGAAGTCTAATGGTACTTGCTAGAAGACGTTTCACAAAAACCCTCCTTCTAATGGAATATTCTTATATAAATCAACCAAGCGAGAAGTGTACTACCGAGGGACCGGTCAGGGTCAAGGGAAATCCGTCTTTTACTGTTCTTCGCCACTAGTGTCTGGTTAACTGCGCCGCGTTGTCGTGTAAGTTCATGAATCATTTAAGTTTTTCAGTAAATTATGGTGGTGTCGACTTGAACGCAGAACCACCTTCTTGCATTCTTCCCCTAGGTAATTTTGGGAGGATGCATCATGTACGTCGGCCAGACCTTGTTTGCCCAGTTGATGGATTGTTTGCCATGGACCACCTTTGCTCGCATTGTCACTCGCTACGATGACGATTACCGGGTGCGGACGTTGCCGTGCACCGAACACTTTCGTATCTTGGCTTTTGCCCAGTTGACCTATCGCGAAAGCCTTCGCGATATCGAGGTCTGTTTGTCAGCGCAAGCCGCCAAGCTGTACCACATGGGTCTTCGTACGTCGGTCAAGCGTGCCACACTGGTCCAGGCCAACGAGCGCAGAGACTGGCGCATCTACGCCGACTTCGCCCGACGCCTGATCACGCAAGCCCGCACCCTCTACAAGACAGAAGACCTGGGCCTGGACTTGTCGAACACGGTGTATGCCCTCGACGCTGTCGGTATTTGCGCTTTGTCGGAAGCCAAGGCTTCATCTGAATTCCAGTCATCCGTTCAGGGCATCATAGATCGAATTCGTGCTGCTTCGATGAAACCGGTGTCTGAGACGGCCGATGCCGTTCTTGTACGAACCCGAGAATGGAAGTGGTACCGGTATTTGAAAAGCGCCTTGAATCTTCCTGATTGGCTCGACCTTGATCTGGAGCATCGAACGCGTTTTGGGGTGTATGATCATCCCTGGAGATCCAACCAACCGTTAGGGCGAACGGACCCTCCAATTGAGCAACGCTCTCGTATTCGCTTTGGCCTGAACGGAGAGGTCTTCAAGTTTCTGTTCGAAGGATAGGATTCTCGGACTCATCTTGATGATCCCGGTGACTTTGTGAATGACACTATCGTGAATCAAACCGATATCCTCCAGCTTCTGGTCTCGGCCAAGGCGACGAACGTGTTGGGAACCGGGCTTCGTGGAGATCTGCATGTTGGACGGCTTACCATGGATTTTGGCCGGCGCTGGTTAATCGCGCGTAATGGCATGCACAATACCACCAATGCCTTCGACGGGATCCATGGGCAGCTTGCCGATGGTCAGGATTGGAGGATTCGAGCGTTCCTTGTCGAACCCGTCATCCGAGATGAGATTCAACTTGACGAACAATCCGAGCGGTTTGTTTTTGGGGGGTGTATTGGGAAACGAATCAGGTCCCCTGGTTGCGCACGAACCTTTACTATTTTGGCTTGAATGACCAGCGATCCTCGAACGTCGCAAGACAACGCACTTTTTCTACGTTTGGTTTGCGATTGCATGAACTCCCCGAAAAAGGCTGGTTGGACTATAGCTTGGAAAGTATCTGGCAGACTGGGAAAAGGGGCAATGTCGATCACTTCGCGCATTTTCAACATGTCCACGTCGGGTATACCTTCAATCTTCCCTGGTCCCCGCGACTTCTGCTTCATTATGACTATGCCAGTGGAGATAGTAATCCGAACGACAGTCAAGATTCTGCATTTGATACCCTCTTTGGAGCGAGGCCCCCTCAATTTAATCCCATTGGAAATTATGGACCCTTTTCTCCCACAATGTGAGTTCTCCAGGGTGGCGAATCCTTGCTGTTCCCTATAAAGGCTGGAGGGTTCAGCTCAAGCATCGGGTGTGGTACCTCGCCACTTCGCGGGGAACATTTGGCCATGAGCCTTTTGTGACGGATGCCAACGGCGGGTTCCGTGATGCCTCCGGAGGGTCGGGTAATTTTCTCGGACATGATATTGAGACGCGGGTACAATGGATGATTAGTAACAATTGGAATTTTGATGCCGGATATTCGCATTGGTTTAAAGGAAGCTATTTTGATCGTCTTCCCGCCTCAGCCGGGTTGCCTCCCGGCGGCGAAAAAGATTTCGATTACTTCTACATCGAAACCTCATTCCGATTTTAACTTATGGTGAGTGTAAGTTTGAGACCCTGGACCAAGTCATCACATGCGATAGTCATTGGTGGCAGTTTCGCCGGTCTGCTGACTGCGCGAGTTTTGAGTGACCATTTTGAGCAAGTGACTATCTTGGAACGCGACCCCGTTAACGATTGGCCAGAATCTCGCCGAGGGCAGGCTCAAACACGCCACCTACACGGGTTGTTAGCTCAAGGTTTTCGTATTCTCAATCGGTTGTTTCCGGATTTGGAGACACGGCTTGTCCATGGCGGAGCCACCATTTCGGATATGGGGCAGTCGATTCGTTGGTATCATCACGACGGGTATAAAATTCAATTTCCCAGTGGGCTTCTAGGGGTTTCTGTGAGTCGGGTGTTTCTCGAATGGCAGGTGCGTCGGAAGGTCTTAGCGCTTCCCAATGTGACGCTTCGCGCTCCTTGTACGGTTAGCAATTTACTGACCAATGGAGAGCGAACGCATGTGATGGGTGTAGAAGCTCGTTCTGAGGGAAGCCAGGATCAACTGGAGTCAGTTGCCGCGAATCTCGTGGTCAATACTGGTGGACGAGGATCAGCTAGCGTTTCTTGGTTGGACCATCTCGGCTTTGCGAGACCACAAACGGATGAAATCAAGATTGGCGTTGGTTATGCTACCCGCGTCTATCGTCGTCGGACCGATGACCTGATTGGTGCTACCTTGTTGATGATCTCACCTACACCGCCTACCCAAAAGCATATGGCCTTTATGTTTCCCGCGGAGGACGATCGCTGGATTGTGTCCGCTGGGGGGTGGCTGGGGGATCATCCGCCGACGGATGATGTCGGTTATCTTCAATTTCTCAAGAGTCTTCCCGTCGCGGACGTTTTCAATGTTATTCAACATGCTGAGCCCCTTTCAGATGTGTACACATATAAATATCCATCGAGTCTCCGGCGTCGATACGAAAAATTGAAGCGATTTCCTGAGGGATATCTAGTGTTGGGAGATGCCATTGCGAGTTTCAATCCCATTTATGGCCAAGGTATGACGTCAGCGGCGATGCAGGTTGAGGTGCTTGATCGTTTGCTTCATCAGCAGAAATCGCTCAATGGCCTCTGGCGTCATTTTTTCCGGCGTATCGCCAAGGTCGTCGATATCCCCTGGCAGATTGCTGGCTGTGAAGATTTTCGGTATCCAGAAACACAAGGGCACAAACCTTTCATGACAGATTTGATCAATGCCTATTTGGCCAAGGTCCATCGTGCCACGCACCATGATGCGGTCGTGTATTTGAGATTCCTCCGGGTGATGAATCTTATGGCATCCCCAACTAGTTTGTTGCATCCCGGAATTATGCGTCGTGTGCTTGCATGAAAGCATGTTCCCTTGGGTATGGATAGGGACACGAAAAAAATAACCATTCAATGAAAACGGTTGTCTTGAATTTTTGGAAGTTTAATATAGTTTTCATTCCTTACCTGAATACATAGTGTAGTGCGTCAGACGAGTAAAGGGTTTGACCGTTCCTCCTTGGTTTTGTGAGTGATGTGGTGTAACGGGTTTTTGACATGAGGGAGGTGGTCTTAGGTTTGTCTCCAGGCTATGATTATGAAGTCTACAGGATACTTTTCTTGGTCATTCCACGACAGGTTGAGATAATGATGAGATGGCCCAATGGATAATGAATTGGCGGTAAAGGCATTTCAGGAATTAATTTCTGGGGTTGCGAAACCTATTTCGTTTGTGGGAGCTCTTCTCGTTGCTGCCTCAATTACGGTACTCGCGAGATTGTCGGCGGGAAATGACACTCACCCGATAACCAATTACATCATTGGCACGTTTCTCTTCTCAACATGTGCCTTTCTTATCCTTGTCGTGCATGCCAGCATGTTGCAAATGGTTCCCGTACTTTTAAAGTTTGCAGACAGTGGAGAACCGGTGGATTTTGATTTTTCTATTGAAGTCATTTCATGGACCATGGCAGTTGGTATCTTTTCATTCCTTGTGGGCGTGGGGCAGCTTGGATGGTTGAAATCCCGGCGGTTAGGGATGTTTTCTGCCGTTGTCGCGCTCTTATCGGCCATGTTTATCCTTTACGAGTTTTTATGAACCGGTCTCGATTGCATTCCCAACGTACAGGAGAATTTGGACGGCCGTCCTTTGGTTGTTTTGTCCTGTCGCATGAATAATCAATTTCTGTCAGACCCTTCTCATAACAAGGTTTGGAAATCATCGGGGCGCGCTCATTGGCGTGAGAATCTTTGGTTGATGCTCGCCCTCCTTTCCCTATGGTTTGTCGTTTCCTACCTCCTTGGTATCGTTTTCGTGGAGCCGTTGAATGAATTTCATCTTGGCGGGTTCCCGCTGGGCTTTTGGTTTGCTCAACAAGGGTCCATTTATGTGTTCATCATTGTGACATTGGTCTATGCCGTAGCGATGGACCGAATCGATCGACGGCATGGGTTGGATGATGAAGCTACCGCGAATGGTTCGAAGAGTCATACGGGGATCCCTGAATGACGATTCAGGAGTGGACGTACCTGCTCGTCGGGCTCACCTTTTCCGCGTACATCGGGATTGCCATTTGGAGTCGGGTCGGGACGACCTCCGGGTTTTACGTCGCAGGGCGCGGGATCCCGCCACTCGCCAATGGCATGGCGACTGCTGCCGATTGGATGAGTGCTGCCTCATTTATCTCCATGGCGGGACTCATCTCGTTCATGGGATATACGGGCACCATTTATCTCATGGGTTGGACGGGCGGGTATGTTCTGTTAGCTCTCCTCCTGGCTCCGTATCTTCGGAAATACGGGCGCTATACCATTCCGGAGTTTGTCGGAGATCGGTACTACTCTCAAACGGCTCGTGTGCTGGCGGTCTTCTGCGCGATTTTTGTGTCCTTTACCTATGTCGCAGGACAGATGCGTGGGGTGGGAGTCGTCTTTTCACGCTTCTTAGAAGTCGACGTGACCATCGGGGTTCTCATCGGCGTGGGAATTGTGTTCTTTTATGCAGTTGTCGGTGGCATGCGCGGTATTACCTATACCCAGGTAGCGCAATTTTGTGTGTTGATTGTGGCGTACCTGATCCCTGCCATGGCGATTTCTTGGAAGATGACCGGCTGGGCTATACCCCAGATCGGGTTTGGTTCGACATTGATCGAAGGACAGTACGCCGGTTTTGCGTTACTCGAAACCCTCGATGCGATTCATCGCGACTTAGGTCTTCCAGAATACACCGGGGCTTGGGTGGGTGGCAAGAAAAGCATGGTTGATGTGCTGGCGATCACGATGGCGCTCATGGTCGGGACGGCGGGATTACCCCATGTTTTGATTCGGTTCTATACCGTGCCCAATGCGAGTGCGGCACGGTGGAGTGCCATGTGGGCGTTACTATTCATTGGCCTTCTTTATACCACTGCGCCGGCGGTGAGTGCCTTTGCGCGGGTGAACATGATTGAGACGCTGAATGAGAAGTCTTATGCCGATGCGCCGCAATGGTTTAAGAGCTGGGAAAAAACCGGACTGATTGTATTCAAAGATCGGAATGGGGACGGCGTGATTCAGTATAGTGGGCTCCCCGACAGGAATGAGCTGACGGTTGATCGAGATATTATGGTGCTGGCGAATCCTGAAATTGCCAAGCTCCCAGCCTGGGTGGTGGCACTTGTAGCGGCCGGTGGTCTTGCCGCGGCACTCTCCACGGCTGCGGGTTTACTCCTCGTGATCTCTGCCTCGGTTTCACATGACCTGTTGAAATCCGTCATGTGGAAAGACATGCCGCAACAGGTCGAATTACGGATGGCGCGCATCGCCGCCGCTTTTGCGGTGGTTGTGGCTGGAATCCTTGGTATTTATCCACCGGGATTTGTTGCGCAGGTTGTGGCATTTGCGTTTGGTCTGGCTGCGGCCAGTTTTTTTCCGATCTTGTTGCTTGGAATTTTTGATACACGTACGACGAAGGAGGGGGCGATCGCAGGAATGCTGCTGGGAATTGGATTTACGGCGGCTTATATCATTTGGTTTCGTTTCGTCCATCCAACGGCTACGGCTGACCAGTGGTTATTCGGCATCAGTCCCGAAGGGATCGGAACCATTGGCATGGGGCTCAACTTCATGGTGGCTATCATCGTTAGCCGTTTTACTCTGCCACCACCCCTCGACGTTCAGAACATGATCGAGCATATTCGCTCTCCTAGCGGGAATTGGGATGCCTAGAGGGTCGGCCAATCATGGCGCTTCGAATTCCTTTACCTGATTGCATTTCCGTTGATGACCAAAAATAATGATTTGCCAGAAGGTGTCAATCTGGTTTATCTTTCCTAGTTTACATTTTTCCCTCCTAATTCAAGAGCGTTGAAATATTTCCCGATTATTAACTCGAGGAGGAGATAAAGGTTGTGCCCACGCCTCTTGCTGGGACTGAGGATTTACCGACTATGAATAATGATACGTCAACGGTTTCCGGGCTACGGCGTCTTCTCTCGTTTTTGCAAAAGATGGGATTGTCCTGGTTTGATGGGGAGGCTAAAGCTGGGCTGGTACTAGATGCAGAGAGCAAACACATGGATCGGGTGCGGACGATTCCATTTTTTCTCATGCACCTGGCTGTTCTTACGGTCTTGTGGGTTGGGTGGAGCCCGGTGGCTCTGGCCACGGCTGTCTTGTTCTATGTGGTACGGATGTTTGCGATCACGGGGTTTTACCATCGCTATTTTTCCCATCGTACATTTAAGACTTCGCGCGCTATGCAGTTGGTGTTTGCCATCATAGGAGCCTCGGCTGCGCAACGTGGTCCCTTGTGGTGGGCCGCTAACCATCGTGTCCATCATGCCCATCCGGATCAACCTGCCGATGTTCATTCACCTGTCCATCACGGATTGTGGTGGAGTCATATGGGCTGGTTCTTAGCCCAGAATCAGCTGGCCACGAAGATGAATCGTATCAAGGATTTTGCCCGTTATCCAGAATTGCGTTTTCTCAATCGGTACGATGTGCTGGTCCCGATCATCCTGGCTGTGAGTTTGTTTCTGTTTGGCAGCTGGCTGGGGAGTGTCTATCCCACATTAGGGACGAATGGGTGGCAGATGCTCGTCTGGGGTTTTGTCATATCGACCGTCGCCCTCTGGCATGGGACCTTTACGATCAATTCGTTGTCGCACCGCTTTGGGACCAAGCGGTATCCCACTGCCGACAATAGTCGGAACAATGTGTGGTTGGCGCTTCTGACTTTAGGTGAAGGTTGGCACAATAATCATCATCAGTATTCCAGTTCCGCTCGCCAAGGATTTCGATGGTGGGAAATTGACATCACGTATTATGGATTGCGTGGAATGCAGTTCTGCGGTCTGATTTGGGATATTCGTCCTGTGCCTGCCTGGGTGTTAAATCTTCCATCTTCGAGCCAAGTGGACAGTCAAGCTGATTCCGAAAAGATTGCCGTTTAAGTTTCATTGGCGTTGGCCTGTTTTCTCACCTTTGTCTGGCTGCGCTGATTTCAGCCTTTGTTACCCAGTATTCTGGTAATTTCTGAAAAGAGTTCCTGATCTTCGTAGGGCTTGGAGAGCGTGACGCTCGCTCCTGCTTCCCGTGCTTCACGAAACAGGTCAGAAGACGGATGTCCCGTCAGAAGAATAACCGGTGGGCGGGCTTCATCTGGTTGTCTGGCGAGAGCCTGAATCAATTCCAACCCGGTCATTACAGGCATGCGATTATCGGTAATGATCAAATCAAAGCATTTCGTTTGTAACGTTTCCAAGGCGAGCAATCCATTCTCCACTTCCTGACAAGCATATCCCTGCACCTTGAGTTTTTCACGGAGCACGAGTCGTCCCGGTTCGAAGTCATCGACAATGAGAATTCGCTTCATTTCCTTCCTCTGAATTCTTCCCGAAACATATAGGTTGGCAGAAGTCTCATGATGGATGCAATTGTTGCCGGTCGACATAGGTCGAGAAAATGAGGGTACATTTCTTGGAGAGAAGGTTGGTATCAATGGGTTTCAGTAGGTAGTCGATTGCGCCCAGTTCGATCGCTTGAATCAATTTGTCCTTGTTGGCTTCGGCACTCATGGCGATAACGGGAATGTTCGAATATCGTTCCTGAATGCGTCTGAGCATGCTGATACCATCCATGACCGGCATCTGAATATCCATCAAAATTCCGTCGATGGCCATCCGTTCCAGGATCGCGATCCCTTCGGCCCCATTCGCAGCTAGGGTGACATAAAACCCTAGATACATCAGTCGATCTTGCAGCATGAGACTGATGTCCTCTTCATCTTCAACCACCAAAATTGATCGTGCCACGCGTGGGACCTCGTTCCTATTAATAACGCGATCTAATCCTTCATATAAAGGGTACTGCTGGTCGACATAAAGAAACTATTATTACTGTGTACCCTATGTGTAAGCTTTTCATAAATATTTGCTCGGGTCAGAGGGCACTAGAGCCATCGACATCTGGGAGATTCAGATGGATGATGGCATGAAAACCGACCTCGTCAGAGGAAGAACCTCACAGAAATCTCGAACCGCGTTCATTGGTCTGGAAATATGGGGTTGAAAGGAGGAATCTATGGGCGCTCTTCTTGAGGAATGGTTTCAAAACGATAGCCAACGCCGGGGTCGGTGAGGATGTATCGGGGTCGGGCTGTATTCCGTTCAAGTTTTTTTCGAAGCTGTCCAATGAACACACGGAGGTATTGGGCCTGATCGGCATAGGCTTCCCCCCATATAGCCGTCAGGAGAGTCCGGTGGGTCAGAACTTTGCCCGAATATTGAATCATGTATTTCAGGAGATCATATTCCGTTGGGGTGAGTTTCACCGGTTCTCCATCCAGGCGAACTTCACGCCGTTCAAAGTTCAGTGAGAGACCGCCACTTACAAAGACTGGATTCGCACCGGATAACATCATGGTCCGCCGCAATGCCGACTTGATTCTGGCGGCCAATTCCTCCATCCCGAAAGGTTTGGTGACGTAATCATCCGCACCGGATTCCAGGGCGGTCACCTTTTTTGGTTCATCACCAATGGCTGAAAGGAAAATAATTGGGACCGGAGACTGTTCACGAATATGGCGTGTCAGCGTAATTCCATCCATTGTTGGGAGGACCAGATCCACGATGACCACATCTGGCATTCGACGCGCGATGGCTTCAAGGGCTTCTTCGCCCGTGGCGGCGGTGAACACCGCATATCCCTTGTTCTCCAAATTGACTTGAAGGGAACGACGAATTTGCGGTTCGTCATCAACCACCAGTATTCGGGCACCTGAACTCATGGTTGGGGTTCCTGTTTGTGTAATCCTTCCAGTGAAAACATGGCCATCGATTCGGTGACTGGAATGGTAAACGTGATCGTAGCCTGATTTCCGATTGAATCGGCCCAGATGCGCCCACCGTGGGCTTCAATGAGCCCTTTACAGATGGCCAATCCAAGACCCGTGCCACGAATCTGTTCGTGGGATGGAGCGCGACGGCGATAAAAACGTTCAAAGATCCGTTCGACATCCTCTGTTGCAAGAGGTTCACCTGTATTGGAGACGGCGATCTCAATCTGTTGAACGCCGAAGCGAACGTGTAGGCGAATCGGCGTAGTTGGGAATGAGTATTTCACGGCATTATCGAGTAGGTTAATCAGTACTTGTTGAATTTCCAGAGCATCGACAAACACTGGGGGAATGTCTTCGGGGATCTGGATCGAAACCTGTCGGGTTTCCATCGTCAGACCGGTGCGACGCAGAGCGCCTTCGATAAGATCTTCTAAGGGATGCCACTCCCGGTGGGGCGTCAGAGTACCTGCCTCAATCTGGGACATATCTAAAAGATTGTCCACCAGTCGACTCATGTAGTTGATCTCGTGGTCAATGCCCGTCAACAACCCTTCTTGTATGTCGTTCATCTGACTTGACATGGTGTCCATGATATTCGATATGGATCCTTTCATCGCGGTGAGGGGCGTCCGCAGCTCATGAGACACTGAGGAAAGAAGGGCTGATTTGAGTTCATCACTTTGCCGAAGGGCTGCGATCCGCTTGGCTTCGCTGTCCCGTAATGATTCTTCTGCTTGCCGTCGTTCGGTTATATCTTCCCAGATTCCCACGATTTTTGACACGATTCCATCATGCCCTCGAATTGGGATAAATCTCTTTCTGAAATTTCTCACGTGACCATGGGTGGTGACTTCAAACTCGTAGTCTTTGGGCTGTCCAGAGATAGCCTTTGTGAAAATTTTGTTGATTCGCTCGTGGTCCCGCTCTTCTGCCAGATCCAGATGGGAACGGCCAACGACTTGGGATTCGTCCTCCACACCTAACATGTGTCGTCCTGCCTGATTCATTGAACTCATGGTCCCGTCCAGGCGAATTTCATGGATGCCGAACGGTACGTGTTCAATCAAGGATCGAAACCGTGTTTCACTGGCGCGAAGATCATTCTCGATTTGTTTTTGTTCCGTGATATCAACATTTAATCCATCCAGATATAAGAGTTGTCCTGCCTCGTCGAAGATAAAACGGCCGCGGGCGAGAATCCATTTCGTGCCGCCATCCCTGGTGATAATTTGGTGTTCATTTTCGTAAGGACAATGTTTGGCTAAGGCCTTCTGGACGTTTGCCCAGACCCGCTCATTTTCACTAGGAGCCAATAACGAGTCATAGTTAATCGTTCCATTGAGCAATTCCGACGCAGGAAACCCTGTGACCTCTTCAATGCCATCACTGACATAGACGGCTGTCCAGTTTTTGTTATTGAGGCATCGATAGGCAAATCCTTTTGGCAATTGTCCGAGGACGCTTTCAGTTAGTGTTTTCCATTCTTGCAACGCTTTTTCTGATTCCTTACGCTCCGAAATATCCTCACACACAATCAGAACGACGAGGTCTTTCTCCTTGGTATAGACCGCACGTGCCACTTCTTTGACCCATACGATACTCCCATCCTTCCGGACTTTACGAAATTCCCAAGAAAAAATGGTTGAGGGATGTTGCACGCATTCCTCAAACCGCTGACAAACGTAAGGCCGATCCTCTTCGACAAATAAATGCATGACGGGTAACCCCACTAAGTCCTCAACAGCAAATCCGAGTTGTTGAGCTCCAAAGTGATTCACGGATAAAATTTCCCCGCCCTGAGCGACTGTAAAATACATCGATGGATTGTCCTCATATAATGCCCTGTAGCGTTCTTCACTTCGTCGGAGAGCTTCCTGCGCGTGTAAGCGTTCTGTTATATCATTTGAAATGCCCAATAGGTACTGAGGATTTCCTTGATCATCGAGGAGGGGAATTTTCTTGGTATGTAATTGCCTGATGCCGAGTGATTTGGTCTGGATCGTTTCCTGCGTAATGTCCACCGGGTGTTTAGTGGTTAAGACCTCTTGATCCTTAGCCATAAAAAAATCCGCCTGGTCTTTGGGGAACAGGTGGGAGTCTGTCTTTCCCAAAATCTCTGCCCTGGAACATTGGAGGAGATCTTCTCCGGCCTTATTCAAGCGAACAAAGCGAAGATCCTTTGCCGATTTCACAAAAATCATATCTGGAATGTTTTCGATAATTGAATTCAGGAACACTTCACTTGAGCGAAACGCGGACTCTGCGCGTATCCGTTCCTCAATTTCTTTTTCCAATCGCCGGCCATCTCTGACCCCCTTGCTCGTGACAAACAGGCCCAACCAACCGATAATAACTGCGATAAGGATCTCCCATTGGACCATCGAGGTGATGGCGGCCTCAGAGTAGTCATCAAATTGTTTCACGGCCTCGTCCGCAGCTTGAATCGCCAAGGTATGTTGGGCGCGAAGGGCGAGGAGTTGCGCCCGAAGCTCTGGATGGTTCGGAGGGAGCAATAGGAATTGGTCGGCCAGTTGAAATATGTGTTGGAGGTGCTCGTGTTGCTCCTGGAGTTTTTTGTGAATTTCTTGTGTTGGGGCGGCCGGAATTGTTTTCCATTGCCTGGTTTCAGCATTTGATGAGACTGATCCACCATTCATGAGCGCATTGAGTGTTGAGGTAATGAGTGCTCTGGTTGAGGCGTAATCTGTTTGCACCCCCTGACATGTCAAGAGTATTTCATTCATGTGTCTTTGGATGAGCATTCGTTGGCGGCCGGCTACATCAATGACGAAGGCATTTGACTGGCCTTTTTGAAGTGTCGTCATGGTATAGACTGACATGCCGATCAAGACACTCAAAAACATGATGGTAATAATGGTAAATCGGCGGCTGACAGTAGACTGTTGAGAAATCGAGATGCCAGGCGCTGGGTTCATAGTCGATGTCCTTCATTAGTCGCCAGCAATGATGAAGCCTTGCGGTTCATTCACGTTTCACAATCATCATAATACTCTGTAGTGGGTGTTTCGCAACTCTGTGCGCCAACGGTAGAAGCTGGAAGGAAGAAAAATGCATCATTTCCTTCTTCATTTGTATTGGAGAGTGCTGGAGGTTCCAGGTGAAAGTACGGATGTTATGAGAAGTACACCAGTGATAGGTTGAGAAGGATATTGTTCTTTAGGAACAGCCTGTAAGCATATTCTTGGGTTGCTTGGTCTTCCTGTTTTTCCTCCTCCACAGCGTATTCTTTCATTTCACCAATATCTATTGGAAAGGGGCGGAACACTTTGGTGTGCGCATTCTGTGGGATGGAACGTGCCCAAAGACGGATGCTTCTGGCCTGAAAACGTGATGGGGCAATAATCGCCCTCAAAATGAAATTTCCCCCAAGGTCGCCTATGGCACGAACTTTGGATTGAATGAGGTTATCCGTTATCTGGCACTCAACCAAAAGCTGTGGAGGAAAAATGATGAAGCGGGTACTAAATTGTCGCTGATGAAGCAGAGCACCGGTTGATTTTGCGTACCAGACTTGAGGCCTGTTGGTTTATCTGCGAACAGCTGAAGACGGCACTGTCGCACTCGACCGGCTAGGTATGGCCTCCCCCGATGGATCTGGTATTGACAGATACAAAAATGCCTGAGATGCCTGCACTCATTGATTCTGAACGCATTCCGTTAGTTCAACAGTTGACCCGTTATTCGTCACGACGGATCATGGAAGTTATGTCGATTCAAACAAGACCAGCGGTATTGGCATGGGCGTCATGTAAAGGCGGATGATTTCCAGAAACTTCAACGGTCGCAGTTGTTGAGATGACCTTGCGCCAGGCTTGGCATGTTTCGATTGTATCAGGGGGAAATCTTCTTCATAGCCTTGTGTGCAATTCGATGGATGCGAATGAGGTATGGATGAAGCTTATCACTTCCTATGCTATATGGAAGCCAAGTGGTTCGTTAGTGTCCTTGACTATAAGGAGTAAGGTGATGAAGATGCCATGTGTTTTCAGTGGATAGAAATGAATACAGGAATTCACAGGCTATCATGGTGTGTGGTCCTGGCTTTTGGCCTGGTTGCAGGCTGTGCAGGGCCTCGGCCTTTCTCTATCCCAAGGTTCAGCATTTTGAGAGGTGAGGGAGGCAGACAGAGGTGATCAGGATGTGGCTGACTTCAATGGCCAAACGTTGCGACTATTCCGACATCTGAAGAGGTCGCGGTCGCACCGTAGTAGGAGGAGCCATTGGGGCTGCCGGTGGGGCGGTTGGAGGCGCGATTGCAGGCAACGTGAGCATTGGGAGCTGCAATTTTGCAAGGGTGTGGGGCCAGTCGTCTGAACCGCGACCAGCTATCGTTAACTTCGTCGATCGTTGTATTAAAGAACGCGGATACGAACCGGTGGGCTGGGATTAATGAACGTGGGTACTATCCAGTTTTTGTGAATACCGTAATCGATTGGCGTCAGATGGATATCCATCATGATGAAAGCTGTTTTCATCTCTTCTTTCTTGGGCTATCGGTTGTTGGAAGGGGATGCCGGAGAGCTTCCTGTGAAGATTCAGATGGGACGGTTCTTGGTATGGTGATCCGCTGGATTCGCTCAGATGAAGCACGAAGCACCAGGGTGCCAACGATGGTCTGCATTAAGGCTGGTTGACAACAGTAATGGAAAACAGGGACGAAATATTTTCTCGTATCGATTCGCCTATCAGAGGTCATCTCTTTCCGAATAAGGTCAGATGAGAAAGAGACATGGGGAATGAGCATCAAGGAAAGACAATTGAACAGTGCGAATTTTGGGTTTGGCTTCACCCCCCACCATATTCTCGTGGTTGTGGAGCCACCATAAAAATCCTTTAAACAGATCGGGAATTCTGTTTGGTTTCCCCATATTTGGCGTGGCCAGGCCTCTATACTGACACGGTAATTTCAACGTGTTACCTGGTTCTTGCCATGCTTGCACAGGGGAACGAGTGCTTTGCCAATTTCCATAGCTGACAGCAGGCCTCCTTATCGAAGAATACGCCAGCAGGGATACTAACGTGCAGTTCACGTACCGGATTTGGTTGATCTCTTAAGACAGTGGGGGAAGTACATCAGCCACGTGAGCGGGCATTTTTTCTACGGAAGTCTGATAGGTGTGCATACGGGTCACCTGGTTTGGTCTTGTATGGTTTTCGGTTCTGGAACTGATGGGTGTCGCTTTCCTTGGAAAGTGAATAAAACGGCTGTTTTCTTTCCCAGTGCTGGTTGTCTCAATCATCCTCTTGTTCTTCATACTCTCTGAGCCTCCGGCTTCTTTGTCATTCTCGATTCGTGAACCCCAGCTCTCCAGTACGCACCATCCCGGTCATACGATTTCGGTTGAACTGGATTTAGGAAATCTTCCTGGAGTCACCAAGGTGAACTATTTTCTCTATCGAGAAGATGAAGATATGCTGAAAGCCTTGGTCGAAGAAAAACTGGTGTTGGTCTCGACAGCCAAACATACGCCACCCTTTGGCGGGAAGATCCTCCTCCCGAAGGAAGCCATGGGGATGTATCGGCTCCTTGCGGTGGCGGAGCAAGGAGGGCGGCAGTCCAAAGTGGCGCTTCAGGCAATCTTCGATGAAGTTCTGATTATGATCGTGCCGGAAGCCGAACTTTTGGCGATTGATTTTCAAACGAATAAACCACTTCGATTTGGACGCGCCGGTGGGGTTCGAGTGTATGACCAATTAGATGCGTTGGGAACGATTTTTCAATTACCTGTGATGGGAGAATTTTCAGATGGAGTCACACGGGCAATCCGTTGGCATAACACGGGAACGACGTATCTCTCAGGCGATGAATCGGTGATCACTGTCAATCAAGATGGCGTCCTGCGGTTGGCGGGAAATGGAGCGACAGTCTTGACCGTGAAAAACCGTGAGCAAGTGACAACCCTTGATATCCTCGTTGAAGTCAATGATGAGCCGAATCAACCCCCTGTCGCTGATCCTGGAAAGCCGCAATCTGTCTTAGCCGGAGCCCGTGTCACGTTAAATGGGCTCATGAGCTATGACCCCGATGGCGGGTCACTTCAATATCATTGGGCGCAAGTACGTGGGAGCAAAATTCCCCTGCTGGATCCCTATTCCGCCCAAGCCAAATTCTTGGCCCCGTTTGTGTCCGAAGAGCGAACCTTCCGATTCACGCTTCGTGTAACTGACGTGAAAGGTGCCGACAGTCAGCCAACGGCTGTTGATATCATTGTCAGCCCCTAAGGCCTGATTTCCCCCGTCATCTTTAGCGTGAGCCCCTTTTCCCTCGGTTCATGTTGTCTGATTCAAGGTTGACGGGTATAGACGATCTCCATGACCTTCATTTCCGTGCCGCCGTGGTGAGTCCCAAACATGACAAACGTTTGAGTATTGCTATGCCGATGATTGTCCATACTGCACGATGGGTCATGTGACCTCCACCTGGTTCAGGATGCGATCCGTGTAACGTGATGGTTTTGCCATCAGAACTGGCCGTACCTTCCATCATGAAAATTCCCGTTCCCATCGTATCCATCCACGCGGTCACATATTTTTGGGTCATATTGTCGTAAGCATCGATACCGATTCCTGAAAAGGGTTGCCCCATCATCTGACCATGAAATTCCTGATAGAGAAATCTCCCATCCAATAACATCGTCATCTTGGCTGTTCCGGTGGACTCGCTTGGAGGTTTGCCGGGCTCCATCCATTCCTTCATTCGAGTCGTCCAGTTTCCTGTCAAACTGGCAAACATCTTGTGCGGCTCTCCAGGCGTTCCGAGTTTTTTCCAAAGTTCCATCATTGCGTGAGGATCCATTGAGGCATTGGTTTTCTCAGTGGCGTGAGTGGCGGTGCTCATGATGATGAAACACAGACACAGGTTTACCAGGATTTTTACCGACATAATCATCCTCCTTTTGGCCGGGTAGAAGCTGGATGGGAAAGGTTCGAAAATCTTTGTCCAGTCTAATCGTCGACGAAGGATAGCTCCAGACCGTTTCCCTACTGGGTAGCCATTTATCATGTAAGAATTTTTTTGCTAGCTACAGTCCCCCATCGAGTAGAAGAATTCTTCCTTGGAAATTTTCCCATTCTCCACTGTGTAGAGACCCATCTCATCAATCGTCATACGTTTGCCGGTATGTTTAGGGGTGACATCGTAGGTGAAATGGATAATAAATTGATTGCCGTTGGGATATGGTCCTTTCACGGTTCCCCCATGGATTTCATGGTTGTTGACCCACCAGGTATTTTTCCCTTTAATGGCCTCAAGGCCCGTTTGTGTCTGACTCATGTTTGGCATGGCCATCGCTTCGACACTGACGATATCGGGACTATATAATTTATCGATAGCTTCTTGATTTTTACCTTGCTGGCACAAATTCACGAGTTCTTTCCCAATTTCCATGACCAACATCATGACACCTCCTTAGGTAAACATAAAATGAAAGTGAACTAGAAAGATGTGAAGTCCCAATGAAACAATTGAAATATGAAAACACATAATTTTTGGAGGAAATCGAGTGCCATTGGAGTGAATGTCCATTCAATCCTAATCCCATTTCTAAAATGTAGGCAAGTTGGAATCCGAGTAAAGAATGCATCCAGCACAATGAGGAAAACGGGTTATTTCCGCACAATGATCAATGTTCTTCTGCTTGTGGGATTTTTTGTGATGAGTGCCTGTGTCGGCAGACTTGAAACAAAACCGACCATTACGGCGACATGCCTCCTGGATCCGGAACGGCAGGGAAAATTGGCTGTAGCGATGCCATCCGATCTATCGATTTCGAAGGGTCTTCGGGTGTTGGTATGGAACATTCATGACCGCCTGCTTCCCGGTGCTATGTTTTCCAGCAAGGGACATTCAGAGGAGGAGATAGCCTGTATTGGTGACATTGCATCCAAGTTCGATCTCGTTCTGTTTCAAGAAGCTTTTGTGCGTCCCGCTCAAATTGCGCGCTACACTAATCATGACTGGGCGGATCATCCACAATTTTCCGAAGGTGGAGGTGGGGATTGGTGGCCGTTACGATGGGTATGTGAAATCTGTCTGAGTCCCGGGTTGTTGATGCTGGCCCAGGAGCATCCCGTGTTTGTGCACTCCGAACCCTACGAAGCATTTGCGGGATGGAATACTGACGAGGATAAGGCCGATGACTTCTTTTCCAAAGGTTTTCAACTTGTTCAATTTCATAGATTCTGGGTCGTTCATAGTCATATGGATGCCGGACGGGGGCAGAACAGTATTGATGCCCGTGTCAATCAATTTCAACAAATTAGCAAGGTGTTGAAGCAACATGTTCCAGGTGACGCTCCTGTCCTGGTTGGTATGGATGCGAATCTTCGACCGGAATTAGAGGAGCAGGATCAATCGATATTGGATAAGTTTCTTCAAGACAATGGCCTCACGCTTATCCTGCAGCATGGCCCTGATCTCTTGGCGACGAGAAATTTGCGAATCGAACGATCCCAATCCCTTTCGTTAAAAGGCGTTCTTAGCGATCACGATGCTCTTGCCGCAATGATTGATCCTGATGGGCCTGTTGGATTCGCTCCCTGACATTGCCGGCTTGGGTGTCAAAATCTTGGAAAGAAACTTGAGATAGCTCCCGGGTGTTGAAGAATAGGTTTGGAGGAGATCATATTTTGGGAAAGCCCTATTCAGGGTTTTCCGGCATGGAGGTTGTGTCGTCCGATTATTCTCGATAGTCTAGTAGTGAATTTTATAAACAAGGATTCAATGGCCAAAGAAGCTTATTGGCCTTTTATGTGTACCTTCACAAAGGAGAGCGTAATGCAAAAAATCGCAGCGGTATTCGTGACCACGCTTTTTATCGCGGGACTCAGTGGATGTAGTTACATTTTTTATCCACATGCAGATGACTTTGCCGCGAAAGCCAAGGGAAGTAACAGTGTCGAAACGGTCATTAATCTCACGTCTATGATGGAGGCTAGCGCAGAGGCAGCCAAAGGCGGAAGCGGGTATGATCAAGCCTTAGACGATCTGCATAATCAATTTCATGCCTTTGACGATTCGTTGTGTTGTGTGGATGAAGCCAAACGGGCGACACCTGCTTATGATCTAGCCGTGACGCATAACAAGGAGCTGTGGGCGATCTTTAAACGGGTATGGAAATTTAAGGATACGCAACCTCAACGAGCTGAGCATCTCGCGCTTTTTAAAACGGAAGTCCAGGAGCTTCGCACGTCCCTTGAGGCATTGAAATAAACTGAAGGCGTGTGGCCCGCATTCGTCTTGCGATGTGTTGTGTTTTGGCTTAGGTATAGCGGGTAAAACTGGTCTGTTGTCTGGGGCGTTTTTTTAACACCAGTCCGAATATCAAACCAATAAGGACCAGTCCGCCACCATACAGGAGCCATTGCAGTTGGACATTGGCTTCCAATTGTCTGCTTTTTGAGGAGAGTTCTTCGACCTGATTCACTAAAAGGGCATTCTGTTCGGTGAGTTCGACGTTGCGGGCATGTTCCCGAATCGGATCGGCGGAAACCACCTTCAATTCCGTGAGTTCTTTGGTGAGTGTGTCCACTTGGGCCTGTAGCGTCTTGTTTTGACTCACCGTCTCTTTGTGTTCAGTCTGAAGGCTGCCATGCGTTTCGCGTGCATTGGCCATTTCGTCTTTGAGATTTTTTAGGCGGCGCTCGGCCGTCGCGAGTTTGTCGCGAGCGATCGGTTCGGCCGTGAGATATTGGGATGTGACCCAGCCTTCCAATCCACCCGCCGTGCGAACTTGAGTAAATCCAGCTTCCTCGTCGATAGCTAGAATTGTCAATTGCGTTCCACTTGGGAGGCCACGGTGCAGAATGCGATGCGCAGTGGAGGCCCCACTGCGTAATGGAACGCTCAACTCGTCAGAAATGTAATTAATATCCCCAACGGCGGCCAATCCCTGGCTGGTACCAGACAGCCAGACAAACGACAATAAGACAAAGGTTAGCAATAATTTCAAAACAGGTAACCTCCTTGTTGGGTGCCGTCCCTTATAAAAGGAGTGTGTTGTGCGAATGGAGAACTCTGTGATTACAGGCACGATAGAATTGAACTGCCCTGGGGGACCAAGGATAAGTAACAAAGGAACTGCGATGTGTCAATGGCGATCAATAGCGTGTATCAGAAAAAATGGCTCGTTGGGAAAGCCAAATAGAGGAATGTGTCCTTTGTTCTCCTATTTAGGCCTCGTTTTTAAAATCGTCTTCACTTGTTCTCTGAGGATCGGTAGAAGGTCTGTGGTAAACCAGGGATTGCGTTTTAGCCATATATTATTTCGTGGGCTGGGATGGGGGAGGGGGAGACGTTCAGGCCAAAAATCTTTCCATGCTTTAACTGTCTCCGTGACCGTGGAATAGGCTGAATTGGGCAGGTGATAGTCCTGCGCATATTGGCCAATCACGAGAATGAGCTTGATGTTGGGCAAATGCGCCAATAGCTGGGCACGCCAGGTTACCGCGCATTCGGGACGAGGCGGGAGGTCTCCTGATCTCCCCGTTCCCGGATAGCAGAAGCCCATGGGAAGAATCGCAATTTTTCGTGAATCATAAAAGGTGTCTCGATTCACCCCCAACCATTCCCGCAGCCGGTCTCCACTCGGATCATCAAAGGGTATTCCGGTTTCATGCACTCGCCTTCCCGGTGCCTGTCCTGCAATGAGAATAGTCGCCTTGGGGTGAAGTTGGAGAACCGGTCGTGGCCCGAGTGGAAGGTTTGGATGACAAACATTACACGATTGAACGTCTTGAAGGAGTAGATGGAATGTTTTCTTCACTGGGCACTCCTTTAATGTGGCCTGTTTCCTTACTCTGCAGAAAATTCTCCGGTCATTTTGGGATGAAACACGCAGAGATAGGTGTAGCGTCCTGCCTGGTCTACCATCATTTCCCATGACTGGCCCTCTTCGATCACCGGTGATTGCCATTGGCCTTCGGCAATGTTGAGAAAGTGCGGCACTAAATCGTTGTTCACCCATACGATGGTATCGCCCGGCGAAACGTGGATTTGTGTGGGCTGAAACGCAAAGGCTTCGATCTGTATGATATGCCGTTGGGGGAGGGAGGCCGTTTGAGCAACGGCCTCCCCGCTAAAAATTCCTAGTGCGATCCATCCAATGATGATTCGCGTGAGAATGTTCATTGTTCCCATAATTACATGACCTTTTCGTTCATCTTTGCCGCATGGCCTTCATGTACTTTGAAGGTTTGTAATGCGGCGGTGAGGAGCGCTTTGAGTTCGGGATTTTTCGCATTGGGAATAAAGGTGTTTTCCACCACGTTGTTCACGGTCTGGTGATACCCGAGTTCATTCGCTGCATAGCGTTTGGCTAAGTCTTGTCCCCGTAGTTGGGAAAGTTCCTCACGAATCTGCTGAGCTTGCTGACTGAGTTGCTGACTCATCGCATTGTCCTGTGGCGTAATTTGCAGTTTTTTGACCAGGGCTAAGGCCTTGTTGTTCACGGCTGTATGGTCCCGGATCATCAATTCGGCGAAATTCCGAACTTCCGGGTCCTCGGAAAGGGCCAAGGCTAAATGCGCATAACGAATATCGATGGCACCTGCGGTGTAGGCGATATGAGCAATTTCCAAGTCGTTGAGCATGGGTGCGGGGGATTCGTGTTTCATCATGCTCGTGTTCGTCATGGTCGCGTGGCCCATGCTTTGTTCTGCTGTGGCCGGGCCATTAGCCGTCATGCAGCCGACGAGCACGGCACTGGCTAAGGTGAGAGTGGTGAATGATTTGGCGATGGTGTTCATGATGCTTCTCCTTGTTGAAGTGAGTGATTGATTGAAAGTGAACGTGTGTTTACGCGTGGCTCTTTTCTCCCAGTTGAGTTGAGAACTGGGATGCTCCAATTGCCGCTAGGACCATGGCGACGGCAAGGCCAAGATGGAGCCAACGGTCGGCCTCATTAATATGGACCATGCCTAAGAGCATGGTGCCTTCAGTGAAAAACCCCAGTAGAGCGACACCAAAGTAGGCGCCGGTAATACTCTTGAGGGTCAGACCGGCTTTTTCTTCCTCAGCCATGGCACCGAAAAGAAATGCGGCGCCGGTGAGCAAATGCACGAGATTGTGCATGACATTCGTTTCAAAAATGCCTTCCGATGACACGATGGGATTTGGTATGAATCCCAAGAGTCCGACCAAGACAAACACGGACCCAAATGAGAGACAGATAGTTTTGCTCGTTAACATGGGGAGTCCTCCTTTTTTTAATGCCTGTCAATTATGGTTTTTGCAGGACGGGATATCCGAGTGTGTAGATCCATTTATCTGCATCGACCGCATTTTTCCTGGCTAGATCTCGGGCAGGCATGTGACAGGGAATGCAATCGGTTTGATAACTTTTGGAGACGGTGTGATTTGGATCGTCGGAATGAAACAACGACCATCCCCAGCCATCGCCCCATAAGCCGGATGTAGGAAATCGACCCTTGGTATCTCTGACGAGGACAAACCAGCCCTTCACGGTGGTGCCGTGGCCGACAGCCGAGCCCGTGGTCATGGCCATGGTTTCAGTGTTGAGCAATTCTTTGACCAAGACCGCTCCGTCAGGAAACGCCCCTTTTTTCAGGTAATAGGCAATAGTTTCTGGTTGGGTATAGACGACATGATATTCCTGTACCCCAGGTCCTCCTTCTACCTTGGAATGGGCCCAGGTCCCGAGCGTTGGCCACTCGCGGTAATTCGTTGGAACGTGGATGTCTCCGGTTTTTGGGTCCACGTTGAGAGCATATGGGTTTTCGTGACCAGTCATGGCCCATCCCGCGAATGTTCCTAATGTGAGTATTCCGACGACTGTGATAATACTGATGTGTTTCATAGATGGTTCCTCCCGCAATCCTGCTTGAGTCATTGCTTGAGGCCCGCTATGCACTGAGAAGCGAGCCTCAGGCAATTGTTTTATAAATCAGATGCCGGTTTATCTTTGATTGTTTTCCAATTGGCCTCTGATTTTTTGATGTACCCCGGGATATCCTTGGCCCATTTGCTCTGAATATCCTTATCCAGGTTCAAATAGAGGGTGCCGTCTACGACCTTCCATGCTTCAGGATCGGACACAAACTTTTTCCCTACCGCGACGCCATAGGCGCAGTAGCCTCCATAAGCCGGGACGTACTTCGCCGGATTGGCTTGGAACATGGCTTTGTGATCCTTGCTGGCAAAGACATACGTGACGCCTTTATAGTCGGCCACGTGGTAGCCGGATCCTTTCATGGGTTTGCCTTCCGTAAAGTAGGCAACAGGATCATAGCCACTGATTCCAGGGGTACTTTGCGTGACATCTCCTGCAAAGGCTTGGGTGGCTATGACGGCCATGAACACCGAGAACAACGAAACGATAACGGCTTTCATCATCTTCATGATGAGTCTCCTTTGTGATAAGTGAGAGTTGAATATTTGAGTATACCGATCTGTATACCTTGTAGGGCTTAGTCAGGGGAGGAGCCATTTTGTTACAAAGGTAATCATTTTTTTATAGATGAATGTAAAATCATAAGTAATTGTAATAAAAGGGTATTTGTGGTACATTTTTTGGACTGTTCGTGAAAAAAAATAAAAAACGAAAAAACATTAGTAAACGGAAATGTAGATGGAAGGTAAGCGCAAACGAGGGAGTCTCTCTAAGCGAGAGGAATTGATACAGGCCGCACTGGAGTTATTTAGAAAGAATGGTGTTCATGCAACTGGCATTGATGCCATTGTAGAGCAGTCTGGCGTCACGAAAAAAACCTTGTATGCACATTTCAGGTCAAAAGAAGAATTAGTTCTGGCTGTGTTGCGTCAATATGACGGAATGGCCCGGAATGAATTAATGCGGCGGGTGGAGAATGGAGGTAAGACGCCTAAAGCACGGTTGTTAGCGATTTTTGATTTTGCCGAGCGCTGGTTTCAGCAGAGTAATTTTTACGGGTGTTTGTTTATCAACACCATCGGGGAATACTCTGACGACGATACACCTATTCGTAAAATTTGTCAGGATTATAAGAAATTAGTCAAAGACTACATCTTCTCTCTTTGTGAACAAACCGGATCGTCCAATCCTCAAGAGCTTGCAGAAGAATTGGCCTTATTATTGGAAGGGGCAACCGTCACAGCCCAGGTCTCTCAAAATCCCAGGATTGCCAACATTGCTAAGCGTGCGGCCAAAGTTTTGATTGAGAAGGCAATCCCAAAGGCCGGTTGATGGCTTGACCCTTTCGGTCGGCGGTGTGGAATGACCTGTGACTTTACTCAGGTTGTTCATTCCGTACACGCAAAAACACTGCAAAACGTGGAATCCTGTTTTTGGTAAATCCTTGATAGCGAAATGTGATCCTGCTGTTCAGTGGAGGAGGATGATACCGTTGGGCGTCACTGAGGCCCGTGCCGATATAGAAGATGATTCCTTCGTCAGTTTGTACTTTCAATGCTCCAACGTGTCCGGCATATTTCCCCTTTCCTGGACGGTATCCAATGACCGTGGCTTCCGCATCATCGAATGGTTTCAACTTCAATAAGTCGTGGCTTCGACCTTTGGTATAAAGAGCTGTTTTTCGGTTTAACATGAGGCCCTCCCCACCTTGAGTCACCACGGCTTCCAATCTCTTTTGTAAGGCGGTTTGGCTGTCAAAAGTTTGCTGATCAATCATGACCAGAAATGGAGAATTTACCCTTGTGACGAGTTCGGTCATTTCTCTGACCCGTTCGGAAAATGGACCATTGTGCTCAGGTAAATCAAAGATCATGAGGCGAATCTTTCGCCAGCCTTCATGAGCCTGGTGTTTGCGAACGACAGAGGCTGTTTTTTCATACTGCCCTCTTCCCATCCATAATTCCCCATCAAGAGGAATTTTTGGAAAGTCTTTGGTGAACCAGTCAGGGGCGGCGAACACGTGACCTCCTCGTGAAATGAGTTGTTTGCCATTCCACCGAGCGCGGACACCATCAAGTTTTTCACTGACCAGGTAGTCACGTGTTTCAATCCCTTGCCGGTAAATTTCCGCCAGCATGAGATTTGGGGATTCTTCAGCCAGTGCGAGGGTGGCTGGAAGCGCGAGGAGAAGTCCGAAATAGACAAGTCTTTGGAGTGAAAAAATCCTAACTGAAATTACATTGCCATGACCCATTGATTAGTTCCGGCAAGAATGTGGGAAGTCCCTAGATGAGTAAACTGGTAGGAGGGAGCGTGAATGGGAAGTTGGCAAATGAAACGGTAGGGATTTAAGAAAATGGAAGGTTTTTGCAACCCTAATAAAAAAGCGGAGAGAAAAAGTTGTTCCTAAGCCGAAAGGGAAGGATGATGGGAAGGTGCCCCATTTTCAGATTGTACCTAGCAGGGGTGGAATACCGTCATTGAAAATAACAAGAAGAACATTCGCTTTTTTGTCGTAAAGCCATGTCCTCAAAGGCTAGGGTTGGTGTTTAAACGAGGTCGCAAGATTGGTTACCAAATCTCGTAAGAGTTTATGGTACACCGCTGTTTGATGATCCTTATCATTTTTTATTTCGGAGATGGCTTCATTACTCCCTGAGATCATTCGAGTATCGTCAGGGGGATTTCGTGAAGAAACCGTTGCCTCTTTGCACTCACCGCTTTCACATATCGCGAGAACCTTAATGGCATCCTCCCGTTCATGCGCTTCAGCATGAGTCCATTCATAAAACCAGATGGTTTCACCTGTTTCAACCAACGAGGCACTGGCATTGATGGTCATACTCAATCGCTCCGGGTGATTGAGCGACGCTTCTTTTTTCTTAATGTGCCTGATCAGTTGGTCCCCTTCTTTGACCGGAAGGGAGGTGGGGTCTAATCGTTCACCTTTCGGGTTGGATTGATAAAAACGACGTTCCCATCGGGCGTCTTGACCTGTTTGGACCAATGACCGTTCGAGCGAATTGATTTGGAACAAGACTTCTGCGCCGAGTGCTTTCGATGCGTCTTGAGGAGTGATTTCTTCTTTGACCACTTTATTTTGAAGGGCATTCCATGAAATGACCCGGAACCCGGCTTTGGCCAATGCTCTCTCCAATTCGGCCATCTCGATGCCGCAGGTGGTCTTCAGCAGCACACCTTGTCCGGCCGCTTCCCCGGAACTTTCTGCGGCTGTTTCATTGGCGCAACCTTCGGGAGCCATCACGGCCAACGATGTCAGGGTTGGAATTTTTGAAAGATAGGTCTGACTTTCGACGATTTCCGGAGGCGCTTCTTGATTATCGGCGACCATGAAATCCGAGGTCACTAAATAGTAAGGCGATGCGCAGGCGGTGAGAAGGCTACCGAAGATGAAAAGGCACATCAACAGGATCTGCCGATTGTCAGGTTTCATATCAGGCTCCACAGAGGATCAATGCACGTCCCAACGAAGTTGGGGGGGGACTCGAAGCTTATATTGGGTGGCCATGAGCTCTCCGTTTTTATCCAGGGCATCGGCATCAAAACAGCCGGGATACAGACGGATAAGCTGGGTGAGCCCGGGCTTAATATCCCTGGCCATCTCCGCAAATTCTTCATAGGGTTTGGTGCAGGGTTTCACCAGGAGGGTATGGATCGTTCGTGACCCACGATTTCGGAGGAGAATGGAATCTTGGTCCTCCACCATGGGCTGATGACTGCAATTGACCACAGAGAGGAAGAGTAAAAAGGCCAAGCCAAAAAGCTTGAAATACACGTGAGTCCGAAAAACGGGGATGAAAAAAATTCTATGCATAAGACTGAATGATGAATCAAGCTCAAGGCAGCCTGATGAAGGGATATACCATACAAGAATTCATCTCGTTGTCAACATGAAGGGGGAGGCCTACACCTCTTGTGTGGGGTGAGAGTTCCTCGTGAGGTTGAGTCGGAGCCGTTGGAGAGAATAGGTCTCACAAGGGCTTTGATTATTGGTGTAGGCCAGGTTTTCCTCCACTGTGCTGGAGGAATTCCTTCCTCATTCTTTCTATCCAGACCTCGCAAGGTTGTGGTAAATATGGGTTAAATTTCAGCGGTGTTGAAAGCAAATGGATCAAAACCAAGGAGGAGAATAGAATGGCAACGATTGCACCCTTTCGCGCTGTGAGACCAAAACCTGAGTTGGCGGCCAAGGTGGCGGCTCCCCCCTATGATGTGGTTTCGTTGCAAGAGGCCCGTGATTTGGCGCGAGGGAATCCTCATTGCTTCCTCCGCATTGGTCGAGCAGAGTTAGAGCTGGGAGATGAGGTCGACCCGTATTCGGCGGAAGTGTATCAACGTGGGGCAGACAATCTTCAAAAGTTTATGAATGAAGGGGTGTTAGCCCAAGAAAATAGGCCTCTTTTCGGAGTGTACCGGCAAAAGTGGGGGCAGCATGAGCAAACCGGCATCGTGGCTTTGGCCTCCGTGGATGAGTATGACCGCGGCATTATTAAAAAGCATGAATTCACGCGACCGGTGAAGGAAAATGACCGGGTGAAAATTATTGAAACCCACGAGTCGCAGTCCGGCCCGGTTCTGCTCTTTTTCCGGCAGACAGCCGTCATCGATCAGTGGTTCAAAGAAGTGACGAGTACCCAGCCTGATGTCCATTTTAAGGCGGATGATAGCATTGAGCATACGGTCTGGAGTGTGCGGGATGATTCTGCCATTGAGCAGGTCATTCAAGCGTTTCAAGAACTTCCGGCATTGTATATAGCCGATGGGCATCATCGGTCGGCGGCGGCGAGTCGTGTGCGCAACTCTCGTGGGTATGCTGGTGCTTTACCATCCGGGAGTCACGAAGAAGGATTTCTGTCGGTTATTTTTCCGCATAACCAGTTGCAGATTCTTCCCTACAATCGCGTCGTTCGAGATTTGAATGGGCTTACCCCAAAAGAATTGCTGGAAAAATTAGCTCTACATTTCGATTTGCAAGTCACTGCGCAACCAGGTGAAGCGCCGGCTGCAGGGTTTGATATGTACCTGGAAGGCCAATGGCATCGAGCCACGCCGAAGCAGGATCCGTCGTTGAATAGCCAACAAGACCCGGTTCGTGCGCTGGCTGTGTCTGAATTAACGGAACGTGTGTTGGATCCATTATTAGGAATCAAAGATCAACGGTCTGACCCGCGCATAGATTTTGTGGGCGGCATTCGCGGAACGCAGCAACTGGCGTCGCTGGTGGACAGTGGGGATTGGGCGGTGGGATTTTGGTTATATCCAACTACTGTGGAGGAACTTATGGCAGTGGCTGATGCCGATCGTGTCATGCCTCCTAAAAGCACCTGGTTTGAACCCAAGCTCCGCGACGGCCTCTTCGTGCATATGCTCCGGGATTCATAAGTGGGGGCCGTCGTGTGAGGACATTGTCCCTAGAACAATAAGGAAATGCTGAGGCACTCACAAAAAACAAAATGGTGGTTAATATGTGTGGTAACTATTAGCTTAGCGGCCTGTTTTCCCACGAAACAAGAATCCGGACGAGAAGAGGATTCCCCTCCCATTGAGCTTATCGAGGAAAATGTCAAAACGACAGATATTACAGTAATTTTAGAGGTGATAAGAGTACAACACGTCGAAACTATTGGGCATTATTCTGATTGGGAGGTAAAGGCAAAGGTTGTAAAGTCCCTAAAGGGCAACCTAATGTCGGGTGAATTGTTTCAGTACCATCGAGTCGTGGAGGGTCATTCTCTCTCACTTCCAATAGGAAGTCGTCACCTGGTGAGTTTTGTTCGGAAGCAGAATCAGTTGGTGATCCCAGACGTCGCATATCATTTTCCTTACACAGAAGTTCTCGAAAAGTATCTCGACGCACAATTTCCGTAAATTTCATTCGGATGAATGCTGTGGTTCATTCCAGATTTGATTCTGGTAGCGAGACGTTCCAGTGAATTATCCTGCGCTGGTGAAGGCGATGTTTTTTCTAGGGGCTTGAAGGTAAAGGGTTTTGGTTGTCATAACTATAGGGGTCTTGACCGAATCAAAAAAGAGGGTTTTACGTTCAGTCAAAATTGACCTTATGGATAGTATTCATTGGGAAACCCAAGTTTTTCACGAGTTAGCGGTTTATCAACTATTTGATGTGCTGCAGTTGCGGGTGGATGTGTTCGTAGTGGAGCAACGCTGTGCCTACCGGGAATTGGATGAGTATGATCGACATCCTGAAGTCAGGCACCTTTCGGGGAGAAATGACGGTGGAGAACTGATGGCCTATGCGCGGCTTCTCCCGCCAGGGCTTCGCTATCCTGAGGTGAATATTGGGCGATATGTGGTCAGGGCCGATTGCCGTAGGCAGGGGATCGGGCATCAACTCTTAAAGACTGCCCTTCAGGAAATTTCTGGTTGTTGGCCAGAGACGCCGATTCGTATTTCTGCGCAAGAATATCTGCAAGGTTTCTATGCAGGATATGGGTTTCTTCGAGTCTCGGATATGTATTTGGAAGATGGGATTCCTCATGTGGAGATGGTAAAGGAAGTCTAAATGATTCTACCCCACCTTGATCCTCCCCTTACAAAGGGGAGGAAATATCAAATCGAAAAATAATCACTGATGAATGCTTTACCATTGGGCGATGTGTCCCTTGAAACGTTTCTGGCGGAGTATTGGCAGAAGAAGCCGTTGTTGATTCGACAGGCTTTGCCCAATGTACAACCTCCAATCAGTGCTGATGAGTTGGCGGGATTGGCGTGTGAAGACGAGGTAGAATCGAGACTGATTCTTCACGACGCTGAGGCTGATCACTGGGAACTGACTCATGGGCCGTTTGTTGATGCAACGTTTTCAGCGTTACCTGCGACGCATTGGACATTGCTAGTCCAGGCCGTGGATCATTGGGTGCCAGCTGCCGCAGATTTTCTCGCGCAATTTTATTTTATTCCTAGTTGGCGGGTTGATGATTTGATGATTAGTTATTCCGGTGATCAGGGTGGTGTGGGCCCGCATTATGACAACTACGATGTATTTTTAGTGCAGGTACGTGGACGGCGGAAATGGGAAGTGGGCGGCCTTTATGACGAATCCTCGCCATGTCGTCCCGATACACCAGTAAAGATCTTAACGGAATGGGAACCGGAGCAGCATTGGATACTTGAGCCCGGTGATCTGCTCTATGTGCCGCCGCGTGTCGGGCATCGTGGAGTGGCTGTCGAAGATGATTGCATGACCTGTTCGGTGGGATTCCGGGCTCCATCTCATCGGGACATTTTATTAGATTTCCCAGAGTATATTGGAGAGACTCTGAGTGAAGAGATTCGCTATGCCGACCCCGATCTAGCACTCCAGACCAATCCCGGCCAGATTACAGTTGAGGCGGTAAACAATGTGCAGAAGATCTTACGGCAGTATGTCGATGATCAGAATTCCCTGGCTCAATGGTTTGGGCGGTATATGACTTCTCCCAAATATGCAGAAGATGAACCGATGAACGAAGCCTATGCCCTTGAAGATGTTCAAAATCATATGGCATCAGGAGTTACGTTGGTGAAGAATGAAGGCTCTCGGTTTGCCTTTCAACAACTGGGGAAGAACCTTTGGCTCTTTGTAGACGGACGGCAATATACCTGTAGCCAGCGCATGATAGAATTGGTCAAAACCCTTTGCGCGAACCGAACGTTTCGGAAGATTGTGGGCCAGTCGGAAGAACAGGATTCGTTAATCCTGGATTTGCTGAATCAAGGGAGTTTGTACCTTTCCGATTGATTCAATGTTTAGAGAGGAATTTTCCGACCCTGTGAAAGGTCTTGATAGGAAAGAATCAGGCGGTGGCCTTCCGGGTCGAGTTGAATAATCATCTCAAGAGGCGTTCCCTTTTTCATCGGCTCCAATTCTTCATACTGAGCCCCGTTCTGCGGATAGACTAAAAGGGTGGTGCCTTCTGGCACCAATTTCCAGCCTGTGTCGAATGTCGGTCGATCGTCCGATCGTTGTTCCCAATCCAACCAAATATTTTTTTCTTCTTTATCGATATACCTGATCGTTCCTCGAATGCCGGTAGGCTTACGAAAATTGAGGATGTCGGTTAGAAAGGTATCCAGAGGGTGAGGTTCCGGCTCAAGGGCTGAAACAGCGTCAGGGCTCAACAGCAGGACGAACATCGTCCCGAGTACGAAATTTTTAGAAAGGAACAAATTGAGAAAAGAGGAGTTCTCCGGCTTCATGGCGTTCGGTACGCGAATGCGTGTCATAGAGCATTCTATCAAATGCACCCTATATTTGATTATGCCTGCAGGTGTGGCCACACATCTCTCCCAATAACCAGGAGAAACTCTCGATTTGTAAGGTCAAGGATAACCCGAGAAAGGATTGTTGGGTTTCATCCTGCCCAAGTAAGGAACCCTTCCCTATCACTTCTCTGGGCGACTTAAAGTTGTGTGACGCCTCCATCAACGGTGAGATCAATGCCTGTCACGTAGGATGAATCATCCGATGCCAAAAACAGTGCCGCTTTGGCTATCTCCTCTGAAGTACCAAATCGTTTCATCGGGTTTTGCGCGGCAAATCCTTCTTTCATTTCTGGCACGGCTTCAGCCGGGATGCCAATTTTATCGAAAATGGGTGTGTCGATTGGGCCAGGAGCCAGAGAATTGACCCGGATTTTTCTCTCGAGTAATTCCGTTGATAACGTTCTCGCCAGACTCCGAACGGCCGCTTTCGTGGCGGCGTAAATATTGGTATTCGGAAATCCTTTTTGATCGGCGATGGAGGAGTTGATAATGATTGACGCCCCATCGTTGAGAAGAGGAGCAGCTTTTTGTACGTTGAAAAACAGGCCTTTGAAATTGACATTCACCATGGCATCGAATGTAGCTTCGTCCATCGTTTCAAATGGACCAAAGATGGCAATGCCCGCGTTGAGGAACAGGATATCGATTTTGAACCCGGACTGTTGAATTTGTTCATAGAGATGCACAATATCACTGAGGCTTCCGGTGTCGGAGACGATTCCCTTACATGTTCCTCCGATTTCTTTGACAGCGGCTTCGACCGCCTCTTTCCGTCTTCCCGTGATAATGACCCTGGCGCCTTCAGCCTGAAACAATTTAGCTGTGGCCAATCCAATTCCGCTATTTCCCCCTGTAATGATGGCGACTTTGTCTTTAAGTTTTGACGGCATGTCCTCGTCCTTTCCGTATGCAGGTAAATGTATTCGGGCACCTTTTTTAGCAAATACGATTGTTGCGAGACAATCTTTCATCCATCCCAATCATCTTCCTTCCATTGTTGCTGAATGGCGGCAGATCGCCGCCGCTGTTTGGAATACGCCCAAAATGCCAAGAAGGTGATCGTGAGCCAGACCATTCCGGAACTGGTGGCGACGGGAATCCACCGATTCCACAACGTCTGACGACTCCAGAAATCCTCTTCGGCACGTTGGAGTGTCATCAGTGTGGTTTGTGCAAAGGCCTCAGGAAAGGAGAGCCCTTGTTTGACCTTGCCCAGTATCTGCTGTGGGGCAGTACGGTGTGTGTGCTCTAACAGATCCAAGGTAAAGGCGTGCGCGAGGACATAGGCTTTTCGAACGGAGGTGTCGTCCATCACAAAGAGGCTGTTGAGTTCATCCAGGGAGATTTCGGTGGTGGAAACCATGGCCCAGACTAATCGAGCCCGATCTTCCAAATCCCAGGTACGTGCCGCCATCATCGCTAATCCTTCATCAAACCATCGAGGGAGTGGATGCCCTCCTGCGGCCCGGTGAACGAGGATATGCGCCATCTCATGGAGAAATACCTTGTGGAGTGAATCGTTCGGGTAGAAAGAGGTTCGGTCAGTAAAGAGCACCATGGTCGAGTCCTGGCCTATGGCATAACCTGACATCCATTCTGGAACTCCTTGCGCGAGGGGAGATTCGTTGGGGGCGAGTATGACTCGAATGGGAGGCCCCGATTGTTGAAGCCCCATGATGTCTACTACGTGCTGAAGCGAGGCAGGATTCGTTTCTTTCAGCCTGTTGACTAATGGTTCCAGGGCTTCTGGGGCTTCAAAATTTAATTGTGGAGAGACGGCACCCAGGAGTGACACTGGCAACAGTAGGACGACCATGATCGAGACGCACGGAATTGGCTTGCTCAGGTTTCTACGCGATTCCTTGAGTCGTTGGAACCCGGGTTGAAAGTTGGTCATCCAGCATGGCTTTCTCAGGAAGATGTGAGGAATAGAAAAATGAGAGACTATGAGGCTAAGAGCCTTTTGCGCATGCCAGGCAAGGGTCAAGAGGAAGATGCCCGGCGATACAGCTCCTGGCGGGTCGTGATTCGATGGATGGCGACGATCTGTTCTTCCCGATCAATGCTGTACAGAATGCGCCAATTAGCGACAGCATATTGGACGAGGCCTGGTAACTCAGGGTGCAGGGAATCGTGACGGAGGTTCGCCGCATTAGATGCCAGCCATTTGGTTTTATCCAACAGTCGTTGAGCCAGTGACGGATCCACCGCGCGCAAGTCATTGAGGACGGTGGGTACATAGGCGACACGATACCAGGGCATGAGGGATTACCAGCGGAGACCCAGTTGCTCGGCAATCTCATCCCCGGTTATCCGCTCTGAGGAAGCAAGTGATTCTTTTAAGCGAGCGCGAACCGTTTCATCCAATGGTAAGCCTAAATCAGGGTCACCTAAAAGTTCACAGAGACGATCGTCGACAAGAGCTGTAACCAGCTTGGTGAAGTCTTCTTGAGACAGATTCGAAAGATTCATAGGTTCGTTCCTTGCTGATTTTCGGTATGACACACGAGGTGCAAAAAGTTCGGTTAGCTATTCAGAAACTACCAGCTAGAATGACATCATCCAAATTGTTGATGTCGAGCCAGTGTCCCACGGTATAGAGCACACGAATGGGTTGTTGCTGTTGCAGTAAGGCTTGGAACAATGTGGCCATGCCGGCCTTTCGGTTGCCCGGAATGGCGAGGAGGCTGGGCAGCAGTTCTTGCAGTAGACGGACTCCCGAGGGCGAGACTTTCAAAAAGCCCATCCACACCCCGTGAATCTTTTCCGGTTGGAGATCGGTACCGAGTTGGGTGAGATGGATCTGGGCGTGAAAAGCCTTACGGGAATTTGGAGCGGTGCATTCTGCAAATCCGCCGAGGCGGGTATATCGGGTTTTCTCCTGCCAATCACTGTCGACAAACATGACAAAGTCATCTTTTTCTTGAAGCAGTGCCTGGGGAATATAGGAATTGAATAAGACGTCGCCATAGGAAATGATGATGTCGTGATCGTGGGGAGTCTTTGCTTGAAGAGCTTTGTAGAGAGAGTCTAATTCACCAGTCACGGCAAATTCGTCATTATCCACGTAGGTTAAATGCGGCAGATTGACGGCCTCTTTTTTGTATCCCCGAACGACGCTGATATCTTTGATGCCGACAGAATTATAGGCATCCATAATGTGTGCGAGGATTGGGAGACCTCGGATGGCCACCATGGTTTTGGGTTTGTCGTCGGTGAGTTCACCCAATTCATCACCGCGAGAGGCGGCCAGCACAATGGCGGCGGCTCGTTCCGCAGTTTTCGGCAGGTACCGTTGTTCGGCTTCCTGCAGATCGGCTGCGCCTTGGAGGCGAAACACTTCGGAAACAGGAACGATCGTGTCTTCTACAGACAAGAGATTTTCCTGCTCCTTTAAGGTTCGTGCCGTTGTTTGCATCGTGGCGATGGCGGCCCGGAGCAGGTGATTGGCCCAAATGACCATGGAAATGCCCTGTTGCCGAAACACGTCGGTGGGGGTGGAATAATATTTCGTGGGAACAATAACGACGGGACAACGATCGGCCCATTCACGTTTGAAGGCCAGAATTTCATCAGGTACCGCTAGCGCACTATGCATCAAGATTCCGTCAGCCCCGGCCAGGTGGTAGGCTTCAGCTCGACGTAAGGCCTCTGCCAAGCCCCATCCGCAAATAAAGGCTTCCACCCGTGCAATAATGCAGAAATCTGGATCGGATTGTGCATCTTTTCCGGCTTTGATTTTTCCGCAAAACTCCTCCATATCAGCCAGGGGTTGGGCCTCACCTTTGAGAAAGCTGTTGGTTTTAGGAAAGAGTTTGTCTTCAATGCAGACGGCGGCAATGTGGCGTTGCTCCAATTTCCTGATCAAGCGCTGCATATTATTAAAATTGCCATAGCCGGTGTCGCCGTCGAGTAAAATGGGAATCCGTGTGGCATCAGACATAAATTCCAGGTTGTCCAACACCTGAGTCCAACTGGCTTCGTTATTGTCGCGGACCCCGAATTGTGCAGAAATAGACAAACCACTCGCCCAAATACCTGGAAACCCCGCCTCCTCCACAATTTTTGCACTCAGGCCGTTGTGGGCCTCACATATAAATTCAAGCTGTGGGGACAGTAAAAGTTTTTTGAATTGTGCGGCTTTGTGGGGGATGGGAATGAGAGACATTGTTCGTGAAATCCGTGTTGTGGAGTTAAGAACGTTCAGTCTACACGATGGCGAATCTGAGTGCCAATCTCTGTAAGCGAAAGAGGAATTTTCAGAGAGTGGAAGGAGGAAGTGTTCGGAGCGAGGTCGCCGAAAGAAGGCCAAAGGCAAAGGCACCACCGTGAGGTGATGCCCTTACTGCCAATTATTCACAAGGTTAGGGCGTACGGCTGGTAATCTCGAGAAGATGGTAGCCAAATTGTGTTTTAACCGGGCCATGCACTTTGCCGAGTTCTCCGCTAAACACGACCTGATCAAATTCTTTCACCATTTGCCCAGGACCAAATTCACCTAAGTCGCCACCTTGTTTTCCTGAGGGGCAGGTTGAATGTTCTTTCGCGACGGCGGCAAAATCTCCGCCGCCTTCAATCTGTGTTTTAAGGGTGTTGCAGGCTTCTTCTGTTGCGACCAAAATGTGACGGGCACGCGCTTTCGCCATGAGTGTTCTCCTTTAAGGCTAGAAGTTTTGACAAACCTCACTTTTCTCATGATTGGCGCGTATACGTCAAATCAGGATCAGTTTTTTCCCGAAAGGGTGTGAGACGTCGGGTTAAAGATCGTGTGGATGGAAGTTGAGGAGCTCTGAGTCGGAGGCTATTGCTTGGGATTCATCGCCAGATAATCACAAATAAATTCGAAGACCAGTTCGTCTACATTATCAAAAATTGTTTGAACGCCCCCGGTTGTGACCACGCCTTGTTCCCAGGTGCTGGCATGTCCGGTCGCGGAACGATGCACCAGGGCGACGAGTTGGTGAACTTCCAAATCGATTCGACAGGCATAGCGTTTAGGTCCTAATGGGAGAGCGGCAATATTGAGATAGAGATATGGCTCACCGGGCAATTTAGCGGCTTCCAACTTTTTGATCACGCGAATTCCTGCAGTCAGCAGCTGTAACTCGACCCGTTTTCGTAAATCAATACGGGTTACGGCACCCTTGAGTTCAGGCCCCAGGTCCTCGACAACTACATAAATACCAGGCATTCCGATGAGAGATTTTTTTCTGAGCATAGAATCAGCGGCCTTCCCATATACATGTTTGAGCGAAATAAAAAGGGGATTGGTTTCGTTGAAGGATTGTAGCCAGATTCCCTACGCCTTGTCTTCTTTGGCCTTGCGCAAATAATCCCCAAGAAGGCCACGACTGTGTTCATCATCATGACAATACGTACACAGGTTTTCCCAGTTCGATCCATCAGGGGGATTGTTGTGGTGATTGCCATCCTTGTGGTGCACCGTGAGGAGATGCCTGGTCTTGAGGTCGAACTCTCTGGCGCATTTGGCGCAGATGAGCCCGTGAATCTTTAATGATTGTTCCCGGTAGGTCGTGTTGCTGGATGAGGACGGAGTGGGGCGAAGTTCTTTGAGGATTTGAGCAACAGGTTTGTCAACGGCTGGTTTTTGTAGTCGCCGCAATTTTGGGCGACCCTTGTAAGAATTCCCCATGAGAGGCGGTCCTAAAAGATGGTAGTTCTTTCTCTTTTACCACTCTGCAGAGCGGAAACATATTCAAATGATAATTTTCAAAGGTTTGTAAATTGTTGTCAATGCTATTCTAATACAAGGATCATGGTGCCTCACGTAATTCTTTTGTTCAGCAGGATAGGATTGTAACCCAAGCACGGTTGGAGGTCGGGATGTTCAATTATCTTCCGTGATAACCAGCGGTTAGGGAAGGCGGAGTCCCATGGCTTTGAGCTGCGTCTTGGCGGCTTTCGCCCACCCACGATTGGCTGCTGGACTGGCAGGGCTTGGATGCAGAATCGTTCCAATGTCAATCTGCCGGTCAACCAGAGCGGCTCTGGCTCGGTTGGTGGCGAATTGTCCTACGCCAATCATGAGGCGTGGTTTTAGACGATCGGCAATGCGCTGGAGCGCTAAATCACAAATGGCAAAGAGAGTGTCACGTTCAGGTGCGGGTAGTTTGTCGGGGGTTCGGTTCTTGCCGGACTCTTCCATGAAGACTAAGGGGCAGTAATTCACCACGAAGAAACGATTGAAGAACACTTCAGGTGTTCCGAACGTGTTTTTGAAAAACCCCCATAAACGCTGCCCGCTGATTTCACTCCGAGGGCAATCAAACCCTAGGATGGGGCGCTTGGGATGTTCCACCTTTGGACGGTCAACTGGGCTGGTAATTTGAAGCCAATCCCTGACATGAGCAATTTCGCCGAATGGTACCCCGGTTTGGGCCATCCCATATGGACCGGGATTCATGCCTAAAAAGATCGCCTCTTTCGTCCCAGTACCATATTGCCTGATGAATTGATCGTGAGCCCGACGGGCATACTCCAGAGGATTATAGATATGCGTGACTGGATGGCGGAATGTGAGTTTCGCTAACTCGCCATTCAAGTCAGAGATGATCGTATTCCAGGATGTCGCCATGTGTTGTTTCATCGATCGAGGGGCAGGGTGTTGTTTAGAATTTGTGTTGTGGTTGGAACCGCCTTACTTCTTCGAAAAGAGACCAAGTTCTTCGGTTTAGTATGTAATCTGTGTATCCCACTATCAATTTGGCAGGGGTTTATTAGGATAGAAAATTGATACTGAAACTGGCTGAAAAAAAACTTCTCAATCTGGTCACTTTTGGGATGATGATTTATTTGTGTTTAGGAATACGTCGTTGTTTCCGTGGTCCGTGTAATCGACATTGGTTTGCTCCCCCTAAGGATCGAAGAAGGCCTCTTCGACATCGACAGGGAGGCGATTGGACATTTCCCTCTAGTTGTTGAAGGAGGCCAGCTGCTTGAGGAAAGTCTCCATCAGCTGCGGCTTCCTTTAGAAGTTTTTTGACTGTTCTTTTGGATATGGAATTTTTCCCGGTATCCAAAAGTGCGATAGCCAAATGGTACTTCGCTTCTTCGCGCCCATACTCCGTGCAATTATTGGAGAGAATCGCTTTCCAATAGGATTGAGTAGCCTTCCCTTTATTCAAGCTTATGCCAATGCCATATTGATAACAATACCCCATTTCTAAAAGACTATCACCGTCTCCCCATGTTTCTACGGCTCGTTTCCACCAAAAAAATGCTCTTTTTCGGTTCCCTAATTCTCGATAAATAGCAGCCAGGTTATTTTCTGCACAGGAGTCTTTGGTCCGAAGTTTCTTTTTAAGGGAGGCAATTTCGTACTTGATTCGTTCAGTTTTTTGCATCGTAATCACAATTTTATTTCTGCCAATGTGAAAATCGCTGCTTCATCTTCTTATGATTTCACCAGCGGGTTGGTTTCTTTTATGGGGTACCCTCGTTCTTGAGAGAGGCGGTGGAGGTCGTCAATGCGTTGTTGCAGTTCAGGGTGACTATCAAAATAATGAGTGAATCCAAGGTCAATCCCATTTCCCCTTAATCCTAAGCCTTCAAAGAGTTCGGTGGCCCCGCCGACATGTCCGTAATGACAGTGAAGCGCCTCCAAGGCTGTTTGGTCGGCCTGACTTTCTCGAGTCTGGGAATACTTGGCCGTCCGGAGGTTGATGGTTGAGGCCAAAATATCAGAGAAGCCGGAATCACCTCCAAAAGCCAATACCGCCAGAATACTCAATACAATGCCTCGTCCCATGAGTCGAAGATGGTCCCGATTTTTGAAATGCCCTAACTCGTGGGCGAGGACAAATACCAGGCCGTTTGTGGAGGAAACGGCGTCGAATAAACCGGAAAACACGATCACTTTTCCCCCTGGAACGGCCATGGCATTGATCATATCTGACTTTACCAGGCTGACAGTAATGGGGTAGGGCAGTGACAGGCAGGGTTGTAGCGCGTCCACAAGTTCTTGCAGTTTGACTTGTTCCGTTGGCATGACCTTATCGTCAAACTCCAGGTCGATATCCACTTTTTTCATCAGAGCGGCTTCCTGTTCGGGGGACAGGTAATCGACGGCTCTGTCCACCGCAAATCCCAGAGCCCAATAGCCAAGTATGACGCAAATGATCACGCCGGTGAGGAGGAGCAAAAATTCTTGCCCCGGCTTTTGGTGAGAAACATTGTCGTTGTGTTCAGGAAGAGCGGGTTGATACTTCACTCGGCACGATTCGGCGAGGATGATTGGAAGGAGATGGCCGTGCCATAGGCCAGCACCTCGACGCATCCGATTCGATCACTGCCGCCTTTGGAAATAGAGGAAGTTTCAATGCGGAGATTGAGAATTTGATCAGCAGCGGGACAATGTTCTTTCATACGAAGAATGGCTTCGCGTCGCGCTCGATCTAAGAGGGTTTCATAGGATTGGACGGTCCCGCCAAATAAATTTCGTAGTCCGGCCACGATTTGTTTGAAGTAATCTATCGAAACAACAACGTGGCCATGAACCAATTCGGCATGGTGAATAGGGGCAGTATTGCCAATGGGCTTTTTGCTGGATGTGGTTGGCAAGTTCACCAGGGCTCGTTCTCGTTCATGGATGGAACGATAATGCCGGTTTTCCGCCATTTTCCCGAATCCATAGCCAAGGGACAATAAAATCAAAAAAATGATGAGATTTTCCACGAGCCTTACTCTACAGTGACTGCGGTGCCGTACACGTAAATTTCTGCAGCTCCGGCAGCGACGGAGGACGTTGAAAAGCGAACATTAACAATGGCGTTGGCACCTAATTGTTTGGCTTGAGATTTCATTCTTTCCAACGCCTCATCGCGGGATTCGCCTAACAATTCCGTGTAGGCTTTGAGTTCTCCCCCAAAAATATTCTTGATGCCGGCGAATATGTCACGACCTACATGTTTGGCGCGGACAGTGCTGCCCGACACAATGCCATAACAAGTGGTAATCGTTTTTCCAGGAATTTCTTCAATATTACTGATAAACATGCTTCCTCCTTCGGTGCGGGGAAAACACTCTCGCATCAAACTTGCCAATTGATGCTCAGAGTATATCAAGTTAGGCGGGATGAATGCCCTCTCAGAACGATTATCGGATACCACGTGACGAGACTAGAGGATCGGGCTTTGGTGGAGCAGCCCTACACTCGATTATCAGGATTTGAAAGCGAGAACTTCAAGGTATTCGGATTCGACCAATGTGGTGTCATCGGTTTTCTGGTTGTGATCGGTCCACAGTTGAATTAGATCCTGGAAAAGGGCGGTTTGTTTGTTGGGGTCTGTTTCGAGGAATTCAAAGGCTTTATTCACAGGGCCAAAATATTCGCGAAAGTGTTGCACGACTTTTGTGGGGGGAAAGGGATAGGTAAAAGAAATGTGATGGGTGGTGAATTGAAGGTCTGCACGATTGCCGAAACGTTGACGTACAATCTCTTCCTCGCCCCACTTGATGGGGGAGGGCATAGTGGGGGGAGGGATATATTGCGCCACAATTCTGAACATCTGTCCTGCAAACCCTGATGGTGTCCAATTGGCCATGACAATGCGACCTCCCTGGCGGCAGACTCGGAGTAGTTCGGCAGCTGCCAATTCCGGACGAGGGGCGAACATGGCACCATACATGGAGATAACGACATCAAATTTGGAGTCTGGGTAAGGTAATTGTTCGGCATCTCCAATCTCAAAAGTGGCCGTGACTTGTTCATGCCCAGCCCGGCTAATGGCCTGTTCGATAAGGTTAGGTGCAATATCAATCCCGGTTACGGAAGCTCCGGTTTTTGCTGCTGGGATGGAGAGATTGCCCGTTCCGCAAGCAACGTCCAGCACGGTGGTCCCGGGTTGTAGTTGAAGCCGTTGAACGAAGTCAGATGCACCGGATTCATAAGATTTGGCGATGACGCCAAAATCCCCGGCCGTCCACGTGCCTTTGAGTTTGGCTTTCAGTGTTGCAAGCTCAGACGGGGATGCACTCATGATTGGCTGAGACAAAACGGAGAACGATATTGAGTGAAAAGTGTTGGGGCATCTCGATTCATAGGACCGAAAACACGAGATTTTATTGTTGTAAAACTCTTACTATTCCTCTTCTTGCGCCAGGGCGAATTCTTTCCCTTTGAGTGCCTTGTAGCTTTGCGGCGCGGATACTTTTTCGATCATGTGTAGGGGGTCTTGGTTGTCATAATTGGCAGAATCTTAATTGGGAAGACTTATAAGGTCAACCGGGCACTCGAAGGAAACGTATATCATTTCTATGATAGCCTATTGTCTATAGGGGACCTGATAAAAGATGTTCTAAATGTATAAGAGGGCGAGTGTTATTTTATTAAGGAGGTGTCTATGTTTGGACCAATTACGATCCCGTTCGGGGCAAAAATGCTCTTGAATACCGTCAAGCTGAAACCTGGGGTGAAATTTGATCAACTCGAACTTGCGGTAGGCGAAATGTGTATGGTCGTGAAGCAAAGCTATGGTGGAGAGAAAGGCGGGTTTCTCGCTGGCCAAGTCTTTAAATTTTCCGGGTTTGTTTCGGAGGAAGGCTCCTTGAATCCAGCTAAGACGGCTGATGAGCATTATGTGATTGCAACCTATTGGAAATCATTCGAGGAGCACGAACAATCCCATGCCGATGAAGTTTTCAAGAAAACCTTCGCGGCGGTGGCGACCATGTGTTCGGATAGTATGGAATTAGGATACGACATGCTCTGGCAGGGGGGTGGAGCCAAGAACGGGTAGATGGCTTGGGTCTTATATTCTCTGTGCCATACTGGTGGGCATTGCAGAGGGAGCGCGCGTGCTTTTCAATCGATAGATAAAGTAATAGAGGCCGAGGAAAGCCACGAGTGGAAGAAATAAGAGCCAGAGCTTTTTCAGGTTGGGATCTCCAAGGAAAAATCCGATGGAGGTGATGACCGATGCACACAGCATATACGTTACCAGTCGATTCCGTAATCCTTCCGGAACTGTCGTGTGAGCTAAAAGGTATCCGAGAATGGGATAGGCTCCATGGAACAGCAATTGGCCTGATTGGAAAACGGCTGGTTTATTCCAGGGAGAATTGCCCACCAGAAACCATTCCAATAGCAGTCCCGCCATTCCACCAATGGCGATTCCCATGCCCCACAGGTTTCGCCTTCCTCTGAGCCGATGAAAGATCCCGTGCAACGCGCAAAGGTAGAGAAAGTACAGGGGGATCGCGATGAAAAACCCTTTAGGGAAAAATTTCACGCCAAACTTGTAGAAAACTTCTACCCATAGAGCCAAGAGTTCAGAAATCACGATCCCTTTGAAAAATTGCATGCAATGTTTGGGAAAGAGAAAAATGAGAATTGGTGAACGTAGAACGTTGGGCCGGTGGGCTGCCTCTCGTTCACTATCAGGATATGAAGGAAATGGAATTGTGTCAAAAAATGTGGGCTAACAATTGTTGGGGGGGGGAAGCTTGGACCTGAGGGTGGCGCCCCAATAAGAAGTCTGGTCATGCCAATACTTTTTGCGAGACCCTGCGAGTTATTGATAGGAGGTCAGTATCAGTATTGCTGGGAGAGATTCCTGCCAGAAGCATGCAGGAATGACCGAAATCAGGAGAAGGCATCCGATATAGAAAAGATTGAATGAATGGTCATCATTATGTATTGCCGCAGCATTTTTTGAATTTTTTGCCGCTGCCGCACGGGCAGGGATCGTTCCGTCCGACTTTTGGCTCGCTGCGAACAACCGGTTTTTTTGTGGGATCGCTGGCATCCACGAAATACCATTTCCCTTCATGCTTTCGGAAGAGACTCAGTTCGTGGTGCTCTTGAATCCCTTCGGCAGTTTCAAACTTTGCGGTAAAGGTGACCGTTCCCACTTCATCATCGATCCCACCCTGTTGGGTGTCGACAATCTCTAATCCCGTCCACTTGGTGGACTCCGCCCATTTGCGGTTCGCCTCCATATCCGATTCGTCTCTGGTCTTGGGATCGTGGGTCTTTTCGATAAAATCCATGGCCACTTTGGTGTAAGCGGTGTACCTTGCCCGCATCAGTTGCTCAGCCGTTTCTGCCTCTTTCTCGCCGGTGATGAACGGCTCACAACATTTTTTAAAGGTCTTTCCACTGTCACACGGACATTGCATACGCACTCCTTCTAGGTCAGTTGGATAATGGTGCTCCCTTGTACGATGTTCGTGGCAGAAATGTCAAAAATGAAATGACGGAAACTTTTTCATCCGTCCATTTTGTAAGAGGCCGACCGAGGTGCATGACCAAATTTTTGGGGAAGAGCCCTTTATCAAAGGGGGTTTGGGATTTTTGAAATCAGTATTCTTCTTTTTCGATCTTCTCTTGGCCTTATTGCACCTCACCATTTTTGTTTGCGATGTGAGTGAGATAGTAGTCGAGATGTTTGGCGAATTGTTGGCGATCCCGTTGGCTCAGGGCTGACGGCCCGCCGGTCTCGATACCGCTCGCTCGCAGCGTCTCCATGAAGTCTCGCATCGTCAGTTTGGCTTGAATGGTATCGGCAGAATGCATCTCACCCCGTGGATCAAGGGCGTGCCCACCTTTCGCGATGACCTCAGCGGCTAGAGGAATATCGGCAGTAATGACTAAGTCTCCAGCTTCTACGCTTTTAACAATTTCCGAATCAGCCACATCAAAGCCATCAGCGACTTGGATGGCGGAAATATAGGGGGAAGACGGCGTATACAACAGCCGATTTGCCACAAGCGTCACGTGCACCGCGGTCCTATCCGCCGCACGAAACAAGATTTCTTTAATCACCTTCGGGCAGGCATCCGCATCAACCCAAATCGCCATACCCAGCCTTTGTGAACATGTGTGAGCGCTGTTGAAGAATATCGAGCATGATTCTCATTTGAGACAAATAGATTAGTGACCATCGCAAGTCATAACTGTCGGACTGGTTTCTTTACGCAAATTCAGTGACCCAGACACCGACATGAAGCGTTGAGCCTGGGGGACCGACGAAGGTTCCCTCTACCGGCGGGACGGATTCGGGCAATCTGGCCACGGCCACTGCAAAATGATCGGTTCCGGCCATGGCGCCGACTGTGGGATCAAACCCCTTCCAGCCTGCGCCTGGCAAGTACACTTCGGCCCAAGCATGAGTGGCACCATAATCGTTCGCTGATGGGGGAGCGTGGAGATATCCGCTCACAAAGCGCGAGGCCAGACCCAAACACCGTGCGGTTTCCATAAACAGCAACGCAAAGTCACGGCAGGAACCGGTGCCGAACTCCAGTGTTTGTGCCACAGTTTGGACGCCGGGTTCTTCCCGTATTTTATAGGACAGCGTCTGGTTGATGTGGGAGGCCAGGCGTTGCAAGAGGGTATACGTTTGAATGGGCTCTTTTGGTTGCCAGAAACTTTCAATCCATTTGGTCAGTTGCGTTTTCGTCTTCTCTTCCGGGAAGGCCATATGGGGTAACAGCATGATGCGGTCATCAGATTGATACGCAAACGGGTAGGCGACTGCGTAGTCGGCCACAAGAAAGTCGAGTGGCGTCTCATTGAATTGTTGAATGATCACTTCGCTCTCAATGGCCAGCTGGTTGGCCGGCTCAGTGAACGTAGCTGTGGCCACCGAATTGCCTTCTACATCACGATGCCACAGAAGAGTTGCGGGGGGTGTGATGGCGAGGGTGGAAGATTCAATGTGCAGGTCATAGTCTTCCCGTGGACGCAGGCGAAGGTAATGTGGCCCGAGCGTCACCGCACTCGAAAAATTATAATACGTCCGATGAAGAATCTTATACCGCTGCATGCTTTATCATCCTAATTGCATCCACCCTTGGATATGTTAGCTATGGCCACCGTAAATTTTTGAAGGGTTATGCGACTCAGATTCTGTTTCTGCATGAAACTTTCTTCCCGTGGCATCAATGATGAGTAAGCCATTGCCCAATCCCATTTGTTTTTCGGCTAGAGCCCAAGTTGTTTCTTTCATCTCATTGCCCGCTAGGATCCAGCATTTGTCTTTGAGTTGGTAGGTAATAGACCCTCCAGCGTACTTTGAGTTAAAGATTTTTTCAATTCCATGACATATTCGAGTATGGAGGTCTTGCGGTTTCTTGCTCCCTTCATGGAGAAATCGGTCGCGGAAATGTTTTTCCACGAATCGTTTGGCGAAATCTTTTAGTATCTCGTCTTTATCCATTTTTTCAATCTCCCATGGTGGCCATCTTTATCTCTGGGAAATGGAACGTTTTATGGGGAAAGTATGATGAATCCATGGTAATTATTGTGACAGTTTATCGAGAAGCTTCTTGGCTTCTTTGTGCCCTTTCCGTGCAGCATTTTTCAAGTAGAATTGTGCCTCTTTGTCGCGATAATTTCGATAGTAATGTTTCCCCAGAAAGTACAGAACGACCTCATTATTCGGGTCAATGGCAAAAGCTTTTTTAGATAAGGCTCTGGGCTTCCCCTTTGTTCGCATGAGAGAAAATCTCCGAGGCAAGCGTTAGCAAGTGAGTCTGAAGGTGAAGCCTTTTGGACTGCTCGATATTGTTCCTCTGCATCTTTTAACCGACGGAGATGCCAGTTAGCGTTGGCTAGATACAATCGTGCCCAATAGTTATCAGCGCTGAATTTAACTACCTTCAGAAGGATACTTCTTGCTTGGGAATATAGTCCTTTATGAACCAAAACCGAGCCAAGTTCACTATAGGCTAACCCATACCTCGGATCTATCTCTATTGCTCGACGAAAATGCTTTTCCGCTCGTGAACGTTGATTTTTAAATTTATATTTCACTCCTAAATTGTAGTGTGCCTCTTCATTCTTTGGATCAAGCCGTACTGCTGATTGGTAACTGGATTTTTCCTCACGGAAGCGACCCTGTTTGCCAAGGGCGGATCCTAAAAAAATATTTGCGGCAGCAGATGGTTTTTTCTTGATAGATTTCCGAAGTGCCCGTTCCGCGAGCTTTGGCCGACCCAACTCGAGTTGCAGATGACCGATAAATCGCTGAATCTTTGAACTTTGAGGAGAGAATTGTTCGGCTCGCCGGGCGAATCGTAGTGCTTCTGAGAATTGGTCTTGATTGTTGAAACTATGTGCTATGCAAAACCAGCAAATTTCCCGTTCTTTATTTGTTCCTAGTTTCGCTGCTTGGTTAAGCCATTTTCTGGCAATATCATAGCTTTCTTCGGCACCAGCATTAATTCCCTTGTCGAGGAATTTGTTGAAAGCTGATTGTGGGGATTTAATGAGTTGCTGGGTTGCCAATGTTCAGACCCTCTTCTGATTGAATAAAATATCAACACAGTCTCCCAATTAACGCAATATAGGCGGTGAGGCCAAGGGCACCAGACGTATGAGTTTGCTTTCCAGGGTTGCTAGGGTTGGTGAAGATGTTCCGCCTAGTTCGATTCTGATGTTCATCAGGCTCTGTGATTTCTGATAAAGGCGGGTCTTTCAAAATTCTTCTGATTTCAGCGTAAGGGAATTTGGAGGGCTTTAGAAATGGTGGGCTTCGCCTAGGCGAAGCCCACCATTTCTATCGAAGAAAGCGTCTCGGCTATTTCTTCTTGTCCTTTTTCTTCTGCTGTTCGGCTTTCTGCTTTTGCGCTTTGTCTTTGTCTTTTTTCCCGCCTTTATCTCCCATGGTATTCCTCCTTTCTTTCTAAGATTGATCGTCTTTCTCTGATGCGTGCCGCCAAGTGTTGCTGGTTCTGTGGCGACTCGTTTACCGTGTTGAGGTTCAGCGACTCAGTTTACCATGGACGCGGTCACTTACGAGGAGATTTCTTTATGGATGCTTCAGGCCAAGACCGGGTTTGATGAAGAGCCAACAGATTCCGCCAACCAAAGCTATGGCAGCGGCGAGGCCGAGGGCGATGGGCCAGCCGTAGGTGTCGGCGATCCATGGGGTGAGGGTGGGTGACAGTGTGCCACCTAGATTGGCTCCGGTATTCATTAAGCCGGAAAGCGTCCCGGCGTAGGGTTTTGACAGATCGGTAGGGGTAGTCCAAAACGGGCCGACGGTGAAATAGAGCCATCCTGCCCCCAAGGATAAGAAGCCAATGGCCACATAGGGTGCTTCCACGTTGGCGCCGATGATGATGCAGAGTGCCGCGAGAATCATCCCGCTCCCTCCTACGCTGGCACGTCCCCAATTGATGCCGTATTTTTCTGCCAATCGGTCGGTGACCCAGCCTCCTAACGGACAGAAGATGGTCATGGCGATAAACGGGGCTGAGGCGAAAAAGGCCCCTTGAAGTACGGCGAAACCTCTCACATTCACGAGATACAAATAAAACCAGGACATGTAGATGTAGGCCACGTAACCCAGGCAGGTGTAACTGAGGATGAGCCACCAGACGGTTGGTGTGGTAAGGATGGCTTTCCAGGGGACTGGAGTTGATGGATGTTTTTTCTCCTGACCGTGGACTTGATCATTCAAGGGGGGCGGGGAACTTTGGGGATCAAGAGAATTATCTTCGATGATCGCGGCTTCAGCTTGGTTGACGTGAGGATGCTGACGGGGAAAGTCTCTGGCATACCAATACCAGAGCAGGGCGATGGCAATCCCCAAGAGTCCAGCGGCGTAAAAGGCGGTTTGCCAGCCATAGTTCACCATGATCCAAGCTGTGACCGGCGGAGTAAGTGCAGATCCCACTCCGATCCCTCCAATGGAGATGCCAATGCTCAATCCTCGTTCGTGTGGGGGATGCCAATTTGCGACGGCGCGATTGAAATTTGGGAGGGCGGCAGCTTCTCCCATGCCGATGAGGAAACGGACGACGACGAGTGAACCCATAATGCCGATCAGGTTGGCTAGGGGAAGAGTTGGGGCAATCGCGGTGAGTGCGGTGAAGATCGACCACCAAATGACCGCGAAGGTTAAGACGCGTCTTGGGCCCCATCGGTCGCCCATCCATCCGCCCGGTACTTGAAACAAGGCATAGCCGAGTACAAATGCTGAAAAGATCCACCCCATTTGGACATCGGTGAGGCCCAAGGAGGGCATCATGTGACGGGCGGTGACGGAAATGTTCACCCGGTCGATGTAGGTGACAATGCTGATCAGGAGTAGGAGAAAGAGAATCCGCCAGCGGACGCTAGTGGGTTGGGTTGAAAGATTGGCAGAGGGGATATGCATTGGCAAGCGAACGCAGAAAGGGTTTTGAGCTACTTGGGGAGTCTACCTCCCCTTACCCCTCCTTACAAAGGAGGGGGCCTTGAGGTGGGTTGCTGAAGCGGTTTCTTTGGCGATGAGGGTTTTTGCCAGGCGGTGTTCATCTTCCTCTGTGCCTACCATGCCGTCCAGCTTGGCATTAAAAATATGATCTAAGATGCGGCGAAATGCCGGGCCTTTGGGAAGCCCCATGTCTTCAAGATCGTGACCGGTAATGGCGATCGAGGTATGTTGCCACGTTGTGAGGTACTCGCGAATGCGCGCCAAGGCTGTGTGGGTGGATGATTTGAGTTGAGTTTTGGCCATGAGAAACAAGAGGATCTCAATTGGCCAAGGATCCAGCAGTGCGAAGGCTTCCGATGGGGCCAAGTTTTTTCTGTTCAGCGTTCGGATGAGGGTTGATTGTGTCTCCAAATACCCTCCTGCCGTTTTTATGTGGCCTTGGGGGAACCCCAGCCGTTTCCAGGTTTTGGTGAGTTCGGCGTTTCCCAATAATTCGAACCAGGCTAATCCATAGACCAGCCATCGCTTTATTGGGGTGTCAGGATGTTCAATGGTGAACCAGGTCAGGATTTTTTCTGCCGACTCAAATAGGCTTTGAATTGGTAGTTTCGTGTTTAATGTTGAATGGATGTAGGGTGTGAGATGAAACTCCTCCAATCGTTTAATCCCTTTGAGGGGCGCGGGTTCCTCCAACATGTGGATCAGTTCATTGCCCAATCGTGATCCGGATAATCGTTGAAAAAGTTCCATGGTTCGGGCTTGTTTGATGAATGCTTCGGTCTCTTTGCTGATCCGAAAGCCGAATCGTTGCTCAAATCGGATGGCTCGAAACACCCGAGTGGGGTCTTCCACCACACTTAAGCTATGCAGGACGCGGATCACTTTGTCTTTGAGGTCCCGCCGTCCTCCGAAGTAGTCCATGAGTTCCCCGGGAGTGCGATTAATGCGGATTGCCAATGCGTTGATGGTGAAGTCCCTTCGGTAGAGATCCTTTTTGATTGAACTGCGCTCGACGGTGGGTAGGGCGGTGGGGTATTCGTAATATTCGGTACGGGCGGTGGCCACATCGAGGTGATGCATGTGCGGGAGATTGAGTGAGTGGGGGAGTTTGATCGAAACCGTTCCGAAGCGTTCATGAATGGTCCATTCTGTCAATAATTCTTTGGCGAGCGTTTTGCCGAAGCGTATGCCATCTCCTTCGACCACAAAGTCCAGATCGAAATTGGCAATACCCAGTAACAGGTCTCGTACGAATCCGCCAACGAGAAATACCGAAACATCCAGCTCGTTAGCCAATCGCTCCACATGTTCCAGTAACGACAGGACGGGAGCCGGCAGATGGGTGTTGAGCAGGTGGGTGACATTCCACGTATGCAGCGGGATCGTGGCGGATGGAGTCGGAATGGTGGGAGCCACATCTGAGGGCGGGTTCTGCGTTTCCCCCTGTCCTGGTTCCTGGTGAAGGGCGCGCAACAGGTCGGTTCGACTGAAAATACCGATGACCGTTTCGCGGTCGAGTATGGGGACAATCCGTTGATTGCGTTCCACCATTTGTAGTTGCACATCCTCAAATGGTGTATCCGGGTTTGCTAAGAAGATGTCCTGGAGCATGATATGGTCGACCGGTTGATTGGCTAATTTGTGATAGAGCCCTTTTTGAATGGCTTCACGCGTGACTAGACCGATGAATTTCTTGTGAATATCCACGACAGGAAGGGCATTGACTTCATATTGTGTCATGAGCCGTTCCGTTTGTTTTATCGTTGTGCCCTGTTCGACTGTTCGTACCGGGGCGGTCATCAGGCGGCGAATAGGAAGCCAGATTTTGGCCTGTTCCTGCAGTAAATCGTGTAATCGTTGATCCACTTCGGCGAGGGTCTGTCCTTTTATGCTGGCCGCGGCCGCCATCGTGTGGCCCGCTCCTCCAAAGGCTTGAGCAATGTGGTTCATGTTCATGTCGGGGTACCGACTCCGTCCCACGAATTGGATTTTCCCTTCCATGGCCACGGCGGTGAGGGCGGCATCCGCGTTGTAAACATGACAGAGTTGTTGTGTGACCGGCGCCAGATCTGCAACATACTCCGGCCAGGCTCCGGTGGCCAGTGCGACACGGCGTCTACCCAAAGTCAGAAGTTGCGTAGTCTGTAAGAGTGTCGTGAAGAGGGCGGCTTGCGGGTCGGTCCATTTGCGTTGCAGGGCATCGGTGACGACCGTGAGATTTGCCCCTGTGGCCATTAACCGTGCCCCGACTTCCAGGTCTCGGGCGGTTGTCTGGGCATACGTAAAGTGGCCGGTTTCTTCATGAAGCGCAATGGCAAAGAGGGTGGCTTCATTGGGTGACCAGGTTTGGGATTGTTGTTGCAGTTCTTCGATTAATAAGGTAATTGTGGCGCCTACCGGTTCAATCTTGAGGCATTCTGCCCGGCTGGCTAATGGATTGGATGGCTCCAAGGGATGATGATCCCAGATGTGGACCGAAACCGATTGATTTTGAATGACTTTTTCCAGAGGCCCTAAACGGTCTTGGTGATCGGCATCCACTAGAATAATTCGGGAAATCTCGGATTGGCGAAGGTTGGCCAATGGGGTCAACGGAAGGGGATTATTCTCTAGATAGGCGCGCTCCCGAGATTGGGTCCCGCCCGGTAGCACCAGACAAGCGTCGGGATAGAGTTTACTGGCGGCCACCATGGATGCAATTCCATCGAAATCAGCTTCCAGATGAGTGGTAATAATTTCCATGAACGAGGGCATTTTAGCAGGGATCGGGGATGGTCGGAAGTTGCTCTTGCCAACCCTCTTGTTCTTTCTGTAAATCTTTTGTTGATTGCAAGGCCTTCTCCATGGTAGATGGGGGTCCATTCAGGAGGCGACCCGTTACTAGCGGGTCGGTTGTCGATCATTCTATCAGGAGGATGACACATGGCTGCTAAGGCTAAGTCCAAAGCCAAGCCCCAACCGAAGTCCAAAACGAAGGCGACGACGAAATCCAAGGCGGGGTCGAAGAAAGCCGTCAAAGCCAACAAGAGTGTATCTGCCGAAAGAAAGTCTCAGACGAAAGGTAAACCAAAGAAGGCCAACGTTGTCGCCAAATCCAAACCCAAGAAAAAGGCGGCGACAAAAAAAGCTTCTGTACGATCAAAAATAACGCCAAAAAAGGCGGCGAAAGGGAAAGCAAAAGCTGTGACAAAAGGGACGAAGAAGACGACAACGAAAACGAGTGCGACGAAACCGAAGGCTGCGAAAAAGACGAAAGCTGTGGGCCAGGGAACAAAGGCGACGATGAAGAGCCGGAGTGCTGGGTCAACAGCGAAAGCCGCACGTGCTTCTGCAAAACCAGCTAAGGCACCAAAAGCAACCGCAGCGGGCAAAAGTCCTAAAGCTGTGCGTTCGGTGAAAAAGGAGTCGACATCCGGCAAGGCGGCTGTTGGGAAAAAATCAACCAAAAAACCAACCGCCTCGTCTGCGGCGGCGACTTCGCCTGTGCTTGCTTCTCCCAGCGGATCAAAAACGTCCGCGGCTCCATCGGTGATCGATGCGATGGAACCGGCATTACCTGATGACATTGATGCAGAGTTGGATATTGAAGTTGAGAGTGATGGCGATATTACGCTTGAGTCTTTAACGGCTGACTTGGCCGATGACTCCGATGATTTGGATGTAGAAGATCTCGATGATGATTTTGATGATGATGGCTTTGCGGAAGATTTGGCGGATGAAGCCGATGAAGACTTAGATCTGACCGAAGATTTATCTGAGGAACTCGGTCCCGGAAAATTTATCCGTGAACCTGAAGGAAATACCGGAGATGATGAAGATGAAATTCCCCGTTCGTGGTAACGATCGTGATGGGGGGCGACTCTCAAGGGAGGCGTCGGCAAATTTCTGATCAGATTCCCGAGTTGAGTGATTCTCGCCTGGCCATTCTTGTCGGGTTACGAGTGTTCCTGTTACAAGGGATCTTAAAGCCAAGTGTTATTTCGTGAACAATTGAAGGAGATTGCATGTCGGAAGAAAATGGATTGCCGCGCATTGGAGATCATGCCCCGGACTTCTCGGCCGTGACCACTCAGCATACGGATTTTAATTTTAGCGCGTGGCAAGAGCAGGACTGGGTTGTGTTGTTCTCCCATCCGGCGGATTTTACTCCGGTGTGTACTACAGAGTTGATGGCATTTGCGGATCAGTACAATCAATTTCGCCAACGCAATGTGAAGCTGATCGGGCTGAGTGTGGATAGCATTCATGCCCATTTGGCGTGGGTCCGCAACATTCAGGAAAAAATGCAGGTCAGTATTCCCTTTCCCATGATTGCGGATGCCGATATGAGGATTGCAAAACTCTATGGGATGATTCATCCCAATGTCAGTTCTACGGCAACTGTACGTGCGGTCTTTATTATCGATCCCAAGCGGGTGATTCGGGCGTTGGTCTATTATCCTTTGAATGCGGGAAGAAATGTCGCCGAAATTCTTCGGTTGGTGACCGCGCTGCAGACCACGCAACGGTTTGCGTGTGCGACTCCTGCCAATTGGCAAGAAGGGGACAAAGTGGTGGTTCCGCCTCCCAAAACCCTTCAGGAAATCGATCAAGTTTTGGGACAATCCAATTATGAGCATCGAGATTTTTACCTTTCCTTAAAGGATGTGTCCAAACCGCCCGAAGCCGCAAATCCCTCACCATCTACCGCCGATGCCTCAGAATCTCCGGCCACCGAAAAACCACCAGCTGCTGAACCTTCATCCGCTCCATCTGCCGAGGGGAAGGCATCTCCATCACCTGAAGCCAAATCTCCTGAATAATTTGGCGGTCTGCTTCTAGCCAGACGTGCCCTAGCCGATTCTGGCCTTTGATCGTACGAGTTCCCTATGCGTGAAGGATGGAAAGGGCCAATTTGGCTATGCGTGGTAGTCCTGTTGCTTATCAATGGATGGGCTCAGGGTGCCTGGGCCTGTCGTCTGCTTGAACCTCCAGCTGATCACGTCAATACCTTGTGGGTTCATCTTGATGGCTTCTGTTTATCCGCAGATCAGCGCGAATTGGCAGTGAGGGGGAGTGATGTTCTTGAGTCTTTGATGGCCGGAAACGACCTCGATTTACACGGCGTTCTGGTGGTGGGGGATGTGATGTTAGATCAGCTGCCTCTCCAGTCTGTTGAAGACCTTCCACAATTACCACCTTCGGTTTTGGCTCGCCTTTCTCAAAAGAGGTTGGATAAGGTCCGAGTTATTCCTGGGGCCATCACGATCCAGAATAGTCAGTTTGAAAAGGTGTTGGCCACCAATTTGGTTGACGATGTCCTGATCATGTCAGCCCCGGTTCATATTGCTGGAACGATCTTTTTGCAATCGATCGATTTTTCAAAAATCATTTTTCTGGAGCCCGTTGTTTTTTCCAATGTTGAGGTAGGGTATGAGGGGTTTTTTATCGGGTCGGATTTTTCGCAAGCGGTCGATTTTTCTCATACTGTTTTTGGGACACATTCCCGCTTCCATAAAGCGGTTTTTCGAGCACCGGTGACCTTTGCAGAGGTGCAGTTCAAAGGAGTGGCGGAATTTTTGGAAGTCGCCTTTCAGCAGGGGGCCAATTTTTCACACACGCAATTTTTGAGTGGGACGGGATTTTCCGGGTCTGTCTTTGACGGTTACGCAGATTTTTCTGGCGTGAGAACCACGCAAGAGATCTATTTTCGATTTTCCGAATTTAATAAAGGGGTATCGTTTCGGCAGGGCGTCTTTCCCAGTGTTGTCGATTTTTCCAACTCTCGATTTGAAGGGGGGCATGATTTCACCGGGGCGGAGTTTTCGGTCAAACCTGATTTTACAGATAGTAATATTTCCGTTGACATTCCCTTATCTCGGCGCACGCTGAATCGCCAATCCCAATGGTTGGTCTTTGGTGGGCTTGTCCTTCTGGTTGGTATTTACCTGTTGATAACTAAGCGTCGTGCGGGTGGTGATTCAGCATAAACCACTATATTTTGATAGAGTATTGCGAGTTCCCACAAAAGATGGTATACCAGTTTGATATCCCGCTACGGTGGTATTTGCAGAAAGGCTTGTGATTGGATTCTGCCCCTTCCCTTGATTTCTCCGATCTTTCCGATCTTGATGATGAACAGGCTTATGAGGTAAAGCTCGAGGCCTTTACGGGACCGATGGACCTCCTGCTTCACCTGATTCGAAAGCAAAAAATCAATATCTATGATATTCCTATTGCATTAATTACCAAGCAATACCTGGAATATCTCTCTATCATGAAAACGCTCAACCTCTCGATGGCGGGCGAATTTTTGGTGATGGCGGCGACGCTCCTGTACATTAAATCGCGAACCTTACTCCCAAAAGAGACAGCGGTTGAGTCTGAAGATGAAGAGGTCATCGATCCAAGGAGCGAATTAGTGCGGCAATTGATTGAGTATGAGCGCTTTAAGGACGCAGCGGGAAGTTTAGTGGCTCGAGAGCGTCTTTGGCAGGATTCTTTTATCCGTGAGCCGTTACCCGTCCTCAAACAACCGGAACAAGAAGAGGAGATATGGACAGAAGATTTACAGATCTTTGACTTGCTCAGCGCGTTACAGGGTGTATTGGATCGAGCCCCTTCGCACTCCTATGTAGAGGTCTCCAGAGAAAATTGGACCGTGGAAGAACGTATTCAAGTGGTCATGGAGCGATTAGAAACGGAAGCCACCATCCCATTTGAGGATCTGTTTGAGCGGCAGTGGTCGCGTCCGTTAATCATTGTCACCTTTCTAGGATTATTGGAACTTGTGCGAATGAACTTAGTGCGGTTGTTTCAAGAAGAGTGGTTTGGCCCCATTCATGTGACTCGGCGATTTGTTCCTGCGGTTGAAGGGCAAGCTCCCGGTCCGTATCTACCTGAGAATTTGTCATAGTGGTGTCTGTCGCGGTGGTTGAGGTTACCGATGGAGGAATGATGATGAACAATGCTGTCACCAATGGACATCTTGCAGAAGAGATGATTGAGGTAAATTCGTTAACAAGCCAGGATTCGGGCGAGGTTGAGTTACAGGTGAATGGTATCGGAGAGCCTGTTATGGCCAATGAAGCCGCCCCTGAAATGCAATGGGATCTGGATGATATCAAGGCGACCTTTGAAGCGTTGCTCTTTGTCTCTCATGAGCCATTAACAATGGAAAAATTGGCCTCGGTGCTTGAGGGAATTCCCAAGGCCACCCTCAGAACAACCATGCAGACCCTTCAGGCCGAATATGACCAAATCGGACGAGGGTTGCAAATTACGGAAGTTGCTGGGGGGTTTGTGATGGCGACGCGGCCTGAACAATGTGGGGCGATCAAGCGACTTTCTAAAGTCAAAACTGTCACGAAACTTTCACGCTCGGCCTTAGAGTCTTTGGCCATTATTGGTTATAAACAACCTATTACGCGTGGGGAGATTGAAAAAATTCGCGGTGTGGAAACCTCCGGAGTGTTGCGAACTTTGTTGGATCAAAAATTAATTCGAATTGTCGGTAGGCAAGATGTTCCAGGGCGTCCCATTTTGTATGGAACCGGTAAGCAATTTCTCCAGCGTTTTGGGTTGCGTGATCTTCGAGATCTCCCACCGTTGAAAGAGTTGAAAGAGTTAGGAGCTTCTGAATCTTTCTCATTAGAACTCCCCTTTGATTCTCAAGAGGCTTCCGGCGAATCTCGTGTTGTTGATCTTTCTGCCTAAAATGTGATTACGTATTAACTCCCCTGTTTAACTCTTAATGCTCCCTACTGCTTCTTCTTGCAAATAAGAAATGCTCTTGAAGCCAAAGGTCATCCAAGCGTGCCATGAAGCTCTAAGGAATATGTATGGTAAAAGTGTTGCTGTTTGGACATGCGTTACGAGAAGCGGTGGAAGATCCAGAGATAGAAATCGCTTTAGAACAATCTGTTTCTCTTCGCCAATTACTGGAATTGTATCAAGAACAATTTCGAGAAATTATGCCATTTCTGCACTCGCAAGAACTGATGTTTACGATCAATCAAAAGATTTCCACTTTGGATGCTTTGGTGAAGAACGGGGATACGGTGAAGATCACCCATCAAGGTGGAGACCAGTCAGCGGATGGTGCCAGATGGCATAATCCCTAGTGTGTTTCCCATATTCGAGTAGAAGTTCTTCTTGAAGAAAAGATAATCTTTTTTATTGGCTTTCCAATCAAATGCCGGCCTCTTCTGAATTTCATTGAGGGTTAGTTTTATTTTGGTGGGCTGATTGCTGAGACTAAGCAATCGGATCATTTTCTAAGGAGGGGTGATTTCTGGATGCCAACCATGTGCTGAGGGTTATCGAGTTCCAACTCTATGAAGCTTGCTGCTGGAGTAAGTCTTGAATATGTCTTGAGGGTTAATTTCACCCTTTGATTTCTATCCTAGATTAAAGGAATTTGATCATTTTATGATTTCGGAGTGGGAATTCTTTTGGCGGTTCATTCTTGCCAAATCCCGAGATGTCCGTGTAGCCAAGGAAATGAGCACTCTATGGAGAGGGTCACGTCATTCAATGAGAGTACCACACGAGTTGGCAGTATGCCTCTGGCTGTGTTCGTACTAGGCCGGTGGAGGGATCAGTGAACTATTCCTCATTTATTACGAAGAAAATTTGTCTGAAATTTAGCGGTTGTCTTGGTTTATTCTTTTTTGTTTTTTGCGAAATGGCACTTCCTCTTCAGGGGTGGGCTCAATCGGTGCAGACCGGTGTATTTTACTTTACCGGAAGTCACCAACCTAGACGAAATACTGGATTTCGTCAATTTCTGCCCGGGGATGGCTTGAAGGTCGGGCGGGTCCAGATCCATCCGTTTTTTGGAGTCGCTCAAAGTTTTACGGACAACGTTTTCAATACGAAGACGCAACGCCGAAGTGATTATGGGACGGCCATAGCGCCGGGCATTCAGGCATACCTGCCGTTTGGAGTGCGGCATTCTTTGCTTCTTGATTACCGCGCTGCACAATTGCTCTACAAAAAATTTTCTGAAAATAATGTCTTTGCTCAGGATGGATTGGGGCATGTGAAATTAGTCTTTCCAGGTGGTCTGAAATTTGACCTGCAAGGCGGACGAATCGACGGGTTTGATCCCAGAGGGTCAGCATTGGACATTCAAAATAGGTCGATTACAAAATGGCGCAACTATAATCTTTTGAGCCAAGCACGATTATCAGGGCAGAAGGGGAGCATTCGTTTGAGGACGAGGTACATAGATCTGCATTATAAAAACAATGGGCAAGCTCCAAGGCGGGATCGGAAACAGGTCCGTAGCGATTTAACCGTAAATTTTAATGCGACCCCAACTTTTTCCCCCCAATTAGGTCTACTGATAATAAATAATACTTATGACAAAAATAAGCAGCTAGACAGTTTTTCTTATGGTGTATTTACGGGGTTCGAATTGGCACCGAGCCGACTTTTTTCAGGGGACTTTAACATAGGTTATACCATTCTTAATTTTGACCGTGCCCCTGTCGAACAACCTGTAGGGTCGAATTTAAGTGGCGGAGGCAAACAGCAGAAAAGGATTACGATGCGGGGAAATCTGGAATGGACGCCCACTTCCAGGTTTTTCCTCCAAATTCAGCCCTTTAGGGCAATCCGGCAGTCAGCTGTTTTCGATACCTCCACATTTGTTCAAACAGGCGTTCGGATTAGTGCTAGTCATAGACTAACTGACCGTTTGCGTGTAAATGGAAGTGGCACTTACCAAAATAATGATTTTGCGGCAGGTCGACGTGACAATACCTATTTAACTTCCATTGGCTTGCAGTATCGCACGGTGGAATGGTTAGGGTTTCAAATTAATTATCTATTTGGGGCAAGAGATTCAAACGACAACGCGTTTGATTTTTACAGTAATGCCATCCGGGTTTCTATCCAGGCTTTACTATAGAATTAATAAGGGTCTTACGAGATGCGCTCGTGGAAGACCAGAATGGTGGTTTTTTTCTTGATTCCGTTAACACAACCCACTTGCTATACCTTTACCAGACGAACCGCGTAGTGATGCAACCGTAGTCCCCCACCAACGCTTTTATCACAATTCAGTTTCTCCCTTTATCCTCAATCAGGCCTTTACTTTTATATTGAGGCTCAATCTTTCTGTTTTTCACCCGATAAGGCCTTATGGACGATTCCGCAATCACTATACAAAAAATGAACATTAACTGGTATCTTATTCATGTCAAAGCCAGCCAAGAATCTACGGCTGAAATGAATTTACAGCATTTGGGAGTGGAGACATTCTGCCCACGTGTTAAGCAAGTAAAGACAAATGGATGGAAGAATCAAACGGAGAGAAAAAGACCACTATTCCCGGGATATCTTTTTGTCCGGGTAGATATGTCTACGGAATTTCGGAAAGTCACCTATGCTCATGGAGTGTTACGAGTGGTGAAATTTGGGGCCACTCCAGCTTTGGTTTCAGAGGAAATCATATGGTCCATTCGGACCAGGGAAGACAAAGGGTTGGTTGTTCTCTCTTCTTCCTATCCTAAGCCGGGCCAGCAAGTCCTTATTGAGAAAGGCCCATTCAATGGATTTGAAGCAATTTTTGAGCAAGAACTTAATGGCATAAACCGCGTCGCGCTGCTCTTGAAAACCTTGGCATATCAAGGACGTGTGATAATTGATCGGGATTGTCTTGCCATGTAAAAAAATTAAAGGTTTTGTCTTAAGGGGTGAGGTTTCGTGGAAAACTGAATATGGCACAAAAAAATAATGATAGTGGGTTGTATCTCATGCTATGGACAATCCTTTTTTTGTTGGGTTCCTAATAGTCCAAGCGTTTCCTTGTTAGAACACCTCCTGAATTTCCTTCCATTTTAAAATAGAGCTGCATTCTTAGGCTGAAAAAAATGCCCTTCTTGTGTCAGCAAGCTGGTTTTCCTTCATTAGAAGAATTTTCCTAGCCGAAAAATCCTAAATAGTTAAAGTCTATGCTTAGGAATTAACCCCTGTCCTGTGAAAGGGCCGGGTATTTCAATTTTTTGCCCAAAATTGAGGGCTAACCGGGGCATATATTGACCCTTTTGTGAATGGATTGATAGCGTAAGCAGTATAACTGAGGTTATGCTACCTATTAAATTCCCAATCTGTGAAAAATTTCCCCCCGCAAGGAGAATTTGATGGAACGAAATCAAAAAATGGGAATCAATGACTTGAGTGGTGGTGGTGGACAGTTTTGGAATTTCGGATCCTTCTTTCCTGTGATTTCCCAATGTTGGGGGAGGGGGCGAGTTATCAGTCTTTTCACCCTAATAATTTTGCTTGGGTTTGCTCCTGCGATCCTCGCCCATTCGGATGTGGATCCCGAGATTGCGAAAGTCACGGCGGAACTGGCCGAGCAACCTAATAATGTGGAACTGCTGCTTCGCCGGGGGCAATTGCATCGCTACAATGGACACTACGCCGAATCAATCGATGATTTAGATCGGGCCTGGACCTTAGACCGCAACAATCGCCTTGTCGCCTTGGAGCGGTGTCGCACCCTGGTGGCATTGGGACGAACCAGCGAGGCCGAAGCCGGGCTCACGGAATACTTGCAGGAGGAAGTCGGGGCTTCGCGCGTGATGGCGTTAGTCGAGCGGGCGCATCTGTATGCGGGCACCGGGCGCGCTCAGTTGGCGATCGCGGACTTTTCCGAAGCGCTGAGCTTCTATCCCACCATTGAACTCTACGTGGCCCGGGGCCACTTGCAGGAAGAGTTAGGACAACTTGATGCCGCAGTGGCGGGCTATCTGGTCGGGTTGAACCGCCTGCCGCAGGCGAGCATGCTCCGGAGTGCCCTCATTCGGGTCAAAATCGCACAAGGCCAGTATCCGGAGGCGCTCACGCTGATCGATCAAGAGATAGCCGGCGCCTCGGGGAAAACGGAATGGTACGTGCGTCGGGCGGAAGTCCTGGTTGCGATGGGGCAGACGGAGGCCGCAGCAAACGCATACGCTCAGGCCCTGGCGGAAGCCAACCGCATCCTTGCCAAACGTCCCACGGCTCTTAAACGGTTAACGCGGGCCAAAGTGTATCATGCTATGGGACAGCTCGATGCTGCCAAGCAGGACCTTCGTCTCGTCATGCAAGCCGCTCCTCATTTGACCGAGGCCGAAACCCTCTTGAAGAAGTTGGAAGCCCAATGAGGGGGCGTGTGGCTCACAGGGTGTCCCGAAGCGTTCTAGCGCTGGGCGTTCTAGTGCTGGTGTGCTGGACCTCGGTGCTGTCGGCGGGCGCGGCCATTGTTCGGGAACCCTATCTGCAGCAGGTGACCCCTACGTCGGTGACGGTGGTATGGCGAACCGATCTGACGTCCGCGTCCGATAGCCAAGTGCAATACGGCCTTGCTTCGGGCGGGGTCCAAGCCTGGGGTGCCTGGGCCTCGACGGCTTCAGCCACTGCCGTGATTCCCCCATCCAATCCCAATGTTCGCGATCATATTGTCACCATTACCACATCGGTGACGCCGGGGACGAAGTATTTCTATGCCGTGGGCACGGGCACCGATGCTCAGCAAGGGGGTGGGACGGTCGAGCATTTCTTTGTGACTGCCCCGACGGTGGGGACGACCACGCCCTTTCGGGCGTGGATTTTTGGCGACTCTGGGGAAGGACCCCAACCCCCAGAAGGAACGGGCGATGGGGACCAGGAGCGGGTGCGAGACGCCATGGTAACGGAGACGCTCACCAATCCTCCGGATATTATCCTGCATGCCGGGGATATCGCCTATAACGACGGGACAGACCTGGAGTTCACCACCAATCATTTTGCCATGTACCAAAACATTCTCCGCCATACGCCCTCTTGGCCGACTCTCGGCAATCACGAAGCGGTCAGTGCTCCGTCCGCAGGAGTTGGCCCGTACTATGAGGCGCATGTCTTACCGACGGGCTCGTCGGGGACGGAGGCGTACTATTCCTTTGATTACGCTAATGTCCATTTCATTGTCTTGGATTCCATGACCAGTGACCGGGGAACGGGCGATGCCATGTTGGCGTGGCTGGCGTCAGATTTGGGTGCCACGAGCCAGGATTGGGTCATTGCCCTCTTCCATCACCCGCCGTATACCAAAGGGTCGCATGATTCAGATAACGTTGAAGACTCCGGTGGGCGCTTAACAGATATGCGGGAAAATGCGTTGCCCATTCTGGAGGCCGGTGGCGTGAATTTGGTTCTGGCAGGGCACTCGCATGGGTATGAACGGTCCTATGCCATCAGAGGTGTTTATGGATATGGAAACCTCCCGGACTTCCCCACCCCGGATTTTGGGACCTTGCTGGGGAACGGCAATATTCTTAACGCGGGCGATGGAAACCCCAATGCTGGGGGCGATGGCGCGTACCAAGACGGGACGGTGTATGTGGTGGCGGGCCATGGGGGTCGCAGTATTGTCACGCCCAGTGGGCATCCGGTGATGTTTTTCAGTGAGGGGCGTTTTGGGTCGGTGCTCTTAGACATTAACGGCACAGTCCTCACGGGGCGAAATGTGCGGGATGATGGCTCGATTACGGACCTCTTTGCCATTAACTTACCCCCGGCGAATCAGCCGCCGACGATCATCACGCCGCCAGCCAATGTGATGGTGACCGAACCGAATTCGGCCACCTTCAGAGTGGTGGCCACCGGGTCGGCCCCGCTGAGTTATCAATGGCGGCGCAATGGGAGCAATATTCCCGGGGCCACTGGGTCCGTCTACACCCTGAGTGCGACGACGGTGGCGGCAGATAATGGGGCGCAGTTTGATGTGGTGGTGGCGAATGGGGTGAGCAATGTGACCAGTGCTCCGGCCACGTTGACGGTACACGCCAGTCCGGTGCCGGCCTGGACGGCGGCGGCCCAGAATCCGGCCGGGATCTGGCGGGATTCGGGCTTTGACAATCGGACGTTCCGGACGGTGTTAAAGGGGACGGCGATCACCGCGAGCGGCACGCCGGTGCAAGTGACCTTCCGGGGCCGGAGTTCGGGGAGTTACACGTTGGAGAATCTGTCGCTGGTACAGCGGGACGGCGTGACGCTCAATGGGGTGGGCCCGTTAACGCCGGTGACCTTCGGGGGAGCCACGAGCGTGACGGTGCCGGCTGGCGGGACGGTGACGAGTGATCCGATCGCCTTTACGCTGACCCCGGGCCAGGATGTGTTTCTGACGTTCTGGGTGCCATTGGGGTCGTCAGGGGTGTATCGGGATGGGGGCACGGAGACGGCGGCCTGGTACGTGAACGGGACGGATGTAAGCGCGGAGGTGGACTGGACGCTGCTGACGCTCAGTGGGACGAAGACGCATGTGTATGATGCGGAGTTGGTGGAAGTGTCTCCCGCGCCAAATACACCGCCGCCGGTGCCGGCCTGGACGGCGGCGGCCCAGAATCCGGCGGGGATCTGGCGGGATTCGGGCTTTGACAATCGGACGTTCCGGACGGTGTTAAAGGGGACGGCGATCACCGCGAGCGGCACGCCAGTGCAAGTGACCTTCCGGGGCCGGAGTTCGGGGAGTTACACGTTGGAGAATCTGTCGCTGGTACAGCGGGACGGCGTGACGCTCAATGGGGTGGGCCCGTTAACGCCGGTGACCTTCGGGGGAGCCACGAGCGTGACGGTGCCGGCTGGCGGGACGGTGACGAGTGATCCGATCGCCTTTACGCTGACCCCGGGCCAGGATGTGTTTCTGACGTTCTGGGTGCCATTGGGGTCGTCAGGGGTGTATCGGGATGGGGGCACGGAGACGGCGGCCTGGTACGTGAATGAGACGGATGTAAGTGGGGTGCTGGACTGGACGCTGCTGACGCTCAGTGGGACGAAGACGCATGTGTATGATGCGGAGTTGGTGGAAGTGTCTCCCGCGCCAAATACACCGCCGCCGGTGCCGGCCTGGACGGCGGCGGCCCAGAATCCGGCGGGGATCTGGCGGGATTCGGGCTTTGACAATCGGACGTTCCGGACGGTGTTAAAGGGGACGGTGATCACCGCGAGCGGCACGCCGGTGCAAGTGACCTTCCGGGGCCGGAGCTCGGGGAGTTACACGTTGGAGAATCTGTCGCTGGTACAGCGGGACGGCGCGACGCTCAATGGGGTGGGCCCGTTAACGCCGGTGACCTTTGGGGGAGCCACGAGCGTGACGGTGCCGGCCGGCGGGACGGTGACGAGTGATCCGATCGCCTTTACGCTGACCCCGGGGCAGGATGTGTTTCTGACGTTCTGGGTGCCATTGGGGTCGTCAGGGGTGTATCGGGATGGGGGCACGGAGACGGCGGCCTGGTACGTGAATGAGACGGATGTAAGTGGGGTGCTGGACTGGACGCCGCTGACGCTCAGTGGGACGAAGACGCATGTGTATGATGCGGAGTTGGTGGAAGCGTACCAAATAAGTGGAGGTGGGAATAGGGCGCCTACGATTATGAATAATGGCGGCGGCCCAACAGTCGTCCTTAGTGTTCCGGAAAACCAAACCGGCGTCACTACGGTTATTGCCACCGACCCGGATATTCCTCCAGATCCACCCCTCGTCTATAGCTTGAGTGGAGGAGCAGATCTAGCGGCTTTTACTATTGGCGCAGCCAGTGGAGTTCTCACGTTCAAGACCCCTCCAAACTTTGAAGCCCCCGCTGATGTAGGGAGGGACAACGTTTACAATGTCACGGTTCAAGTGGTGGATGGCAAGGGAGGTCAGGACACTCAGGCTATTGCCGTGGTTGTCACGAATGTTATCGAAGGTGGGGGAGGGTTTACGGCCTATAATGATCTAGCATGGGGATCGGGCCAATTGACCAGCAACATTACAACGATCACCTCTCCTAATGGAGGGTCAGGATTGAATTCCAGCGGGAAATTGTTAAATTTTGCCACGGGCTTGCCGACGCAGGTGACTCTGACAGTGACTGGGGGTAGCTATAGCGGGGTGGCTCAAGCTGGGCATGGGGCCGATCCTGTGTCGGGAACTGATGCGCATTCGCTTTTTAATGGAAAAGTGAGTGGTCAAGGTGCTATTTCCTATATTGATCAAGCTGGGAGTTCGTTAGTGTTGACTTTCACTGGAATGGATCCCAGTAAAGCCTACGATTTGGCCTATTATGCTCACCGCAACAATTACGGTTGGGATCGGGCATCCCTCGCGACTCTCTCGGGGCAGAACAACTTCACAAACATTAGTTCGGTGGCTACGGATAATCCTAATGAGGCGGGCGGTGTGCTGTTTACTGGGCCGGCTGATCCATCCACGCGGTTACCGGCTGATAATGATAATGGGTATGTGGCGCGGTTTAGCAATATAGATCCTGGTGGTGATGGCCAGGTGGTTCTGACCATCAGCTTCGATGGACCGGTGCCAAGTCAATTTAAAGGCAAATATGGTAGTGCCGTTCGGCTCCAAGAGTAAGCAGGTTGTCGAGCCTGGTTGATAGGCTTCTTGACGAAAATTCCCTTATTTTCCGTTAATTGTTTGGGAACTGCCAATGTTGACCCTGGCACATTCGAGTACTCTAGGATGGGGTAAATGGCAGAGCAAGCGGTGATGCTGAATTTCATTTCACATTTCAACTCAACGGACAAGATTCTTCCGCTACTAATATCCTAGATTTATCAGTTGTTGGTATATTTTTCTCCGCCGCTTGCGGCGTAAATTCCCCCCAATAATCTCGTGAGCGAGCAAATTCATGCTCTCCCGTCCTCCCTCGGTAGTAATCACATAGATTTCTAGCCGTTTTCTGATCACCTGCGAATTTTCTCAATTCATACTAACCCTCCAATGAAGAATTCTAGACCTGGTAAAACGAGCATTTTTTTAGTCAATGGACAACGATCTATTGTTGTTGAATGACCGTTAAGCATGGGCGTTAATCGGTTTTTCCTTTAAATTTTTTTCCAACAGACACCTAGGTAGTTCTTTTTGCGAATGGTTCCTTCTGGGCCAAACCAGTTAGAAGCTTGGGTTGACGGAAAAAATATTGAGTAGTTAGGGTTAAAGAGAGTAAGCCAATTGTGGAAGAGGATATTGGAAGCCCTCGCGAGAAAAAAGAAAAGGTTTTCAGAACGTAGAAGTATAGAGGCTATCCTGGAAGCCGGAAAGTCAAGGGGTGGGGTATAATATTGGGAATGAGATAATACGTACTGCATCAATACATCTTAAATTTTAAAGTTAAAGGAACGTATGATGATATCTGAAAGCCAGGCAAATGATGGTCAGCTTATGGGCGGTGGGGTTCAGTCAACGATACCCGGTTTGTGGTGGGCGTTGCTTGTTGTTGGGGTCTTTGTCCTGGGGCTGTTTCCAGGTTTGTGGGTTGAAACCACTCTCGCCCATTCAGATGTGGATCCCGAGATTGCGAAAGTCACGGCGGAACTGGCCGAGCAACCTAATAATGTGGAACTGCTGCTTCGCCGGGGGCAATTGCATCGCTACAATGGACACTACGCCGAATCAATCGATGATTTAGATCGGGCCTGGACCTTAGACCGCAACAATCGCCTTGTCGCCTTGGAGCGGTGTCGCACCCTGGTGGCATTGGGACGAACCAGCGAGGCCGAAGCCGGGCTCACGGAATACTTGCAGGAGGAAGTCGGGGCTTCGCGCGTGATGGCGTTAGTCGAGCGGGCGCATCTGTATGCGGGCACCGGGCGCGCTCAGTTGGCGATCGCGGACTTTTCCGAAGCGCTGAGCTTCTATCCCACCATTGAACTCTACGTGGCCCGGGGCCACTTGCAGGAAGAGTTAGGACAACTTGATGCCGCAGTGGCGGGCTATCTGGTCGGGTTGAACCGCCTGCCGCAGGCGAGCATGCTCCGGAGTGCCCTCATTCGGGTCAAAATCGCACAAGGCCAGTATCCGGAGGCGCTCACGCTGATCGATCAAGAGATAGCCGGCGCCTCGGGGAAAACGGAATGGTACGTGCGTCGGGCGGAAGTCCTGGTTGCGATGGGGCAGACGGAGGCCGCAGCAAACGCATACGCCCAGGCCCTGGCGGAAGCCAACCGCATCCTTGCCAAACGTCCCACGGCTCTTAAACGGTTAACGCGGGCCAAAGTGTATCATGCTATGGGACAGCTCGATGCTGCCAAGCAGGACCTTCGTCTCGTCATGCAAGCCGCTCCTCATTTGACCGAGGCCGAAACCCTCTTGAAGAAGTTGGAAGCCCAATGAGGGGGCGTGTGGCTCACAGGGTGTCCCGAAGCGTTCTAGCGCTGGGCGTTCTAGTGCTGGTGTGCTGGACCTCGGTGCTGTCGGCGGGCGCGGCCATTGTTCGGGAACCCTATCTGCAGCAGGTGACCCCTACGTCGGTGACGGTGGTATGGCGAACCGATCTGACGTCCGCGTCCGATAGCCAAGTGCAATACGGCCTTGCTTCGGGCGGGGTCCAAGCCTGGGGTGCCTGGGCCTCGACGGCTTCAGCCACTGCCGTGATTCCCCCATCCAATCCCAATGTTCGCGATCATATTGTCACCATTACCACATCGGTGACGCCGGGGACGAAGTATTTCTATGCCGTGGGCACGGGCACCGATGCTCAGCAAGGGGGTGGGACGGTCGAGCATTTCTTTGTGACTGCCCCGACGGTGGGGACGGCCACGCCCTTTCGGGCGTGGATTTTTGGCGACTCTGGGGAAGGACCCCAACCCCCAGAAGGAACGGGCGATGGGGACCAGGAGCGGGTGCGAGACGCCATGGTAACGGAGACGCTCACCAATCCTCCGGATATTATCCTGCATGCCGGGGATATCGCCTATAACGACGGGACAGACCTGGAGTTCACCACCAATCATTTTGCCATGTACCAAAACATTCTCCGCCATACGCCCTCTTGGCCGACTCTCGGCAATCACGAAGCGGTCAGTGCTCCGTCCGCAGGAGTTGGCCCGTACTATGAGGCGCATGTCTTACCGACGGGCTCGTCGGGGACGGAGGCGTACTATTCCTTTGATTACGCTAATGTCCATTTCATTGTCTTGGATTCCATGACCAGTGACCGGGGAACGGGCGATGCCATGTTGGCGTGGCTGGCGTCAGATTTGGGTGCCACGAGCCAGGATTGGGTCATTGCCCTCTTCCATCACCCGCCGTATACCAAAGGGTCGCATGATTCAGATAACGTTGAAGACTCCGGTGGGCGCTTAACAGATATGCGGGAAAATGCGTTGCCCATTCTGGAGGCCGGTGGCGTGAATTTGGTTCTGGCAGGGCACTCGCATGGGTATGAACGGTCCTATGCCATCAGAGGTGTTTATGGATATGGAAACCTCCCGGACTTCCCCACCCCGGATTTCGGGACCTTGCTGGGGAACGGCAATATTCTTAACGCGGGCGATGGAGATCCCAATGCTGGGGGCGATGGCGCGTACCAAGACGGGACGGTGTATGTGGTGGCGGGCCATGGGGGTCGCAGTATTGTGACGCCCAGTGGGCATCCGGTGATGTTTTTCAGTGAGGGGCGCTTTGGGTCGGTGCTCTTAGACATTAACGGCACAGTCCTCACGGGGCGAAATGTGCGGGATGATGGCTCGATTACGGACCTCTTTGCCATTAACTTACCCCCGGCGAATCAGCCGCCGATGATCATCACGCCGCCAGCCAATGTGACGGTGACCGAACCCAATCCGGCTACCTTCAGAGTGGTGGCCACGGGGTCGGCCCCGTTGAGCTATCAATGGCGGCGCAATGGGAGCAATATTCCCGGGGCCACTGGGTCCGTCTATACTCTGAGTGCGACGACGGTAGCGGCAGATAATGGGGCGCAGTTTGATGTGGTGGTGGCGAATGGGGTGAGCAATGTGACCAGTGCTCCGGCCACGTTGACGGTACACGCCAGTCCGGTGCCGGCCTGGACGGCGGCGGCCCAGAATCCGGCCGGGATCTGGCGGGATTCGGGCTTTGACAATCGGACGTTCCGGACGGTGTTAAAGGGGACGGCGATCACCGCGAGCGGCACGCCGGTGCAAGTGACCTTCCGGGGCCGGAGTTCGGGGAGTTACACGGTGGAGAATCTGTCGCTGGTACAGCGGGACGGCGTGACGCTCAATGGGGTGGGCCCGTTAACACCGGTGACCTTTGGGGGAGCCTCGAGCGTGACGGTGCCGGCGGGCGGGACGGTGACGAGTGATCCGATTAGCTTTTCGCTCACGGCGGGCCAGGATGTGTTTCTGACGTTCTGGGTCCCGTTGGGGTCGGCAGGGGTGTATCGGGACGGGGGCACGGAGACGGCGGCCTGGTACGTGAACGGGACGGATGTAAGCGCGGAGGTGGACTGGACGCTGCTGACGCTCAGTGGGACGAAGACGCATGTGTATGATGCGGAGTTGGTGGAAGTGTCTCCCGCGCCAGGTACACCGATGGTACCGGTGCCGGCCTGGACGGCGGCGGCCCAGAATCCGGCGGGGATCTGGCGGGATTCGGGCTTTGACAATCGGACGTTCCGGACGGTGTTAAAGGGGACGGCGATCACCGCGAGCGGCACGCCAGTGCAAGTGACCTTCCGGGGCCGGAGTTCGGGGAGTTACACGTTGGAGAATCTGTCGCTGGTACAGCGGGACGGCGTGACGCTCAATGGGGTGGGCCCGTTAACGCCGGTGACCTTCGGGGGAGCCATCGAGCGTGACGGTGCCGGCTGGCGGGACGGTGACGAGTGATCCGATCAGCCTTTACGCTGACCCCGGGCCAGGATGTGTTTCTGACGTTCTGGGTCCCGTTGGGGTCGGCAGGGGTGTATCGGGATGGGGGCACGGAGACGGCGGCCTGGTACGTGAATGAGACGGATGTAAGTGGGGTGCTGGACTGGACGCATCTGACGCTCAGTGGGACGAAGACGCATGTGTATGATGCGGAGTTGGTGGAAGTGTCTCCCGCGCCAGATACACCGCCGGTACCGGTGCCGGCCTGGACGGCGATGGGCCAAAATCCGACGGGGATCTGGCGGGATTCGGGTTTTGACAATCGGACGTTCCGGACGGTGTTGAAAGGGGCAGCGATCACCGCGAGCGGCACGCCGGTGCAGGTGACCTTGCGGGGCCGGAGCTCGGGTAGTTACACGGTGGAGAATCTGTCATTGGTACAGCGGGACGGCGCGACGCTCAATGGGGTGGGCCCGTTAACACCCGTGACCTTTGGGGGAGCCTCGAGCGTGACGGTGCCGGCTGGGGGAACGGTGACGAGTGATCCGATTAGCTTTTCGCTCACGGCGGGCCAGGATGTGTTTCTGACGTTCTGGGTCCCGTTGGGGTCGGCAGGGGTGTATCGGGATGGGGGCACGTCCCCCGAGACGGCGGCCTGGTACGTGAATGAGACGGATGTAAGTGGGGTGCTGGACTGGACGCCGCTGACGCTCAGTGGGACGAAGACGCATGTGTATGATGCGGAGTTGGTGGAAGCGTACCAAATAAGTGGAGGTGGGAATAGGGCGCCTACGATTATGAATAATGGCGGCGGCCCAACAGTCGTCCTTAGTGTTCCGGAAAACCAAACCGGCGTCACTACGGTTATTGCCACCGACCCGGATATTCCTCCAGATCCACCCCTCGTCTATAGCTTGAGTGGAGGAGCAGATCTAGCGGCTTTTACTATTGGCGCAGCCAGTGGAGTTCTCACGTTCAAGACCCCTCCAAACTTTGAAGCCCCCGCTGATGTAGGGAGGGACAACGTTTACAATGTCACGGTTCAAGTGGTGGATGGCAAGGGAGGTCAGGACACTCAGGCTATTGCCGTGGTTGTCACGAATGTTATCGAAGGTGGGGGAGGGTTTACGGCCTATAATGATCTAGCATGGGGATCGGGCCAATTGACCAGCAACATTACAACGATCACCTCTCCTAATGGAGGGTCAGGATTGAATTCCAGCGGGAAATTGTTAAATTTTGCCACGGGCTTGCCGACGCAGGTGACTCTGACAGTGACTGGGGGTAGCTATAGCGGGGTGGCTCAAGCTGGGCATGGGGCCGATCCTGTGTCGGGAACAGATGCGCATTCGCTTTTTAATGGAAAGGTGAGTGGTCAAGGTGCTATTTCTTATATTGATCAAGGTGGGAGTTCGTTAGTGTTGACTTTTACTGGAATGGATCCCAGTAAAGTCTATGATCTGGCCTATTATGCTCATCGCAACAATTATGGCTGGGATCGGGCATCCTTGGTGACTCTCTCGGGGCAGAACAACTTCACGAACATTAGTTCGGTTGCTACGGATAATCCTAATGAGGTGGGCGGTGTGCTGTTCACTGGGCCGGCTGATCCATCCACGCGGTTACCGGCTGATAATGATAATGGCTATGTGGCGCGATTTAGCAATATAGATCCTGGTGGTGATGGGCAGGTGGTCCTGACCATCAGCTTCGATGGACCGGTGCCAAGTCAATTTAAAGGCAAATATGGTAGTGCTGTTCGGCTGCAAGAGTGAGGAATTTGTTGAGACTGGTTGATAGGCTTCTTGACGAAAATTCCCCTATTTTCCGTTAATTGTTTGGGAGCTGCCAATGTTGGCTGTGGCTCATACGGGGATTCCAGGAGTGGATAAGTGGTCAAGCGCAAGGTGGCGGTGAATTTCATTTCAACTTTCGAGTAACCCAACGGACTAACTTCTCCCGCAACTAATACCCGAAACATTCAATGTTTTAGTCGTTTATTGATCTCCTCAGAAATTTTTGCAGTTCCTTCCCGTCCTCCAATGGATGATAAGAGACCTTTTTAACGCGACTCATTTGTACTTAACGGTCAAGGATCTTATGTTATGTGACCGTTAAAGATGGTCGTTTATCGCTATTTCATTTACAATTTTCTTCCCTCACGGACGTTGGGATAGTTCTTTCGGCGAATAGTCTCTTCGGCGTTTAACCATTTATCAACATGATTGACGAGAAAACTATTGGGGAGTTAGTTTTTAAGGAAAAGGCTAACAGGGGGAAAATTTTTGGAGGCTTCCCGAAAAACATAAAGATTTCAGAAATTCGGGATGCTGAAAGCCTAAAGGTCGAGGGTTATATTAATTTTGGAATAGATAATCCTCACTTCATCAAAACATCTTAAAATAAAAGGAAGATATTATGACATCTCAGGGCAAGGCGACTGACGGTCGCGTTTTGGGCTGTGGATTTCAGTCAACGATACCTCGTTCCTGGCGGCGGGTGCTCGTTTCTGGAGTTTTCGCTCTGGGGTTGTTTTCCGGTGTATTGGTTGAAACGACCCGAGCCCATTCGGATGTGGATCCCGAGATTGCGAAAGTCACGGCGGAACTGGCCGAGCAACCTAATAATGTGGAACTGCTGCTTCGCCGGGGGCAATTGCATCGCTACAATGGACACTACGCCGAATCAATCGATGATTTAGATCGGGCCTGGACCTTAGACCGCAACAATCGCCTTGTCGCCTTGGAGCGGTGTCGCACCCTGGTGGCATTGGGACGAACCAGCGAGGCCGAAGCCGGGCTCACGGAATACTTGCAGGAGGAAGTGGGGGCTTCGCGCGTGATGGCGTTAGTCGAGCGGGCGCATCTGTATGCGGGCACCGGGCGCGCTCAGTTGGCGATCGCGGACTTTTCCGAAGCGCTGAGCTTCTATCCCACCATTGAACTCTACGTGGCCCGGGGCCATTTGCAGGAAGAGTTAGGACAACTTGATGCCGCAGTGGCGGGCTATCTGGTCGGGTTGAACCGCCTGCCGCAGGCGAGCATGCTCCGGAGTGCCCTCATTCGGGTCAAAATCGCACAAGGCCAGTACCCAGAGGCCCTCACCCTGATCGATCAAGAGATAGCCGGCGCCTCGGGGAAAACGGAATGGTACGTGCGTCGGGCGGAAGTCCTGGTTGCGATGGGGCAGACGGAGGCCGCAGCAAACGCATACGCCCAGGCCCTGGCGGAAGCCAACCGCATCCTTGCCAAACGTCCCACGGCTCTTAAACGGTTAACGCGGGCCAAAGTGTATCATGCTATGGGACAGCTCGATGCTGCCAAGCAGGACCTTCGTCTCGTCATGCAAGCCGCTCCTCATTTGACCGAGGCCGAAACCCTCTTGAAGAAGTTGGAAGCCCAATGAGGGGGCGTGTGGCTCACAGGGTGTCCCGAAGCGTTCTAGCGCTGGGCGTTCTAGTGCTGGTGTGCTGGACCTCGGTGCTGTCGGCGGGCGCGGCCATTGTTCGGGAACCCTATCTGCAGCAGGTGACCCCTACGTCGGTGACGGTGGTATGGCGAACCGATCTGACGTCCGCGTCCGATAGCCAAGTGCAATACGGCCTTGCTTCGGGCGGGGTCCAAGCCTGGGGTGCCTGGGCCTCGACGGCTTCAGCCACTGCCGTGATTCCCCCATCCAATCCCAATGTTCGCGATCATATTGTCACCATTACCACATCGGTGACGCCGGGGACGAAGTATTTCTATGCCGTGGGCACGGGCACCGATGCTCAGCAAGGGGGTGGGACGGTCGAGCATTTCTTTGTGACTGCCCCGACGGTGGGGACGACCACGCCCTTTCGGGCGTGGATTTTTGGCGACTCTGGGGAAGGACCCCAACCCCCAGAAGGAACGGGCGATGGGGACCAGGAGCGGGTGCGAGACGCCATGGTAACGGAGACGCTCACCAATCCTCCGGATATTATCCTGCATGCCGGGGATATCGCCTATAACGACGGGACAGACCTGGAGTTCACCACCAATCATTTTGCCATGTACCAAAACATTCTCCGCCATACGCCCTCTTGGCCGACTCTCGGCAATCACGAAGCGGTCAGTGCTCCGTCCGCAGGAGTTGGCCCGTACTATGAGGCGCATGTCTTACCGACGGGCTCGTCGGGGACGGAGGCGTACTATTCCTTTGATTACGCTAATGTCCATTTCATTGTCTTGGATTCCATGACCAGTGACCGGGGAACGGGCGATGCCATGTTGGCGTGGCTGGCGTCAGATTTGGGTGCCACGAGCCAGGATTGGGTCATTGCCCTCTTCCATCACCCGCCGTATACCAAAGGGTCGCATGATTCAGATAACGTTGAAGACTCCGGTGGGCGCTTAACAGATATGCGGGAAAATGCGTTGCCCATTCTGGAGGCCGGTGGCGTGAATTTGGTTCTGGCAGGGCACTCGCATGGGTATGAACGGTCCTATGCCATCAGAGGTGTTTATGGATATGGAAACCTCCCGGACTTCCCCACCCCGGATTTTGGGACCTTGCTGGGGAACGGCAATATTCTTAACGCGGGCGATGGAAACCCCAATGCTGGGGGCGATGGCGCGTACCAAGACGGGACGGTGTATGTGGTGGCGGGCCATGGGGGTCGCAGTATTGTCACGCCCAGTGGGCATCCGGTGATGTTTTTCAGTGAGGGGCGTTTTGGGTCGGTGCTCTTAGACATTAACGGCACAGTCCTCACGGGGCGAAATGTGCGGGATGATGGCTCGATTACGGACCTCTTTGCCATTAACTTACCCCCGGCGAATCAGCCGCCGACGATCATCACGCCGCCAGCCAATGTGATGGTGACCGAACCGAATTCGGCCACCTTCAGAGTGGTGGCCACCGGGTCGGCCCCGCTGAGTTATCAATGGCGGCGCAATGGGAGCAATATTCCCGGGGCCACTGGGTCCGTCTACACCCTGAGTGCGACGACGGTGGCGGCAGATAATGGGGCGCAGTTTGATGTGGTGGTGGCGAATGGGGTGAGCAATGTGACCAGTGCTCCGGCCACGTTGACGGTACACGCCAGTCCGGTGCCGGCCTGGACGGCGGCGGCCCAGAATCCGGCCGGGATCTGGCGGGATTCGGGCTTTGACAATCGGACGTTCCGGACGGTGTTAAAGGGGACGGCGATCACCGCGAGCGGCACGCCGGTGCAAGTGACCTTCCGGGGCCGGAGTTCGGGGAGTTACACGTTGGAGAATCTGTCGCTGGTACAGCGGGACGGCGTGACGCTCAATGGGGTGGGCCCGTTAACGCCGGTGACCTTCGGGGGAGCCACGAGCGTGACGGTGCCGGCTGGCGGGACGGTGACGAGTGATCCGATCGCCTTTACGCTGACCCCGGGCCAGGATGTGTTTCTGACGTTCTGGGTGCCATTGGGGTCGTCAGGGGTGTATCGGGATGGGGGCACGGAGACGGCGGCCTGGTACGTGAACGGGACGGATGTAAGCGCGGAGGTGGACTGGACGCTGCTGACGCTCAGTGGGACGAAGACGCATGTGTATGATGCGGAGTTGGTGGAAGTGTCTCCCGCGCCCGATACGACGGCGCCGGTGTTGAGCACGGCGACGGTGACGGGCACCAACCTCGTGCTCACGTATAATGAACTGCTCGATCCGGCCTCGCTGCCGATCGGGACGGACTTCAGTATTGGCACGGACGGGGTGGGGCAAACGGTGAATGCGGTGGTAGGGGTAACGGGAACTGATGTGATACTGACGCTGACGCCGGGGGTGGCCGAGGGTGACACGGTGACGGTGACCTACACGGCGGGAGCCGTGGGGGCGCGCATCCAAGATGGGGCGACTAACCCTGCCGACAACTTGAGCGGGCAACCGGTGACGAACAACACGGCGGTGGTGCCGGTGCCGGCCTGGACGGCGGCGGCCCAGAATCCGGCCGGGATCTGGCGGGATTCGGGCTTTGACAATCGGACGTTCCGGACGGTGTTAAAGGGGACGGCGATCACCGCGAGCGGCACGCCGGTGCAAGTGACCTTCCGGGGCCGGAGTTCGGGGAGTTACACGTTGGAGAATCTGTCGCTGGTACAGCGGGACGGCGTGACGCTCAATGGGGTGGGCCCGTTAACGCCGGTGACCTTCGGGGGAGCCACGAGCGTGACGGTGCCGGCCGGCGGGACGGTGACGAGTGATCCGATCGCCTTTACGCTGACCCCGGGGCAGGATGTGTTTCTGACGTTCTGGGTGCCATTGGGGTCGTCAGGGGTGTATCGGGACGGGGGCACGGAGACGGCGGCCTGGTACGTGAACGGGACGGATGTAAGCGCGGAGGTGGACTGGACGCCGCTGACGCTCAGTGGGACGAAGACGCATGTGTATGATGCGGAGTTGGTGGAAGTGTCTCCCGTGCCCGATACGACGGCGCCGGTGTTGAGCACGGCGACGGTGACGGGCACCAACCTCGTGCTCACGTATAATGAACTGCTCGATCCGGCCTCGCTGCCGATCGGGACGGACTTCAGTGTTGGCACGGACGGGGTGGCGCAAACGGTGAATGCGGTGGTAGGGGTGACGGGGACTGATGTGATACTGACGCTGACGCCTGGGGTAGCCCCTGGCGACACGGTGACGGTGAGTTATACAGCCGGCACCAATCCCATCCAAGATGGGGCCACCAACCCTGCCGGCAACCTGAGCGGGCAAGCGGTGACCAATAGCACGACGGACACGACGGCGCCGGTATTGAGCACGGCGACGGTGACGGGCACCAGTCTGGTGCTGAACTACATAGAAGCCAATGGGCTGGATACTGGCTCGACGCCGGCGACGACGGATTTCGCGATTGGCAACAGCGGTGAAGCGCAAACGGTGAGTGCGGTGGTCGTGACAGCCAACGATGTGACGTTGACGTTGACGCCGGGGGTGGCCGAGGGTGACACGGTGACGGTGAGTTATACAGCCGGCACCAATCCCATCCAAGATGGGGCGACTAACCCTGCCGACAACTTGAGCGGGCAACCGGTGACCAATAGCACGACGGACACGACGGCGCCGGTATTGAGCACGGCGACGGTGACGGGCACCAACCTCGTGCTCACGTATAATGAGCTGCTCGATCCGGCCTCGCTGCCGATCGGGACGGACTTCAGTATTGGCACGGACGGGGTGGCGCAAACGGTGAATGCGGTGGTAGGGGTGACGGGGACTGATGTGATACTGACGCTGACGCCCGGGGTAGCCCCTGGCGACACGGTGACGGTGACCTACACGGCGGGAGCCGTGGGGGCGCGCATCCAAGATGGGGCGACTAACCCTGCCGACAACTTGAGCGGGCAACCGGTGACGAACAACACGGCGGTGGTGCCGGTGCCGGCCTGGACGGCGGCGGCCCAGAATCCGGCCGGGATCTGGCGGGATTCGGGCTTTGACAATCGGACGTTCCGGACGGTGTTAAAGGGGACGGCGATCACCGCGAGCGGCACGCCGGTGCAAGTGACCTTCCGGGGCCGGAGTTCGGGGAGTTACACGTTGGAGAATCTGTCGCTGGTACAGCGGGACGGCGTGACGCTCAATGGGGTGGGCCCGTTAACGCCGGTGACCTTCGGGGGAGCCACGAGCGTGACGGTGCCGGCTGGCGGGACGGTGACGAGTGATCCGATCGCCTTTACGCTGACCCCGGGCCAGGATGTGTTTCTGACGTTCTGGGTGCCATTGGGGTCGTCAGGGGTGTATCGGGATGGGGGCACGGAGACGGCGGCCTGGTACGTGAACGGGACGGATGTAAGCGCGGAGGTGGACTGGACGCTGCTGACGCTCAGTGGGACGAAGACGCATGTGTATGATGCGGAGTTGGTGGAAGTGTCTCCCGTGCCCGATACGACGGCGCCGGTGTTGAGCACGGCGACGGTGACGGGCACCAACCTCGTGCTCACGTATAATGAACTGCTCGATCCGGCCTCGCTGCCGATCGGGACGGACTTCAGTATTGGCACGGACGGGGTGGGGCAAACGGTGAATGCGGTGGTAGGGGTAACGGGAACTGATGTGATACTGACGCTGACGCCGGGGGTGGCCGAGGGTGACACGGTGACGGTGACCTACACGGCGGGAGCCGTGGGGGCGCGCATCCAAGATGGGGCGACTAACCCTGCCGACAACTTGAGCGGGCAACCGGTGACGAACAACACGGCGGTGGTGCCGGTGCCGGCCTGGACGGCGGCGGCCCAGAATCCGGCGGGGATCTGGCGGGATTCGGGCTTTGACAATCGGACGTTCCGGACGGTGTTAAAGGGGACGGCGATCACCGCGAGCGGCACGCCGGTGCAAGTGACCTTCCGGGGCCGGAGTTCGGGGAGTTACACGTTGGAGAATCTGTCGCTGGTACAGCGGGACGGCGTGACGCTCAATGGGGTGGGCCCGTTAACGCCGGTGACCTTCGGGGGAGCCACGAGCGTGACGGTGCCGGCCGGCGGGACGGTGACGAGTGATCCGATCGCCTTTACGCTGACCCCGGGGCAGGATGTGTTTCTGACGTTCTGGGTGCCATTGGGGTCGTCAGGGGTGTATCGGGACGGGGGCACGGAGACGGCGGCCTGGTACGTGAACGGGACGGATGTAAGCGCGGAGGTGGACTGGACGCCGCTGACGCTCAGTGGGACGAAGACGCATGTGTATAATGCGGAACTCGTGGAAGTACTGCCCGCGCCGTAGGGCAAGGTATGTTGTTCACGAATACAACTTTATTTCATTTTTATATTGGCTTCAGGAATATGTAAGAAACGAAGTTCAGATCTTTTCCAGATAATTCTGTAATACCATTCTCTGGTTTTCAGGGATTTATTAATTTTTTTTACATTCTTTTAACACCAGACACCTCTTTTCTGTTACTTCCCCTGCTTCATTTTTGTGACGCTCTCTGGTTTTTGAGGTAATGGAGGGCCATGGATAATGCTGGCTGCCTGCAATGTGGTGAATCCACTCAATTCGAGTGCATAAATGTAAATTTAATACGAGACAATCTACATTTTCGTATTAGACATAAGCCCATATCATATTTAGAATGTTCACGTATTTTAAAACTTGAGTTATTCCTACCCGTGACCGAAATGTTCCTTAGTGGAATTGGGCATGCAACAACCCTTTCACTGGGCCAGTGGTGAAGGAGTAAGAGGTTTGGAATCCAATATCGGTAATCGTACCGAAATGGCGGCAGCGCGTTTCGTTGACTAAATTTTTTTGTGTTATAAGTAGTTACCTCTTCTCCTCATCGAACCCCAGGCCTTTCCAGGCAGGCTGCTTTTAAATATTGCGTTGTTTGAACCCGGTTTTCAGGACAGGAAAGTAGGCAGTGTTTCGTTCCTAAGTGGCGAGAGGTAGCAAGGTCGCTCTCATATATGGAGAAGGAGAAAGTATGAAGGTTGTCATTCTAGCGGGAGGTTTCGGGACTCGACTTTCTGAGGAAACTACCCTCCGTCCTAAGCCAATGGTTGAGATTGGTGGCAAACCGATTCTCTGGCACATTATGAATATTTATGCTGCCTGTAATTTTACCGAGTTTATCATTGCTTTGGGCTATAAGGCCGAAGTCATCAAAGAGTATTTTCTTAACTTCTATGCCTTTAATAATGATTTATCCATTGATTTGGCCAATGGTAAAACCACCATTCGCGATGGCAATCAACCGAATTGGAAAATCCATCTCGTCGATACAGGACTTCATACTCAAACCGGCGGGCGTTTAAAGCGTTTAAGGAAATGGTTGAAGGATGATGAAACCTTTTTATTTACTTATGGAGATGGAGTGGCGAATATCGATATTGAAACCCTTGTTAAATTTCATCATGCACATGGAAAACTTGCTACGGTAACCACCGTGCGGACTCCGGCACGTTTCGGACGCATTGCCTATGAAGGAGATAAGATTTGTAATTTTCATGAAAAACCACAGGCTGGTGAGGGGTGGATTAATGGGGGGTTTTTTGTGTTAAACCGTAAAGCTATTGATTACATTGAGGGGGATGTAACATCCTGGGAAAAAGAACCGCTAGAGGGCCTTGTCAAAGATGGACAAATAATGGGATTTCGGCATGATGGTTTTTGGTCGTGTATGGATACGTTGCGTGAAAAAGAATATTTAGAGGAACTTTGGACGTCAGGAGCATCTCCCTGGAAAGTATGGTTGGATTAGATTCCGGGCTATATGGATTCTGATAGTTTGTAATAATTAAGATTTGGAATTATTCCTGACTAATTATCATGCTCTTTTGAAAAATAGAGCAGGCCGACACTATCCTAATTCAAATAAAGAAAAGCCGCTATTTTTTCGTCTTTAAATCTGAAACGTTGGTTATTTTTGCCTACTGATTTTATGGTTGGATCATCATAAACGGGGGATCATTGTGAAAATATTAATTGCAGGAAACTTAGGATATGTGGGCCCAGGCGTTATTCAAAGACTGAAGGAAGCATTTCCCAATGCGACCTTACTGGGTTTAGATATGGGATATTTCGCCAATTGTCTGACTATTCCAGGAGTGGTTGGTCAATCACAGGTAGATATCCAATACTTTTGCGATGTTCGTAAAATCCCTCCAGAAGCTTTATTGGCAGTTGATGCGGTGGTGTATTTGGCAGCAATATCCAATGATCCGATGGGTGCGATGTTTGAAGGTATTACGACTCGCGTTAATCATCAAGCCGCTAATGAACTTGCCAAAATCTCAAAGAAAAATGGTACGAGGGCTTTTGTTTTTGCCTCTAGTTGTAGTGTGTATGGATTTGCTGATGGAGCGCGCGATGAAGAAGCACCGTTGAATCCACTCACAGCTTATGCGCAATCCAAAGTCCAGGCCGAAAAAGACCTACAGGGAATGGCTGATGAAAGCTTTAAGGTGACATGTCTTCGGTTTGCAACGGCCTGCGGAATGAGCGAACGCTTGAGGCTAGATTTAGTCTTAAATGATTTTGTTGCAAGCGCAATGACTTCCGGAGAAATTTCAATTTTAAGCGATGGAACACCATGGCGGCCGCTTATTCATGTTAAAGATATGGCTAAAGCTATAGATTGGGCTATCCGGAGAGATAGTCAAAACGGGGGAAATTTTTTAACGATTAATGTTGGCAGTGATCAATGGAATTACCAGGTTAAAGATTTAGCCGAGGCTGTTGCTCAATCCATTCCTGGTACTCGCATATCCATTAATAAAAATGCTCAAGCAGACCGAAGGTCTTATAGGGTCAGTTTTAAGAAATATTCAGAACTTGCACCGAATTATCAACCTTCCATTGATTTGATGAGTGCTGTCGCTGACTTGAAAAGCGGGTTGGAGGCCATTAAATTTGAAGATAAGAATTTTCGACACTCACGTCTGATACGCCTAAATATGCTCAAAGAATTAAAAGATACAGGGCTAGTTTCTGAAAATTTAGAATGGGTCGTGTCTAACCAGAAGTTTGTTGAGGTGTGAGGAGGATATTCGGGATGAAGTCGATGTTTTTCTAAAGAATTTTGCTGGTCTTATTTTTAGCCTAGGCCATTAGCAAAATGGCCAGGTGGAGAACAAATAGAAGCTATCAACTACCCAGAGCAGAGTTATTAATTTAAGAAAGGTTCTGCAAGTGGAAAATGGTGTATGCCGATTTTGTGAAGCACGGTTGGAGCATACTTTTCTTGACTTAGGAATGTCGCCTCTCGCCAATTCCTATCTCAAAGAATCACAATTGAACTCTATGGAGCCTTTCTACCCACTCCATGTATATGTCTGTGGGCATTGCTTGTTAGTCCAGCTTGAGGAATGCTCAAGCCCTCACCATATTTTTTCCGACTACGCTTACTTTTCTTCTTTCTCTGATTCATGGCTTCAACATGCTAAAGCCTATTCCGAAAAAATGATCAAGCAATTTTCCTTAGGCCGGACAAGCCAGGTGGTGGAGATAGCTAGCAATGATGGCTATCTACTTCAAAACTTCGTAGCACAGGGGATTCCGGTTTTGGGAATTGAGCCGGCGGAGAATGTAGCTGATGCTTCCAAAAAGAAAAATATACCTACTGTGGTGGAATTTTTTAATGAGAAGTTTGCTCAGAATCTCTCCCGAAATGGAACGCAGGCTGATCTTCTCATTGGGAATAATGTGTTAGCTCATGTGCCAGCTATCAACGATTTTGTACGCGGGCTAAAGGTATTATTGAAGCCGCAGGGTGTTATTACGATGGAGTTCCCTCATTTGATGCGTTTAATGGAGGAAAACCAATTTGACACCATTTACCATGAGCATTTTTCGTATTTTTCTTTTTACGTCGTGCAACAAATTTTTGCGAAACATGACTTGAGAATATTTGATGTCGATGAACTGTCAACGCACGGCGGGTCTCTTCGCATTTATGCATGTCATGATCAAGATCCTACTAAAAGTAGTCATCCTCGTGTTCTGGAATTACTCACTCGAGAAATTGAGGCGGGGGTCGGGAAATTGAACTCATACCTCTCCTTTGCGGGACAAGTGGCCCAAACTAAACGACGGCTGCTGGACTTTTTGATTGCCGCAAAGCAGACCGGAAAATCTATTGTGGCTTATGGGGCGCCGGCAAAGGGGAATACTCTTTTAAATTATTGTGGTATTCGGACTGACTTCATCGATTACACCGTCGACCGGAGTCCTCACAAGCAGGGGCTATTTTTGCCAGGAACACATATTCCAATTCGTAGTCCCGATATTATTCATACAACCAAACCCGATTATTTGCTTATTCTACCCTGGAATATTAAGGATGAAGTCATTCAGCAAATGAGTTTCATTCGTGATTGGGGTGGATCATTTGTGGTGCCTATCCCTGAAGTGAAGCTCTATTCGTGATCTTTACGGAAACGCGACTCCAAGGTTCCTTCCTTGTAGATCTGGAAAAAATTGAAGATAGCCGTGGATTTTTTGCGCGAACCTGGTGCCAGCGTGAGTGTGAAAAATTTGGGATTAACTTTAAGCCAGTGCAGTGCAATCTTTCTTATAATAAGAATAAGGGGACTCTCCGCGGTATGCATTTTCAATCTACCCCGCATGAAGAAGCCAAGCTAGTTTCTTGTATTAAAGGCGGGATTTTTGATGTGATCATTGACTTGCGTTCAGATTCTCCAACCTTTTTGCATCATTTCACTACTGTTCTTGCAGCAGAGAATCATCGAATGATCTATATCCCAAAGGGGTTTGCGCATGGCTTTCAAACGTTACAAGATGATACAGAGGTTTTTTATCAAATGTCAGAATTTTATGTCTCGGAATACGCTCAAGGCGTCCGGTGGAATGATCCTGCCTTTGGAATTCAATGGCCGGACGATGTGCGGCTGATTTCTGATCGTGATCAGCACTATCATGATTTTGTGGTAGCTCAATGAGAAAGCAGCATGTGGTGACGGCCCTATGATGAAGGGATTAACCAATCCGGTTGGGGAAGAAATGCATCAGTTGATCTCTGAGCTTTATCCCATCTGTCGTAGCATCACGGGCAATGGAGTTCGAGAAACGCTCCGTATTCTTGCAGAATACTTGCCTCTTAGGGTTCAGGAGATTTCGAGTGGAACGAATGTTTTTGATTGGTCCGTCCCAAATGAATGGAATATTCGCGATGCCTTTATCAAGAATACGAAAGGGGAGCGGGTCGTCGATTTTAAACAATCGAACTTACACGTGGTAAGTTATAGTCAACCCATTCATGAAAAAATTACTCTTGAGGCATTAAAGCCACATCTTCATACCTTGCCCGATCAACCTGATTTAATTCCCTACCGAACTTCCTATTATAAAGAAAGCTGGGGGTTTTGCTTAAGCCATCTCCAATTAATGGAGTTGAAGGATGAAGAATATGAGGTGTGTATTGATTCAACTAATGAAAAGGGGCATTTAACGCTTGGTGAATATTATCTTAAAGGTGAAACCTCTCAGGAAATACTGATTTCTTGTCATATCTGTCATCCTTCTTTGTGTAACGACAATCTTTCCGGAATGGCACTTGCTGTATTTCTTGCCAGGGCCCTGGGTTCAATAAATTGCCGATACTCTTACCGGTTTCTCTTTATTCCGGGGACTATTGGCTCCATTACGTGGTTGGCATTGCATGAGAGCGAAGTGGGGAATATCAAGAATGGTTTGGTGTTAACTGGTATAGGGGATTCAGGAGCTGTGACATATAAAAAGAGCCGTCAAGGTAATGCGGAAATTGATCGGGCCTTTACCCACATTCTTCAAGCTTCAGGGAAAGAATTTTCTGCAATAGACTTCTTCCCTTATGGGTATGATGAAAGGCAATATTGTTCTCCAGGATTTAATTTGCCTGTGGGCTGTTTTATGAGGACTCCTCATGGCAAGTATCCTGAATATCATACGTCAGGAGATAATTTGTCCTTTGTTCAACCCCAATACTTAGAAGAATCGTTTAACTACTGTTGGCAGGCATTGACTCTTCTTGAGAACAATAAAACTTTCTTAAGTCAAAACCCTAGGTGTGAACCTCAGTTAGGAAAAAGGGGGCTTTATAAGGCAATGGGAGGGGATTCTGAGGGAGCGAATAGGGAGATGGCCATGTTGTGGGTGTTGAATTTATCGGATGGTCATCATTCCTTGTTAGATGCTGCCGAAAGATCAAGGATGCCCTTTGATGTCCTTTGTGAAGCAGCGGAGATTCTTCATAATCACGGGTTGTTGAAGGAAGTCTAGGCTAAGAAAAATTATGGGATTACTACCGCCAGCGCTGCTGGCGAAATCTTATGAAGCACAGGTTGTTAATGAGGTGTGGAGACAGTTCATTTTTGTAAGTCAGGAATTTGTCTTTTCCCCTTTTTATTAAGATCATGGGTTTTTAGATTTTCTCACAACCTCACATTCATGGTTAGTTGTGTGCCATTTCATCACTATTCTGTTCGGGTGAGATTGGTCACAGGTAAAACGCAGAGTCAAAAATGAATAAACTGGTGATGCCAGGGAATAAGGAGGTCATAGGACTGATTCCAGCTGCGGGGCAAGCGAAGAGAATTGCTCCCATGCCAATGAGCAAAGAATTGTTCCCTATAGGATTTCAGGTAATTGATGATGAACAAACTGCGCGTCCGAAGGTGGTTAGTCATTATTTGTTGGAGAAATTTAAACATGCCGGAATTTCAAAAGCCTTTATTGTGATTCGGCAAGGCAAATGGGATATTCCGGCTTATTTTGGTGATGGGGAGTTTGTGGATATCCACTTAAGCTATTTGATGATGCGCGAGCCATTTGGTCCTCCCTTTACTTTAGATCAAGGTTATCCCTTTATTCATGACAAGTTCGTAGCTTTTGGATTTCCCGACATCATGTTTACCCCTAGAGATGTCTTTAAGCAGTTACTGGAATACCAAGAAGCCAAGCAAACTGACGTGGTACTTGCCCTTTTCCCTGCACATAATCCCAAAATTATGGATATGGTGGAGGTCGATAAAAACGGAAAAATACAAACGATGTTTTTAAAGCCTGGACATACGAATTTACATTTTTGTTGGCTATGTGGGGTTTGGGCGCCTGTATTTACGAATTTCATGCATGAATATCTAAAAACATATCGGATGGAAAATGGGCTTGAACATGGAATAGTCAATGAATCAGACCAAGAGGATCTAACCGTTGGCGCTGTGCTGCAGGCAGCAATACACAAGGGATTGGAGGTGCATGGGGTAACATTTCCAGATGGGAAATACCTTGATATTGGTACGCCAGAGGGTCTTGTGAATTCTGTGGAATTGTTTGGTTGCCAGCCATCCTAGTTTTCCTCATTCTTCTCAAGGAAGTTGTTAATTGCTTCTCATGGAATACTTGTCCTTGTATGCCTAACCCGATCATTGATGGGCTTTCACCATGAGGGAGAATTTCTTATTTTTGACCCAATGGCAAATAAACTGAATTTTCTGGTTCTGCCTATTCTAGATTTGAGATAGGATTTTTTTTGGAATGCAGGTAGTACTCCAAATACTAGATAGAAAGGAAGCCTTCCTTGGAGTTCACAAAGTCCAATCTGCTAAATAAAAAATTTCACTCAATCATTCCGGGTGGATCACATACTTATGCTAAGGGAGACGATCAATATCCCGAATTTTCCCTTCCCTATATTGTTAGGGGTGAGGGGAGCCATGTTTGGGATTTAGATGGGAACGAATTTATCGAATATGGAATGGGTTTACGCGCCACCACTCTTGGGCATGCCTATAAGTCCGTAGTTGATGCCGCCTATGAGCAAATGAAGAAAGGGAATAATTTCATTCGCCCATCACCTATTGAGCTTGAGTGCGCTGAAAAATTGTTAGGGCTAATTCAAGGGGCAGATATGGTGAAATTTTCTAAGAATGGGTCTGATGCCGCCAATGCCGCAATAAAGCTGTCCAGGGCCTATACGGGGCGGAACATGGTTGGTATTTGTGGAAATCACCCTTTCTTTTCGGTTGACGATTGGTTCATCGGATCGACGCCAATGTCTGCAGGTATTCCAAAGGTCATTCAGGATCTTACGGTCAAATTTCAATATAACGATATTGAAAGTGTCAAGGCACTTTTTCAGCAGCATCCTCACCAAATTGCGTGTGTTATTCTAGAACCTGAAAAGGAACACCAGCCAGAAAATAATTTCTTGCACGAATTACAAAATCTTTGTCATGAAAATGGCAGTATTTTTATTTTGGATGAAATGATCACAGGGTTTCGCTGGCATAACGGCGGGGCTCAAAGTTTTTATAACATCACAGCCGATTTGTCTACATTTGGGAAAGCTATGGGCAATGGATTTTCCGTATCAGCACTTGTTGGCAAAAGAGAATTCATGCAGTTAGGCGGACTTGATCATGATAAGGAGCGTGTATTCTTGCTGTCTACGACACACGGTGCGGAAAATCATGGATTGGCTGCCGCTTTGGAGACGATGAATATTTATGAAAAGGAGCCTGTAGTCGAAACTCTTTGGCAAAAAGGTGAACGGCTGGCATCCGGTCTTAGAAAATCAATTGATGAGAATAAAATTGGGGAGTATCTCTTGTTAATGGGTCGGCCGTGTTGTCTTGCTTATGGTACCCGAGATTATGAAAAAAATCCGTCACAACCTTTTAGGACTTTATTGTTACAGGAAATTATTAATCGGGGTATTTTGGCGCCAAGTTTAGTGGTCAGTTATTCGCACAGTGATGCTGATATCGATAAAACGGTTGAAGTATTTCATGAAGCTTTCCAAATTTATCGGAAGGCGCTGGATGAAGGGATTGAGAAATATCTTCTCGGCCGACCTGTTAGGCCGGTGTGGCGACGATTTAATTAACGAGTAAAAGGAAGAATGAAATTCTTGCCCGGAGAGAGTTAAAGGGGGTTGGTCCCCATCAATGTGGGGCTATTAAAGAGGCACAGCAGAAGTGCAAAGCGTGAAGGCGCTGGTAGAATGAGGATCGTTCATATGAAGCAGTGAAGTATCGAAGTCCTCGTCTCCATCGGTAGGAACATTCTTTGCGTGGGGCTCGATTTCGGGAGAGACGGAAACTTATGCAATATCGAAGCGCGATTCCTGATGACATAGAAACTATCAGGGATTTATTAATTGAGGTGGGATGGGAAAAACATGTCCGTGAGTATCAGGATTTTAAAAAGATGGTCGAAAATTCCGATAGAACGGTTGTGGCTCTTGATGGTTCACGCATTGTAGGTTTTGCGCGGGCCCTGTGTGATGAGGTAGCCAATGGATATATAACGATGGTTGCTGTTGCAGAGGATAAACGTCAAGACGGTGTAGGGGCGAGTATAGTGAACGCATTAATGGGAGACAATCTTAACATTAAGTGGGTGATAACTAGTGATAAAAATAGTATTGGATTTTGGGAAAAGCAAGGGTTCAGGTTATTCAAACGTGCAATGATGAGACCCAGACTAGAGCCTGATGGATCCTACCCTAAAAATACCCCCCCCCTAACAAATCAAGAAACGTCAAAGGGATTTACCAGGAAAATAGTAAGGAAAATTCAATCATTGATATCTTCAGGTTCTTTGACGGATTGAGGAGGCTTAAGGAAAGGGGACTCTCCTGCCCTTCAAGATATTGAAATTAGGCCGAGGTCGGATAGAATGACTATAGAATCAAAAAAATGATGATCTGCTCATTAATATTTGAGATGTGGAGAACTGCCCCGAATTGATAGGAGCCTCCCTTCTTAACAAGCCTTATTAGAGGTTGCGGGTGGGTATTGAAGAAAGGCCACAGGAAGTTCCTGTTGAGTGCTACAATGTGTAACTGTTCCTGCTGGAAAAAGTGGACATTGGATTGATTGGGAGCTAGGAAATTCTCAATCGATCGGATATAGAGTAGATCTCAAGAGGAAAAAGCTATGAGAGATTTCCGTGGGCATTTGGGGGTATTGTTGCAGAAATTGTTTTAAAGCTGAGTACAAACAAATCGTTCAAACATTCCAAGATTGTTGTTTTTTTAATCAAGTGTATAGAAAGTATTGTTCCTATCTTCTTCCTGATTTTGCTCCGACAACTAGCTGTGTGGAATTGTCATTTGCCAAAGGACCTTGCATTGTTGCCATACAATTGACTGGAATTGTCCCCAAGCTGAATCTTTTTAATGACGGTTGCTCCTAATATCATATCCCTGGGAGCGTGGAGTTCCGAAAAAACGCCTGGCTCATTTTTCTTAGCATTTGCTTAAGATTTGTGGAAGGAAAAATATATGATAAGTGCGACTGCGGATAAATTAAAGAATGGTAGCAGGAATCAGCCACACTCCGATAGCGATTTGGTAACCATTATTCAGCCAACATCCGGCTGGATACCAATAGACTTCAAAGAATTAAGTCATTATAGAGACCTGTTTTATTTCCTTGTCTGGCGTGATCTTAAGGCTAGTTATGCTCAAACAATCTTGGGGTTTTTATGGGCCATTATTCCCCCACTTACACAGATTGCCATTTTTGCAATTATTTTTGGGAGAATTGCCAAGTTACCTACGGATGGGATTCCTTACATGCTATTTGCGAGTGTTGCAGTTGTCCCCTGGATTTACATGTCGCAAGCCATGATGGCATCCAGTCAAAGCCTGATTGCAGGAAAGTCAATGCTTGGGAAAGTCTATTTCCCTAGGATTATTTTCCCTGTAGCTCCGGTGTTATCTAAACTAGTTGGTTTTTTTATTTCAAATGTGATTATTTTGGGCTTGCTCCTTTACTATCAGGTTGCTCCTACTTTGAGCCTGCTTTTATTGCCGCTATTTTTTATCCTGATGTTATGTATCCCTATTGGGATGGGGCTGTGGTTCTCCTCACTGGCTATTCGGTTTCGTGATGTTCAGCAAGCGATGCCGTTTTTTATGCAAATGCTAATGTATAGTGCGCCTATTGTGTATTCTGCCTCATCCATTCCTGAATCATATCGCGTTTTCTTTTCACTCAATCCGATTGTGGCTGTTATAGAGGGTTTTAGGGCCTGCTTACTTGGTTTGCCACTACCCTGGCTTTATATCTGGCCTGGAATTATTACAACTGCCGTCCTGCTTATTAGTGGCGCGTTTTACTTTAAACGGATGGAGCGAATCATTGTGGATGTAATTTAACGAGATGTTCGTGTCAAAAGCTCCTCCGTTATGGTCTTTGCATACGCGGTAATAGGCCTAGGGCAGTTGAGGAGTTCCGAAGATTATAGCAGTGGTAATCGGATCCAGGACTTGTACGATTGGCATTGACCTTAATGGGGCCAAGGCCACCATGGTATCCGGCTTATGCAGTTGGCCAATTGTGGCATGCATGAGCGTCTAATGTAATGAATTTTGCGCGGTGAAGGACAAAGAGTTTGTGTTTTTTGTCTGGAGGTTGGACAAGCTGATCGGTGGCATATGTAAGTAAATATTTTCTAACGGGTGTACAAAATGAAATTTTTTGAAGAGCCAATGCCGATAAAATATGCCTAATGGCAATTAAATTGAAAAAGGTAACAAAAGGCCAATGATAGGTAATAGACTTAAAATGCAACAAATATTATGATTTTATAGGATTCGGAATGGACAATAAAAAAAACCTGGCAATTAAACTGGAAAATATTAGCAAGTGCTACCGCATTGGGTTGCAGGAGGATACGTTCGATAATTTAGCTGAAACCGTATCCCATTTTATTAAATCCCCTCTCAATAATTTCCGTAAATATCGATCATTGTATAAATTTGAGGATTTAAATCCTGCACAAGACAATGTGCCTTCCGACATTATATGGGCCTTAAGAGATGTCTCTTTTGAGGTGGAACAAGGTGAAATCGTCGGACTAATAGGATTAAATGGTGCTGGAAAATCTACGTTACTAAAAATTCTTTCGAAAATTACGTATCCCACAAGCGGTCGGGCCACAATTCGAGGGAGGATCTCTAGCCTTCTTGAGGTAGGTACAGGTTTCCATCCAGAGCTTACTGGTAGAGAAAATGTCTATCTTAACGGGACAATTTTAGGAATGAGGAGGAAAGAGATAGATAAAAAATTTGATGAGATTGTTGACTTCTCAGCGGTAGAAAAATTTATTGATACTCCTGTCAAACGTTACTCTAGTGGGATGAAAGTTCGTCTGGCATTTGCCGTAGCCGCTCATTTGGAGCCTGAAATCTTACTCATCGATGAGGTTCTAGCTGTAGGTGACGTGCGGTTTCAGAAAAAATGCTTAAACAAAATGCAAGATGTTGGGCAACAGGGTCGTACAGTGCTCTTTGTTTCTCACAATATGCGAACTGTGACCCGATTGTGTCCACGAACCATTCTTCTGAATGGCGGCAGAGTCCAGGTAGATGGTCCGGCTCATCGGGTTGTGAGTGCCTATATGAATTCTGACAATACTAAATTGGCGGAACGTAAATGGACTGATTTGATGGAGGCTCCAGGTGATGAGGTGGTTCGTTTATGTGCCGTTCGCGCAAGGACGGAGGAAGGTCTGACTTCCGATGTCTTTGATATTCGTCTGCCGGTTGGTATTGAAATTGAGTATGAGGTACTTCAGCCAGGGCATGCACTAAGGATTCGTTATCATGTTTATAATGCAGAAGGTATTAAAGTATTCCAATCTCTTGATAATGAATCAACTTGGTTAGAGAAACCTCGCCCGCCAGGCCGATATGTGAGTACGGCGTGGGTTCCTGGTAATCTGTTTTCTGAAGGAGAGTTTAGCGTTGCCCCTGTTCTAAAAACTATCAATCCTAGTATCCAACGATTTCGTGTAGATGAGGCAATTGTCTTTCAAATTATTGATGACATGAATGCTAATGACCCATCTGGCCAGTATGCTGGACATATGGGTGGTGTGGTAAGGCCTCTTCTGAAATGGGAGACGCAATTCAAGCCCAATGCCAGTGATGATATTGTCGAGACCATGATTGGTGAGGCAAATATTTAAAGCCAATACTTTGAGGGATTTCTGGCTATAGTGCAATTTTACTTGAGGCCTATACGGAAAAATTTTCAAAGTATAGTGATAAGCATCTGAGGGTTTACCGCTGTGACTCTTATGGTAAGACAACTGACTTGTGAAGCTTGTCAGCCTAGGGGCGGCTTATGGTTCGTTGCGGGGAAAAACTTTGGTGTTACAAGGGGTGCCCTCTCGATGGTTTCAGGTCAACGGGCTTACTCAACCTTGATCCCTGCTAGCTAATGATCAGGAAAAAGAAACGAAAAGTGCACGTTTAACTGACGCTCCTGCCACCGCCATTTTATAATGAGGCCTCAGAATTATTGCCGTCAAAAATAGAAGATGATATCCGTGATTCCAGTTTATGCGATCCTTTAACACAGAGACACCGCCTTTCACATACCTCACCACGTCTTGCATTGTCTTCCGTTAAAATAAACGATATGTTTACTCTTTCAGGAAAAACCTTCAGTGATGCACACTGTTTAATTATTGGAGAAGTTGCGCAGGCTCACGATGGTAGCTTGGGCATGGCACATGCTTTCATCGACGCAGTTGCTAATGCTGGAGCCGACGCTATTAAATTTCAAACCCACATTGCACATGCCGAATCAACGCCGGCGGAGCCATGGCGGGTTAAATTTAGCCTACAAGATAAGACTAGGTATGAATATTGGGAGCGGATGGAGTTTACAGAAGAACAGTGGAAAGGGTTAAAACAACATGCTGAAGAAAAAAAATTAATATTTCTTAGTTCACCATTTTCGATAGAAGCCGTAGAACTATTGGAAAGGCTGGATATGGTGGCCTGGAAAATAGCGTCTGGCGAGGTCAGTAACCACTCTTTGCTGGAAAAAATAGCCAAGACAGGTCGCCTTATTCTCCTTTCAACTGGAATGAGCCCTCTCAACGAAATTGACTCTGCAGTTCGGGGACTTAAGGAGTCTGGATCACCATTCGCCCTTCTCCATTGCTCGTCCGTTTATCCTTGTCCACCTGATCAGGTGGGATTAAACCTTATTCCATTCTTGAGGGAACGATATGCCTGTCCAGTGGGGTTATCTGATCACTCTGGGACAATTTATACAGGGCTGGCGGCCGTCACCCTAGGAATTCCAGTTTTAGAAGTTCATGTTACCTTAAGCCGGGAAATGTTTGGTCCCGATGTACCAGTATCGCTTACAACATTGGAATTGCGTCATTTGGTTGATGGAGTCAGGTTTATTGAGAACATTAGAACTCATCCAGTTGACAAGGATGAGCTGGCAAAACAAACGATGCCCCTTCGTCACCTCTTTACCAAAAGCTTGGTGGCACGGGGAAATATTACGGCAGGTACCATCTTGTGCGAGGAACACTTAGCAGCAAAAAAGCCCGGCACAGGGATACCAGCTAATGAGATTAAAAAGATAATTGGTCGTCGGGTTCGGAGGGATATTACGATCAACCATCAATTATGCGAAGATGATTTGGAGGAAGTGAAATGAAGAAGCGGAAGGTATGTGTGGTGGTGACCGCTCGGCCAAGTTATAGCCGAATTAAAACAGCCCTCACTGCCATACAACAAAATCCGGATTTGGAGCTGCAACTCGTCGTGGCGGGTTCGGCATTGTTGCAACGTTATGGAACAACTCTTCACTATATCAAAGAGGATGGATTCGACGTAGCTGCCAGAGTTTACATGGTCATGGAAGGTGAAAATCTGACGACCATGGCCAAAACCACTGGGCTAGGATTGTTAGAGTTAGCCACTGCCCTGGACAATTTAAAACCAGACATCGTGGTGACAATAGCGGATCGGTATGAAACATTGGCGACTGCTATTGCAGCGTCATATATGAATATTCCGGTTGCCCATGTACAGGGGGGTGAGGTGACCGGTTCGATTGATGAAAAGGTTCGTCATGCCGTCACCAAACTTTCCGATCTACATTTGGTGGCTACACAAGGGGCGGCAGATCGTGTGATTCGCATGGGTGAAGATCCGGAGACGGTATTCGTCACAGGGTGCCCATCAATTGATCTTGCAGCAGAGGTTATGGAGCAACCCGCACTTAATTTTGATCCATTGAAAAAATATGATGGTGTAGGTCCCTTATTAGATCTTTCAAAAGGTTATTTGGTGGTGTTGCAGCATCCTGTAACAACGGAATATGAATTGGCACGAAAACATATTGTTGAAACTCTCCATGCGGTCACCAGCACGGGGTTACCTGCATTATGGTTTTGGCCAAATGTAGACGCAGGATCTGATGGAACATCCAACGGAATTCGAGCTTATCGAGAAAAAGGATTGGCAACCAACTTGCATTTTTTTAAAAATATGACTCCGACCGATTTTCTCCGACTGATTGAACGTAGTTTATGTTTAGTAGGGAATTCGAGTGTAGGTATACGTGAGGCATCTTTTTTAGGAGTTCCAGTGGTGAATATTGGTTCTCGCCAAAACGGGCGGGAACATGGGAAAAACACTCTTGGTGTAGATTATGAGCAAAAACAAATTAGCGAAGCCATCCAGAAACAGATAGCGCATGGCCAGTATCCCAAAGACTCCTTGTATGGTGATGGAAACGCGGGAGCGAGAATTGCCAAAGTATTATTGGAAGCTCCACTGAAAATTGAAAAACGGTTGTGGTACTAATGCGAGTCCTAGGCTTGATTCCAGCCAGAGAGGGCTCAAAAGGGGTTCCTCATAAGAATATACGACTGTTATGCGGGAAACCCCTTTTGCAATACACCGCAGAGTCAGCCCTTAAAAGCAAATATCTGTCTAAAGTTATCCTCAGTACTGATGATGACTCAATTGCGGAGCTGGGAAAACAATGCGGACTTGAAGTCCCATTTTCCCGGCCCAAAGAGTTGGCGCAGGATCATACACCCATGCTTCCAGTGGTACAGCATGCTATCAATTTTTGTGAATTGGCTGGGGATAATTTTGACGCAATTTGCTTGCTGCAACCGACAAATCCGCTGCGTAAGCCAGAGGTCATCGATGCCTGCATTGAACTTCTGCATAAGGGAAGCACCACCGCCGTAATAACCATTCTTGCAGTGCCTAGCACATACAATCCCCATTGGGTATATTTCCGGAATGATTCCGGCCTTCTAAGGCTAAGTACAGGTGAAGAGGCTCCTGTTTCGCGGCGTCAGGATTTGCCACCCGCCTTTCACAGGGAAGGCTCAGTTTATGTGACAAAAAGGGATGTGGTGATGAAAGAAAATAGTCTATATGGCCATCAATTGACCGGTTATCTTGTTGAACACAATCAAACGATTAACATAGATACCGAACAAGATTGGGCGCGGGCAGAAGCACTGCTCCTAAATTCTTAAAGATGTCTTATTTAAAGTTAATGTGAAATAGACCCTGATTGGGGGATAATAGTATACGAGGGTTCTGCTGATCATTATTCTGCTGGTGACTTGTCAAAGTTGGTCTCCCCCTGATTTTCTGGACACATTCGAAAAGGTTCATCATGAGCTAGGAGGTGTGCCATGACAAAGCGGAGGAGATTTTCCAAAGAATTCAAACACGAGGCGGTCCAAATGGCGACCGGAGCGAACCTATCCATCAAACAAGTGGAAGCAGATTGAGGGCTTCATATCAATGTATTGAGTCGCTGGTGCTGCGAACTAAACTGGGAGTGGCCGAAGGCGTTTCGAGGCCAGGGCATTCCGCGAGATAAAGAAGTGGCCAAACGCAAACGAGAATTGGCTTACGTGAAGCGAGAAAGTGATTTTTTACAAGACGCGGCGGTCTTCTTTGCCAGGGACACGCCCCGAGATATGCGATGATCGCCTCCTGTCGCAGCCTATTTCCCATTCGCATGATGGGTTGGCTCCTGTGCGTCTCGCCGAGTGGCTACTACGCAAGGCAAACCCGTCCAAAGAGCCGACGGGCGCGGGCCAATGCGAAGTTGGCCAAGGAGATTCGACGTATTCATACGGACAGTGGTGAAGTATATGGCAGCCCAAAGGTCTAGAAGGAGTTACAGGGCCAGGGACATTCCTGTGGTCTGTATCGGGTGGCGCGGCTCATGAAGCAGGAGAGGCTTCAAGGCATCCCGTCGAAGCGCTGGCGCCCGCGCAAAGCGGGCAATCGCCCAGAGGGAGTGACCAATCATCTGGCGCGAGACTTTGCTGCGGCGCAGCCTAATACGAAATGGGTCACGGATATCACCTATATCCATACAACCTAAGGGTGGTTGTATCTGGCCGTCGTGTTGGATTTGTTCTCACGTCAGGTCATTGGGTGGGCCATGCAACCCCAGCAAGATTGTGATCTGGTGCTCCAAGCCGTTCGGATGGCGATGGGGCAACGGACGACCTCAGAAGCCGTGATCGTACATTCAGATCGTGGGACACAATACACCGCCCATGAGTTTCAAGCCTCTTGAAAGTCTATGGGCTGGTCAGCAGTATGAGTGGGGTTGGCAATTGCTATGACAATGCGGTGGCTGAAAGTTTCTTTGGGCTCTTGAAACGAGAACGCGTGAACCCCCAACGGTATGTGACCCGAGCAGAGGCCCGGAGAGATGTCTTTGTCTATATTGAACGGTTCTATAATCGCCAGCGTCGGCACTCCTATTCGCGGGGGTTGCCGCCTGGAATTCATGCTCAAACAGGAGTCACAAACTCTTAACTAACCCGTCCACGAAACTAGGGGAAGACCAAGTGAACCGGAGCGAGGACAATTCGCAGTTACCGTCGTCTGGCATGAGGACATTCCTTAGGCATGATGGGCCTGAGCGACCGTTTTGCCATTAACCATCCTTAGGTTGTCCCCTTGGCGGGGTGTGGGCCAAATCAATAAAAACGATGGATGACCGGAATGACGCAATAGAATTTTTATGTAAATCAAGTGAAATTAGATGCAAAATAAACTCCATGTTTTCAAGCTAATTGATTATCATTTATCTTTAAAGGGCGATGAAGTCGCGCTTAAGACCTATGAAAATGGAGATAATGGCTTTGTCTTTTTTAGCTTTGAGACACAAGACTATACCATGCATTTACAAGGTGCTGATAACGAAGAAAAAATTATTTTAGAGTTTTTTGAAGAGATATGCGTAGATAATAAAACGTTGGATAAGGTCTATGATTTTCTTAATGGTGCCTTTCAACTTTACATATGGAATAAGAAAACCAAAGTTCTTCAATGTGTTTGTGACTATCTAGGTTTAGGTTCTAGTCTGTACGTTAGAAAAAGTGAAAACGAAGTGGTGCTTTTTGCAAACTATTTACATTTTAATGAACTTAATGTTGAGTTAAAGATTTCCATACAGGGCTTAAAAGGACATTTTGGATTTGGTTACCATGTGGAGCCTTTTAGGTATATGTATGAAAATATAAGGCCTATCATAGGGCGAAAAATATATAGCTTTTCAGCTGAGGGCTTGAACGAAAGAGAATGTCATAATGAACTTTATGCAAACCGAGAAGAACTTTTCCCTTCAGGGTTTAAAGAGGGACTTGACTCTACCTATTATAAAGAAAAATATTTTCTAGGGCTAACCTCAGGAAAAGACAGCCTAAGTATCTTAAGTTCAATCAACAAAAATAGAGTGAAACAATCAGGTAGCTTTGGACTTAGTAGTTCAGCTGATGTTATTCAGGGCGAAAGTCTTGCTAAAAAAGCCGGGTTAAAGTTTAAAAGCATCTGCTTATGCGATGAAAATGAATTTGAAAAATATGCTAATGCTATTGCTAATGCTTCAGGTGGTCTGGCTACGTGCTCGTATGTAGATATGATGAAATTTGTTGATCAGGTTGTTCCTAAAGACTATGCTTATTTGATAGGCGAGGGTGGAGGTTGTTTAAAAAGATTTTTTAAGGCGACACATAATGATGTTCGAGAAGCAATGGATGAATTTATCACTCCTTTAAATTTTCTTCAAAGAAGTTTTAGTGCTAAAGCAAGAGAGGGCTTGAAGGGGTATCCTCAGGGACTAATTGACACAGTGGTTCAAAGTTATAAAGATGAAAATCTTGGAAAAACCTTATTGAACTTTTATCGTTTTTGTCGTATGTCAGGAAACTTTTCAAATAGATATAAAATCTTAGGGACTTATAGAGATAAATGTATGCCTTTTTTAGGTGTTAAGGCCATAAAGGCAAGTTTTAATGTAGACCAAAGATTGTATGAAGAAAATGGACTTCATAGGAAAATTGTTAAGGAAAATGCGCCGGAACTTTTAGAATACTTTGATAAGCCTATTATTAATTCACACCAAGTTCAAGACTGGAATACTCGTATTCAAGGTGCAATTGGTCAAAGACTGTATGCCTTATTAGAAGTTAACTTAGATAGGCTATCAAATGTTTTTGATAAAAAAGGTGTGCTGGCCTTTGCACGTGAAGAATTAGAAGATCCTGGAAGAGGGGTTTACTTTTTATTTCGTGTCTTAAGTTTAGCTCTTTTCATAAAAATGCAGCAGATAGAATCTGTTGAGCTTGTGGGGTAGAAGGGTTGTTGATGTTAAGAAAACTAAGAAAGGCTGGTCTTCCCCTGATTTTGCGGACATATCCAAAAAGAGCCACAATAGGCCAGGAGGTGTGTCATGGCAACACAACGGAGGAGATTTTCCAAAGAATTTAAACAGGAGGCGGTGCAGATGGCGAGGGGGGCCGATCTGTCCATCAGCCAAGTCGCGAAGGATTTAGGGATTCATACGAATGTGTTAAGTCGGTGGTGCCGAGAGCAGGGACGGGATGGGACGAAGGCGTTTCGAGGGCAAGGGGTTCCACGGGATGAAGAAGTGGCCAAACTGAAACGGGAGTTGGCTCGCGTGAAGCGAGAACGGGATTTTTTACAAGACGCGGCGGTCTTCTTTGCCAGGGATCCGCCGCGAGGTATGCCATGATTGCTTCCTGTCGCCAACAGTTTCCCATTCGCATGATGTGTCGATTGTTGCGAGTCTCGCCGAGTGGCTACTATGCGAGCCAACGGCAACAGCCAAGTTCACGAGCCCTGGAGAATGCGCAACTGGTGCAAGAGATCCATTTGATCCATCGGGAGTGCGACGGGGTGTATGGCAGCCCCAAAATGTGGCAGGAGTGACGAATGCGAGGAAAGTCCTGCGGTCGGCATCGGGTGGCCCGACTCATGAAGCAGGCAGGGCTCCAAGGGATTCCGTCCCGGAAACGATGGCGCAGTTGAAAGACCGGCGACCGGCCCCAGGATGTGACGAATCATCTGGCCCGAGACTTTGGCGCGGAGACCCCGAATACCAAATGGGTCACGGACATCACCTCTATCCGCACAGCCGAAGGCTGGCTGTATCTGGCGGTCGTGCTTGATTTGTTCTCCCGCCAGGTGGTTGGCTGGGCGATGCAACCGACCTTAGGGCGTGAGTTGGTCATCCAGGCGGTGCTCATGGCCGTGTGGCAACGGACAACACCGGAAGCGGTCATTCTGCATTCGGATCGGGGCACGCAGTATACCGCCGACGAGTTTCAGGAGTTCCTGAGCAAGCATGGGATTGTGAGTAGCATGAGCGGAGTGGGCAATTGCTAGGATAATGCCGTCGCGGAAAGTTTCTTTGGACTCTTAAAACGCGAACGGGTGAACCGGCACCACTATGGGACTCGGGCTGAGGCCCGCGCTGATGTGTTTGACTATATCGAACGGTTCTACAATCGCCAACGCCGGCATTCCCATACCAAGGGGCTGGCGCCCAAAATTTATGCCGAACCGATCGCACAAACTCTTAACTAACCTGTCCACGAAATCGGGGGAAGACCAGGCTTTTTTCTTATTAAAGCAAGGGAATAGGGCTTTCAATCAGCCTTGTTGGATTGGTCGGCTGGCGGTGGTGGAGTAAAAGGGAATAAAGACATGATTGCGAATGTATGTATCGTTATGCCGCATGATTCTCGTTACAGAAGAAAGATAGAGGCTTTTTATGGGGATTTGAGAGGGAACATAAAGCTTCTTCGATCATTTAGTTGGGGGAAAGTCTTTATTTTTGCTGACGAGAAGGTCGCCTCGCGTGATCATTCATCGGTGGACTGCCAGAATGCAGCTTCAGTAAAAGATCGAGGACAAAATCGCTCCTCTGCTAATATTGGAATTGAAATCACACCAGCAACCATCAAAATAACGGACGGGTCTGAAAATATAAGTCTTATCGAGAAGTCCAAAGAGGCATCGGCTTCAATTTTTGTAGATATGGGTGCAGAGACTGTGCGGTTTGTCAGGGATACCTTTGGTCTGTCTACTCTCTATTATGCGGTTGTGGACGATTGTAAGATTTTCTCGACAAATACGAAAGATATAGTTGGTCTATTTCCAAATCTAAGGAAGATAAATAACAGCACAATTGGCGAATACCTAACGTTCAATCATATTGCCGGTACGAAGACGATTTTTGCCGGCATTAAGCAAATCGAGCCTGGTACGGCTATTTTGGTAAATTCGTCCGGCTTGCGGACATATGAGGAATGGAGACCGACCTTCAGCCCGGCCGATGTCTCTGTACAAGAAGCAATCACCCAAATTCAGAACGGTCTTCGGCAAATCATCGAGTCGGAATGTGTCCCTGGAGGCGGGAATGCGGCTTTACTGCTTAGCGGCGGTATCGATTCCAGTCTCATGTGCGACTATCTGGCTAAAAAAACGGCAAACCTAGCTACATTTTCGGTCAGCATCCCGAATTACGAAAGGAACGATGAGCCATACTTTCTTGAAGTTTCCAAAAAGTATCGGACCCAGCAGACTACGGTCGCGATTGGCAACGATTTCTTTGCTCGAAATCTTTTAAAAGCACTATGGCATATGGAAGAACCGCTGCTGGCAGGCAATTGTGTCCCCCTCATGTTGGTATGTGAAATCGCGAAGGCAGCGGGGTATGATTTGTTAATTACAGGATTGGGTGCTGACGGTCTTTTCAGCGGCAGCAAACTCCTCGTGAAATTAATAAAAATGTCTGATGATTCAGGCAATACAGATCAAATGCTTAAAGATGTAGTGCTGTCATATTCTATGACAGGGCTTGATCTGATTCAAAGTATCCTTGCCGACAGCTACAATGTAGATCTAGGGGAACGGTATAGAATTCTAGCAGAAGAGGTCGATAGAAATGGTCGTGATAACGTCAAAGATATACTGAATGGTTTACATATTAGGACGTATACGGAACGACTTAACCGGAAAGCGTTTAGAATGAGTGCAGCGAGTTCAGTCACACAATTTTCCCCGTTTCTTACCATAAAGTTTGCTCAAATGCTTTTCGCTATTCCTCATGAAATCAGGAGTCATAAGGGTATACCGAAATACCCATTAATGGAACTATCGTCAAGAGTCTTCGGCGAAGCCTTCACTCACCGGCCAAAGGCTGGTTTTAATATACCAATAGGTCGGTGGTTTAGGGAGAAGCAAGGTCTTGGATCATTTAGAAAATTCCTGCTGGATGAAAGGACGATAGGCCGTGAGTTTTATAACAGTGGAGTGTTAAAGGATGCTCTATTATCCCGGTTGACGGATGAAAATGCCCCTTTAGATTATCTGCTCTGGGGGGTGTTGAATTTAGAGCTATGGATCAGGATGTTCATAGAAGGAGAAGAGGAAGCGGTGACTTAAAAGAAATTTTGCAAATCCTTTTCTGTTGCCTAATTCACCTTGTGTTTCCTACTCTCTCTGGCTTGCTACGCGGGCTATCGTTTGCGATGTGAGAAGGACCTTCCATTGAATAATCCGTCATCGCGATGTAGGAATCATTGATTAGGGTGTGTGCAGTCGAATTCGTATTCTACACTTTAATTTTCCTATTCCCAATCGTTCAATAGATGTCATTTAAGATCGAAGAAGAGGCTAATGGCACTGTTGATGCGTGACCAATTCTTCAGGAACTACATTTGACAATGATTCAAATCGCTGCCCCCCCTCTACCTCAATCAAATGGCAGCAGATTTTCCTCGTGGAGTTGTGTCAAGAAAGGCGGTTCTCGTTATGAATCTAATGATTATAGATTGTGTTGATAAAGTTTATTATGATGTGGCGGAAAAAATTATTGAAAAAGGGCGTAGTATCAGTCATATAGCCACTTCCTATGATTATGAGGATTTTTCTAAGCGAGACTGTTTCAAAAATACTACATTTTTAGATAGAAAAAATTTCACTCATGCCGAATTAATCATTAAACTCAATCTTGAAAATGATGACTGTCTTTCCAAGCAAATAATTGAAGATTTTACGGAATGCGAAAATCTATTTTTATCAATTTCTGATAGATTAAGTTTTTTTCCGTTAAGTGTCAGGGAAAGAAAGTATCTATACTATGAATTATTGCTTTATTGGCACTCTTTTTTTAAAAGAAATTCAATTGATCGATTGCTCTTCTATGGAAGTCCTCACATGGCCTGGACCATTGTTGTTTATTATGTAGCACAAAAACAAAATATTCCTATTAGGTATATTTCAAAGACATTAATTAACAATAGAATAATGATAGCCCATGGTTTCAGGAAGTTGCATAAGGTTCCTGTAGAATATTTAAAAAATTATCAAAAAGATGACATAAAAAATATTATTGGAAAAGATTTAATGGATGACGTTTTCAGGTCTAGCTTATTGTCGCAGTTTTCAAAGGAGATTAACCAGCAGGCGCTTTCAGACAAAGAAGGGATTAAGGAAATAACTAAACGAAAGTTAAAAGGGGTCTTTCATGTCAAGCGTTGGTTGAATCTTGTGTGGAATCTCTATTGTCGGATCAAAGACGTTTTTTCCTCGGTGCCGGGTATTTTTAAAGAGGCCTCGGTTCGACATGCATTTTATTTTAATCCCCATTTGAAAAATCTAACCGTAGATTTCGTTACCTTGTTGTTTAAATTGAAGATTTTTTCCTTATGTCGTTATTATAATAATCACGTTACAGCTGTGAACTATGATAGTAAATTTGTTTTTTTTGCTTTGCATTATCAACCGGAAGCTACAACGTTACCATTAGGCGGGGTTTTTGATAACCAATTATTAGCCATTAAAATTTTATCTGAATCGATACCAGAGGATTGGACCATCTGTGTCAAAGAACATCCCAGGCAATTTGCCACAAAAAGTTTTAGCCAGAAGAATACTAGGAAAGGGCGAAGTCTTCAAAGACGACATTTTAGGAATGAAGAAGATTATAGGAAATTGTTGCAAATGAAAAATGTTCGATTAATAGGTCTTCGGGAAGATAGCGCAGCATTAATTCGAAAAAGTGTTTTTGCTGCCACAATAACGGGGAGTGTTGCTTGGGAGAGTCTTTTAGCCCGAAAGGCCTGTATGATATTTGGGAATTCCTGGAATTCTTCCTGTAATAGCTGCTATGTGGTCACCTCTGTCGAGGAATGCAAACAGGCCATCCAGGATATATTAAAGAAACCCTCCACAGAGGTGGAACTCGATTTTTTAAAATTTCTCGCGTATTGTAAAGAAAAATTTATCGTTTCCGTTCCTGTGTACAAGTATGCGAAGAAATCTGATATGAACTATGATCTTTTAATCGATAATTTTGCAGAAAGTATATTGAAGTCGACTGAAGATGAACACTTCCAAAAGTGTGAATTGGAAGAAGTGTAGGAATTGGGTATTTCCTTGGGAGCACAGGCGACAATCATTGACAGGTCTTTTCGTGAATGAAGACGTTGTGAGGCGGCAAGCTTTGAAAGAAATTTTTTGTATGCGTAAGATGTGAATTTCTTCCAAGAAAGATGACGGCGAGCAATCTATCCATATATTCCCATGCTCTCCATCGGGAAGGTGTGCCCACCAATTTTTGAGGGTCGTGTTTTGTGTATACTCCTCCCAAGCGCTGAACAGGTCAGAAGTGGCGCATTTCGGCATGATTGACCCAGGAGGTCGTCATGAACCCGTCGATTCAGTGAAACCCGAATTGTCGCCGCTTTGAACCAAATCGAGCCGCGTTCACGGACAAGGAGCGGTGCGCGTGCATGAGATAGAGACACGACCTGTGCTAACAGAAAAGCGAAGTAGTGTGGCTTGGAGTCGAGGTCGTTAACTGCCTCAAGGAGAATGAGAGTAAACCATGAAAGCTCAAACGGATGTCTGTCTGGCTTTCCTTGCAAAAGCAACCACTGAAGGGTTCGCTCGAAAAATGAGCTAATGCGCGCAAAGAAATAAACAGCCCCTTCTCTGTCCGATTAATCAGAAAGTTTACGATCCCATAGCGAAGGTGGTTCGACTCTGGTTTTCAATATGGATGAGAGGATATGAACTTGAACAAAAAAATGGCCGAACTTTCCTGATTATTATTTTTCTGGAAAATGTATAGCGGTCTATTTGCAGTTGGAATTGGTGAAGCTGTGAAAGTTTAACTTGGGAGAGGTTCAAGGGAAATTAACATTGAGCGGCGCCATTTCTCTGCCCATAATGGCACCTTCCAAGAAATTTTCGATGCTCCAGGTATTCCTTCCCAAAAAAAATATTGGAAAGAACATTTCTTTCGACAAATTTTCATCTCTAAAGAAAATGCGCAGGAATTTAAATTGTGGTTATTTTATTAAAGGGGAGGTGACGGATGCTTGGTAGGCCTTATAATTTGATTCCAGCATTTATTACCAATAAAATTATTGCTATTGCTAAAGAGCAATTAAAGCAAGAGGAAGAAGGGCAATATAAGAAATTCAAGGAAAGAGTGCCTCAAATTGAGTTAACAGCTGATCACATTAAGGATCTGAAGGTGTTGACCAATAAGGATGCTCTACTTGAGGTCTTGCCTAAGCATGGTGTGGTTGCAGAAATAGGCATTGCACGGGGAGATTATTCGGAAAAGATTATCTCTCGTACAGAACCTAAAAGTTTCCACTTGATTGATTCATGGACTGCTGAAAGATACAAAAGTCGTAAGGAATTTGTAAAAAACAGATTTTCCAGGGAATTGGAAGCCGGCTTTCTTCATATACATGAGGGGATATCCTACCTGGAATTAGAAAATTTTAACGATGGGTTTTTCGATTGGGTGTATATAGATACCGATCACAGCTATGAAACCACAGCTAAAGAGCTAGAGATTTCTCGTAAAAAGGTGAAAGTCGGGGGACTTATTTGCGGCCATGATTTTATTACGGTTACCTCTCGAGGCAAAGTTCGATATGGCGTTATTGAAGCTGTTCATGAATTTTGTACAAAAAACAATTGGGGGATTGCCTATTTGACTCATGAAAATCATCGGCATCTCTCTTTTGCCTTAAAGGAAATTTCGCTATGAGCATGAAGTTTTTTTGAGATGTGATAAAATGAGGCACCCCTGAATCTTGGATTACGTATTGCTCCCGTTCATTTGTTTGGATCGATAGAAACTGAGGTGTATGATTCACAGAGATGGTTTCAATTTCTTAGTAGTCTTTCTTCTCAGAATCCAGCCTCATAGGCACACTTGTTCGATATTTGATTTATAGTAGCAATGGTCACAACATCTAAAATGACGCTGTATTAGCAGTGAATACCCATAGAAACAGTTTTTGGGCAAAACAGTTCGTGTGCCAGCCAGAAATGCATCCTTCTCACCACAAGCCTCGGTCATGATTGAAGCGATGTCTATGAATCACACAACTAAGGCTCTCGTTGATCAGAACCGGTACTTGCATGTGATGCGAACTGCTCAAAACGCTTTTAACGACTTTTATGAAATGGAATATTCGTCAAGTTTGATTTTTAAGGAAGTTCTAATTTTCTATCACTATGCAATGTGCATGAGGAGGACGTTTTCTTGCGAAGAGATGAAACACTAGCCGCGTTGTGGCCTGGCCTAACAAGCTTTACCATTTTTTATAATACCGATCCCCCCCCCCCCTAATTGGACGTTGGAGCAAGAGCCACGGATATAGTGAGTTGCTCGTACAAACAGGTCGAACAAGCCGTGTTGGGAGACGTTGAGTTGGTCCTAATCCGTCTCTCCATCATATTTTCAGAGATGTCTTTTTCTAACCTCCTAGACTAAATTATGAAAAAAATGATCGGAAATATAATTTCATCGGTAAGAAAGTACCGCAAGGCATTTCAAAGCATCCCGGTTCCTGAATTCTTTGTCATTGGTGCGCAAAAATGTGGTACAACCTCACTCTATGCCTATTTGACGCAACATCCAGGAATAATTTCAGCAGAAAGAAAGGAAGTGCATTATTTCGGTCATCCGGAAAATCAGTTTCGAGGCCAGAATTGGTATCTCAGGCATTTTCCAACTAACTCTTATAGGAAGTTTCTAGAAAGACAACTAGGCTATTCGCCAATTTCTGGTGAAGCGACTCCAAATATGAACCAGCCATTCATGCCGAAACTTGTCCATGAACTACTTCCGCATGCGAAATTAATTGCCATGTTTCGAAATCCAATTGATCGCGCATTTTCCCAATATCAACATTATAAAAAATTTCCGGGGAGGGAACCTTTATCCTTTGAAGAGGCTATTGCACAATCGCCAGTAGAAATTCCTCCTGAACTAATGAATGATATTAAGGGATACGCCAAAAACCAACAGCGAAGTTATATCACCCGCGGACTTTACTTTGAACAATTAGAACGTTGGTACCAATATTATCCTAAAGATCAAATTCATATAATTAGCAGTGAGGAGTTTTTTGCAGATCCAGCTATTCAACTTAAGAAAGTTTTAGAATTTCTGGAGTTGCCAGACTTTGAATTCGATTGCTCGGTTTTCAAAAATATTGGAAACTATGAAAGCAAAATAAGTGATGCGACAAAAGAACGCTTGGAAGCGTTTTATAGGCCACACAATCGTCGGCTCTATGAACTTACCGGTAAAAATTTTGGTTGGCCGGCTTAACACGGCTGTAAGCTTCCCCCTATCGCGGACAGACCAAACGTAGAGCCTTCTGGAAGAATGCCCCAGAAAGTTCTTATGAAACGGACTCGATTCAGTGAAAGTTGAATTGTCGCCATGTCGAAACAAGCTGATGATAGGCTCAAAGAAAGGGCGGAACTATATTATCGTGAAGATCCCATTGGCCGATGGTGACAGGCAATATTCCAGAGGTTCAGGGGGCGCGTGACTAGTGAATTCGAGGCCCTCTTTGATAATAGCTTACGGAATCGAAGGGGAGGATTAGGGAATTGGCAATTTTGACGTCCAAAAATTTTTTCAGTATTTAAGGTATTTTAGGAATTTGTCGTAAAATAATGTATTTCTTTTAGAGGTTTTACATTTATCCAGAAGGTCATTGGCGTGAAGCCCTCCATGTTACCTTTATTTTTTAACCTAGGCATTTTTTGAAGATTATGCGTATTGGCTTGGCACAAATTAATATTCAATGGGAGGAGAAAAGTGAGAATTTCAAAATTGCGGAACGTTTCATAGAAAAGGCATCACAAAATAAATGTGACGTTGTGGTTTTTCCGGAAATGTTCAACACTGGGTTTTCGATGAATATTCCTTCCATCGCAGAGAAAAAGAACGGGGAAACTGCAAAATTCCTGGCTATTCAAGCCGTGCGATATGACATTAATATTATTGCTGGGTTTACCATAATAGGCCCTGAAGGTACCAAGGGACTGAATCAGAGTTTTGTCTATAATCGAAAAGGAAAAAGTGTGGCGAATTTTACGAAAATTCACTTGTTTGCTTACGCAATGGAGGATCAATTTTATTCGGCCGGCAATAAGGTGGTAACATTTAATATCGAAGGACTTTCCTCAAGTATGTTTATATGTTTTGATTTGAGGTTTCCCGAGGTTTTCAGGAAAGTTGCCAAAAAAGTTCAAGCTATTTTTGTATTAGCCAATTGGCCTTCTACTCGGATGGAACATTGGGAGTCATTGCTGAAGGCGAGGGCCATTGAAAATCAATGTTTTGTCATTGGCGTCAATCGTACAGGTAGAGATGGTAATGGGATTGACTATTCGGGTAATTCAAAAATTTTTGGTCCGTTAGGGCAGGAATTGTTTTCTGCGGGGAGCACAGAAGAACTCTTAATTGGAGATATTCATCCTCCTGAGGTTATTGAAGTTCGTGAAAAATTTCCCTTTCTTCAGTCCATGAAGATCATCTAGGCAAGGTTTGTCTGGGACAGAGGGTAGGAGGCACGTAAGCCTCCCTAAAAATTGGACAGACCAAAAGTAGAGCTTTCTGGCAGAATTCACCAGGAGGTTCTTATGAAAACAAGTCGATTCAGTGAAACCCAAATTGTCGCCATCTTGAAACAAGCCGCTGCCGGGATCAAAGTCAAAAGTCTGTGTCGGGAGCATGGGATTAGCGAAGCCACGTATTACAACTGGAAGGCCAAGTGCGGTGGACTAGAAGCCTCGGACCTCAAACGACTGAAGGAGACCGAGAGCGAATTGGCGAAGCTCAAACGCATGTATGCTGATCTGGCCTTCGAAAACCTGGCGCTCCAGGACTTGATCGAAAAAAACTCTAGTGCCGACCGAGAAACGAGAAGCAACCCACACCATGCAAGAATTCCATGGCCTCTCCATTGTTCGAGAGTGTACGGCTCTTAAGTTGCCTCGATCGGCGTATTACCAGGCTCCACGTCATTGGGCTAGCCTTGATCGGGATGTGATTGAGGCCCTGAATGAGTTAGTGCAGGCGCATCCGCGATGGGGCGTGTGGAAAGACCTCAATCGGTTACGAACGTTGGGTCATCCCTGGAACCATAAGCACATTTATCCCATCTATCGGCAATTGGGGCTCAATCAACCTCGTTGGACGAAACGCCGACTTCCGAAACGGCCCTCTCTCCCGGTGTTTGAGCCAGAGGGGCCGAACGAAGTCTGGTCAGGGGACTTCAGGAGTGATGCACTGTATCACGGCTCACGATTTCGGATCTTCAATCTTATTGATGACTTCAAGCGAGAAGCCCTCGGGATTGAGATTGATACATCGTTGCGTGCGGAGCGGGTGATTCGGATTTTGGAACGTTGGAAAACTGAGCGGGAGTTACCGCATATGATTCGAGTGGGTTACGGACCAGAATTTCTCGCTCAGACCCCCAAGATTGAGGGAAAGCCAATAGGGTATTGTTCTTCTACATTCAACCGTGGCGTCCCACGCAGAATGCCTTCATTGAACGATTCAATCGGACTTATCGAAACGAAGTCTTGAGTCTCTACGTATTTCGGAGCCTAGATGAAGTGGGAGAATTCACGGCAGAGTGGATCACCATCTATAATGAATACCGTACACATGAAGCGCTACAGGGATCAGCTCCTTGTCTCTATCAGAAACTAAAACCGGAAAAATCTATTTATGACCTGTTCGCTTGATGGGGAAGCTTACACTTTCCTGCTTTGGGAGGATTGTGGAGGAGCTTGGGGTTGTAAAGGGTTTTGATGATGACAATGTTCCAGTATGTGAAAATCGAGAGCCATAAAAAACGATTCGTTTGTCTCGAGCAAAGCGTCGCGACTTTTGCTTGGATTCTTTTTTTTAAAAGAAATGTTCTGCGACCTATTTTTAGGGGAGTATCGCCTAGATTTTCTTTTGGAGTTGCAAGAAACTGGTTATTGAGTAATGCGAAGTTGATGCGGAAAAATATTTTCTACTTAATAATTTTTGTGGCGTATAAGTATAAAAGACAAAAGGTGGCTTCTTCTATTAAGCTGCCTTTCTATGGACAAATTTGTGTGCCTGTTCATAGGGGGTATAAAATATTTAATCTTCGGAGAAGCTTAGTGATTAAAGTGTTTGATCCCGATGTTGCCATGTCCGCTATTCGTAGTGAAGTAGAGCGGTTGAAATTAATCTCAACCCTTGATTTTGCGCCATCCTTGAAAAGGTGGAGCATTGAAGGCAGATGGTTCGAAGAAAGTTATTTTAGTGGTTCTCTTGACTCCTCAGGTACGCCAATGGATTCTGAGGCTGTTTTGGAAAAGTTTTCCAAGCAATTAATTCCCTATATCAATATCTTGGTTTTATTTCAACCGCCGATATCTAAAAATGTGAGTCAGTACATAGAGGAGACTGTGCAAGTTTTAGAATTAAGTGGTTTGGCGAGGAATGGTGCCACCATAAAAGAATATAAGAAAATCAAGACATTTCTGGAATCCATGATGGATCGCTTGCGATCTGAAGGCCCCTGTTCAGTGTTCCTGGTATTGACGCATGGAGATTTTTGCCCTGCAAATATGTTGAATACAGAAACTGGGCTGAAAGTAATTGATTGGGAGGGTGCGGGTTTCCGTAGTGCACTATTTGATGTGTACAGTTATTTTTTCTATCGTTCGGTTAGTCGGAAAGTCCCCGCAAGGATTCTGGTGTCTGAGATAAATGAAGCGATGCCGCTTTTCAACTCCAGTTTAGATAAGAAAGGGATTAAGACTTTTGAAAATGTAACGAAGTTAGAGAAAGTGTATCGATGGGTATATTACATTGAGCAAGTCTGTAAGGAGGTTGAGCGGGAAGGGACAGATAAGAATTTAAATATCATGGATAATATTTTGAAATATATTGAGGTGTTCAATGAATACGAAGAAATACTGACTGGTAAATTTGAGTTGGCACCAAAGTTTCAGATGTGATCATCTAATTCCATATTGTTCAGGTCAATAGGAGGCAACATAATTAATTAAATTTTTCAGAATGGCATTAGGAGATTCTCCGTTCAAGGATAAGCCTGGCGTTCAATTTCTTTTTAGCACAAGGGAAAAGATCTATCGAGGTACTCCAATCTGCTACGACATTATCTTGTTTTAACTCCCTAAACCGCTAATGCGTATGTTGCTCCCCTTGATGAAAGCCTATCTGTGCTAGCAAGTCGACTAGGAAAAAATCGCCAGATTCCAATAAATAAATAAAAAAATGAAAAGTTTTCCTCAACAGTTAGAGACTTCGAGGATCGTGGGCATAGCTGACTTGTCAGTTGTATGTTTAGACGCGAATCTCGGCAATAGGTAAATGAAAGCCGGTGAATTATATGGAGCCATTAGTTACCATTGCTATTCCGACATACAATCGTGCAGAGAGTTATCTTCCCCAAGCCATTCAAAGTGCGCTTAATCAAACCTATTCAAATATTGAGATTCTAGTTTCCGATAATTGTTCCACTGATAATACAACGGCAGTAGTCAAAAGTTTCAATGACCCTCGTATTAAATTTTTTCAACAAGAAAAAAATATTGGATCCAATAATAATGCGAATTTTTGCCTAGCCCAAGCCACTGGTAAATTTTTTCTTCTCTTCTTCGATGACGATCAGATTGACTCGGACTTTATCGAAGTCTGTATGAAGGCAATGAATAAGGGAAATGATAATGCAGGCGTTGTTTTTACAGGGGCTCGAGAAATTGATTCCAAAGGCAATATCTTGTTCGAGTGTCCCAATCAGGGTATGGGGCTTTCCACTGAAGAATTTATTTTAGCCTGGTTTGATGGGAAAGTGCCTTTGTATTTTTGCAGTACATTATTTAATACAAAAAAACTTCGTGAAATTGGTGGATTATATTCAAAAACCAATATGTATGAAGATGTCGTAGCAGAAATTAGGTTATCGAAAATGTTTGGTAGTATAACCATTCGTGACGTAAAAGCCAGCTATCGAAGACATGGCCATAATATGGGTTCATCTGTCCCCATTCGAGCATGGTGTGAAGATAGTCTTTTCCTGCTGGATGTAATGTGTCATTTGGCATCGGAAAAAAAAGATTTAATACGAACAAAGGGAAAGTCTTATTTTTGTAATAAAAATTACCGCCTTGCGTCGAAAATCCAATCGCCAATTAAGAGATGGTACTCCTATTGGCTCGTCTACAAATCGTTTAATTTTCATGCCCTTCCTCCTTCGGTAAAGAGGTATATTACCAGTAATTTATTTTATAAATTGGCGCTTTATATTAAAAATTTTTTTGTGCCTTAAATGCAAAGATCAGGTTAATCTTTCCAGTAAACATGGGAGCCTGATCAAGTCTTTCCAAAGGGGTTGATGGCCTCCCAGCCCCGTGCTTTGTTCCTGGGTTTCCTTAAAAAGATCTGTAAGTAAGGAATCATTGAATGCTCTGCTACTTATGGCGCAGGCAGTTCGTTTAGGCCTTTTTATGAAAATTGCCTTTATAGTTAATGAGTTTCCATCGTTATCCCAAACATTTGTGCTTAACCAAATTAAGGGGCTTATTGACCGAGGCCATTCGGTGGATATATTTGCTGAGAAAAAAAGAGGAGATATTAAAATTCATGAGATCGTGAAAAGATATCAGTTGTTAGAACGAAGCCATTATCCTCTTATTATTCCTCAAAATTTTTTATGCAGAATTTTAACATGTTTGGGCTACATAGCGGAAAGCTTAAAGGGAAATCCCAAAGCCATTTTTAATTCTTTAAATATATTTAAATATGGACGAAAAGCTTTATCTTTAAGATTGTTTTATCAAATTCTTCCCTTTCTGCAGAACGAGCCCTACGACATTATCCATTGTCAGTTTGGTATGCTTGGCCCTCAGGCCCTACTTGTAAAGCAAATTATTGGAGGTAGCACGAAGCTGGTCACATCGTTTCGTGGGGCTGATGCATCCAAATATTTGAAGGATAGGACTGGAGTTTACGATGAATTGTTCCAGGAGGGTGACATTTTTTGCCCAGTGAGCCTCTCTCTAAAGAGGCGAATTATGGAAGAAGGTTGTCAAGAAAATAAAATTGTTATCATTCCTTCGGGAATTGATTGCGAAAAGTTTAGGTATTCTGAGAGAAGAGTATCCCTCGGGAGCGAGCCGACGAAAATTGTGACGATTGGAAGGTTGGTTGAGAAAAAAGGGGTCAGGTACGCTCTTGAAGCAATTTCAAAGCTGGTCGAGGCGGGGAAAAATATCAATTATTTTGTAGTTGGAGATGGTCCGTTACATGGTGATTTAGAATGTTTGATTAAAGATCTTGGCATTGAAAATCACGCCCAGTTGTTAGGGTGGAGGGATCAGGACGAAGTAATACACTTGTTGCAGAGCATGCACATTTTGCTTGCACCAAGTATTACTGCAACAAATGGTGATCAGGAAGGGATCCCCAATGTCCTCAAGGAGGCCATGGCTTTGGGTTTGCCAGTAGTTGGCACGCACCACGGCGGTATTCCTGAACTAGTCGACGACGGTGTTTCAGGGTTTCTTGTTAAGGAACGAGATGTAGATTCTTTAGCCGATAGGTTGACATACCTGGTCGATCATCCAGAGATTTGGACGAATATGGGAAAAGCTGGAAATCGTTTCATTCGAGAGAATTATGATGCCAATAAATTAAATGATCAGCTTATAGGCTTATATGAACAATTCCTGTCGTAATTCCTTTGAAATTTTCTGAATGGAATTATTCTCTTACGGTTAGGCCGTACCACAGAATAAGCATTTTGCCATTTTGTGTTTTGACAACTTAAATGTAAGGCTATAATTTTGACAGTCTCTTCTAGTTTGGAAATTCAACACCTGTCTGGGTTGAGAGGATTGGCGGCACTGATTGTTTTCATTTCGCACGCAGCAAACAGAGGATATTTGCCAAATTACTTGGGGCAAGGATTCGGGCAAATTGGATTAATGATTTTTTTCCTCCTGAGTGGATTTTTGATGGCACACCTGTATTTGGGTCGAGAACTCCTTTTTGAAAACGTCTGCCATTATGCTTTCGCTCGCGTAGGGCGAATTTTCCCTCTTTATTTGAGCTTGGTAGTTTTTTCATTTGTGATTTCCAATTATTTTTTTGAAGAGTTTTATTATAATTATCAAGAGTTAAAGGTTTTCCTGTTAGCATTATTTTTCGTTAAATCGCCCTATGCGCCTTGGTCCGTACCTGTTGAGGTTCAATTTTACGTTATCTTCATGGTATTTTGGTGGCTTTATCAGAGGGTGTCAAAATGGGCAATCTGGTTTTTTGGCTTCCTTGTCTGTATGCCAACAATTTTATATTCGGTTACTCATTATAAAGTTATTGGCACTAATTCTAAGTATTTATTTTCATTCTTCATTGGAGTGGCCACATCATTGGCTTTTAGTAAGATTAGAAAAACGAAGAAATTGAAGGAAATCGCAGATTATGCTGGAATGCCTTTATTGATTCTTATGCTCATGAATCTTCCCTGGTATCGAAAATATTTCGGATTGTATGTGATTCCTGACCTTTATTTTCGAACATGGCTAGATCCAGTAACGTGGGGGCTCATTTATGGAGTCTTTTGGTGTGCACTCCTCGAGTCTAAAACCTTGGGCTTTCTTAGGTGGAAACCATTTGTTCTTTTTGGAGGAATATCCTATGGATTTTATCTATTGCATTCACCAATTTTAGAGCATGCAATGCCCTTGGCAGGATCTCCTTTTGTCAAGCTGGTTTTAATTTTTTTGGGTACCACACTCTGCTCTTATTTGTCGTTCCAGTATTTTGAAAAACCCATAGGGTTGCGCATTAGAACCTGGGGGGGCTCAAAAATTCCTCAGTGCAGTCAATAATATGAAAAGTTTAAAGCAATTTTCATTTATTCCTTAATCGGGAAAGAACTTTTCTGACTGTACCTGGTATATAAATTCATGGGCTGTCCTAGATAACGAGGGTTATTTTAGGGTAGCTGGATGCGCAAAAGCCGAATAAATCCTAGGAAACTGGCCCGATTGACGGGGAAGCTTACTGAACTACGGCACGCACCGCAGCTGCTCTTGTCGGCGTGAATAAGAACACGGCTGCCTATTACTTTTTGCGGTTACGCATGATTATCACGGAAGCACTTGCCGAAAAAATGCCACGTGCTGGTGCCATCGAAGTCAACGAAAGTTATTGTGGTGGTCTCCGGAAAGGTAAGCGGGGACGAGGAGCGGCCGGAAAGGTCCCCGTCTTTGGTATCTTGAAACGAGGAGGGCGCGTCTACACTCAAGTCATTCCTGATGCCACGGCCAGCACATTGCTGGGCCTCATGCAAAATCGTATTGTGCTCGATAGCATTGTCTATACGGACACCGATCGATCGTATAATGTGTTGGTTTTATCAGAAATTAAACACTACCGAATTAATCGTTCTAAACGATTTGCGAAGAAACGCAAGCTCATCAAGGGCATCGAAAATTTCTTAAGCTAAGAGAATGGGCATTTGCGAAAGTTCAATGGGGTGCCACGGAATGTTCTTGAAGGAATGTGAATGACGGTGTAAGGCACCGAATCCACAACGCCAACTCACTCAATTAAACCATTGGGTAAGGCAGGCAATGGTTTAGCTATCTAGGGCAGCCCCTAAATTTAATTTTTTTAAATTAAATGATATTTCTCTTTTGGAACATTCCTTTTTGGATATCAATTCGAAATAAAAATGAAAAGTGAATAGGCTTTGCTTGTAAAAGGGAGTCTGGGGCAAGAATGAACGAAACCATCAAAGCCAGGTACAATATTATCTGTTTTGGATTTATGCCTTGGAGCGGTATGTGGAAGCGAAATCAAAGTATGATGGCTGAAATATCAAAATGTGATTTTATTAGTAGGGTCATTTTTGTAAATCCGATAATATCTATTAGGAGCATTTTCGTTCCGACGAACCCACAAAAAACAGTTTTTCCTGTGGTAAGTAAGCGTGTTTTTCTGCGGGAAGTTCTTCCAAAAGTTGCCGTATTCCAGCCTGTGACTTTTCTTCCGTTAAAAACTAAATTTCCAATTAACAGAAAAATCGAAGATTGCCTTTTTTTGAAGATCATTCGGCAACTCAACCGTGGAAGGCCTTATATATTGTTTATGAACTGTCCCAATATTCGTTCGCCATTGATCATTGATGCTTTATTGGAACAGGCTGCGTTAAGTTTCTTCGATTTTTCGGATGACTTTGCTGAATTGGGATATGACGAATCAACTAAGGCATTATTTCGTCATAATTCCGAGAAGTACGCAAGAGCGGCAGACGTGGTATTGTCGGTTAATGCCCATATAAAAGAAAAATACTCTCATCTGAATTCCAATATTCAGGTTATTAGGAACGCTACAAACTATGGGAATTTTGATCGAAAACATTACCCCCCTATACAGTTTCTTGAAAAGATAAAGGAATTTAACAAGCCTATAATTGGCTATAGTGGCATGGTCAGTTTCAGTAGAATTGATACTTCCTTTCTTGATTTTCTCATTCAAAAGAGGCCATTGTGGCAGTACTTGTTTGTTGGGCCTACTCATCAGAATTTTGTGGAACGATATGCCAAATATCATAATGTTCATATGATTGAAGCAGTGAGTTATCAAGATCTTCCCTGCTATATACGATATTTTGATGTAGCCATTGTCCCTTTTTTAGTCAATGCTCATACCAAAGGAAACGACCTGTTGAAGTTTCATGATTTTCTTGCCATGGGCAAGCCAGTAGTGAGTACCGATATTGGCGGAGCTCGGGATTTGCAAGAATTGATTTTGATCGCGGAAAGCCCTTCAGCTTTTTTAGAAAAATTAGAAAGTGCCCTAGGTCATCAAAACGAGGAAGAAATTCTGAAGAGAAAAATGAAGGCATTGGAAAATTCTTGGCCTAATAGGATAATAGATCTTAAAGATCTGATATGTCATCAACTTAAATAAGGTTCACTGGACTTGCTTTGAGCGTCCCTTAAGATACCGGATACCGAGTTTAGAATTCTAAACTGATTCGAAGCGAGGTATTAAATGAAGCGAAACCGCAGGCATCCTAGTCTAGGATTCAAGGGAGAAACTGTGGCATTAGTTATGGAGCATGGGTATAATTGTACAGCCGCTGGCCGTGTAAGCTTCCCGTCAAGCAGACAGTTGAGTATATTCTGATCTCGTCACCAACCGTTTGCCCTATCAGTTTTGCTCTCTAATGAGGCTAGACGAGCGCTTGGAAATAGGCAATTGTTTTGGTGAGTCCCTCCTCAAGTGTGACCTGAGGTTCCCAATTCAAAAGGGTTTTCGCCCTCTGAATATCCGGTCGGCGTACTTTTGGGTCATCAGTAGGTAAAGGATAGTACTCAATGGTACTCTTTGACCTGGTTTGGTTCAACACCATCTTAGCAATTTTGAGAACAGTAAGTTCTCGAGGATTGCCAATATTGACGGGATAATGAATATTGCGGCCATTTTCGGTACTTTCCTTAGGGGCCAAAAGCAAGGCAACAATGCCTCGAACAAGATCATCGGCATAGCAAAAACTACGGGTTTGAGATCCGTCTCCATAAACAGTTAAAGAATGATTTCGTAGTGCTTGTACAATAAAGTTCGAGACGACCCGACCATCTTTCGGCCGCATCCGAGGTCCAAAGGTATTAAAAATTCGCACAATTCTGGTGTCGAGTCCATGGTAGGTATGGTATGCGGTGGTGAGGGCTTCTCCAAATCGTTTTGCCTCATCATACACGCCTCGTGGACTAATGGGATTTACGTTTCCCCAATAAGATTCCGGTTGAGGATTGACGAGCGGATCTCCATAGACCTCAGAGGTGCTGGCCAGCAAGAACCTGGCTCCTTTTGCTTTGGCCAAGCCTAAAGCTTTGTGGGTTCCAAGCGCTCCAACCTTCATGGTGGCTATGGGGTATTCCAAGTAATCCTGTGGGCTTGCCGGGGACGCAAAGTGCATGACCGCATCCAATGTTCCATCCACATGTAAGTAGTCGCAGACGTTATATTTAATAAAAGTAAAGCGTTCATGCCCTAAGAGATGAGCAATGTTTTCCGCTCGACCGGTAATAAAGTTGTCCATGCCAATGACTGTATGGCCTTGTTTAATGAGAAGATCGGATATGTGGCTTCCAAGAAATCCAGCTCCACCTGTAATCAAAATCCGCATGCAAAAACTCCTCCTTTTTTATTGGGGTTGAGTTATATTCGACGCTTGCTAGTTTCTTAAGCAGTCGTTCAGAAGGTTTCTTTCCGTGATTTAGATAACGTTAGGTTATGCCAATCTTTTATTTTCCGGGAGCCCGACGGTCTTTTCGCTTGCCGATGATTGTGATAATACTGTAGTGATGCACCTGATGCACTGATAGTTAAACCCTTAGATCCCATAGGCTGTATCAGTATAGGTCATCTACGGACTGTAACATCACCAGGCCCATTCACATACGGGAAAACTCATGGTACCCTCTTTTCGACTCCTATAGGTCAAGGTAACATTGCTCAGTAGTAAACACCAGATTTTGCGCCTGTTAAAGTTAGTATTTGGTTTGTGAAGATGTGGGGGAGATATTGAGAGTAAGGTGGCGTTGTTACTATGAAAGACTGAAAACGCGAAAGGTTAATGCGTCGACTGTTGTAGAATGAAAAGAACGCTTCCTGCCGAGTCACATATGCCGGGACAAAAAGCTTCAGAGGCAAAGATCAACATGGTTGGAGTGTGCGAGTTTTTGCATCGAGAGGGTGCTCATGTCCCCTTCAATGCGGGGGTGGTAGAGATAATCCGGCTCGCTTATCCCGATGAAGAAATCGCGTTTTTTGGCGAGCACGAACATGTGGAGCAAGTTCGGAAGCAAGTCGGCCCATTAATAGCTTCATCTGTTGCTTGGGAAGCAATTGTTCCCTGCTCTCGGCAGACTAATTACTTCATTCGTTTAGTGTCGGACATAAAAAACCTCAATTATGTACTAAGACAATTACCGCACAATGCCACTGGCCGTCTCGTTTTTACTGCGGCAGATTCCTCTCTCATTATAGCAATGAAATTCATGAAGCGGCTGGGGTTCCTAAACATTCGGGTTCAGGCGTTCCTTCATGGTAATCTCAAGAGCGGAGTCATTGGAAGGCGTCATCGGCACCCACTGCGTAGGTTCCAGGAGATGAAAACTGCGTTGACCCTGTTCGGAGGGTCTTCGATTAAGTTTCTACTGTTGGAAGAAGGGATACGGGAGCAAATTCTGAAAAGACTTCCATCATTGGCCGGCAACATTGAGGTCTTGGAGCATCCGCTCCCACCCAATGAGGGAAGAGAAGGAAGGCATAGGCTAAGTCGACCAATTCGGTTTGGGTTCCTAGGGTGGGCGACTGAGATGAAGGGTTTCCCTGCGTTTGTGAATCTGGCGGCGGCAATATCCAAGAAATATCCTGGACAAGCGGAATTTCATGTAATTGGAAGACTTGCATCGGTTGCAAGCTCAAAGCCTGAGATGGAGTTCTTGGCAACAAAGCCGGGGTTTGAGCGCCTGAGTCGGGAAGATTTTACCGAACTGATCAAACAGCTCCATTTCATTGTCATGCCCTACCATCTGGACTATTATGAGCTCTCTCCAAGCGGGACGCTATTGGATTCCATAGCATGGGAGATACCTATAATTGCAACTAAGCTGCCGATTTTTAAGAGAGTATTTGAAACCTACGGAGATGTCGGGTACTTGTTCGGCGATCAAAAGGAACTAATGGCGGTCGTGGCAAATCTTGTGGATGAAATGGATGCCTCCCGTTACAACCGTCAGGTATCTAATCTTCACGGGGCTCGCGAGTCACGAACGCCAGCCAAACTAGCCTTCATTTACCGTGAGATTTGCGACCGAGGCATACAACTCGGCACACTTCAGGAGCAACCCATGACTGCTGATTGAGGAAGGGCGTCAAGGGGTATCAATCTCTCAGGTTGGGCAGGGAACTGTCGACACGCTCCTTGAAGCATTTTGTATGTTCAAAAAATATTTTACCGGGAACTTGTGTCTTCTGACTCTATTCCTACTGATCGAGCTTTTAGGATGTTTGTAGCTGAAGGTGTTATACAAACTTCTATGGTGATGGTAAGAAGAGAGTCTTTGAAAAGACGGGGTTGTTTGACGAAAGTATTCGGTCTATTGAGGCCAAAGACAGGTGGCCACGTTTCTCGACCCGCTATAAGATCGCTGCCATCCGATGGTAGGTTGCAAAAAGCGGAGTCATGGCTTCATATCTTGTGGGAGCCGGCGCAGGTAATTGCAGGGTGAAAAAAACGTTTCAAAATTGTGGATATATGCTGAATTGGCAGCAAGTGAGATTTGGTATAGCCAGCTTAGCGATGCCTACTGCGGACTTTCCTATATCCATGTGGTGATGAATCAGAGAGCGGAATCCTTGGAAGCGGGCTTTAAGAGCTTGGAGCGCAGAGTGAAGGAAAATTTGGCTGGCGGATCACCGAACCACTTTCCATGGGCGCTCAGTGTCGTTCCGATTCCGGTCGCAATCGCGGGCTGGAGGATAAAAAGATATTTGTGGGGAATATCAAGTCATATCACTGATAGAGGCCGAGAGGAGGCCTCTCGATTGAGGGGAAACAGGCGCTGAAATCTGTGTTGATAATTGCATACCTCTTTCCTCCGGAAGGGAATGCTGGAGTCTATCGGCCTCTCCGTTTCGTCCGTGGGCTTTCAAGAATGGGCTGGCGTACCTCGGTGATTTCAGGGAAGCCCTATCGCTATGAGCGGTATGACCCCGAGCTTGAAAACAGAATACCTCCTGAGACCGAACTTATTCGCGTTCGTGGGATTGACCCGTGGCAGGCTTTTCTAGCACGGAGGACGCGCAAGTTGGAAGAGACAATTTCTGGTGCGGCGGCCAAAGAAGTTGAGAAAATCAGGGCTGCTCATTGTAAGCCTTTTCGCACTCGGATCCGGGAAGCTGTTCGAAAAGCCGAAGCATGCTGGTACATCCCGGATATGCAAAAATCCTGGATTCGCCCCGCAACCGCTGCGGCCGTAAAGGTGTGCACACGCAAACACCCTGATGTCATCTGGGCTACCGCCGGCCCGATTTCTTCGTGGGTCGTGGCAGAGAAAGTATCAATGCAAACCGGGATACCCTATGTGCTTGATCTGCGCGACCCCTGGGGTCTGTACTATTACGAATCAGAGATTCGGAGACCCGTATGGGCGAGGCACGCCTTCCGGCGTATCATGCACCGGGTCTTCAAAGGGGCACAGGCTGTTGTTTTGTTGTATGATTCCGTTGCGGAACGCTATCTCCGCGCCTATCCGGACGCTTTGGATGGGAGAAAAATTCATATCATCCCGAATGGCTTCGACGGTCCAATTGACAAATTTAGTCCGGCACCCGGCGTGGATAAATGCACGATCCTGTACACAGGAACGCTGAAACCGTATCGTTATGACACCCTCCTTGAAGCGCTTTGTGTGTTAAAAGAGTCTTTTCCCGCCCATGCCAAATTACTACGTCTTCTCTTTGTTGGTGAGGGAACGAGGGTGCTTGCGGATGAAGCCATGCAAATGGGTCTTTCCGATATTCTTGAAACTATGGGCGTGGTCTCTTCCAGCGAAGTGGCTCGGCTTCAACAGAAAGCCCATGTACTCTTACTGCTCGGACTTGAGTCATTACCAGGCAACGAGTTTCGTGGTAGCAAGATCTTCGGCTATTTAAAGGCAGGTCGGCCGATCCTTGGTGTGCTCCCTCTGGACGAAACAAACAAAATCCTTCATCGTGTTGGCGTGTCTACAGTTGCCGATATTGATTCACCCTCAGAGATCGTTAATGTTTTACGGGAGCTACTCGATGCCTGGTCGGCAGGAACACTGGCTTCTCTTGTTCCTGACCGTGCTGCATGCAAAATTTATTCTGCAGAGCACCAGACTGAGCTTCTTGTTCGTGCCCTTACGGGAATGCGACCAATAATTCAATGTACATCTAGCTCCACCAATATTTAGGAAATTTTCAGGGAATGAGCAGCCAGTTAAAATTATCCATATTAATGACGTTGTCTATGGTTTATCCCTTCTGCGATTCGTCTGCCATTGGTGGTTCGGAGTGGAATCAATGGCTTGTTGCCTACGCTCTGACATCAGAGGTTGGACTGTAAACGTCGCTTTGTACAGGGCTCTCCAGTTCTGACGACGAACGAAAATCGATGGGGTAACATTCGTCGGTATTGGGAACAGTCTACATTCCCTTCTTGTATGATCCAGGGTTTCTTGTGTGGGAATCGCCGGATTGGAGGTGTGGCAGTGCTCTGATCAGTCATTAGGCCACGCGTTTACAGTCGTAAAGCTTACTGGAGTGAATACGATATTTTCTGCCATAAATGATCGCGATGTCCAGATCTGCCACGTGCCCGTTTGATGGAATCGATTGTGGTCGTTTTTGGCTTGGGGTCTGGAATGGGCTGATAAAGTCTTTGCACAACAGGGTGGACGGCTTTCACGACTTCCGTCACGGTGGCGTCCCAACGCCAAAATCTTGCACGGGATTGTGAAACAGAGGACCGTGATTAACAGAAATGGACCCAGACCCTTGGCCAGAAAATCTCTGATGATAAGTGGAATCTTCTGCGGTATATTTCTTTTCAACGAAAGGAGCAGAAGATGGAATGACGATCTCGATGGAATCATTCCCCTGGGTTTAAGGAGAAGGTGGCTTTAGCTGCGGTCAAGGGGGTGATCGGACTCTTGCCGAGCTTGCACCACAGTTTGATGTGAATCCGAATCAGATCCAAGACTGGAAGAAACAACTCGTGGTGAAAGCCGAACACGTATTTGGAGGCGGTATGGTAGACGTGATCGGCGAGGTACAGGTTTAGCAGATGCTGTATGTCAAGATTGGCCAATTGACGAGGGAGAAGGATTTTTTAGCTAGTGCGCTCCCGGTCGATGAGTGAGAGCAAAGCCGTGATCAAGGTCAGGCAAGAAATCTCAGTGATGCGTCAGTGTACCTTGTTGGCGGGCTTCCGCTCAAGTGCGTATTCACCTTCGCAGGCAGTCTTGGAACCTGACCTCGAACAGATGAGACAGATCGACGCGCTCTATCTGCAAAGGGCGTTCTACGGGGGGCGGCGGCTGAGCGTCGAACTTCAGCATAGAAGCTACGGAGTGATTCGGAAGCGCCTCCAGCGCCTAACCAGAAAAATGGGATCCCGGGCCATCTATCCAAATCCCCAAACGAGTCTGTCTGGTAAGGGACACAAGATTCATCCTTACCGGTTGAGCGGATTGAATATTGAACGATCCAATCAGGTTTGGGCGAGCGATATCTGCTACGTTCCGATGGCGAAAGGCTTCATGTATCTGACGGTGATCATGGACTGGTATTCGCGGTAGGTGTTGGTTTGGCGGGTCTCAAATACCCTGGAGACCGAGGCTTTCCTTGAAGCCCTCGTAGAGTCTCTGGAACGCTACGGAATCCGGGAAATATTCAACACGGACCAGGGGGCCCAAAATTCCCGTGAAGCGTTCACGGGGATGCTCAAAGTCCATGGAGTGCAAATTAGTATGGAGGGGAAAGGCCGGTGGGTCGATAATGTGTTGGTCGAACGGTTGTGGCGGAGTGTGAATTACGAGGATGTGTATCTGCGGGCCTCTGACTCACCCTATGCTCTACGAGTTGGCCAGACTGACTATTTCCAGCTCTATAACACCGAACGCCGTCATCATGCACTGAACCACCAGACACCCGATACGGTGTATTTTGCGAATCCTACGAGTACCGAAGCTGCCTAATGAGAAGCAGAAATTTCACTTATCGACTTGTCCAAGAATCGGAGTCCTCCTCTACGTGCCGATTTGCTTAATGAGATTGGGCTTCAAGTGCTCACTACTCGATTCGCTGTCTTTTGGAGCATAGCGTGGCATGTCCCCGATACTCCGCGCAAAATTAAACTCCGGTCCTCATTCGCGCCTCGAGGGAGACATAGCGGAAAGGCCGGTTCACTCAGATGCGGTCCTGGTTTCCATGAATTTGGCGGGAGAAATCGTCCGGAGAAAATGATGTTGATGAAGGAAATGTTTGGAGGTATTCGTTGCATGGGTCTGCAAAGAATCCTGAGAAAGGGGACTGGGGTAGGAATGAACATTGACAGAATTGCGAAGGACGCTTCGAGGATTGGGATTCACGGAAACCCATTATGGTGCTAAAGGCCCTAGGGTCTTCAGCCGTGAGGGAATTATTAGCATGCCATTTAAAATATGCTCTCCTACGGAACCCTTGTCCGTTGATCTTCGGCTAAGACAGATTTTCAAAATCTTTGACTATCTTGGTAACCCGATCCCATGAATTTCAGGAAGAACTTTGCAGTGAACTTTGGAGTCGTTGTCGGCGCAATAGTTATTTTTTCAGTTTCCATGGAAATTGCATTAGGAGTTTTAGGAATCAATACGAAATCCACTATTCGTTTCATTGATGGTAAAGGACCCACCCGTGTCCCTCATGCCTACTATCGTCATTCGAAGGAGGGTTTCTCAGAAGGATATTTCAACGCACATGGGTTTCGGGACTATGAGCGAACCTATGGGAAGCCTAAGGGCACGTTCAGAATCCTGGTTTTCGGTGACTCTTACACGGAAGGATTGCAAGTCCCGCTTGAGAAGACTTTTCCGGCTCTTCTAGAAAAAAAACTCAATGAAAACTCCGACTCAAGAAAATTCGAAGTATTGAATTTTGGGCAATCTGGCTTTGGCACTGCCGATTCGTACATGAGATATTTGAACTTCGGGGTTCAGTATGATCCGGACTTGGTCCTTCTTGCATTTTACACAGGCAACGATTTCAGGAACAATTCCAGGATTTTAAACGGAGAGAGTTTGGCTTTCTATTTTAGTTTTGATGAGAACGAAAACCTTGTCGTAGATTCTTCTCTCATTGATGAGTATCAGAAGGGGCTGAACATTCCCAAGCGCATTTTTCAAGCTATTAAGCAAAAATCATATCTGGCCAGTCTTCTGTCTGAAAGAATTTTTCTTTTGAGACAGCAATCCAAAGCAAATTACATCAGGGAACGCTTGCAAAGCGATAAAGAGGCAGGGGAAGGCGTTTTAGATGAGTTTTCCGACCTGAACATCTACCTAACCAAGCTTGCTCCTCTTTGGAAACAAGCGTTCGGTATTACAGAAGGCGGGATTCAAAAGTTTAAAAACTCGGTGGAACAGCATGGGGCAAAATTTGTCCTGGTCACACTTTCGAATCCTGAACAAATTCATTTTGAGATTCAGCAAGAAGTGATCAAGCAGCACTCTGTTTCTTTTGACTTTGAACAACCCGATAAATTTCTTGAAAAATTTGCTATACGCAACGGGGTCATGTTCCTGAAGCTGTTGCCAGTATTAAAGGGGTATCATATCAAAACAGGAAGATATCTCCACGGGTTTGATTCCAGCAAATACGGCTTAGGCAGGGGGCACTGGAACGAAATCGGTCATCAGATAGCGGCTGAGACAATTTTTGAATTCTTACATGAGCAACATCTTATTCCTGTCTCTGTCCAAAATAGCCTTCCCCTGAACGGGATGTAACCTTAGCCGCTGTCGTAGATAAGTCAATGTTTCGGAGAGTTTAGCGGGGGAGTGTGACTTATGAAGTTGGTATTGGTCAACGATATTGTATATGGGTATGCAGCCAATGATCCTACCGCAGTCGGTGGTGCGGAACGGTATGAATGGTTGCAGGCTCGTGCCTTGGTTTCGGCTGGTTGGGCAGTGACCGTTGGAGTGCATACAGCATTGCCGAATAAGGAGTCCCGAGAAATTGACGGAGTGAAATTCGTGGGTATTGGGAATGGGGATGGTCTACCATCCCTACTTTCATGGTATCGGTTTTTGCGGGCTGAGCGGCCCGACTGGTGGCAGTGGCAATGCGCAAGCCATTGGTTGGGACCAGCCTGGCTGGTAGCCAAGCTAGCACGAGTACGTACGATTTTTTCCGCGATGCATGATTGCGATATTCATCCTCGCCAGGCTCTTACTCGACGGTCTCGATGGTGGATCCTTTATGCGTGGGGGTTATCGTGGGCTGATAGGATCTTTGTTCAGCACGGAGGGCAACTTTCCCAACTGGCACCTCACTTGCGCGCAAAGGCCTCAATCCTTCCTGGAATCGTTGGCCAGAGAAATTCCGTGAAACCCCACTCTCAACGTGAGCCGTATGTGGCGTGGGTAGCGGTGCTTCGGAAGCCAAAACGGCCTGACCTGCTTATAAAAGTTGCTCGGAAGATGCCTCATACGCGCTTTGTCGTGTGTGGTGGGTCTTCACCAGGAACTCCAGTCGAATATACCGATTGGATCATTCGTGAGTTGCAGGCTCTCCCAAATATCGAATATATGGGGCACGTGCCATCTATGCGAACGTTGAAAATCATCGAAGATGCTGCCATGTTGCTCTCGACCTCTGACGGAGAGGGATTCCCAAGTGTGTTTCTAGAGGCATGGTCGTTGGGCACACCTGTGATGAGTTTGAAAATCGACCCCGATGGGGTGATCGAAAACAAAGGTCTTGGAAGTGTGACCAATACCGTTGATAAGACCGTTGAAGAAATTCAGGCGCTTATGCAAGCACCAGATGTTCGTGATGGGATGGCTGTTCGGGCACGACAACATGTGGCACAAACACATGGCGAAGCTGCAGCGGTTAGAGCTTTCGAAGATGGCCTTCGAAAGGGAGATGTGTAGTCCACCAGGTATGGGTGCATTTTTGTTGGGGTTGTCAGCCTCAAGAAAAAGTGGGTCGGTACGTAGCAAGTCATCAGAAAAACCATTCACTAGCTCTGCAACTTGAAAAAATGTGTCAAGGATTGGTCAAAAGTTTTACATTATGCCCCCTCAGAAAAAAACCAAGAGACCTTAGAAAGATATAGCCGGCATTTCAGGGCATTGCACTATGCACCATTCAAAAATAACTAAGAAGAAATGTCGGATTCTTTATCTTGTTGGACAGCTTGGTCCGGGTGGATTAGAGCGACAGCTGGTTTGTTTGCTTGAAGCATTAGATAGGAAGCGGTATTTGCCGTTGGTTGTGGTTTGGAACTTTCAAGACAATGATACCTATGTCAAGCGAATCCGGGAACTTGGCGTTGAAGTACGTGGTCTTTCCCATGGCCTTGGGCCGGTAAGGAAGCTTTTAACGTTTAGTCGAATGGTAAAAGAGCTCGCCCCTGAAGTGATCCATTCGTATAGTTTTTATACAAATTTTGGGGCTTATTGGGGTGGGCTATTTACGGGGGCTGTGGCCGTGGGGGCCTTACAAAGCGATTTTATTACGGAAAAGAAAAATGCAGGGATATTATTGGGTCGATTGTCTGCGGGATGGCCCAATACTCATATTAGTAACAACATCATGGCTGCTGAAAATGTAAAAAAAACTAGAGGTATATTTTCCCCTAAAAAGCTCTTTGTTGTGCGAAACGGGTTGGATTTAACAATGTTCAAAAATGTCAAATTGCCAGATTTTCAAAGGGCAAGAATCCTAGCCGTAGGTTCGCTTCTCCCGGGGAAAAGATGGGATCGACTTCTGCGAGCTGCCGCTGACCTTAGGCACAGTGGCCACGACTTTCTTGTCCGGTTCGTGGGAGAGGGACCTTTGCGTTCCAGTTTGGAGACGCAATCGCAAGCCCTTGATCTAACCGACTGTGTTGAGTTTCTTGGATATCGAAATGATATTGCCGATTTGCTGGCTGGTTCACATTTTTTGACCCACACGTCCGACAGGGAAGGTTGTCCCAATGTGGTCACTGAAGCCATGGCCTGTGGAAGGGCCGTAGTGGCTACCGATGTCGGTGATGTCCCTTTTTTGATTGATGACGGCAAAACGGGATTTGTGGTGGGTAGGGAGGACCAGGCAACTTTAAGTCAACGAATGGGTGTGCTGATTAAAGATATCGCATTGTGTCGTCGTATGGGAGAAGCAGGTCGTGTAAAAGCCGAAAAGGAATTTGGATTGGACCGTTTCATATCCGAAACTCTAGCTGCCTACCGGGCCGCAGGCTGGGATGATGCATAACCTGTGCAGATTTGTAAGTTCGATAGAGGAACTATCAAATGGAAAGGAGCATGCGAAAGAGCTTCTTCCTGTCCTGCTCCACCGCGGTCCTGACGGGAATGGTGTCCAGGCCTGGTTTCATGCAACTCTAATTCATACTCGCCCTGGTGCTAACGATCTCTCCCCATCTGATGCACAACCCCTTGTAAAAGAAACCGGAATAATTTGGATTGTTTCCAATGGTGAGAACTCAAATTATCGGGACATCCAACAAAACTTTGAAGGTAAAGGCCATATTTTCAACGGGTATTCAAACTGGGAATTTAACCTCGACTTTAAGAAGAAGATGGTTGGGAATAAGTTAATAGATTGCTGGGAATGTTTACTTTGGCTATATATGACACCTAACCCCAACGGTACTTTTGGCTCGCGTCCGGTTCCATCTCTGCTTCATTCTGCCTTCGGGGAGAATCGTATCAACCGTGGCAGCTTTGGGAACATTGGAGAGTTGATCGCCCCTATTTAGACTTTCCGGACAGTCAAAATCAGAACCCTTACGTCTTTGTATGGGTCGCATCCGTGGAGCATATTTTGAGCAAAGTAGTTATATGTCAAGAGGCGTTGGGGGACATTATACTTTCTTGCCTAAAGTTTTTCTAATGAGGGGACAACAAAACACAGTCGGGCCTAATAGAGGGCAAATGAGGGCTAAGAGTTTGCTGAAGGCTCCTCCTTTATTTTTGGAGTATGCTTTTTATGCGGTGGTTGTAAATGACTTGTTTAACCTAGTTAGGATTCCCTTATTCGAGTTTGTGAGCTATTCATCAATTGCTGCCTTATGTTTAATACATTTTGGAAAATTGTCGATTTTGGTGTGCAGGCCAATCGCACTTGCGCTTGGCTGTGCGATTTCCACTGTTCTGGTGCAATTGGTGATACATGAAGAGGCATTATTTGCCCCAACGGAAATACGTTATTTTATTGTATGGGCCATTCGCTTAGTAGTTATTCAATCACTCTGTGTGCGAAGGGGATTTTTTCATCGTTTTGCGATTGTTGCCTTTTTTATCGGCCTTGGTACGATTCCCTTTATGGTGACCCACGACCCCACAGACACATTCACACGACTTACGTTAGAGAAAGGAACAGGCCTAGGCACTGCCAATGGACTGGCCATGTGGTTTGGATTTTGTTTTATTTATTTCCTGATTGCAGGATTGGAAGCCAAGAATAATATAGTGAGGTCTGCCTCTTGGGCAGGGGGAGTAATTAGTTTTTTAATTATGGGATGGACAGTAAGTCGTGGTCCACTCCTAGGGTCTGTCATGGCAGGGGTATTGGCCTTTAAAAAGGTTCTCAGAAGGAGTTATCTACCTGTCCTCGGATTTTTGGTAATTGTTTGGATCGTTTATTTATCAGGGCTGGCAGATAATATCATTGCTTATTATTTTGCACGTGGTGCCGAAGATACTGGCCGGAACTATGTTTTTGCAGAAGCTTTCAGCCGATTTCTGGATTCCTGGTGGGTAGGTGTCGGGCTTTCAAATGCTGCGATACTTCGGCCGGGGCATGTCGTCCCAACTGCCACTCACAATTCTTTTCTTTTCATCGGGCTGTCCTCAGGCGTGGTTCCGTTGGCTTTTTTCATAGGATATATTTGGTGCGCAGCGCGTGCAGCATTTCATTTTTACAAAGGAAAATCCGGGAATAGTCCTTTCCTGCTTCCCTTGTTTCTCTTTAGTATGCTTGAGATGATGATACTCACCTATCCCTTTATGTCACCCTGGTTTATGGTTGTGTTTTCCACAATATTATCTGAACGAAATTATCCGCATTTAAGTCCAAATAAAAAAAATAAAACAACCCTTCAGGGTGAGGTCGATAATTCCGTTCCTACTGTTCCAAGCAAAGTACACTAGGTCCAAAACGACATCAATTTAGAAAATGTGGTTTTTTAGACTACAAAAAAATACTGGTGCTCTTCAGGGAAGGCCAAAATGAAATACCGTCTTCATTTCTGATTTAAACAATGCTATCACGCAGTGAGTCTGCATAATTTACCGCATGATAATTACTTAGTTATTGCTCTCAAATTATGAAGCCATTCATGCTCTCTTCTCTCTGTGGGTTTTTGCCGCACCACTTCATTTTTTGATACGATCAAATCGCATGTAGATAGCTTGTTTAAATTGCTTGGTGAAAAAAAGTTTACAAGACAGAAAAGGGCAACCACCATGACAAATAAAGTAGTAGAGAGGGAGCAAGATTTTCACGATAAGCGGTTTTCGGATGACACGTTTAGGCAAAATAAGGTCGGACGTTTTTATAAGATCGCGGCTTCAATTCAAAAAGAATACCAAGAGCAACTACAACATTTTTCTGCTCATGGAAAAGTATTAGAGTACGGATGTGGAAAGGGTGGGGCTGCCTTTTTCTTGGCTGAAAGAGCAGCCGAGGTCACTGCAATTGATATATCGACGGTTGCCATAAAAGAAGCCAGCAATCTAGCCTTAAAACTCGGGTTATCTAATGTTAAATTTTTGCAGATGAATGCCGAGCAGCTAGACTTAGATGAAAAATTCAACCTGATTTGTGGGTCAGGTATTTTACACCATCTTCACCTCGCGAGTGCTCTACGCGAGATTAAGAGGGTTTTACAACCGGGTGGGCATGCGGTTTTTATCGAACCGTTAGGACATAATCCTTTTATCAACTTGTATCGAAGGTTCACACCCAAGATCCGGTCCCAAGATGAGCATCCGCTTTTGGTTAAAGACTTAGAAACGATTAAGAGTCTATTTCCTAAAGTGGAAGTTCGGTATTACTATTTTGCAACGCTTTTAGCGGCTTTTTTTACAGGAACCGTGATTTTCAAGCCGCTGTTTGGGATATTAGAAACCATCGATAAGGGGATTCTTAAGCTGCCATGGGTGCGCAATTGGGCATGGCAAGTGCTTTTAGTAATGCGCGTTTAGGGTTGCAGCAATCCGGCAATGTCGCTTAGGAAGCGATCAGTGTGATCTTCACCCATGATCTCGGACACCGGGTTAAGAATTATATATTGATTCGAAATGAGGTGTTGAGTGAATCGAACACGTAGGCATCATAGTTCGGCATTCAAGCAAGAAGCGGTCGCTTTAGTAACGGAACAGGGCTGCAGTTGTGTCGCCGCTGGCTGCAGTTTAGGCCTGAGTGGTGCGTTGATTGGGCGGTGGAAGGAGGAATTGAAAGCCTATCAAACAGAAACCTTTCCTGGTAAAAGCAAGCGCCCTGCCGAGCAACAGCGTATCCATCAGTTCGAATTCGAGAACCACCAGCCTCGCATGGAGCGAGACAGCTTGAAAAAACGACGGCCTTCTTTGCCAGAGAAAGTGCCTGAGATATCCATTCTTCGATAAACAGAAGGAGGCCTAGCCGGTCACTCTCATGGGCCGTGGCTTGAACGTCTCCCGAAGTGGGTATTATGACTGGCTTGCACGTAGCTTGCATCAGCACGTGCGGGCGAATCACGGCCTAGATAAACTTATACGCGAGATCTTTATTGAGCCCCGCCAATGTAATGGTGCGCCACGAATTGCCCAGGCGTTACGCCATGAGGGCCTTCCGTGCACTGAGAAGCGCATTGCCCTAAGAATGCGGACCTCACACTTGCAAGCAATTCAGGCCAAGAAATTTAAAGCCACGACCGAATCAAAGCACTTAAACCCGAGCGCGCCGGATTTGCTTAAGCAGGACTTTCGCGCAGAGGCCACGAACCAGAAATGGACCAGTGCTATCACCTATGTGTGGACTGATGAGAGGTGGCTGTATCTGGCCGTAGTGATGGACCTGTACTCACGAGCCATTGTGGGGTGGGCGATGAACCGACGCATGACGCAACACCTAGTCTGTGATACTCTGACTATGGCCGTATTTCGTCGCGGTTTTCCTAAGGGCACGATCCGCCACTCGGATCGAGGGAGCCAATATCGCTCAATGTGCTATCAGCGGTTGTTTGAGAACAAGGGGCAACGTTGTAGTATGGGACACAAGGCCACCTGCTCCGATAACCCCATCACGGAGAGCTTCTTTCACACGTTGAAAGGCGAACGCATTCATCGAGAGGGGTGCACGACGCGGCGCCTAGCCAATCTCGTATCTTTGACTACATCGAAACGTATTACCATCGACAGAGACGGCACTCAGCGATCGGGCATCAGATCCCGATACAATTTGAGAAGGCAGCTTACCCCCCCCCTTGTCTGACTTTGTGGAGGATGATTAGTGACTCTATGTAAGTTAAAGCGGTTCAGTAATAATGGACTGAGGAAAAAGAGCGTGAGTAATTTCTCAATTTCGGAGATTTGCCTGGGTCTATCTGACGCAGACCTGAGGAAGCGGAGCAGCTGAACTCTTCGATGATGAAGGTTTCAAAAATAACCATGGGAGGGCACTCTGGCAATTTCAATACGCTTATTGGTAACCTAAAAATTTAATAATGGTGGCATTTAAAGCTATGAGACTAAAACAACTTAATAACTCACAACTTCAAAGCTTTGATACAGAATATGTTAATGATAGAAGGTGGGAAATAATCAAAAATAAGATTGATAAAGATTTTCCGCAGGGTGATTTTAGTTGTTTAGATGTTGGAGGCGGTAATGGTAAGTTTGCGGATAGGTTACTAAATAGTTATCCATCCTGTAGAGTAACAGTACTAGATAATTCAGAGTTGCTTTTGAGTAAAAACGAACCCAATGAGCGTAAAACGATAATTTGTGAGTCGGTTAAAAATTTAAGTCAGTTAGATATAAAATATGATTTAGTATGCCTAAATTGGCTATTACATCATCTTGTATCTGATTCATACTGGGAATCTCGTAAAAACATATCTCAAACTCTCAATGACGCAGCAATTTTATTATCTTCGCAAGGTAGAATATCCATTTTTGAAAATATGTATGACGGTATTATATTTGATCAATTGCCTAGCTATCTAATTTTTCACCTAACATCGGCCAAAGCAATAAAAACTCTAATTAAGAAAATGGGAGCAAATACTGCTAGCATTGGCGTTTGTTTTTTATCGAAAAATCAGTGGTATGCAACCCTTAAAAATACTAGCTTAGAAATACAGCAATATTCAGATGATGAACCTTGGTCTATTCCAATGATACGAAAAATTTTTCTCCATCTTGGTTATATTCGTGTCGGGCATTTTTGGTTGGGTTAACCATGTATATAGTCTAGTTGAAATGAACACTGGACTGCCGGCCTCCTCTGCTGATGAACGAGCGTAAAACCGTAATTAAGGCTACAGGCTCTCTTTCTGTAACTCGTCAGTGTCATCTTTTGCTGGGCCTTTGCTTGAGCGCTCATGCTCGCTTGCAAGCCTCATGGAGACGGACCTCAAGCTGAAGTGTCAGATTGATGTGCTGTATCCACATGACTCGTTTAGTTCGCTTGCATATGGCGTGGCGCTTTGCGGGAGCTTGTGTGTTGCGAATTTCGTTACGACAAGAAGGGTTTTTACAGTGGGCCGCAGGCGTGTGGCGGCATTGAGTGCCTTATGGACCTTGAAACTCTCTATTATAGAAGCACAAGACGACTGAGTGCCATTTTGTCCATCAGGTCTATCTCAACTTGGTTTGTCATTTTCTGATCACCTGTGTCAATAACATGTAGGCGGTGGATGTGGTATACCTCCCTTAGGCCTATGGGTTGGTGTATCTCGTGGTTGAGTGGATTGGGCGATGCGCTGAGTGTTGTCTGGTTTGTGTTTATCCTGAGAGGGGTTCAGTTTGGTCTTGACGCCCTGGAGGAGGATATTAAGTACTATGGGCGCCATGAAATCATGAATAGGGATCAGGGCAGTCCGTTTTCGAGTCATGCCTTTACTTGGTTAATCAAGACTCAAGGTATTTGAAAAAGTATGGATAGTTAAGGCGTGTAGCCGGGTAACGTCTTTGTCCAGCCCTGTAGCGATCGGTACAAGCTGAATCGCAGTTGTTCCGGGGGGCATTTACTTCTATGAGACAGGGAAAATCAACAACTGAAAGGCCAGTTACCTATAGCGTAAGTTTTTACAAGGAATATTGAATGAATAAAAAGTCAATTTCTCAAAATATTGCAGAATTCAAAAAGACAAAAAATCCTTTCTATTTGATAAGGGCGACTATTCTGATAATACGTCAAGGTAGAGTTGATGAAGTCATTTTTGGCATTTACTGCATGTTGTTTTTTAAGCCGTCGCAAGTATTCGTGAGGAACGATGATGAACTTAAAGAATGTATGAATATGGTCAGAGCGGTTGCAGCCTTGGATAAGGAAAGGTCATTTTTTACCAGAGATCAATTGATAGAATCTTTTGGTGACAAATATAACATGAGAGCCTTGCCGCTTGAGTTTACAGAATGCAGATCTGAGAGCATCGTTCAAATTAATAATTTATTAATTGTAGGCCTCTACGGCTTCACAAACGCCTCAGCAGCCGTCGCTATAATTAGTAAAGAGACATGCACGATAAATAATTTTTATAACGAGCTGTCGGGGGTTTTGCATATACATTCAATCCACCTGTTCAATGAATCCGAAATTCTTATTTCGACCGGTGATAAAAAAAAATTGACGGACCTGTGGGTCGTAGAGGGGAATGACATCAAGTTTAAAAAGAGAATAAGAAAGTATTTGGCAGGATATACCGCTTCAGCTACGGTAAATAACCAACACTTTTTTGGCACTGATTTCAGTGGACGACCAAATTTCATAGAGACACTCGATGGGGAAAGATATTTTTTCCCGGCTAAGGCATATAGAATGTGGGTTTTTGCTTTTTATGCATTTTCAGACAGGTATATCGTATCCTTGAACACTGATATATCCTCCCTTGGTGGGCAGCATACACTCTCAATTTTCGATGCCATAAAGAAACAATTTATTTATTGTGAATACTACAGTCGTCGGGAAGAAATTACAGTACCTGAGTGAAGTCTTTTTGCACGTTTCTTAAGAATGTAGGAATGGGTGTTATGCCACCATTGTCTAGCTTCTAAACAAGTATTGTAAGCTTCCTCGTCAAGCGGACAATTGGTCTGTAGATTTTTCTGGCGTGAGTTTGTGAAATCTTCAAGAAAGCTTACACGTCTTCGCGTAAGCGAACACTCAAACGCCGGCATTGACGATGGCTCATGAAAAAGAGGGAGCCATTTATTGTAAGATTTTAAAATCCGCTGGTGTGGCAGGAGGGTTCAAATCCTCTGTTTGAACCTTTTCAATTGCCCCTATGTCATACGCCTCGCCCTGATACCGCTCAACACCAAAGTAATCAAGTTTGACCTCCTGGATATTCACGCCACTATCGATAGCTGGACTTCCTGATTGAAGTTTGAAATCATTCTTTAAAGGGTCAACAAACTTAGGGTCTGTTAGGAGGTTATTCTCTTGGTGAGTTCCGGGAGATTCGCCAGGGTGCAACCAAATGTTACCGTTCCCGTTGTTATAAGCGATATTATTTATAAGTTTTGTATTTTCCGCACCATCTCTGACAGCAATACCATATAAGGGGTTCCCGTATACGGTATTATTGTAGACCATGGAATTTCTACCACCGCCCTGACTGCCAAACACCTTTATGCCATAAAGACTGTTGTTATAGGAAATATTATTGTAAAGAAGGGAATCTGTTGCATCGCCACCGATACTAAGCCCCACCTCTTCATTGTAGGCGATATTTCCGTAGGCCTGATTACCTATACCTGATGAGAGCAGGAAACCTACAGATTGAATAGTGGTATTTTGTCCATTGTCGTGGATGATGCTATAGCGGAGAATATTGTGATTTGCTGTTCCGCCTCCACCATATTGCATGCTCATATAGAACTTTCCACCATAGTCGGAATTGTGATGGATATGACAACCTTCTACTAAATTGCGACTGGTTTCAATATAAAATCCGTGATCCCTCCAACTCGATCCGTTGTGATGCACATTCAAGTTTATGAACTCATGATACGTGTCGTTAGGTGCTCCATATTTGTCTGCATCGCTAGATGGTCTGGTAACAAGGATTCCTGAATATTTCGAATTTTTGATTTCGCTATTTTGTACCCGAACATGCTGTGTGCGGTTTCCAAATTTGAATCCATGGATTGCGGTTTTCTGGCCATCAATAATAAAGCCATCGATGATAAGGTACTTATCCTGCCCGTCCGTAATGACAAAGAACGCCTTGCCAGATCCGGGTATGATAGTGACTGTGTCTCCTGGATTGGCTGCGACAGTCACAGGTTTCTCCCAGGATGTTCCATTGGGGATGAATGTTTGCTGACTGAAGGCTGGATCATTGGTAATGTATTCCTTATAGGTTCCCTCTTTCACGTATAGGGTATCCCCAGCGGACAAAACAGAGACCCCGTGTTTGATAGTTCGAAAGGGAGCTGCGGCCGAGCCCGTGCTTGAGTCATCTCCGTTCGACGCAACATAATAAATACTGGCCTGGCCTGTATTAGCCCCGAGTGTGGTAAGGATTAATAATAATCCCCCTAGCAAAGATGAAATTTTTTTTAAATAAAGTGAGTTTTTCATCCCCTTCTCCCATTTTAATATAGCATTTTAGCATTATTGGATTAACCCTGATCTGGGTACTAATCGGGTATGTATTAAAAAACTTAAGGGTCCTCTGTGGTCGGCCCCCTGTTTTTTAGGCCACAAAGAACGCGAATTTGTTGGCATAATCGTCCTGATGAAGGAAAGGAGAGGATGCTATGAAGCGGAAACGCTTTTCGGTGGAACAAGTCGTGGCGGGCATTCCATTTACTGATGGGATCGAAGAAACAACCACGGATTTAGTCGCCACGTGAGCAACTCTTCAGGCACTAGATTTGACAATAACTCATTTTTGGAGGACTAAAGATGAAAGTTAATTTTATGATTATAGGGGCTCAGAAATGTGCAACCAGCACATTGTTTAATATACTGAAAACGCATCCTTCAATGGTTGGGTCAAGTCAGAAAGAGCCGAATTTTTTCAGTCTCTCAAAAAATTGGAAAAGGGAATTGCCAGACTATGAAAAGCTATTTGATCAAAAAGATGGGGTGTTATATTTTGAAGCATCAGTAAGTTATTCTGCTTATCACCTCAGAAATCTGGAGATATGGAATGATATCTTTGAATACAATCCTGATATGAAGTTTATATATATGGTTAGAAACCCCATTGATAGAATTGTTTCAAATTATATGCATAGTTATGAAATGGGCTATATCAACTATTCAATAGAAGATATACTAAGAAAAGGTCGACTTCTCATCGACGCGACCAGATATTACACTCAGGTTAATCCTTATATACAAAAGTTCGGCCGAGATAATGTTCTCATTATTGAATTTGATGATTTAAACAAAAAAAGAACAAGCACATTACAAACCATCTCGGAATTCCTTGGGGTTGAATTTGACAAGTTTCAAAATTATGAAAATGTTTGTTCTAATGTTTCTATTGGGACCCACAATTACAAAATACACTACAAGTATTATAAATTACTGTCTCCCTTGAGGAAGCTTCGTGAGTTTATGCCGACAGGTTGTAGTGAGTTTTTGATGGGCGTTTTGAAAGTGATCACAGGTAATTCTAAACGGTCGTTTAGAGAACGACCCCAGCTAACGACCGAATGTAAGCAAATTATTGTTAATAAGTTAGATCTCGAAATAAATGAATTGCAAAAGTTAATGAATAAAGATTTAAGCCATTGGAAATCGATAAAACAGGGTAGCAACAGCTAACAAAGTCTTGTTTGGGAATGACCAACCTCCAATGGTTAAGCCACCCGTTCAGTTAATGTGCAGGTCTCTGTGGCCGGTGGCCGATACCCCAGGGCACTATGCGGGCGATGCGTATTATACTCCTGGCTCCAGCGTTCAATGATGATTTATGGTCTTCCCCCGATTTCGTGGACAGGTTAGTGAAGAGTTTGAACTTCCCTCGTTTCTGTGGACACTCACCCTGAAACAGCCATCTGCTCCTCGTACGCTGTTGGGCTGATATTTCCGAGGTGCTGATGGCGTCTCGCCCGATGATCAAACACCTCAATATAATCGAAGATTGCCGCTCGTGCGGCTTCACGAGTTTTAAACCTGTGGCGTCGGATTTTCTCCTTCTTCAGGCTTCCGAAAAATGATTCGCCCGCGGCGTTATCATAACCGTTGCCTCGGCGACTCATGCTCGAGAGCAGGCCATGTGTTTGACAGAACCGAGTCCATTCGTCACTACTGTATGGCGACCCCTGATCTGAGTGAATAATGACGTCTTGCTTGGGCTGGCGTCGCCAAATAGCCATCAGCAAGGCGTCTAACACAATCTCCTTCGCCAAGGTGGGCTTCATGGACCAGCCAATGATTCGGCGAGAAGCGAGATCCATCACCACCGCCAGGTACAGCCACCCTTCATAGGTCCGAATATACGTGATGTCGGTCCCCCACGCCCGATCGGGCCGGTTTATTGTAAACTGTTGCTGTAGGCGATTGGGAGCCGCTACTGCTGGCTTCGAATAACGCATGCCTGGCTTTTTATATCCACGCTGGGTGCGGATATTGTGAAGCTGCATGAGCTTGGCAATCCGGTTCTTGCCCACGCGTTCTCCCACTGCGCGCAAATCGCAGAGAATGCGGGGGGAGCCATAGGTGCGACCACTCGCTTCATACGATTCTCGAATGAGGCCTAATACGCGCAGGCCGTCTTTTGCTCGCTGTGATGGGGGACGCGTCACCCCGGCATCATACCCACTGCGCGCAACCCCCACTAGCCGACACATCGACTGGACCGCGTACCGGTTCTGATGCTCGAAGATGAACGCGTACCTCACGCCGGGTTGTTCGCGAAGGAGGCGGCGGCTTTTTTTAAAATGTCTCGCTCGTCCTGCGCCCGGCGCAGGTCGGCCTTTAGCGTCAGATTCTCGCGTCGAACTTCTTTGAACTCCGCCTCATAGCGATCCGTGGCATTCGGGCTAGACACCTTCACCCACTTGTACAGACTTTGCACCGAAATCCCCAAGCGCTTGGCAACATCGCTGACGGAGTAGCCCCGTTCGATGACCTGCTTGACCGCTTCTTCTTTGAACTCATCCGCCAATCGCCCCGTGGTCATGCCGTGTCCTCCTTTGGTTTATTTTAACGCGTCGGAGTGTCCACGAAACCGAAGCAAGTTCAGTTGTCGCAGAAGCTCATTCGGGGTCAGGTGCCCGAGTGTGCTATGCGGACGATGTTGATTATAGCCCAGCCGCCACGTTTCGATAATCGCTCGGGCTTCATCAAGCGACTGGAACTGGTGGACGTTCAAGCACTCATCTCGCAACCGTCCATTAAAGGATTCAATGAAGGCGTTTTCGACTGGTTTGCCTGGGCGAATGAAATCCAATTTGATGCCGTGCCGATACGCCCAGTCTTCCAATGCGCGCGATTGGAATTCCGTGCCGTGATCAACAGTGATGGAGCGGGGTCGGGGGCCATTCCCCAGTGCCCGATCAAGCGCCTGGCTGACCGTCTCCCCGGACATTCGAAATCCTACCTCAAGCACTGGAGCTTACCGACACCCCTTTCCCCGACTCGATCTCCACGGTTCGTAAATGCCCAATAATGTCTTCAGTCGTTAATCATTTGCGTCCCATCCTGCCTCCTTTCCGGATTCGCCAAAAGCCTAATCAGAATCCGGTCTAGTTTGAAGGGGGGCAGGTTACAAGGGGAAGACCACTAATGCCGTACCACGCTTGCCTTCTATCCTTGAATCGATTCGATTCGCTCTTCAGGTATTTTCCACATGTATGCTACGAATTATGTCCGATGATGGCCTCACTTTCGAGTGAAGCGCTTGAGGCTTACAGATTCATTGGAAATGATGGGAAGGAAATTCTTCATAGGGTGGAAGAAAATTCTATATAATTATAAAGGCCGTAGGTGAACAGATACAGGAAACATACGTATTTATTAGTTTGTGTGCCCACAAAATACCGAATAGAGTAAAAGAAAGGTGGGTCTTCTTTTTTATTTTCTAACTTATATATTGGGGGTTTAGACTTCGCTCCCTCCTGCATTCTCTTGGGCTCTTATAAAGCCTACATTTCTCGGCACTCATCTTGCTTAGGTCTATGTATTTTCCGTTCATTCATAGTTGACGGGCTCTCCCCCACTGATCTTAGTCCTTCTTCTTTTTTTAAATTATTTTTCACAGGCTGCGACCGGATCATTATTTCAACCGGCTTTTATCTTTCATACCCATAGGAACATATTCGGGTTTACCGATGTGAGGAACACAGGCTCAAGCCGAGTCTGCCAAAAAATCATGCTCTGGATAGGCCGAAATGAGGGCCAAAGAGCGGGTGTGAAAAATATGGGTTTTATTGGAAAAGGGTAACAAAAAATATTCGATCACTGACCCGTTATGAAAAAGCAGAAGGGCAGAAAGTCTCTCCCCCTAAAGCTTGCGTGTTGACCATTTTGCGGTGCCCTCCAGGGATATCGCTTCTCATTCCATTTCAAGTCTTTGCTTAGGAGATTTAACAACATGACCTTTACGTGCATGCCAAAAATCCTGTCCTGCGTAATCGCCTGTCTGGCCGTCGCCGCCATATTGTGTGTCGAAACTGCCAATGCGACCACCTATTACGTGGCTACGACTGGAAGCGATTCCAATCCCGGAACAAGCTCTCAACCTTTTCGTACTATATTGGCAGGGGTCAAAGATCTTTCTTCGGGGGATACCCTCTACGTCAAATCGGGAACCTATGCGGAATCCATTTGGAATTTCACCGGCGGCTCCAAAATACCGAATGGGTCCTCCTGGAGCAATCCTATCACGGTGGCAGCCTTTCCCGGGCATACGGTGACGATTAAGCCCCTAGCCGATAATGCATTTTTTTGGATTGGGGATGGCCAGAGCAAGTACCTCATTATTAAAGGCTTTAAAATCGATGGCGTAGGACGTGCCAAGTATGGGGTTAAATTTGAGGGAGGTACCAAGTATGTTCGGGTGATCGACTGCGAAATCAAAAACACTAAAAATTCGGGAATTCTAGTGACGACGCCCAGCAATACCCATCATGAATTCATTAATCTAGATGTTCATCATAATGGAACCACTTGGCTTGACCATGGATTTTATATTGAAACCAGTCGTAACTTAGTTAAAAACAGCAAATTCCATCATAATACAGGCCATGGAGGTAAGTTCTATCATGGAAATTTATCTAACGTCTCCAACTATAACATCGCGCACAACAATAAATTTTATGACAATAGTACCTCTGGAGACTGGAGTTGCGGGCTTGCTCTCAGTTCAGGAAATGGCAATGTGGCCTATAACAACGTGGCCTATGGGAACTACCATGGATTTTGCATCGTCTATAGAGTGACTAATGGGCGACTCTATAACAATATTAGCTATGCCAATGACCACTATGGAATGTATATTGGTGTTGAATCCAGCGGAGCGCGGGTGGAAAATAATACCGTCTATAACAATGGGGCAAAGGGGATTTTTGTCGGCGATGGGGCGACAACAACAACCGTCAAAAATAATATCTCCTATTCCAATCCAGACAATCTCAATCTTACCAATACCTCGACCTCGAAAAATTTGACCTCGAATCCATTATTCGTCGATGCGGCGGGCAAAGATTTTCATCTGCAAGCAAGCAGCCAGGCCATCGATACGGGAACCTCTATCAGTGGAATTACGGTCGACCATGATGGAGAGCCTAGACCTAGTGGGGCACAATTTGATATCGGAGCGTATGAGTATCAGGCGGGTAGTTCTTCCTCGGGCGGCTCCGGGGGCACCACCTCCGGCGGGACGACTTCTACGACGAGTAGTTTCCCGCCGCCGGTCGCGTCGCCTGCCCCGGGTTCCACGTTGACCAGTTCGTCGGTCACCTTTACAGGTGCGCATTCCAGTCAAGATGCGCAGCATTGGGTGTATGCGGGCCGGACGGCGACGGGCGCGGAATACTTTTCGGGAGCGCCGAATGGAAATCATCAGTTCACGTTGTCCGGTCTCCCCTCCAGCGGGACGATTTATGTGCGTTACTACACGCGGACCTGTAGTACCTGTAGCTGGCAGAACAAGACTCATGCTTATACGATGAGTGTCGGCGGGTCCTCGGGCGGCTCCGGGGAGACCACCTCCGGCGGGACGACTTCTACGACGAGTAGTTTCCCGCCGCCGGTGGCGTCGCCTGCCCCGGGTTCCACGTTGACCAGTTCGTCGGTCACCTTTACAGGTGCGCATTCCAGTCAAGATGCGCAGCATTGGGTGTATGCGGGCCGGACGGCGACGGGCGCGGAATACTTTTCGGGAGCGCCGAATGGAAATCATCAGTTCACGTTGTCCGGTCTCCCCTCCAGCGGGACGATTTATGTGCGTTACTACACGCGGACCTGTAGTACCTGTAGCTGGCAGAACAAGACTCATGCTTATACGATGAGTGTCGGCGGGTCCTCGGGCGGCTCCGGGGGCACCACCTCCGGCGGGACGACTTCTACGACGAGTAGTTTCCCGCCGCCGGTCGCGTCGCCTGCCCCGGGTTCCACGTTGACCAGTTCGTCGGTCACCTTTACAGGTGCGCATTCCAGTCAAGATGCGCAGCATTGGGTGTATGCGGGCCGGACGGCGACGGGCGCGGAATACTTTTCGGGAGCGCCGAATAAAAATCATCAATTCACGTTGTCCGGTCTCCCCTCCAGCGGGACGATTTATGTGCGTTACTACACGCGGACCTGTAGTACCTGTAGCTGGCAGAACAAGACTCATGCTTATACGATGTCTCGTTAAGTGGAGGCTGGCGATGAAAAACAATATTAAGTATCAATGACTCACCGACCGATAAAGTAGTAGGCCAATAGTAAGTTGGGAAACGGCATCAAAGGACGCTAAAGGTGATCTTCCTCCATGATCTTGGAAGCAGGATTAAATATACTGATTCGCAACGAGGTGTTGAATGAACTGAACACGCAGGCATCACAGTTCGGCACTCAAGCAAGAAGTGGTCGTTATAGTAACGGAATCGGGCTACAGTTGTGTCGCCGCTGGCTGCAGTTTAGGCGGGAGTGGCGCGTTGATTGGGCAGTGGAAGGAGGAATTGGAAGGCTATCAAACAGAAGCCCTTCCTGGTAAAGGCAAGCGCCCTGTTGAGCAACAGCGGATCCATGACCTGGAATCGGAGAACTGCCAGCTTCGCATGGTGAGAGACATCTTAAAAATGCCGCGGCCTTCTTTGCCAAGGAAAGCGCATGAGGGATCAATTTATTGAGAAGCAGAAGAAGGCCTGGCCGGGCCCTCTCATGTGTGACGTGTTGGGGTCTCTCGCAGTGGCTATTATGACTGAGCCCAACGGGGTCTGAGCCAATCCGGTCGGCCGAATCAGGAACTGGATAGAGGCATCCACAGGATCTTTGTTGAGCCCCGCCAATGTAATGGTGGGCCACGAATTGTGCAGCCGTTACGCCATAAGGGCCATCCCGCAGTGAGAAGCGCATTGCCCGAAGAATGCGGGCCCTACACGTGCGAGCGATTCAGGCCAAGAAATTCAAAGTCACGACGGATTCGAAACACTCGAACTCGGTGGCACCTGATCTGCTCAAGCAAGATTTTTGTGCCACCACACCCAATCTGAAATGGACCACTGACATCACGTATGTCTGGACCGATGAGGGGGTGCTGTATTTAGCCGTAGTGATGGACCTGTACTCACGAGCCATTGTGGGGTGGGCAAGGAACCAACGAATGACACAACACCTAGTGTGTGAGGCGCTCACGATGACCATCTTCCATCTCCAATTCCCCAAGAGCACAATCTTTCCTCTGATGGGGCAGCCAGTATTGTGCAACGCGCTATCAGGACTTAATCAAGAACAATGGGTTACGTTGTAGTATGGGACACAAGGCCACTTGCTCCGATAATGCGGTTACCTAAAGCTTCTTTCACAGGTTGAAAGTGGAACGCGTTCATCGGGAGCAGTACACGACGCGGTGCCTAGCCTAATCTCGTATCTTTGACCACATCGAAACGTATTGCCATCGACAAAGAAGGCGCTCGGCGATCGGGCATCAGATCCCGATACTATTTGAGAAGACACCTTAACCCCTTGTCTGATTTTGTGGGGGAAGATCACTGAAGACGTCATCCTTTAGTTTCGATTGGCATGGATTTTTGGGCTGATATCGCTTGAAATAAGGTTTTGGTATGGTCTGAAAACCGGCTGCCGGTCATACTTGGAGGAATGGAATGGGCCCATCCCCGTTTGTATGTTATAGTTGATGGGCTCGGACCGAACGGGTGCTATTAACCTAACAGATGTGGGATCTCTGAGCGTGGTGATTATGGGCATTGACGTTGTTCACAAGATGCTTCAGGCGCAAGACGTGAAAAGGCATGGGCAGGAATACTCGTAAAGAATCGCCTTTCTCATTCCCTGTGATTGAGGCGGCTAAAGAAACCGCTCACACGAAGAACAGCCTCTTTCAAATAGCCAAAGCTGGGGGCGACTCATAAGATTTTCTTTTTTGGAGTTTTCCTTCGACACAGACAATTATTTTTCTTTTAATAGGCACTAAGGAGTGACTCACTATCGGTGCCCGATGGCCAAGGGTGAATCTTAAAATATGCGTGTACTGGCTGTGACAAATATCTATCCTACTGCAGATCTTCCAGCTTGTGGAACATTTGTGGAGCAACAAATTGAAGGGCTCAGGCAGGTCGGTATTGATGTTGAGGTGCTATTTGTGAATCGTGTTCAAGAAGGTATGAAAGAATACCTTGGTTTGGGAAAACGGCTCCATGCTAGGTGTGAAAATTTTCGTCCCGATATAGTGCATTCTATGTTCGGGGGGGTCATGGCAGATGTGATGACCCGTGTTGTTCGTGACAGACCTACAGTTGTTTCATTTTGTGGGTCTGAGTTGCTTGGACAAAATTTATCTGGGTCTTTAAGGAAGATAATTTCTGGTTTTGGAGTACGGGCTTCTTGGAGGGCTGCAAGGCGAGCCCATGGGGTTGTAGTCAAATCCAGGAATCTCTTGGATTCCTTGCCGTATGATATTAGGCGATCTTCTAAAGTTAGAATAATACCGAATGGTGTCGACCTGTTAAAATTTAGACCACTTGATAAAGATAAATGCCGTGAGGAATTAGGCTGGACATCAAAGTGTCTTCATTTGCTCTTTCCTACTAACTTAGGAGATCCTGTTAAGCGGTTTTTTTTGGCGAAAGGGGCTGCGGAAATTCTCGATAATTCAGGAATTCCCGTTGAAATACATCAACTCCGTGGCGTGGCTCATGAAAAGGTTCCCATATGGCTCAACGCCAGTGACGCAGTACTTCTTACTTCCCTGCAAGAGGGATCTCCCAACATTATCAAGGAGGCTCTCGCATGCGATATACCTGTTGTGTCAGTGGATGTGGGTGATGTCAAAGAGCGTATAAATAAAATTGAAGGTTGTTATATTGCTTTGCCGGATCCTCGGGACTTAGCTGACAAACTGAAATTAGTTCAAGGGGGCATGGGGAGGGTTTCAGGGCGAGTGAGCATGCAAGAACTTTCTCTGGAGCAGGTTGCCATTACCTTAATGAATTTCTACGAAAAAATATTATTAGGTTCCTTGGAACCTATAAGAATTTAGGACGTGAAGAAAACTTGTAGGTGCAACGATTTTTTTGAAAAGCTAATAAGGGGGCTCGTCCGTAAAATCATTTTGCACCTGGAGCGATTCTCCCATGAGGCTCTTAGCTGACCCCGTTTTGGGATATTAGGAAAGTGAGGTCTTCTGAGTGATTGCGCGCTCTTCAAGCTGGGTTTAGCCACCAAGACCCCCGATGGCGATGGTCCCTTTGTAGCCAATTGTGCGTCGGTTGTTCCGGCTCTGGGCCTGAAAGGACTCTTCCCCCTACTTTCGACTCGATGTGTTCCAATAGGTTGTTGCCGGCATTTGGTAGTCTAGCGTACAGGAGGGTTGAACATGATAGTACTGCCAGCGCCTATCTGCGATGATCACGCCGGCTTCGGTTACGAAGTGGAACTGTTCGGAATCTCAACATTCCTGTTGAAGGGTTGTATTAAATCTTTCGTTTCTTCCATTCTGCCAGAACTTACCGTGGACAAGGCGAACGGGGCTGATGCCTTTGTTCTTCGGAAACGTGGTCAAGTCTTATGCTGAGGGCTCCTTCTCGTTGGTACTCGTGATAAACCGAAAAGGCTCATAGCGGACTCCCATTCGCTTGTGCGCTGCGATATTTTGCTTATAGGACAAAGAGCTACCTAAGTTTCCTACAGATTTTGGCACAGAGAGATCACTTTATAGTAGGGGACGTCGTTTTAAATTCTAACAGGAATTGGCACCCACGCTTTAGCGATGGCGTTTTGTTGATGCGATTCTGATGGGAAAAGCTCAAAGTTGTTAGAAATTTATAGTCAGATTGCTGATGTCAACTCAATCTAATCCAAAAGTATCCGTCATCACCCCCGTATTTAATGTGGCTGAATTGGTAGGCGCTACCATTGATTCGGTTTTGTCTCAAACCTATGGCGATTGGGAGATGCTTCTGGTTGATGATGCTTCAACAGATGATTCATGGAAAATCCTTCGGTCATACTCGGAGAAAGACCCGAGAATCAAATGTTGGCGCCTTGATCATAATTCAGGCGCCGCGAAAGCAAGGAATTTTGCCATTGAGCAAGCGAGTGGTCGTTTCATTGCCTTCCTCGACCATGATGATCTTTGGTTTCCTGATAAATTACTAAAGCAAGTCGACTTTTCATTGGAAAAATCAGCGGCCCTTACCCATACTGATTATGAGTGCATTGATGCTTCAGGAGAACCAATTGGAAAAATTATTCGAGCCCAAAAGGTTCTGACCTACCGTAAAATGCTTGAATGTAATTACATCGGATGTCTTACAGCGATGTATGACACTGAAAAAGTTGGAGGTAAAGTGTTCATGCCTGACATTTTAAAGCGGCAAGATTATGCTTTGTGGCTAAAAATTATGAGAAATGGCCATCAGGCATATGGATTAAATGAAAGCTTGGCGCTTTATCGAACTGGAAGGAAATCGTTATCGAGTAATAAGTTAGATTCAGCTATGTATAACTTTAAGATGCTCAGGGAAATTGAAGGACTTTCAAGGCTTCAAGCCGCCTACTTTTTTATTATGTATTGCATGTTGGGTATGAAGAAGTATTTTCTTCCTTAGAATTGTTGGCAATGATTGTTTGGGCTTGTATTTCAATTCTGGGAAGATCACGTGATTGATTTTCTAAAGGGACAAGGGTTAGGGGCCCAGTTGGGATTTAAACACTTGCGTCCTTATCTCCAATGTCGGGATAATCGGGGCTATTTTAAGAGGAATTTCCCTGTGGCGAACTTGGTTGGCCCCCTGTTTTTTAGGCCACAAAGAGCACGAGTTTGTTGGCATAATTGTCCTGATGAAGGAAAGGAGAGGATGCTATGAAACGGAAACCCTTTTCGGTGGAACAAGTCGTGGAGGTGGTCAAACAAGCGGAGTGAGGGGTGTCCGTCGTCACCCTGATTCGCAAGGTGGGGATTACGGAACAGACGTTCTATCGGTGGAAGAAGCAGTATCAGGGGTTAGAATCCGAACAGGTGCGGGAATTCAAACAACCCCAAGAGGAGAACATCCGATTGAAGCAAGTGGTCGGAGAGCTCACGTTGGATACGGTGATCCTGCAGGATGTGCTCGCAAAAAGTTTTGAAGCCCTCGCGGAAACAGCCGATGGTCACGTACCTTTGCCAGAGCTATGGCGTCAGCGCACGACGGTCGTGCCAGACCCTCCTGCTTAACCGGGCGACACATCAGTAAAGGTGTCACTGGGGTCCCCGCACCGCCTTGCGGCAACGACTACGAGAACTGAGTCAGACGCGGGTGCGCTATGGCTATCGCAAGATCACGCTCTTACTCAAGCGCGAGGGCTGGAACGTGGGCAAAAAACTCGTGTATCGACTGTATCGAGAAGAAGGGCTGACGCTGCATCCGCGCCTCGCTTCGGCGTCGCAAGGCAATCGTCACGAGACGCGAGGCCGTGAAGGTGAGTCCACCTAATGAGGCGTGGAGGCTGGATTTGTGGCCGATCAGTTGGCCGATGGCTGCCGTTTTCGCGCCTTGACAGTCCTGGATGTGGTTACGCGAGAATGTCTGGCGATTGAAGCGGGTGTGTCAGTTTTCGAGGGGAACATGTCGTGGCTACGCCTAATGACAACTTGAAGGGATGAGCCGTGCCGGGAAACCTATGTTGCGATAATGCAGCGAATTCACCAGTCAATTGGTTGATCTTTGGTCTTATTAGCATCAAGTGAAGTTGGATTTCTCTCGTCCAGGGAAACCGACTGACAATGCGTATATTGAATCGTTTAATGGAACCTTACGGAGAGAATGCTTGCCTACCCAGTGGTTTCTTTCTCTGACAGATGCGCAGCAACCATTAGACCGGTGGCGCGAGGAGTACAATTTGAGTCGTCCTCACAGGGCTTTGAACGATCAGCCGCCCACTGAATTTGCCAGCAACTATACAGAAAGGGACCGGGTCGAGGAAGTATAAACAGCCAACGAGCTCGCGCTACAAATGGCCTAGAAAAGGGAGCCCCAAAAAAGACCCGCACGCTAACTGAACTGGTGGCATAACCATTGGGGGTTGGTCATTTGAGCCCATAATATTTCTTCCACTTTATTTCAAAATGTTAGGAGCCGATATTTTTAGATGTGGGTGTAAGGCTAATTCAAAAACACCGGAAATGATTGCAGTGGGGGTGTGAAATCATGATCTTCAGCGGTCGGGAACGGTTTTTGCTCTTTGTTTAGTGAGCCAAAGATAAAAAGCACATGTCCTGTGAGGCTGTGTCATCCATAGCCCTTCGGCAAATTAAGGAAAAGTTCTAAGAAGTATCTCCTTGAGCCTTAAACTTTTAATGGCTGGGGAGAGGGCCATGAGGTGTTTTCTGGTGTTAACGGGTATTTGATTGATACTTGAATGGCGATCCAAAAACTTTCACCTATGAGTCATTGACATTGCGATTCTTACAGTTACATGTGGATTCCATGTGGACGTCTTACTTAAATGGTTGTTCCTTCTTCCCCCGTCACTCCCACCTATCCAAATTGGCTAGGGTATGATTATGGGGATTCATTGCGTTGGGGGGACAATGTTTTTTCACGAATACCGGTTATGCCTAGGTATTATGAATTCAAAATTCAGACAGTCAGTAATGATTTTGGAATGACGGCTTTTTCTACCATGTGGAGAAGGCACTACGAGATTTTCCAGGAATGCAAACAGCAAAGTGAGAAATTTAAGGTGAAGGTGGCTCTGGAAGTTGTTAAGGGAGGATGAACTACACAGCAGCTGTCAGGAGGCTACCCTATCACAACCTAACCCAGATCAAGCTGCAACAAAAGCAGCGAAGGAGTTAAGTAGCTGGGTTTTTAATGATGTCCCAAGTTGGAAAGGCGCAGCTGAAGAACGGCGACAGAGGCCTATAATATAAAGATTGGCCACTTAGATGGGGAATGGCTGTGGTTGAAAAAAACTGGATCAACTCCACACCGTGAATAATGCGGTTTTTATGGCAGTGTAATCTTGATATAGTTCCTTGCCCTCGATTGTCTGGAAAAGTTAGTCGAGTGTCGTGCTTCCACGACAGAAAGTTCGGTATTATGTCTAGATTTTCAAATGTGAAGACAGGTGAAGCTATTTGATCTGGCGCGTAAACTTTTTCAGTTCTCTATTCATGTGTCTGAGGAGATTGATCCAATTCATATGGCTGGCTCGCAACCAAAAGACAAAAAGAAAGAGGAATTGGTCAGAGAATTTAGCTCAGGTTTACCCTCATCAGTTGATAATATTCTCAAGAATCAAGCCGTAAAAGCTCTTGATCCCCCATTCGTGAAACAAAGCCCCCCCGCGCCTGTTTGGCCAAGTTTAACGGACGCGCCTGTTCCAATGTCCAAGTTGTATAATCGCAGGCGGCGCGTGGTAATTCTTGGTTGCGGTCAACTTGGGTCGGAGGTCTATCATGCTCTTGTGACAAAACGCCACAGGACTATGGAAGTGGTGGGATTTATTGATCAAAAGTCAAAAAATGTGGGCCACCAGATCCAAAACTCTCAAATTATTGGTGCCTATGACAATCTGTGGGAGGTTATTGAAAAGTTTCAGGTCCATATTATTGTGGTGTGTGTGGAAGATCGAAGATCCGTACTTCCAGTGCAAGCTCTTTTAGATTGCAAAACGGTTGGAATCGAGGTTATTGACGGACATCAAATTTATGAGGACGAGTTAGGGAGACTTTCAATAGATCAACTTCGACCAAGTGCGCTTATTTTTTCAGATGGTTTTAAGCGACGACTTCTAACCATGGGGTTAAAAAGGGCTGCGGACGTGGTGATCTCGGTGATTGGTTTGGTCTTGTTGATGCCTTTGTGTCTTATCATTGGTCTGCTAATTAAAATTGATTCACCAGGGCAGGTTTTTTATAGGCAAAAGCGTGTTGGATTGTGTCGCGAACCATACATGATTTGGAAATTTAGATCGATGTATAGCGATGCTGAAAAGAGTGGGCCAAGGTGGGCGGATAAACAGGATCCACGGGTGTCTCGAGTCGGTCGGGTTCTGAGAAAATTGAGAATCGATGAACTTCCCCAGCTCTATAACGTGTTGAGGGGAGAGATGAGTTTAGTTGGCCCACGCCCTGAGCGCCCGGAATTTGTGAAGGAACTCCGAAAAAATATTCCCTACTACGATATCCGACACACGATTCGACCCGGGGTGACCGGCTGGGCGCAGATACGGTTTCGCTATGCGTCATCCGCGGAGGATGCACATACTAAGTTGCAGTACGATTTGTATTATGTCAAGAATATGTCATTAGGATTAGATATCCGAATACTCACTGAAACCATTAAAGTTGTTTTGTTTGGGGAAGGGGCTTGTTAGGCATAAGAAGCCCTCCACTGAGTTTAGTATATGCACGTCTACCTGACAAAAAGCATGTATTTTGAGGTGACTTCCTTTTGGTTTTTAATCGAATTGATGCCCTTGCAATCATTCTTCGAGATGTGTTGAGTGGAGCGTTGAATTAAATAATTGGATTTTCCCTAGCATGGGGAAGTGGGCATCATTTTTTGTTCGGTTTGGTTCCTTAGAAATATCGGAGCATTCAGCAGGAAGAAAGATTACGGCGAGCTGCTGCCCCTCGTTATGGATTTCAGGAATGAATTAATTTACTTTCTGGGCGCGAGAGATTTCTTTAGAGGATTTCCGAAAAGTAGCTATTTTTTTGGAGAAATAAGTTTGGTTTTGTACTCATTTTGAGTCAATCCCTCATCGGTTATTGGACTCCTTCCATAGACGTTGCCAACTTTTCAACGTTCTGAAAGCTTGAAATAGGCAACAATAAGAGAGGTGTATCAAATACCTTGTTCAAGGATACCAAGCCAGACGTAAGCCACCGGGAATACTTGGAACCCACCAAGGAGGTTTCACTGGCATTGGCATGCTCCTGCGCGTTTGCGTTAGCAGAGGATAACCTGTTTAGAGGAGGCATATGCGGGCATATTTTCGGGTTCTTTAATGGAACCTTGGTAGTTTCAAATCTAGATTCTTCTTTTGAGAAAACGACTATGCAGGCCCCTATCTGGTATGCTTAGCCAATGAAGATAATCAGGGTTTGTTGTTGATGGGGGTGCATATCCCCTCAGTTGATACTACTGATAGAAAATCCACATGGTAGGGTTCGAGTTGTCCGCATTTTTTAACAGTTTGAGAGTTTCTTCTAACTTGCTAATTGCAATGCTGCCTGAAAATTGGAAATTTATACCATAATTCGCCCTATTCCCAACATTTCCGAAATCAAATTGAGGGTCTTTAGGATGTAGGTCCGCCGACTTCTGGCTGTGGGCTCCCATCCCAGGGAGTTGAATATTGTCAATAGGCTATTGTGATGACGGAGAGGGGATGGTACGCATTGAGTATATCCATTTCTGGTAGAATGCCCTCAGGGTTCAAATTTTGGTTTTTCTTTATTTTTGAATTATTATTTCCGACAAGGGTGTAGGTGCCACGCTTCGTTTAACTTGAAAAATATGTTTTTTATAGGGTATTATGCCTAGGATTAAGATAGGAGAATCTGGGACTTGAATTTACATATTCGTATGTATTCAAATTTCTAAACCGAAATTCCAGTGGCTTTTCTATCAATTAAGTCTGTGTGTGCCTTATGACCGTAAGAAAAATGAGGGAAATCAAAATGCGAATGTTAGTTTTTTGGGGAATGTACATTATTCTGGCTGCTTGCAGTTCTATTGGGTCTGGTGTTGAAGGTTTCACCGCCGCAGAGTTAGGGAAAGATGGGCTTCCGAAATTTTATGAAAATAAGGTCCCAAAGGATAAGAAAATTTTTCATCCTGACGATGAACAGTATGTCATTAAGCCAGGAGACAAGCTGAGCGTTAAATTTTTTTTCAACCCCGAACTGAATGAAGAAGACTTAGTTGTGCGTCCTGATGGACGAATTTCTCTCCAACTCGTTCACGAAGTTGATGCCGCAACGCTGACAGCAAGCCAATTAACAAGTCAGTTGGCCGAACGATATAAGGGGCAGCTCAAGAACCCAGAAATTGCGGTAATTGTGAGGGGAGTAAGAGAGCAACCTAGTGTTTATATGGATGGTCAGGTGAAGAATCCAGGAGTCATACCCATTGTTGGAGTGCTCAATGTGTTAGAAGCTGTTGCGCTGGCGAATGGATTTAAGGAAGACACCGCAAAAATGGATGAGGTGATTGTAATACGGAAAGATCAAAGTGGCCATCCCTTTGTCATTAAATTAGATCTCCAGGCGGCGATAAATGGGAAAGATTTAAGTCAAAACATCCAGCTGTTTCCAGACGATCTTGTCCAAGTCCCAAGGTCATTTTGGTAGGATTGTCAATATCAATTTAGCTTGGTCTTGTCGGAGATTCGAAATCTTAAATTGGTTCAATGCAAAGTAGAGGATAATTAAATGTTGGCTTTCGTTATTCTTCTTGGTCTCATAGTACAGGCTAGTTTTAACCCAGAGAGTGTTGTTGTTTACGCCGGTTCAAAGCCTGGTGCTAGCAGTGTGGTAGATAACGAAAATCTAATAAAGGGAGGTGACCAACAAGTCTTTTCAATTA
>CALOBY010000005.1:0-506670 GCA_942491685.1 uncultured Nitrospirota bacterium | reverse complement strand
AGAGAGAGAATCAGAAACGAGATAGGATGGCTGCGAGAGAAGGATTCGAACCCTCACAATCAGAACCAGAATCCAGCCAAACCAAAGTGTGACACAGAATGATTAAGGAAGATAGGGTGCCACAATCATCGCATCAAGACAAGGCTTTCAAGCTTTTTGGTTGTGATCAAGTGTGATTGAGGTGGATCTGGAACCGGGACCAAAACCGGGAGTAAAACTGGGACCGAACTGTTTTACTCATTTGTCTCTCTTTGTCGCTGTTACCCGGTAACAGGCCATCTTGGTCTCTCTCGCTAACACCTATTTAACACTAGAATTTTTGTCTCTTTCTAGTGGTCGCAAGTGTGCCTTTTCCAATAAAACCAAGTCCTTCCTAAGAATTCCAGCGTAAAGAACAAAGTGTAGCAAGCCAAGATTTTATAGAGCCTTGGACGAAGGAACCCTCTGGCTAGGGTGGCCAGTGTTGGCCAGAGGCAGGAATGAGTGTAGCGTATGGGAGAACTGAGAGCAGACAGACAAGTAGGAATGCGTATGAGGGTTATGATGTAAATTCAATTCAATCAGTGGATTTGAGTTTTTGACCCTACGGAAGTTGGTTGACCCGGTAATCGTAAATCTGATGTGGACGATTCTTCCAAGCATGTCTGGAGTTTTGTCCTATTGATACTAGAACTACCATTTGGGGACCTTCACATTTCTCCCACGGTACTTTACATAGCTGGCCATAATGAGGCCAAAAATTAACCCCCCTCCCAAAATTCCCGGGTAAAAAGTTGGCTTCGTCAAAATAGGTAAGATACGTGACCAGTTTGTAAATCCCCAGAACAAAAAGGTAAATATAGTTAATATAATTGACACGATAAAGAACAACGCTAACGCAAAGAAAAGGAAATTTATTATGAGCGCTTGACTGTAAGGAGGTGTGATGCTAATGCCCATTCGCCACAACACACGATACACCGGGGGAGCAGCGGAATATGCCTTCACTCCTTGTCGAATTAAGGCATCAACGTATTCCTGAATTTGATCTTGTGTCTTCACAAAAAACGAGGCTCACCTCGCAACCGGAATATTGGCCTTCAGTTATGAGCACGATACCGTCATTCAGCTAGTCTGTTTCTTATCAGATTCTAGTGATAATAAATTATATTGACACTCTTTTGCGGTATTCCGCACTCGAATACATTTCCGTAAGGATTTTCCATCTCCCTTGTCAATGCCGCATTAACCGCTGCTATCTGTACCATGGATTTTTCGAATGGATCTTGAAACTCGTCAGCTCTGCTCAAGGCTCCATTAAGATCTCCTTGACGGGCTTGCACCTCTGCAATCCTACTCATGATCGCATGGTAGCTTTCTTTTCGCTGTTCGGTACTTTTGATGGTCTTCAGAGCGTTTTGAAAATCTCCTTTTTCCGCTTGTACTTTTGCCACTTCGTTATAGAGCAGCCACCCTAACTTTTCGATGTGAAAGGCCCCTGCTGTTTTGATAGCACCAACAATATCCCCACCTTCAGCCTGTTTCTTCACAATTGCCAGCAAGGCCCAGTTTTTTTCACGTTGATCGTTTATATGAGCGTACGTATTTAAGGCCTCCTTGATTTCCCCCATTTCCACCTGCGCTACCGCCATCATTTTTTGAGCGCAATCCCTCAGCTTCTCATCAGTGATCACCGACACCGTTTCATGTGCTCCCGGAGAATCCCCTGCCTTTACCTGTGCAACGGCTAAATCAGCCAAGGCAGCTGCTTGGGCCTCTTTCAAGTTATGTAAATCGACGACTGTTTGCTTAGCCCCCTCTACATCCCCGCTTCTCGCCTGGGCTCCTGCTACTCCCCATAACGCCCAGGATTTGGCTTCACTGGAAGGAATATCTATGGCTATATCAATGGCCCCATTTAAATCACCCCCACGCACAAGGCCCCTGGCCAGCCCACCCAAGGCCCACATCCGTTCAGTTTGATTGCTCAACAAGTTCGCTGCTTTTTTCCCATGTTTCACCGCCTCAGGTTTAGCGGGAATCCCAATGAGAATCTCCCATACTCTTTTTCGATACAACGGATCCTGAATGGCCGAGTAGGTCTTTAAGGCTTCCGCAATATTTCCATCCTGCACGTAAGCCCCCATCATCGAGACCAGGGACTGAGACTTTAAATCCTCCCGCGTGATTAGATGGGTCATTTCTATTGCCTTCGCCATTTGTCTCGCATTAACAAGGGAATCGACAAGGAAAAACAAGGCCATTGACCGTTGATTTTCCTCGTTAATTGATGCCGCCATCTGCTGAGCCTTATCAAATTCTGCCAATAGTGCCCAACTATTAGAAGTAAGTAAGTAAAGACTGTCCCTCTTAAAAGATTCTTGAATAGATTCGTTGGTCTTGACAATCGCCAAAAGCATTTTTTCAATTTGTACTAACTCCTCTTTGTCGTTCATGCGTAACATCTCCAGCTGCGAATTAGCACAGCCTAGTCCTAAACCAAGAACCAGAATAAGGACGAACCGCACAATGATAGCTCAGAACCTTTCTGTGTCAGTATCACATGAAGCTAACCCACACCTATCAAGTGGTGCTCAATCTTCAACGCGTAAGAATCTGGGGTCGATCTTTTCACCGTAAAGGAAATACTAGGACATCGCGACATTGCCACAACAATGCGATATAGCCATCTTTCTCCGGGCTTTCTTCAAAAAGCCGTCAATCAAGGAAGTCTGACTGGAACCGGGAGTAAAACCGGGAGTGAACTGGGAGTAAAATTTGGAGTAAATTTCCCTTCCTAAATGAAATGGCTATAGGACAAAGCTCGACTCCCTAAAGAGTCCGACTTAGCATGAAACAAACATTGAATTCGGAAGGCTTTTGCATGCATTTTAATAAAAGGGAAGAAATCAGCGCTGCTTCCCGGAGTTATTAAATAAACTCCCCTCCCACGAATTTCAATTAGGAATATCTCCACCTTTCGACTTTAAATGATTGACCGTTGGGGCAAACACGGCCGCCTTCGTCTCACCCATAAACCCAACCACAGCATAGCCATACTGATAAATCGGTTGTATACCAAACTCCGCATCGAAAATAGAATCCGAAGCATCTTGTTGCGATTTTGGGAGAACACCAATCTCATAAAAGACTCTTTTCGCGTTCATCATACAGCCTTCCATAAACGGCGTCTCTTGCTCATTGATGAGAAGACTATCGTTGCCTTCCCCCATTCGGATATTGAGGACCGTTACTCGTCGATGTGCTGGCACCACAAACCGAAGAGTTTCTGTGCACGGCTCCTCACCTAAAGCTGTCACATTAGCAAAGAGGTGATAGTTAAAAAACACTCTATCTTGAGGCAGGACATTTGGAAGGCTGGGAATAGGCGACACATACAACTCAAGGGCTTCGGTTGTCGATATTCCGACAGCAACCAAAGTCCTAGCAGGCCCTACCAGCTCTTGAGCAGCGACGGTAATTGTTGGTACCGAAATCGCCCCGATTACCAACAACACGCAAATAAGAGTGGTTATTTTTTTACGCATAGGATTGACCTTATCCTTTTCTCAAGAGAAAGATAAAAGAATTTTGGCTCTTCTCCAAAGCAAACGGGGGATTGAGGCCTAATTTTCAAATGTACTAGAGCCCCGTCTCATTTTCAAAAATAAGAAATTTCTGAGGTAAATCAATTCCTCCCATTCCAGCAGCTCTTGTACCCCCATCAGCATCCCCTGACACCGCCCAACTTTTTATCATCACATTCTGTAGGGTATATTTGAGGGCGGTAGGATCGGCATCCCCTGGATTGGCTAACCCGGGAGGGAAGGGAATCCCAATTTGATAGAGTTTTCTTTTCGCACCTGCAATACAAGCTTCCAAGAAACCCGCTGGTTTTCCGTTGATGAATAATTCTCCACCACTTGAGGAAACATTTAGGGTATTGATACCTAAAGTGACCGGGACTGATGCGGAAACATTCTGGGGTGGACAGGCCTCCAACCCGCTAGGACCGCTATTGCTCACCACAATTGTAAATGTTTGGATCGTTCCTTGGGGCACCTGAGGCTCGGCTCGGCTGGGGCCTCGCTCCCAATGAAGTTGGGCGACTTCATCTTGCCCCACACCTATCACAACCAGGATAAGGGCATATTCCACTAATCCTTGAGCCACAGCTTTGATAGGAACCACCGAAGTTGTCAGAATTACTAACAAAGCAGCCATGAATGTGGATGTTTTTCTGTACATAATGCTTCTCCTTTTTGCTTCCCCTCAGGGAGAAAGACAAATGCGTCAAGGCATTCCCTGCCCCCCATCTGTCGCATTCCGTGCTTGTTGAACGGTGCCGAAACAATTCTTCATTTGTCAATAGTTCATGGGTTCTCTCCCTTCCTCTCCTTGCCCTTTGAGTTCGAAAAACATTGGTATACATCCTATTAATAGTTTGATGCAATTCTGGTCCCTGCATTAATCATTTGAAGACAGAGGCAATGGGAAGAATTGCCACAACCTGAAACCTAAAGGGAAAAAGGGATGATCTACTTGAACTTGGGAGGCTTGGGGTTAAATGTCGGTGGTAGGCCCATCAAACTTTCCTAAGGATTGAAAACGAGAAAAGCCGGCGAGGTTGGCTGGGGGAGAAGGATTCGAACCCTCACAATCAGAACCAGAATCTGACGTCCTACCCTTAGACGATCCCCCAACTCTTATTGAGCTTAATTCAGGAGTGAAATGCAGTCAAGATTGGGAATGATGAAAAAAGCCGCCAGCGGCGTTCTCGCCATTTTGCTGTGCTCACGTACTGTGGGTACGCTCCGCGCGCCAAAAAGACTGCGGCCTTGCTGGACGAACTTTTTTGACCATTCCTTTGAGTGTTGCCAGCATTCGCAACCAGGACATGTCCGGCGACACAAGTGGTAATACCCAATAGCCCCAAATTAGGAACGAAAGACCTCTGGCCGTAACTCACCATTTTTTCTGCTTTTGAATACGCCCCCTCACCCTACCCTCTCCCCACATGTGGAGAGGGAAAGACAAGATCATTGATATATTCAGTTATTCAAAGCGCGTTCGACGCCGGCACGGATACGCTGAATGGTTCGATCTTTTCCTAACAGGGCCATGACCTCATAAATGCCGGGGCTGACCGTTCGACCGGTTAACGCCACACGCAGGGGTTGCGCAATTTTCCCCATTTTTAACCCGTGCCGTTCAATGAGGCCATGCAAGATTCCCTCGAGTCGTTCTTTAGAAAACTCTGGTTCAGCTTCAATCAATTCAGCCAATTCCTGTAAACTTGGAGCAATGGCCGCAGTAATGAGTTTGGCCGCAGCAGCCTCATCCATGGTGATGAATTCCTCCAGATAAGGCCTCGCGCCGTCCACCATATCCAAGAGCGTTTCTGACCGTTCCCGCAAAGGAGGAATGAGGGCTTCCACTCCCCCAGGAATTCTGTCGATTGCCGCCTCACCATATCCCGCTTTGTCTAAAAATGGTGCGAGGGCGTCGGCCACTCGTTTGGGGTCACTATTCCGAATATATTGGGCATTCACCCATGTAAGCTTTTCCGGATTAAATACCGCAGCCGACGATTGCACATGTTTGAAATCAAAATGCTCCACCATTTCGGGAATGGAAAAGATTTCTTGATCTCCATGCGACCAGCCTAATCGCACCAGATAATTCACGAGCGCTTCCGGCAAGTACCCCATCTCCTGATAGGCCAAGACTGATGTGGCCCCGTGTCGCTTCGAGAGTCGAGTTTTATCCGCCCCTAAGATCATGGGAAGATGCGCAAATTTCGGAACCGAAAAGCCCAAGGCCTCAAAGAGTGGAACCTGTCGTGGAGTGTTATTCACATGGTCATCTCCACGAATGACATGAGAAATATTCATCAGTCCGTCATCAACCACCACCGAAAAATTATAGGTGGCATAGCCGTTTGAGCGTAGAATGATCAAATCATCTAAGACATGATTGTCGAAGACAATGTCGCCTTTAATAAGATCATGAACCACGGTCTGCCCTTCTTGCGGGGCCATAAAGCGTAATGCTCCGGATTCAGGAGGCTCGGAAATACCGCGAGTTCGGCAGCGCCCGTCATATTTCAGAGATTCTCCTCGTGCCTGCGCCTCCTTCCTTCTTGTCTCTAATTCTTCGGGGGTGCAGACGCACCAATAGGCCAATCCTCGCTTGAATAAATCCATGGCCTTTTCCCGGTACAGGTCTAACCGATCAGTTTGTCGGATTGGGCCCTCATCCCAATCGAGACCCGTCCACTTCATGCCGTCCATGATGACCTGGATCGCTTCATCCGTGGACCGATCCCGATCGGTATCTTCGATGCGGAGAATAAATGTCCCACCGGTATGCCGGGCAAAAAGCCAATTAAATAAGGCTGTTCGCACCCCGCCAATATGGAGAAACCCTGTAGGACTCGGGGCAAACCGTACCCGTACATTATCCATCGTTCGTCATAACCTTTCCTAGTTGTTCATCGACATTCATCACTAAACTCAGTGGAGAGGGTTGTTACCATGGTCCCTGTCGGTTGTAAAGCCGGCACCACAAAAGGCCGTGACTTGCCTTTCCCTCTTCCTCTCCGTAAAATTTACTCGGTTGAACATGAGACTTTGTTTATAAGGAGACACATATGATTCGGCTTATTCGAGAAGGTTCCTCTAAATATCCCTGGCTTCTTAAAGGGATCATTCTGGCCATTGCCGTCACGTTTGTCGTGGGTATGGGGTGGTATGGCTATGAGGCCTCTCAACCCAACGCGGTGGCCACCGTCGGACCGTACACGGTGACCAAACAGGAATATCTTCGGGCCAAACAGCGCTTGTACCAATTTTACCGCGACCAACTCAATCGAAATGACGTGAAAGACGAAACACTTCAACAATTAGCCATCGACGGCTTAGTCACGAATCGGTCATGGCAGGTCTTGGCCGACAAATTCGGACTCGCCGTTTCAGCCCAAGAACTCCACGATGCTATCGTCAATCAAAAGGACTTTCAGAAAGACGGCGTATTTGACCCTGAGTATTACCAACGACTCTTGGCAGCTAACCGCATGAAGCCACATGAGTATGAAAAGCAACGCCGCAATGAGCTGCTCATTGAAAAAGCTCGATTACTCGTGTCGGAGGCCACCACCCTGACTCCGGCTGAACTTCAAGAAGTAAAAGATCTTCACGCCCGTCAGTCCCTGGAAGGGGCAGAACCTGACATGAAAATGTTTGAACAAATTAAGATGCAATTCGTCATGCAGAAGAAACAACGTGCCATGCAAGCCTTTCAGTCTGCCTTACGCGCCAAGGGGGATGCGACCATTCACCAGGAACTGCTCTAAACCAGTAAGGAGGAAAAAGTGAGAAGTAAGTAGTTCGAAACAAAGAGGTGCTTTTTCTCCATTTCCATCATCACCCTCTTTCATTCCTTTCTCTTCCATCCTTATTAATCATTTGCCTGTTCACTTTCTACTGAATCAGCATTGCATCGCCGTAACTATATAACCGATACCGTTCCTGCATAGCATGGGCATAGGCTTCCCGAGCGGCTTCCAGCCCCGCGAAGGCCGACACGAGCATCAACAACGTCGTCTCCGGAAAATGGAAGTTGGTCATCAGGATATCCACGACTTTAAATCGATAGCCAGGAACAATAAATAGTTTCGTTTCTCCAGATCCAGGCAACACTTCTCCCTCGTCATTCGCCGCTGACTCCAAGCTCCTAGCCACTGTTGTTCCTACGGCCACGACTCTACCTCCGGCTTGTCGCACCTCCTGAATCTGTTTCACGACCTGCCCTGCGACTTCAAACCATTCAGCATGCATCCTATGCTCTTCGATCGCCTCCGTTTTGACGGGGAGAAAGGTGCCTGGCCCCACATGCAATGTAATTGCGGCGCAATGAATCCCTTTATTCGATAAGGTTTGAATAAGGGACGGGGTAAAATGCAGACTGGCCGTCGGAGAAGCCACCGCTCCCTCAACCGTAGCAAACATGGTTTGATAATTTTCGTGATCCTCGGCAACCGGCTCCCGTTTTAAATACGGCGGTAAGGGTAGCTCTCCATATTGCTGCAAATGGGCTTGTAAGGAATTCGGCCCCAGCCACTCAATCACTATTCGTCCGGGGGTTTTTTCCACAATTTCAGCTTGTGCGGCCTCTTGGAATTCGACGCGCTGTCCTCTCCCCACCCGTCCATTCATAAGGACTTCAGCATGTGTGGCATCGATAGCTTTGACGAATAACATTTCAATACGCCCGCCACTTGGGATTTTTTTCCCCAACAGGCGTGCGGGAATGACCTTCGTATCGTTCACCACTAACAGATCTCCCGGCTGGAGAATTTCGGGCAGATCCATGACCTGACGATCCACCATCTGCCTACGCTGCCGGTCCAGCACGAGCAGACGCGCATGATCTCTAGGATGAATAGGATGTTTCGCGACCAGGGAAGAGTCAAAGGGAAAATGAAAATCGGAGAGTTTCATAGACAACCCGGGAAAGGAAGGTTCAGGGTTGGCCTGGCGCAGTCAGATTCACTCGGGATAAGGGAAGCAACGTCGTGCCGGGATAGTAATGGCGTAGGATGGATTGATAATCGTAGCCCAAGGCTGCCATTTCTCGCATCCCCCACTGACACATGCCGACCGCGTGACCGGCGCCATGGCCCACCACTTCAACTTCAGCTCCCACAGATTTTATGGAAAAATTGGTACTGAAAATTTTCGAGTATCCCACGATCCGGCGCAGATCTTGTCCGCGCAAAATGATTTCTCCCCCAGAATGCAGCAGCCGCACCCGATCAACACGACCCGAGGGCGTAAACGTATACGGGGTCAATGTGGCCACTGAACCCACGGCATAGCCTTCTTGTCGAAGCTGGCGTTCTAAGTAATCAAACGTGAATGCGGTCCTCCAATCATAGCGTGGCGCCTGATCATCGAATGGACAATCCACCCCTTTTAAATAGGGCAAATCCAACGCCCACACATAGAGCGCATCTTCCGTCGGACCGGCTGCGGTAGAGGAATAGGCGGCATAAATCGGTCGGCGCTCATAGGTCACCACTTGTCCTTGAGTCTCAGCTACGGCCTGTCTGACCGAATCCTGGCGGGGAGCATGACCATGATACACCTGATCCTGGACGCTGGCGAATACATCAAAGGGTTGCAGTTGATTCTCAACCTGCTTATAGAGCACATATGTTCGCGCTGCCACAGCCTGAGCCTTCAGAGCCTCAATGGGCCACTTGGGACTGACTTCCCCTGACACCACCCCCGCCACATACGTTTCCAAAGGAATTCGATTAATGACCGCTAACCCGGATGGGACGGATTGAATATCTAACGGACCACGTACCGTCCATTCTTGCTTCGAATGAGTAGTTGATGCGGTATTAGTACCTGCCAGGACCTTAACCTGAAAGATGCCCTCTCCACCTTGCACCGATAAGGACGAGGTCCGGACCGCTAGATTATTCAGAACGAGCGTATCTCCGTCCCGCTTAATCGTCACCCGATTGGCAATCCTATATCGTTTACCGGAAGGAAGAGTTACAAGGAAAGACTCGGAAGAGTGGACGGAGAGTATTCTTGCCGAATCGGTTAACCCAAGCCGTATGGCATGGTCACCAGCGGCAAAACCGACAGCCGAAGAAAACAGAAAATACACACAGAGGAAGACAACACTGCCAACGAGATAGCCCCACCTCCTCACCAACATGTTCCGCTCAGGCATGATTGGCATCCACCGAAACAATGCCAGCTCGCTCTTCTAACATTCATCACCATTTACCGAAAAAGAACTTCTGCAATTTGCACGGCATTTAAAGCAGCTCCTTTTCGCAAATTATCGGCAACAATCCATAAATTTAACCCATGAGGGATCGATACATCTTCCCGGACGCGTCCAACAAACACGTCATCGGTACCCACCACATCAATGGGCAATGGGTAAAGATTGCGAGTGGGATCGTCATACACCTGGACGCCGGGCGCAACGGATAAGAGCGCCCTGGCCTCGTTCGCACTCAATTTTCTTTCGGTTTCAATGTTGACCGACTCGGCATGACAGACAAAAACCGGCACACGAACCGTCGTTGCTGATACTTGTATGGAGGCATCGCCGAAAATTTTTTGCGTTTCGTTAACCATTTTCATTTCTTCTTTGGTATACCCGCTAGGCAAAAAGTCATCGATATGGGGCAAGCAATTAAACGCAATCTGGTGAGGATACACCTCCGTCTTCACCTCACCAAAGCTCAATAATTTTCGAGATTGTTCTGCCAATTCCTCCATCGCCTCTTTACCAGTCCCCGATACGGACTGAAAGGTGGTCACCACAATCCGTTTGATTTTCACCGCATCATGCAGAGGCTTCAACGCAACAACCATTTGAATCGTTGAACAGTTGGGATTCGCAATCAATCCCTGATGCTTATCGAGGGCCAATGCGTTAACTTCAGGGACAACGAGCGGCACGGAAGGATCCATTCGCCAGGCCGAACTATTATCAACAACAATCGCTCCGGCTTTGACGGCAATCGGCCCAAATTCTTGACTGACACCGGCTCCCGCAGAAAACAAGGCGAGATCAACCCCCTTGAATGAATCCGATTCAAGAACCTTCACAGGTATATCCTGGCCACGAAACGTGACGTCATTCCCTTCCGAGCGAGCCGAGGCTAAGGGGATCAATTCACCCACTGGGAATCCTCGCTCTTCCAACACCTGAATCATTTCAGTTCCGACAGCACCCGTCGCTCCCACAACCGCAACAGTATAGGCTGATTTTTTCGTGGTCATGTTCTCACTCGTCTGCCCGAATATAGCGAACGCGATGATTAAAGGTATCAGCAATGGCGACATTCCCGCATGAATCCACGGCAACCCCGAAGGGGAAATTCAGCGCGCTCTCCGAAGGGACCGCTCCTTCACCCGAGAAGGTGGCTTGACCCGTTCCCGCAACCAGACTCATTTCTTTTTTCTGCGGATCCCATTGCCTAAGCAAATGGTTATCTGAATCGGTAATCAGCACACATCCCTCTGTAGTCATCGCAATCCCGTAGGGTCGGGATAACGCGGTCGCTCGTTCATTGGCTCCCCGTTCATAGCGAAATTCGGCTCCATCCCCTGCACAGGTAGAAATCAAACCGGTATCCTTGTCGATTTTTCGAATCCGCCCGTTAAATGTGTCAGCCACATACAGGTTCCCATGGGCATCAAGCGCCAACCCACTCGGGCCGGCCAACCCGGACTCCGTTGCAGGCATCCCATCACCGTTGTAACCCGAATCCCCTGTTCCAGCTACGGTCGTCACCACTTGCGTTTCCAAATTGAACATGCGAATTCGATTATTACTTTGGTCCGCAATGTATAAATACGGACCATAAATGGCCAAAGCTACCGGCTCATTCAATGACGTCCCAATACCCGGTCCCCCATCACCATTCCACTTCGTCTGTCCGGTTCCCACAACGGTTTGGATGGTTCCATCAGAAGGATCAACCCGACGAATCCGATGATTCAGAGTATCCGCAATAAATACAGCCCCGGTTTGATCCACCGCGACTGCCGAGGGGAAATTCAATAGAGCCTTGGTAGCCAGTCCACCATCTCCGGCAAACCGATCTCGCCCCATCCCTTGTCCCACCACATACCGAACCGTCCCACTGAGATCTGGTGTTTGAGTATAGGCACGTTCCGGGCTGTCATCGATATCGGCGAGAGGATCAATTTCTTCAGCAGGCTCTTCACTTATCACGGGCGAAGGAACGCTTTTGGCAGGAACTGCTTGAGAAGGGACGAAGCCCGCAACCGTTTCAATCAGCCCGGTCGTGCGCCTGACACGCCGAATCGCATGATTTTCTGAATCAGCGATATATAAATTCCCTTCCGCATCGAAACAGAGATTTTTCGGCTCATTCAAGCAAGCCGTAGTGGCTGGACTACCATCCCCATGGTACCCCGGCTCTCCATTCCCTGCCACCGTCGACAATATCCCTTTGGGGCATTGATCCATTATCCAACCAGTGCTTTCAACTGCTTCACAATTTGATCGCCCATTTCTCGGGTACCTAAGAGTGTGGTGCCCGGGCCTTCAATATCTTTCGTTCGATAGCCCTGCTCCAACGTCTTCTGAATCGCCGTTTCAATAAACTGCGCTTCTTTGGGCAAGTTGCAGGCATAGGTCAACATCATCGCTACTGAAGCAATCATCCCGATAGGGTTGGCCAGGTTCTTTCCGGCGATATCAGGTGCGCTACCATGAATGGGTTCAAACATCCCCACGGTCGCGCCGACACTCGCTGAGGGAAGCATTCCGATCGAACCGGTGAGCATGGCTGCTTCATCGCTTAAGATATCCCCAAACAAATTGGTTGTGACAATCACATCGAATTGTTTCGGATAGCGGACCAATTGCATGGCACAATTGTCCACATACATATGACGCAATTCGACATCTGCAAAATTTTCATGCACCTTGATGACTTCTCGACGCCACAGCTCGGAGGACTCCAACACATTGGCCTTATCAATCGAATGCACCAACCCTCGTCGTTTCTTGGCCGCCTCAAAGGCCACCACGGCAATCCGCCGAATTTCCTCCGTCGTATACACTTCCGTATTGAACCCCCGATGACCTGTGGCGGTTTGCTCAATACCTTTTGGTTGTCCGAAATAAATTCCGCCGGTCAACTCACGCACCACCAGAACATCTATGCCATCAATCACCTCCGGCTTGAGTGAAGAGGCTTCAAGCAAAGGCGCGTAAATTTTCGCAGGTCGAAGATTGGCAAAAAGGCCGAGTTGTTCACGCAATCCTAGGAGCGCCCGCTCAGGTCGTCGTTCATAGTCCAAGCCTTCCCATTTGGGACCACCCACAGCCCCGAGGAGTACCGCATCGCTGGACTTGGCTAACGCCAACGTTTCGGGAGGCAAGGGAAATCCTGTCGCATCAATAGCCGCTCCCCCAACATGCGCGGACGTCAATTCAAAGGTGTGTCCACACACCTCCCCTATGGTTTCCAACACCCGAATCGCTTGAGGCATGATTTCGGGACCAATGCCATCACCGGATAACACTGCAATTCGTTTACCCATCACTCCTCCACCAGAAAAAATCAATGATAAAGGCACGATCGCAAGAAACGATCGTTCTGTCTTCCATTCTCATCGTTATCAACCATCCAATTGTCACAATGAAGCTACCGGCAGGACTTACTCGTGGCAGATTCGGTCGTGGAACAGAGTGTCCGCGTCAACACAACCCGATTTTTTGTTCAGCCCTGGCATGACGTTCCACGACATCCGCTAATTTATTGAGCGCATTGAGGTAGGCTTGGGCAGACGCAATAATAATATCCGTATCCGAACCATGACCGGTCACAACCTCTCCATTTTCTTCAATCCGAACGGAGACTTCTCCTTGGGCATCCGTGCCACCCGTGATGGCTTTCACAATATAGGCCCGCAAGTGACTTTTCGTTTCCGTTAACGACGCAATCGTACGGTAGACGGCATCAACCGGTCCATCACCTATTCCCGTTTGACTTTTGAGTTGATCATGGATGAGGAGTTCCACCGTCGCGGTAGGCGGCACATTCAACCCACTCTCCACCCGCAACCCTTTCAATGAATACCGCTCAGGAACTTTCGTCACCGCTTTATTGACAATGGATTCTAAATCCTCTTCAAATAATTCTTTTTTCTGATCCGCTAATCGCTTGAATCGTCCAAAAGCTTCCTGCAGTTCCTGCTCCGTCAATGTGTACCCTAATTTTTCCAGCTCATCCCGGAAGGCATGGCGTCCGGATAATTTCCCCATCACGGAACGGCTGTGCGTTAACCCGATCGCTTCCGGACGGATGATTTCGTAGGTATTTTTATCTTTGAGCAACCCGTCTTGATGAATTCCGGAAGTATGAGCAAAGGCATTGGCACCCACAATGGCCTTATTCGGTTGCACAAGCATTCCCGTAATTTGACTGACCACACGACTGGATTTAGAAATTTCCTCGGTGTGGATCTGGGTATCGGCCTGGTAAAAATCTTTTCGAGTACGCAGCCCCATGGCAATCTCTTCCAAGGAGGCATTGCCAGCACGCTCCCCAATGCCATTGATCGTGCATTCCACCTGCCCGGCTCCCGCATAAATGGCAGCCATTGAATTGGCCACCGCTAAACCCAAATCATTGTGACAATGCACGGAAATAATCGCCTGATCCATCCCTCGTACCCGTTGACGCAATGTCCGAATCAGCTCGCCAAATTCCTGGGGAGTGGTATACCCCACCGTATCCGGAATATTGACCGTCCCGGCTCCCGCTTCCACAACCGCCTCGACGACCTCACAGAGGTACGAGATATCAGAGCGCGTGGCATCCATGGGAGAATACTCCACATCCTCTACATAACTTCGTGCATGGCGCACCATCTCGACTGCTCGCTTCAGCGCTTCGTCACGGGTCATCCGAAACTGATGTTTGAGATGAATATCCGAAGACGACAAAAACGTATGGATGCGACATTTCGGCGCCCCTTTAAGAGCTTCCCATGCCCGATCAATATCTTCAGGTTTGGCGCGAGCCAGGCTACAGATCACCGGACCTTCCACTTCCTGGGCAATACGATGTATCGCTTCAAAATCACCCGGCGAGCTGAAGGCAAACCCGGCTTCAATGATATCCACATTTAACCGGGCTAATTGCTTCGCGACAAGGAGCTTTTCTTCGATATTCATGCTGGCCCCTGGAGACTGCTCTCCATCCCGCAATGTGGTATCAAAGATCCGAATCATTCGTGTCATGATTGGGCTCCTCCTCGTTGAGGTCCTTTAATTGTCTCTACTGTCTTCATGTTCATGTTTAAGACTTTGGAAACTCATCCGATGTGGGATCTATTTCAGCCTTTTCCCCGGACAGACCTGCAATAAGCTTCCATCCCTGTTCAATCACTCCAGATAAGGCATACACCGCAAAAACCACAAATAGCATGGCTTGCGGATACGCCAAGACGGCCATGAGAATGAGTACCGCATAGACAAGATAATTAAAATGGTGATGCTCCTGGGCTTTTAATTCCTTCAAACTGCGATACCGAAAGGTACTCACCATCAAAAAAGCCAATGAAAGCGTCAAAACAATACCTAGAATGGGCTTTACACTTTCACCTAACGCGACCACATGATGATCAAAGATAATCAGGGTCGCGATCACCCCTGCCGCGCCAGGAATGGGAAGCCCCGTAAATGGCTTCGCATTATTATTGGTAGTAGCCAAAACGTTGTGCCGTGCTAAACGAAGCGCTCCACATGCCACGAAGGCAAACATCACCGCCGCACCCAACATTTTCGGGGGACTGAGCGCCCAGACATACATCAACAACCCGGGAGCCACCCCAAAGGACACGACATCACCCAAAGAATCATATTGCAAACCGAAATCACTGGTACTTTTCATGAGGCGCGCCGTCGTTCCATCCAGGACATCAAAGACAATGGCCACAAGAATGGCAATGGCCGCAGCCTCAAAATTTTCTCCGAACACGAACAGAATCGCCGCAAGACCACTAAACAAATTTCCTGTGGTCAAAATATTGGGGATGAGAGAAACCACTCGTCGTCTTCGGGGTTGCTTCATGAAGGTTCCGCGCATGGCACCTCCGCTAATATTGATGATCCACCTTTGACTTTTGATCCCACCTGAACTCGAATGGTGCTTGATTCCGGAAGATACACATCCATTCGTGAGCCAAACCGGATAAGCCCGAATCGTTCGCCTTTTTCCACCTGCTCACCAGGAACAACCCAAGAGATGATGCGTCGTGCAATTAACCCGGCGATTTGCACGCACAACACTTTTACGCCATCCGTCCGACGCAGCATGATCGCATTTTGTTCATTGCCACTGGAGGCCTCAGGATGATTCGCCACCATAAATTTCCCAGGTTGGTAGACAATACTCTCTACTTGCCCACCGACCGGCATTCGATTGATATGTACGTTAAAGACATTCAGAAAAATGCTGATTCGTATACTTGGCGCTTTTAAAAATCGATGTTCGAATTCCCGTTCGACCGCCACGACCGTGCCATCACCTGGAGAAACGATCAGTGGCTCACCGGTGGGAATCGTTCGAGGCGGATTTCTAAAAAACCACGCCGTAAAGAGGGTAATCGTTCCTAACAAACAGGTCGACCAAACCCCTCCCAGCGCCCAAGCGCCAAGGGTAAGAAGCCCGCCAATCAGAATAAACGGAATACCTTCTTTGGCAACAGGTATGCCCTTCGCCTGATCAGCCATGCGCGTGTGGCCTCATTAATTTTTCTGCTTATCCACGAGTTGGTCCTTTTGTAACCAGGGCATCATACCCCGCAAACGGGCTCCAACTTCTTCAATCGGATGTTCTTCACCCTTTTTCAAGAGGGCATTATATACGGGACGATTGGCTTGGTTTTCCAAAACCCATTCTCTGGCAAATCGACCACTTTGGATTTCATGTAAAATTCGTTTCATCGTCCGCTTTGTTTCACTGGTCACCACTCGCGGTCCACGCGTGATATCTCCATACTTAGCGGTCGTACTGATGGAATACCGCATATTGGCAATGCCACCTTGGTAGATCAGATCTACAATCAACTTCACCTCGTGCAAACATTCAAAATAAGCCATCTCCGGCGAATAACCGGCTTCGACCAAGGTCTCAAACCCAGCCTGGATGAGGGAGGTGAGCCCACCACAAAGCACCGCCTGTTCCCCGAATAAATCGGTTTCCGTTTCTTCCCGGAAGGAGGTTTCGATCACCCCGGCTCGAGCTCCGCCAATGGCACTGGCATAGGCAAGCCCCACTTTGGCTGTATTCCCGCTCGGATCCTGATGAATCGCGAGCAAGCAGGGCACTCCGGTTCCCTTCGTATATTCCGATCGCACTAAATGGCCGGGTCCTTTAGGAGCCACCATAAATACATTCACATGAGATTCTGGCAGAATTTGTCCAAAGTGAATATTAAACCCATGGCCAAAGGCCAGATAGGCGCCGTGTTTCAAGTTCGGAGCAATATCCGCATTGTAAATAGCAGCTTGTCGCTCATCTGGGGCTAAAATCATAACCACATCAGCCTCTTTAACGGCATCGGCGGTAGGCATGACCTTTAACCCCGCAGCCTCAGCTTTATTCCACGAGGCACCTTCCCGACAGCCAACCACTACTCGAATGCCGCTATCCCGCATATTGAGCGCATGGGCATGCCCCTGACTCCCAAAGCCAATGACGGCCACGGTTTTCTTGGCTAAACTTTGTGGATCCACATCTTTTTCATAAGAAATTTTCATCATACACTCCTCAATTGGAAATTTAGAAAAGACCGCTGAGCCTCCGCCACCATAATTCGGCAGAACACCCATTGTATCAACACCAAGTAAGTCGTTCGGATTAGTTGGCTTTCGCAAGCGGTCGTGGTTGGGCTTGCGCGGGACGTGTAGGCTCTCGGCCGATCGCAACACGACCGGTCCGCACCAATTCTTTTATGCCAAGCGGAAGCAATAAGTTAATAATGGCTTGGACCTTTCTCACATCCCCCGTGACTTCAATGGTATAGCTCGTCGGAGAGGAATCCACAATATTGGCTCGAAAAATATCGGCAATACGTAACGCTTCGGCTCGATCTTCAGGGCGCGTATGCACCTTAATAAGAGCTGTTTCACGTTCCACAAACTCACTTTCGCTGACGTCCACCACTTTGATGACATCAATGACCTTATTCAACTGCTTCATAATCTGCTCGATAACCCGCTCGTCTCCATTGGTAACAATCGTCATCATCGAAACTGACGGATCCAATGACGGGGCCACCGACAAGCTCTCAATATTGAACCCTCGGCCGCTGAACAACCCAGCCACGCGAGACAAGGAGCCAAATTTATTTTCTAATGTTAATGAAATAATATGTTCCATAGTTGGTGTGTACCTTACGCCGTTAATACAGTATCGGAATCGGCTTGGGCCGCTGATTTATGCGTTGATTTTGGCTTTTTTAAATCTTTGGGATCCTCGAGGAGCATTTCGTGATTACTGCCTCCTGCTGGAATCATTGGATAGCAATTTTCATATTGATACACCGGGACATCCACAAAGACAGGACGATCGATAGCTAACGCTTCTTGAATCCCTGCATCCACATCCCCGACCTTTTCAATACGGATTCCCGCAGCCCCATAGGCTTCGGCTAATTTCACAAAGTCCGGAACATTGCCCAGAGAACTGGACGCGTAGCGCCCTTCATAGAATAAATCCTGCCATTGGCGAACCATGCCATGGAAACGATTGTTAATCACAAAGACTTTGACCGGTAATTTTTCAATAACCGCCGTGGCTAACTCTTGTGTGTTCATTTGGATACTGCCATCCCCGGCAATGCATAATACCAACCGCTTCGGAAAGGCAGCTTGTGCGCCCATGGCAGCCGGAAACCCAAAACCCATCGTTCCCAACCCACCCGACGTCAACCAGGTCCGGGCGCTTTGGAGTTTGAAAAATTGCGCCGCCCACATTTGATGCTGACCGACATCCGTTGACAAAATCGGGTCTCGATCAATGGTCAATTCATACAACCGGTCAATCAAATATTGTGGTTTAATTTGTGCGTCAGGTTCTTGGGAATACGCCAAGGGATGCTCTTGTTTCCAAGCCTGCAATTGATCCCACCATGGCTTCCGCTGTTCTTTTTGATTCCCATTAACGGTCGCCCGGAGAATATCATTCAGCTCAATCAACACTCGCTTGCAATCGCCCACGATGGGAATATCAACCTGAATGTTTTTCCGAATCGAGGTAGGATCGATATCAATATGAATGATTTTTGCCGTAGGACAAAACTCTGACACCTTTCCGGTCACTCGATCATCAAACCGTGCACCCACGGCAATGACTAGATCGGAGTAATGCATAGCCATATTGGCCACATACGTTCCATGCATCCCCAGCATGCCCAACGACAAAGGGTGATTTCCCGGGAAAGCTCCTAACGCCATTAACGTCATATCCACAGGGATCTGGGTCATTTCGGCTAATTCTTTCACTTCTGCCGATGCCCCGGAAAACTGCACCCCGCCCCCGATATAGAGAATCGGCCGCTTAGATTTGAGAATCGCCTCCGCCGCCTGTTTGATCTTCCATTTACTTCCATCATAGGTCGGGTTGTAGCCCCGGATCGACACGGATTTAGGGTAATGAAACTCTCCCTTATCCATGGAAATGTCCTTCGGAATATCAACTAATACCGGCCCGGGTCTTCCGGTTGTCGCGATATAAAAGGCTTCCTTAATCGTCTGAGCCAAATCATTCACATCCTTGACTAAAAAGTTGTACTTGGTGCAAGGACGGCTTAAACCGATGTTGTCGGCTTCTTGAAAGGCATCATTCCCAATTAAGGGAGTTGGAACTTGTCCGGAAAAACACACCACCGGCACGGAGTCCATATAGGCATCAGCCAATGCCGTAATCACATTCGTCATCCCTGGACCGGAAGTGATAAGGGCCACACCCGGCTTGCCCGTGGCTTTGGCATAGCCTTCCGCCATCAATCCCGCCCCTTGCTCGTGCCGAGTCAAAATGACACGAATATCCTTTTGCTGATGGAGGACATCAAATATTTTTAAGACCACGCCACCTGGCAAGGCAAAAATCGTATCGACACCTTCCCGTTTTAATGATTCGAGAAAAATTTCTGCGCCAGTCAGTTGCATGATGCTCACCTTTTGATTAAAAGACTGAAGAAAAAGATTCCGCAGACACCATCACCCTGCTCTCCCGAGCCACCGACGCGAGCGCGTGAGTGGGTAACGACGACCTTGACCTGCAGAGAGGCGGAATCCCCCAAAATAAATACGTAATGGTAAACCTTGCCGTTTTTTCAAGTCAACACGTATTGTAACAGGATTTGTTTGATTACGAAATATTAAGAGACTAAACCCAAGAAACCCCCAATCCCTCCAAAACGGCTTATTCGTATGTGGAAATCGGTGCTTCAGCGGTTAACGCAAGACCACCTTTTGCGTCATTTATCAGTCATCGATTCCCCTTGCGGCCCAAGCATCTCATTCAATGGGCAGGATACCCTCTTATTTGCTTCCAATGATTATTTAGGACTGGCCAATCATTCCCAATTGAAACTGGCCGCCTCCAATGCCATTGAACAATTTGGAGTAGGAGCCGGAGCCTCTCGATTACTATCGGGAACACTGCAACCTCACCATGACCTTGAGTTAGCTCTTGCCCAATTCTTCCAAGAAGACGCCGCGCTCGTATTGAACTCCGGTTATGCTACCAATACCGGCATCATTCCAAACCTGGTCCCTCCTGAGGGCCTCATCTTAGCCGACCGCTTGTGCCATGCCAGCCTCATCGATGGCTGCCGCTTAAGCCGTGCAAGCCTACGGGTCTTCCATCATAACGATGTGGATCATCTCCAGTTATTATTGGCAAAACGCACACGAAACCGTCCAACCCTCATTGTGACCGAAGGGGTGTTTAGTATGGATGGAGACCTTGCGCCCTTACCCGAACTCACACGCGTCGCAAGGGAATACGACGCCCTCCTGCTAATTGATGACGCCCATGGGACAGGGGTGATGGGCCCAACAGGGCGAGGAACCCTTGAGCATTTTGAAGTAAAGTCGGCCAACATTCTTCATATGGGAACCCTGAGTAAAGCCTTGGGCGCAAGTGGGGGTTTCATCACTGGGAGGAGCGATTTTATCGACTATGCGATTAATACGACGCGGTCATTCATCTACAGCACTGCACCACCACCCGCTATCGCTGCGGCTGCCCAAGCCGCCCTTGGCCTCCTTCTCCAAGAACCAGAACGGCGTACACGACTGTGGCACAATCGTGAGCGCATGCACGAAGGATTAAAGGCCATGGGTTGCCATCTGACCAACACGAAAAGCCCAATTCTTCCCATTATTGTCAATCATCCTGACCTCGCTCAAAAAATATCCCTGCAGTTACGAGAAAAAGGCCTCTTCATTCCCGCCATCCGACCACCCACCGTCCCCAAAGGAACCAGCCGTCTTCGAGTCACCGTAACTGCCGAGCATTCAGCCAGGCAGATTGATTCGGCGCTTGAAGCCATTCAACAGGTTGGACAGTCGCTCAACATCCTCTAAGCCCCCAAACTTCTCATCTGAATGGGGTCCTCCCATCCTGACTTGATGGCATCAAACAAGGAATGACCCGCATTTAAGAAAATCCTACGCCATTCCGACAAGAGGAGCAGAAAGCCCAAAGGCCTTCTGCCATCGTTAGAGAACGTCGCGTCTTACTGAGGCGAAAATCACCCATTTCTACCGCTCACAAGGCTACGCTTCATCATGCAAACTCTTAAAAAAAAGCAACTATTCTCCGGAAAGTTTGAAGTTCAAGGAGAAATTTCTAAAGGGCAAACCGGCACCATCTACTATGGGTATGATATGGGGCTTCGCCAGGAAGTCGCCATTAAAATCTATCATTCGCACATCAACGGGCGTTTGATTCAAGGAAAAGCCTTCATAGAAAAATCCAAGCCTCTTCTCCTCATCGATCATCCAAACCTCATCAAGATTTTTAAAGTGGAAGAAGACGACGATACGCCTGTGGTGTTCATGGAATTTTTTGATGCCCCTAGCCTTCAACAAATCATTCATGACAAAGGCTCCCTATCGGTCCAGGATATGCTCATGCTGGCTCGAGAGATCGCGGAGGTCCTTGTTCATACACATTTCCAGGGTATCATCCACGGAACCTTACATCCCGGTCATGTTCTGGTCGGGCCGCAAGGACAAATTAAGGTCATGGACCTGGGTTTATCCTGGATTCTCATAGATATTTTGTCTAATTGCGACGAAGAGGTGCTGAGACCCTTACCCTACTTTCCCCCGGAAATTGCGAAAGGCGAACTTTTGAATGTCAGCAGTGATTTGTATTCATTGGGATTCATGATGTACGAAATGCTCACTGGAACGGTGCCGTATTCAGGACTGCCAAAAACCTCCATTATGGGGAAATTGGCATTCGACCAAACTGATCCTAAACTTCAATTTCATGAGTCAGTTCCAGAGGCCATTTGCGACCTAATTCGTCAAATGACTCGTAATAAGACGCAAGAACGCCTACAAGATGCGACCCATGTTCTTACGATCATCAACCAGCAACTATCCAAACTCCCTGTGGATAAAAAAAGTATTTTTTTGCCTTTTGCGTCACCTCAAATCCAAACTCCCCCAGCCGCAAAACAATCAGAAACTCAGGAAAATGAAGCAGCAAGCCCGGCACCATCCCAGCCTACGACCATGCCTGAAGAGCCCTTACCAAACGAATCTTCTATTCAGCGTCCTCAGAAACTCATGGACTCTAGACAGGCTAATCACCAAGGGATCTCGCGAAAAATCGTGATGACCATTAGCCTCGTAGCTTTGCTTGGGATTGCGGGGTCACTCGGGTATTGGTATCGAGACTTGCTAGAACCACATATGTCAGCCTTCCAAAACCATCCAGAGGTCCAGGGACAACCAAACAACCCGAATCCGGTCATGCCAACTGAATCTGATAGTGCCATTCAGCAAAATTCACATACCCAAGGGATTCCGGACTCCCCGATAAACAATGTCAGCGCTCCTGAATCCGATCCACCTCCAACGATCGCCCCTTCGCCAAAAGCCGAAGGACCTACTACCCTTCCGCATTCGCATGATCCTGCGGTTATACCCAAACCATCCACCAACCAACCAGCTTCAATTGTCTCTTCACCAAAATCCACCGATCCATTACCAAAGACGATTCCGCTTTCACAGGGATCTGGCAAGGGATCGAAAACAGCCACTGAGCCAAAGACACAACAAACTCAGAAGGCAACCCAAGAGGCGCCTATTGCGCCAACACTAAACGCACCGGCTCAAAGCCAAGAGCCACACCCGACTGAACAACAGCCTTCTGTCACTAAACCAACAGCCTCAGCTATCTCTCCTGGACCTGTCCCACGCACCTCACAGGAAGGGGCACCCCCAGAATCGTCCCCACACGATCAACCTTTGATACCTATAAGCCAAACGAACGTCTCCGCTGCATCAACGCCCCCAACGGAAACCATGACCCAAGACCCAAGTGACAAGGAAATCGAGGAGCTCCTTAAAACTCTCGACATTCACCCAGGCCCTAATGCCCCTTCTGCCACGGCGCCATAAGGATTGATACGCCATTCACCACCTTTTTACCGGTTAACGAACGCCACACCTCCTTTGCAAGAGCAAGATCCTCTTACCTATGATCTGGGAATGCCACACTTGCGTTGTTCCCCTTCTCTACATCTCTTATAATTACTCCATAAAAATCTGAGAGGACATATCATGTCTCCCGAATCCAACCCCACGTGTTAGCCAAGGTCCATAGTCTAGGATTAGTGGGGCTGGAAGCCAATCCTATTGAAATTGAAGTTGACCTGGGTGGGGGACTTCCACAATTTTCTATTGTGGGGCTGCCTGATGCAACCGTACGTGAAAGCCGGGATCGCGTCCGATCCGCGTTGAAAAATACAGGTTTTCGGTTTCCCCCCAAAAAGATCACCGTTAATTTGGCGCCAGCCGGGCTGAAAAAGGAGGGCGCCGGGTTAGAACTGGGCATCGCGATCGGCATCCTGATTGCCGAAGGCATACTGACACAAGAATCTGTTGTGCCGTATTTATTCGTGGGGGAGTTGGCCTTAGACGGACGGATCAAAGAGGTCCCAGGCGCGCTTTCTATGGCTATAGCCACTCATGACCCTCAAGCCCTCATTCTTCCGCATGAGAATGCATTTCAGGCCAGTGTGGTCGGCCACGCCACTATTTATGGCGTGCATACCCTCCCTCAAGTCGTAGAATTTCTACAGGGATCCTTAGCCCTAGCCCCGGTGACTTCCCACCCGGAAACATTCCAACCATCAGACCGAAGTATCGATGAGGACTTTGCCGATGTGGTGGGCCAATTCCAGGCCAAGCGCGCACTCGAAGTCGCCGCGGCTGGCGGGCATAATCTCTTAATGGTCGGCCCGCCTGGCTCAGGGAAAACCATGTTAGCCCAACGACTCACCGGCATTCTGCCGCCCATGAGTTTTCAGGAATGCTTGGAAGCCAGCCAGGTCCATAGTGTGACCGGAAGTATGCCGACCACCTCACCCCTCCTCACCGCCCGACCCTTTCGAGCCCCACACCATTCAATATCCGAAGCCGGGTTAGTCGGCGGAGGCTCCATCCCACGGCCTGGAGAAGTGTCTCTCGCCCACCATGGCGTCTTGTTTTTGGATGAAGCCTTAGAATTTAAGCGAGTCCTACTGGACAGCTTGCGCCAACCATTGGAAAATGGCACCGTCACCCTTACTCGCGTGCAAGCCAGCTTGACCTATCCAGCCAAACTGATGTTGGTGGTGGCCATGAACCCTTGTCCCTGCGGCTATTCGGGTGATCCCACACATGAATGTGTCTGCACCCCTCATCAAATTCAGCGCTATCGAAGTCGCCTCTCGGGCCCGCTCCTCGATCGCTTGGATATACATATCGAGGTACCGGCGGTCCCCGTCAAAGAGCTATCGGGAACGACGCCCGGCGAAAGCTCCAACCATATTCGTCAGCGTGTGATAGGAGCCCGGCAACGGCAAATGAGGCGATACCATAAAGAAAACGTGTTCAATAACGCTCAACTCAAACCACGGTTAGTCAAAAAATACTGCCCTTTAGATGACAAAGGCACAACATTATTGGAGCAAGCCGTGGCCAGATTAGGGCTTTCAGCGCGAGCGTATGGTCGGATTCTTCGGGTGTCCAGAACGATTGCAGATCTGGCAGAATCCGAAACCATCCAACCCGATCATGTCGCGGAAGCCATTCACTATCGTACGCTGGATCGTCCAATTTCGTCCTAAGAATACAATATGGAATCCTTTAAAATTTTTCGCTGGTGGTTCATGATTGGCGCCATGATGGCCCTTGCCGTCATCATGATTCAAGGAGGCGTCCACGATCTCATGCTCGCTCAAGAACCTATATGGGAAATTAAAATGGTGGAATTACTTCCCCCGATTATCGGCGGCGGGCTGTTGGGCGGCTGTATCGCCTTAATCCTGACCCGCATTAAAAAATCACCGCCCCCATGAATATTGGGCCCCCTCTATTCTCCTCAAAAATTTGCTCTAGCCAGCACATACATCCGGTCAGTACAATACCCTCCACTTTCATTATAAATTCATTTTCGTTTGTGTCAGAAGGAGGAATCGTGGGCATGGATGTGAAAGTCGGACCACATTGGTATCGGAATTCCAATGGCACCGTGGAGATTGAAGGATTGCCACAAATGGAATTGGAGCTGAGAAAAACAGGCGGCGTCCCCATTCGGGTCAACTTCGCCATATTTGATTCAGGGGGAAAGCTTCATGCCAAGATTGAGGCCAACTCGCTCGTGATCAACGAACAGGGCGCATATCACTTGGAACGCTCGGAAAAAGGGCTTAAGCTCACCAGCAATGGCACCCAAAAGCGCGTGCTCACCATCAATGTTGGGGAGAATAACCAGGTCGAGATTCCGGAAGGGGAATTCTATACGCTGAAGGGGCACATCCTCAAAATCACGCCACAGGAATGGTCAGTGGAAAAATTAAAAGGCGTATCAGGAGAAACGGACATGAAGGGCCAAGCGGTCGCCGTCGGCTCGTAACGGGTCGAAACGAATCGTCTCTCTTGGGAACGGCTTAATAAGTGAGGCCTGCCTGAGGGGAAGTCATCAAATCTCGGCGGCAGGAGCGTGGCACCGCCCTTCACAAATCGCACACATGCGTGAAGAAACCCCTTCACCAACACACGCCGGGCCGAGGGAACAACTCAAATCCAAGGCCACCACATCATGCCCCTGATAGGTCCATAACCGACCACAACCCTGGCAACAATACCAGAGCGTATAACCCGGCCACTCTCGATCCCTAACCGCCATCCTCACTTATCCTTTAATGTGATTATCCTTGCACTCTATCCTATTCAGAGGATCCATCATCTGCCATCAAAGCCTTCACTTGGGTAGTCACCGTCGGCAACCATTCATCAAAAGGCAGATCGGCATCCACCACAATTTCGATTTTTCCATTGGGTAAGCGGTGGACCACACCCGGGCTCTCCGGCGACAGGGGAATTTCAACGGCTTCCCGAGAAAGATCGAGTTGATCCGTCAGTTCCAAAATCTGAGAAATTTGCTGAAACGATACGGCTGGAAAAGAACTCACGCGACCTCCTCGTTCTGTAAGAATTCAGAAATTGTAGGAAGGCCATTCCCTCCTGTCAATGAAGTGAAACCTGCCCGTTACAAACCGGCAAACACACGGGAAAAAGCCTGCCCGGCAACATCCATATCCTCTCGACTGACGTCCAAATGTGTCACGGCGCGGAAGGATTGATCGCCGACCGCATTCAACAACACGCCGGATTCGCGACAATCCAAAAGAATCTGCTCCGTGAACTTCGAAGATTTCGGAACCTGAAACATCACCATATTAGTCTCAACCGATTCCACATCAACCACCACACCAGGAATACCGTGAAGCCATTGTGCCAAATGTCGGGCATTCGCATGATCATCAGCCAAACGCGAGACATGGTGTTCCAGCGCATAAAGACCGGCTGCAGCCAATATCCCGACTTGCCGCATCCCTCCGCCAAACACTTTGCGCAAGCGGCGAAGCCGGTGAATACGCACCGCATCCGACACGACTATCGACCCAACCGGTGCACCCAACCCTTTCGACAAACAAAACGATACCGTATCAAAGGCTGCGGCATACTCTGCCACTGACACACCCGTGGCAACTGAGGCATTAAATACCCGAGCTCCATCCAAATGCAACGCGAGACCATGCCGACGACCCACGTCAGTCAATTGCCGCATCGTCTCAAGAGGGTACACCGACCCGCCGCCAACATTGTGGGTCTGTTCCAAACAAAGAAGAGTCGTCGAAGGCGTATGCAAATCTGGTCGTCGAATAGCCGCTTCAACGGCTTCCGGAGACAGCAACCCTCGCCTTCCCGGTACCGGACACAGCTGCACTCCCGACAGGGACGAAGCCGACCCTCCTTCATAACGAAGGATATGCGCGGAAGCTTCGACAATCACCTCATCACCCGGCTGCGTGTGCAATCGAATGGCCAACTGATTCCCCATCACTCCCGTCGGCACAAACAGCCCAGCCTCTTTACCCAGTAAGGTTGCCGCCATCGTTTCCAAACGATTGACGGTCGGATCTTCGCCATACACATCATCGCCCACTTCAGCCGACGCCATTGCTTGCCGCATTCCGGCCGTCGGTTTCGTCACCGTATCACTACGTAAATCAATCATAGCGTTGTTTCATCTCCAATAAATTAGCTCCCGACACCGCATGCATTCTATTCAACCCATCTCCAGCACACAAGATTTTCCTCAGTTATTACGCTAATATTGCCACATATGAAAACACGACTACTCGTTACAGGTGGCGCAGGATTCCTCGGAAGGCACATCCTGCAGCAGGCCCGTGAATTTACCGCCACAGGCACCCTTCATCGTACTGCCGCCATGGCGATCCCAAACGTGACATTTCATGTCTGCGACCTGGCGCAACCCCAAGACGTCCGAATTCTTCTGGATCGAGTCAAGCCGGACATCATTATTCATACCGCCTGCTCGGACCAGGGCGGAAACATGGCCGCGATCCCTTCCGCCGCCGGACTTCTCGCTCAACAATCTGCCGAACGGCACATCCGCTTCATCCATCTTTCCACCGATCAAGTGTTTGATGGAACCACAGCCCCCTATACGGAAGCCAGCGCCCCCTGTCCCATCCATCCCTACGGGGAGGCCAAAATCCAAGCTGAAACGCTCGTTCGTTCGCTCAATCCGCAAGCCGCAATCATTCGGACTTCATTACTCTACGATCTGCGTTCACCCGATCGATTCACCACTCGCCTCTTTGATGTGACCACGAACACGGAATCATTTCATCTATTTATCGATGAATGGCGTAGCGCGATGTGGGTCGAAAACTTGGCGGAATGTATGCTGGAACTGGCGACAACAGACATTTCAGACCTTTTGCATATTGCCGGGCCGCAATCCCTCAACCGGTGGGAATTAGGAATGGGGTTACTGGAACATTTTGGAAAACCTCCTACACCCAATATTCAACAAGGAACGATTCAAGCATCCGGTCTGACTCGCCCTCCGAATCTGACGCTCGATTCATCCCTGGCGCAACAACTTTTACAGACTCCGCTCCTCTCCCTTCGCACAGCCCGAGAGCAGGTCACCAGGAAGGAATAGACGCTTTCCTCCTGGTCGGACTAAGAGGCCCTGAATCTCAACTCCCACAGACTCCAACCAAACCTTCGATCAGCTAGAAATCTGCTCCATTGCAGACAGTCACCAATTCACGCCTGAGTTAGGGACGGAAGGCTTGGCGAAGGGGAAAAAGTGGAATTACAAAAGCCGCAAGACATTTAAGATCGGCTCCAGGATGCCGAAAATAACCTAGTTGGGACAGGAATGGGCCAATTCACAAGCCGTGGAACTTCTGGGTCCAAATTAAGGAGTCCATGCCCTGCAAACCTTTTATGAACCCCACTTTTATTTGAGGATGTATGTATGTCTACTGAAAAATTTCGATTAGTGACTCGCAGCGATTTTGACGGACTGGTCTGCGCCGCGCTCTTAAAACAGGTGGGGATTATTGAGGGCATCAAGTTTGTCCACCCGAAGGATATGCAAGATGGGAAAATTGCCATCTCGGCCCGCGATATCACCACGAACTTGCCCTATGTGGAAGGGGTGCACCTCGCGTTTGATCACCACCTGAGTGAAACCATTCGGAATAAAGGCGGGAGAAACAACCATATCATTGACGCAAAAGCGCCGTCGGCAGCCCGGGTGGTCTATGAGTATTACGGAGGCGAAAAAACCTTTCCTGCCGCATGGAACGAAATGATGGAGGCGGTGGATAAAGGTGATTCAGCCCAATACCATGTAGGCGAAATTCTTAAACCCAGCGGTTGGACATTAATGAATTTCATCATGGATGCCCGGACAGGACTGGGACGTTTTCGTGAATTTCGTATCTCCAACTACGAATTAATGATGACCCTCATTGATCAATGTACCAAACTCAGCATTGATGAAATTATCGCCCTCCCGGATGTCCAGGAACGCGTGCAGCTTTTCCAGGAACATGCCGAATTGGCCAAACAACAGATCCAGCGATGCTCAACCGTGCATGGCAATTTGGTCGTCTTGGATCTGCGGCAAGAAGAAACGATTTACGCCGTCAACCGGTTTATGATTTATGCCTTGTATCCTAGCTGTAATCTATCGATCCATGTGATGTGGGGATTGAAACAACAAAATACGGTTTTCGCCATAGGCAAATCGATTGTCAATCGAAGCTCAACCATCAATATCGGCGAACTCTGCCTCTCCTATGGCGGAGGCGGACACCAAAATGCAGGGACGTGTCAAGTTGCCAATGAAGTTGCGAACGTCAAACTCAATGAAATCATTGAGCACATTCAACTCCAAGGAGCCACCCAAGCCTCGGCAGGAGCCCCCACCGGCGCAAAGGTCTAACCGCGAATAGATTCACAGGACCTAGAAAATGCAACACAGGCAGGGAGGCCTGGCTAGTTGTGTTCTCCTCAATAGAGCGCGTCCCCTACATCAAGAAAGAGAAAACCCTCGCCTACGAGTCATTCTCAATCCACGAACTGCCTACCACTCATAACCTTCAGGAAGACCATTTAGAATTTTCCCTTCATTGAAGGCTCTTCCTTACAACCGGACAACGCCGGCACGGGCGTCATACTAAATTCACGTTTGTCCTTACAACGGAAGTGAGGTATACATTCTACGTGGACACGTAAGAAGGCTCGCTGACATTCCCATGAAAATGGCGTGAGAGAAAAAACGGTTTGGTCCAAGATTCACTCCCAACCCGATAGTCGCCTTCCTTACCTGACACAAAAGACCATGCCATCACAAATATGCCCCCGCTCTCTCTGGAACATCAGGTATGGACCTCTCAAGCATACGAAACTTCCATCATGATACGGTCGCCAGCGAGGGTTGAGAGAAATCTCGTGACACGTCGGTTCCCAGCAGCGGAAAGTTCACCCAACGGTCGCCTCCATGGCATCATTGCCTGCATGGCCTGGCTCATGCCGATGCTCCTTCTGTTTGCCTCTCAGGGGATGGCCGAAACCAACCCCGTTGAGTCAGCTCCCACTGAGAAGAAAGACACCTACGACCCCTATCGCGGCGTGGAGGTGAATGGCCGAATTCCCACAATCGATAAAGGCGCCCTAGTTACCAAACCCGAACGCTGGCGCTACATTCCCGAAGGCCGACTCAAACCCGGAGGGTTCTTTGACCGCTTCCTGGTCTCAAGCTTCTTATTTCCCCTTTTTTTTGCCAATTCCGATGTCGGGGTCGGATTAGGGGTAGCGGTCACTGATATTGATTTCCGTGCTCAACGTCGTCGTGAATTTCTTGGGGCATTTTTCTCGTACACCACTGAAGGCCAACAGAGTTATGTCTTACGATGGCGACGCTGGCTCAAGCACCTGGAAGTGCCCACAGGTGGCGTACTCCAGGAAGAACGCAGTTTCGTCCGTGTTGGCGGAGGCTATCGAAAGACACTGACCAGCCGCTTTTTTGGGATCGGGCCCTCCACCAAAGAAAGCCAGGAGACCAGCTATACCGACACCATCGCATTTCTCGACCTAGGTCTCTCGAAGTCCTTCGAGGGAGCATTCGAGGACATCGTCCTTGAACTGGATGTGCGCGGGGAACACCATTGGCTTAGCCGGGGCCGGGTCGGGGGCGCCGGGCAAACGGAAACAGACTTTCCTGTGCTCTTTGCCGAAGCCGATCCTTATGGGCTCGGTTGGTTGGGCGGCGAAATTCGGTGGGACACGCGGGACAGCCAACGCAATCCCTACCGCGGAACTGTGGTGGGGACACGAGTGGATGCCGCATTGCTTCAGAGCGATTGGAATCGAGGGGCAGTCTACGGAATTTTTGCCGACCAACTTATCCCCGTCCCTGGACTCTTTCACAACGGAGGAGGACCGGACGAAGAACACCCGCCAACCGATACGATCGCTCTTCATCTAGAGAGCCAACTCAGCTCAGGCGACCTGCCGTTCTTCGCCCGGCCGACGCTGGGCGGCAGCCGCATACTCCGCGGGTACATTGCTGGTCGGTGGCGCGACGATGCCGCTTGGGCCGCAGCCACAGAATATCGCATGTGGGTGTTTCCACGAGGCTTCCAGGTCTGGCGGCATATTCGGATCGAACGTCTCGGGTTAGCCGCCTTCTATGAAGTGGGGAGTGTCGCAGAAAACGGATTAGACTTCTTCAAGGAACAAGTGCGCCATAGCTATGGGATCAGCGGTCGATTCACGTTGGAGCGCCACGCTATTTTCCGCGCCGATTTCGGATTCTCCGAAGATGGAGTCAATATCGCTGCAGGTTTCGGCCTCCCCTTTTGATCCTTCTTTCCAACGAACATTTTCTCTCATACAACTCATCTATTTCCCCCGTCATCAATAGGCTTGCTTCTATTAGAAGACTTGCAATGCCGTTTTCTTGGCCACTTTAGAGAAGATCCCATCTTCACTCAGTAACTGTCCGTGCAGATCGAGTGCACATTGGGCAATATGCGCATCAGGTGTGGAGACAGAAAGGCCAACTGAAAATAACTTTGCCCGTAACGAGCCGACGCGCAACCAATGATCAAAATCGGCCACACAAAGGGGAAGATCGGACAAAAATGATTCAAGCTCAGTACGTTCGCGAAAAGTAAGGCGGCCACTCACCAACTCAGCCGCCACCAATGGGGGAAGGAACACACGCCCTTCCACAAGGGCGTCATCAATAACAGAAGGCCCAGAGGAAGCAAAAAACGATACCCAACTGGAAGTATCAACGATCAGGGCGCTCACGAGAAGTCCCAAGATCTATGGCCAATTTCAAACGTCCACGCAACTTGGCCGCTTTTCCGGCAGCCGCCCGTCGCTTCACCAAGGTTAACCCCTCGACCAACGTTTCCGTAATGCCGCCTCCAGAGACCTGGCAAGCTTCCTTTAATAATTTTGCAGGCAAATTAGCCGTCACCCGTCGGACAAGAGGCTCTGTATTCATATATCAATACATACCATAGTACATATCACAAATCAACAACACCCGCCTATTGCCGCAAAGGTTTGAGGTAAGAGGTAAAAATGATTCTTCAGCAAATAACACCCATGAATCATAAAGCTAAACCATCCAGGAGTTTTCCCCAGGGTTTCTAAAAACTCCTGATATTAGCAGTGGGTGAAAATGATTGGCTGAGGCGGTCGTCCACGACTCATCACGTGATAGGTCGCCTGGGGACATTCAATGCGAACCGGGCGAGGCATAAGCGGCCACCATACCTCACTATATATTATGAAACACGCAATTTGCCCCAATTTGTTCCCGACGCCTGCTGTTCGGTCCACGGACGGACGCTCTTTTCTGGCGGGCCTTGTCTGAGCCCGGCGAGTTGGTTCGCTCTCACCCTGGCGTCCGGCCCTCTTCATCCGCCGAACAGGGCGTCAATGGTTTTGCCCACTTTTGCCGAAACAAAAGAGGGTCGGCTGTCGGAACGAAACCCGGCACGCGTCAATGAAGCGTCGATACATGACCCACCACGTGGAGCAACAGACAGCATCCCAGTGGAGTCTCAAGAGAAAAAATGATGCAAGATCAAGAAATGCCCCCAACTGCTACTACTTGCGTATTTGATGTGCCACCTATCCGAGAATAGCCTCCCCTCACATCCCTACGTCATCCTCGACATATATCATCGAGAATCCATACTTTTGTCTGGGAAAAATATGAGGAAGACCAATTCGTTCGATGACAGAGCAGACGAATTATCCCTGCAACTTCGCATCGCTCTCTAGCCATGGCCTCTCGCTAATAATAGTCAATGTTTGGCATAATCAATCCACAGAACAATGTGCATCAGACCTAAACCAACTGAGAGGCACCGTTCCTCATGAACACCGAAGAAACAGAGGAAATTAAACGATATTTTGGCGTCGTTGCCGAAGGACTGCGTCACGATATTCAGCAGGTAGCTGAAGGTCATGAAATCGTGTTAACCCAAGTGAAAGAGTTTCGAAAAGAAGTTCGAGAAGAATTTCGAGAAGTACGGGCAGTTATCAAGTTCTCTTTTGCCGAACTTGATCAACGAATCGGAACACTTGAAAACGAAATGTTGGATATGAAAAAGAGGTTATCTCAACTCGAAACACAAAACAGGTAAGCTCGATTCGTTCTGTCCTTCGGCTCATATCTCAGAACCCATCGAATAGGCTACACCACATACCTCATCACCAAGCCAACACCTCAACTTTCCCCTCGCCTTGCTAGGGGAACAATCAATTGCACTAACGCCATGAATTCAGACTCCTTCGGTAAGATGGATGGTACTATCGCATCATCCTACCCAGGTAAGATCCCTGGAGAAATTGCACTTAGTATATGAATCCACGAGTTGCGGGTTATCATAGTGGAAAGTTTTATCGAGATACCGATGCGAACGTGAAACAAGGAGAACAGATAAAGCGTTTCCCTGTGTGACTCTGTAAATCATAAAGAAAGCAACCCGACCCCTTAACCTGCTCTCTCTCTCAATCGATCAACCCATTCATTTCCAGTTCCATTAAGGCAGTCTTTAATTGGCCAACCAGGTGCAGTTTCAATAAGGTGAAGTAAAGTCCAGGCTAATCCAAAGCAATCATCAGGACCCAATAACTGAATCAACACTTTTGCTTCATCATCGGAAATTGGCTTTTCAACCTTGGTCAGAAGATTTTGGAATTTTTCTAATTTAATTAAATCGGCATTTAGGGAATTAGGTAATGGCCCAATCTTCATCAATTCTTCAACTGCTAGTTGCATTGCTACTCTCCTTGGGATTACCTTTTCAAAATAAGCCCAGGGAAATTTGTTCTGTAATAATTGAGCAAATCGCTTATTCCTTGGTTATATTGTGAGCCAGCGATGTTCCTGACATCTCGAATATCCCGAGCTAACACATCGCGGAAGGCCAGACCAGTTTCTTGTTGTACGATTAAAGCTCCCTTAAAACCATAAGTACGTGTTAGTTGATGTTCGGTTCCACTGAGGACCAAAGCACCACCATCAAGCCTATTCGTGAGACCCAACGCAGCCTGTGGCATATGATGTGGAGTTAGATTTTCACCCTTCACTCCTCTACCAATGAGATCTGCAAATCTACCGGCTTGCCCCTTCTCAAGGGCATTAAATATTGGTAAAGCACCTCTCCCCTTTCCTAAAGTAGCAAGACCTAATCCTATTTCGAAAGGGGTTAAAGGTGCTTTATCAGACACATTCGTCCCGTTAATCGCTTCAGCAATACCCCTAGCTAGGCCAACTGGTGGGAAGAGAATTGAAACCGCATCCACAAATACTAATAACGTAAATGACGAAGGATTCCCCTGTCCCGACGAACCCACAAGCGGCAGATTGCCTCTCTCATCAAAAAATCCCCAAAAATCCGACGCATGCTTAAACCAGAGTATGGAGAAGATGAACGATTGTAGCTGTTAGCCGAATAACTCGGACTGGAAGTATTGACCGTACTGAAATTAAAGGACGACCCCTGATGAAACGAAGACGTCTGTGAATTAAAATCCGGGAGCCCAAAATCAAATCGGCTATCTTGATCAAATCCACTTCCGCAATAATAGCAGCCTTCGGAGGTTTGCCCACTAGGATCCGTAAACCGCAATGGATTATTCAAGACATAGGCATACCGATTGAAGGCCTGTGGATCATTCGGATCCGGTACAATCGTATCCGAGTAAGGTCCCTGGAGAAATTGTACTTATTATATGAATCCGCGGTAAATGCGCCGATCTCTGGCAATTGATGCGCTTATTGGATGGCTTGTTCGAGCGCTTCTTGAGGGATCGCCCCATGGCGAATGATGTGAAAGTCTGGTTCGAGTTGGATGACGGTCGAGGGTTCGCCTCCAGGGGTTGGGCCACCATCGAGAATGAGGTCGATGTCTGATCCGAGCTGTTCCATGACTTGTTCTGCAGATTGCGCGGGAGGTTCACCGGCAGCATTGGCACTGGTGCCGGTTAAGGGACCGGTCCGGCCTAAGATTTTGCACAGGCCGGCCTCATCGGGTTGGCGGACCCCGATCATGCCGGATTCCCCCTTTAGCGCCGGTAACATATAGGGCTTCGCTTTGAATAAGATCGTGAGCAGTCCGGGCCAAAACTGTTTCATGAGTGTTTGGGCTACATCAGAAGGGTCCTCGGCCACTTGATCGAGATCATCGGGGTCGCTGATCAACACAGGAAAAGGCTTGTGGTCTCGATCGGCTTTGATAGCCTGTAACCGTTTCAAGGCAGCCGGTTGAAAAACGCCGACGGCTAAGGCATAGAAACTGTCGGTAGGAACTGCCAGCACTCCTCCATTTTGCACACAGGTTTCGACTTGTTTTATGACTTCCGGAGAGGGAGGAAAGCTGAAAGGAAGGATGATGGCCATTTTCTTAGGGGAACCGCTTACCACACACATTCAAGAATGGCAGAGTCTTCCGATTGTGTCAATTGGTCGGTCTGTCGGACAATACACGATGCGCGATATCGGAGCGGTAATACCGGCCTTTGAATTGAATCGGTGCCAAGGCGGTATAGGCATGCTGTTGTGCATGTCGGATGGTAGCGGCCAACGCCGTGACGCCTAAGACTCGTCCCCCATTGGTGAGGACCTCGTGATCTGACTGCGTCGTACCCGCATGAAATACCACGACTGATTCCGTCGGTCGGTCAGGCAATCCGGTGATTGGTAATCCCGTCGAATACGATCCTGGATAACCTTCCGAAGTCAACACCACGCACACGGCCGCCTGTTTATGCCACGACACCTGAATCTGATCTAAACGATGTTCGACCACAGCTTCAATAATATCCAAGAGATCGGTCTCCAACAGCGGCAACACCACTTGGGTTTCTGGGTCGCCAAACCTCGCGTTAAATTCTAGAGTATAGGGTTTGCCATCTTTAATCATGAGACCTGCATAGAGCACACCGTAAAAAGGACTTCCTACTCTGGATAAACCCGTCACCGCGGGATGAAAGACCTCTTCGACAATGCGCCGTTGCAGTTCCGGTGTGGCCAGTGGGGCCGGAGCATAGGCACCCATGCCACCGGTATTGAGTCCGGTATCGCCTTCACCAATACGCTTATGATCTTGCGCAGGAATCATCGGAATGACCGTTCGCCCGTCCACAAAGGCCATGACCGTTACTTCTTCGCCTTCTAGAAATTCTTCAAGAACCACGCGTGCACCGGCTTCTCCAAACCGCTGCTCCCCCAACATACTGTTCACGGCCTCCTGAGCTTCAGCTTTGGTGGCACAGATCACCACACCCTTGCCTTGAGCCAAGCCATCGGCCTTCACCACAATAGGCAGCGGACAGGATTCCAACCATGCCAAGGCCGCATCCAATTGCTCGAACGTTCGGGAAGCGGCGGTAGGAATGCGTTCCCGCACCATCAGTTCTTTGGCGAACGATTTACTGGATTCAATGCGTGCGGCATTCCGGGTCGGGCCAAAAATCCTCAGCTTGGCTTTTCGAAATTCGTCGGCAATGCCTAAAGATAAAGGCAGTTCAGGTCCTACGATGGTCAGATCAATGGCATGCTCTTTGGCAAAAGCTTGCAACCCTGGCAGATCATCGACACGAAGAGGGACGCATTCCGCCAATTGAGCAATCCCGGCATTACCCGGCGCGCAATAGATTTTCGAGACGCGTGGAGATTGGGCAAGCTTCCACACGAGCGCATGTTCACGCCCACCGTTACCAATGACCAGAAGTTTCATGATTGTTCAAAAGATAGAGGAGGAGCAAAGAGAGGATCATTGGGAACGAGGCCTTGGTTGTACCTCCTCTAACTATTCAAAGAGCTTTTCCCCTCACCCCCAAACCCTCCCCCTAAACGGGCACGGGAGTTCTGAATTCTGATTATTGTTGTTCCTCTTAATGCCGGAAATGGCGCATCCCGGTCAGAATCATCGCCACCTGTTGTTCATCCACAGCTTGAATGATTTCTTTATCCCGAATGGAGCCACCTGGTTGAATGACCGCCGTGATACCGGCACTGACAGCAGCATCGATCCCATCGCGAAACGGAAAGAAGGCATCGGAGGCCATCACGCAGCCTTTAATGGGTAAATTGGCTTTCATGGTGGCCAACTTGACCGAATCGACCCGGCTCATTTGCCCCGCACCAATCCCTACCGTTTGTTGGGACGTGGCGAACACAATGGCATTGGACTTCACATGCTTGCACACTTTCCACGCAAAATCGCACGCTTGATATTCTTCATTCGTGGGTTGCCGCTTGGAGGGAATCGTCAGCTCACCCAATTCTCGCAGCGATCCCAAATCCCGATCCTGCACCAACATCCCACCCACGATTTTTTTCATATCCAGGGAATCGCGGTTGGCGGTTTCCAATGGTCCCACGGCCAGCAGGCGAAGATCTTTTTTGCGTTGCAATTCGGTTAACGCCTCATCGCTAAAGGACGGGGCAATCAAGACTTCGACAAACGTCGATGTCACTTCTTTGGCCATGGCCAGATCCACAGCCTGATTACAGGCAATGACTCCACCAAACGCCGACACCGGGTCAGTTTCCCTCGCCCGCACATAGGCCTCCACCGGCGTCTCGCCCAACGCCACCCCGCATGGATTATTGTGTTTGACGATCACCACCGCCGTTTCATCAAATTCCTTGACTAATTCTAAGGCCGAATTAGCATCCAGATAATTGTTATAGGACATCGCCTTGCCATGAAGCTGTTTCGCCTGACAGACGGAGGCCTCCTTCGTATGGCGATCTTGATAGACCGCCCCGGCTTGGTGAGGGTTTTCACCATACCGCAGGTCATCCACTTTTTCGTATGTGAGGGTCAGCAACGCGGGGAAGATTTTTTCCGTGGACTCTGCCAGTTGGGCATTCAGGTAATTGGCAATCAGACTGTCATAGCGGGCGGTATGAAAGAAGACTTTTTTCGCAAGTTCGCGCCGTAAACTCAACGACACGGTTCCGGCCTGCAACGCTTCCAGCACTCGCACATAATCTTGAGGATCCACAACAACTAATACGTCTTCATGATTTTTCGCGGCCGACCGCAACATCGACGGGCCCCCAATATCAATATTCTCAATCGCTTCTTCAAAGGTACAGCCGGGCTTCGCAATCGTCGACTCAAAGGGATAGAGATTCACCACCACCACATCGATGGGGGCAATCCCTTGCTCTTTCATCTGTTGCATATGGGACTCAACAGAACGCCGGCCTAATAACCCTCCATGAATTTTCGGGTGCAACGTCTTCACTCGTCCATTCATAATTTCCGGAAACCCTGTATATTGGGCCACCTCCGTCACAGTGACCCCCAAATCTTGCAACATTTTTGCGGTTCCACCGGTTGAGAGAATGTCTGCCCCAAGCCCCACTAACCCTTTGGCCATACCTTCAATCCCAGTCTTATCCGAGACGCTAATCAGCGCTTTCCCCAACTGTGCCATGATATCCCCTATCGCTGTGACGTGAAAAAAGTGATAAAAAACAGGACCTGCAGCTTACCAAACGACCATCTGAACTTCAACGAAATGTCTCTCTCTTCCTAGAGAGATCCTGGATTGTTGGCTTCCATTTCCCCCGACATTCAAAGACCATAATCTCCCTTTCGGGTCTGACGCCATGAACCAAGGGAAACCCTTAATGAGACACCACATTTCTCCAGAAAATCATTATTTTTCAATCAAAAATTATTCTTGTCCCCACCATAAAGGGTCCCTCGAATTGGACCGAATAGTATACATATTCTGGGATGACTCATCTTGAAAGCATCTTGTTGTTGTTGGCAATTATTGCTGTCTCAGTGGCTCTTTTTCCCGAAGGAAAGAGCGCAAGACTCTGGCGACAGGGGCGATAGACGCCCAGTGCATATTCATGTCGAAAAGGGAACCCCTAGACTTCGCCAAACAGACACACCGTTCTGGTTTTTGTCACCGTCATGGCATCCCATATGGCCGTAATGTGCGCAACCGAATAAAGAAAGTTTTCTAATTTTCATGGACACGCTTTTTCTTTTTCTGGCTCTCCTGGTGATGGCCACCATCGGCGGATTCTTTTTCATTTTAAGTCACAGTTCCTCACCACAACACGCCTCTACAAAAAAAATTGAAGGCACGGACTTTCTCCCCTCTCAAATGTATATGGGGGCGGATGGCCTTGGCGGATTAGCGGTTAATGAACGCACTCGACAAATTTGTCTCCTGAAATCTTCAACCTCTCCCCCGGACTTGTTCCCGATCAGTGATTTAGTCGGTTCCTATTTAGTCAAAAATGGAGAGATTATCGGGGAAGGGAAACGGAATCATCCCAAAGAGACCGTCATTTTCCTCCAAGGACTTCACCGGCAAAAGGAATCATTGATCACCAGCTTACACATGGAAGCCTCATCCGAAGGCAGACAACGGATTGATCTGCTCGTGATGGTCAGGGACTTGGACGATCCCATTCTCGTCGTTAACTTTCTTGACATGGAAACTAAAGAGGGCGGGATTCTTTTCGAAAAGGCGTTGAGTACCGCCACCCATTGGCACTATGTTCTTGACGGACTTATTCTTGAAGCCGACCATCTGACCAAAACCCCATCTGAAGCCACACAGGGAAAGCAATTGGCAGAAGCAAGACCCTGATTGTTGACCCAATCCAACATATCCTTCCTCTGCTCTAATTTTTCAGCTCAATAGATTTACGATCTCATTCAAATAAACCATTCCGCATTCATCAGGTAGTTCAGCGCACATCGATCTCCCACACCACACCCTCCCGCTCCCAGACCCGCCAAACGGGGAATAGCCTTGCTCGCCCGGGTCCTGTTTTCTGGATTCCAGATCAGGTTTGCCATCGTCAACCTCATCATCCATTTGCCTAAATGGGTTGCCTATGGAATACACAACAACCATGACGCAGACCACTGGATTCAAACTCATCAAATATATTGGGCTCAGTCTTGGACTCTTCGCTTCCTATGCCCTGACGTCTGGATGGAACCAGGCCCCCGCCAAAAATATTTTCCAAGAAATTGAGGCTCGAAATATTTCACAGGTTCGTGAACTCATCGCCCAAGGAGCCGACATCAACCAACGAACGGCCCAAGGGGCCACTCCCCTTCACTATGCCACCCGCTTGGGACAAATTCCGCTGACCCAACTATTGCTGGAACACGGCGCTGATGTGCATGCCACCTTTCAATCGACATGGACGCCCTTGCATTTGGCGGCAAAGGGAGGACACGTGGATGTCGCTAAACTCTTACTCACCTATGGGGCAAGGGTGAATAGCGTAGAGCAGGCCCCCGCCCCCCTCCATATTGCCGTACAAGAAGGCCATCAGCGGATGGTCGCCTTTTTATTAGCCAAAGGTGCCGCTGTGGACGCACCCTTTCAAGAAGGATGGACCGCCCTCCACGTAGCCGCCCAATCTGGAGACGCCGACCTCACTCGATTATTGTTGAATGCCGGCGCACCTATCGACGCCACCAATGCCATCGGCATGACCCCCCTTCATTCAGCAGCTTTGTCAGGTCATGTCGACTTGACTGAATACCTTCTTTCTCGCGGGGCCACCTGCTCCATCCCGAATCAGTCCATTCAAAATGTCCAGATGACCACGCTCAAAACCGTCGTCGCTTCCATTCAGAAAATCCTTCAACATTGCCCCATGTTGCCAACCTCTTAAGACAAACCCCATACGGTTCTTTCGTAGAAATCCACACCATTTTCCTCCCGGATGACCGCCCCTCCAACGGCAAGTATTGGATGAATGGCTTCGATCCTTGTAAGATCGACTAGCTTATTCACTCACCACACGACTTTCATACATTTTTAAACGATTTCGGGGGTATCAGCCCCATCAAAGCCCTTCCTATGTCTTGGCTCTATCTTGCCCTTCTCGCTGCCATTAGTGAATCTTTGAAGGATCTGTGTAGCAAACACGGGCTCCGGGCCGTTTCGCCCCAATTGGCCGCCCTAGGAGCCTCGGCCATACCCATCCCTTTCTTACTCTCCATTCTTCTACTGACCGATACCGTACCCGCACTTGGTCCCGATTACCTTTTCGCACTCTTGCTCGGCGGAACGTTGAACGTGCTGGCGCTCTTTCAATTCATGCGCGCCCTTCAAGCCTCTGATTTGTCCCTCGCCATTCCCTTCGTCTCTTTCACGCCAATCTTTTTGCTCTTCACTTCGCCTCTACTCGTCAATGAACTTCCGACTGGTCAAGATGCGGCGGGTATTCTCTGCATCGTGGCTGGAGCCTACTCTCTTCAGATCCAATCGCCTCCTCAAGGATGGCTCGCCCCATTTCGAGCCATGGTCTCTCAGCCTGGTCCAAGACGCATGTTATCTGTGGCCATGATTTACAGCGTTTCATCCAACTTCGACAAAATCGGAGTACAGAATTCCTCTCCGCTCTTTTGGAGCCTTTCCATCACCACGGTGATGACGATTGGATTTTTTAGTCTGTTTCGTCTGATGGCCCCGCCGTCAGTTTCCCCTTCCATCAAGTCTATAATAGGAATCCTCCTGGCTATCGGATTCTTACAGACCCTGGGCTTGTATTTTCACAATACGGCGCTCAGCAAAGGGGACGTCGCCTCTGTCATCGCAATCAAACGAACCAGCATCTTATTCGCCGTTCTCTGGGGCATCATGTTTTTTAAAGAACCGCAGGGAAAAGCACGTCTGGCCGGCGCAACCTTGATGGTCACTGGGATAGCAATAATAGCTTTGGGAATATAATTTCTCTAAAACAAGGAATAAAACGCGAGAAAACTTTGATTTCTTACCGCTTTATGGTTGGAGCAGATTCATATGATGAAATGACCTCTTTCAACTTACTCATCCAATACGAGTCACCTTCCCCAGGACTTCGCTTCTTTTCCCTTTTCAATGCACGTGAATAGAGGTCCCTCAATACAGGAAGCACTTTCGGACTTCTAACTGCTTCCGCCGCCTCTAGGAACAGATAAATTGGGGCCCTCTTCTGAAGCTCTTTAATAATGACAGAGGTGACTCTATTAGCTCGTCGTTTGGCTAATCCCAGAAGAGCTTCGCCACGAATTTCGTCATGAGCCTCACTCAGACGAGCCCGTAAAGCTCGTCGAATATTTGGGGTATTTGTATCAATTTGAGATCCTAACCCAAACGTTGCCCAATCACGAACTTCCCGGCTTTCATCTTTCGACAAATTGATCAGAGTCTTTATCGCTAATGGATGCTCGCAACCCATAAGGGCATACACCGCACCAAACCGAACTTGGGAAGATTTATGACTGGCCAAAGAAACAATATTTTGAACAAATCGATGATCACCAAAATCAATTAAGTGCCCAAACGCTACCCCAATGGCACTTAGAACAATGGGAGACTTTTCCTGCTTGATTAAACTCAACAAGTAATGAATAGTTTTTCTTGGAAAAGCTCTTTCTGGAACTCCCAACTGAGATAAAATATTGACTCCTAATTCCCTCTCTATGACTTTTTGGCTTTTGGTTAATTCCATAGCTGCATCAAAGACTTCCTGGGTCCCACGGAAATGAAGTATTATCACATACTCCCATGCCTTAGCCTCATCAGATTCTGTAAGATTTTTAGCGATGAGAGTCTTTGTAGAGAGATGAGAAAATGATTGTTTCTTCGCTTTCACTTTATTCATTCCAATTGATTGGACCATACCATACTTAAAAAGATTTAAAAATTTTGTTGGGTTTACGACTATACCAAGTAATCTTCAAAACCTTCATTTATGATTTCTGTCATTGCATAAATGAAGGCCAGCTAAATGGGTAGATACTTTAAACAAAAGACAAACCCTAATAACTGATCCTCGCCGAAAGCAGCGGGGAATATACCCTCAAATGCTTCAAAATAGCCCTGTTAAGGAACAACCAAAGCTGCTATGGATTAGGGCCGAGGGGAAGGACAGAAAGGTCGGCGATAGAGACTAAGGGTCCGGGGAAAACTCCTAACAACACGACACCAGCAACTGCACAGGCTAAAACGACGGACACTTGAGGGGAAAGGACGAGACGTGTAGTGCGTTCCTGTTCAGGTGACGGTTCCCGCATATACATCACCATCACAATTCGCAAGTAATAGAAGGCAGAAATGGCTGCAAAAATCAGCCCGAAAATGGCCAACCAAGCTAACCCTGCATTGACGGCAGCCATGAATAAATAAAACTTCCCTATAAACCCGGCGGTAGGTGGAATACCTGCTAACGACACCATAAAGATGAGCATGAGGAACGCCCCACCTTTATGCCGTTTCGCCAACCCGGTAAAGTCCTCAATCTCCTCACCTTCCAAACCACCTTTCCGTAACATGGCCACCATGGCAAACGCCCCAAGAGTCATAAAAGAGTAGATCGCTAAATAGAGCATCAGACTCGATACCCCACGAGAAGAAACCGCCGCTTCGGTTCCAACCCACCCTGCCACAACCACCCCGACTAAGGCATACCCGGCATGCGCAATACTGGAATAGGCCAACATGCGCTTCACATTGGTTTGGACAATGGCCACCAGATTGCCCAAGGCCACCGTGAATAAGCAGACTGCGAGAATCAAAAGATTCCAGTTGGGCTTCATCCCACCAAACGCCTCCAAGAGCACACGCAAGAAGGCTGCGAAACTGGCGGCTTTAGAGGCAACGGCCATAAAGGCCGTCACCGATGTTGGCGCCCCTTCATAGACATCAGGAGTCCACATGTGAAACGGGACTGCAGCGACCTTAAACCCAAAACCAACAATGATGAGCATGAGGGCCAGGAGCATAAGCGGATCGTCTAATGCCGGGCCATTCACTGCTGCCGCGATATCGGATAACCTGGTGCTCCCTGTGACGCCAAAAAGGAGGGAAATGCCATAGAGCAAGATACCTGAAGAAAAGGCCCCCAGCACAAAATATTTGGCCGAGGCCTCAATCGACCGGGCTTCAAAACGTTTAAACCCGGCCATGATATAGAGAGTAATCGACATGAGTTCGATACCGAGGTAAATGGTGAGAAGATCGGCACCTGACACCATCACCATCATGCCCGCCAAAGCCAGCAACACAAAGGCGTAATATTCCGCGAGATCAATTTTTTCTTCTTTGAGATAACTCATGGACAAGAGAATGGTCAGACCGCTCACCACATACAGCACCATTTTCCAAAAAGCCGCATAGGCATCCACCACCACTAAGCCACTGAACGCCCCGATACGGTCACCGAAATCTCCCACGGTGATTAGCGCACACACCCCCAAGACACCGAGGCTGATCCATGCCAGGACATCCTTTTTCCCTGCCGGCATTATAGGATCGAGAACCAGAATCAGGCAGGCGATTCCCACGATCAATAACTCAGGGAGAATGGCGACAAGATCGGTAAGGGGAAGGCTCATGGAGTGGCTTTCATTTCCAAAGAGACAAACGCAGGAGAAGCATCTTCCGGCCCCAGGCCCTCGTGATCCGAAGGTCCAGGCATTTGCTGCACGACGACGGATGTGGATTGTAACGCCACAACCCGTTCGACACTCGCATGCATCACGTCCAAGAGCGGTTTGGGATAGAGCCCAATCCAAAATACCAACACGACTAATGGCACCAACATGCCAAATTCACGAGGGTTTAAATCGGTTAATTTAGGAAGCATCTTCGGCGCCCCCGGCCCATACACCACCCGCTGAACCAGGTACAGGATATACACCGCAGCCAAAATGATCCCCAATGCAGCCAACGTCGCCGTCAATTTATCCCAGGCGAATACCCCCACTAACACCAGAAATTCGCCCACAAAACTATTCATACCGGGAAGTCCTACAGACGACAGGGCAAAAATGACTAAAAAGGTCGCATACTTGGGCATGGCATGAGCCAGGCCACCGTTCTCGCTAATCTCCCGGCTATGGGTGCGTTCATAGATAATCCCCACGCACATAAAGAGAGCGCCCGTCGTAATGCCATGATTGACCATCTGCAAGATCGCGCCCTCGATTCCTTGAGCATTGAAGGCAAAAATTCCCAAAGTCACAAAGCCCATGTGACTCACACTGGAATACGCGATCAGCTTTTTAATATCACTTTGCGCCAGAGCCATATAGGCTCCATAGATAATCGCGATCACCGACAAGGTCATAATAATGGGGGTGTAGGTCACGGACGCATCCGGCAACATCGGCAATGAGAACCGCAAGAATCCGTACGTTCCCAATTTCAACAAGACACTCGCCAGAATAACACTGCCCGCCGTTGGTGCCTGCACATGGGCATCCGGCAACCACGTATGAAAGGGAAACATGGGCACCTTTACCGCAAAAGCCGCAAAGAAAGCCCAGAACAATAGCGCTTGAAGACTGGGTGCATAGGAGGCATGCGTGAGTGCCAGAATATCAAATGTTCGTCCGCCTTCAAAATACAACACCAGAATCGCAACCAGAAGAAGAATGCTCCCTGCCAGCGTGTAGAGAAAAAATTTAATGGCCGCATACACGCGATTCGGTCCACCCCAGACCCCAATCAATAAATACATGGGAATCAGCATGGTTTCCCAAAAGATATAAAAGAGCACAAAGTCCAAGGCCACAAACACGCCAATCGTAGCCGTTTCCATGACCAGCAAACTGATCAAAAATTCTTTCATCCGTGTTTCAATGGCCGTCCAGGATACGAGAATGCATAACGGCGTCAGAAAAGTCGTTAACAGCACCAAGGGCATACTGATGCCATCAACCCCCAAGGCATAATGGATGGCCGGAACATCTATCCAAAGATGTTTTTCGACAAATTGCATTCCGCCCGTGCCGATATCAAACGCAAACCATAGAGGCAGCGACGCGATAAACGTGATCAATGCCGTCGCTAAGGCAATAGGCCGGGACAGCGATTCATGCGCCAGCAACGTCGCCATCACCCCAAACAAAGGTAGAATCAAAATGAGCGTGAGCCAGGGTATGCCCCCGGTGGCGACCACTTCAGTCATAGAAATCTTTCTCTCAATTTCAACTCAGCTACTTTTCCCTACTGTCGGCCATAACGGGCCATAGGGAGCAAGGATGAAGTCACATGAAAACATTCGAACTTCCGGCTGTTCGTCATTTCCGATATTCTTTTTCAGGAATCCATCTCAAGAATTTTCACGAGTAATTTCAGACACCAATTGTGGCCATAACAGCAACGGGTTATCCCTTTATAAGAAAATGAGGGCCCCAAGAATCACTACTGCGCCGACCGTCATGGCCAGCGCATAGTTTTGTGCTTGTCCACTTTGAAGTACCCGCGTCACCCATCCTCCCCAGGCCACGGCACGCGCGACTCCATTGACCGCACCATCAATAATGGCTACATCCACGTGTTTCCATAAACTATCCGCCACCTTTAAGGTGGGATTCACAACGGTTCGATCATAGGCTTCATCCACAAACCATTTGTTCAATGACAATTGATACAGCGATTGCCATTGCGCGGCTAACCGATCCGGCAAACCGGGTGATTGCACATAGACAAAATACGCTCCAGCAATACCCAAGAGGCCCATGGCCGTTGCCGCAATCATAATGCCCATGGCTGCGGCCCCTTCATGATGTCCCGCCCCTTCACCACCGGGAAAGGCCGCGGATAAAAATTCAGGAATGCCAATATAGCCGGCCAGAATACTCAATACGGCAAGGATCAAGAGCGGAACCGTCATTGTCTTTGACGGTTCGTGAATATGACCGGCGTGGTGAGGGTCCACGCGTGATTCCCCCCAAAAGGTCACAAACACAAGGCGGAAACTATAAAACGCCGTCATCAAAGCCGTGACTAATCCGAGAACCGTCAGCACTTGTCCCAGACCACCTGACTGCCAGGATGACAGAAGCAAAGCATCCTTACTAAAGAACCCTGCGGTAAGAGGAAAGCCCGCTAAGGCCAATGACCCGATGACAAAAGTCCAATAGGTGACGGGCAATTTGTCTTTGAGACCACCCATCTTTCTCATATCTTGTTCATGATGCAAGGCAATAATGACGGCACCACACCCCAAGAACAACAAGGCTTTAAACGCCCCATGAGTAAGCAAGTGATACATCCCGGAGACATAAGCGCCCAATCCACAAGCCATCATCATGTATCCCAGTTGGCTCAAGGTGGAATAGGCCACCACGCGTTTGATATCCGTTTGAGTCATTGCAATCGTGGCTCCGAGAAACATGGTGACTCCCCCAACCACCGCAACCACATCCATGGCCACGGGCGAAAGATTGTAGAGTGGGGCCAAGCGCGCCACCATAAACACTCCGGCCGTCACCATCGTCGCGGCATGAATGAGCGCCGAAATCGGTGTCGGCCCTTCCATGGCATCCGGCAACCATACATGGAGAGGAACTTGGGCCGATTTCCCGACCGCCCCGACAAAGAGGAAGAGGCAAATCATGGTCATGATCGATATTTCCCAATTTCCCCCAATGGCTCCCAAAAGATTCACTGTTCCACCAGCCACTTTATCGAGCTGGGAAAAGACCGCCTGGTATTGCAAACTGCCAAACGTGACAAACACCAACAAAATACCCACCATGAATCCAAAATCACCGACCCGGTTCACCAAAAAAGCTTTGGTGGCGGCCGCTCTGGCGGATGCTCGCTCATACCAATGTCCGATGAGAAGATAGGAACACAGCCCCACCGCTTCCCAGAAGACAAAGAGCTGCAGAAAGTTGTCCGACATCACCAGCATCAGCATGGAAAAGGTAAACAGCGCGATGTTACTGAAAAACCGGGCGTACCCCGGTTCACCATGCATATACCCGATCGTGTAGACATGCACGAGGGAACTCACGATAGTCACCAGCATCAGCATTGATGCCGTTAACTGATCCACAAACAACCCTAAAGTGATCGTAAGATTGCCGGAATCCGCCCAGGTATAGAGGGGAATGCGCAGCACCGCCCCATTGACGACGTCACTCAACGCCAGGAGAGAGAGGAGAAATGAACCGACCACGGCCGGAACCGCAATCAGATGCGCCCGTTCCTTGATCACATGACCGCCCAGGCCAAGGACCACGAAAGCTAACAGTGGAAGCAAGGGAATTAAGGCGTAGAGCATCGCCTTACCATTTCAACAACCGGAAGTCGTCAATGTTGATACTCGCCGAATGTCGGTAGAGGGCGATAATGATCGCCAATCCGACGGCAACTTCTGCGGCAGCCACGGTAAGTGCAAAAAACACAAAGACCTGACCAGACAGATTTCCCAGGTAGGAAGAAAATGCCACAAAATTAATGTTCGTGGCATTCAACATCAACTCAACGGATAAGAGAATAATAATAATATTTCGCCGAATGAGAACCCCAACCAATCCGATAGAAAACACGATGCCGCTTAACACGACATAGTAACCAACCGGAACATCCATTTAACTCTTCACCTCCAAAATACCTTTTTTCGTCAAAATAACGGCCCCCACCATCGCCACCAATAAAATAAGCGAGGCGACTTCAAAGGGAAACAAATAGGTTGAATAGAGAAGCATCCCAATGGATTCGGTGTTTCCTTGAGTGAGTTCCACTGTGGTATCAGCCGCCCCGAGAGAACTTCCTAGAGTCGTCTCGCCTTTCAAGACCAACAGGACGGCTTCGGCGAACAGAACACATCCCAAAAATAATCCAACAACGAACTGATTATGAAAATGTACCTCTCGCTTTAAATTCAGTAGCATCACAACAAAGAGGTAGAGCACCAAAATAGCTCCGGCATAAACCAATATTTGAATGATGGCCAAAAACTCAGCATGTAAGGTGACAAACAACCCCGCGACATGAAAGAACATGACCAACAGCGCCAGAGCGCTATAGACGGGGTTTTTGAGCGCAACCACGAACCCGGCGGTCACCACAATGATGGAAGCAAAATAAAAAAAGACAAATGTTTCCATGAAAGGCCGTAATCCAAATTAGGGAAAATCTGCGTTACCTGTTCCTGCTACGAGGCGAAACGATGACGATTACCACTCGGACTATGCGTCCTTCTGCGGGATGTTTTTAAACCCCACATTAAAATAGGCCACATTGGGATGTTGGAACTCCAGCCGTTTTTCCCGAACGGGAAAATTTCGATCGCCAATTGCCAACAATTGCTGCTTATTGAGGTGTAATTGCCGTTTATCGTATACCGCCCACTCATATTCCTGCGTCATTCCCAACGCATCAACCGGACAGGCCTTCACACAGAGCCCGCAAAAAAGGCAGCGGGTCATGTCCATATAATATTCCTTCGAATATCGTTTGGTTGGCTCCTCTGGAACCTCTCCGCTCACCACACGTATGACTCGTGAAGGGCAGGCCGCTTCACACAGATCGCATCCCACACATTTTTCCGTCCCGTCATCGTAACGCAACAAGGCCAACATTCCACGGTAGTTAGACGGGAGGGCGCGTTTCTCATGCGGGTATTGCAAGGTAATCGGCCGATACTTCAAAAGGTGCGCCATGGTGGCCTTCATCCCCAACAGAATCTCATAAAACGTGAGAGTCTTGATCCATTCTTTCAGGTTCATTGATCCCATGGCTCAACAATCCTCAGGGGAAAAGATAGGCCCAAATCGAGGTAATGACGATATTACCCAGAGCAATCGGCAACAACACCTTCCACCCAAACCGCATCAATTGGTCATACCGCAATCGAGGCAAGGTGGCCCTGATCCAGAAAAAGAAGAAGAGGAAACTCGCAACTTTTAGCGCGAACCAGAAAATTCCGGTAGCCCAATGAAGTGATTCCGGACCCTGTAACGCTTCCAATGGAGCATGCCAGCCACCAAAAAATAACACGGTGGCGACACAGGAAACCAAAATCATGTTCCCATACTCGGCCAGGAAGAAAAACGCGAACCGCATGCCGCTATATTCGGTAAAGAACCCTGCCACTAATTCACTTTCCGCTTCCGGCAAATCAAACGGGGTCCGATTGGTTTCCGCCACAGACGAAATCAGGAACACCATAAAAGCTATTGCTTGAGGGAAACCTCCCCCTCCAAAGAAATACCAATTCCAAAAACCTCCCGCTTGCGCATTCGTAATCGTCACCAAACTCAATGAGCTCGAAAGCAGCAAGATTCCGACAATCGAGAGTCCGACATTTAATTCGTAACTGATTAATTGGGCCGCTGACCGCAGTCCCCCAAGTAAGGAGTATTTACTGTTCGAGGACCATCCACCCAGGATGATGCCGTACGCCCCGATAGAGGCAAACGCGAGAATATATAAGACCCCAATATTAATGTCAGTGATCACGAATGGCTTGAAATTGACGCCGTTCACATCAACCGTCCAATCCGGTCCAAACGGAATCACGGCAAAACCAATGAGAGCCGGCACTAGAGACAAGATCGGCGCCATGCTGAACATAAACTTATTGGCACCAGCTGGAATAATATCTTCCTTAAAAAAGAGTTTTAACCCGTCCGCCACGGGCTGCAAGATACCGTACGGCCCGACTTCCATGGGTCCCATTCGGTCCTGCATCCACCCTAAGACTTTACGTTCCAGCAAAGTCAGTAAGGCGACGGTCGTGAGCACGGCCACCATGACGACAGCAATTTGGGATAATGTCAGCCCTAAACGGATCAGTACCGTTTCCATAACGGATTCACTCCTCCACTCAATGATTCAGACCAGCAGCGGGGAACGACCTCATGTCCCCACAGATTTTTCCAAACGAACACGAGCCGCCTTACAATAGGGTACCTGCGTTTCAGGATCCACCTGATAGGGCAGTAATTTCCTGATTTCTTCATCAAAATGCTCGGGAAACACCGCAACGCCATGGGGAATACGTTCACGAAGTCCGATCGGCACTATCACTTCTCCAGAACCATTGCTCACCTTCACCATGTCTCCATCACTCATCCCGCGTTGAGCAGCCTCTTCAGGGTGAACGTAGAGTTTTCCTGTGGCTTCGACTTGTAACAATCCCTTGGCTTTCCGGGAAAATTTTCCCGAATGAAACAGAGACTGGGAAACCTGTAAGATCATCTCATCATCAGCGCCCGCAACAAATTCGGGCAATTGGTAGCGTACGCCAAGATCCCGCTGATAATCCGCCGTGACATAATGTGCAATTGCCGCGGAAACAGGTTGTGCCGGTAATGGCGAAGGCCCCAAGGTACGTGTGCCAGGAAGAAGATTGCGGATTTCTTTGCCAATCTCTTTGACGTCCCCATATTCCATCGGATCATTCATCATCACCGAAAGCGCAGAGAAAATCTCCCAATCCGGTCGGCTTTCACCCACCAAATCAATAGCTTTTCGCACAGACTGAATGTGTCCCTCGGTATTGGTAAAGGTGCCGTCTTTTTCCGCATACGAACATGCCGGCAAAACAACATGGGCTCGCTTGGCAGTTTCAGTCAGGAAGAGTTCTTGACACACCAACAATTCAAGCTTCTCGAACGCGGCATGAACTCCCGATGACGGCGGCAAGGAACTCAGAGGATTTTCGCCCACCACAAACATCGCTTTTAATTTGCCTTGTTGGGCATCCTCAAGCATTTGCGGCAAGGATGAACCCGCTGTCTCAGGAATAGCTCGGCCCCAGGCCTTCGAGAACCTGTTTCGTGCTTCGGGATCCCCAAGAGATGTTCCTCCAGGCAAGACAGCTCCCATTCCTCCCATTTCAAACGCCCCTTGGTCATTATTTTCTTCAGCTAGGGGCGCCAGACCGCAACCGGGCTTCGTCAATTTTCCAGTCACCAATAAGAGATCCAAGAGATTCATGGTCATCCCGAATCCACCTGACGCCCGTAACACGCCAGGCCCGACAAGGATCACCACCTTTTCCCCTTGATCAAATATTTTGGCGGCTTGTGTAAAGGCATCCCTGGTTAAGCCGGTCTGGGCTTGAATCGCCTCCCACGAAATGGCTTGGAGACGCGCTGAGATGTCATTGAAGTAACCGGAAACCCTGGATTGAAGCTCCACATCCAGAACGGGTTGATCCATCACCGCTTTGAGTACACCCACAATCGCAGCAGCATACCCCGTTGGCTTCACCCCTAAATGGTGTTGGGACAGATTGACAATATTGCTGAGACTTCCAATGGCTGGCTGCAACGATTCAATCGTCATCAGCTTGGCATCACGCCGCTTGACGGCTTCTTTGACTTTTAGCCCTGCAATCGGATTGGTTTCCGTAATATTCGTTCCCACCAGCAGGAGAACATCCGCCGAAACAATGTCATCGAAACTCACCGACCACCGATGGATACCCTGCACACGTTGCAGGGCATGGACCGCATTTAAATGTCCATACCGCACGCTGCTATCAATCCGGTTAGTCCCCACCACTCCGCGCATAAACTTCTGAAATACATAAATATCTTCATTCGTGCAGCGTCCGGAAATTAATCCGCCAATCGCATCGGCCCCATGCTTGGCTTTGATGTCCAGCAAGCGCTGCCCCACCAGCTCGAGCGCCTCTTCCCATTGCACCGCCTGGAATTCATTTCCGTTTCGGATGAGCGGTAATGTCAACCGATCGGAATGTTCACTCACATGGTAGCCAAAATATCCTCTCGCACAGAGATCGCCATTATTCCTTCCCGAACCTTGAGTCGAATTGATTTCGATCAGCGCATTGCCCTTAGTTTGGAAGGTGATTTGGCAACCATCGCCACAATACCCACAGACCGAATCGGTTCGCTTGAGCATCCACGGACGGAATTCATACATGGACAGCCGGCTGGTAATGGCTCCCACGGGACAAATTTGGATACACCCACCGCAAAATTCACAATCCAACTCATGGGCCCCGAACGACTTGATTTCGGTCAACGTCCCGCGACCAACCGGCGCCAGGGCTTTCACATCCATGACCTGGTCGCAGTACCGCACACAGCGCAAGCATTGCACACAGCGATTCATCTGCGTTTCGATCAATGGACTAAAATATTCTTTTTGAAAGACTCGCTTCAGTTCTTTGAAGCGACTGGTGGTGGCGGTATATTCATGCGAAAAATCCTGCAGGTCGCAGCGCCCGCCTTGATCACAGACCGGACAATCCAAAGGATGGTTCGCCAGAATAAAATCTAACACTGACTTGCGGGCCTCGGCGGCTTGGGTCGACGTAGAGGATTTCACCACCATCCCTTCGGCCACCGGCGTACTACACGAGGTCTGCAAGCGAGGCATTTTTTCAATCTCCACCAGACACATCCGGCAGTTGGCATCAGGTGCGAGTTTCGGGTGATAACAAAAATGCGGCACCATCACCCCGACCTGGCGGGCCGCTTCAATCACCAGCGTTCCTTTAGGCACCGAAATCGATTTCCCATCGATGGTGACCGTCACCCTATCTGTGGTTGTCGTTGATCCTGCCATCGTTATGAACTCAGCGCGAGAGAACCGGAATTTCTTTATTTCGAGGCCTTATGGCTTCGGCCTCCCGAATTAAAGCTTCATACTCATGCCGAAAGTATTTCAAAGTACTTTGAATAGGGCCCACTTCAGCTTCGCCAAATGCACACACCGTTCGACCGGCAATGTTTCTGCACAAATCATCAAGTAAATCGAGATCGCCTTCCCGCCCCTGTTTATTCCAGATTCGTTGAAGAGTCTGCGCCAGCCAGGAACTCCCTTCACGACAGGGCGTACATTTCCCGCAGGATTCATGATAGAAAAACTCCATCAACCGGAGAGCGGCCCACACCATGCTGGTGCCTTCCTCCATGACGGTTACTCCACCAGACCCCAACATGGAGCCGGCCATCGCCACGGCCTCGAAATCCATTTTGACGTCCAGATGATCCGGCGTCAGAAACGGCGCCGAAGCTCCACCGGGTATGAAAGCTTTCAACGGTTTATCGGATCGCATCCCACCGCCCACGTCATAAATAAATTCACGGAAGGGAATCCCCATGGGCACCTCGTAATTGCCCGGGCGCTTCACATGGCCGCTTAAACAAAAGACTCGGGTTCCACAACTCTTGGGTGGAGAACCAATTTTCGAAAACCATTCGCCTCCACGATTGATGATATGCGGAATATTCGCCATAGTTTCAACATTATTGACGACCGTGGGCTTTTGATAGAGACCATGGGTCGCCGGAAACGGTGGCTTAAACCGAGGCATACCACGTTTGCCCTCTAATGATTCAAGAAGAGCCGTTTCTTCACCACAAATGTACGCGCCTGCCCCGGCATGCACAAAAATCTTAATCGTCCGGCCGCTACCGAGGACATTCTGGCCCAAATAGCCGGCTGCATTGGCTTCTTGAACAGCCTTTTCCAAAATTTTGGCCCCGAGCCGAAACTCCCCACGGATATAGACATACGCCGTCTCCGCTCCAATGGCAAAGCAGGTAATCGCCATCCCCTCCAGCATTTGATGGGGATCCCGCTCCATTAATTGCCGATCTTTAAACGTGCCGGGCTCGCTCTCGTCGGCATTACAACAGAGATACCGTGGGCCAGGATGATCCTTGGGGATAAAGCCCCATTTGACACCAGTGGGAAACCCCGCGCCCCCACGCCCCCGCAAGCCGGACTTTTTCACCTCATCAATCACCTGATTCGGCTGCATGTCCTTCAGCACTTTGCGAAGCGCTCGATAGCCGCCCGTTTGCTTGTATTCCGCCAGAGATCCGGTATACCCGGGCTGTTCCATATTCTTCAAAAGGATTGTTTCGTATTTCGCCATCTGAACGTTCGACTTTCCTGACTTAGGATTTTCCTAATGGGAGAGGATACATATATGGCCCACTTTTTAAGGGACACGTGCCTTCTCTCGCCAAGTCATCCAATACCCGCCCGACTTTTTCTTCTGTGAGTTGTTCATAGTAGTCGTCATTGACCTGCATCATGGGCCCGGTCCCGCATGAGCCCAAACATTCCACGACACTCAGCGTAAAGGTGTTATCGGAAGTCGTCTGACCAGGGGTAATGTTGAGTTTCTTTGAAATCCACGAGACCACATCGTCCGATCCCACCAGGGCACACATCAAAGATTTACAGACTTGAAGATGGAACTTTCCGATCGGTTTAAGATTGAACATCGTATAAAACGTGACGGTCTCAAACACCTGGGGGGGCGTAAGATCCAAAATCTTCGCAATATCCCGCATAGCCGGCTCACTCACAAACCCCTCTTCACGCTGTGCCAGATTTAATAATGGCAAGAGTGCGGACCGTTTCACCGGGTACCGGGAAAGAATGTCCTCTACCTCATTTTTAAATTTCGCTAACAACATATCTTTGTACTCATCAACCGCCTCCCCTTTGTTAGGGGAAGATCAAGGTGGGGTAGCATTATCGATCGCATTCCCCCATCACGATATCGTAGGTCCCAAAGATGGTGACAATATCAGAAATCAAATAGCCACGCGCCATATGGTCAAACGCCCCCATATGAATAAACGACGGAGACCGAATTTTCAACCGATACGGCCGTGAACTCCCATCACTAATAATAAAGAATCCCAATTCGCCTTTCGGAACTTCCGTGCCACAATAGGTTTCCCCTTTTGGCGGCTTAAAGCCTTGCGTAAAAATGATGAAATGGTGAATCAAGCTTTGCATATCACGCATGACTTCGGGCTTCGGAGGCGGAATCACCTGGGCATCTTCAGCAATAATAGGACCATCCGGCAATTGATCTAAGCATTGCTCGATAATGCGCGCACTTTGCCACATTTCTTCCATCCGCACCCAATACCGATCATACGTATCACCATCCTTGCCAAGCGGAACCTCCCACTCTACCCGATCATAGACACCGTAGGGCTCAAGCTTTCGAATGTCATAGGCCACGCCAGAACCACGCAGCACCGGCCCGGTCAACCCGAAGTTAATGGCATCTTCTCCTGAAATGACCGCCACCCCTTTGGTACGTGCGATCCATATACGATTTTTCTGGAGCAAGGTGTCATACTCCCGAATATGCTCCGGGAATGTTTTCAAAAACTCCCGCAATACGCCTACCAGTTCCGGAGTGAGGTCGGCATCAACGCCGCCAATTCGGAAATAATTCAATGTGAGGCGTGCTCCACAAAGTTTTTCAAAAAGATCAAGCAGCACTTCCCGTTCTCGAAACGTCCAGAAAAACACCGTCATCGCACCAATATCTAACGCCTGCGTCCCTAACCAAAAGAGATGCCCGACGATGCGTTGTATCTCCGCCACAATCGTTCGGACATATTCAGCACGCTCGGGAACGGTCATCCCGATGAGTTTTTCCACCGCCCGAACATAGGCATAATTATTGGTCATCGCACACACATAATCGAGACGATCCGTGTGGGGAAGCACTTGCATATAGGTCAGGCCTTCAGCCAATTTTTCCACCCCGCGATGGAGGTACCCCATATCCGGCATGGCTTTACTGACGCGTTCGCCATCCAATTCCAGCACCACCCGAAGCACTCCATGGGTGCTGGGATGCTGCGGTCCCATATTCAACAACATTTCCGTCGTCCGCTTTTTGTCGCCGGGCCGATCATCGGCCATAAATTGATGCCGCTGGTCATCCGGCACCTCGGCATCAGACCACTCGCCGATTGGCTCATCCAGTTTAGGCAGAAAGTCAAAACGACTCCGCCACCCACGCCCCTCGGCTGGAAAATCTTTTCGCAACGGATGTCCTTCATCATAATCTTCGGGCATGAGAATCCGGCGAAGATCCGGATGGCCAAGAAACCGAATGCCCATCAGGTCATAGACTTCGCGTTCCAAAAAGTTCGCCCCTTGCCAAATATCACTCACGGTGCCGATCTCGGGCACCTCCTCCGACACACGGGATTTAATTCGTAACCGAATCCCGTGAGACAGGGATAATAATTGATAGATAACCTCAAACCGTTCCGCATCATCCGGATAATCGGCTGAACAAATATCCGTAATATGGTCCAGGGCCAAGCGGGAATCATCATGAAGAAATTGTGCCACATCCCGCCAATGTGCGGCCTTGACTTGTACCCATAAATCCCCGCGAACAGGATCCTGTTCGGCCTTGATCACGGCCTCGGGGAACTTGGCGACAATAGGTTCAAGGAATGAATGCATACACCACGCGTCTTTTGGGGATCAAAATTCAGGAAAGGGGCACCAACACCAGCAACAATCTATTTCACAAAATATTTTTCTTTTTGGATTTTCTCTTGTAATTTTATGAGCCCATCCATAAGCGCTTCAGGCCTCGGGGGACAACCAGCGATGTACACATCCACCGGTACGATTTGATCCACGCCTTGGACCACACTGTAACTATTATAGTGATTACCCGAGGTGGCACAGGAACCCATGGATATCACATACCGGGGTTCAGCCATCTGGTCATAAATGCGACGAATGACCGGCGCCATCTTCCGACAGACGGTGCCCGCCACAATCATCAGATCGGATTGTCGTGGAGAAGCTCGAAACACCCCTGCCCCAAACCGGTCAATGTCATACCGAGACGAGACCGAGGCAATCATTTCGATCGCGCAACAGGCCAACCCAAATGTCATCGGCCAGAGGGCCGATTTTCGACACCAGTTGATACACCAATCCAAATTCGTCGTGATGATATTAGGCTCAAGTTGTCGTTCTAAAAAGCTCATTCAGAGTCCCTTAGGCGTTGGGCCGCCATTGTACTGGCTTCCCACCCCATTATGCTAGGTCTAAAGACCTATAATTGTTCAATCCCAGTCCAAGGCCCCTTTTTTCCAGGCGTACCAAAATCCCACGATGAGGATGGCTAGGAATAAACCCATCTCCACCAGCCCCAGCAACCCCAACTTTTTAAAAACCACCGCCCATGGGAATAAAAACACGACCTCAATATCAAAAATCACGAAGAGCATCGCAATGATGTAATACCGCATAGGAAATTGAACACGGGCATCCATAAATAAAGGACTGCCACTCTCATACGGCAACAGCTTTTCACGATACGGTCGATGGGGCCGCACAAGCCAACCAAAGAGGATTGAACCAATCCCAAAGAGGGACCCGATGACCATAAAAATGATGATCGGGAGATAATTAAAGGGGACAGGTTCGCTACCCATTGGCATGCTCTCCACAAAATTTTAGAGGCTTGATCATCAATAGAACGGTTTCTTTCCTATCAACCGTAAACGTCATTACAAAACCTCATCAAAAAAGGCCCGATAGCGTAGCCCTTTGAGGGCTAAGGATTCAATCCCTTTTTGTTGAACGAATACTTTAAAAGTTGTCCCCATGCCATGGGGACGCAAGAGCTGACTCAAGGCTTGAATTTCAGGTGATTCAGGATCCTGATCTTGAACCAACTCTTCCACACCCAGGCCCATCAGCCAGTTGGCCAAGGTCGTAAAGCCCACGGTTGAGAGCCCGGATGCTTCACCAACTTTGGCTAACGCCGAAAAATTCACATGGGCCGTCATATCCTGCTCTCCCACACGAATGTAGGGATTCGTCTTCACGGCATGCTTGTAGTAACAGAGCAAGGTGCCATCCTTTCGGTGAGCCGCATAATAGTCGCTTGCCGTATGGCCATAATCAATAGTGATCACCACGCCTTGCTGTAATACCCGTGCCACCTGAACCATCCACTCTTCCGCAACCATATGAAGTTCCGACGTTTGCCCTTCTTGAAGGGCAATCCCATATCGGTTCACATATTCCTCTATTTTTGGAGACGAAAGAGGACCCAACTGCTCCACAAACTGTCCCCCGACATAATCAACCAAGAGTTCCTGAAGACATTGATCGTGGCAACGGACACGATGGACGGGAAAGGCATCCACCAACTCATTGGAAAACATGACCCCAACGACAGAATCCGAATCAAGTTGCTCCACGGAATGCACCCAGGTAACTCGGTTTTCCGCGCAAGAGCCCAGTAGCTGTTGAATATGAGAGACCTGAAGGGATTGAAGATTGGGACTGCGCTCGACCAGGGTATACCGCAACCGATTGAACAAATCAGGGGCGAGGGTTTGGCATTGTTGAAGAAAATCTGCGGCCAACGTCCCATTCCCACCACCCATTTCTACCATGGTAAACAGAGACGGATGCCCTAATTGAGCATCAATATCGACCACCTGCCGAACCAGGGTGTGTGCGAGGATCGGAGATAATTCGGGCGCAGTATAAAAGTCACCCTCCCATCCGATTCGATCACGAGACGACTCCGCCTGCCCCATTGACGACGTCATGTAATAGCCATGGTTCTGGTCATACAAGGCCAAATCCATAAAACGGGCAAACGTCAACGGCCCTTCTAAGGAAATTTCTTCAATCATCATCTGAATAAGCTTACGATTCCCCGAGGAATGTGAAGAGTCAGATGGCACGAATGGACTAGGGTCTTTCCTTCAATATACCTATAAGCAATCGCGTACGATACCCATCCGGTTCATTTAAAGTCAAGCCAAATTCTGAGATTTTACGCACAAAATAGCAATAAATTCAATGAGTTAGAAAACCGTTATTGGGGATATCAACCAACACCACATCTCCTGATGCAACCGGAACTTTCTGAAACACATTCGTACATGTTCTGTTGTCTGGTTACAGAAATTGCTTACGAAGGGCAGCCATTATGTAGCGTGGGAACGGCTGAACATTTTCCTTCAAGATACCTCTACGCCATTCCGAAAATACCTTAATGACAAAAACATGCACACGAAACTCGAGCTGAAGGCGAACGGAGACCCAAGGGCCAAGAATTTATCAACAAGACACCATTTCACCTAATAGAACGCACCTAGCGGATTGGAATGCTTTGGCAGGTCCATTCAGTTGTTGGCGCAATCAAAACTTCCAGGAATTTTGATTGCGTTTTTTTTTGCCAATTACGCGAAAGGATTCAACGCAGACATGGAAATCACGAGAACAAATCTGACCCCTGGAGAGATTACTTTGACCATTTCGGGCCAATTGGATTTCATGGTCCGGAAGGATTTTCAGGCCGCCATTCAAGAGGCCCTCGCCACAGGACCAACACGCCTCATTTTAGATTTATCTCAAGTCTCATTTATTGACTGTGCCGCAGTAGGAATTTTAGTCCGAACCAAACAAGAACTCGCCGAGGCCCAAATAACACTCTCTCTCCGTACAGCTCCCGGTCGCGTCTTCGACGTACTCAAGCTACTCAATGTCGACAAAATGCTCCCTGTCACCTCCGCCCACTAAACGGCTCAAGCAGAGAACCGCCTCCATCAATCGACAAAATACCAGGTTTTTTAGGTTCTGGGAGTGTTGAATAGTAATTCCCAAAGGCCTATAGATCCACCTGGCACATTGGATATCAGAGGCCTCTGGGCGATTCAAAAAAGCATGGCCTGAGTCTTTTCGAAGGGTTCGTCCAGCCAGGCCGCAGCCATTTTTTGGCGCGGAGCGTACTTCCAGTACGTGAGTACGGAAAACGGGCGAGAACGCGACTGGCGGCTTTCCCCTCCCCCCTTCTCCCACCAGACGCCTGGTAGTTGGTCCGTTCCCCTCTAACGTCTGCCCATCTCCTTCCCCCGAACAGGGCGTCAGTGGCTTTGGGCCCTGTTGCCGAATCAAAAATGAATCGGCGTGCCGGGACAAGACCCGGCACGCGTCATTGAAGCGTCGATACATGACCCACCACGGGGAGCAACAGACAGCATCCCAGTGGGTTCTCAAGAGAAGAAATGATGCAAGATCAAGCAATGCCCCCAAACGCTGGCAAAGGTCACGTGACAAGACAGCGTGGAGACGACAAGTGTAAAACAGAAAAATGCCCGCGTAGGCAGGTCAGAAAAGAATGAGAGTGATCACAAGAGCAATGGAATCAACCAAACCGTCTCGCACTGGCGGGCAACACTCAACAGAACGAATGTGCGGCAACCTCTATCGTATGAAACACGAAACCTGACCCCTTTTCTATCGTCGTCAAGGAGGCACTGCCATGCGAGACCACATGCAACAGGGGATTGATCAATAAAAAAAGGGGCAGACTCGAATAAAATCTGTTCGTCCCGGATTTGTACGGTGGCAAAAATAAAGGTTCCTGATACCTATTTTCCTATCTCAGATTCCTGGCAATTGAAAGCCATTCAAATTGACCTCAGACAAAAAAGTCGTCTTTATGAGAAGCTTGAAATATTACCGGGATGGTATTACCATGTTAAGTATTACTATTAATAAGGAGATCCCGCATGCGATTAACGACAAAGGGCCAGGTGACCATTCCGGTGAATATTCGGAAGAAACTAGGATTGACGAGCCACTCCGAAGTTGAATTCGTGGAGGAACGGGGACGTGTAATCGTTAAAAAAGCGCAAAAAGGGCAATCTACTTCGCGATTTCGTGCCCTCCGCGGGCGAGCGACAGTCCGAATGACCACCGAGGAAATCTTACGCCTTACTCGTGATGCCCGATGAGCGGAGTCTTGGTGGATTCAAACATTCTCCTGGATGTGTTCTCGGATGATCCTGAATGGGCAAACTGGTCGGAAAAGCAGTTGGCCGTCTATGGCAGCACCAACCACCTGTATATTAATCCCATTATTTATTCGGAAATCTCCATCGGATTTGCTCGCATTGAGGAACTTGAACAGACCCTACAGGAAGGTGGATTCATTCAGCTAGCGATTCCCAAGGAAGCCCTCTTTCTAGCCGGAAAAGTCTTCCTTCAATACCGGAAGCAGCAAGGAACAAAACGCTCACCTCTTCCAGACTTTTACATTGGGGCCCATGCCACCGTGGACAATCTCACCTTGCTCACCCGCGACCCAGGACGATACCGCTCCTATTTCCCCCGCCTAGTCTTAGTAGGTCCGTAACCACTCCCCCCTCAAGCTCCACTGATGGGTAGCTGATGCGTCTCAGACTTGGAAGACGACACCGCTTTTAAGGGAGCCAGACTCGAATGAAGCTCCATACCCTGGTTTCTCCCCAGAAAAATTCTTATTAAAATTAAGGTTCCTGACACCTATTATGACGCCTGCTGTTCGGTCTCGGGGACGAACCTCTTACGATCCGGCGGGCCTTGTCTGAGCCCTTCGGCTTCGCTCAGGACAGGCCCGGCGAGTTGGTCCGCTCTCCTAAGATTCGCGTGTGCCCCCTCCAGTCAAGCCTGTCTGGGCGTCAATGGGCTTGCCCTCTTTTGTCGAAACAACAACGGTCGCGCTCTTCGTAACGCACCCAGCCATAGACACCTTTGGGGACACAGCAGGCAAAAGCTCGGCTGTCGGACCACAACCCGGCTATTTCCAGGGCCACGATCAATTCCCAAAATTTTCAAAAGCCTTAAAAAGTCTCGTGGGAAAAAGTTGGACTTCTCCAACCAATTCGGTAAAATCTGTCGGTGAAAGTAAGTGAAATCATCAAAGCCCTCCTGGAGGATGATTGGTATCTAGTCGCTACAAAAGGAAGTCACCGACAATACAAACATCCAACCAAATCTGGACGTGTCACAGTGGCAGGAAAACCTAGCCATGAACTGCCCCCAGGAACACTGAACAGCATCTTCAAACAAGCGGGTTGGAAAAAATAAGAGGTCACTATGCGTTATGCCATTGTCATCGAAAAAGCTGAAACAAACTACGCCGCCTACGTGCCAGATTTACCGGGATGTATCGCCACCGGCGCCACCAGAGATGAAACTGAGACGCTCATACGCGAAGCGATGGCTTTTCATCTAGAAGGCCTTCAAGCTGATGGTCAACCCCTCCCACCGGCAAACAGCCAGGTCGACTATATTGAGGTTTCCGTCTGATGTTCAGCACCAGAAGAGGAATACAGCTATCAATATAGGTTCCTGACACCTATTACCCCCTGACACCTATTATGCCTGATGTTCGGTCTTGGGGACGAACCTCTTACGATCCGGCGGGCCTTGTCTGAGCCCTTCGGCTTCGCTCAGGACAGGCCCGGCGAGTTGGTCCGCTCCCCTTCTGGCGTCTGTCCATCTTCATCCGCTGAACAGGGTGTCCATCGCTTTTTTACTTTTGTCGAAACAAAAGAGGGTCGGCGGCCGGTCCGAGACCCGGCACGCGTCAATGAAGCGTCGATACATGGCCCACCACGTGGAGCAACAGACAGCATCCCAGTGGAGTCTCAAGAGAAGAAAAGATGCAAGGTCAAGCAATGACCCCAAATGCAGGCCAAGTCGCATGATGCGGCCTCCGAGGCCTTAATCCTGATGGGTGACTGGTGCGCCTCAGGGAACGAAGGCGACACTGAATCCAATGAAGACCCAGGTGCGACTCAGGTTTCGAAGGGCGGAGGGAAGAGAAGATCGCTAAAAAAATGAATCACCAACAGCGGAGGGGTGCGTCGACTTGACAGAGCCTGCTAATGGGTGACCCCTTTTATACTGTGTATTTATTTTTCAATCTTTTTTAATGCCCGTCTAGCTTCTTTTCTGATCCATTCCTTAGGATGGTCCAAAAACTGTTCTATCCTTTTTTGTGCATCCTTTGCCTTGAGTTTCCCTAAGGCCATAATGGCATGACCAGCGACTTCTTCATCATCTAAAAGCTGAATCAAGACATTCGACACAGGGGATTTCTTCATATTTCCTAATGCAAGGGCTATCATTTGACGGGAAGCACCATGTCTTGCATCCAAGGCAAGTGATGCGATCGAATCAAAGGCTTTATCCGTCGCCACCACTGATAAGGTATTTCCAATAGCCCACTTTAACAAATGCTGTCTTCCATCAGTCGAGTCTAGTTTTTTAAATTCATCAATGAGTATTGGAGTTGCAATATCTTTCGCTTCCCTGACCGCCAATGCTCTTACGACACCTTCTTTTATATTGAAATCTTGGATAATTGGAAGGAATTCCAGTAGAACAGGAATGGCTTCCTTATACACCTGTCGTGTGTTAACAAGATCGTATACGCTTGCCACTTTTATCCCAACAGCTAACAAAGCTTTGGCCACAGATCGATCTTCCTTTTCTCTTTCATTCATGGAAGTTCTCTTATTAGATTAATTTTCAAATCATCTAAAAACTGTTGTTGCCGCGGGGTCACAATCGTATTTTCTCTGACACACAACTCACATAGTCGTCCAGTCTGTTGAGAAAAAGCAGAAAAATCACGAAGCTGGTTGCCTTCCCTCCCACTGGTGCGCAAACGACCCACATTTTTGATTTCACGTAAAGTATCGGGAGTTAGTTGATCAGGAACCCTGAATTTTGCGGTGCCTGTAAGCGAATCAATTCTCTGTTTTAAGCCACTGGTAATACCGGCCAATCTCTCCCCTATCTGACCCAAACGGACTGGCTCTAATCCTCCTCTTACGGCACTAAAGACCGCTCGTCCCTGTTTTACTCCAGGGATAACATTGAACAAGGAAAGTCCGGCCTCGGAATAATCTCCCTGGAACGCACTTATCCCAGCACTAACTAGGCTTGCGAGAACATTAAGGCCAGGGATGTAGCCCGCATAATCAGCTACGTTCTTAAGAGTATCTAGAAAATCGGATGCCCTATTCCCGGATGAGCGAGAAAACAAAAAACCATTATGGTTATTGAATGTGGATGAAAAGTTGAAACCGTGTCGTGCAAAGCCTCCAAATGCATTCTGCCCGACAAATCCACCAAGATTGCTTCCGGCACCCCCAAGATTACCAAATGAGAGGGTGTTTACACCAAAATTATACGACGCAGGCTGGTTAAAGGAGTAGGACAGGGTATTAAAGGTTGGAAGTCCGAAATCAAACCGGTTCGCTTGAGAAATTGTACTTGGGAAAGCCGCACTAACATCAAAACCAGGGTGACAAGTCGCACAATGCCCGGTGGGATCTGTATATCGTAGGGGATTATTCAGTACATAAGCATACCGATTGAAGGTCTGAGGATCATTAGGATCCGGCACAATGGTATCCGCCGAGATAAACCGCCCCAACGCCGCATCATAGTAGCGCAAATTAGGGGTCAGACTCGATTAAAATTCTAAGGGCACCACGTCCTTTACCCTACACCAGGTCGCTAGTTCATTACGTCCCGTGGCATTTTTTGTATTTTTTGCCGCTGCCACAGGGGCAGGGATCGTTGCGCCCGACTTTCTCTTCGGTCCGTTGGACGGGCTGCTTAGAGGCAGCGGCCGCCTCTCCGCGATTGAGACTGATTTGCGGAGGACGGGGGGCTTCCACTTCGGCTTCCGGACGTTCGCCACGCACCAACTGAAACTTAAAGAGGCGCTCCAGTGTGTCGCCTTTGATGCGATCCATCATGCCGGCAAACATATCGTAACCCTCACGCTTATATTCAGCTAACGGATCTTTTTGGCCATACCCGCGTAAGCCAATCCCGTCTTTCAGTTGATCCATACCCCACAGATGATCTTTCCAATGCTGATCGATCATCTGCAGTAAAATCGTCCGCTCAATATAATGGATGAGTTCGTCGCTCGCGCCATGTTCATGCACCAGGTTGTGGACTTTGTCATGATACGCTTGCTTAAGTTTCGCAGGGAGATCTTCTTTGAGAGCGTCGCGCCCTAAATCCTTCAATTCATCAACCTTGAGCGTCTCGATCCCAAATTGTCCGTGAATTGATTCAACGAGGCCGGCAAAATCCCATTCCTCGGAATATTGCTCCTCCGGGCAGTAGGTCTCTACCAGACCTTCCCCAATCCCATCCAGCATATCCATGACTTCTTCTCGGACATCGGTGGCTTTCAGCACATTTTGTCGATGCTTATAGATAACCTCACGTTGTTTATTCATCACATCGTCATACTCCAGAAGATGTTTGCGAATTTCAAAATTATGTCCTTCGACTTTCTTCTGGGCATTTTCAATCGACTTAGTGACCATCCGATGTTCAATAGGAATGCCTTCTTCCATGCCTAATTTCAGCATGAGATTCGACACGCGCTCCGACGCAAAAATTCGCAGAAGATCGTCTTCGAGAGACAGGAAAAATCGCGAAGATCCTGGGTCTCCTTGGCGACCAGCCCGACCTCGCAATTGGTTATCGATCCGCCGGCTTTCATGACGTTCGGTCCCGACAATATGCAACCCCCCGGCCGCCAAGACTTCGGCTTTATTGGCCTCGCAGGCTGCTCTGATTTTTTCAAACGCCTTGGCTTGTTCTTCCTCACTCAACTCTTCACCTTTATAGATGAACTGTTGCTTAAAGAGGGCTTCAGCACTGCCGCCTAATAAAATATCCGTCCCCCGCCCGGCCATATTCGTCGCAATGGTCACCTCCCCCTTTTGCCCGGCTTGTGCGATGATTTCGGCTTCTTTTTCATGAAATTTCGCGTTCAACACATTGTGCTTGACTCCCCGCTGATTGAGCAGAGCCGACAGTCGCTCTGATTTTTCAATAGACACCGTCCCAATCAACACGGGTTGGCCTTTTTCATGATGTTCTTTAATATCATCCGCGATGGCCACGAACTTTTCTTTTTCCGTGCGGTACACCACGTCAGGATGATCGATCCGAACCATGGATCGATTTGTCGGAATGACATTCACTTCCAAATTATAAATCTTGGCAAACTCTGCCGCTTCCGTATCGGCTGTCCCGGTCATCCCCCCAAGCTTCTTATACATTCGAAAATAATTCTGGAAGGTCACCGACGCTAAGGTCTGATTTTCATTGGCGATCTTGACCCCTTCCTTGGCTTCCACCGCTTGATGAAGGCCATCACTCCACCGACGCCCCGGCATCATCCGACCGGTAAATTCATCGACGATGACCACCTCACCATCTTTCACGACATATTCCACATCGCGTTTATACAAGGCATGGGCCTGCAGGGCCTTGACTACATGATGCACCAAGCTCAGGTGTTTCAAATCATAGAGATTGTCGACGCCAAGTAATTTTTCGACTTTGGCATTCCCTTCATCCGTCAAAGACACGGTTTTCGTTTTTTCTTCAATCGTGAAGTCCTCGTCCCGCGTCAGTTTGGGAATGATATGGTCGATTTGATAATAGAGGTCGGTACTTTGTTCGGTTGGGCCGGAGATAATCAAAGGCGTTCGAGCCTCGTCAATGAGAATGCTATCGACTTCATCGACGATGGCATAATTGGGCTCTCGCTGAACGCCTTGTTCGGCACTCGTGACAATGAGATTATCCCGCAGATAATCAAACCCAAATTCATTATTCGTCCCATAGGTAATATCTGAGCCATACGCTTCTTGCCGGGAACAGGGACGGAGAAATTGCAGCCGTTTATCAGACGCATCGTACGTCGGATCAAACTGAAATGAGGCTTCATGCTGAATGATCCCGACGGATAAACCTAAACTATGATAGAGCGGCCCCATCCATTGCGCGTCCCGCTTGGCCAAATAATCATTCACCGTCACCAAATGCGCCCCTTTCCCATCCAGGGCATTCAGATAGATGGGGAGAGTGGCGACCAGGGTTTTCCCTTCACCGGTCCGCATTTCAGCAATACGACCTTGATGCAAGACCATGCCGCCGAGTAATTGCACATCAAAGTGCCGCATCCCTAATTTTCGCCGGGACATTTCCCGACACACGGCAAACGCTTCCGGGAGAATATCATCGAGCGTCTCTCCAGCTTCTAACCGTTTCTTGAACTCCGCCGTCTTTTCGGTCAACCCTTCATCAGACAACGGTTGAAGGGAGGCCTCACAGGCATTCGCCTTGTCAACTTGAGGCTTCAACCGCTTAAGCTCTCGATCATTTTTACTGCCAAAGAGTATATTCAGGAGCTGGACAAACATACGCCTTAATTACCTTAAGAATGAGAAAATGGATGTGGAACGACGCAATAAAAGATAGGAATAATTGACTGGAAAGCCTTCTGCTCTTTTGAATGTTCCTAGTATACCGAAATATCGATGGGAATCAACTCGAATGACTCAATACGATCAAGAAATTCAAGCCGTCAGAATAGCAAAAGGGCAGTCATCTCCCATTCCGAAACTTGACAGGATATTGACGAGTTTCATACGATTTTTCCCCTAGCGTATTTGTCTCAGCACATACGACGTTCTCCTGGCGTTCATCAATCATGCACCGGTTCATTAAAACACACACAGTTTTTCTCCTTATCGCGCTCAGCTTGATGATGGGCTCGATACCGCTCAACGCTGGCTCGCATTCCGTTGAACATCAGCACCATTCGGCCCAAACCCATACAACCGGTATTTGCGCTTGGATGTGCGCGGCGGCGCAAAGCATCGCCGCTGATTCTCAGATCTATTCCTTCAATTTTTCACTGTTAGATATCATCCAGGCATCACCGTTTTCGTCCCCTTTCACGATTCCCCAAACCTTTCTCCCTTCTCGCGCACCTCCCTACTAACCCTTTTCTTTTGTTCATCGATCCCTTCGACCATTCAATCAACTCATGTTTGTTGAATGCGTCCAAGGCCATCTAATCCAGTGTTGGAATTCTTTTGATAGTTCACACTATTGAGAATCCTCTAATGAAGTGGGCTCCCGAAACGTAAAGAGGGTCCGTGATACAAAAACCATTATCTACAACTATCGTCAGACTCATAACCGCCCTTCTCTGCTTCGGCATAGGATCGTCGGCTTCGTGGGGCATGGGCAGCAATCCACTTCTTCTGGAAAGCCCGTCCCCATCATTTCAACTCACGGATTTGGCCCGAGAGCAAGACTTTCTGGACCAATACCGAGGAAAAGTGGTGTTACTCAATTTCCGGGCGACCGGGTGTCAACCCTGCACAAAAGAAATGCCGGCCATGCCAACAGCCTATGATGCCTTACGCAATCAAGGCTTTGCGGTATTAGCCACCAACGAATTAGAAGGCGTCCCCAAAGCTTGCCAACATATCGCCGAACACCAACATACGTTTGAAGTCTTACTTGATCCAGATAATCATGTCGCCAATCACTATAGAGAGGTAGGTTTGCCCGTTCGTATTTTTATTGATAAAACCGGCCATGTCTGCAAGATCGTCAAAGGCGGGCTGGAACAGGGTGTGACCGTCCTGACAGGATTCGTCAAATTTTTTAATACCAACAGCAGCACGTAAACAGCCATGTACTACAGGATTATGCCAACGAAGCAAATGTCTACCCTGCGGCCACATCGATTCCCAGGCACTTGTTTCTTTCTTTGTTGCCTTGGGGTCATCCTCTTGATTCCTCTCTCAAACAGCATGGGGATGGCACCACCCGAGGAAGAGATCGAAACACTGGACACCATTGAAATTACTGGAGCCGTCATTGAGCAACAGGAAAGAACGCTCACATTTCCTCTTCCCCAAATTCGACCAGTTGATCATCCCGATCCAAGGAAAAACCTGTCCCTTCCAAAACTACGGCTTCACAAACCAATCTCGGCACTTTTACCAGTCATGCTTGATCAAACTGCCCGAACCGGCAATCTTCATACACCGATCAAGCCGCTGAAGACCGAGCGCCCCCTTTACCCTCGACGCGCTCGGGAGCAGGGTTGGCAGGGACGCGTCATCGTCCGTTTGAAAGTTTCGGCAAACGGAACCGTGGAATCTGGTACCGTTCATCAAAGTTCCGGGTATAACCTCCTAGATGATCAAGCGGTCAAAGCAGCCAAACAATGGACTTTTGAACCAGCAAAAAATGGTGGATTCCCGATAGCGACCACCGTGAACATTCCCATTCAATTTGATTTATTGCAGTGATCATGAACGCTGACAGACTCGCAAAGGACGAACCCATGAAACCGACACCGAAAATGTACGTCTTCTTGTTTTGTTTCCTTGTCTTCACCATTAGTTCACAGCCAATAGCCTACGCCGGGGAGGCCCAAAAATTGTTATCCCAAGCCTATTCCTCGTATCAACACAACCAATGGGCCTCTGCGCAAACCCCATTGGAGCGGGCGATCCAGCTCTATCCACAATATGCGGAAGCCCATCACCTCCTGGGCTTGGTCCTCACACAGCTCAATCAACCAAAAGCCGCCATCACGGCATTTCAGAAGGCAGTCAAGGCCTATCCTTCCTTTGTGCAGGCCTATGTAGATTTAGGCTTTCTCTTACAAGAACAGGAGCAATTTAAAGAAGCCGAACAGGCTTTTCGGCACGCTTCAACCCTCTACCCTAATTATCTCGAAAGTTGGACAGCGCTAGCAGGGTTGTTTGATCGGCAACAAGACGCCGCGAAAGCAATTGAGGCACATCAGAAAGTCTTAGCTCTCGACCCGCATCATGCCGACTCTCTCTATGGCCTGGCCTTCTGGTTTGTACAACAGGGACAGCCTGACAAGGCACAACCGTATGTTGATCAATTAACCGTCCACCATCCTCAACATGTGAATGGCTGGCTGATGACCGGTTCCCTTGCCCAGCAAACAGGCGAAACCGAGAAGGCCATCAAAGCCTTCCAACACGTGGTAAAACTTCAACAACAACTGGTTGATCCCTATTTCAATTTAGGAATTCTGTATCAGAAGCAGGAGGAATACCCGAAAGCCGCTGAAGCCTTTGAACAAGTACTTCGATTAGATCCCAAAAATCCTGAAGCCCATATTAATTTAGGCGTGATCTATACGAATCTCTCGAAATTACAACAGGCTGAAGAACAGTACCAGGCCGCATTAGCCCTCAACCCAAGCTTATCAGAGGCCCATTACAACTTAGGGTTACTCTACGAGTTTCACCACAATACTCCTAAAAAGGCCTTGGAATATTACAAAGAATACGTCAAGCTAGGCGGACAAGATGAACGCATTACCAAATTGCTGACACGAATTGGATCATGACCGCGACGTTTCCTGAACACCGTGCCGATACGAAAATATTCCTGGTTAGCGCCCTGGGCAGCCTCTTGCTGCACGCCTTGATCATGGCCGGCATCATTTTTTTGCCTGAGGCTCGCGTTCCCGAGGAAGAATCACCCACGGTGCAGGTGACATTCTTGCCAAGACCAGAAGCGCCACTCGCCCCAGAAACACCCCTCTCACCCTTGCAACCACGAACGATTTCACCAAAGTCGACACCTCCGCCTTTACCACAGACCCAGCCCCTCCGTTCCCAGAAGTTGGAGGCTCCTTTGCATACCACCCTGTCACCTCCACCTCCTCTCACATCCTCAACACTGCCGGCTCCGACGCCAGTTAAACCGATCTTGAAAGATACCCGCGCTTCACAATCGATGACAGTAAAAAACTTGATGAAAATGCGGGAACCGTCGCCGTCTCGACAAGCATCCCCGTCATTGCCGACTGTCAATACTCGAACGCAACCTGACATGCCTATCGCGCCCCCGATGCCATTGCTGAGGAAGTCGGCAAATGAGGCCCAGGCACTGCCTGCACCGCCTATGGCGACGACATCACGGACTTTGACCGCGTCTCCTCCGGTTCGTACGGGCTCAATAACGACCAGACCGACCATTGTGACATCTTCGAGGCCTGTCTACCCACGGGTCGCGAGAGAGTCGGGATGGGAAGGGACGGTTATTGTCCGCACACTCATTAAGACTGATGGCACACCCAGTGAGTTGAAAATCCGCCAAAGCTGCGGACACCCGACATTAGATGAGGCGGCACTCGACGCCGTGAAGAGCTGGACATTTCAGCCCGCGAAGGATGGAAATATTCCCATCACCAAATGGGTCGATATCCCCATCAAATTTGATCTCAACAGTTAACCGAACAACCGCACGAAAGAAGACCGCTCCATGGAATTTCTGACTATACTCATGAAGGGGGGATGGATGATGATTCCCATCGTCATCTGCTCCCTATTAGCACTCACGATTAGCATTGAGCGATTGATCTATTTCAAAAAGTTCGGGGCCAGTCGCTTTGCGCCAAAGATGCTCTCTCTGATTGAGGAAGAAAAATTCACCGATGCATTGGCTATAGCCGAACGCACACCTAGCCCGGTACTCCAAGTCGTTTCCATGGGAATCCAAGAGCGCGATAGTTCGCCTTCCAAGGCCATGGAAGCCACAGCTATCCTTGAACTCACAAAAATGAAACGCGGGCTTTCCGCCCTAGATACGGTCATTACCCTCGGTCCACTCTTGGGTCTCCTGGGAACCATCATTGGGATGATCGATTCCTTCGGCATCATGTCGGAATCGGGTCTCGGGAATCCGCATGCCGTGACCGGTGGAGTGGCGGAAGCGTTGATTTGTACGGCGGCAGGGATTTTTGTCGCAGTAACAACCCTCATCCCATACAATTTTTTCTTGTCGCGGGTTGAACAAGAAACCGAAAAAATTGAATTTTATGCAACAAAGACTGAAGCGGTTTTAGAAGAGAAAAATCATCAGCTCAGTGCTTCCTGAGGAAAGATGGTTCAAATCTATGTGAAGAATGTGCGGAGGTCCTTTCCACGAACATCCGGTCTCCTGCAACACCCATCTATGTCACCATGTTCAATATTCTAGGCTTTAATTGAATTCAACAACAATTCCTCACCACTCTCATGCCCACACTGCCTAAATCCATTTGCCTGACATTAGCCAGTTTGTACCTAGCCCTGGTCAGTGTCGCAACATTTTGCGTATCCTCTCACGACCTCGGCCCTAAACCCGACCATTCCCATTCTAAAAACACCATCTCTCATTCTTTACTTTGTTCCTGGGCCTGCCAGGTGAGTTCAAAAGCTAATGCCACAGATACGAGCCCAAAGACTCTCATTGCATTCGTGTTATTGTTTTTTGGGGTCTTCTCTGGCCTTTCTAGGTTTCCAACTCAACCCATCCAACTTTCCCTCCTCGCGCGTGGCCCTCCTTAATCCTTCCTTTTGCCCTAATCAACTCAAACGTTACACATTGATGAATGCAAGGCCATAACCTTGCATGGGACATTCGCCATTACGAATAGGACAAGAAAGGATTGTTGCAACCTATGGGTGCCAATGTTTACTCAAAATCACAAATGTTTTGTCTTACTGAATTTTGTTGTGTAATGACCCTTCTCTTCATTTTGCCATCATTCTGCCTAGCTGAAGAATCCATTGAAACCTTACCCGTAGTGACCGTTGAAGGGCAACGAATCGAAAATATCGATATCGTGAAAGAAGAATTAGCTCGTCGGCCGGCCAGCACCGTCATCATCGAAGAAAAACAAATTCAAGAGTCCCGGGCCCTGAACCTAAATGACATCTTACAATTTGTCCCAGGCGTTCGATTTCAAACCAGATTTGGTGCGGACGAAGGGCAATTCCAAATTCGGGGAACCTCACTCAGGAATAATTTTCACCATCGAGGGATCAATATCCTCATTAACGGCATCTATTTCGGGGATGCCGACGGATTCTCGGATTTTGAATCCATCGATTTGAACGCCTATGAACGGGTGGAAATCTATAAAGGAGCCAATGCGCTCAGGTATGGGGCCAACACGATTGGAGGCGCCATCAACTTTGTCCCAAGAACCGGGTACAATGCTTCTATTCTTCAAGCACGTTTATTAGGAGGAAGCTTCGGCTTCTATTCCGGACAGGTTTCGAGCGGATATGTGACCCAACCGATGAAACTGGGAACCATGGATGTGACAGGCGATTATTATATTAGCCTGTCAGGCAATCATCAGGACGGTTTCCAAGACAATAGCCAGCAGACCCGCGGGAGGTTAAATGCCAACTTCGGATTCAAAATCGGCACCCACCAGGAAGTACGCGCCTATATTCTGGGAGGAGTCGTCGACGAACGGATTCCAGGATCGCTCACCAAAACGCAATTAGAACAGGATAATCAACAAGCCAATACCTTAGGAGGCATCAGCCCTTTTGCGTGTGGACCAAACCAGGCCTGTAAAGCTGGACGGTATTACAACCTGATTCGGGCCGGCGTGGCCTATCGAAATGATTTTTCCGCGCATCAATACGTGGAAATTATCCCCTATTATTCCTATCAATACGTGGACCATCCCATTTTTCAGACTATTGTCCAAGACAACTACAATGTGGGTGGAGAAATTCGTTACGGCAACTCGCATTCAATTTTTGGCCATGAAAACTTTTTCATTATCGGCCATCAGCCACGATACGGCGATACCAATCAACGACGCTTTGTGAATAATCTAGGAAATCGCGGAACGCAAACGCAAAACCTCAGCTTGGAAACCACGAATTTCGGCACCTACCTGGAAAACCAATTCAGCGTCACCGACGATTTTATCTTGATCGCCGGAGGCCGATGGGATTACAGCATTCGCCAGGGTCGCAACCAGCTCTTCAGTCCCTTTACAGGTGCCCAGACCAGCAACCGCACCGACGTGCGCCAGTTCAATGCGATTACGCCAAAAGCGGGATTCGTGTACCGAACCACCCCTACATCGCAGATATATGGAAACGTCAGTCGAGGGTATGAACCCCCCATCAACCTCGAATTAACGTCCTCCGTCAATCCCGACGGGTCAACCCCCACCAGCGCCTTTCTCAGCCTCGATGCTCAACGAGCCTGGCAATTTGAAATCGGGACCCGAGGAACGACGGAAGATCAACGGATGACCTGGGACCTCACCTTCTTTGATCTCGAGATGGAGAAAGAGATATTGGCTTCTAACATCAACAATCAAGGGACATTTCAAAATGCTGAGGGAACCCGGCATCTGGGGATTGAAGCCGGAGGCTCACTGGTGGTTGCCAACGGACTTTTGGCACCTGGGCCCAAACATGACAGTGACACCATCACGGTACGATCCGCCTACACCTGGTCCTATTTCAAATTTACGGATGACGTGAGAGGAGGAGGCGTCGGAGGGCCTAATGTGTTAGTGGCCAAAGAGGGCAATCGTGTCCCTGGCGCACCCGAGCACTTTCTGACGGGTGAAGTACGCTATGATCATCCAATCGGATTCTGGATCGCCCCTAATTTTGAATGGAATGTAAAAGGGTTTTATGTGGATACCCTGAACAACAACAAGAATGATGCGTATTTCATTGTGAACCTCCGTGCCGGGTATAATTACCATAAAAATCTGTCATTCTTTGCCGAAGGTCGAAATTTGACTGATCAAACCTATGCCGGCGCCGTCGTGGTCAACGACAGCCAGGGAAGATTTTTCAATCCCGGCCAAGGCATCAGCGGGTTTGCCGGTGTTGAATGGAGATTCAATTAATCTCGTCATGGCTTGAGGCGTCTCATCCATGGGAACATTGAGGATGTCATCCCTTCTTCGTTATGCTTGGGATGACATCCTTAGAGGAAACCAAGATGTCCGTTAGGCCTTATTCACTCTAGCGCATTGGTGACAGGGCCATTCCAGCTCCGCGTAGATTTTTTTATGAGACTCCCAGCCGCAGCAAAGAAAAAAGCGCGTATTGAAATCATTCCGATGATTGACACCATGTTTTTTCTGTTGGTGTTCTTTATGATTGCCACGCTGTCCATGACGCTTCAACGGGGCATGCCTGTGGATTTACCAGAAGCTGAATCCTCGACCGATAAAGTCCAGGAGGAAGTATCCCTGTCGATCACTAAGGAGGGAACGGTGTTCTTTAATAAAGAACCCATTACCTTGGACGGACTGGAAGGACGCCTGCTCGATATTCAACAACGTGATCCTAACCCTAGTGTCATCATCAATGCGGATGAATCGATCCACCATGGGCTGGTGATTCAAGTCATGGATAAAGTGCGATTAAGCGGCATTACGAGTATGAGTATTGCGACAAAGCCCATAGCAAACCAGTAGATCTATAGGCTATATCCAATGTTTTCACACCACCATTTGCCTCCTTCCTGCTCTCAGGTTTCCCCAAGACGAAAGGGGGCAGGAGGTACCGCTCTTCTCATCATCCTTCTCGTTGCCATTCATTTGCCGTTATTAGCCATTGGAACTTTTTGCGCATCGGTAGCGCTGAATCCCCACACCCCCCATCATGCGGAGCATGAATCCTCAGCCTCCATTCTTTGCGAATGGGCCTGTCATGTTGGACAAATTGCGACATACACCACGCCTACGGAGATCTTTTCTCTTCTGCCCCCACTCATTGCGCTCTCAAATTTTTCCCACATAACCACACCTTCTACTTCCATCACCTTTTCACTTGCCTCCCCTCGCGCACCGCCAGTAGCAGACATTCTCATCTAGTTTTCTGGTTTCATGTGTAATGCAACCGGTTTGGAGGCAAGCCGCCCTTAGACCTGGTCATTGTGTACGCATCCACAGAGAAACCGGGTACGGTACATCTCAAAAAATGAACGAGTTGTTCTTCGCGAAGAAGTGAACCTTTTTTGGTCATGAACAGGAAGAATCGTCATTCTTCCTGTTCAAGGAGGAGAGATCATGCATCAAGAACTCTTACGTGTCGGTGAAGCCGCTAAAGTGTTAAACGTCAGTCGGTGGACGATCTACCGTTGGGTAGAAGAGGATCGACTCAAAGCCACGAAAATTGGAAAAGGGAGTTTGCGAATATTCCGTAATTCAATCGACATGTTGGTCGAACACAACCGTAAGGACTATTGGGAACCTGTCTCCACCGGAATGTGATGATTGTTTCCCGATATGTTGCAGGAGACGGCATCCATCTGTAGAAGAAAATTTCAAAGACGCATATGATCGGATATAGGCTGATCACTCCTGTTTTCAGGCATAACCCATGAGAACCTCATCCCTTCAAAAAATTCTAGCGGCTGGATTGGGGCTGTGCCTTCTGTTGGTGACCACCGCCTTGGCGAGCCCTATGACAGGGCATGCCATCCATCACCACCACACCGAGCACAGTCACGCTCAGCCATGGTGTGATTGGATGTGTAAGGCCAGTCACGCCATTCACACACCATCTGTATTCCTTTCACAATCGTATGAGGTTCTCAGACTGGCCTTTCGACCCTATCCAACTCACCACCCTTCCATCCTCCCTTTTTCTCCCGACTCTCGCGCTCCACCGTCCTTCTCTCTCTCTTAAGGTCCGATTAGGCCTCTCACACTGAGGGGGCCACCTTCTCTTTCACGACGACCTGAAGGCTCAATCTTCGTCCGAGGGGACAACATGACCTCGGAGTCATTTGACGAGCCATCAATCAGAGAAAGGGGGAGGCTCGGAATGTCTTTCATTTTGAGGAGGGTATGAACCATGTTCCTGACTCGCTATACAGACCGATTTTGGATGGCGATGGTGAGCTTGATGCTCGTGAATGGAATGAGTATGTCCGCATTTCCTTTTTCAGTGCATGCGGAGCACATACTCTCCCTTCAACTAGCGCCAAACCCCTTCAGTCCAAGGATGTGCCAAATTTCAAACCAAGGCTCGTCCATCCGGATTCTCGCAGCCAAACATCGAGATCTTTTTCTCCAAATCGTTCCTGGACAATACCACCCCGAGAACACAGAACCATCCTGGACAAAAGACTATGTCCATTTTGTCACCCTGGCGGACCTCACAAACGGTCGAGTACCAGACGGTGCCATTGCTTTTGACAACCGTTATGCGGTGATTTTCGATCACACGCATCCCAAAGGCCTCTCTCGGCAGAAATTCCTGACACAACTTTCCGAGAAACAACGTCACATTGCCGACATGGCGCTGAATACATTTTTGCGACTTCACCCCATCTTTAATGCTGCCGTCGATTCTTGCCTGCCCCATCCAGCCATTCCTGACTATGAAAATGATGATTATGTGGTACGAATTGAGGAAGGGCAGGTCACGTTCAAAAATCTCGCACAACGCTATAACAAACAGCCCACATCCACCAAAAACCTGTATGCGTTTGAATCAGGCCTGAAAGAAGGTTATGTCGACCCTGATGCCGGGAAAGATACCAACATCAGTTATCAAGCCATGAATCCACTGAATTTTTACGTCCCAGCCTCTTTTCCATAAGAGACCCGATCCTATCAGGGAGAAGAGTTGTAGTATATGTATGTATTCGTAGGTAGACAAACTTATTCGCGGCTCTCTATCCTAAGAAGAACACTGAGCACATGAGGCACCGGACGATGTTGCACCGTCTCTTTGCATTCTCACAGGTTTTTCCACAATAACAGGAGGGAGTGGGCCATGAAGAAGTTGGCGTTCATGACGATGATGTTGACAGTGCTTGGATGTGGGTCACTATCAATGACCCCGGTTGCACAATCCGGCGGAATGCCGAAGGACGGGGAACTGGACTTCCCGAAAGACTACAACGCGTTTCCCGCATTCTTGAAGGGCATCCAAAAACCGGACGCCGTCCGCGACCTCTATATCAACCCCACCGGGGCGAGCGCACAAGCAGGCCAAGCGTTTGCCAATGGCAGCATTCTTGTGATGGAAATCTACAACGCCAAAAAAACTGCTGAAGGGGCATTCGAAAAAGGGGCGGATGGAAATCTGGTGAAGGCGAATTTAGCTAAGATCTTTGTCATGCAAAAAGACGCGGAATGGGGAAAAGGAGCCCCGGAGAATTTAAAAAATGGCGACTGGATCTACTCCGCATTCAAACCAAACGGCGAACGACTGGATGTCGATTATGCGGCCTGCCGGGGCTGCCATCTCCCTTTAGGAGAAGCCAAAGATTTTGTCCAACGGTATGATGAATATTTTGAAAAACGAGCGCATGTCCATTAAGACCAGAAACGTGACGGGCATCTGTCTTGACTGAGGTTATGCCCCACGCACGATATTTCAAGGTAGGCTCTTCCTCCTGACCTTGGAATAACCAGGGTGAAGGTATTGGGACCGGCCTCCTTGGCCTTCACCCTGGCCCAACCTAGCCGGAACGATCTACCGACCTTCTTCCCATGGAGGTGCCACATGAACCAACAAGACAGGGCTCTCTCCCAACAACTTGCCCAACAGCTAAGAATACGAGACCTGCAAGGTCGATGGCGCCGGGTCTCAAGTCTCAGTCTCGACGAATTCGAACAACTCTGGAATGACACCACTCATGAACTACGTGAAGGAAATCATTTAAAAATTTCCAACAGGTGATTGAAAGCCCACCTCTTCACGTCAGATTCTCCCTTCATGCTGAAAAAATCCGCCAGCGGCGTTCTCGCCATTTTTCTGTGCTCACATATAGGAAGCGCGCTCCGCGCCAAAAAATGGTTTCGGCCTGGCTGGACGAACCCTTCGAAAAGACTCAGGGCATGCTTTTTTGAACCGCCCGGAGGCCTCATGATATCCAACGTGCCTGTGGGCTTCTATGCCTTTAAAAATTTTCATTAAGAAATATCCCCGTGGCCTATTCATGGGCAGCGGGAAGAATCGCTTCATTCCATATTGATGCCCCGCTTGGTCCTAAAAAAAGGGTTGGATCACCAGTGATCCAACCCCCATAGGTTCCGGCAACCGAATGGCCGGATAATCTTACACCATGTTTGGGCTATTCGTGATGGTCTCCCTCTCCTTGAACCGTGAGAAGATTGACGGTCACTGAGCTACTGGTATCTTTACCAAACGCAACCGGTCGTTTACCTGAATTCAATAGGGCGACATCCGTGATCGCCACATCATTTCTACCTGTTTCCACTAGAATATCTTCCTGAATATGTACCACATTCATGTCCGCATGATACACGCATTCCCGGCCAGGCTGAGAAAGATCTTTTATGAACTCAAGCTCCACCGGGACCAACGCGGACCCGGTCTCACTCGCTGAACCCGCTAAAATTTGTAGGGGTGTTTCTCCTGCGCGGTTACAGGGTACTTTCATGGCGACATGCCCACCGACGACCTGAAGCGGCGTGACATCCTTGAGCAACAGAAAGTCATTACCCCGCAACACATGGTTTAAGACGATCGTCCCCGTAGCTTGAAATTGGGGATCGATAGGCTCACTCTCATGGGAAAACGCCAGTTTCCCTCCACCTGGCCCCATTCCAAGTAACACGGCTAATCCAAATGTCAGGACACCTGCAGGAACATAAGATGACTTCATAGACAAAAACCTCCTCGCGTGCACAGGTCAAAAGGACCTATACTTGCCATTAAAAGACGAAATAGCCCTTGTCAATTCTTGATACATTGTTTAACGACCAGGGCTGAACCCTGTCTACCAACGCATGCAACAAAACAACGCGCTTGCAACAGCAATGAGCTTGCTTGGCCGAATGGGCGACCCCCAGACTGATTCACTGAAAAATGAGTTGCCCCTAGGACCTCGTACTCGCCCTTGGCTCAGGACTCTCTTTGTGGTGGCCGGCCTAGGAATAAGTGATGGCCGGCCTCTGAGCAAAAAGGCCCGTAGTATCTCCCGACAGCGGTAGGATCGCGATTGGGTTTATCGCGGCCTAGCCCCACGTTTTTAGGCACCATGGGGCGAGCGGATTTTACCGAGTCTTCCTAGCAACCCGTCCGAATCTGGATGATGTCATGATTCCACTCTTGGCAAGCATGTTCTTCATCTCCAAGATCCCTGACGCAATCGCAAATTTCTGAGATTTCCAAGCCGCCTGCTAATTTTTTTTCATTGCGTTCCAACCATCTCATCTCTGACGGGCATAGCCATGCGGGGGAAATAGGCACCGGGTTCCTCCGAATTTTCTCAATCGTGGGAACCTTCGTAAAGATTGGCCCGCCCGGATCATGGAACCCCCGAACGGTTGTTTACTCAACGAGGCCTTTCATTCTGTCAGCTCAGTGCCCCTTACTGTTGCATCCATCGGCACTGATCAGTAGATCGATCCCCGAGGAATACGCTATATCTAATCCAGGCGCTGAAAGATTATTGCACTCTTCCAGCATCAATTGGAGCGGCGTGATTCTTCGCTAACCTACCCCGCTCTACTCAGGGTGAAGGCATTTGGGACCGACCTCCTTGGCCTTCACCCTGTTTTTTTGCCTCTTCGGTCAATCCAAGTGTTGCATCGATTGGCATCCGTTGGTATCTGCATATTGACCATCCACCCGTTGCACATTATTCTCTTCCAGCTACGAAAAGTCCGAACTTCCGAATCATCCGTATTTTTTCAAAAGGATTCAACATGATTCCCTATCGACGATATCTCGGCATTTTGAGTTTCCTTTCACTTTGCATTATTTCTCCCAACTCCAGTATGGCCGAAAAGAATGTGGCCCACTCCCCTGTCTCATTGGGCATGCCCACTCGAATCGACCATGATTCAAATATGCTTTCAGGACCATCCATCCAAGTATCCGAAGCTGGATTGCTCCATGTGGCATGGATCCAATCTACTCACAACGCTCTTGCCCTGTACTTCATCAAATCACCTCTGACACAACAACCCCTTCCTGAACGAATTCGTGTCAACCCAGATTCCATTCCTGTTGCTTCAGCCCATGAACCACCGGTTTTGGCGGTAGGCCAGAACAATGAAGTGTATCTGACCTGGACGACCCCGCACCCGGAACCCATGGGGAAACCATTTTCCACGCACCTTCTTCTCAGCCGTTCTCTTGATGGAGGAAAGACGTTCCTTCCCCCGATTCAAGTCAATGACGACACGACCCCCACCGGTCATTCTTTCGATTACCTGACGGTGAGCCCCAAAGGGTCGGTTCACATAAGCTGGTTGGATGCTCGAGAAGGGAAAAAAGATCCAGCCACCTATACATCCTTTTCCCAAGATCAAGGCGCCACAATTTCCGCCAACCTAAAAATTGACGAGTCCAGTTGTGTCTGCTGTCGAACGCACATGACCACCGCTTCTGACGGTACGCTGTATCTTGCCTGGCGAAAAATCTTTCCTGGGCACATCCGGGAAACCGTTGTGGCACGGTCGACCGATAATGGCAAAAGCTATTCTCCACCCGTCATCGTCGGACATGACCGTTGGGCATTTGACGGGTGCCCCCATCGCCCTGCGACCATGGGAACGGATCGCCAGGGGCGCTTGTATGTCACTTGGTATACCGAAGGCCCTGATGACACCCCTGGAGTGTATTTGGCCTATTCTGACGATCACGGAACCACCTTCACTCCCCGACGCCAATTAAACCACTCGAAAGGTACGTTTCCCGATCATCCACAGATGGCCGTCGATCCAAACGGACGACTTCTTGTGCTGTGGGAAGAACAGTCTCCCGTGAGGCGGGAAGTCGTGATGAGCTATTCATTGGACCGTGGAGCCACCTTTAGCCCTCCACAGAAATTGAACACCAAAAAATCCAAAAGCCCCGCTGTCGCGGTCAATACTCATGGACAAGCTGTTGCGGCGTGGCAGGAGCAAATCACGTTCCCGCAATGGAGCACCGTCATTCAACCTCTGACTTGGCCACAGGCCGCGACCCCCTAATCCTTTCGGCTTGCGAGCATCATGAAACAGGGTAGTCGTTTCCTTCTTATTGTCTATCTGATCCTGACGCATGTCTTGTTATTTTCCATAACCGGCTTTTGTCAGACGGAGCATCAAGCCGATTCTCAATCGCACCCATGGTCCCCCCATCACACGAGCAAGCATTCGGCGTGCGGATGGGCCTGCCAAGCTCATTCAACCTCTCCCTCTCTGACTGAGCATTCACCGCTTCCTGGTCTGCCGCAGGAACAGTCTTACGCCTGTCTATCAGTCACTTCACAGTCACATACCTCATTCATCTTCCAATCTCTTTCTCCTCGTGCTCCCCCGATCTCGGCCCTATTTCCCCTGTGACATCACTCACATCTTCTGAAATTGCATCAGGTCCTAAAGGGTTCTTGAGATCTTTTTTTGACTAATCGCCTCATTCAAGAGTCAAAGGCGAAACAGTATGGGCTTGCGGTAAAGCCTTACGAGCATCCTTGGAACGTTGCGTGATACGCAGCCATACACTTGCCTATTTACAAAAAAGGAGTACGTATCAGTGAACAAGTCTCAATGGGTTTATTCTTCCTCCGCACCGTTCAACAATCTTTTTCGTTTCAGCTTCATCCTTATGTGTGTCAGTGTGAGCTTTTCCCTCTCACCGGTCTTTTCGGCTGACGACCTATCTTCTCTCGATTTAGAAACCAATGCTATGCAACGACGAGCTGTTTTAGAGAAGAAATTACATGCTCTCACTGAGGATTTAGAAAACGTTCGCGCAGAGCTTGACGCTCTCAACATGTCCTCCGAACATGCTCCGTCCTCAGTGGACCAACATGCGGTCCTCTCGCAAAAAGAGGTACAAATCTTAGACGCCATTACCGTCACCAGCACTCGCCTTCAGCAATTGCCACGAGGGGTCACACGCTCCACCACTACCCGCACTCAAATGGATAATCAACCGGCGAAAGATTTTCGAGAATCCCTGGAGAGCCAGCCCGGCATCATTCTTCGCAAACGCAATGGCCCACGCGACTATAGCATTTCCATTCGCGGGTTCGGGGCGAAACAAGGATTCGGCGTTCAAAAAATTAAAATGTTTGAAGATGGGTTTGATCTCACCCAATCCGACGGATTGTCCAGGCTGGACCTACCAGACCCTTGGTTTATGGAAGCCACAGATGTCGAACGCGGAGCCGCTTCTGCCCTCTATGGCAACTATGCCCTTGGAGGAATCGTAAACTTTCGAACCCGACGAGGCCGTGATATCAATGGAGTGGAAACGTTCACCAGCGTGGGAAGTTATGGATACCAAAAATATGCCACGGCCATTGGGAAAAACTATACACATATGGATGCCGCTATCTTTCTTAGCCATGAACGGGGTGATGGCTATCAGGAACATAGCGAATTTTCTACGACCACCGTCGATGCGAACTTTCGGTTTACGATAGATGAACAGCAACAATTTATTTTCAAGGCCGCTAATAATGACCTTGACGTACTCACCCCTCAGCGTCTCACCCTGGCCCAATTTCAATCCAAGCCGAAACAAGCCGGGACCGGGGCTAAAGAAAATGATCGCTCTCGACGGGACCATCGAACGATCATCGGCGGCCAGTACATCAATCAAATTACTCCCAATACGGAGTTTTCTCTTACAGGCCTCTACGATAATAAAGATATCAATCAAAAATTCGGCATTACGTTAGACCAAGTACAACCCAACTGGAAAACTCGCGCTGATATTCGGAATATCCATCCTTTCTTTGGAATGCCCTTGCGGAGCCATGTTGGCGTCTTTTTTGATTACTTGGAATCGGAAACCACGAATTTCCGCAATCTTGCCGACTTTAACGGCAGCAAGCAAAATGCCATAAATAATCAGCGGGGCTCTATCAGAAATGTAGGATTTCGAATTCGTGAAGAATTGGACCTGTCCCCTCAATGGACTGTCGCGGCAGGTGTAGGATATGAACGCTCCCATTACTCCATTGACCAGGTGAATTACGGGTTTATTACGGGGACTTTTGCGAATCAAGCCAGTGCCAACCGAAAGTTTCATAATGTGGCTCCCGAAGTCTCCATAGAGTTCCGCCCAGATGTGCAGACCCGATATTGGACCCGGGTTTCGGGGGGATACGGCACACCAAGTCTCGGTGATCTCACAACCACTCCAGCCGGCTTACCGGGAGAAAATACGGCACTCGATGCTGAACGAAATATCAATCTGGAATTAGGAGGCCAAGTCCAGCTTCATCCACGATTCAATTTCCAATTGGTCGGATTTTGGAACTTCTTCCGAGACGAATTAATCTCGCAAACGGTTGCCGGCGGCACTGGCACCTTTACCACTAATGCAGATTCATCGGAATACCGTGGGATTGAAGTTGCTGCGGAATGGACGCCAATTGACGGATTCGTAGTGTCGGGTGCGTATACCTATGTAGACGCAAAGTTCATTAATTTCACAGATACAATCCTTGTTGGAGGGGTCGGCACACCCGTCAACCGTGACGGGAACGACATTCCTGCCGTTGAACCGCATGTCTTTAATTTTCGTACGGCTTACGACCACCTTTCTGGACTCGGAGGCTGGGTTGAGGTTTCCTGGATTGACGATTATTTTGTGAATAACGCCAACACCTTGAAGGCCCAAGCGGCCACCATTGTGAATGTGAACCTCCATTATGCCCAGGATGTCAATTGGGGATGGGTTCGGTTATTTAAAGCCTATGTCCAGGTAGATAATCTGTTTGATCAGACATATATGAGCAGCGGGGCCATTGTGTCCGACAGTACACCCGACGCCGCCAAACAGGCATTCCTTCTGGCTCCCCCGCTTTCTGTTTTTGGAGGTATCACCCTCGGCCTCTTTTAACGACAAAATTTCCATGCAATACCAGAGCCTTTCTCCTTGAAAGAGAGGTTCTGGTATTTGATAAGATCTCCCTTGCATGTCACAATCTCTGTTTTAGATGTGTCATAGGAACTCCAATGTGTTTCATTTTCCCCTCGCTATCAATGCGAATGCGGGAAAATATTTCAACGTAAACACATAAATGTTATAGGAGAGCGTCATGATGAAAATGTTATTCAGATTTACCGTGTTACCCAAGGTATGGCTGCCTGGTACAGTATTTATCATTATCAGTATGGGTATGTGGCCAGAGCCGGGATTTGGGCATCAAGCAGGAGAGTGGTATCAACAAGCAGTTGAAGCCATTCAAAAAGAAAAGCTTAACCAGGCTGAAACACTACTACAACAGGCCATCACCGCATTTCCCTCCTACGCAGATGCCCATTATTTATTGGGAATGGTGCAGTACCAACGCACGCAGGATGCCACGACTGCGATCCCAGAGCTTAAACAAGCTGTGCACCTTAATCCAAATTTTGCTCAAGCCCACTACGACTTAGGCTTGCTCCTCTTGGCCCAGAAAAAGAGTCGCGAAGCCCAGGAAGCCTTTCAACAAGCCCTCACGATTTACCCTGATTTTTGGGAAGCCCGGCTCACTTTGGGTAAAACACTTGATCAGAATGGTGCCACCGATCAGGCCATTCAGGAATATGAAAAAGTTCTGACACAAGAACCTTTGATCTCCGAAGCCCTGTTTCACCTTGCTTATCACTCGTGGCAAGGGAATCAAAAGGATCGTGCCCAGGAACTTCTCACTCGTCTCACCACACACGATCCACAGCATTCCGAAGGTTGGCATCTCTTAGGACGACTCTTCGAACAACAGCAGCAATTCGAGCAAGCCATTGAGGCGTACACACACGTAATACACATTGAACCCGACCACGCCGAGGCTCATTACAACTTGGGGTTTTTGTATCAGCAGCACAAGCAGCCGCAACACGCCATTGAACATTTTCAGCGGGTGACCCAACTCAAACCCAACGACGCGGAAGCGTATGTCAATTTAGGGGTATTGTTGGTCTCAGAAAAACAATTTGACCAAGCGGAAGAGGCGTATCAGAAGGGGTTGGCTCTACAACCAAATTCCGTAGAGGGACAATTCAACATGGGAGCCTTTTATGAATTTCACAAAGCCGACCTTCAAAAGGCTATTCATCATTACCAAAAATACTTGGACTTGGGTGGGAAGGATTTGCGAATTAAGCAGTTACTTCATGAACAGCAAGCCCCGTAGCTTGGCATTCTATACAAATCATTTCTGACATTGCTCCATGGGTTGTTTCGTGCTTAACCCTTCAAATCCAAAACTATCCATTGTTGCTTATCCTCTTCAACAAAAAAAAGAAATAACGCATCAGACTCCGATCTCTCATTCCAATGGCCGATCTTCTCGAACCTCAAAAATCCCCATTACACATCAACCCTAATTATCCTTATACTTCCTTTTGGCCAAGAAGAATCTGGGATACCCAATCTAGACTCGGTTAACCACACCTCAATTTTCCAACAATCTTGCCCTCATCCCCTCTCTTCTTCTCCCGATTGTATTGTTCGTAGGAGACACGAAAGAGCTCCCCTAGGCGCGATCATTTTCCTTAACAAATTTCCATGTGGTTCAATTCTGTTTATATCCCTTCTAGAACTTTTTTCGATTTTTCTCTTTTGGGTTATTCCGCATTGTCGCTTTTTCTGACATAACGAAAATCTGTCAGAACAACTGCTATCCCTCCTTAGAACTAATCTAGGCTTTGAATTTTCAATAAGGTCCAAAAAAGAAAAAAAAGAGGAAAGTCGCCAACGGTTGGTTTCTCCCTTGCATACCAAAAGACAAATCAAAAATACGCTTAACTCTGGTCACATCTGAAAGGGCTTCCTATGAATCAACCCCAAAAAACCAAAACTCTCGTAGCCAACCAAAGGGGATCTTACTTTCTGATGACCGCTATTGTACTTAGTGCCATGGTTGGCTTTGCAGCTCTTGGCGTTGAAATTGGTCGATGGTATGACATTCAAGCGGAAATGAGTAAAGCGAGTGACGCTGGAGCCTTTGCTGGAGCGAAAAACGTCTCGAATCCAAAATTTTCAACTAAGGCTGAGTTAGAAGCGTTTGTTCTTGAAGTCGCTCAAGCGAATTTTCCTCCGGGTCTTTTAGATACTGATACACCAACATTTTCTGCTAACTTAGATGCTAATGGCAAAGTAACTGTCAATGGAACGGTGAATTCGTTAAACCACTTAACCACAATATTTGACACGGGCACAGCTAAAACGGCGGTTGGAGCTGCTGGCTCCGCCAAACTGCGAAAGGCTGAAATTGTGATGGTGTTGGATGTGTCGGGATCCATGAATCATGACGATGCGATTTCCGATCTTCGTGACGGGGCAGAACATTTCGTCAAGAGTTTTGAAGAACTCGAACGGGATCACAAAATGGCCCTCATCACATTTGCTGCAGGTGTACAGGTTTTACACCCCTTAGAACATCATTTCTCCAACGATATGACACATGAAATCGCCAACCTCAAGGCTAGTGGGTGGACTAATACCGAAGATGCTCTTGACCAAGCCGGAAAGTTTCCTTGGTCCGATAATACCGGTCTTCCCAAAAATGAAGCCACAAGACAAATAGTCATTCTGTTCTCAGATGGAAACCCTACGGCCTTCCGCAGCTCATTTATGAGAGAGGGTCAGGTTTATGATGCAGTCGTCCCCCGAGAAGGGTCAAACCTATTTCGTCCAGATGTACAAGCTAGGATGTTGGACCAAAATGGGGATAGAATTCCGTTTGTCCCAACAGGTGATGGCCAGATAGCGGCTCAAAGTCACTGTGGTACCTCCACCACCAAATGGGAAATTTTTGAGGATGGCACCTATGGAGTGAACGGCTCACTCCCCACGTCACTTAGTGGGCGAAATCCCGAAGAATGTAATCTCTCCGCAGATCTTCTCACGTCCTATGTTGATAAAGTCTCACGGGAAATGGCTTTGGACCATGCTCAGGAATTAAAAAACCAGAAATTGGAAATTTTTACGATTGGGCTGGGTGACGTCGATAAGGATTTTTTAAATACCATTTCCAGTGGGGCTGGATATGCCTTTTTTGCTAATGACCCTGCTGAATTAACGGGAATTTTCCATGAGATCGCGAATAAAATTAAGTTAGTCCTCATCAGTTAAAGAAACCTTAATGTTCGAAAATGCTTCGTTTTATTTTGATGACTCGAATTTCCGGCCAATAGGAGTTCTGACGGTAAGTTGTAGATGGAGGAAAACCCAGCAACACGATCAGAACAAGTAGAACAAAAAAGGTACCAGCCCTCGGATTGAGACGTCTAGGATAGAGCGTTCCCCATTTCAATATCAAATTCGCTATTCAAGCTCACACTTTCTCTTTGATCTTTTTCATTGCCGCCATCATTGCCTGCGGGTCAGTTGAATCTATTCTGATCACATAGAGTTCTTCTTCAGGCATCAATTTTTCTTCCGTTTCCTTTTGACGTTTCATGATGTCGACCGTAGCATCTGAGGCATCATGCCCTTCACGAAAACGGTGCTCTATTCTCTCTGCTAAAACCGCTTCCGGAGCAAAAACATCCACAACAAACCAATGACATCCTTGCTCTTTGGCCAACCTTTTAAATAATTCTCTCTGCTGCCTTTGAAGAAAGGTCGCATCAACAATCACTGAAAAACCCGCCTTCAGGAGGACGTCTGCCATGTTCCGCAATTGCTCGTAAGTGCGCATTGTCATATTCGATTGGTAAATTCCGGCCTCTGGCAGGCTCTCCTTAGACCTCGAACCTATTCCAAATAACCGCTTTCGCTCAATATCAGATCGAATGCGTATAGCCTGAATGCTTTTAATTATTTCTGTGGACACAGTGGTTTTACCGGTTCCCGAAACCCCATGCATCAGAATGAGTGATGGAGTGGGTCGAACCGTCAAACGATGGGCAAGTTCCAGGTATTCAGTCAATTCGCGTTTGGTTTTTTCTTCCTCCGGATCATGTGTGACCAATTGAACGGACCGTAATCCTGCCACTTTGGCTCGCACTAACGCCCGATACACCAGATACAACCGAAAGACTCGTAAGCCCTCGTAGTCACCCGTCAATTCCAGGTATCGATTCAAGAATAGAAACGCCAGGTCCCGATGGTCATGTTTTTCAAGATCCATCACCAAAAACGCGACCTCACTCATGACATCAATCCACCGCAGGCGTGGTTCAAACTCCAGGGCATCGAACACGCAAACCTTTCCCTCGAACATGGCGATATTTCCGAGATGGAGATCTCCATGACATTCTCGAATAAAACCGCCTTGTTTTCGGTAGGGAAAGACATCCGCCAATGCTTGCCATTCTGTCTCTAGCCATCGTTCTAAGTGTGATAAAACTTGTTGGATGTGTGGCGTGAGCAGTTGAAGAGGGACCTCTTGCAAACATTCTTTAATTGGCTGCCATACCATATCCGAATTCCCATAGGGGGAACCTACTCCACACTTTTCAAGATTAGCATGAAATGTTCCAATGCGATCAGCCAATTGTGCAATACAAGCGTCCGCCTTTTCTTCGCTGGCTAGGATGTTAAGAATGTCGGGATCAGATGAAAATTGTTTCATTTTGACGGCAAATTCAAACGCAGCGCCTTGACCTTCAAATTGCGGACAGCCATAGGACCCGGCGATAGGAACAATCCCCAGGTATATCTCCGGTGCGAGTCGCCGATTTAAACGCACTTCTTCACCACAAAACCACCGACGTTTTTCTAAAGTTGAAAAGTCAACAAACGAATATTTGACCGGTTTTTTTATTTTGTAGGCAAACAACCCAGTTAAAACCACCCAAGAAATATGAGTTTCCACCACCTTCACCTGATCAACCGGATGAGGGTAACAGGCGGGGTTTGTTAACCCTTGGATCCATGTTGAGGGCAGTTCGTTCACGCTAACAGACCCTCAGAACATTTGGAGCCGACCTTGAGACTTCCCCAACTCATCCTCTTCCTCAATCAGCATTGCGACTCGTTCTTTTCAAGTATTACCACCACTCAATTCCCTTTTCCTAACAATAGCTTGTAACGAAAATCACCGACCAGGTACACTAAAGCAGAGGGATATTCTATGCTAAGAAAAATTAAATGGCTCTTCTTACTCTGCGTCCTCTTCCTGATTGGAGGAATCCTGACCGCATTATGGTTGCTGCCTGGTACATTTTCCGCAAAGGCAACGCCGCCTGAGTGGGAAGTCAAAGCAGCCCGATTCATCCGCCACATGGCCACACCAGGTCATTTTCTTAAAATGCCGAATCCTATCCCCTTTTCACCTGAGATATTAGCAGAAGCCCGCCATCATTTCGCCGACCATTGCGCAACCTGTCATGCCAATGACGGAAGCGGTAAAACCCACATGGGGCCTAATTTTTACCCGCCGGTCCCTGACCTCCGGGATTCGGTCATTCAATCAATGCAAGACGGAGAGCTATTTTACGTAATCCACCATGGCATCCGTTTGACGGGCATGCCCGCTTGGGGCAAAGGTCCCCCGGAGGAAGATAAGGAAAGTTGGAAATTGGTTTGGTTCATTCGGCACTTGCCAACTATAACCCCGGAAGAAATCGCAGAGATGAAAAAAGATAACCCTCTGACTCGCACCGAGAGGGAACAACAAGAGATGCTTGATCAATTCTTATCTGGGGAAGATGTGGAACCTGCCACGCCCCACCATCATTAATCCCATGGTCGAAGGAGAATGATAATGAGAACTGTTAGTCACGTTTTGACAATCGTCTTTTTCCTGATTTTTCCTGTACTTGCCTGGGGCCATGGAGACGCGGGACATGTCATGGGCGTTGTGACTGCCATTGAGAGCGACCATGCGGTCGTGAAAACAACCAAAGGAGAAATAGTCTCATTGGCCTTTCAACAGGAAACCATTTTTCAGCACAACGGCATCCATGAAAAAGACGCCCGTCCACAAATTGGTGACCGCCTTGTCGCTGAAGTCACAAAAAAAGGGGTACCTGAAAATCGCGATTGGGTAGCGACAGAAATTACCTTTGCCACCCCTAAAAAAAAATAAGCCTTAATTTAAACTTTCCTTCGCTGATTGAGGTTTTCATATGATTGCCGTCATCGCCAATCCTAATCGGCCAAGCCTTTCCTGGTTTAAGCTCGTTGTGACCTTTGGAAGCCTTGCTCTTGGAACAGCTTGTGTTCAACCGTACAAAACAACACTTCCGCCAGAACTCGCCAATCAACTCAATGACTCTCTATCCTTTTCACAAATCAAAGCGTTTCCCGATGACCATAAAGGAAAATTGGTCCTCCTTGGAGGGCAAATCCTTTCAGCAAAACGACTCACAGATTCTACCGAACTAGTCATCCTACAATTACCTCTTATCCAAGAAAGAGAACCATCATCAGAATTGACCAATTCTCAAGGTCGATTCATTGCGTACCAACAAAAATTCTTAGACCCTGCCACCGTTCCTGCCGGAACCCGTATCACCCTTGTAGGGGAATTATCTGGATCTGTCACCCAAAAGCTCGATGAAACGGATTATTCCTACCCCACCCTCGCCATCAAACAGTTCAAAACGTGGCCTTCCCAATCAGACTATCCTCGATACGAACCCTACCCGTATTGGGGTCCGTATCCCTACGCCTATCCATTTTGGGGTCCAAGGGGTCGATTCTACGGACACTATCCCCATTGGTATTGGTAGAGGGAATTACTTTTGAGAATCCCCGCAGGATCAACGGCTATTACCATGGTTGCCTGGAGATCGAAGGGGAAGGCGGGAAGACATGTCAGATTAAGACCAATAAGGGGTGGAGAAATAAAATTGCTAGGAGAATTTCACCACTCCCCTAGCAATAACGTGTTGATCGCATCTTGCACGATCTAAAACCTGTCAATTTCCGCGATTACAAGTGTTGGGGGTCTAATTCTGCCTCGGCTTCCATAACGTGGTCAGGGACATGTTCATCTATTGCTTCCTGACCATCGACATGTTCGTCTATTGAAAGTGCTTCTGTCTCTGTCCCTTCAAGAGACGATTCTACTGGCATCTCACCTGGCATATCCATCGCTGTTTCCGGCATGTGAATATCCATGGAAGATTCAATGGCCTCATTGACCGGAAATTCCTTATTAACAGGTTCAATTACTGGAAATTCTTTATTAAGTGGATCATTAACCGGAAATTGCTCATTTAGCATTTGTTCAATTTCTTTTATTTGCTCACTTTCGCTTGCCGGACCTTGAGAGGCCATTTCAGCCTCAGAATGAAATTCTCCACGTCCCTCTGATTCCACAGGCATTTCTTGGACAGCCAGATCTTCGACTGGGGCGTCTGCAGCTGGCTCTAGATAAAGGTCATCTTGAATGGTTCTCTTTTCCACAGCTTCTTCAATATTCTGCTCTGAATTCTGGGAATCTAACGACACAGGTACCACATAGGTCGTACTGGAAAAATCAGCAACTAATCCAACAGCGTCCTCACCACCATCTAACACTAGAACAATGTCCGTCCCCGGATTTGTCCACTCCGCAACCATTACTAAATGACCGCGCTTGAGAGCCTGGCCCCACAAACTCTTGTCATATTGATACAGCGTATCAAGCCAAATTTCTTGTGCTGAAGTTGGCGCCCCATAGCTTTGACTGATCCAGCCTTTAATGGTGTGGAAATCCTGCACGTATTCGGACGCATCCTCATATTGCGACTCAAAGACATATTTCGCCTGACCTAAATGATTTTGATAAAAGGTATAGGTTAAGGCTGCTGCGACCCCTTCGATTTCTGTGTGATAAGCGACACGTTGAACAAGATCGGCCAAAACCGGCGACTGTAATTCCCAGGATGACTGGATCGGTTCATTCTCTTTTACCTCTTGAACGCTCATTCCCCAATCAGTACTTCGTCGCTCAAAGGCCTTGGGCTGGGCCGGGATCATCGTCTTCTGCATCACTGACGGTTCAGAGTGGTGAGGCGTCGGCTCCATGAGCAAATTGCCATTGGAATCGCGATGACGCGTGAAATGGAGGTATTCTGGAGGAGCCGCATAACTAGTGGTTACCAACGATGCGCCCAATACCGCCACCGTACTCATCAAGATAAATTGTGTTTTCATAGCCGTTCCCATTTTCCTCATGGTTACTAATCGCTTCAGGTTATAAAAATACCTAAGGGTTAACCAAAGATGCGCAACAGCGCACCATGGCCTCAGTCTGTATAAAATAATGTCGGTTAGTGTGACGAGAACTTTAGAGGAGAGGAGAAATTCGTTCGAGAACCAAGGTGAAAGGCACCATCTTCTGGTGAGCTGAGACGCTTGGGAAGACAGACACCCCCCTTTCTAATCCAGGGGTTCCCGATAGACCCTAAGGCGCAGAAAAGCCTGAAACAAGCGGAATTTATAGAAGGTTTTTCCGATTGTCTTTTCGCCCAAGATGTTTGAGGTAACGGGTCATACTGTGATCCTTCACACCATCCGATCCTGGGTTTCCGAGATCAGCCACCCGCCCGGCAACTCTATCCAAAAAATGATTCCAGAAATGCAGGTCTGTTTGAAGCTTACCAAGGACATCGAACATGAGGACTTGCCCAACATGCCGAAAACCCATTTCTCTCGTCGGCACTCGAGTGACGATATCGTTATTATTCACAAATCGAAACATCCGCGTCCTAAAATCCAGATCAAAGTTTCGAGCAAATGTCTTCCCGCCAACCCGAGGCTGTCCAAAGGTATACAGCCCATGGACAGGTTTCGCTTTCTCACCAAATGTGGCCATTGCCAATGTGGCCAATGCACCGCCTAAACTATGACCTGTTAACCATAATGATTGGGCCTGCGTTTGCCACATCGCGACAGTAGCTCGAATTTCCGGCCACAGCACCTGAAACCCTTTTAAAAACCCTCGATGGACTTTTCCATAGGGCCCGGTTTTTCGACGAATCTGCAGATCAGTCATCCAGTCTCTCAGGTTCGTGGGTTCAGTTCCGCGAAAGGCGATGATGATCATCTCGGCATTCCCCGCCATAAACGCTTGCGAATCTTTTCGATCCATGAATGAAAACTGCGGAAACCCCCATTGTTCCACCTCAGACTGAATAACATCCGGAGATTGGTACGCCATCAACGACGCCTTTGCCAACAGACACGCATTTTGATGCCGATATTGAGTAGTGTGGGGATCAAACAAACTGAGCTTCATACGTATCCTCCGCCGAAAAAAGTAGATGATCGATGAGGGGGAAGTAAGACCGTTTAACGGAAGTCAGACCAATAAGAAGAATCATAGGTGATGAAGATAAACATTTCTAGGTTTTATTAGGAAGAGCTGCCTTCAGAATGACCTGCACAACAAAAAGATCAGGCGTAGAGAGGTATGGAAGGCATCCGTGTTAACACCATGCCAGATTTCCGCTCCAATCCTCTCCCCCACGGGAGAGAGGACGGTCAAGAATTTCCCCCCAATGATCCCGAAGGTTAGAAAAAATTTGAAGGTAGCCTGCAAACGTGTTGGGTTTTTGCATGTAGCCATTCACGCCCAAGCCGGCTGTTTGCAAGATATCTCTGGGAGCTCTGGACGTCGTCAAGACCACAACGGGAATACAGGAAAGATCGGGATCTCCTTTGATTGTTTTCAAGACTTCGGACCCTGAAAGACCAGGCATGTTTAAATCCAATAAAATAACGCTCGGACGCGGAGCGGATGCCGATAACTCAAACGGACCTCGACGATACAAATAATCAAGAAGTTCCGATCCTGTACCGACCATTCGAAGCCGATCGCCCACAGGTGCTTCCGACCACGCTTCCTGAATCAATTCGCAATCATCAGGGTTATCATCTGCGAGAACAATTGTATGTAGCGGCGGGTAAACCATGATCTTCCTGACCGTTTGACCATTATCTCGAGGAAACCCATTCATTAGGGCCGTTGAATGCTGAACAGACCCCGAGCGGGAGAAACAATCCCATCGTTCACCTTATCGGTGCATTTCGGCAAAATCTTGCGATACTAAATGCAGGAAGGACCAACCGACCAAATCCAGACCCTCAATCATAGGCGGGCATTGAGAGAGCCTTCCAGAGTAGGTGGGGCGCGGAGGTTTCAGGAATCCGGTTCGACCAGGGTCTCAAATTCCGAAAATGCCACCACTGTAATAACGAATCCCACCCACTGACCCGAATGGCATTCGGATTGTCCACCTGACGATTCCAGGGTTGATCCATGACAAACACCCGTGCTCCTATCGCTTCATAGCTGTCAAGATGCTCAGGATGATCATCGATGGCGACGGTGATCGATTCCGGAATCTCTGTCTTGTCTTCGGTATGGTATAGCGCATCGAAGGGAAGCCCATGGGCCTTCAGCCAAGCCAATGTTTGCGGTCGCGAATACGGTCGTCGTGCCGTCACAATAATGATCCGACAGGTTTGGTGCAGGATATCCAAAACATATTTCGCGCCAGGGTACAAGGCCAACTGAGGAATCGATTCTTCATGAAATCGCGAAAAAATTTCCTCAATCACCGAGCGCTCGATGTGACTCGAATCCAACCCTCCTGCGCTACCATATTGGCCGGTGGGCCAAGGAGATCCCGTGATTTCATGAAACAGGCGTTGCACCTCGGGTTCGGCCCGCCCTAACACATTATCAATATCCACCGCAAAACACGTCTGACCGTTAGCTATCATGGTTCACCCTAACCTCGCAAAAGAACCCAACAGAAGGAGCCCGTCGAGTCATCACCAAAAGCATAATCTCACCATAGAAATATTCATAGAGAAGAATCAAGCATTTCTTCCTTAACTTGTTGCCGTGAAGGAAAGGGCTCTGGTGAGGGCGAAACAATTTCTTCGTTGGAGAGAACACACCATCGTGAGGTTCAAGAAGCTACCCCTAGGGAGTCAAGCCGGCAGAGAGGGAATGTTTTACGAATGAGGTTCGAAGCGGCCTATTCGTTAAAGCCAGATAGGCTTTACTAATGGAACCAACGGGGAGTACCTCCATGAGAAACGGGGTTTCCCAATCACCATCAGCAACATCCGGTTCTTCCGGAATGAGGACCTTTCGATAGTGTTGGGCGTGAGCCGCTAAGATTTTTAACGGAACACCACCGACCGTTCCCACATGTCCATCCTCAGTCACCGTGCCCGTCATGATCGTTTCTTCGTCAATGGGTTCATTTTTCGCGAGAGAGACAATCGTGAGGGCGGCCATAGCTGATAGACTTTCACCATAGAGCGTGACTCCGGGATAGGGCAGCGAAAAACGAATCGTCCATGAATCCGGATTTAAGCCCGCAGCCTCCACCACTCGGTAAAGAGCTTCAATGACGGACTGTTGCGCATAGGGCGAAAATTTTCCAGGAGTCGTGTGAAATTGAAGGTCCAATCCATCATGATCCGTGCGTTGAAGAAAATCCAATTGAATTTCAGCCACAATGCCTACCGGTTCCTGAACCGCATTCATTGTGGTTCCTAAAATAGGAATAGAGGTCCGGATCGGTTCTTGTGACCTGTTACCAGCCGGCGCAGCCTCAGAAGTCCAAGGCCAAATCAGGGAACCACTGATAAGCACCGCTACCGCGATAAGGATCGTCTGCCCACGTAACGACCAGGGATAATCAGCGCGAGGAATGGATCGGGCGCAATGTTGTATAACCGGGGAGAGGACTGTACAGAACGATGTCGGGGAACCAGCCATCGTATTTCTCCATTACTGACTACCCGTTCCCCTTCGGTCCTGCGAAAGGGAAACTTAAGCACCAAGAGACCGCTGGCTGGTTGAGACATATTCTGCTCTCTTATTTCCTCTTATCTATGGCGGTATGATGAATACTCCTTACTCCGTAGGAAAAAATTTTCTGCTGCCCTGATGAGTCGTCTGAAAGCATCTTCGGCTTCATCGACCTTCAAGGAAGCACACCTACAGTGTGGACAATCAGATTAAGACCGAATGGGAGAACACCGATAATGAGAAAGAATGATGAATGCATGCTCAATGACGAAAACTCTTCATTAAATCCTTTTCCAGATATCCCGTACTATGGCGAACAAACGCATCCCCATGACATCAGTGAAAGTGGGCATGTATCTCTGCGGGATTGATCGTTCCTGGTTAGACACCCCATTCCTCAGACATCGGTTTCTCATTCGTTCAGACGAGGACCTTGCTAAACTACGAGGATGCGGAATTCAAGAAATCACCATCGACACTGAACGTGGACTGGATGTCACATCAGAGGAAAATACCGATACAGCAGAAGTCGCCCTCAGCCCATCGCCTCCCCAGGCCCCACGGGTCACGACCAGGGTGGCAATCGCGCCAGAAGTCACACGAATTCAAAATCTTCCAGAAGCCGTTCAAGGAAAATCATTAGGGGCGGAACTCTCTTCGATTACCCAAACCCGACAAAATATGTTGCAAGGCGTGCAGGACATACTGGAGACCTTAGCCAAAACAGGTGGACTCGCACTTGAACAGGTCAATCATGTAACCCAATCCATCATGGCTGACACCCTCGATCATGAGGAAGCTTATATTGCACTCATTCGCTCGCGAGAATTTTCTCCCGCATTGTACGATCATGCCTTAGCCGTCAGCACCTTATCCGTACTCCTGGCACGGGCAGTCGGACTGGAAGATTCCGAATGCCAAGACTTGGCCGTCGCCGGCCTTCTGCACGATGCGGGGCTGTCAAAAATTCCCCAAATGATACATCGGCCACTCCATGAATTATCCGATTCAGAAATGGCCATCTATCAATCCCATCCCAAACGTGGATTAGATTTTTTACTGCAACAATCACCCCTGGCCGACCAGGTCCAAACGTATATCCGAGAACATCACGTAGCCCTAGATGGCTCCGGGTATCCAGCCAATATCGATCCAGCCACCATCCAACCGGGCAGTCGAATTCTTCGCATCGTCGATGAATATGATGAACTGTTAAGCGGCCACCACAGCGACCAACCCCTCACCGTCCGAAAAGCCCTGCAATCGTTGTATCAACAGGGGAAGAAAGGAACATTGGATGCAGAATTGGTAGGCAAGTTCATTAACCTCATCGGCATTTATCCCACGTACAGTTTTGTCGAACTCAGTACCGGTGAGCGCGGTATTGTCACCGCCAATTCTCGGGAGAACCTGTTGCACCCCACTATTTTGCTTATTCAGGACGCCACACACCAGCCCCTCCCTGAACCGATTCCATTCAATTTCTCTGTCCTAGGAACAGACACTCCAAGCCCGGAGATCGTGAAAATCTTGCCTCCAGAAGAAGCAGGCATAGAGATCGACTCAGCCTTGGAGGACTGGGTTACCCTTTAAGCGAGGGATTTTCTCCCCTTTCCGACTCACTCCATTCTCCAAAACAACCTCCAGTATTTCGGCGGAATCCAGTTAATAGATAGCCTTTCTACAGGATAGGCAATAAACATATCCTCATCCCGACCATTGAAAAAGAACAACAACCAACACCACAAGGCGCAAGATTTTGTAGCTCATGGCGATAAGGAGAGATCATCAACGCCAGATTTGCCCCAAAACCCCCAAAGCCCACTATGGAGGGCCTACCCATGAAACCATTGCTTCAGGACTCTACCCCAAAAACCTGGTTCCTGAGTGGGCTCACGATTATGATGCTCATGGCTGGAGTGCTTCTGGAAGAAGGGCAAGCGCGAACCTATTCCGCCTCCACAGGACATTCCTCGGTGCAGACACAACGGTTGTCCCGCCCCCTTCCCTCATCATTGGAATCGGGGAAGGCTATAAAACGAGCGACCCTCCGAGCCTCTTCGGAACGAAAACCCACCAAACCATCGATACAAAAAGAAGGGACAGACCAAAACCCCGGAAAGAAAAGAATGGGGCTAGCGATCTTATTCCTAGGAATCTTGGCCGAAGAAGGCTGATGTTTCTAGGTCTGTTGAAAAAAGCCGCTAGCGGCGTTCTCGCCAGTTTTCCAGGCTTACGTTTTCCCAGTACGCTCCGCGCGCAAAACTGGCTGCGGCCTTCTGAACGGACCCTTCAACAGCCTCAGGGCATGCTTTTTTGAACAGACTCGAATCGACTGATCACTTACTCCTTCCTGACCAAATATGCCCTTTGCTATCTTCATTATTCAACACTACCTTCCGTAACAGACGACAGCTTCTCACCGGGACACCTGGGCACGCCACGTAGGCTCAACTGCTCTCAATCAATGCGATAAGAGATAAAAGAACGGATTGGCTTCTGAAGAAAGACTAGTGCGAGTTCGAGAGATGAAGCGGAGCAAGGTGTTCCAAGGCCAGTATCAGGGCTTGGGTTCCGGAGCGACCATGCCCATAAGCCTGAACAGCCTCGTATAGTTTGTGCACCACACGTAGGCCTGGAAGGAGTAGACCCATACGGTTGGCTTCGGCCAACGCCATACCCATATCCTTAATAAAATGTTCCACAAAAAATCCCGGAGCAAAATCTCGTTGTAACATTTTAGGTGCCAGATGATTCAACGCCCAGCATCCAGCCGCACCCTGACTGATTGATTCCAACAGCTTCTCGCCATCTACCCCGGCCTGTCGGGCATACAGTAAGGCCTCACACACGCCGATCATTGTCCCGGCAATCGTGATTTGATTACACAATTTGGCATGCTGCCCGCTACCCGCCGCGCCATGATACACCACAAGCTTCCCGAAGGTTTGAAAAATGGGAGTGAGCGCCTCAAAAGCTGAACGCTCGCCGCCAACCATTATTGACAACGTACCCTGTTTCGCACCCACATCCCCGCCCGAAACCGGAGCATCAAGAGCCACACTTCCACAGGCCTTCGCACGATCGGAAATTTCCCGCGCCAGCCCAGGTTCAGAGGTGGTGAGATCGATAAATACTTGCCCTACCCCGGCGACGGAAAGCAGCCCCTGCTGACTCAAATAGATCTCTCGAACATCCTGAGGAAATCCTACCATCGTGAATACCACGTCCGTCATGTTGGCCATTTCCGCAAGCGTCTCCGCCCACTGCGCGCCTTGTTGGAGAAGCCTTTCGGCCTTGGTTTTCTTCCGACTATGTATTGTCAGCGAATAGCCGGCGCGAAGCAGATGCTCACACAACGGCGCACCCATCACTCCCGTCCCGATCCAGCCAAGACGAACCGGGGAAGGAAGGACAAAGGAAGGAGTCGAAGTGTCAAGAGAACCCATGATAGGAGGAAAGCTATGGTTGAAGGACAGCAGGCTGTTGTTGCGTGAGACAATGCAGGGTGCCGAACCCCCAGACCAAATCGACGGCATGGATACCCACCACCGTACGGTCAGGAAACAGTTCCGACAAAATACCTAACGCCGCTCGATCGTTCGGATCGTTAAATGTCGGCACCAGAACGACGGCATTCCCGATATAAAAATTGGCATAGCTAGCTGGAAGGCGCAGGCCATCACAATACAGTGGGCTTGGCATAGGCAAGGGCACCACCAAAAGCTTTCTCCCATCCTCCGCCCGCATGCCTTCCAAGCGTTCCCGATTTTCCGCCAGAGGGTGATAGTTCACATCGGCCGGATTCGATTCCTGACACAACACCACCGTGTAGGGATCGACAAACCGACACACATCATCTACATGGCCATGCGTATCATCCCCGGCAATGCCTTGGCCTAACCATAAGACCTGTGACACTCCCAAGTGTGAAAGAAAAACGTCCTCATAATCCTGACGAGAAAACCCTGGATTTCGAACCTGCACCTGCGCATCGAGTAAACATTCCTCTGTGGTCAGCAACGTTCCTTGCCCATTCACATCAATGGCACCGCCCTCCAGGACAACTCCGCGTTGATTCCGCTCAACAGGAATCAAAGGCAGATGGAGTTTCCGCGCTAACTTAACCGGAATACGATCATCTAACTGCCAATCGGGATATTTAGCCCATGCCGTAAAACGAAACCGGGCAATCGCAACCGTAGACATGTCTGAATGATCTTTCACAAAAATTGGGCCAAAGTCGCGCGCCCAACCCCTGTTGGTCGGGATTCGAAAAAACTGGATACGGGTCATATCGACGCCCACTTTGTCCAACACCCGACGGGCTTTCAATTCATGCGCTTTGTCATTCACCAGGATTCGGACCATCTCCCCACCCGAAAGCTTCCGCACCATTTCTCCATATACCCATGGGATCACGCCCATTTTCCCCGGCCAATCTGTCGTATTGTGCGGCCACCCCAGCCACGTGGCCTCATGCACTTCCCACTCCGCCGGCATCCGCAATCCCTTTTCAAATCCCCCCTCCTTGAGTGCGTTTTTCTCTTGAAAAGACAAAGCACTATGGGGAGAATTCTCTTGTTCCCTCTCCCTCCCAGGGCTTGGCCTTGGAGAGAGGACAAGGCTAGGGTGAGGGTCTGAAGCATCCAAACCTTCTAACGCCCTCAACACCTCCTCCAACACATCATCCACCTTGGTCAAAACATCATCATTCCAAAATCGCAGCACACGAAAACCCACAGAGTTCAAATATTTCGTACGCTCTTCATCAGTTGCTTTTTGCTCCAGATGCTGCCCACCATCCAGCTCAATAATCAGCATTCCTTCCAAGCAACAGAAATCAACGATGTAATTTCCAATGGGATGTTGGCGTCTGAACTTCCAACCTTTAAGAAGTCCATTTCGAAGATGCATCCACAACTTCTGCTCAGCGTCGGTCTGACCACCTCGGAGGCGTTGTGCAAACGATCGCAAGGTCGGTGGAATTCGTTTCACCGCTCCCCTCACCTTAATCCTCTCCCCTCCGGGGAGAGGAAATCTAAAAATAAATGGAAACGAAAGATTGCAATCGCCATGATTTAGAAGAGCAACACAAAAAAATCCCCTCTCCCTTTAAGGGAGAGGGTTAGGGTGAGGGTAAAAGCATCAAACTAAAACCGACTCCAGATCAACCATCCTCATCTAAATACCTCTTCGTAATCCCCCCATAAGCATCAATACGCCGATCACGGAGAAACGGCCAATTCCGACGCACCTCTTCAATACGCGTCAGATCAATATCCACCACCAGCGTTTCTTCTTGATCCACTGAAGCCTGCACCAGCACAACCCCAAACGGATCACACACAAACGAACTGCCCCAAAACTCCAACCCATCTCCACCAGCGGGAGCCTCATGCCCTACACGATTGACCGCCACCACAAACACACCGTTCGCAATGGCATGGCTGCGTTGAATCGTCACCCAAGCCTCACGCTGCGCGTGGCCCTCTTCTGATTTTTCTTTAGGATGCCAGCCAATGGCCGTTGGGTAAAACAATATCTCAGCTCCTTGCAACGCCGTCATCCTCGCCGCTTCGGGATACCATTGGTCCCAACAAATTAAAGGCCCGACCGTGGCATGCGTCGTCTTGATCGCCTGAAAGCCACGATCCCCAGGCGTAAAGTAAAATTTCTCGTAATAAGCCGGATCGTCAGGAATATGCATCTTGCGATACAACCCGGCCATCTCTCCCCGCTCATCCAACACAGCGAGAGAGTTGTGGTAGACCCCGGCCGTTCGACGCTCAAACACCGAGACCAAAATCGTCACGCGATGTTTTTTGGCAATCTTGCTGAAGGTTCCGGTCGTGGGCCCCGGCACCGGTTCGGCCAAATCGAACAACGCGGCATCCTCCTGCTGACAAAAGTATTGCGAACGAAAGAGTTCCGGCAAACAAATAACTTGTGCGCCGTTTTGAGCGGCTTCTTGAACCTTCGACACTGCCCGTTCCACATTCTCAATAGGATTGGCCAAGCAGGCCATCTGAATCATACCGATCTTCATAATGGTTTCGTTTTGATTCCAGGCAAGATAAGTGCTTGAGATTTCATAACAAAAAAATCTTGGAATTCTTATTCATTGGGGCGGAGCATGGCGCAGCCCGAATCTCGGGCGACGAACATGCCGGAAATTTTTCGGTTGTCTTCTTTGAAGGCTTTGTGCCACCAGCAGGCGGCGTTCCATAAATGCTCAGGGGCGCTGTTGTGCGAGGAGGCGCCCGGTGTGACCCCGAGACCTAATTTTTCAAAAATAAACTCAATGTAGGAGGAGGCGGGAATAGGAATCCCTTCGCGCAAAGGATTAGGTTTCGCCCCTTGCGACCAGAGGTAGCTTTGCCACGCGCCTAACATATTCCAAAAATTGTAGCGTACCCGATCGGTATTCCAGTCTTTGGCTCGTTTGACCAATTGTTTGCTTTCTTCCTCGGAGAGCGTAACGGAGAACAAGCCCACATTGGCATCAATACTTTTATTGTCATATTGGCCTAAGGTGCCTTCATTGACTCCGTTGTGTTCCGGTTTGGGAAATTGCCCGTTGCGGGGGAAGAGCGGGATTTCCAGAATATTGAGACCACTCAACGAAGTACGGGTGGTCACCGGTTCAGCCACGACAAACACATGTGACCAATAACTGGGACGCAGGTCCCATCGCAAGATTGCTTGGGCCATTCTCAGGGTATGGCCAGGCAAATCCCGGCTTCCCACGAGTCCCACCGTCATTAACCCTCGATTGCCGGCTTGTTGCTTGCGCAAGGCGGCGAACGCATCATTGAAAAATTGCAGATTGGTGCGTTTCTGATATTTACTCGTCCAATCTTTGATGTCGGGATTTCTCGTGTTGGTTTGAGAATCACGCATAATGTCTTCCTTTCTTCAGATCGTTTCGCACCTTCTCATTAACGTAATAATAATTCTTTGGTAAAAAGCTTTTTGAGCGGTCCGCCCAGGCCTTGAGGGGGAGCATCTTCGTCCCAGTCCAGTTGAATCACTTGAGCGGGAAGACGCCAGAGTTCCAATTCAAAACGGACACGAGGCGTCCCTCCCACCTGCGTGCCTGGGAACATTTTGACGATCCCGACGTTATTCTGAATCGTCATGATCTCCACATCGTTCTGAGGATCGATACGCCAGACCGATTGTCCTCCCTGAGCGTTGGGACGGATGGTGATGTTCTCCGGCGGGGTCTCCGGTTTGTCATTGCCCGGATGAATCATGGCCGCCGGGGAGGCGATAAATTCAGGAACTCCATAAGGGGCATCGGGAAACGGGCCATGGGCTTCGGCATACCGGCCGGTATGAATATCCCCTGAAAGGATTAAGATATCATGCGGCGTCTGTTGGCCATTGTCGCCGGCCAAGCTTCGCTCCACTACCCGCCAGAGACGGGCATAATCTTCACGAAAATTGGAGAGGGAATGATCTCGAAAATCTCCGTCTTTTTGAAACAACGGTTGCCCTAGTACTAACACCCCTGGCCCCGTTAATTGGGCTTGCCAGTTTTCTAAGGCGACCCATTGCTCCTCCGACATGATATGGCTGGTCCCTTTGTCATTGCAGCGTTCACGTTCCGACCGGGTATCCGCCACAAAGAACGAGACCGGATCAATCGTGATTTCGTACCATCGAGCCTGATTGGGATTCAGGCAGGTTTGGAATTGGGCATACAGCTCATCCGCGCCTCGTCCATATTTTTTCCGATTATTTGCATCCCAGGTCTGGGGAAGATGGATTTGTTTTTCCGGATAGTCATTCCAATATTCGTGATCATCACAGGTGACAAAATTCGGACAGGTCTGCAGAGCCTCTCGATAGAACACATCGCCCCAATACTGCCGATAGCGTTTTGAGAAGAGCTCGATGGCGTCGTCCCCCAAATCCCAATCATTGGGCCAATCCAAGTACACTTGATCCCCAATGAGCAGTTTAAAATGAGGGTTGGAACGTGCTTGTAACTCTTTGAGGCCGGCCCGGTAATAGCCATCTCGATCATTGTTCTGCCAAAAGCATGAGGCGAACAGCATGGTAACGCCTTTGGCGTTGACCTGATAGGGCAGTGTGGACCAGTGAAACTCTTGGCTGTGATTGTTATGCGAAAGGGTGAGATGAAATTGCGCGCCCTCTGGCGGGGCGGAGGTGGCAAGGGTTACGGTTAAGAGGCCCATTCGACGTTTCAGCCCTGCCACTTTCGGCAGAAGCTGCCATTCTGTCTGAACCTCAACTGCTGCCGTCTGTTTCCGAACTTTGACTTCTGGCGGGAGAAATTTCGCTTCGCCTTTATTCGAACACCAAATAACCCATCCCCGGCCTTTCGGCAACGGTGCTCCTGGTACGATCCATAGATCCATCATTATCGGTGCCAGCGAGGGTTGTCGCTACAATGAAGACCCTTTTCCCACAGGATGAACGTCGGAGGGCGGGTTTTCGCCAAGACCTTCAGATTCATACGGCATCCTGCCGATCGCTTCATTGGCAGCTGAAAGATTTTCACCGACCTCCTCGGCATTGTTCCATTCTTCATCCGACACGGGTTCATGCGGTTGGTCTTGTATCAGGTGTCGGAGCGTGATCCCCTCCAAAGCATCCTGGACTGCGGAATCTCGTCGCATCAGAACCTGGCTAATGACATCTGTGCCCACCGAGAATCCCTGCGCCCCATTATGCAACTGATGCTGCACAACCTTCAACACCTCAGTAACCGGAATGGCTTCCGGTGGTCGCGCCAACACCACTCCCTTGGGTTTATCGGTATGCACCAGAATGTTGGCTTGAATCAGATCACTCAGTAATGATTCCACCATGGTGAGAGGCACATGCTGCACCCGCGCTAATTGTTCGCCTTTCAACGGAGGTTTGCCCGCCAGGAACCGAGTAGTGATATGCCCGAGAAGTGCCAGAGTTAAATACTCACGAAAAAGCGGGGTTTGGTGTTTTCGGCCCAAGTGCAATAAGTAGGCAGACGGATGTTGATGATAATACGCCACCTGTGCCCCGGCCAGAACTATTAACCACCCCACATAGAGCCAGATGAGGAAGAGAATTAGGACCGCAAAGCTCGAATATATCGCACTATATTTCCCGGAACTCGCCACAAATGCCGCAAATGCCATCCCTGCTATTTGCCAAATGATTCCTGCCGTCACACCTCCAACTAAGGCCGAGCTGAAATTCACTGACGTGTTTGGGACAAATTTATAGAGGAACGTAAAAATTCCGCACATAAATAAAAATGGGAGCAAATTCGTGAGGGCCACGATGAGAGATCCAAAGGGTTGAATCTCCATCACCCGTTGCACCAACCAATGGCTTTGGGACGACGCCATCAGACCGAACGCCGTGAAGACAAACACGGGTCCCAGGAGCACTACACTTAAATAATCCGTGATTCTTCTTGCCAAAGGACGTCCCTCTTCCACACGCCAAATGGAATTGAGGGCCTCTTCGATTTTTTCAATGAGGGAATAGGTGGTGTAGAACAGTCCGGCTACCCCGACCGCGCCCAAGACCCCGACTTTCAAGTTATCGACAAACCGGATAATATTCGTGGTAATCTCACCGCCTTTCTCTCCAAGGGGATCAAGCGCTTGAGAAAGAATGGGTTCAATTTGTTGGTGCACTCCAAAGGCTTTCAACACGGAAAACATAACCGCTAAAAACGGCACTAAGGAGAGCAGGGTTGTATACACCAAGCTTGTGGCACGAATACTCAGAAAACTTTCCCGAAATTCGGTGGCCGCCACTAAACCGAGCCGTAACAACTTGACACCCCACTGACGAACGCCCGTCAGTTCGTGGACCTTGATGACCCACACATCATGTTCACAAAACCGTATGATTCGATCAATCATGTGTTGTGTTGTTCCTCAGCGCTACCGTACAAAGAGACGAAAGAAATGTCCAGACAACACTCCCGCCTCTTGGCTCCATACATTTGGCCCCAGTGGGCTTCTTTCTCCCATTCCATCGTACGTCGTTTTTCAAGCACAGTATCGTTATCGATGAGGAACACCTTCCCATCCATCATCACCTGGTCCCTGTCTCTGGGTCTCGTCCTGATTTTTTCCTCCGGCTGTTCAGAATCGTCCGAGTGGGACGGGCAGTGGGACACCATTCAGGACAGTATCCGGGCAGGGAACCTGTCTCATGCCAAAACCCAACTTCAGGATATCTTACCATCCATTCGTGAAAATGGTCCTTCGGATGCGCGATATGCCCAAATTATTTACCAACTCGGGGATATTGCTCGCCTGGAAGGAGACCTCACTGAAGCCGAATCCTATTATTGGAAAGCCTTGCCCCTCATTGTCGAATCCCTTGGCCCGGAACATGTGCGAATGGCTGACCCTTTAACCGAATTGTCCTCTATCTATGAACGCAAAACCCAACCAAAAGTCGCCATCCCCCTCCTCAAACGTGCCCTCGCGATTCGAGAAAAAGCCTGGGGAACTTCGAGCCGTCATCTCCTCCCAACATTGAAGCATTATCATCTCTTACTCATGCTCAACGATCAGCACGATGAGGCGGGACAAATTCTTGGCCGAATCTCCAACCTGGAGCAGACGCCTTCGTAATATGTGGCAGGGCCCAGGCGCTCTCTCAGGCCACCCCATCCAAAAATGCTGCCTGGTTTTGAGGGGATATGGTCTCCTCCCCTCATTGCCAGAACACCCGGTTTTCCCTACTCTCTATTGCTCTTTTCACCTGATTCCCTTACGATATTTGGGATTTTTTGAATGACGGAATGAGTCCGGTCATTTCGGTTTTTTTCTCTATGTAATCCGATCGTTGTCTTTGGTGCGGTTTCCATCTCCTCTTGCGGTTCCCCTTGCAATGAAAAAACGCATTGCGATTCAAGATCTGCGGCCGGGAATGTATATCGCCGGCATGGATCAGTCCTGGTTTCAAACGCCCTTTCTCCGTCACAAATGGCTCGTCAAACGCGAAGATGAAATTACTCTCCTACGCAGCTATGGCATCCAATGCGTCGTGATTGATACCGATAAGGGAGACGATATCGCGCCGGTGGCGGAGCCACAGGAGACTTCTGAACGACCGCCTTTCTCTGAGGGACCAACATTCTCCTCAAGCTTCGATCCCGGTCCCAATCCTGAAGACATTGAATCGGCCAGACTCCTTCGCGCCGAGGCCATCTCGACGCTGGATTTATTTTTCCGTCAATTGGAAGCCCCGTCGCCTCAACAGCTCCTCGAAGTTCGAGGGGTGGTAAGTACGCTCCTTGAGGGCCTTTTAGAACATCAAGCCGCAATGGTGTCCTTGATTCAAATGCGCCGTTTTGATGCCAATCTCGCCACCCATGGAGTGGACACTGGCGTGTTAGCCATGGCCATGGGGCAGTCATGTGGCTGTGAACCTTCGCAGCTCAAGGTGTTAGGCCTGGCTGCCATGGTCCATGATATTGGCCAATTGCGGTTGCCCCTCAATCTGCTGCGAAAAGTGCAGCCGTATTCCCCTAAAGACCATAAATTAATTCAAGCCCATTGTGACATGGGCGAAGCGATCCTTAATCAGTTTCCTGATTTTCCGAAGGAATCGAAGGCAATGGTCCTCCAACATCATGAACGACTTGATGGATCCGGCTATCCGAAGGGGTTAAAAGGAAACGACATCTCAGAGCTAACCCAAATTCTGAGCATTGCGGATACCTATGATGCTCAGATCAGCGGACGTTGCAGCCAACCACCGGTTCCTCCGGCCCGAGCCTTGTCCGAATTGTATCGAGCTGCCGTCGCCGGACAGTATGCCACAGCCTTGGTTCAACGACTCATTCAACTCTTAGGGGTGTATCCGATTGGTTCCCTCGTCCGGTTGAATACGGGCGAGCAGGCGGTTGTCATCTGGGTGCACAGCCATTCCCGTTTAACGCCGACTATTAAATTACTGATAAATGCCTCAGGGCAGCCCTATGATGAACAAGAAATCATTGATCTTGCGGCACAAACGAACAACGGCATATCGCGCTCTATTCAAGAAGCTCTTGATCCCCATGAAGCCGGGTGGGATTTAGGAAAAATCCTGGACTCGTTATGGTGACCCTCACCTCCACACCATGTAAAATTGTGAGATTCCCCCGATGAATCCCAATCAGCCCTTCCAAGAACTCCATCAGATGGATCTTCCGAGCCTCAATCAAGCCTTGCGTTCATCGCAAGCATTTGTGCACACATTGTTGGATTCTATCCATATTGGTATTTGCCAGGTTGACACACAGGGACACATTCTTACTCTGAATTTAGAAGGCGCGCGACTTCTTCACCGCACCGAACAGTCCTGTACAAAACAATCTTTTCATGAACATTCGGGCTGTCTCTATGTTGACCCCATCACCCAAGAAGAGGATTGTCCCATTACCCAAGTTCTGAAAACGGGCAAATCCATTTGGACGCCTAAGCTCCTGATTCGGCGACCAAGCGGAGAGACACGTTGGGTGGAGTTTCAATGTACCCAACTCACCGATCCTCATAACCCCGGGGCCTTAGTCATTTTCCGCGATTTGAGTCAGCAGCTTCAACAACACGAAGAGCACCAACACTTGGCGTCCATGCCTGAGGAAAGCCCCAATCCCATTGTTGAAGTTGATCCTCAAGGACGCTTGGCTTACGCCAACCCGGCGATGATCGCATTACTGGACAGCTATGGATTTCGGGAAGATGGGGTGCCCCAGGTCTTACCTCCCGCTCTTACGCATATTGCTAAAGAATGTCTGAAATCGATGATTCCCCAGCGCGGGGTCACGGTTATCATTGAAACCCACCACTTTGATTGGACCTTTTCTCCTATCCAGGAAAAAGGACTGGTTCGCGGCTATGGCTTGGATATTACGAATCATGTCCGCGTGAGAAATCGGTTGACTGAGCTCCAATCACAATATTCGTCATTAGTTGACTCTGCGCACGAAGGGATTATTTCAGCCGACCTGCACGGCACGATTGCTTCCTGGAATCCTGCCGCCGAATCCATATTCAATTTTCAGCCGGAAGAAATTATCGGCCAATCCATCCTGTCGCTCTTAGGGGAGGGGTTTCGAGAAATCTATCGAAAGGGCTTAGAAGATATTAGTTATGGCGAGTCGATGTCGCATCCCATCCAGAAGCCTTTGGAACTGACGGGGCTCCGCAAATCAGGAGAAGCCTTTCCTCTCGAAATTTCTTTGACCAATTGGAAAGTCGGGCTCGATACCCATTATGGATTTATCCTCCGAGATATATCTGACCGAAAACGCCTTGAGCAGTCCTTGGTGGAGGAAAAGGAACGCTTAGTTACTACACTCCAATCCTTGGATGAAGGAATTATTACGACTGATCGTGAGGGAAGGATTACCTTCTTCAATCCGCTCGCCGAGCGGATCACGGAGTGGGCTCAACAGGAGGCATTAACCCGACCATTACAAGAAATCTTCCGACTCGTGCCAGAAAATTCTCCCCATCGTGTTGAAACCGGATTGCAATTTTCTCCTGCTTCATCCGCCCTGACTGAACCCAATTCCCCGTTTCATCTCATTACCAAACATGGTCTTCAACGCACGATTTCCATGCGCGAAGCACCTATACGGGACCATAGTTCACACTTGATGGGCACGGTGATCGTCTTCCACGATATAACTGACCAACACCGGCATCAGGACGAACAACAACGCATCAGCAAGTTAAACTCGTTGGGGGTTCTCGCCGGTGGGCTTGCCCATGATTTCAATAATTTGTTGACCACAATTCTTGGCAATGTCTTTGTGGCGAAATTGCGGATGGTCCCTCAAGACCCTCTGGCGCAAAACCTCGAGCAAGCCGAACAGGCCTGCCTGCGCGCAAAAGAGCTGACCCAGCAGCTCTTAACCTTTGCCAAAGGTGGGGCTCCGATCAAGACCTCAATCGCCATTGGCGATCTTCTCCGAAAAAGTGCCATTTTTGCGTTATCTGGTTCGTCGATTAGTTGCCATTTCGACATTCCGAACGACCTCTGGCCATTGGATGCCGATGCCAGCCAACTGCGACAAGTCATCCAAAACATCACCATTAACGCACGCCAGGCCATGTCTGAAAGCGGTCACTTTTCAATTCGAGTCGAAAATGCCGGACTGCATGCCCCCGCCACGCTGCCTTCACCCACCTTACCTTCGGGGAATTATGTGAAAATTTCTTTTGAAGACCAGGGGACAGGAATTGCCGATCAGGAGTTGCCCAATATTTTCGATCCCTACTTCACGACCAAAGCCGGAGCCTCCGGCTTAGGATTGGCGACGGCTCACAGCATCATTCAACAACATTTGGGACACATCAGTGTCCAGTCGACCGTCGGAAAAGGGACGACCTTCACCGTTTATCTTCCGTCATCCTATTCCTCTGCTGGCGTAGACCGTCGAACCATTCCCAAGGGACGCGGTCGAGTCTTAGTCATGGATGACGAACAAAGTATCCGACGGATGGTGGAAGATGCCCTGACCCAATTTGGCTATGAAGTGACTGCTGCGCAAGACGGTCAGGAAGCGATTGATTTACTTTCGGCGGCATTACGAAGCGGGAAGACCTTTGATGCAATACTGTTGGATCTCACAATTCCTGGTGGTATGGGTGGGAAGGAAGCCATTCAACATCTGCGCAGATTAGACCCTCAGGTGAAAGCCATTGTTACCAGCGGCTATTCTGACGACCCCATCATGTCAGATTTTCAAGCCTATGGCTTTCAAGATATTTTAATTAAACCCTACAAAATCTCCGATCTCGCCAAAACCCTCGAATCTTTGTGCGCGCAATCAAATGGGAAAACGGTGGGTTGAATTAAGGGAGAATGATTAGGCAAACCGAATTGCCTAACATTGCTTTACCTCAAGCCGGTGAAATTGAAGGCCGGAGTTGGTTGGGGAATCCAATAAATTGGTGATGCCCACCGGATAGGGGGAAAACCACAAACGGCAGTCATTGGCGGCATGCTTCCCTTTTTAAAATGTTGGCCTATCATTTTTTCGGCTCTTTGGAGCAATTGGAATTTTCATTCTGCGTATCTATTACTCCATTACAGACAAGCAGGCTCCTGCCGAATCAAAGTTTGCTGTTGAATCATAGGAAGTTTTGACAACATCCGCTGGCTAATGGATAAGTTTTCCTTAGCTTTCTCATAAAACGTGGCCTGAGTTTCAATTGCTTTCTCAAAACACCTGGCGGCTCGAGCAAATTGTCCTTCGTCAAGAAAGGCCACTCCTAAATTATTGTAGGCTTTTGCCGGATCCATGCCTCGGGTATAGGCATCATAGGCCAAATCATAATGTCCTAACTTTGTGAGCGCCAAACCAAGATTATTCGCAATCTTGTCGTTTTTCCCACCTGTTTTTAATGCCTGTTGAAACGTCCGCACGGCATTTTCATATTGCTGGTCCAGGTAATAGGCCATACCCAAATTATTTAATATGGCAGGATTGTTCGCTTTTTTCTCCAAAGCCACTTGATACATATTAATGGCATCCTTATGAGCATGGCGCCGATCAGCTACAATTCCTAAATAGTTTGTGGACGTCCACAATTCAGAATCATACAAAAGTGCCGCTTGAAATTCGCGTTCAGCTTCAACATCTTTTTCCATTTTTAATAATGCCCGTCCCATTCCCTCATAGGCGGCAGCAAAATGTAAATCGTAATCCAGAATTTTATGGAATTGCTCATAGGATTCCTGAGAGGCCCCATTTTCTAGATATATGACAGCTAATTTGTATCGTGCAGAAATTCGCTCAGGTTCCAGACTCAGAACTTTTTCATATTGCTCCTTCGCTACCTGAAGATTTCCTTGCTGAAAATGCGCATCACCTAGTTTTTCGTAATCTCCTTGAGTCATCTCGGCAGTCAAATCAACCTGAGGTTGAGTCTTCGCGTCCATTCCCGCTTTTTGCCGTTCTAAAATTTGCTGATAATGCTCATCTTGGACAGTAAAGCTTGGTTGTTGCTTCGCGCTACAAGCATTGAATACCAAGACTAAGCCAATTAGACTACACATCCATATTTTCTTCATAATCCCCACTCCCTCAAAATGGTTGACAGCATCTCCGGCAATTCCCTATTGGGCTAATAGATATTTTAGAAAGATTGTCGTTTTATCGTTGAATCGTATTCAGGTTGTAAACATCTTCAGTGACAACGGTTCTCACAATTTACGAGATGATTTCCCATTAAAAGTTAGAAAAACTCTTCATTAATCGAATGGCCCCAGGTCCAGCAATAACGACCATTAAACTTGGGAAAATAAATAAAATGAGTGGAATCATTAATTTCACCGCCAACTGAGCAGCTGCCTCTTCTGCCTTCATACGACGATTCAATCTCATTGAGTCTGAATGTACTCGCAAGGCCTGACCAATACTTGTCCCAAATCTATCCGTCTGAATGAGTAAGGCCACAAGGCTTCGAATATCTTCTAAATCTGTTCGTTGAACGAGATTGCGAAGGGCTTGCTCTCGTGACAGCCCGGCTCGTAATTCGAGATTGAGCAGACTAAATTCTTCGCCAAGATCTTTATGGCCCGTAATGATTTCCTGGCCAACTCTCGCCATGGCTTGATCCAATCCCAACCCTGCCTCTACACAAACCACCATGAGATCCAAGGCATCCGGAAATCCGTCCACCAATCGTTCTTTTCGTTTAGTAATGGCCGAGCTAAGCCATAGTTGGGGTCCATAAAACCCGGCAACCATACAAAGAATCAAAATCCCGGGGAATGCATATGGAGAAGACATGCCCTTCGTAGCTTCAGAGCCAAAAGCCAAAAAGCCGACTCCCATTAAAACCGCCAATAATATTCGAGTCCCCAGAAAAAGGATGGGCGCTTTGGGCTTCCGATAGCCCGCATTCACAAGTTTTTCGCGAATATGAGAAACTTGCGCCTGATCTTTGGGCTTAGTTACTTGCCCTAGCCTTTCCAGAATATACTCTAGTGACTGACGGAGTGAATCATTTGTTTTTTCGGGTGCTTTCCCGGATTTCCCCTTGTTGGAGGATTCGCCCTTAACTCGAGCCCCCCATTCCGACGCCCGTTCTCGTGATTGATAAAAAGCATAGGCGCCCCATCCAAGCAACAACACCATGAGGAACACTAAAAGACTAATTAACAGTAAAGGATCCATAAGCGTTATACCTTTATTTGACACATATTTCTCATCACAAATGCCCCAATACACATCATGACACTCGCGCCTGCAATCATCAGATGTCCAGTAGGATCTTCAAACAGCAACGACATATATTCTTCGTTTAGGTACCACAGGACTCCTGCCATGACAAAGGGAAGACCAAAAAGGATATAACCTGATAGCCGTCCTTCAGCCGATAGTGATTTAATGCGCCCCAATAATTCATACCGTTGACGAATCAACCGGCTGATGGCTTCTATTATTTCGGCTAAATTTCCTCCCGTTTCACGTTGAACTGACAAAGCCGTAACAAAAAACTTCAGGTCGACACATTCAACTCGCTCAGTCAAATTTTTCAAAGCTATTGGGACATCAATGCCAAAAGAAATTTCTTCAACCGTCCGTGCAAATTCTGGGCCGATGGGATCAGGGAATTCATCCCCAACCATTTTCATCCCAACCGAGAAAGCATGTCCGGCTCTCAGCGCACGAGCCATCAAATCAAGCCCTTCAGGCAAAAGCTTTTGGAATTGGGCAAATCGCCTTTTCCTTTTGACCCTGATGGATACCCAGGGCAACAAACTTCCCACGACCCCTAATCCCAAGGCAACAGGCAACCCCCAATCCTTAAAAGCACCGACTAGACAACCAACCATACCCATGCAACCGCTCAACAAAAAGAACACTCCCAAAGGCATTTGGCTATTGGCTTGCTGCAATAATTTTTCAAGACCACCAAGATTGCTCAGAGAAGACAAAAATGTTTGCATCCAGGCAACTTCACTGAGTTTACGCTTTCGTAGAATTTCCTGTTCCTGCGTTTTTTCCTTTTTGTGAACAAGCTTTCCAGCCCCTCGCAAGCGCCGCTTCATATTTCGCTGCTGAGGACTGACAAATTGGTGATAAAAGAAGTATCCACCTTCTATGAGCAGAATCACGGATAGGAAAATACCAAGACTAATGACGATCGTCATGCTAATAACTCTCCCCACTCACCTCGTCGTTTCAAGAAGATAGCAGTATCTCGCGACGGAAAATGCAGTTGATTCTTAGACTTCATAAATTTTGTCGGGATCAAAAATACTTTGATCACAGGAAATGCCCAAGGCCTTAAAACGCTCGACGAATTTCGGCCGGACACCCGTCGCTTTAAAAACTCCATGGACTTTCCGTTGGTCATCAAGTCCCGTTTGTTGAAACAAGAAAATCTCTTGAAGGGTAATCGTTTCCCCTTCCATTCCAACGATTTCTGACAAGCTTGTCATTTTTCGAGTTCCATCAGACAAACGAGTCATTTGCAAAATGACATCAATGGCCGAACTCACATAATGACGCAAGGCTTTTGTTGCTAAATTCAAACCAGCCATGGCCACTAAGGTTTCGACCCGAGTGAGACAATCACGAGGAGTATTAGCGTGAATCGTTGTCAATGATCCATCATGACCGGTGTTCATCGCCTGAAGCATGTCTAAGCACTCACCGCTTCGAACCTCCCCCATCACAATTCGATCTGGACGCATACGCAAGCAATTCTTCACTAATTCTCTTTGAGAAACTTCACCTCGTCCTTCTACGTTAGGAGGACGGGTTTCCAAACGAACGACATGCTCTTGTCGCAATTGCAACTCAGCAGAGTCTTCAATGGTAACAATGCGCTCATCCGAAGGAATAAATCCCGATAAGATATTGAGAATGGTTGTTTTACCGCAACCCGTTCCTCCTGAGATCAGGACATTAAGTCGCGCTTCAACAATTCCTCGAAGTAATTCGGCAATTTCAGGTGTCAACGATTTCTTTTCGACAAGATCAGAAATTTGCAACTTATCTTTTGAAAATTTTCTAATAGAAATGGATGACCCATCTAACGCTAATGGCGGAATAATGGCATTCACACGTGATCCATCCAATAAACGTGCGTCCACCATTGGAGAGGATTCATCAATCCGACGTCCGACTGCAGACACAATCTTTTCAATGATTTTTCGAAGATGTTGTTCATCACGAAATTTCACATCAGTTAATTGAAGTTTTCCAGCTCGTTCGACATAGATTTGATCACATCGATTAACAAGAATATCATTCACAGATTGATCTTGGACCAGTGGTTCCAACGGACCAAGGCCCATGACTTCATGTTGAATATCCGAGATAAGCGATTCTCGCTCCTTCATACTGAGAGGAACGGATTCTTTCTCCAACATTTCAGTAACAAGTTTCGTCAACTCCGCTTTCAGCAGGGCATCATCCAAAGACGCGACAATGGCCAGATCTAACGCATCGATCACCTGCCGATGAAGACGTTCTTTCAGGGGACCAAGATTCAATCCTCCCACCTCAGCACTCGCTCCCACTTCATTCCATTCCGATTGAAACATGTTGTAGTACTTCCTTCGTCTTTCGATTTAACTTAAACAAGTTTTTAGGTTGCAGACTGGGTTTTTCCAGACTTGAATGGACGCAACCAACCCAGGACAGAAGTCTTTCCTGAAGCTTTATTGGGTTGCTCATCAAAGCTATGCGCAAAATCCATATACGACTTTCCAACGGCGGATTTTGGAGCAGTCTCAATCAGAGGTTTCCCACTATTCACCGAATGACTCACGGAAGGATAATCATTCGGAACCATCCAATAGGCCTTTTGTTTCAAGATTTCTTCGGTCTCTACCAACACATCCTTTTCCCCACTTAGATATCGATTCATGATTAACCGCAATTTGCTCTGAGGAAATCCAGATCCTCGAAGCAACTCCAAAATCCGTTTTGTGCGATGAACCACAGGAACCATCAGGGTTGAGGTCACTAGAATCATCGAGGCCAATTCCAAGGCTTTCTTTGTGGTCAAATCCAACACATGTCCACAATCGAGAACAATATAGTCAAAATTGGCCTGTAACATACGCAGAGTGGTTTCCACACAATCTGGACTTAAACGACCTGTACTGAGATCATCATACCCCGAAGCCAAAACCTGCAATCCTGACTCATCTTTCATCAAAATTCGAACCAGGAAGGCTTGATCGACGCGAGAAGGATCAGCTGCTATATCCCGAAAACTATGAGTTGGTTGCATGTCTAGATACAAAGGAAGATCACCACCATGTTGATTCACGTCCACTAAAACAACTCGTGGCTTCTTTGGTAAATTGATCAAAGCTGCGGCGGTATTCACGGCGATACATGTGGTTCCCACCCCACCCTTGCCTCCGAAAAAGGCCAAAATTTTCCCTTCCGTTTTGGTTTCCCCACTTTTTTCTTGAAGGGTTACCGCGCGCTCCTGAAAACGGGTAAAGGCTTCAACGACTTCCTTTTTTTGTATGGGCTGAGCAAGAAACTCTTTCGCTCCTGCCCGCATGGCTTCAAGTAAAATCCCCGAATCCAATTTTGGAGCAGTAAGAAATATTTCGGTCCCCTTTGCCAGCTTGGTTAAATCCCGAATAACTGAAAATGTTTCTTCCGGATTGTCCTGTAATTCTAAAATGAGGACCGAAGGGGGAGTATTATCTTTGCTATCTTTAACTTGAAATTCCTCTCTCTCGGCAACAATCGCTTCAAGTACCTGTTTGACCTCAGGGCTTTGAATAGACAATTCAACTTTAAAGGCGGCAGCTGCCGAGTCGGTAGATCCACCAGAGACACGTTTGGGTTTCCAGCTTGAATCGGCCATCCCTATTTCCCTCCACTAAATATGATATTGCCACCTCCACCTTTTTTCTCTTCAAACGGGCCCTTTTCAAAAATCTTGTGATACCGTTCCACAGTAAATGCAGCAGGTTGCCCACCAAACCCTTCAAGCGGCGTTAAGGAATTCCCGGCTTGCGGATAGAGGATTTGGGTTTCCTTGGCATAACGATAGGAATTGCCAAAATCTTCATTCAAATGAACTGGCTGAGGAGCCCAAGGCCACAACACCTGATCACTTTTCCCCATAGCAAAAGGGCGCCGACCATTGTCTTCCTTCATGATCGGCCACACCCCACATCCCGTCATTCCCAATACAAGGACACCGATCAACATCACAGAGCGCACATATAATATATTTCGCATGATAGTCTCCTTTTTCCTCCTCAAGCTCATCAGGGTGCCAAATGACCAAATACACCTTCTATACCACCATTTCGAAAAGGCATGCGGGTCGCCATCTGTGGCTCTCCGATTTGGTAAGCCTCTGATGGTCGTGGAACATCTTTTTCAGGATATACCCCCTCTACATACCCCATTAACATTAGTTCGAAATCATTTGGTTCTAAATAATGATCAGTCGGCAACGTCTGTTTCACCACATTAAGTGGCTTCACCAGATGCGGCGTCACAATCACAATAAGTTCCGTCTCGTTCTTTTCAAATGAAGAACTCCGGAATAAGGCCCCAAGAATGGGTATATCTCCGAGAAATGGATATTTCGCAATCGTTTCACGAATATTGTCTTGGAGCATCCCTGCAATGGCAAAACTTTGTCCATCGCCTAACTCCACCACAGTTTTCACTCGACGGGTTATCAGAGATGGGATTTGAAATCCCCCCAACTGGATTCCATTGGCAAAATCAAGTTCGGAAACCTCTGGATTCACCACGATAGATATGCGTTCATTCGAAAGAACAGTTGGGGTAAATTTCAAGCCAACACCAAACTCTTTAAATTTAATACTGAGTGTATTAAACGTTTGAGGTATCGGAACGGGGAACTCTCCACCCACAAGGAATGAAGCGGCCTGACCGCTTTCAGTGATTAATGTGGGTTCGGCTAAAGATTTTGACAAACCATGCTCTTTCAACATATCAAGCGTCACGGTCCAGGCATCATTACCCACATTAAAACCCAACATTGCATTCGCAGCCGTAGAAGCTATAACAGACAATCCACCTGCACCAAATGGATCTGCCTCGACGGCACTTAACTCATTCAATGTTCCTATAGAAAAATCACGGTGTCCCAATTGCCGCCTGGTAAAATTCACACCGAGTCTCTTTAATAGCCCACGCTGCATCTCTGAAATTTTGACTTCCATCATCACCTGCTGAACGCCCCCAACCTGCATCATATTGATAATTTTCTTAGGGGCAAATGGTTCGGCTAACACCAACGCTCTGTTCAATGCCTCGACATTAGTGACATTACCTGCGACCGTAATATGTTCGTGACTGGCGACTACCTGCAAATCCGGTTCATTTGGCAATAAGGTATGGAGTTGTTCTTTTAGACGTGTCACATCTGGGGTGACTCGAACCTGGAGGACATTTGACACTTTGCCATCCTTGCTCCACAGGGTCAGAGTGGTCGTCCCCAGTTTTTTAGCTGTGACATAAACTTGTTTAGTCGAAAGAACAATCGTGTCAGCGATCTCAGGCTCAGCCAAGGAGGCTCGCTTAAATTCATTTGGGGTTTCAACAATTTTTGAGGTTCCCACCGTTAAATCTAATGATTGAGGAGAATCGATTTGAGAAGTTTGGTACGTTAACCCTTCTCCCCAGACCGGATTACTCAACAACAGACTCAACCCAATCAAGATGAATTTTTGTAGTAACAAACGTGGCATAATTGTACCTACTTATGGTTGACGTGAGTGAATATCTGGCAATACCCTGTTCTTCATTTCTGGGAAACACCCTTCATTATTAAAAACGCTGAACCGATTTATCTTTTCCCTTAATAACTTCTACCCTGGTTCGGTTGCTTCTTTTCGGGGCGAGTTGATAGGTAGTCAAAAGATCAGAAAATTTTGCACCCCTTGTCTTGGTAATTTCAGGGTTAAGAGGGCTTCGAAGAGCGAGTCGTATCTTTCCCTCATTTTCAGCCATAGCCAGTTTTTCAGCCTCTTCAATTGAAACTTCAAGAGTAATGACTTTGACCGCTTTAGGCTCTTCTTCATCTACTCGTTCCATTTGGGTACCAGTCGCCAAGACCAGCGAATTTTCCAAGACAACTTTCGTGATTTTTTTATCATCCTTAGATCCAGGTCGATCGAACGTGACCATCACATCCACACGATCTCCTGGTTTAATAAACCCGGGAAGCCCCACAACTTCATTTACTTTCACCGCCATTGCTCGTTTTTGCGGGTCCATGACGGCGCTGACGCCTCCAGTTTTGATATCGATTGGGGCAAGTTTGGATTCCATAATCGGTTCATTCTTTTTTAAATTCGCTAAGACCACTCGGCCTTTAAGATCTTGGGATTTTTTGAAATGGCCAACAGGTAAATTGTCTTCTGGATACACCACAAAACGAATAGATTCATCCGTTAATGGCGTTCCCCACGTGACGTCAGAACTTGCCACCGCAATTTCAGCGCCCTCAATTTCCACAACAGGTTGAACTTCTGGCTCACTTCCCTGCTGGCCTTGCAACCATTGATAAATCATGATCGTTGTTACAAGGGCGATTCCAATTGCAGCACCTAAAAATAACAGTGGACGTTTTTGGCCCATCACCGTGCCTCCTCATTATTTATGCGCTTAACATTCATTCTTTTCGTTTTTCCTGCGGTTGGCTTGAAAACTATCCGAAGCTGGGTATTTTCGTGTCTTACAGCCCAATATCGGATTCCACCCGTCGTTTCTTTAGCCTTATTCCCTGCCACGACTTAAATATTATTTAATAATCTGAAACCATTGATATCCTTGACCCAGAAGAGTCCCAAGGCCAATCACCAACGCATAACGAAGCTTGGGCAAGGATGTTTCCTCCAAAGAAGTGGCAACATTGACTTTCATAAATACCATGCTGACCAAGATAATCTTTATTCGCTCAGCCGTTCCGGCTAGCCCTACATGCCAACTCATCATAGCTATTGCATATAATCCACCGAGCAAACTCGCAAATAAAAACCCCATAAAAACATTATAAGGGCCCACCACTGCACCCACAGCGGCAAGTAGCTTCACATCACCTGCGCCCATTCCCCCATACACATAAAACCCTATGAGAAGGCTGAACCCCAAGCCTAACCCTTCCAGACTAAAGAGAAGCCCATTCCCAGACTCTGATAAACCATGGAAACCGAAGCCGACAAGAACTAAGGGAAACGTGATGATATTGGGCACACGGCTAGAACGTACATCCAATATACCTGCAACAATAAGCGCAAGGAGTAACACCCCTTGAATGATGAGTTGTGTCGTCATATTCATCAGCTATGAAAGATAAAGCTCATTCCAACCTTTGCTCATGACCTTGCTTATCTCTTGCCAACACAAAATATAGATCGGTGACTTTTTACCAATCTGTAGCAAGAAAGAGAATAGAATGGGTACGATCAGACCAGAGGGTCAAAAAAGGATGAATAGAGATTGCCAGAAAGGACAGCAGCCCAACTAAGGGTCGGTATTCTGAGAAGCAATTGGGGAATTGGAAAGAAAATTCTAGGACTAAACAAACTAGGGAGACCGATAAGGAAAGGGAGGTGAATGCTGACTCTTTTCAGAGCGCGAAACAAACATAAAAAGTGTAAAACCTAAAAAAATACAATGAATGCTTCATCAATCAAATCACTTCCTCTCAACGAATGGAATGAAAGCGAACGCCAAACTTTTCCCACTGGCGCTGAAAATCTCGCAATTCTCTAAAAAATTGCCCGGCTGGCTAAGAGGAGGTCCGTATTTTGATGTCCAGAACCACCTAAAAACGGAGACATCCCTCCAACGGGTGTCAGAGGCGTATGTTGGTAGTAAACCTTCAAAACCGTAAATTGATTCACTGCTGCGGCTCCTAAATCTGCATCCCATTGAAGATACATGTACAAATTTGCAGGTAAATCACAATTAGTAGCTGGCGTAGGAACCTTTATATCGGCATGAGATAAAGTACCTGAGGAGGTCACGGTACAAACCGGAGCAGTCCCAGCCGCCACGGCACCATTAATTTGGGCCAAATGAATAGAATACTTTTCCGGATGCCCTTTAAGCCCTAAAGCCCCTTCCGTAGATTCCAACATGGCCATCATGTTGCCATTGGTGGTGAGATTTCTGGACGCAAGGCTGGCTCCCTCACGCGCCAATGTGGTAACTGCATGTCGTTGACTATACAGCACTCCATACTCAACTGTCGCAAAGGCTAAAAATATAAACAAGATGGAGGAAACGGCAAACTCAACCGTTGCACTCCCTCGATCTGACCTAAGTGGATTTTTTGAAGACCAGTCCATAATTCAACTCCCCGCCAAAAAATAAAAACGTTTTGGTCTATTGTCCTCTACAAAATAAAGTTTTCATTCCTATAGGTCCCTTCTGATATCATTTGCCTCGAGGAACCACCGAAAAATCCCCCAACCAAGTCTGTAAACCATTGATGAGTATACGTTACACGGACACGCATGAAGGCCCCGGCCCCACCTGCCGCGGCCGTCGTCACCACCGCCGGGTCATCAGGATCGGTCCAATCGGCATCAACGGGAAAAATATGAATATTCGCTGGGTCGATAACCATAATTCCATTTGCTTTATCTTGAATCGCTTTTTTTATGGAATCCTCACGAGACAGGGCATTACCATTCCCATCATCTAAAACGGCTCCAGTCGCTCCAACCCGTATACCTTCACTAACCGCAGTATTCATCGTATGGTTATGTAGAAAATACCAACCGAATTCAGCGGTACCAAATACCACCAACAAAAAAGGAAGCAGTGTAATTCCCATTTCTACCGCAGAGACGCCCGCGTCATTTCGACAGAGTTCACTAATTCTCTTTCGGAATGTCAGCCAACCCCTCATAAGACTTCCCTCCACATTCGTAACAGCGTAGAATTTTCAACTTTTCCCTGTGCGTTACTTTTATTCACGTACCTCTGATGCCTTTAACTCACAAGAATAAGTTTGAGCTCATTGGCAATCGCTTGAAAAATTCCTTCAATCTCCGAAGGATCGTTCGCAAAATAGGCATGGGCCGTATCAGTCGCCAGGGTCTCTAAGAATCCTTGATCAACATCCCCGAGCCCAATGGTATACACCACAATTCCCATGGCTTTAAGCTCTGCTGCATGGTCTATGGCCATTTGTTTGACCAACCAGTTGGTATAATCCAATAAATCCCCAGTTGGTGAAATTGAGTTATTGCAATATGGATCTGAATATCCGCCAATGGGGCTCCCAGGGGCATTTATCCCATAGGTGGGATCATCAAAAATATACCATTTTGTCGTGCTTACCTTACTACCATACACTTGACAAATTGTGCTTGCGGTGGTTTTTCCGTCGCCAGTTACGTTTGCGAAACTTGTAAAGTAATTTACTTGCTCGTCATGTTTGGCTAACCGGTCGTACACGGTCGTCGGGGGATTTCCTCCAGACAGAAGGGCGACGGCATCTAAATCTCCACCGTTATATTTGAATTGAGCCCGAAATCCCGTAGGATTTCCATCTGAAAATAAAATGACAACTTGGCGAGTCCGTTCGTTAACTGGGAGGGCCAATTGCCCGGGTTCCCATGGAAGGTTCACCGCTTGCCCCAGTGCGTCTTCGGTATTGGTTCCTCCACCAGCATTTAAGGCCGCGATTTCATTTGTCATGTCATAAACAAAATCATTAGATAAAGGAACAGGTGTTTGCACACCAGATGCAAAGGAAATCAACGCAAATTTATGGTCCTTTTGAAATGATTGAAAATTATTTACAAAGGTATCAGCCCCGGATTGGAGATCAGCTATAGGGGCTCCGGCCATTGAGCCAGATACATCCAACACCAGTGCAACTTCGGCTTTTCGGAGCTTTGCTGCGCCCGTTGCGCCCAAGGCGGTCATCTGCGTTCCGGTCTCGAATATGGTGGTCAAATGATTCATAGAATGCACATTACCAATAACGGTAACCTTGCCGTCAGCATCTACATCCGGATCAAAAACAGGCGTATCTGTATCTAGAAGACCCGGCGGGAAATTTGCTTGAGCCACTTCCAGCACGAAAGCCTCTAAATCCTCGTCAGTCGGAAATTTAAGATTGGAGACGTTTTTCGCTCCCGCAAAGGCGGCACCATCGATGGATTTACTGATTTCTGCTTGAATGGCGTACCATCGTCCGATTTCAACCCCCAACGCGGCAAATCCCACCATGGCACCAAGCACTATTGCAGACATCAGAAAATAGGCGCCCTTCTGGTCAGCTAAAATATCGCGAATTGGTTTCATTGGGAAGATTCTCCTTGTTGCAGATGGCCGTCTCACGAAAACCTTTGGCTTATGCTAGTGAGAAAGGCCGCTTCGATACATTAGATAAAACGAGATATACAATGGCACAAAGCTCCCATGCCAGCTTCAAGAGAATCGTCTAAGGCAGATTGGTTTCCACTGTCGAGTAAAGTCCTGAAACTTTAATCCCCAATGTACCTACTGTTGAAATAATGACTCCTGCAATGAGAGCCGCCAGCAAACCATATTCGATGGCTGTCGCCCCTTCTTCATCCGCCACCCAGGCTCCAATATGTTGTATGGCCTTCGTCATAAGAGGAACATCTCCTACTCACACAGAACGGTTAACCCACATACAATCTCGGGAGCCCTTCCTGACTGTACGAATCAGAAAGGACCCCCGAAAGTCTCCACAGGGAGGTCTCAGGCGATTAGGGAAGATTGTCGTTTACGCTGGTAAACGCTGTGTTTAATTTCTGACCAATCTGACCAACCACCACAATGATCACTGCCGCGATTAAGGCGGCCAGCAAACCATATTCAATGGCAGTCGCACCTTCTTCATCAACCAGAAAATTCATGACTTGATTCAACATAGCACGTCTCCTTTTCGGGCGAATTAGGTGTAATGACGGAAGGTCAGTATGCCCGGTAGTCCTGACCCTTACGCTGCCTCTTAAACGTTTCTTCCTTCGGCAGCCCGGCAATCAAAGCCCAGCTTTGACCCGCAGCTTTGCGCCCACGCCTTCCGGCGCGTTCGCCTTTTTCGGGAAGAGGCACCCGATCAACACTATGGGATTGTGTAATATGTAAATGGGAATACACCCATTTTAAATTTCCCACTTTTTTTCGATAGGTCCTACGAGTTACTTTCAATGATGGAGATATGTGAATTCTGTTGTTTTGGCGCTGAGCTTTCATATGTTTTATTTTCATCCTTGCTATTGAATTGATCCATTATCGACAAGCACCCAAAAACCTTGACAAAAAATTTCTTGTTCTCTTTATCTCAAAAATTAAAGAAAAACCGTCTAGAAAAAATAGGGAATTTCAGCAATCTTGAATGAATTTACCTTCAATAAGATTTTTTCGTCGCTTAACTACTGTTTTTTTTCGAAATATTTTTTCTTTCCCTAAAAATTTGCCAAAAAGCATGTCTCACAGAACTTCAACTCTAAACAACTATTCAGATTCGCTTGCAATTCTCATCAAAGTTTCTCTTAATTCATTTAACTAAACTAGGTACAAAAATATTTTGGACTCATTTTTGTCCACCCAATAAACCTGAGATAACCATTCTTGCAATTTGCGTTGAGATCTGAAACTTTTAATTCCTACATGTAAGACCCATGTTTTACTAGTTTTCTCTTAAATACTGGCGGAAATCCCTTCACCTAAAATCAGATTGTCTTCTCAAAGTTTCATTCAGGCCCATTTTCTTCGATACAAGATACAAGGATATTCCCATTCATTTTTTACCCCTGAAAGATGAAATTGGGAACAGAAGCCTGACCAGGACTTTCTGTAACTGTTATTTCGAGTTGAAGTTTCTTGAATTGTAAAATTCTGGGTTACCAAATTATCAGAATCGCGGTACTGCGAAGGAGGAAGTGAGCACAAGATTGGAGAGTGAAAGAAAGAGGTAATTAAAGGTGTGGACTTCCCTCGGTTTTGTGGACACTGGGTTAAGCCGCGTGAACTTGCTCCAAATCCGTGGACACTCCTAAACCAAAGGAGGACACGGCATGCCCAAGGGGCGATTTGCCGATGAGTTCAAAGAAGAAGCGGTCAAGCATGTCATCGAGCGCGGGTATGCGGTGAGCGATGTCGCGAAGCGTTTGGGGATTTCGGTGCAAAGCCTGTACAAGTGGGTCAAGGGATATAGCCCCCATGCGACCGATCGCGATGAGGCCGAACTCAAAGAAGTCCGGCGTGAGAACCTGAAGCTCAAAGCGGAACTCCGCCGAGCACAAGAAGAGCGGTATATCCTCAAAAAAGTCGCCGCGTCCTTCGCGAAAAACCCGGCGTGAGGTACGCCATGATCTTACAGCATCAGGACCGGTATGCGGTGAACCCCATGTGTCGCCTGTTGGGAGTCGCGCGCAGTGGCAATGACGCCAGGGTGAAGCGCCCCCCATCACAGCGGGCCCGAGACGACGAGCGGTTGTTGGGGCTGATCCGGGAGTCGCATGAGGCCAGTGGCGGAACCTATGGCGCGCCTCGCATTCTCTGCGATCTGCGGGAGGTCGGAGAGCGGGTGGGCAAGAACCGGATTGCGAAGCTGATGAAGCGCCACAACATCCGCGCCCAGCGCGGTTACAAGCAACCGGGTGTGCGCTACACCAAGCTGGCGGTGGCCGCCCCGAATCGTTTGCAGCAACCGGCTACGATAGACAAGCCAAATCGGGCGTGGGGGACCGATATTACGTATATTCGGACCTACGAAGGGTGGCTGTACCTGGCGGTGGTGAGGGATCTGTCACGGCGGATCATCGGCTGGTCCATGAAGCCGACCTTAGCCAAGGAAATTGTGCTGGACGCCTTACTGATGGCGGTGTGGCGACGCCAGCCCAAGCAGGCTGTCATCATGCACTCGGATCAGGGGTCGCAGTTCAGTAGTAATGACTGGAATCGGTTTTGCCAGACGCATGGGTTACTCCCTAGCAGGAGTCGTCGGGGAAACGGTTATGATAATGCGGCGGTGGAGACCTTCTTTGGGAGTCTGAAAAAAGAGAAAGTCCGGCGCCACATCTTTAAAACTCGTGAAACAGCACGAGCGGCAACCTTCGATTATATTGAGGTGTTTGATCATCGGGCGAGACGCCATCAGCACCTAGGAAACATAAGTCCAGCAGACTATGTGCAGCAGATGGCGAAAGTCGGGTGAGTGTCCACGAAACCGAAGCAAGTTCAATTCCTCGGTATTCTGGAAATTGAACATAAGAGCCTCACCGAATACAAAATTTAAGAATACAAGCTCTCCATTCTCATTAGAACTCGGCATATTTTTCCTACCACCGTCCTCTGCCTTTTTCCCTTTCTCACATAATACGCTCCACTATGAATATTCCATGTTTTTCATAATACCAATCCCCCAATATTACTGGCATATATGTTGCTTTTAATCAAAGAACTTTGTTTAAAAAAATTACACTCTTGCTATTAATTGGGGTGAATTTTTGCATTCTTCCCATTGAGTCCCATGAAAACAGCCCTTCGTTCATCATTCAGATCTACCGATGCCTATCCTTCCCTAGCTGTTCCCCCTCTTAATCAGGCATCCCATGGTATTTTTCCAAGCCGAGGCGACCGCTTGGTGGTACCCCTGTTTATGACCACTATTTTTCTTAGCTCGGTCCTTGTTTTTTCTGTTCAACCCCTTTTCGCAAAAATGGTTTTGCCTCTCCTCGGAGGTTCTCCAGGCGTTTGGAATACCGCGATGCTTTTCTTTCAGATTGTCCTGTTAGCAGGCTATAGCTATGCCCACCTCACCACCAAACTGTTTAGCCTCAAATGGCAGGTCGGCTTACATATCTTGATCATGGCAGTTGTCCTAACGCTTTTACCTATTAGTATCACTAAAGGCTGGACTCCCCCAGCGGAAGAGCCGCCTGTCCCCTGGCTTATCGGACTGTTTACCCTTTCCGTCGGCCTTCCTTTCTTTGCCGTCGCGACAAATGCTCCATTACTGCAACGCTGGTTCTCTCATACCAACCATCGTTCTGCAGCAGATCCTTATTTCCTCTACGCGGCCAGCAATCTAGGCAGCATCCTTGCCCTATTAAGTTATCCCCTACTCTTTGAACCTCTTTTGACCAGTCACGAACAGAGTGAAGTGTGGAGATGGGCCTATGCTTTCCTCATCGGTCTGCTTCTACTCTGCGGGACCATCATGTGGCAACGCTACTCCGCCACGGCTACCCCACTGTCGATTCAAAGCCCAGCTCAATCCCATGAAGTTCCGACCATGTCACGACGCCTGCACTGGTTGGCACTGGCATTTGTGCCATCAAGTTTGTTGTTGGGAGTCACTATGCACATCACAACAGATGTGGCCGCAGTTCCTCTCCTGTGGGTACTCCCTCTTACTCTCTATCTCTTGACCTTCGTCCTAGTCTTTGCCCGCCGCCCGCGGCTCCCTCATTCGTGGATGGTCTTGGCGCAACCGTTTTTATTGATTCCCATTGGTGTACAACGATTCGGGGGCATCCTCTTAGATATTTTTTTGCCAATGACCGTCTTTTTTGTGACAGCCATGGTTTGTCATGGAGAATTAGCTAAGCGACGCCCTGGGGCGAATCATCTGACAGAGTTTTACTTATGGTTGTCTTTTGGGGGTATGTTGGGAGGGGCCTTTAACGTTTTACTCGCTCCGCTGCTCTTCAATGCAGTCACGGAATATCCCTTAATGTTGGTGTTGGCCTGCTTTCTACGACCCTGGCAGGTGGCGACAAGCAAATGGGCTACCCTTTCCGACTTGCTCTGGCCCATATTGCTATTAGCTCTCTTGGGCGGATCCCTCTTTTTTGGTGGACATCCTACCAATTGGGGATTTATTGGTATATTTATTTTTTATTTAGTATTAGGTCTTGGCACCTATAGCTTTCGCCATCGACCGATACGGTTTGGATTGGGAATCGCGGGTGTGCTCTTTCTGACGACCTTCTTAGGCACACAACATATCATGGTAACCCAAGAACGCAGCTTTTTTGGAGTAAATACGGTGCAACGAAATGAGACAGGGAATTATCACCTTCTCGTTCACGGCCGGACTATTCACGGTGCCCAGCATACAGATCCAACGCAATGGAAGGAACCACTGACTTATTACCATCGTAAGGGACCACTAGGACAACTCTTTTCTGTATTTGAGCAAAAAAATTTTCCACTTCGACAAATTGGAGCTATTGGACTCGGGGCTGGCACGTCGGCATGCTATCGAAGTCCTAACCAGCATTGGACCTTCCACGAAATCGACCCAACAGTAGGACGGCTCGCTCAGAACACCGCCTATTTTCATTATCTTTCAGAATGTGGAGGGAATTATGACATTGCTTATGGCGATGCCCGACTTTCTTTAACTACAATTCCCGACCAATACTATGACCTACTCATCGTGGATGCCTTTAGCTCAGATGCGATTCCCATGCATTTGATAACTCGAGAAGCCCTTACACTCTACTTGAAAAAAATTACGGCAACTGGCGTCCTTATGTTTCACATTTCAAACAACAACCTAGAGCTCGTTCATGTCATGGCGAATCTTGCCGCCGATGCAAATCTTTTGGGTTGGGTACAAACACATCGCATACCTAATGACAACCAACCATCCGACTATCGATTCTCTTCAGATTGGGTCGCAATGACCAGGCCTCCTTCGGATCTTAGCATTCTTGATAAAGATACACGTTGGAAACCACTTGTCCCTAATCTCCAGGCAAGGGTATGGACTGATGATTATTCCAATATCCTCGAAGTTCTCAAAATTTGGACAAAATAACGCGCGGGAATATGAGTGTCTTATTTTTTTCAACCAAGAAAATGAACGTACTTCCTGTTTCTCAGCCCTACAACTTTCTCCGATACTTTCATTGACGACCTTTGCCCACACCTTCCTTCTTAGCTTCAAAAAATCGGGTGAATTTGGCATTCATATGGCCCACCCGAAATCTCCCCTTTTCTGTAAAAAAATAATCCCCGCAGCAAGGGGATGGGGAATGAGAAGAGTACGAACTGGTGAGCTGCGGTTGGCTTTAGGTAGGCATCCCCTTGCTGTTGGCCATATTCCCTATCATAGTTTTATTGCCATGTTTACCAAAAGTGGGACAAGAAGACCGTCACATTTTAACTCTTGTAAATGGACTCACTCACCCGAGTATGTTACGCCGCAAGCAGCCAGGAATATACCCGTAGGTACTTCAAATCGACCCGGGATTGCGGTTCACCTCTGGCTTGATTTGGTCACCACAATGTAAAGTAAATCGTCCTTGTTCAATTCCTTTCAGTTCTACCCTACCGTGGACCCTGAGTTCCATTCTCACTTAAGAAATATTTTCGCTAGTCCAAAATAGACATCATTGCCCGTACTTTACCAGCAAATAAGAATTCATCCTGAAAGTACATCGGGGTCATATCCCTTCAAATTGCCTCAACTCTTTTCTAACAAACGTCTCTGTATGAATGAATACTCGTGCACCGATTTCGCTGAATATCTAATCACTCATTCCAGCGAAGCTAAAATGATTAGACCCGTTCAGTGGGAATTGGATTCTAAAAGGAAATATTGGTAATGCTCACTGAGACAATTCAATCAAGGCCTCTTCCCCTGACACCTAAAGACAACGAACACACAGAGAAAGAATATCTATTTCATCCCATTGCGGACTTCCTTTGTCTCGGCGGCGGTTCCCTTATCGCCTTTATCTTAATAGCTATCTTCATTCCTCTTCAATCCAGCATTCCAGCTGTATCAGTGATCACCTTGACATTAGCTAATGTTATCAACCATCCCCATTTTGCTCATTCCTATCAAATTTTCTACGAGAATTATTGGATAAAAATCAGTCAATCCAACCCCTCTAAGACCTTACGCATTCGATATTTCATTGCTGGCCTCCTTGTTCCAATTTTCTTATTGGCATTCTTTGGCACTAGCATTCTCACCAATGATGTACAGACCCTCAGCTATGGAATGAATATCATGCTCTTTTTGGTGGGTTGGCATTACGTCAAACAAGGGTACGGAATGCTAATCGTCGATTCGGTGTTAAAACGAAAATTCTTTCTTGACTCAGAAAAGAAAATTTTACTACAGAATGCGTACGCATGTTGGATTTTTTTCTGGCTATTAACAAATTCAACCATTGCCGAACAAAACATTTGGGGCCTAAAATCTGCCGCATTTTCCTTTCCTTTAACCGCTCTATACGCAGGAGGCCTCGTGGCCACAGTGACAACCGGGCTTACGTTGTTCATGTTGGTCAGCAAGTGTATCGTTAAAAAAAGTCCTGTGCCCGTAATGGGCTTATCGCTTATTTCACGTCAGTGTATATATGGATGGCCCTTAGACTTGATCCTTTATTTTTGTTCCTCGTTCCCGTATTTCATTCATTGCAATACCTCATCGTTGTTTGGCGCTACCAGTACAACAAAATCCATTGTACGAGCGTAGATATTTCTTCGCTGGAAGCTGGAAAGGACTATTCGCCTTCGATAAGCCTTTGGAAATTTGTTCGTTTTGTTGCCATTGGTATCGCTTTGGGATATCTGGGGTTTTGGACTGCCACTGAGCTTTTTGACTCCAACATACCCTATGACCAGACCATATTTGGAGGAACCATGTTTATGTTTATTTTTTGGATATTTATCAACATTCACCATTACTTTATTGATAATGTTATTTGGAGACGTGAAAATCCTGACACCAAGCGATTTTTGTTCGGCTCGAACTAACATGGATTTTCCTCACCAACCTATGCGGTCGATGTTCCCCCTCCCAATGGATTAAATACCGTTAAAGCCACCAAAATAATTTCTAGTTCCTTGAACCAAATTAAAACTCTCCCCATTTCGAAAAATTTTTCGTCTCTCGTGAACCTTAATAATCCTTGCATTTTGAACACGGGTTATTTCTACATCAGCCCTGCCTGTCCGATTTTCTTAATGTTACCGTAGAAATCTACTCATCAGACCCTTGCAACCGAGTGCAGATGCCCTAGCAAAATATCCATATTCCAAGGGTCTGGGGGCTGAAAATTCATTCAAAACGAATGACCTTAAAGCCAATCCCCTGGTACCAAGTTTCACAGACCAGGATCCGGCAGCTGGCAAGTCCAACGTGCCCGACGATTTCACATTGCTGCTAAATCTGCAGCAAAAGGCTCGGCAGGAGTACCCTCCCAAGACACAACCAGGGCTTTTACAGCTCAAAAAGTTAGGGTTTCCCTATCATGCTGACTATTTTTTCTAAGGCTTGTCCGGGACGAGCCCGAGGATAAAGGTCCTTCATTGCTCAAAACCACACTACCTATTCTTCTTGTTATTTTTGAAAACACCATAAACGAAAGTCGAGCAGCACTGAACACAACGTTCATACCAGAGATCCCAATTCCCGAGTAGAGAAATAGCTAGGAAAGAGAAAGACAACAGAATGAGAATACCGATGCACTTCGCTAGGGGTTCGCCGGGTTGAAACAAACAGCCTAAGAAGATTTTCGCGCCAAAAGAAGAAGAGAAAGCCCTATTGGAAGCGGCCAGTTTTTAATCCAGTGCCGTTCCGAAGAAAACGAACAGGTCAATAGACTATTAATAGAGGCTGGTAAGGTCATTTGCTCATTCAGATCATTGAGGCCCAAGATGTTTTTTACCAGGCGAACTCCCACCGCCAAAGGAAATAAAAGTGTGTTGAAATACGAAATGAGAACACAGGAAAATCCCGCTTCTTGAACGATTCGTTGGAGTTGCGTTTTGTTATACCGTCTTTTGTGGTGATGGTCATCATCATGAGAACTCCAAAGAAAAGGGAAGGCCGGCACAGTAATGAGCAGCCACCCTCCTGGGCGAAGAACCTTACGAAGAGTGAGAAGGCTTTCCTTATCTTCCGAAATGTGCTCAAGGATATCGAGAGCGGAAATAAGGTCAAAGATTTCTGAATTGAATGGAATTTCCCGAGGGAGACTGCCCCGACGTATATCAAATCTACCCTTTTGACCAGCCAACTGCCTGGCTTCCGCATTGGGTTCAAGAGCAGAAACCTGTCCAAATTGCGAAAGCATGGACAAATTACCACCCGTGCCACACCCCACTTCCAAAATTTTAGATGTGGATTGAAGTGCGGTGTAGGTCGTGAGCACCTCAGAAAGTATCTTACGTCTCCCAACAAACCACCAGTGACTGGATTCCATCGCAGCCATTTGGATGTAGATGTGTGGCTTCATGGCAATGGGTTCTGTTTAGATGATGGAATCCCATACGTATCGCGAAGTATATACAAAGGGCGTCCCTTCACTTCCATAAACATCCTTCCTAAATATTCCCCCAATACTCCGAGAGTGAAGAGATTCAACCCACCCAGAAACAACATGGTGACCATCAGTGACGCATATCCAGGAACATCAATACCCTGGACGACCGTTCGAATTGTAAGAAATACCCCAAAACTCAGGGCTAGGAATGAAACCGTCAGTCCAATATATGTCCATACCCGCAATGGAACGATGCTAAAGGATGTAATACCATCCAAGGCCAATTTCCACAGTCCTCGATTACTCCATTTCGTTTTACCACTAACCCGGGAGTGGCGATCATACTCTATGCCAATTTGTCGAAATCCCACCCATGTAAATAGTCCTTTCATAAAACGAGTTCGTTCCGGAAGTTCGCCAAGTGCTTGAATGACTCGTCGATCCATAAGACGAAAATCTCCGGTATCTTTGGGGATTTTCGTTTCTGCCAAATGGTTAAATAGACGAAAAAATCCGAAAGCCGTTAATCGCTTCAGCCATGGGTCTGCGTGTCGATCACGTCTGATGGCATAGATTACATCGTAGCCTTCAAGCCATTTTTGGAAAAGAGCAGGTAGGATTTCTGGAGGATCTTGGAGATCAACATCCATAGGGACCACTGCCGCTCCCGTCGAATAGTGAAGGCCGGCACACATAGCCTGCTCCTTCCCGAAATTTCTCGAGAGGTTAATGATCTTTATCTGAGGATTGCGATCACGGTGATGAAGAAGTTTTTCTACCGTACCGTCGGTACTTCCATCATTTATGAAAATGAACTCATAACTCCCTCCCAAAGGAGAGATAAGGTCCTGGAGAACCTGTTCAGTTCGATCAAGAAACAAGTCAATATTGTCGGCTTCGTTATATAAGGGGACGACAATTGATAAGGTGACCCCATAGTCCTGATTCAATAAACGAGCACGTCCGGATTGGGCGGAAGGGTGAGAATTGGAAATATCATCAATGGATTGATCGCTGTGAATAAGCATAACTCGTGCGGGAGATGGGTAGACCAAGCCTAAGGGAATAATACTGATATGCACTATTTCGGAAAATAATTAGACACGCTTAAGACATATTCACACTTTCCCAAAAATCGTGAAAATTTCACGTTTTATACTCAAAGTCCATGGCCATCTCTAGTGTCCTTATATGCGCAAGTATCGATTCAAGTTTTATCAAGTTTCGTTCCTGAGTACCGAATAGCACCACGAGACGCTGTTACACCAAAAAACACAAGTCAAGCTTGGCCCTCTTTTTTGACATTGCTAGATACCAGGGAAATTTTTCTATTGGACTTCCGGTTACCATCAAAACCATTTCCCCTCGGTCAGCAATGAAGTCGGATTGGCACATGCTCAAATCACTCCTTCGCGATGCCCATTATCTGGAGGAGGTTGAATATCTAAACATCTGATCGGGAATTCTTCCTTTCTTGACACCACTCTTCCTAAGATAATCACAGCTTATATGAAGAAACCATTTCTATGGCAATGACAAAGTCCCCTCACTTTATGGCCTGAATACCGAGAAACTTCAATCAAGCGTCAACTAAGTACTTATGAAAAGGCGACGGTACTCCGAGGTTACCAACTTTGAAGGAAAGGCCTAATGGGTTTGGTCGAACGACGACCCATCGACCCCAATCTCCCCGGAGATGGGGACCATCTCAATCCTTCCTCACGTTCATTAGACCGAAGGTGTGCCCGGTAACAACGTTTCTATGCTATCTCATCTCGGCCAAGATTCCAGGGTGAATCTCAATGCGAGAATGAGGAGGTTTGGCAGGCGGAATCCACATTTCAATATGCCCTGACGGTTAAAGAAATGATGAAGGACATAAGGCAATCTATCCAACGTCTGTTGGGATTTGGAGTCATCGCCATACTTGCGTCGGCCGGCTTGATCTACAGCCACTACGGGTACAGTATGTTATTTCCGGTTGAAGGAGAATTCATTAATAGAAACGGGGATATTGTTGGTGGAGATTTTTTGGTCTTCTACAACGCTGCTGTTATGACCCTACAAGGTGACGCTGCGGCCGTGTGGGATCATTCAGCCTTTGAGGCCAATCTGCTTAAGATCTACGGACAGGAGATTCATCGGCTATATTTTTTTAATCCCCCGACTGCCCTTTTTACGTGGTTGCCCTTGGGACTTCTGCATCACACTCATGCACTTTGGGTATGGACGGCCTTGCCGCTCATCATATTAGGTTGGCTCATTTTTCGACTGACCGGCAGCTGGCTGGCAACTGGCCTGACCCTGATCGCACCATTAACCGCCTATACCGCCGGGGCCGGACAAACCGGTATCCTTTTTGCCGCCCTGATGGCCGGTTTCATGCTGACCTGTGAACGCTATCCGACTAGGTCTGGGGGTATTGCTGCATTGGTTGCCTTCAAGCCACATTTAGCTCTTGCCATGCCAGTTTGCTTGTTTATTGATCGAAAATGGCGTGCACTTACTACTCTAGCAGCCGTCACCATTACTCTGTCAGCATTGGCCAGCCTTGTCTTTGGGTTTGGAATTTGGATCTCCTTCTTTGAAGGAATTCGCCACCACTCCGGAACATTCTTTCAAGCGGCCAACCCGGCTTTTGATCGCACACCGTCATTTTTGATGCTAGCCGTGAAACTCGGTGCAAACAATAGTGTGGCTTGGTTCATTCAAATCGTATGCAGCCTCGCTGCATTTCTGATGTTCATACTCACCTGGCGCTCGACCGAGGATTCTTTATACAAGGCATTTGCCCTCGCTCTAGCAATTTGTCTACTGACACCAAAAATCCTACATTATGATGCCATGGTGCTTCTCATTCCAATCGCCATGCTCATTCCACGAATTGAGCGCGGCACTGCTGAATTGAGCCTGATCGTGCTTTCAGCACTTATCTGGCATCTGCCCTTCTTTGAGCCGGGTTTCAAAAACCTTGGCTATCATCCCGGTGCACTATTGTTCTTTTTCGGATTGATAATCATAACGGTTAGAACAATACCTTCCACCCTTACATGGCAATCGGCTAACAAACCATCCTCTTTTGTCAATCGCAGGATCAATCCTTAGACACAGATGACTCATTCAGAGAATCCCAACATCTCTTCAACCAAGATTAGAATCTTAGTCGCCATTAAAATGTTCGGGTATTGACAAGAAAAATTGAATGGCTCTTTAGAGTTGGGAGCTTATTGTAGGGACTCAATTTCCCCAAACAGGAGGGAGGCTAATCCGATATCACGTTCGCTCAACATTTCTTGGAAAGCCGTTTTCTCAGGTTAAATTCCTTGCCCGAGAAATTCGTAACGCAACGTCAATCATTCTCAACAAGAAAAATTTTCAGCCGCAAGAGGACGGAAAATTCAATTGATTACCCGTTTATACCTTTCCCAAAATCACTCTATTAGGAAACGGGAAAATGCGGTGATTGGAAAATTAAGAAGGATTCTGGAGCCGGGCATTGACGTCTTGGAGACGTCCGTGAGCTTTGATTGCTTCTGGACTTTGAGGATAGGTCCTGACGAGTTGTTGGAAGACAGCTCGAGCCATCGCTGGCTGCCGAAGCTCAAGATGGGAATAGCCTATTTTGAGTAAAGATGCCGGCACTTTACTGCTGTTCGAATAGAAAGCAAAGACGCGTTCAAATTCATCGATGGCCTCTTGAAATCGCCGCTGGCCATAATAGCATTCACCCAGCCAATATTGACTGTTATCCGCTAAAGTGGAATGAGGAAATGCTCGAAGAAAGGCGGAAAATTCACGAGCCGCCTTATCATAGTCTTTAGCCCGTAACAAATTGAAGGCGTTTTCGTAGGCTGTTCGTTCATGCTGTGTATATTTCCCAATAGAGGAGGCAGGTAAGGAGGTTGACGAGGTTCCAGGGGTTGGAGGAACAGATGCTGTTACCACCGAGGCCCCAGACAATCCGCCATTCGTAGGCGCCTTTTTAAGAGCCGGCACCTTGAGTCTACCGGGTGACGAGGACCGGGTATTCGTAGATACGACCGTCTGATTGACTTTTGGATCTTGATGCGAAATTGGTGAAATCAGCGATTCTCGGAGAGACAATGCCGTTTCAGAATTCGTGTTGGAAGAGGTTCGCAACCGCTGTTGCTCGTAGGCATCTAACCGTCCGCTAAATGTCGTACTAATTTTCTCCAACGTCCCAATCACAGATTGAATATGCTGACGAACATCATTCACGTCGGCTTGAACTTGTTGATGGTTGGAGTCTTGTTGCTGTCTCAATTGTTCGACATGCTGTCGCAAGGCCGTCACCTGCTGTTCCTGTTTGGCCACATTGTCTCGAAGGGCAGAGAGGACTTGTTGATAATCAATTAACGAGGTGCGAAATTCCCCAAGCTTTCCCCCTTGCTCGGTACGTAATTGCTCTTCCGCCTTTAATTGCGCTCGAATTTCTCGTACAAGAGGATCCAGAGTTTCACGTGATTGCTGAGCATTGACTTCGACGGTCTGCACTTTTGACTGGAGAAGACTATATTTTTGATCCAGCGATTCAACAAGGTGTTGATTCTTTTCGAGAGCACCTCTGACCTGAGATAAGTCGGTATCCTTGAGTGTGGCCACCTGGTCCATCACCTCTGCACGAGTGTGCAACAATTCTTGGATTTCGGCGCGTTGCCCAGCAATAAGGGTATTGGCTTTCTCCAAGGCTGCATTAGCATCGGTCACCGCCTGTTGGAGGGAAGTTTTACTTTTATCGAGTTGGCTGATCTTGGCATCTAATTCCCGCTTGATGCGCACCACATCTGCCTGCTGCGCCATACAACCCACGAACAACGTTGCTATCGTGAGCAAAATGACACCGGAAGCCAGGCGTACACAAACAGGCCATCGTTTCATCATCAACATTGCTTTAATTGATCCATTCCAGAATATGTCAACTCGACCTCGAATTCATCAATAGAAACCTCACCCACACTGACTTACCGCATCGCTGTGGACGCAACCTTTATTCCGAGAACTAAATGTGCTCGTCGATTCTTTTGATAGCAGGGTTCCGTCGGATCCCAACAGGCGGGATTGTCCTTTCCAAAAGACATGATCTTCAGGCGTTCCCCCGATACACCTAGACTGGTAAGAAAGGCCTTGGTTCGAATTGCCCGCTTTTCACCTAACACATAGTTATATGAAGAAGTGCCACGATCATCACAATGGCCTTCGATAGTAATCTCGGCATCAGGATGGGCTTTGAGCCATTCGGCATTGGCTATCAAAATTGTTTTGGCTTGTTCACTCAATTGAATGCTATTGAAGTCAAAGTGCACATCCTCTAGACCGGCTTGGGCGGTAAACTGTTCTGCACGCGTTCGATTCAACCAATAATCATTGGGTGATGCCCCATTGTTCCCCGCATGACCAAAATGTGGATCTTCCTGAATGAAGGAATCTTCATTCAACGAATCTGACAGAGTGCCGGCTTCATTACCAAAATATCCTTCTCCACCGGTTGGACCCTTCAAGGCCGAAAGATCTGATCCAGTTGGTTGGTGGGCCACCATTCGGGCTTTATTGAATTTCTTAGAATGAGCCTGGCTGCTATGCGATGCACGGTGCCCACAGCCCATGACGAACAACCCCATCACAAGAATAAGACTCCATACCAAGATGTTTCTCGGTTGTAAGCGAACAATCATGGCGCAACACTCCTTTTCCCGCACAAAAAATGAACTGAAGGTCTTCAGCACACGATATCCCTCACCAAGTTCTTAGCAAAAATAAGGCCAGAATTTATTTCTCAGTCATCCCCTGCTGAATTGCTCTAAGGAGGCTGATGGCGGTTTCATCGATTTCCTCCATATTCATCTACAACAGAGACATAAGACACCGAGATTTTTCGAGTTGGCTTGCACAGTTATGAGGCCCCAACCCAAACAATACGGTGGGAATATGAACTTTTTGTTTTCCTCTCAAGAATTCTTAATTCCGACATATCGGAGGGAACAACCTACAGATCCCCGTCTTGACCCTAGAGAAATACTTCGAAGCTTTTTCTCAACAATCGTGGTTTTTCCTCAACGAGGAATAGGTCCCAAACAAAACTATCAGACCACGGTAGAGGATCAGAAAAATCGGAAGATTGAAAACGATTCAGGGAAATGGGAAAAGGGGATTACTCAAAATTCCATTCTGGAGTGGCAAAATACCATCGCTGTCCACCAACATCTTTGGCGCAATACATCGCCTTATCGGCAATCGCTAATAGAGCCCGTGGATCTGTAGAATCTTTAGGAGAGACGGCAATTCCGATACTTGTCTGCACTGAAAGATCTTTCCCGCTCAATTGAATTGGTGCCATCAGGCACTCTACTATTTTTTGGGCAACCTGCCGGATATCATGAATCCGATCAAGTCCTTGCAAAATAATGGTGAATTCATCTCCACTAAGTCGAGAAACGGTGTCGGTCGTACGAACACAGGTCACAAGCCGTTTAGCAACTACTCGTAATAAACGATCCCCCATTTGATGGCCATACTGATCATTGATGGATTTAAAATTATCTAAATCCAAGAAAAGGAGGGCTAGTAAGGTTCCATCTCGTCTGGCTTGTGCCAAAGCCAACTGCAACCGGTCTTCAAACATGACTCGATTGGGCAGATCGGTTAAGGCATCGTGGTAGGCCTGATGTTTCATTTGCATTTCTGCGATGGCACGAGCCGTCACATCATGAAAGGTCACCATAAAATGTGTCGGCTTGCCCTCAGCATCATCTAATGGCGCGACAACCTGCTCAAGAACGAGTGATTCGGCATTTTTCCCTCGTTCCATGATTTCTGTTTTCACGCAACAGATCTCCGAGGTTCGAGATCCTGGCATAGACTGCCCTTGATAAAGCTGGGCAAAGGGAAAGGATCGTAATTGGGATCCCAACACTTGAAGAGGCGTACCACCCAACAACTTCAAATACGCCTGATTGACCCATTCCACGCGACCGGTCTGATCTGTCATACACATGGGATCTTGAACAGCCCCGATGATGGCACTATGAAGACGTAATTGTTCCATCTCTCTACCCCGAACCACTAACTCGCCTATCTTTCTCCCCAACCATTGCCAGTCATCTCGAATCGAAACGTCAATTCCACTGGATACACTTGAACACATCACAACCAGACCCGAATCAAGGCCCTGCCTGAACGGAAACACATAGGCTTGGTGAAGGGGAAAATTCGATGGGAACCATGAAAATTCTCCCGTATGGGGACTTTCAAGCGAGACGAAAGAACGTTCAGAAGCCACGCAAGCTTGGGCCAAAGTCTCTTGCTGAGAAATTGAAGACCACCAGGTCCGGCCATGAGAATCCCAATCCAAATCTGGGGTTACCGCTTGTGCACGCAATTGAATTCGTTGACCATCTCTGACCGTGGCAATCCATGTAAACGAATAACCAAAGGCTTCGACTAACCCCTCACAAAGACGTTTCAAACAATCATCTAGGCCCTGTCCGTTCAGAAGACTCGCTTCAAGACTCCGGACGAACCGATCCAAAGATTCAGAAGAAACCCCATTACGATGTGGATGCACATCCCAATGCCACATCATCACCTTCCGCGAGTGGTCTAATAAAGGTGTGAGGGAACACTGCATTTTGGTCTGAATCCCTTCCGAAAACTCCATGGGGATGATCCACCGTACCTCCGCTGGGGACCCATCCGAGGCCTGCAATTGCGTTCGAATCCATTGCCATTCCTCATGGGAAATCCATTCACTGATAGACACCCGCCCCAGCCTGGCCCCATCTATTCCTAAAAGATTGAGGGCTGGATCATTCGCCATCATCACCACCCCTTGGCAAGTGGTCATTAAATGGAGCGGGGCGTACCCTGGCTGACCAGAATCAGCCATCCCGGGTGAAAGAGATGAAGGTAACCCTGGAAGTTCTTGGGGAATCGTGGTTTCTGTTGACTCTGCCAAAATATGGTTTAGTCGACCTGATAATCGCTGAAGCGCTTGGCTTAACTCCTCCTCCTGGACAGATTCAAAATGGCTGGAGTCCGCACGAAGATCTCGAAGGGATTGTTCAAGTAATTGCTGGAGTTGAAGAAAAGTCGCCACGGGTCTGGTTACCTCTGCCGGAGGAACAGAAGAACTGCTGGAAAGAGCTGGAATAGGTATTTTCAACAATCTATCCTTGGTAAAAACCCATGGCGCGTCAACCCATCAAAAGAAGGAGGGATAGGTCCGAGTTCTCTACCCGAAAAGACTCTACAGATATGTTCAAAGTTCGATATTCTAACGAATTCTATAAGAAATGTATCAACCCTCTCAAACCATACGGGCCATCAAACCGGACTCCACATCAGCCTGGGCTTGGGCATAGCGTTCCACGGTTCCAATATCGGACCAATAACCAGAATGAACGAAACCTAACAATCGAGAACCTTTATTTAGTGCCTGCGTATAGGAATCAATAATCGAAAAGGGTTGCCCCATCGGAGCATTGGCAAGAAGAGAAGGATGCAAAATATGGACGCCGGCAAACATTCGGATATGGGCTACCGGCGGTGAACTCCCCTGATCCCACCCCCGGCCATTAATGCGAAGGATCCGATCTTGTGCATCGGATTCCACCGCTCCCCATTGCGCGGCATATGGATCATCACGCACGACCAACGTGGCTACCCCTCCATGCGACAGATGAAAATCCTGGAACGCCTCCACATCAATATTTATCAATGTATCTCCGTTGATCACCAAAAACGGCTCCCCTTCAAAAAATTCCGCCGCCGCTTTGACCCCACCTCCAGTTCCTAATAACTCCGGTTCAGGGGAATAGGCAATTCGCATATCCCAAGCTGCCCCATTGCCTAAGGCGTCTTCAATCATCGACCCTAAATAATGCAGATTAATGATGACATCTCGAATACCCCCCGCACGCAGTAATAAGAGATTCCACACGATTAACGGTGTGCCTCCAACCGGCAACAAGGGCTTGGGAGTCGCCTCTGTCAACGGCCGAAGACGCGTACCCAATCCAGCCGCGAGAATCATCGCTTTCATACTCGAACACTTACTGCCATTCAGGAACGTAGGGGGAGAGATGCTTCAGCAACCGATGCAATGGGGGGTATTTTAGTAAATTCGCACGAACATTGTGGAGGGTACGGGGAATCGATGCGAGAAAATTTGGATTGCCCTTCACGCGGTCAATATACACAAATCGCCCCGCCGCCTTCAAATTCCTTTGAATACTGGAATAATCAAACAGTTGGCGAAACGCTTCGGGTTTATCCAGTAACAAAGCAGCCTGTTGCGATGAGGAAAGTGCGAGGCACATGCATTCTCGATAATAGGTGAGCAACGAATCAATCAGGGACTCATCCAAAGCGATATAGGAATCCCGAAGCAGGGAGGCCAAGTCATATGTGGCTGGCCCTAATAAGGCATCTTGAAAATCGATCACCCCGATCCGTTCACCATCTACCATCAAATTTCTCGAATGAAAATCCCGATGGGTAAACACAGTTGTTTGCGTACCTAACCATTCCGCCATCTTTTGGAATTCCTCTCGAATTGGAAGATAGTCCTCCGAGCACATCGGCTTACCTTGACGGGCCACAACTCCATATTCCAAAAAATGATCAAATTCCCAAAGGTATAACGACACATCAAAGGAGCGAGAAAATGCCAGACAAGGAGTTTGACCGGGAACAGAGCCCTCCACATGCAAATGCACCATAACGTCAATCGCTTGGCGGTAAAGACGTTCAAGGAGAGTAGGTGAGGCCCCTTGGCATGCTAGCGCTAAGGTCACATCACCAAAATCTTCCAAGTACAGGAGCCCGGCTAACTCATCGTAATAGTAAACAACAGGCACAGGAATATTAGCCTTTTGTAAATGTTTCAACACATTTAGAAAGGGTAATTCGGCAATCTCAGATTCTTTCCCACTTACCGCTTCCTCAGATGCCTTAAACCCCTCAGGATCGGCTAACTGCATCAAGATGAGTGAGGGGACAGAGGCCCCGGAAAGGTACAGACGATAGTACCGACGGTTGGAAGCATCTCCAGCTAATGGCACACATTTATCCAGAACAGCTGGAAAGGGAAGAGCGCTGTGAAGGGTTGAAGAGAGGTGTTGAAGGTCTAATGATGATGTCGCCAAGGTATTTTGGGATCCCATCAAGGCCGATTATACGACCCTCTCCAGTCTCTGTCATCCCTCAAACAAAAGGATTTAATTTAACGAAATTTTCTAAATCTTTTTTTGAACGTATAAATTTCGTTATCTAGAAAAATTAAAGATTTTCAGAAATTGTGACGAAACAATATAGAAGAGAGAAAAAAGGCAGAATAGCCTGACAATGACTTCAATCCCATAGGTGCTGTATGGAAATCAGTAATTTTCCCAACCCAACGATTGCGCCGGTTCGCTCACCATCCGCTGTAGAAGATGGCGATTCAGGACCAAATAGTCCCCACTATCGGCGTCGACAAAAAAAGAAAAGAACGGCTCAAGAAGAGGCGGCGAACGAACATGCACCGCAATTAGAGGGCGCCCCTTCGCGTATAGATATTCACGTGTAGCCTGTGTGGGAATCACCATTCCTTAGTTATCGCCCTACCTCTCTCATCTTCGCTCGCTCTTGTGTGCGAAGTCTCTTCGCTATGTTTTTTGCACAGCCGGTTTTTCCTACAGCCTCCGAATCTGAATCCGATACAAAGCTTTATTGGCCAAAAGATTGGGAATGATGACAAAAATAAGACAGATTCATTGCATACCCTAGGTATTGATAGGAAAGAATAAAAAACCCGCTATATATAGTATTTAATGGGGAAATTGGGTATATTGGCCTGTTTCCACTTAATCCAAGACTTTTCCCAGGAGGTTCATGAGTTATACCAATATTGGTGATTACGGAATTATTGGAGATTTGCACACCATAGCCCTGGTCAGCATTGACGGGTCGATTGATTGGTGCTGCCTGCCTCGGTTTGATTCTCCCAGTATTTTCGGGTCGATTCTCGATCATAAAATTGGCGGACATTTTAAAATTGCTCCCATTCATCCGGGGAATACCCGACAAATGTATTTGCCGGAAACGAACATTCTTCTCACTCGGTTTCTCCAACATGATGGGGTTGGCGAACTCACCGATTTCATGCCGGTTGAATCCGATGAAGCTGGGTACCGCCCTCGCCGTCATCAAATCATTCGCATGCTATCCGTCGTGCGCGGAACGGTGACGTTTCGTCTGGAATGTTCACCCGGATTTAATTTTGGTCGCGATACGCATGATATCGATGTCCAACCCAAAGGCGTCATCTTTCAATCGGGCGATCAATCTGTGGGATTGGTCAGTCCCATTCCCCTTCAGACACGAGAGGGGGTGGCCTTTCAAGAATTTACCCTTCACCAAGGCGAGAGCCTGACATTCTTTTTGGAATATTTGGAAACCAGGAATGGCACACCCCTCTTATCCACCCCGGAATCGGGAGAAGAAGCTTTTCGCAATACCTCCGCATTTTGGCAACGCTGGCTTTCGCAATGTCAGTATGATGGACGTTGGCGAGAAGTGGTTCATCGCTCGGCCCTCACCCTGAAACTTTTGACCTACGCGCCCACCGGGGCCATCGTCGCCGCCCCCACCACCAGTTTGCCCGAGCATATTGGGGGACCTCGCAACTGGGATTATCGTTATACCTGGATTCGGGATTCCGCCTTTGCCCTCTATGGGCTTTTGCGGTTGGGATTTACGGTCGAAGCGGGACGCTTTATGGAATGGATCAACGCCCGCTGCCACGACTTAAACCCAGATGGATCCATCCAACTCATGTACGGCATTGATGGTCGTCGCGACCTGACAGAAGAGGAACTCCCTCATCTCGATGGACACCGTAGTTCGCGACCCGTGCGAATCGGCAACGGCGCGGCCACGCAATTACAAATGGATATGTATGGCGCTTTGATGGACGCCGTGTATCTCTACAATAAACATGGAGCTTCGATTTCCTATGACCTCTGGGTGAATCTCGGTCGACTGTTGGATTTTGTCTGTGAAAACTGGGAACAGCCCGATGAAGGAATTTGGGAAGTGCGCGGCGGCCGCCAACATTTTGTCTATTCCAAGGTGATGTGTTGGGTGGCCCTTGATCGCGGCATTCGTTTAGCCGACAAACGTGGCTTTCCAGGGAACCGCTCTCGATGGATGACCGAACGCGACCGCATCTACCGGGAAATCATGGAACGCGGGTGGAACCCAAAAATTGGGGCCTTCGTCCAAGCCTACGACAGCGAAGCGCTCGATGCCGCGAACCTGATCATGCCTTTAGTCTTCTTCGTCTCCCCCACCGATCCCCGCATGCTCTCCACACTGGACCGCACCTTGGAGCAATTGGCGCTTGGGAGCCTGGTCTACCGTTACGATACGAACACCGCCGCTGCCGATGGATTGGAAGGCGAAGAGGGCACCTTCAGCATGTGTACCTTTTGGTTGGTCGAAGCCCTCACCAAAGCCGGTCGTTTGACTGAAGCGCGACTGATCTTCGAAAAGATGTTAAGCTATGCCAATCATCTTCGTTTATATGCCGAGGAGGTCTCGCATTCCGGTGAACAATTGGGCAATTTCCCGCAGGCCTTTACGCATTTTGGGCTGATCACCGCAGCTTGCAATCTAGACTTGGCCCTCAATACGAAACGTGCCGCCCACACTGTTGCCCGCCGAAATCGTCCCTCTTCCTATTCATCGAACTAATTTTTTGCGGTTCGGTAACCGAAAAGATAGCCAATAGACTTAACCCAAGGAGGGGCACGATGGATATTGGATTTATTGGACTCGGCAAAATGGGCATGAATATGGTGACGCGCCTGACACAGGGCGGACATCGGGTCGTCGCCTATGACCGCACAGCTGAACTCATCACACAAGCCGAATCACAAGGCGCCGTCGGCGCGATGTCGCTCGAAGATCTCGTCTCCAAGCTTCCCAAACCACGCGCTGTCTGGGTCATGGTACCCTCCGGCGATCCGACGGAGGACACCATCCGGCATCTGTGGACCATTCTTGAAGAAGACGACATTGTGATCGATGGGGGCAACACCAAATTTCACGACGATGTTCGGCGAGCCGCTGACTTACAAAAGCGCGGCATTCATTACGTCGACGCTGGCACCAGTGGCGGCATATGGGGATTGAAAATCGGCTATTGTTTGATGGTTGGTGGAGAGAAGGGTCCAGTCACCCGCCTCGCACCCATCTTCACCACGCTCGCACCCGAAAATGGTTGGGCCCATGTGGGGGGTCATGGTGCAGGCCATTACGTAAAAATGGTCCACAACGGCATTGAGTACAGCATGATGCAGGGGTATGCAGAAGGCTTTGAATTGATGTCCAAAAGCGAGTACAACTTGGACCTAGGTCATATTGCCAACCTCTGGATGCATGGCAGTGTCGTACGTTCCTGGTTGTTAGAATTAGCTGCTGGTGCGTTGAAAGACGATCCGAAGCTAGAAGGGCTCAAGGGATACGTACAGGATTCCGGCGAAGGACGCTGGATGCTCATGGATGCCCTGGATAAGGATGTGCCTGTTCCCACCTTGTCCACCGCGCTCTTTACGCGATTTCGGTCTCGCCAGGAAGAATCGTTTTCGGAAAAGATGTTGGCGGCACTCCGCAATGCCTTTGGCGGACATAGCGTTCGACGATAATCCGATCTTTGAAGCACGAACCGATACCGATGTCACCGACGCCTCCTCCAGGAACCACGAATCGTCCAGCCGGTGCCCAACCTTGCACCATTGTCATCTTCGGCGCCTCGGGAGATTTGACCCGTCGCAAATTACTCCCCGCCCTCTACAATTTGTTACTGGATGGACTCTTACCCGAAAATTTTGCCGTTTTGGGACTTGGACGTAAAGAACTTTCTGACGACGATTTTCGTGCCATCGCCAAAGACGGCATTGAACAGTTTTCCCGGCAAACCTTCCAATCAAAAAAGTGGGAACATTTTCACACACGGTTGTTTTATTGCCCAGGCGACATTAAAGCGTCCGCCTATTATGAGGATATCCGCGCCCGCGTCTCGTCCATCGAATCGCAATTCCAACTCCCTGGCAATCGGATGTTTTACCTCGCCATTCCTCCCGGGTCATTCGCGCCGGCCTGTGAAGGGTTGCATCAGGCTGGACTGGTCTCTCATGTGGATGCGGACGAGATCTATTCCCGCGTGATTGTGGAGAAGCCCATCGGTCATGATTTGGCTTCAGCCAGAAAGATCAATACCGCAATTGGCAATGTCTTCGATGAATCCCAAATTTATCGGATCGACCATTACCTCGGGAAAGAAACCGTTCAAAATATTATGGTGATGCGGTTTGCCAATTCGATATTTGAGCCACTGTGGAACCATAAATACATCGACCACGTACAACTCACAGTCAGTGAGGCCGTGACCCTTGGCAGCCGGGCCGCCTATTACGAAGGGGCCGGAGCACTGCGCGATATGATTCAAAATCATATTCTGCAATTACTGTGTCTCATTGCGATGGAACCGCCCTACTCGCTTGATCCTGATGTCGTCCGTAATGCTCGCATGGATGTCTTACGAGGGCTGCGGCCCATTCGAGGAAAAGACGTGGAAACCATGACCGTACGTGCGCAATATGCCCATGGAACGATCAATGGCAAAGAAGTTCCAGGCTATCGTCGGGAAGAAGGGGTCCAGCCCGATTCTACGACCGAAACCTATGTCGCCTTGAAAGTGTTTGTAGAAAATTGGCGATGGGCGGGAGTGCCGTTTTACGTGCGAACCGGCAAAGCGATGACTAAACGGGCCTCAGAGATCGCCGTCCAATTCAAAGACATTCCGCAAATTTTATTCAATGCCAATCCAGCAATTCCTCAAGCTCCCAATGTTCTGAAATTGCGGATCCAACCTGAAGAAGGATTGTCGTTACGGATTATTTCCAAGGTGCCCGGGACCAAAGCCAACACTCATCCAGTGGAAATGGACTTTCAATATGGCGATGCCTTCGACGCCCCCTCTCCGGAAGCCTACGAACGCCTGCTCTTAGATGTGATGACTGGCGATACGTCGCTCTTTATGCGGCGAGATGCGGTAGAAGCCTCCTGGGCTTGGGTCACCGATATTCTCGAAGGGTGGGCCACACACGGACACAAATGGTTACCCGAGTACCAGGCCGGCACGTGGGGACCGGTTGAAGCTGACCGCCTCATCCAAACTGACGGCCATCATTGGCGCGAAGTATAAGTTCCTATCTCCCTCTCAGTCTCGTCCCAACACCCATCCGACACTTGAGAGATCCATTTCTTTCGAACGGGGATTTCTTTTGCCAGGCCCCGAAATTCGATCCTCCAAAGTTTAGTGCACCTGTGCACAGAGAGCCGACTCAATGGCCTGTTCTAAGCGGGTCAATCCTTTCACAACATCAGATCCAATATGAACACGAATGACCCGGCGTTCTCGGCTGGTGAGACTTTGTAGATCCCCTAAGGCTTGTGCGGCTTTGAGGACCCCAAAGGAATACGCTTCATCAGGGATCGGAAGATCTTCAGCATCATCACAAGTCACCTGAATAAACACACCGGAATTAGGACCGCCTTTATGCAATTGCCCCGTGGAATGAAGAAAGCGCGGCCCATAGCCTAATGTGGTCGCAACCTGTTTGGTCTCTCGAATTTTTGTGCGGATGCGATCAAAGATGGCATGAACAGACTCGGTCCGTTCCACATAGACATTCATGGCGAAATAATCGCCAGGTTGAAGACGAGTGACGTGCGTGGCCACAAGTTCATCCAACGTGGAATCTCCCTTGAGAGCTCGCGAGTTGGTCTCGTCAGCATACACCTGAACGTCACCATCAACGAGTAACGGTGAGGATTCGGCAAGCTTCCCATCGCGTGTAAAAGTTTCCAAATGGGTTTTAGTATAATCCTTACTTTCTTGAACATTCGGCTGATCAAACGCATTAATACCCAACAGGGCTCCGGCCACAGCCGTCGCCATCTCCCATAAAAAGAATTCTTGCCCCAAATTCATGAGATCCGTCACATTGATTCGAATGACGGGATGGCCGGCTTTTTCCAAGGCCAACACCTTCGCCTCTTGTTCAGGATCGACTGCCTGCTCATACCGAATATAGGCAAACAGTCGATCATCCCCATAGACTTCTGTCCCGCCGATGGATTCACCTTCCACGGGAATAATCCCCTTCCCTTCTTTGCCTGTACTTTCCGCCACTAATTGCTCTAACCAGGCCCCTAAGTCCCATAGCGCGGGTGACGTCACAAACGTGAGCTTATCTCGACCGGCTTTTGCGAGCGTTCCTAAAACTGCGCCTAATCGCACGCCGGGATTTTCCGTTGCTGGGACGGATGCCTCACAGGAATGACGCATCCGTTCTGTCTGATTCAGGAACTGCTCAATATTTAAACCCATCAAGGCAGCCGGTACGATCCCAAAATTAGAAAGGGCCGAATACCGTCCGCCGATTTCCGGAACACCCGGAAGGATATGCCTGAATTTCAATGTCGTCGCCACCCCCTCCAGCAACGATCCTGGATCGGTAATCGCCACAAAATGCTGGCCGGCCTTGTCCCCAACAACTTGTTGCATGCGGTCGAAAAAATATTTCTGAAAGACGAGCGGTTCGGTTGTCGACCCGGATTTACTGGCAACAATGCAAAGTGTCTTAGCCAAATCTACATGTTGTTCGAATGATCGAACCTGTGAAGGCACCGTACTGTCCAACACATGTAATTCGGGAAAGCCGTCAATGACGCCATAGGTCATCCGCAACACTTCGGGGCACAGACTACTTCCTCCCATCCCTAAAAGCAGTACATGTTTGAATCCCGACTCCTTGATGTCTTTCGCCACAACTTGCAGTTTGGGAATGTGCGCCAATTGTTCATGAGAGATAGTAAGCCAACCCAAGGCATTTCGGATAATCTTGTGATGTGCCGGGTCTTGATGCCACACAGTAGGGTCCTTTGCCCAAATCCTACGAACCAGGTTGTTCTGTTGAATGTCAGTGAGCGACTGATTCACTGCACTCTGCATGGCTCCAAGTGCATAGGTGACCCGATCTAACTTAGATCCCAGTACTTCTGCCCGCTTGCGACTGATGGCGCCCATCAATTGATCGAAGGCATCCACAAATAATTTGGCCCCATCACGCAACAGACTGTCAGTGACTGCCTGAAGAGAAATTCCCACCTCCGACAATTGTTGCATCGTGGCGTTAGCCGCAGCCAAGCCTTCCTGAATCGTCTGCTTCGCAACCCCATGATCGCGGAAGGCGGCAAATGTGGCTTCGGGCATGGTATTCACCGTGTCAGGTCCAATCAGTTGATCCACATACAACGTATCCGGATAGTTGGGATTTTTGGTGCCCGTGCTCGCCCATAAGACTCGCTGTACGCGTGCACCCTTCGCTTTCAAGGCCAGAAAATCCTGGCTTTGAAAGACCTCTTCATATTTTTGGTAGGCCAACTTGGCATTGGCAATGGCGACTTTCCCCAGAAGTCCCTCCATCACTGCTCTTAACCCGGAATTTGATTCGGTTTTTATTTTGGCTTCGAGTTGCTTATCTATAAGATTATCAATCCGGCTCACAAAAAAACTCGCCACAGAGGCTATCTGTGCGACATCCCCACCATTGACTGCGAACCGTTCAAGACCGCGGATATACCGCCAGGCCACCTGTTCATACATTTCAACACTAAATAACAACGTGACATTAATATTAATTCCCCGTGACAACAATTCCTCAATAGCCGGAAGCCCCTCTGGTGTAGCGGGCACCTTAATCATGACATTCTTCCGGGCGACCGCTGCATGAAGACGAACGGCTTCCTCAATGGTCGCATGAGTATCAAACGCCAAATCGGGTGAAACCTCTAGGCTGACATACCCATCCCGTCCTTGGGAAGACACATACACACCCTGCATTACATCTGCAGCATCCTGAATATCCTTGATGGCCAATCGCTCATAAATATCTTTCACACCAATCAACTCAACCGCAGCCTGTTGAATCGCAGAATCATAATCGGTACTCCCCGCGATGGCTTTTTCAAAAATGGCAGGATTAGAGGTCATGCCCATCAACCCATCCTGATCAATCAATGCTTGTAACTGGCCTGATGTGATCATTCCACGTCGAATGTAGTCATACCAGGGGCTCTGCCCACACGCACGAAGTTGTACGAGAGGATTCATGAGCACATCTCCTTTTTCACGACCCGTTGAGAATTAGAAAGCCGCCATTTCATGCTGGACCCGATCAATTTGAGCTTTGGCCTGAGTCACCACATGGTCAACGGTAAATCCAAATTTTTTCGTCAGTTCCTTGAGGGGCGCTGAGGCCCCAAAAGATTGCATGCCAATCGAATACCCTTGAGCCCCTACATACCGTCCCCAACCAAAGGTAGAGGCGAGTTCAACCGACACTCGTGCCGTCACGTTATCAGGAATAACCGATTGTTGATAGTCCACTGATTGTTGTTCAAATAATTCCCAAGATGGCATACTGACCACTCGACTCTTAATCCCTTCAACCGCTAACCGTTCATACGCCTGAATACAGAGCGCGACTTCACTCCCCGTTGCAAGGAGCAATACATCAGGGCGACCGTCTGGAGCATCGGCTAAAATATACGCACCCTTCGCCACACCCGAAGCTGACGCGTATTTCGTGCGATCCAAGGTGGGTACGGCTTGTCGCGTTAAAATTAACACAACCGGTTCATGCCGCAACTGCATGATCACTTTCCACGCTTCAACAATTTCATTCGCATCACCAGGTCGCAGGACAATTAACCCGGGGATGGCGCGGAGAGATGGAACCTGTTCAATAGGCTGGTGGGTGGGACCGTCTTCTCCTACTCCGATAGAATCATGAGTGAAGACATGGAGGACCGGGATTTCCATCAGAGCCGAAAGGCGAATCGCCGGTCTGGCATAATCGCTGAAAATGAGAAAGCCAGAGCCATAAGGCCTCACCTTCGATAACGATAGCCCATTCAATATGGCCCCCATCGCATGCTCACGCACACCAAAATGAATATTTCGTCCGGAAGGAGTCTCGCTGGTAAAGTCACCCGCTTCCTCAAAGGTCAAACGAGTCTTGGTTGACGGGGCTAAATCTGCCGCGCCTCCTATGACCCACGGCACGTTCCTGGCTACGGCATTGAGAACCTTCGCTGAGGCTTCGCGACCAGCCAATCCCTTTTCATCTGGTGAAAAAGTCGGCAATCCCTTTTCCCACGCTTCAGGCAACTGCCGGTGCTGCATCTTATAGAGGTGATCGGCTAATTCTGGATACTGCGCTTGATACTGGGTATAGCGATCCATCCAGGCTTTCCGCAATTCAGCCCCACGAACGCCAATACCTTTTTGAAAATACGCGGGCACTTCATCGGGCACCAAAAATTTCGCGTCTTCCGGCCATCCATAATTTCGTTTGGTCAATCGAATCTCTTCCTCGCCCAATGGTTCCCCATGTGCCGCATGCGTATCCTGCTTATTGGGAGCACCATACGCGATATGACTGTCCACAATGATGAGGGTGGGACGCTCAGATTCTTTGCGGAATGTGCCAAAAGCCCGATCTAACATCTCTAAATCATTGGCATCCCCCACTCGCGTCACATTCCAGCCATACGCAAGAAACCGAGTGGCCACATCCTCAGTAAAGGCCCAATTCGTATGGCCTTCAATGGTAATTTTATTATTATCATAGATCCAACACAGATTCGACAGTTTCAAATGACCGGCTAACGATGCGGCTTCCGCAGAAACCCCTTCCATTAAACAACCGTCCCCACAAAGGGCATAGACATCATAGGAAAACATCTCAAAATCAGGACGGTTGAAATAGCTGGCCATCCACCGTTGCGCCATGGCCATGCCCACACTCGTAGCCACCCCCTGCCCGAGTGGGCCGGTGGTCGTTTCAATACCCGAGGTCCAACGATATTCAGGATGGCCAGGACACTTACTTTCTAACTGGCGGAAGCGTTTGATGTCCTCCAACGTGACTGCCGGTTGACCCAATTGTTCATATTCCCCGTTGACAGCTTTCACACCACAGAGATGCAGCAACGAGTAAAGCAACATAGAGGCATGGCCGGCAGATAAGACAAACCGGTCACGGTTGGGCCATATGGGATCAGCAGGGTCAAAGCGCAAAAGCCTATTCCATAACCAATAGGCCACTGGAGCCAACGCCATCGGCGTTCCGGGATGACCAGAATTTGCGGCCTGGACCGCATCCATCGCCAAAGTCCGAATCGTATTAATACAGAGCTGGTCCTGTGAACCTGCCGTAAGTTTCATTGTGAGTTCCTCCTGTTATCCATCGATTCTATGTGGTCTTATCGTGAAACGTTCCATTACAAAAAACAGGTTGATCTTCGATATGAACGGCCTATATTGATCATACCACTCGGCAGGACTTCCCAATAGATTTTTCGGCCAATGAAGTTCTCAACTTAATAAAAGGACAAAGATTGGCCCGGCCCCGTGGCCGAGTACGGGCTCGCTTAAGTTGCCAATCCCCTAGACGGGTCTTTATGATTCGAACGTATGAAAATCCATCTCAGCCATCCCACCCGTGACCTTGAACTTCAAGGGCCCAAGCGGGTGTCGGACATTTTCAAAGAACTCCAGTTGATTCCTGAAGCCTTTTTGATTATTCGCGGCCAAGACCTGATGACCGAGGATGAAATCGTGGCGGATGGGGACAGCATTGAAATCCGTCCCGTCATTTCAGGAGGATAGCCGATGAAATGTCGCAAATGTCCTCAACGGGCGGTCTTGGGGATGCCTCGTCACAATACGGCATTCTGCGGTCCGTGCCTGACAGAATTTGTCCGCACTCAGGTCCAAAAGGCCATCAAAGCGCAAACCATGTTTTCTCCAAGCGACCGCATTCTGGTCGCCGTCTCCGGTGGAAAAGACAGCTTGACCCTCTGGGAAATTCTGCTCAAGCTGGGGTATCGTGCGGACGCACTTTACGTAGACCTAGGCATAGCCGGCTATTCGGAACGCTCTCACGAAAAAGTGGAACGCTTTGCTCGGGATGTGGCGGAATCCTGTGGGTCCAAACTGATCATTCATACGGTGCAAGAGGATGCCGGCGCGGGAATTAAAGAATTGGCCACCCTCGTCAAACGACCCACATGCTCGACCTGCGGCACTATCAAGCGCTACCAATTTAATCGCGTGGCCTGGGAGAACAAGTATGATGTGATGGCTACCGGCCATAATTTGGATGATGAAGCCGCACGGTTACTCGGCAACGTCTTACAATGGCAGGAAGAATATCTCCACAAACAATCACCGACCCTCCCCGCCTCGGTCGAAGGTTTTGCCAAAAAAGTCAAACCGCTCTATCGCATGACCGAACGGGAAATTGCGGCCTATGCTGTCGTGAATCGGATTGATTACCTGGTAGAAGAATGCCCCATGGCCAAGGGGGCCAAGATGTTGGTCTACAAAGAGGCTCTTAATCGACTGGAAACGGAATCGCCCGGAACCAAGCACCGCTTTTATTATGGATTCTTAGACAAACAAAAGAATATGGCCGACTCATCACACCACTCGATGACGGAGAGTGATCAAACCACCCTCCGGCCCTGCGAAACCTGCGGCCAACCGACCACCGCCGGCACCTGTTCGTTCTGCCGGATGATGGCCCGCGCCAAAAACCCAGTTCGCTAATCCCGGTTTCTCATTGTATGCCTTGAACGGTGGGAACCCTCGCCCTCAGCACGTGTGTCTCAACCAGATGACTCTCGATAAAGGCGGACAGGGACTTTCTTGCCCTTGATTCGGGTTCGGCCAAGCGCCTTAATAATGCCCTGAGCCAACTCTTCGGGCACGGTGACCAATGAAAATTGATCGGCAATTTTAATCGGTCCGATGACATTGGAATTCAGCCCGGCTTCATTGGCAATGGCACCGACAAAATCCCCAGGACGGATGTTTGCATTCTTTCCAACACTAAAATGCAACGTGGCCATAGGCGTTGATCGGCCAGGACGATCACGCCTACCAGATGACCGGCCTGGATCATTTCTTGGCTTGCCTCCTTGAGCCCAGCTCGGAGGTTCCCGTCTCGGGCGCCGTGGTTGCGGAGTGGATTCCTGGGTACGATCTCGTATCACGGGAATGTCTTCTTCCGTTCGCTCTCCATCTTTCCTTCCTGTTGCCAAACAAATAGCCGCAGCGGCCACATCCACCGGATCGAACTTTTTGGTCAGGGTTGTCACCACCTCCCGAAATCGTTCAAACGTCTTGTCCGCTAAAATTTCCTGAACCGAGGCCCCAATCCGCTCTAACCGTTTGGCTTGGAGATCCGCCACCGTGGGCAACGTCGACATCTCAATCGTGGATTTGGTGAGACGTTCAATATTCTGTAATAACCAGCGTTCACGCGGCTCGACTAACGTAATGGCTTCTCCAGCCCGACCGGCCCGACCGGTTCGTCCAATCCGATGGACGTAGGACTCAGGTGACGACGGCACATCGTAATTCATCACATGGGACACATGGGAAATATCCAGCCCTCGTGCCGCGACATCTGTCGCCACCAAGAGTTCGGTCTTGCCTGAACGAAACGAAGCCATCACGCGATCTCGTTGCGCTTGATTCATTCCACCATGGAGCCCTTCCCCTCGATACCCCCGCCCATTGAGCATGGAAATCAGTTCATCCACTTCCAGGCGCGTTCGACAGAACACCAGCGTCGACTTAGGGCTGATCATATCCAGAATTCTCGCCAAAGCGGCCACTTTATATTGTCTGGCCACAAGGTAGGCCACCTGGTGTACACGAGGGGCGACCCCAGCTTTCACCGGTTCTTTCACAATTTGAATTTCAACCGGATCTTGTAAATGACGGCGGGCGATGGCAGCAATGCGGGGAGGCATAGTGGCCGAAAACAACGCAGTCTGGCGTCCCTTTGGTGTCTGCTGAAGAATGGCATCCAAATCTTCGGCAAAACCCATATTGAGCATTTCATCGGCCTCATCAAGCACTACGATTTGTAAGTCTTGGAGTTGCAAAGTCTTCCGGCGAATATGATCCAAGGCTCGCCCTGGTGTGGCCACCACCACATTCACTCCACGCTTGAGGGCGATAAGCTGTGGCCTGATTGCCGCTCCGCCATACACAGCAAGGATCGCGATTCGTTGTTGTTTCCCGTAACGCTCGACAGCCTCGCACACCTGGATCGCCAATTCGCGTGTCGGCACCAGAATAAGGGCGGAAGGATGAACCTGCGGAGTCAAATGCGCCAAGCGCTGGAGAAGAGGCAGTGTGAAGGCAGCCGTTTTCCCGGTTCCGGTGGCGGCCCGTCCAAGTAGGTCTCGTCCATTTAACAGAGGAGGAATCGCTTCGCGCTGAATGGGAGTTGGTTCTTCATAGCCCAACGTTTCAAGCGTGGTGAGTAATGCGGCTTCCAGGCCGAGGGACGCAAAGCCCGGCGAAAAGCCTTTCATAGTTGGGGTCGTCGATGACTGTGTCGTACTGTGTTTCATACCCTGTCTGGATAACCTTTCTGGATGGAGCCCGGGATTGATAGCGAACGAAATCTAGCCGATTGGTGGTGCTTCACGAAATGACAAACAATGGGAAGGGACCAAGTATCAGCACTCGACCCTATACCTTGCCATAATTGACTACCAGATAACACCGGTCTTTAGCATCATTCTGACTCATAGCCAGAGAGGGACCAATTGGTAGAAACGGCCAAAAACTCATTCCCCATCGACATTGAGGAAGGTTTTCCTCTGTTGATGCTATTTCTGGGAAATTCTTATTTTTCCCCTCACAAACCTCTGAATAGAATTGGTGAAGGGATTTTTTGACGACCCCGTCTTTTGATGAATAGCGGCATTTGCAAATTCATAGTGAAATGAGAGGCATGATTCAGCGCTTCACGAGAACCCTCCCCACACTGATCTCCATTTTCTCTCTGGCGTTTGCGTGGGGCATCCTCTTCCCACTAACCGTCATGGCGGAACCAAACCCTTCATCGTGTCAAGACAGATACCAGCAAATAGAAGAATCCCAACAGGCCCTTCGGTCGCTTGAACAACATGAACAGCAACTCCAACAACATGTGCGAGGCATCTACCAGGAACTGTTTGCCTGCCATACCGGATCTGGGCACTCAACGGGGCATTACCATCATTGCACCCAATTAGAGAAAGAAGGCCCCAAACAATTTCAAGCCATGATTACGACTACCACTCTCAAACATCAAAAATCCCAACAACTCGCTCAACAAACCCGCCAAGTCCAACTCAACTGTCCAATTGGCGGCAAGAACGCTATTCCCAAAACAACAGTACTCCTGCTTTCCCCAACACAGTAATAAACCCAGTGACTGAGAGGGTCAACGGCAGGACAAATGCTCACCCCCACTGAGAGGGACAAGACTCAATCAATTGGGGAACAAGGATAGATTCCCGCCAGCACGTTGCGGGAATGACAGATAGGAAGAGAAAAGGGCGTTATTCGGGCAGTTCGATGCCGCCGCCTTCGAGGTCAGCGTCGATACCGGTTAGCTCCATTTTATTGCCAACGCGCCACCATTCCGCAGAGATTTCAGATAGTGTGCCTTTAGAAGTATAAAATTTTGCGGCAGGAATTTTCACGGTGTGATCTTCGGCTTTATGAATCTCCATCACGGTCGTTTTCAACGTCGTATCTTCAACTTTTAACATTTCGGGCGTACTCGTCAGGAGGAACCGATCATTGGGGTTGGCTTCCCAGGCATTCTGTTTTAAGGTTGCCACCTCCGTGCCTGTCGGCATAAAGACACCCATGGTCAACGCCAATTGTTTCTGATCATCCACCCATTCAATGCGGAGCTGTTCTTTCCCATGAGCCACAAAAGTTCCGTTTGTATTTCGAAGCGTGTTGGTTCCTAATTGTATATCCACCGCCCATTCCTCCTCAGTTTCAAATAAATCATGCGTAATTATTCCGCACTAGAATCACAAAGTTCAAGTATGGTGCGCGGGAAAATTGAACGGCGGCCTGACCAAAGTCAACATAATTACCGTGATGAAGGAGACTCAGGCGCCAAGGGAACATCCTTCCCTTTCAACAACATTAAGCAACCTAACCCGATGACAATCCAAAGAATTTCCCGCAACCGCCGAATCAAGGCAAACGTAATTCCCGTCACTTCCGTATACCCAAAACTCATAAGCAATAGCGTATAGCCCCCTTCCTGAGCCCCTAGGCTGCCAGGAATAAAAAACGTTCCGCCTTTAATAAAGACCGTGAGCGCCGCGATAGAAATAGATGTCCAGACATCCACGGTCACATCCAAATAATACAAAATGGCATAGACTTCCAACGTTTCACAAAACCAGGCGAGAAAAAATGTGCCGAGGGCGACATAAAAGGTTGAACGATTCTCGGAATAAAAGCGTCGTATCGTGGCATCCATGTCCTGCAATTGCGCCTCTCGTTTTTCAAGAAACGCCAAACGGATGCCACAGGCCCGCAACAGAGTTAAACATCCCGTCCCTAACCCGTAGCGTTGAAACATGACAAACAACCCGACGCCAAACGCTAAGAGCCCCAAGCTGACCAACATCGCCATCCAGTAATGATTTGCTGCATCCATGATCCAAAACGCCAGGCCCAATCCCATTAAGATAAACAGCACTTGTGCCAAGGTCATCGTCGTTTTCGCAGTGATGACGGAGGCCATTCCTTCAACCATGGGCACGCCGTACCGTTTCAGCAAATAGGCTTTCAAAGGTTCGCCACCAACATACGCCGCCGGCGTCGTGACATTGACCGTTTCCCCAGCCATTCGGATGGCCCAGAGACGTAGGAAACCCACACGGGAAGCAAAGGTGCCTAACGTCAGACGCCAACCCCAGGCCTCAAGCCCATAGACCAGAATCATCGGGAGCAGGATGATAATGAGAGGGAAGAGTCCGATTTGAGAAACAGCATCAAGGATGGGTTCGAGACCGATGTGCCACACGATCCCGACCAGGGCGATAAGCCCAACGATCAGGAAGATACCTTTAAGCACGAGAGGTGAGATTTCGACGGAGAAGCCAGGCCAGCGACATGACAAAGAACCACGAGCCAATGGCCGCGAGTGCCAAAAACCAATGCAAAAATCCGAGGACAGCACCAATCACCACAACAAGAGAAAAATCCCGGTTGGCGACATTGCCCAATAGAAATTCAATTTTTTCACGCTCACGATCAGTTAATCGCCGCCAGTCTGAAGAACGGGATCGTAGATGCCGAGCAGTATTCACTAATAACAACGACACCACATTGGCAAAAACCGCCGACGCACCAAGGATTAAGGGGAGTTGAGTCTGTTCCCAAGGCCCCTGCAGATAGGCCCCGCAGGCGATCCCTGCAAAAATCGCAATATGCACCACATTATCAGCCCAGATATCCAGTTCCTGTCCAAACTTAGACTCCGCAAACGTCAACCGTGCAACTTCGCCATCACAGCAATCGATGATCACCGACAGCTGAAAAAGAAGGGCACCGATCAGAGCATATTCCCACGACCCTGGAATAAAAAATCCTGCTGCCACCAACCCGACCACCATCGAGAGGATAGTAATCGTATTAGGTGTCCAGCGGAGCTTCAAAAACAATCGCGTGAGTAGCCCCGAACACTGGCGATTGATATACCGGTCAACCAACCCGTCCATTCCACCCTTCAAGGTTTGTAAGGAACGGACTAACGTTTGTTCTGCTAATGTCCCTCCTTTGGGACCACGCACATCTCGAAACCAATGCGCAGAGCCGGGAATCGTCTGAACCGTCCCTTCTACCGCCGCCTGTTCCAAAGCTAATCGCAAGGGATTCGTCCCACTGGCATGCAACACGCCAGAGATCCCCAATAATCGACCGGGCAACACGATCAAATCACCGACAATGGACAACCGTGGTTCATGCGGGTTCTTAGACGAGAAAGCCGGTTCCATCGTGGAAGCCATCGGCGGATCGCGAAACACCACCGAGGAAGACGTCCCGCCGTCCACCCCATCAGTCTTCAGCATCACACCAGGATTTCCCGCATGGTAGCCCTCCTCGGCCTGCCCTACGACCACGACGGCTTTGCCTTGTGCACCTTCCTGACGTAATTGCTGAACCAATGAAGGAGAAAATATGGTGTGACAACCCACGACCATACAGGCCCCGCTGACTTCATCGGCCAGTGCCTCCCAGGTTTGAGGATCATGGGGAGGAAATTCTCGCACAGGGAGCCAACGAACAGCGGCCTGCAACCGACTATCTTCTCGCAACAGCTCTCGTAACATGGGCTCTTCTTTGCCAGCCAGGACCCAAATTTGCGAAATTCCCCCTCGTTGCAAGGTGAAAACCGCACGTTGAAACAACGTCATGCCACCCACACGCATCAAGGGACTGGGCAACGAATCTCCCGGCTCCAGACCTCCCGAGGCAAAGACGCCGGAGGAGGTCAGGAGAATCGCCGTATCAACGGCATCCGTCGTTTCTTGTTTAAGAATCCCATCCATAATGGTGAGTGTACACCTGAACCAGACTTAAGGAACAGCAATAGCCGGAGATCGCTTCTCCAGGGTTTCAATAGCGGGCAAAATGTGTGAACCCGCTCGCTGAATATCTTCAGGAAAATCAATTTCTATCCACGGTAACCCGCCAATTTTTTCATACCCCACAGGAACGTCCTGGAAAAATGTCGCAAGGGCGTCCTCATATTCCATATCCAGCCGACCCGCTTCAATACAGGTTTGCACGGAACCTATCAACGAGGGGATCGCCGAATGTTTGACCTTCAGAAATCCCACGCCCTCTCCGGCCTCTTGGTAATGGGCCGGTAATTTCTTACTCAACGATAAGACACGGCCATTTTGCGCCGCAATCATACATTCTTCGGATACCTGCTGCACCGTTTCATCCATGAGTAGAGCAGATGCATGAGACGATCGCACCAAACGGGCTAAAATTTCTGGGGCATACAAGACATCCGCATCCATAAGCACAACATCGTCATCCATTTCGTGTCGGGCGGCCCATAGCGAAGTGATACTGCCACGGACAAACTGCTCATTCTCCACCCATCGGATATCCATGGAGGGAAAATCCGCAGCAATCGCTTCCCGAATTGCCTCCTGAGCAAACCCGACCACCAACACAATGGGAGACACGCCTAATTGCTGTAAGCATTTGATATGTCGAGACAACAAGGTATGCCCGCCTAGTTGCACCAAACATTTGGGTTTGCCTTGGGTAACCCCTTGAAGGCGTTTACCGACCCCCGCCGCGAAAATAATCGCTTTCACGATCGCGCCTTCTCCAGCGTTGACTGAAAAGCCGCTAAAAATCCCTCAATATTCTGATTGGTCAACGCCCCGATATTAGCGACACGAAATATTTTATCTTCCAGCTTGGCTTGTCCGGCATAAATAATGTAACCCGCCTGTTTTAACCCATCATGGAGTTGCGCATAGGACACCCCATCGGGCAGATGGAACGCCGTTAAAGTATTGCCTTGGACTTCAGGCGGTAGGACAGCTTGAACGCCCATCTTTTCCATGCCTTCGCGAATCGTCGTGGCATAGCCCTTAAATCGTTGAAGGCGATTAGCCACCCCTTCCTCTAACAGTTCATCCAGAGCTTCCCGGAAAGCATAATACACTTGCACAGCCGGGGTGAAAGGGATCGTCCCGCGTTCCTGATCATCATAATAATTGGCGAGATTCAAATACCAGGAGCGTTTGGGGAACGTCTTCACCCGCTCCATAAACCCTCTTCGAACCAACACAAAGGCCAACCCTGGGAACCCTTGAATACATTTCTGCGCAGCGCCGGCCACCAAATAAATCTTACTGCCACCGATATCCACAGCCTCCCCGCCTAACCCACTCACCGAATCCAACATAAAAACGCGATTTTTGCTATCCACCAGCTCCGCAATTTCCTTAACGGGGTTGATAAACCCCAACGTCGTTTCATGATGCACCATGGCCACGGTATACACTTCAGGATGTTGGAGCATCGCCTTTTCGATCATTTGAATATCCGGTGTCACACCCCAATCGTATTTCATATCGGGGACCCCTAACCGATGCATTTTGATCATGGCCGACAGCCGATCGCCATAGACCCCATTAGTAATCACCATCGCCCGTTTGCCCAAGGGCAGACTGGACAACAACGCCGCTTCAACAGCAGCGGTACCAGAGCCCGTCAGAAGAATGGCCGCGTAGTCGTCTTCCTCCCCAGGAACAAAGGCCTTCAGCAATTTTTGACGAATATCCTGAATCAAGTCCGAACATTCGGATTCCCGATGACAAATATCCGGTTGCAGCAGCGCCTGCCGCACACGATCAGACACATTCACCGGACCGGGATTTAATAAAATCATCTATGCAATTCCTTTATCGTAACCAGATAGGTTCTACACGTGTACCTTATGCCAGGCTCTGCTTAAATCGCTTCGTCATCTCTGCTGGCGTCAGGGCAATGCGATCAGCCTCTTCCAATTGTTCATTCACTTTAATCAGCAGAAAGCTGGGCCCGGTATCCGCGAGCATCGACTTAAACTCATACACGATATCTTCTTTTTCCCACACGCGCTCCACATTCACATAGCCTGCTGCTTTGGCCATCTTATCCAAGCCGACCACCCGCGAGTAGGTGGGTTGGTTGCCCGTCGTCCCATACACTTCGTTATCGAAGACCACATGAACCAAATTCTTCGGCTTGAGCGCCCCAATGGTTGCTAACGTCCCCAAGCTCATGAGGACGTTCCCATCCCCATCAAACACCACCACCGTTTTCTCCGGTTGCGCCAAAGCCAGTCCTAATCCAATCCCCGCCGTGGCCCCCATCGATCCGATCATATAAAAATTCTGGTCACGATCACGAAGCTTGCAGGCCTCACGCGAAGGAAACCCATTACAGACGATAAGCGGTTGATCCGTCAGCAATTCAAAAATGGCCGCCATGGCCTGCGCCCGACTTTGCATCACCCCTTCTTCAGGACCAATCATCTCAGCTCCGCTCGACAAGTACAATGTGAGTCGTGAAAAGTATGGAGAGATAACAGGCAGGCATAACACGTGGGTACTCCATAGATGTTCTCTCTTTTACTTTTTAACTTTTTACTTCTCACGTTTCACGTCTTCTAGGGTTGCACCGTTTTCACAATACCCTTTTTCAAGAGCAGCGCCACCGGAATGCGTTGTTCCATAAAGGTTTTAGCCGTCCATTGTAAATCATCAACGATTGTCTCTACCGACAAGGTTCTATGCGGGATTTTCACCATGTCGAGCAACGTCGTCATCGTCGCCCCCATCACTAAATGCTCAGGCGCATCTTTCCCTTCAAACCCACGCCAGGAGACTAACAGCAAACACGGAATTTGATAAATGAGGTTGAGCGACTCCAAGACATTCAGCGCATTCCCTAGCCCGGAATTCTGCATCAACACGGCTGGAACTTTTCCACCAAAATAGGCCCCCGCCGCCATAGCCACAGCCTCGTCCTCACGGACAGCAGGGGTATACAGGCGTTCTTCGGTAAGATGCGCGATAATACCGCCAAGAATGGTATCGGGAACGCCCGTAAAAAAGTCGAACCCAATCCCCTGGAGCCCTTTAACGAAGTCGTCCGCGTCTAACATAGCCATCCGATCCGAAGATAAGACAAGTCAGTTGTTCGCCCAATAACCACCCAGGCACCCATGCAACACACCATAAGAGATTGAATAAACCTACGAGAGAAAAGGATGGATCAACACCGGCCACAGGAACGGAAAATCGTACCGAACAAGGTAGGGAGTATAGCCCCGAGAGAAGGGCATTCTCAAGAAAAGGACCGGAAGAAGTTGCGAGAAAAATTCAGAAAAGAGTAGACTACCCGAAAATTAAAACTTCACCTAATGGGATTAGGCAACATCCTCAGACCAAACTATCAAATTATCATAACTTCGCTAGATGAGAGGATTGGGGAGCGTTCCCCTCCTTTGTAAGGAGGGGCTAGGGGAGGTAGAAGAATCCAAGAATTACAAATCTATCATCGAGCCATAGCCACCTAATTGAAATATGAAATCCACCACACGCAAATCCAAGTCTAGTTATACCAAAGAGCATGCCCAAAGCGGGATTAACGCCAAACTCCCCCGGTTAGAAACCTGGCCCAATCAATACCCGGGCTACGTCATCTCCATTGAAATTCCCGAATACACCGCCATATGTCCCAAAACCGGCCTACCCGACTTTGGGACCATCCATTTAACATACGTCCCCGATCAACTGTGCCTCGAACTCAAATCGCTCAAAGTCTATATGCATGGCTATCGCAATCTCGGCATCTTCTATGAAAACGCCGTCAACAAAATATTGGCCGATGTCGTCAAAGCCTGCAAACCCAAATCAGCCACCGTGGTTGGTGAATTCACCGCCCGCGGCGGCCTCAGCAGCACCATCGAAGCCTCCTACCCCTAAGACCCAACCCCGCAATCTGGTTTTAAGACTCACCTACACCCCTCCTAGCGCAGATTCCTGTCGGCCTTTATTTCGTGTCTAACCCATAACGAAAAAGAAGGGATCAACAAGATTTATAAGATTACCCAAGCTTACCCTGAGTACAGTTACACCACCTACGTGTATTCAATGGGCACAGGACCGGGCACACGGAGGACAAATCTTGCGGCTAGTCATGAAGCAAGCCACATGCCCCCTCCTTTGAATTTATTGATGGAACTTGGGCATGTCCTCTTTTCGCCTTCGCCCACCGACTGCGATCTTTCCAATATACCTCTGACGGAGGACGCATCCCGTTAAGAATAGTCAGATTGCTTTCAAGCGACTAGCTCTGTTTCTAGCACCCAACAGGGATTCTGGTACACATTGCAATGAAGTCTAGAATACCAGTCTGCGGCAATTATTAGAGAAAAGTCCAATTAACTGAGGGAGAACCCACACACTCCACCAATCCCTTATTAGGCCTCGAGAGGCTTAGGAAAAACAACCCCATATCCACGCGGCCTTATCGGTATCGGCCAATATCGCTCGTTCCTCCTGCGCACCAGGGCCCGCTTTTCCATCTAACACCACATACCATCGAACAGGTTGACCTGAGATGAATTCTGCATGGGGATGGTGCCCATCAAACCTGATTGGCTCCTCTCCTCCGGGAACATTGAGCTTTTCCGCTACTAATACTCGGGTCTTATCTGGCAGTTCCAAATATAACGAAACATCTCCTTGAAAATTTAAATCTGACGGAATAGTCACCTCCACATCCAGAAATCCTTCTTGTAAAGTAGGGTTTGGATCTGCGGGTGGCCCGCACCCAAATGGAGGCGGGGGAATTAACGTGCCTATTACAAAATATTCTTGGCGACCAGGTTCGAAGGTATATTGAGGGCGGAAGAAGTACTCCAGAACGGCGGCGGAGTAGTCGATGGCACGGGGGATGAGGTTTTGAGCTTGAGCATCATAGACAGCATCATCTAACTCGAGTTTGCCTATCAGATCAAAATGCGTGTTGGTTAGCAAAAATTGTGCGGCGGCTTGATTGGTGGTAAGTTTGGCCGCGCGCGCGGCAGGGAAAGTTGGACTCCCCAGCCGAGGGAGCGTCAAATAAGGAAGGTTGGATGGGCCTGGTACCAATTCGAACACATCAGGAAAGGGGAAAACAGCATCAGGATTCACCTGACCTGAAATCGTATCATCGCTAAAAAAATTCGCATTGGTAAATTCCGCTATACCCACATCGGTTCCAAGCGTGGCTCCTGGATTTCCACCATGATATGTATTCGTATCAAAGAGATTGGAAAAAGGCTCGCCTCTTATCGCACCTTCCGTTTCTAAGAGCGAAGAGTCAGGCGTAAAGAACGTGGCACCAGGATAGGAACTTACGCTTTGTCGAGCCATATAATCATGTAAACCATCCACATCAATTCGTCCCAGAGACCCAATATAAGCGGAAAAATCAGGATGATTATCATGCCGAACATGCGAGGGATTGGCTGAATCTTGCAAAAGATGTATTAGTTGCCCCAAAGCTCTGAAGGTCTTGCCCCAATTTTCATCACGCTCCGCCTTGGTAGGAGAGGTCAGGGCTTTAAAGTAATACTCGCGGGCATCGTTCCAGGAAAAGGAATCTTCCCCATCTTGGGCTCTAATCGCTGCAAGGCTCCAATCGATGGCAGAAACCCCACCGAAAACAGAATTTATTCCTCTATTGTTCAAAGCATCATGAAAGTGGTTTAGAGGTCTAGGTAAATCATCTTCAAAATCACTTCCTTCAATCATCCATTGCCTGACGGGTTTTTCATCTACGACTTCATTCAAGCCACTTTCCAGGCCTAAATTGTCTATGAGATAGGCATTTAGAATGTCTGCCTTGATGTTAATCGCCTGTTCTGTCAGTTCTTTATGGGTGGTGATCTCCCAAGCCCAAGCAGGAAGGCTGCCTTCAAAATTTCCTACAACCAGGAACAAAAAAAAGAGCATGCTCCTTCTAAACAAAAAATACTTTTGTGGATGTAGGAAATATTTTATAGAAAGTTTCATTTTGGTAACTCCTTTAATCGCTATGAGATTATTCAAGCTTACACGCAAAATAATTTCTCTTTTTAGAAATATGCTTACCTTTCAAGAATGTCATCCTAAGGAAGTCCCTCCCTCAAGATCATTATTACTTCTGAGACAACCGCATCTCAGATAAGTGTCGAAAGTAATCAACAATCTCTCCCAAAATCCATCCCACCAGGGCATACATAAGAGTGCCAAAGATAGAAAAATACAAAGTGAGGACAGTAGAGGAAGTTCTTATGCCTAAGTCAGAAAAAACAACCCCCAATACATACAAAGGAAAGTCTACAATCACAAACCAAGCGGTAATTGCATATTTTTCTTCCCCGCTATCCCCAATGACTACTAGGCCATACACCACAAACCCCACATGAAACAGGGCCGCCAGGAAAGCCAAAACAATGGCCACTTTATGTTTCAGCCAAAATTTTTCCTTCACTATTGGTTGCATGTTCTTAAGTTCTCCCTACCATTCGTCTACTTAGGCGTTGCTCTCTTCTTCAACTGCAAGTTTTTGTTAATAATTCCTTATCCGCCATTGGCCATCCGTATCCAGGACAAATTCGACTTCGAGAGGGTATTGAACTGTGCCGAGTGCAATCGGGTTGGAGGCCTGCATGACTGTCCGAACCCCGTTGCCATCCGTCAGTTGCAGCGGAACATTAAAGGTCGTGGCCAATTCACTAAGATGATCCTTCAGGACCGTCCAGTCATGGCGCATGACCTCGCGCTTTCGGGAATGAATGTGCATCAGAGCTTGTTCGATGTCCCCTTGCGCGAGCGCATCCATCATGCCTGACCATTTCGCATTGAGCATCACTTCAAAGTCCACGGCATTTCGGACAAGCACGACCGCTGTGGCTTCGAAGATATCGCCCACCTCATCCGTGACAATCACTTTTGGCTGGTAGAGGCCAGGTTGCGTGAAAGTGACCGTTTGCTCAAAGAGACCAATCCCATAAGCCTCAATAGTACCATCGCCTTGATGGTCCCATTGAATCAGAGTGACGGGGTGCTGGATATCAATCGACACCCGCATCGTGACTTCGCTGGGGGCAACATTGCGATCGGGTGAGACTCGCACCTCAACCTTGTTAGTCGAAACGTCCGTGGTTTGAACTTGAAGAGATGTCGAGGCTCCGAGGCCACAAACATTGGTGACTTGAGCGACGACTGTTGTTGCCCCAGGCGAGCCTGTTCCTTCTCGTACTAGCACTCGATCCACGGCGTAGGTGTTTCCGAGCACTTTGGCTCCTTGTTGATTGACCACTACGCCTAGTGGGCTTGTGCTACTACTGTTAATGGTGCCGTTCACCACCATGCTGGGTTGATTGATCGTAGCATCCGCCAACGGAGCGTCAATGCTGACGCTCAAACAATTGGCCGTACAGACAATAAACGCTTGCACTTGTGCTCCGATGAGGCCTTGAAGGCTCACCTCTAGCTCGTTTGTCGCTTGCACCACAATCGGCCGAGTGATTTGCGCCTGAGCTGAGGTGAAGTCTTGCACGCTAATCACTTCGACCCCATTTAAGAAGACCGTGCCCTGGGTCACCCGATTGACGCTACCTGACGTGCCATTAATGATGACCAATTCATATTGGGCTGATAGTTCACAATTGGCAAAATTGGCGGTGAAGAGTTCTTCTTCGGTGGCCTGCTTCACCCATTCAATCGGCCCCCACAAGGGATCAAGATGGGTGGGCGATCCGGACGACAAGGTGACCATCACGCTCACCTGATTCGTATTGTTTTGGCTGTCCGTTCCGCTCACGACAATGATATTGCTCCCTTCCTGTAACACAATACCATCCGCCAGAAAGACTCCTCCCGTGACGGGCGCTGACACTCCATTCACCATCACGATCGCGGTGGGATCACTCACGAATCCTGAGACGGAGATGGGGCCGCTCCCCACGACAATGCCGTCAGCCGGACTGTTGATAAGCAGACCCGGTAAAGCTGGTGGTAGCGTCGCTTGGGCGGTAATGGCCACCGTATCTGGCTGACTTGAGGTCTCGCCGTCGGACACGAGCAATTGCACGACATAGGTGCCGGGGAGATCCGGAATGAAGGTCGGTTGAGCGAAAGTAGGATTAAATACGGTCGCCGTACTCCCAACAGGTTGATTGGTCAATGTCCATTGGAACGTCAGTGCACCACCATCTGCATCTTGGGAGCCGGTTCCGTTGAGTGACACGAGCGTCTTCACCGTAACGGTTTGATCCGATCCTGCTTCGGCCACTGGAGGGGTATTGCCCGTGGTGATGGTCACCGTGGCTGGGTCACTGTCTTCAGTTCCATCGTTCACCATCAACTGCACCACATAAATCCCCGGCTGGTGAGCAACAAACGTAGCCTGGCTGGCCGTGGCATTAGACAGGGTGGCTGCACTCCCAGCGGGCATGGCAATGAGCGCCCAGAGGTACGTGAGGGGATCGCCATCCACATCACTCGAGGTGCGGCCATCCAATTGCACAAGACTTCCGATTGGAACAATTTGATCGGCCCCCGCCTGAGCCACCGGTTTGGAATTTTGGGTATTGATGACGACGCTATCGGACGCACTGTTTGTGGTGCCATCATTGACGACGAGCTGTACTTCATAGGTGCCAGGGACATCCACCGTGACGCTGGGGGTCGAGGATGTCGGGTTCGAGAGCGTTGCGGTGCTTCCGCTGGGCTTCGTCACCAAGGACCACATGAAGGTTAAACCGTCGCCATCCACGTCACTGGAGTTCGTGCCATCGAGGAGCATCGTCTGAGTGACGAATACCGTTTGGTCCGGGCCCGCATCCGCCACGGGGGGCGAGTTGATGGTGGTCATCGTGAGGATATCCGGTGCACTGTCGACGGTGCCGTCATTAACGATCAGTTCAATCTCGTAGCTCCCTGGCGCATCGGCGATAAAGGTGGGCATGACCGACGTTGGATCATCTAACATGGCGGTACTGCCGGCGGGTTGGGTGCGCAATGTCCAACTGAAGGTGAGGAGATTGCCATCCACATCGGTAGAATCGCTGCCATCCAGCTGGACCGTATCCGTGACTTGCACGGTTTGATCCGGGCCCGCTTCGGCCACGGGCGGCGTGTTGCCCCCACCAGTGCCCAATCCAAAGCCCCCTTCTAAGGTGATCGTGCCGCCATTGCCCATGCGCACCCATTTGCCCACAAAGGCGCCCGTGGCCACACTGTCCGTCTTAATGCGCAACAGGCCGTCTGGGGCATAGATATTGGCACGGATTGTATTATTCGTGCCGAACTTAACGGCTTCCGGGGTCGCAGAAATTTCGCCAGTGGTCCCATTGATGCCGGTCCCAATGATCACCACATCAGCTGCAGTTAAGGTTGTCGCAGTAGGGGCCGGGCCCACCACCACATGATGACGAGTTTCAATATGGTCCTGCACACGAATTTCTACCGGGGCGGCTGCGAACACCTGCGCATGGCTACGAATATTCCATTCTCGAAAGTGATAAAGCCCACCGTTAAGAGTGACCACCGCGCCGGAACGGACTTTGAGTACGCCATAACTTCCAGCATCTAAACTGAGCATCCCGCCTGAGGGGACATCGAAGTCTTGGATGCCGGGTATCACTGGCGGCACGGGAGGGAGCACCGAGACCAAGGGCAACGTGATCGGTGTGATAAGCGTCCCTTGAATGAGGCCTGGACCTTTCAGGGTATTGACGAATACATTGTAGACCTGCGAATCACTTTTGAGACGCATGGTGTCGCCCATGACCCGGCTCGTCGGATTTTGCACGATGACATTTTTCCCAATCGTCACTTCCTGATCGCCAGCCAACCACGGTCCCGTACTGGCCACATTAGCGCCGACATCCCCGCTTACCACCGTGCTTCCTTCCCGGACCCAAACACCTTCTTCCCCGAAGACCACAAAATCTTGAACCGCATGGCTGGTAAAGGGATTCGTGAGAAGCAGAAGCACGCCCATCAAAAATGAACAAACGTTTTTTCGAAAAAAAATTGACGCAGAAACAAGATTATTCATGAAATCTTTCTCCATTCATGTACGAGAACAATTATCAGAAAAGATTGGGAAGGCCTCCCAAAGCCATGAACTTCATGCGTTTTTTGTCTATAGATCGAACGAATGCTTTCTACCGCCATGTCCTAACCGCCTTTCGTTTACCATCCCAGCCAAGCCAGTCGAGATTTGGCAAAACTCTTAGAAGAATGATCGCCCTAGACTTCACGTATTCTTCTTAGAACTGTTTTGCTGAAAAGACACCAGTCCGACCAAACCTGCCGAGGAAGGCCAAGCCATCAAATTCCCTAAGACCACGCAAGCCTGAGCAAGCGTACCCTTGATCAGGGGAATGAGTTATTAAAAAATCCGTAATCGCGGAATGCGGTAGGGGAAGGAAGCACGCATGGTGCTATTTCACACAGAGAGAGAGAAGAAAAGAAGAAGAAAAATGATTCTATTGAGTCCCAGGAAGGTCAAGAAAAATAGCTTTGATCCAATTCCATTTTCCCAGATGACCCTTGGGTAAAAGTCGAATCCAACTTCTTTTGAAATTCATGTTGCTGGGCACCATCGCAACCTGGGCCGCACACCCAGAACTGTCGTTTGGTTTGAAACATTCGATACCCACAGCGTGAACACACACTAGTGCGACTGACTGGTGCCTTCGCAAATTGAGTGAATTTGAGCTGCATGACGGGCCTCAATCTGATAAAGAATGACAAATTCTCTCTCAACTATAGGTACCGGCAGGGAAATAATAAATAGTTGTTAGGAGGGGATGAATCTTGATCTTTGTGTAATCTTTTGTACCTGGCCTTCTTGAGAACCTGACTTCTCCTTCCCCTAAGTTGTTCTGTTTTTTATCTCCTGAAGGGTGTTTCGCCACACTCTGAATTTTTCAATTTGCCCTCAAATGCCTCAGTTCCTAAGGCATCGTGATGAAACATGGGGAAAAGCTCAGGACCAGACCAACATCGAGCCATTAAGTTGGAAGGCATTTTTATTGCTTTTATCTTCGATTATAGGAAATGAGCGAACCAATAATGAACAAGGTAAAAAATAAACTTTTTATTGTGTGTATGGCGTCATTCCTATTTCCCATCAATTCTTACGGAGAGATACATTTTCCATGCTGCGAACCCACCCTACATGAAACAACTCCCGTTACAGGGCGTTTCTATCCACCTGACGAAAGAACTGCATTCATCTCGAACGGTGAAAGTCCTTCGGTATTTGTCACTCAAGCTGATCTTAAAATGGAGGGGAAACCCGTCGCCTCTAGTCAGCCCAGTTCAATGAAAGAAAGAACTTTTCCCCGGAGAATCGCCGCACTGGCTTTTGGTGCTGGATATTGGCCGGGCCTCCATAACGTTCAAACAACTCTTCCGTTCAATTCGCAGGAAGCCGGAAGACCCCGAGCCTGGGGCGGCAATATTGAACTTGCCTTGCATTTTAAAGCCTCTAGCTGGGATAGATGGAAACTCCTGCTGGGAGGAGATCTGGGCTTTCTTTTCCATAGGAATACGAAAACGTTTAACGTCAGAACATTTCCCTCGGGTGATATCGAAAAAGCCCGATTCGTTTCAACTCTCATCAATATGACCCCCAGCTTCAAATTGATGGGAGACTATCAGTATGGGCGGCCCTTTATTGGAGGAGGAATGGGTTTATACCTATTTTATTTCGAGGCCAGACTCGAAGATTCGATTGGTGGGACCACACGAGAGGAAGTCGATAAAGCCGCCTTTGGGGGTTATGTTTCTTTAGGGTTCGACATTCCACTCCAAAAAAGTGGGAAAGGGGTTGTATTACGGATAGAGGATAAAGTGCACTTGGTTGATTTTGGAAAGATCGAAAAGAGTGTATTCTCTACTGGCTCAGGAGGCCTCCATGGACCGATAAACGTCATCCAGATTGGAATCGCCTATGGCTTTTAGCCTGACCTTTCACCAGAAAACGTAAAGGCACGGCCAGCATTTAATACCGCCCACCCGTCTTCGCCCGCCTTACTTCACTGGTCAAAGAACTGCCTAATGGTTTGGACGACGTAAGGGAGTTGATCGTGTGTCAGCTCAGGATAGATGGGAAGGGAGAGGACTTCTTGGGCGGCTTGCTCGGCCACAGGGAAATCCCCTTTGTGATACCCTTGCGTGTCATAACATTCTTGAAGATGAAGGGGCACGGGATAGAAACAAATAGTCACGTCTGTGGCTGCAAGATTCGGTTCTCCATTCGTGGCAGCATTTCCCTGGAAAACTTCTCGAGGAGGAGTTTTAAACTTAGAGAGGCGCCCATCCAAGCAGCGTCTGACAACGCGCCTAGAGCCTCCCAAGAATGGATGCGCACAATTTTTCCCTCTCTTAATATTTGTTTAGCTTGGACACTTTCCTCATCCCATTGAATAAAATTACGCCTCTTGAGACGATTGACGTAACCAATCACCCATCCCCCCAATCAACCAGCCCAAAATGGCATACATAAAGGTCCCGCCCAAAAAGCAAAGAAAAATTAAGGTGTTGTCAATTTGCCCTCGTCCCATGAAAAACTGCCAGAGATTTGTAATCGGGAAATCCAAATACAGCATAAGAAAAATGCCACCCTGCAAAACAAGAAAAAGATGGAGCCCCCCCACACACAAGGCCCCAATAATTCGGAAGATATATTTCTGTAGGAATTTGTCAAAGGATGCCACCTATTCCTCCTGGGCTATGAGTGCGTGGGAGACTTCTCTTCTTAATAATTTCGAATCCGCCATTGCCCGTCAGAATCCAGAACGGATTCGATTTCGAGCGGAAATTGACTCGTGCACAGCAGGATTTCAGTCGCCAACGGACCAATCACCCGCCTACCGTGACCTTCGGTGAGTTGAAGCGGAACCTCAAAGATTGTGGCCCTTGCACCCAGATGATCTTTTTTTTATAGACTGCAATTGGGAATCCATTATTGGTTCTTCTCATCTTGATTATCATGCTGGATTGGTTTCGTATTGGGATCTTCGATGGAATGGGGAAAAAGTTCTGGGTGTCTGGCAAAGAACGGGTAGGCCTTCCACCCTAAGAAGGCATACATTAGGGTGCCACCTACACTAATTCATATGTCTACGCCAAACGGGGCTACACCAGAGTCAAGGTAAAATAAATACATTGGAATCATCAGAGGAAAATCAAATAGAGCAAGCAAAGTAAATATAGTACCCTTCCCATTCATCACAACCGCAAGGATCACTGAATGGAACGCAATTCCTAAGCTCGTTCCAATTATTTTATATTTATACTGCTGCCAAAATCATGCATGACCATTCAACTTGCTCCCTCACGGAAATAAGTTTGGGAGAATTGGCTCATCCCAATGACGCTTATTCCAGCTTTGGCCATCTGTGTCGAAAACGGGACTTTTACTGATCAAAGTACTGCTTAATAGTTTCGACGACGTAGGCCATCTGATCGGTGGTGAGTTCGGGATAGATGGGGAGGGAGAGGACTTCTTGGGCGGCTTGTTCGGCCACAGGGAAATCGCCTTTGTGATACCCTAGCGTGTCGTAACATTCTTGAAGATGGAGAGGTACGGGATAGTAAATGCGATTGCCAATGCCTTGTTCTGTCAAATAGGCACTCAGAGCGTCTCGCTTAGGAGTGCGAATCGTAAATTGGTTATAGACATGGCTATTCCCAGACCCAACCACGGGAAGGGTGACGTGATCGTCCAAACCATATTCGTGAAAGAGTTGTCGATAGCTGTCAGCGTTCTTCTGCCGTTTGATCGTCCAATCGGCTAAATGCTGAAATTTGACCTGTAATATCGCCGCCTGCAAAGCATCCAATCGACTATTCATGCCAATTAGATGATGATGGTACTCTGATCGGCTTCCATGAACTCGCAAGAGCTTCAACCGCTCGGCGACCTTCGGATCATTCGTCGATATTAATCCGCCATCTCCAAAGGCCCCTAAATTTTTTGACGGGAAAAAACTAAAGCAGCCGGTGCGTCCGAAGGCTCCGGCTTGGATGCCATTTCGAGCGGCCCCGATCGCTTGGCAGGCATCTTCAATCACGGGAATGCCCTTCGCATGGGCAACAGCCGTAATGGCTTCCATCTCCGCACATTGCCCGAAGAGATGGATGGGAAGAATGGCTTTGGTGCGAGGCGTGATCGCTTGAGCTAATTGGTTGGGGTCAAGATTAAAGGTGTCCGCACAGACATCCACGAACACTGGCCGAGCTTGCAGTCGAGAAATGACCCCGGTCGTCGCAAAAAACGTAAACGGCACGGTGATGACTTCATCGCCCGGTTGTACGTCCAATTCCATCAACGAGAGCAACAGAGCATCACTCCCTGATGCGACTCCAATGGCATGTGTCGTCCCGATAAATTGAGCTAACGTCTGTTCTAATTGTTCAACATGTGCCCCCAGAATAAAACTTTGTTGAGTACAGACTTCTTCTATCGCCTTCATGATTTCGGGCTGAATGCGGGCATACTGAGTTTTGAGATCAAGCAGGGGGACATTCACAGGACATCGACTCCGTTACATGGTGAAGGACGACACACGCCTATTCATTTCGAATGATCAGCACACGTTTGCACACCCTCTTCCTTGAAAGGAGGGCAACCTTACCAACTACCCATCTGGAATGCTAGAGACCCCTGCCCCCGGACTTCAGGTTCAAGACGGCAAGAGCGCCAACAGCACCCAATAGCGAAACGCTTTCCCTATGCCAATAAAGAGCAGGGCTCCCACCCAGGATATCCGCAACCATCCGGCGGCTACGCATAGGGGGTCGCCAAGCACCGGCACCCAGGAGAGGAGGAGGATCGGGCTTCCCCACGCTCGCACACGATCGACGGCTCGACGATGCGCCGCTTTGGATAATTCCGTCAGCGGATACCGCAACGCCATGAGCCACCCCAGCCCCCATGAGGTCATCCCCCCTAACGTATTGCCCGCTGTGGCAATCGCGAGAAGATCCCAATGAGGGAGTCCGCCCTGAGTCGCCAACCCCACTAACACGACTTCCGAACTTCCCGGCAGAATCGTTGAGGAAAGAAAGGCGCTGAAAAACAATCCCAATCGCGAATAGTCTTCACCCGTCATCGCAGCCATCTCATGAGGAAGCGGGATGGTCTGTTCGGCGAATGGATTGAAATTTCATGTTGCCATCACAGGTAATCTCAAAGGTACCCTGGATACCTTGGTAGGAAAGAAACGGACGTAACACCCTGGCTGGAAATTTCACGGTCCGGCCATCGCTGGAAGTGGCCACGACGGACTCCACCACCCCCTGATAATACGCCTGAAATCGTTCAGGCGAAATGTCGAGTCGAACGGTGATCCTTTGCATCGAGTCTTCCCGAAGACTATGCCTACTTATTTTCTAGGCCTCTCTCCACACACTTAACTTCCGTTCTCAGGTATGATAGAAAATATGCCGCAACCACCCTCAATGGCAGCCTTGTTGGCTGCGCCCTTTGGAGAATGATGTCCTTGTATACCCATGAATTAGAAACGATCCGCACGGCCTTGAATCATATATCCGAACGTGTGAGCCACCTCCTCTACGATGGCCTCAAGGTCACCATCAAAGCCGACGGTTCTCCGGTCACCAATGTGGACATCGAAGTGAATCAGATCCTCCAGGAAACCTTGTTAACAGCTTTTCCCAAGGATGCCTGGCTTTCTGAGGAATCCCCGGACACTCCCTCCCGACTCCACTCTCCACGGGTCTGGATACTCGACCCCATCGATGGCACAAAATCGTTAATCCAACGCCTGCCCCATTACACGATTTCGCTCGCCCTTATCGACCAAGGCCAACCGGCTATTGGTGTCATCTTCAATCCCGCTACGCAAGAATATTTTTGTGCCATCCACGGGCAATCATCGACGCTCAATGGCCAACCACTCCATATCCGTACCACATCAAACTCCATGCGCCACACCTTCCTCCTGAACGCCGGGAAAGTCCCCCGAAGTACCCTGAAAACGTGGCGCACCCAACATCGCTGCCCTCCACTTTTAGGCTCGATTGCCTATTCCCTCGCCCTTGTGGCGGCCGGACAGGTTGATGGGGTGATCAATATCGGCCCACAAAATGAATGGGATATCGCCGCCGGGCTCCTCATCGTACAAGCGGCTGGCGGGCTGGTCTTTGACAACCAGCAACAGCCCATTCAATGCAATCAACCCAACCCTACGGTGAATGGCATCATCGCGATTCGCCCTGAGGCCTTCCCCACTATCCAACAATGGCTTGCGGAGGTAGAGGCCTGATTATTCAGACCGATTTTCCGGACAATTACTGTTCGTTTTTGCAGGTTCTGGATCATTTAGTCACGATCACGTTTTTTCTGCATTCGCCGCATACGCGGCTTCCTCACCTGTCCCTCCTTCTGGCTTAACCCTATCCACTCTTCAACCGAAAAAAGAGAAGAGCCACAAACTCGTTTATATTTCAGTACGATTTATTCACCAAGTTTTGCTCTCGTTGACGAGACCGCTCGCCAACGAGGAGTGTGGGTTGTTGAGATGCGTGGAGCCGTCAAACATACCATTAAAATCCTGACGATTGAAGATGACCCATCTCAAACTGAAGCCTTAAAAGAAGCGCTGACCGTCGCCCAAATTATCTGCGTAGAAATCCTTGAAGCTGAAGATGGCGACCAAGCCCTGGCATTTTTGCACCAAGAATATCCCCACGTCGATGCGCCACAACCCGATCTGATTTTCTTGTCCAACCACCTCCCGGATCGTACCGGGACTGAGATCATCAAAGAGCTTCAACAAGACCGACGCCTGCGCACCATCCCGGTAGCCTTATTTTCGGAGAATGATCCCACGGCATCCAAAAATTTCATCTTCCCCGATAATTGCCACCTCTTCAAACGACCGGCCACCTGTGATGAATGGATTTACGTCTTGCGATGTATTGAAGACGTCTGGGTCACACTCCTCAACATGGCCGGCGCCCCTCGCCTCTAGCCAACTCGTCAACGTTCTCCCTGTTGCTTAGCCTGCCGTGCGGCCTTTCGATTCCCACCCGCTACCATCTGAAATTCATACACCCGGGACTCTAATGCCCCATTAAAGAGCGGAATTTTTCTTGATGGTGCTAATCGAATGAGTTTAGGAAAACGAAAGTCTGCCGTGAGCACATAGACCGTCCAGCCTGAAAATCGCTGCTTCAACACATCGCCGAATTTCGGATACCACTCCTCCAGAATCGTCTGATTGCCCATCCGAACGCCATATGGGGGATTCGTGACGATGAGGCCTTTGGAGGCAGGCGGGGTGATTTCCAACGCATCCCCCAGTTGCAACTGCACGTCAGTGAGCTTCAAGTACTGAAGATTACTTTTCGCCATAGATAACGCATGAGCATCGTGATCAAAGCCGAAAATCTTCAATGCCCCCTGAGGGGGCTTCGCTTCAGCGCCTTCCTGCCGAATCCGATCCCATGACTGTTGATCCATATTCTTCAAATGTGCGAAATCAAACTCACGCCGTCCTCCCGGGGGAACCCCCTTCGCCATCAGCGCGGCCTCAATTAACACTGTCCCGGACCCACACAGGGGATCGAGTAGCACCTGGTCAGGACTCCATCCGGCTAATTTCAGAATACCCGCCGCCAAATTCTCTCGAAGCGGAGCTTCACCTGCCGCCTGCCGCCACCCGCGCTTAAACAACGGAGACCCCGTCGTATCCAAATACCAGACCACCTGGCCTTCATCGACAAACACGACCACCTGGATATCAGGATGTCGCTTATCGACGGCTGGGCGTTTTTTACATTCACGCAAAAACCGGTCGCAAATGGCATCCTTCACACGGAGGGTCGCAAACTCCAGACTCGTCAAGGGTGACTGTTGCGCCACCAGGCGAACTTTGATCCGACAATTCACCGAAAACCATTGAGGCCAGGGTAATTGCAACGCCAGTCGATAGAGGTCTTCCTCATGACGATACGATCCTTGCCCCACTCGCCATAAGATGCGGCTTGCGATTCGACTCTCAAGATTCAACCGGTAACACAGGGAAAACTCTCCCTTACATTCCACGCCCCCAGGAGTGGCGCAAATGTCTTGGCCTCCTAAGGCCTGAAATTCTTTCTCCAGCTCGTTTTCCAGCCCGCGAGGACATGGGGCAAAAAATGTTTCCATCAATCACATAGACATAAAAAATGGGAAAAATCGTTCGAAATGGACGCTAGTGATAGACTTCTGGATTCACACAATGCGGGAGTCGTTCGCCACGTAACCCGGCGATCAGATTTTCTACGGCCATGGTGGCCATTAACGATCTGGTAGCCGTCGACGCACTCCCTAAGTGCGGGATGACCAAACAATTCGGGAGAGTGAGCAACGGATGGGAGGCGGGAAGCGGCTCGGGCTCCGTCACGTCCAACGCGGCTCCACCAATAAGCCTTTGCTCTAAAGCCTGGTACAACGCGGTCGGGTCCACCACGGCCCCGCGTGATGTATTGATCAAGATACTCGAACGTTTCATCATGAGAAATTCCGGTGCGCCAATGAAATGGTGAGTCTCGGGGGTGAGCGGAACATGCACACTAAGAAAATCTGCCTCCCTCAACGCGGTGGGCAAATCGACAAAGGTCACGGAAGACGTGTTTGAGGATTCACCATGTTCACACCCCCTATCAAAAGCCTGCTCAGCTTCACAATGTTGCCTCGGCGATCTCACAGCCAACACCTTCATGGAAAAGCCCTGCGCCCGTCTCGCTACCGCTTGCCCAATTCGACCGAATCCCACAATACCTATCGTGGCTCCATGGACATCCTGACCCAATAACAAATTCGGCTTCCATTCTACCCATTGGCCTTGCCGTACATAGTCCGCGCCATCCACAATTCGTCGAGCTGAGGCCAACATAAGAGCAAACGCCAAATCAGCCGTCGTATCCGTCAAAATCCCCGGAGTATGCCCTACAGGAATGTTCCGTGATGTACAGGTTGGGATATCAATATGGTCATATCCCACGGACATGGTGCTGATCACTCGCAGCCGTTTCCCAAATCGAAGTACATCCTTATCGATGCGGTCCGTCAACAAACAATACAATCCCTCCGCATCAGGAATATGATCCAACAACCATTCATGGGTTACTGGGCTATCAGCTTCCCAACACACCATCTGCGCATGTGTGGATAAGTGATTCCAGATTTTCGGAGGGAGTTCTCGGGTGACCACCACCATGGGTAGGGGCATTGGACGCCTCGTGTATGGATTTCTAACAAAAGAGTAATATTTATTGCTGCTCTAGAAAAAGATTACAGAAAGGACAAATCCTAGATAACACAACCCATTCACAACTAAATGGATCGGCTTGACGGTGCCATGCCGTACCAACCATGTCAGGTAGGTTGCCGCGACTAACGTCATGGCCATCCCCACGAGAATTTCCTGCTGCGGCACCCATGCCGTTAGCATGATGCCCACGGCAGGAAGAAGACTGCCTTGAAACATCATCGCTCCGGTCAGATTGCCGACGGCCAGCGTATCGCGCCCGCGCCGAATCCACAGAATGCTATTCACTTTTTCGGGCAGCTCCGTAGCCACGGGAACAATCAAGAGTGACAGCGTCAATGCAGAAATACCCCACCGGGGGGCCAGATGCTCAATCCCATAGACAAACCCTTTGGCCCCCAACATGATCAAGCCTAAGCCGCACCCCAACTGAAACAAAATACTCACTAAATTGTCAGGCAGCCCGATCTTGGTCAGATAGAGCGGATGATCAGCTTCGGTCGCATGTCCATCATCGACTAAATCGTTCGAAGCACGAATCGTCAGCGTGAGATACGTGACATACATCCCCACCAGGATCAAGGCCATCAGGCCTCGCACCCCGGACCACTCGGTCGGCACAAATGTCGCCACCACGCCAAGACAAAACGCCCAATTAAACCAGACTAGATCCCGCGCAAACCCCGTCGGCTCAGGATTCAAGGTCCCATGCCATCCCCTGGACCGGGCCGCAAATATGCCCACGAGAAAAAACGCCACGGTTGCTAACAACAACGGCGCACCGAGTATCGCCCCTACCGCCACCTCATGCCGGACTGTTTCCGACCCGGTTCCCAGCAAGATGGCAAAGAGCGGAACCATCGTTTCCGGTAATGCGGTGCCAATGGCGGCAAACACGGAGCCGGTCACGCCCTCAGAAATGCCCAGCCGTTCGCCAAAATGTTCGAGACTGTTGGTAAAGGCTTCCGCCCCCAACAGAATGATGACCAAGGCCCCAAGTAAAATCAGGAGTTCCATGTGTTCAGATTATCGATTGATCCAGGCTATGAAAATCCACAATCCACGCAAAAAAAACATCAATAGTTTCAATGATTTATAGGGATTGTTCTGCCAGAAAATTCGGGCCGTGATCGTCCCCAATTTTCTCTCGTCTCCTATCTTGCCATCGGGAAAAAAATTCTTCTAAACTGCCCCTATGGACAGTCTCACCACCGGCCTCATTCTCACGCTGAGTACCATCCTCATTTTCACCATTGCGCAAAAATGGTGGCGTCATCGACGCGCTGCAAAACTCGCCGATGAATTGCTGGCTGACATTATCAAAGGCAAAGACGCCTTTCGTCGCTAATCTTCCATTCTCCCTCTCACGCCACCACGCCCTTTAGAAATGAAAGCACAATTGTTGGGGCCGCAAAGGGTCATCGCCTAACACCGCCTTCTCAAGTATGGGTACCCTTCCATGCTGCGCCAGTTCCGGCGGTTGAATGGGAACTTCGACGAGTCTCCCGCGACATCGGCTACACAGATGTCGAGACGGCAAAATGGTGCGACGCTGCCGCTGATAGCCCATCCCACATCGAACACATTCCCAGGCATAGCGATTGAACGCATCCACCGTCTTATTCAATTGATGGCGAATGGTGATGCCCAACCCGGCCTCATTCATTCGATCCATCATTTCTCGAAATGTCGGGCCATGAGAGGGACGACGTTTTCGAATATCAAATTCCCATTGATGAATCATTTCATGCGCCAATGTCCCCAACAGTTCCGCCTCGGGCTGCCCGCGAAGGAGCGGTGCCGACAGCCGGATCACTCGAGCCTCACCATGCCGATAGGCTGACGATACCCACCGGCTTCGTGGGCCTACCTGGCTCACAAACAATCCCGCCGATGCCGTTAACCGTGAACTCCATTCAATACGAATGGCGGGAAGCCGGTTCTCAAAAAACCGGCAAGACACCTCGCGCCACATTGCCTGCACCGTCGACAATGGCAGAAGTTCCTGAGAAGAGCCAGAATTAGGAAGGGTCACTAAGGGTACCGGGAAGGTTGCCTATACATGAGATAGTCGCTATGTTACCATTTTTTTTTCTCTTCGTAACAACTCCGAGCGATAAATTTCGACCACGGCTTTTCCATCCCATCAATCAGCGATGACTACCGAACAGCTCATGCTCGAGAGAGATCAGGTATTTATGCAGATGGCGTTGAATGCAGCCAAAGAAGCCTATCGAGCTGAGGAAGTGCCAGTGGGAGCCGTCCTGATCCAAGAGGGTGACGTGATTGCTACGGGATATAATCGGCGAGAAGGCCTACAGGATCCAACGGCCCATGCCGAACTGCTCGCCATTCGCGCCGCAGCCGAAGCCATGAGATCGTGGCGTCTGGCCAATACCACGCTGTATGTCACCTTAGAACCCTGCGCCATGTGTGCGGGAGCCATTATTCAATCCCGAGTGTCTCGTCTCGTTTTTGGCACCTGGGATCCCAAGGCCGGAGCCTGTGGCTCCATTTGCGACTTAACAGCCGAAACACGATTCAATCATCAGGTCATCGTGCAATCAGGAATTTTGGCGGAAGACTGCCGAAATTTGTTACAACAATTCTTTCAGCAACTGCGCGAGGCGCAACCAGTCCCGATCTCGTGATAACTTTCAACTGAATTTTATTGAGACTCCCTCTCCATTTAAGGGAGAGGGTTGGGGGTGAGGGTAAAATCGCATTAAGGTCAGTTCAATTCAAGTCAAAAGACAAAACCAGCACGGAGAGGTGCGAGAGTGGCCGATTCGGACGGTCTCGAAAACCGTTGTCCCCAAAAGGGACCGTGGGTTCAAATCCCACCCTCTCCGCCACCCAGTCTTCTGCAAAATTCCGAGTGCTCTCGTCCTCCCAACATTTCCTAAGATTTTTACACGTTAGGCAGAACGGCAAGGGGCATTGTCAATTTAACTCGCATTTGGCAGACTGGGCAGCATGAAAACCAAAACACCCAGCTACCAACGTCATCGATTTCCCTCTGAAATTATCAGCCACGCCGTGTGGCTCTACCATCGGTTTTGTCTCAGCTTTCGTGAAGTCGAAGAACTCCTCGCCGAACGTGGGGTCACCATCACGTATGAATCTATTCGGCAATGGTGTCAGAAGTTTGGGCCTGCCTATGCTCGAAAACTCAAAAAACGGCATGGACACTTGAGCGATACATGGCATATCGACGAAGTCTTTGTCACCATTCAAGGACAGAGCCAATATCTGTGGCGTGCCGTGGATCAAGACGGCGATGTTATTGATATTCTCGTGCAACGTCGTCGCAATCAGCGGGCGGCTGAACGCTTTTTCCGCCGCTTGCTCAAAGGTCAAGGCAGGGAACCGCGCTGGTTCATCACCGACAAACTTCGAAGCTATGATGCGGCTCATCGTACGGTCATGCCCACAGTGAAGCACCTCAACCACGTCTATGCGAACAACCGAGCCGAAGTCTCGCACAAACCGACGCGCCAGCGAGAACGGGCGATGCGAGGGTTCACCTCCCCGACTCAGGCGCAACGGTTTCTCACCCTCCATGGCTTGACGCAAAACCTATTTCACCTTGGCCGCCACCTGATGCAGGCGGTCAATTATCGGCTCTTACGCACCCAGGCGTTCCAAGTTTGGCAGGCAGCGGTATGTGCATGAAGGATGGTGTCGCCCTTCGACGAATACGTCCGATATTCTTTGCAGCAGGTTAACTTGACAATACCACTAAGGCAATTTCTCGTCCTGCCACCCACATCCCGGCCATCAGTTCGGGAACCGCAGCATGACTGGTGATCGTGCCATTAATGAAAAAATCCCGTTGGGATTGCTGTAGCACCGTTTTGAGCAGACCCTCGGCCTTTTCTACGTTGACCGGGTGGAAAAACTTTCTCATGGTCATTCCAGATACTTTGTCAAACACGGTGTCCTTGAGCGTTAGTGGTAACCTAGGTGCCTCCTTGATTGGATTTATGAAAAGAGTTGAGGGAACTTCATGATGCAAGCCCCCTCCCGGCTAAGCATGAATCGCTTGGCTCAATTTGGGTAAGGTGTCAGCCTTTCCGGATGTCCATTCTTCCCCAAGGAGGCGATAATTCATCCGTGGAAAGAACTGATAGCGTTGGCCAAGTTCGCCGCTGAGCAAGGTCATTCGTTCAACCGTCCGGGCATTACTCAGACGGCCCGCGTCAATAAAGCGAAAAGCCAGATCTTCTGAGAGTGCCAAAAAGTCCCCCTTGGCTTCTTCATCGTTGCCCACTACGTACACATCGCTCGGTTGGCCTCCGAAATAGGGGGCATCAAAGACCTCCCACCACACATTTTTAAACGCTCCGACTAGACGGACTTTTGGAAACCGATTGTAGAGCTGCTCGGCAGCGCTGGTATTCCACGGATAAATAAAGTCCGTGTAGTCGTCATTGAAGGGGTTAGTAATATCGATGAGAATCTTGCCATCCAACTCCTGACGGTACGGCTCCAAAATATCGAGTAACCCATCTCGATGAAAGATAGCTGGGAGCACGAAGGGTTGTTGCATGGCTTCTTCGTACGTCCCCGGCGAGATGGTGGGTATGCCCAATGCTTGGATGAGGGCGTGGGTCCTTTCCCTGTTTCGTGACGCTAGTACTACGTTGATGCCCTTTTCCCCATATGCTTTAGCCAGTCGAAGGCCCATTCTGCCTGTTCCTAAGATTCCAATAGTGGCCATGGCGATGTCTCCTTTCCTCATGTGAATACGATCAATAATTTGAGATCAATTTTGATTCATCCAATGCGTAACTCAGTAGGCAGGACCGTTTACAACATTCGAACAAACGGCCCATGCCTGAAGAGATTCATTCTGTGACAAACTCTATGTTGACTGGAGTGGGATTTTTTATCACGTCAAGAATGGGTGAGTTTTGGGCCAATTGATGGAGCGCTTCCTTGTCCGCCTCAGAGTTGACTTTGATCTTGACGCGGATTTCCTCGTACCCTTTCCGTACGTCTGGATTCACACCCAGAATTCCCTGTAGATTGATATCCCCTTCGCAGTCGGATTCTAGGGCATCTATCGTTATGCCTTGAGCTGCGGCTTGATACACCAGGGATGTGGTCAGGCAGGAAGACAGCGCCGTCAACAGATATTCAAATGGATTCGGCCCTTTATTGGTGCCTAACAAGGTTGACGGTTGGTCTGCCGTGAGTGCGAAGGGCTCGGCGCGTTGAATCTCTTGGCACGTCCCATAATACTTATCGACATGAATCTGGTTGTGGCCTCCTCCCTGCCACTGGTTGTGAGCTCGAAACTGGAATTGGGCCAACTCCGGTTGGTTCTTCACAGCCTGAACGGTTTCTTCCTGCTGATCAACATTCACCCCATTGATGATGGTGTATTCTTGGATGGCTTGATTGGACATGATAATTTTCCTTTCTTCAGGTGAATGAAATACCTGACCTATGAGATAATCTTGATTCCTCCACTGCATACTCCCAGCACACAGGGCCACTTGAACCAATTGAACAAACGGCCCATGCCTGGAGAGATTTACCGTCGAGCTTCTAAAATCAAATTGAACGGGGTTTCAGCCGCGCGTCGAAAATGAGTAAACCCTCCTGCTGTCACGACCTCACGGAGTTTTTTCTCCCCGGCTTGTGCCCCTAAGGCCAGGCCCACTTCTTGGCTCAATGACGAGGGCGTACACACTGTCGCCGAAAAAGAAAAGTAAATCCGACTCACCGGATTAAGGTTTTGTTCCAAGGTATCGTGAGCAAAAGGTTCCACAATCATCCAGGTCCCATCTTTATCCAATTGGCTATACACGTGTTTGGCGGCTCCCGCCGGGTCTCCCATATCGTGCAAGCAATCGAAAAAGGTGACCAGGTCGTAAGACTCCCCTGGGAAATCCTTCGCTTTCGCTATGCCGAAGGTCACATTCTTTAGCCCTTTTTCTTTCGCCAGGTGTTTGGCCTGTATAATGGAGGGCTCGTGAAAATCGAATCCATAAAAATGGCTGTTGGGATACGTTTCTGCCAACAGCAGCGTGGAGTGCCCATACCCACAGCCCACGTCGGCTACTTTCCCTCCTTGTTCAAGTTTTTCCTGAACGCCCGCCAGCGCCGGTATCCAGGATTGAACCAGGTTGGCTTTGTAGGTGGGTTTAAAAAATTTCGCTACCCCGCAAAAAAGACAGGAATCGTGGGTACCCCAGGACACGCCTTCCCCGGTACGAAACGCTTCCGTAATTTTTGGTTCATCAGCAAACATGGCAGCGATCGAATCAAATCCTCCCCCCAAATAAAACGAACTCTCTTCATCGGCAAACACAGCGGCTTGCTCCGGCGTTTGATAAAACTGCTCTGCTGCTGGGTCGTATTCCACGTACCCCGAGGCGGCCTGATTGGAAGCCCACTCTAAAATGTATCGTGACGAAGTCCCTGTTTTTTGCGCCAACGCTTCAGCCGAGAGCGGACCATTCTCGGCCAGGGCCTTGTACAACCCCAGCCGCCGTCCGATGAGAACAAGGACACTACTGGTCGAGGCACCAAGGTCGCCCACCATTTTCCCCATAAATTCTTGCAATTTGTTTTCGTCAATCGTTTGCATGAGAGTCGTCATCTTGTGATCTCCTTTTGGTTGAGTTAATAAACACAGTTTCATGGTTAATCCATTTAAACTAGACCGACTAGTTGGTCTAATTTAATGACAAATAAAAACTATCGAGCCAGTGATTGAAGATGGGCTTTAAAATTCTGAAACCCCCGCTTCACAACACTCCAGTCCTGATTCACCCTCGCAAGCATGATGGATCCTTCCAACATGACCAAAAACTGCTCTGCCAACTCCTTTGCGGAGGAACCACCTCTTGCGGTTTTCCTTTTTGCCGCAGGTTCAAATATTTCCTCCAAGCGATGAGTTAGTTTTTTAAAATTCCTGGAGACTTCAATTCGAATTTTGGGACTGGTTTCGGCCAACTCCATCCCAAGATTTCCTAAAAGACAACCGTTGTGCCACAGTTCCTTTGACGATCGATCCACATGATCAAGAAATTCAAACATTTTTTGTTTAGCGTCTTTCACATCGTTAAACGATCCACCAAAGATCTTTTCGGCCCCTCCCTGGTGATACCATTCCAGGAGGCTCAGCCCCAATTCCTCTTTTGAGGAAAACGCATGATAGAAGCTTCCCTTACTCACTTGGGCACTCTCACAAATTTCATCAACCGTGGTGGCCGGATACCCCTTGGAAAGCATGAGGGTTTTGGCTGCGTGTAAAATTTTTTCCTGGGTTCGTGTAACTTCCATACACAGCACAATAGACCAACTAGTCGGTTTAGTCAAGCCAATATGTCAAAAAATTCGTCTGACCTCCAGCGAAGTTCTTTCCAATGTCCTCAATTCCCTGTTATTCAAGTCTCTCGTGGGAAGTGGGAAACGATAAAACCCTTGCCTTCATTGTTCATTTGCCTTTTTCAGCCAAAATTCCTCCATTTCAAACGCAATAATTTCCCTGTATTTTCCCTGTTAAAGATGGAATTAGAAATTTAAAGGTAACGACTACCCGGCAACCGGAAAATCAGGGGTAAATGCTGGATGTAATAGGTAGGGTTAGCTCACGGGAGAGAGAAATTCGCTGCTGACTGCGCACACCGCCATAATTTTCAATATGCTATGAAGGTGCTCTTTCCCACACCAAGTCAGACAACTGAGTAAGTGTAACCGAAATCTCAACGGCAAAGCCGAGCAAGAAACGTTCAGGCCGAAGGTCGCACGAAATTAGCCTTCAACGGCAGCTACATTAGTCGCTAGAGCTAACGGTTCAAAGCCGATCGCTTGGCTTGGCTCTTCGCCTGGCATGCGGAGCGCCTACGGGACAAAGTCACTAAGCGTCTCGAAGCCCGGGTGCTGGCTTGGACGACCAAGTGTATGCCCGCCGATGCTCAACGCGTTGATCCTCGCTCAAGTTGGCGGCGGAGATGGGCACCGTCCTCTCACACATGATCATTGCCCGGATCTGGGCCACCAAGATTTCAGAACATACACTACTTTCAGTGCAGGGTGTCGTCGCCATCTTATGCGGTGATCTGAACAGGAAATCCTCTCCCTTGCCCTTGGGTAGAAAACTTCCCATATTAAACCCGCAGAACCCCAGCCCGCATAGATTTTCGTTATACCCAATGCATGCCTCCACACATTTCCTTTATTAAAAGAATATTGTAGGGTATTGGCTTATGGATAAATGGTGGCCACCGATTATCAGGACAAGACCGTCCAGCAGTGGTTAATAGCCCCGAGGAAGATAGATTTAGCAGAGATGGGAAAGAATGGGCTTTTAGCGAAGGGAAAAAGAATTTCTCGTCTCTTCATCATGAACGGAAAACAGATCGATTCACGACTCATCATCGGGAGGGTGCGGAAATGAACACTAGAAGACCTTTGCTGCTCATAGCCTGTTTTTTTCTCCTAGCAGGCTGTCCCCGTTTCCTCTATAACGTGACCAATGCCAGCGTGCCCCAGGTTGATGGGGCCAAGCAGTCGCTCGCTGATGTGAAAGCGGCCATTATGCGGAGTACGGGAGATCCGCGCGTTAAGTACATAATGGAGGATGTGGAACCTGGGTTGATCAGATGTCAACTACAATACAAAATCCAGCACAAGGCGTGGATGAACATCACCTACTCAACCGAGAGCTACAGCATAATTTATGTAAAAAGCGAAAACCTTAGATACCAACCCTACAGCGAAGATCGGAATCGAAATACAATCAGCGGTCATTACAATAACTGGATACGAGCGCTTGATAACTCAATTCAAGAGGAGTTGGCCAAAGGACCATCAGCAAACACCAAGCAAGACGATACCGAAAATAGACTTCTTAATCTCCAAAAACTCCGAGATTCTAACTTACTCAGCGAAGAGGAATACCAGACGAAACGCGCACACATTCTCGAAAATCTCTAGCGGCTCTCTGTAGATATGTTATCTGCCGCTATTTGGAATCAGACGATACAGCAGTTTGCCCTAGCTAATTTGTCTCTTTAGTAATTTTCATTTACCAAAAGCCTAACTCCTCACAAAACTTGGTCTTAAGGGATGCGCAAAAGCGTGGGCCTCCTATATCGTAAGCTCTGTGTGGTGGGCTATTGGAGGATGTAACCGTAAAGGTACCCTTTTCCCCTCAAACTCCTCACATCCTATGCGACCAGATGCAGCTCCAATCTTGGGACAATTCTCAATAGAACCACTGAGACATTATTCTTTATCCAAACTTAGATCACCCTTACTTTTGATACCTTAAGGTCTCGAAAACCGTTGTCCCCAAAAGGGATCGTGGGTTCAAATCCCACCCTCTCCGCCAGTCTTTCACCCGTACAATTACCCCCTCTCTTTATTGCTAAAACACTCCTTACATGTCTATAGATATGATCCTCCATGATCATGATTGTTATCTCTTTTTGCTATCCTAACAGTTCTTCTTCGCCTTGAATCATGGGAAAATCTCTGATCGGATTTGGCGCTCCTACTAAGCCGCAATACTGCCTATTTAAAAAAACACGGTGACAGATTCCAAAGACCCCCTTCTCAAACTCTCCGAAGTCCCATTTATGAGGAGGAAGAAAAATCCAAAAACTTTCCTGGAATAATCATCGACAAGGGCGTGTACCAACCAACCAATCCAGGTAAAGTTGAGGGGAGTATCATCCATAGAAGATGATCTCAAAGATATAGTGAATACAAAACTCAGCCACGGAATGCGGGGAACCTACGCCCCAACTCCTTGAGACCAAGCCGAAATCGTCTACTTTTCAAGTCATTATGGCGGGAGAATTACACGTATCCCAGGTTGCTCCTCACCATTTCTTGGAGGAAGGTTTATTACTTACACGCAGAAGGGTAAAATAGGGCTTAATGTTGGGGGGGCTAGCGGCCCACGCTTTTTAGCAATTTTTTCTTGGTCATAGGAGATGAGCCCATGGAAAAACCTGCGAAAAAATCTAAAAAAACACCCACAAAAAGCCTCAAGGAAACGCCGGCAAAAAAACCCAAACAGGCCACCGCTCGGACAAAGGACACGCCAAAGACCAAACCCGCGCCTCGCCGAACAGCGTCTTCGACTCGCACCAGCAAGTCCAACCCCAGTCAAATTCCTCCGCCCACGCGAGCGGAATCTCAACATACCTATTATGAAGTTCTCGGTTCACGGATTGCTGATCGGGCGTATGAACTTTATATGCAACGGGGGCAGGAGCACGGACACGACTTAGAGGATTGGCTCGAAGCTGAACGGCAAATTCTGAAGAAGGAAATTTCTGGCAGGTCATAAAGTGCGCCGATCAATTATGGCTAGTTTTTGAAGTGTTCCCGATCGCCCTACTGACACCTCCCCGCCAAAAGCTCGTCCACGAGTATGGTCGATGGCTAGCAGTCCCGGTCATCCACTTTCTGCTCCAAGTTCCTGCGTGCACTCTCTGAACATCAGATCCGGGAACGAATTTCAGATCGCTCAACCGATATTCACATTCATCTTTAGGGTTGGTCATTTTTTGTCCATCCTCACTCGACCTTCTCATTCCTTGTCGAAACAAGGCTTTCAAGATAGATGGATTTCTGGGATCTGTGGATTAAACGTTCCGGCCCTGAGGGTTCCTCGGCCTCATAGCGTCTCAACATCGTTTTCGGGCAACCATTAAGACCTCGGTAGGTTCCTGTGGCTTTTGCGGCCATCCCATTCTTTCCGTTAGCCCACAATCTTTTCGTGACCACCAGGGAATGGAGGGTTGAATTTCGGCATCGTGAATAAGAAACCCCCTGGATTTGACGAGCTCGACATATTCCTGAGCCGTTTTTTGAATCTGCTTGGGATGCCGGAAAAAAAGTCGCACCCAGAGCAAATTCAGAAAGGATCGGCACGATTCGCTAATGAGAATGAGACCGCCCGGCACGAGTACGCGATGCAACTCATCCAAGGCACTGTGCTGGTCAGACAGATGATGAAGGAGTTGATGGCAGAGGATGAGATCGATAGAACTGTCGGGAAGATCAAGATCGTACACCGTCCCCTGCACACATTCTACGTGGCACTGGCAACGCTTGGCCGCTTCTTGAGCCAACCCGATCTGTTCACGATCAATTTCAACCCCGATTATTTTCCTCGGGTGGAAATGTTCTTCTAAAAGTTCAAAGGCCATGCCCTGATGACACCCGATATCCAATATCTGAGGCATGTCGGTCACGTTGGTTGTTATGAGCTGCTTGAGGTCAACAATAGCTATCCTCAAGACGTATTCTAACCAAATATCGGTGGTCAGGAACCACCGGCCGAATCGAGATTCTCGGACCCAATCTTTTCCAGGCATTGTTCCCCTCGTCCGATGCTCCCTAAGGGAGCCCCTAGTTTTTGGATTGCCCACCCACTCCAGGTATGATGGATTTACCATAATCGAATACCTAAAATACTCGCAATCATATCACCAGGAATCTGTGGCTAAAGTCAGTGCGAATTCAATACATGTTTGAAAGGGTTCAATGAAACCATCATTCACCTTGTTTGAGTTTCTCGAACTGATTCCGCTTCCGGTTTTCCTAATCACGGCTGCCTGGATTGACCCAAGGATTCCTCAAGACTGGCTCGGTCCGTTTGCAGCCGGCAGTCTCGTGGCCATTTTGACGACCGCTATTTTGTGGTACAACCACGTGCTACTGAATCGCCTGATGCTTGGCATTAACGTGTATTTGGTAGTCGGAAGCATCGGCCTCATCACCAAACACACGTGGATCAATGAGGTCTATGGAAACTTAAAAGCCTCGGGCATGTTGGTCGCGATCATCATCGTGGGCGCCATCAGTCTTGTGATGACCCCCGCAGGATTTATTGGGGTCACATCTCCCAATCGAAAAATAGTCACCATTTTTTCAGTATCCTTACTGCTGATTTCGGTGCTGGCTTTTTCGATGTCCTTGTATTTTCAGGGCAACAAACTCTATTCCGAGGTCATTCCCTTTCTTGGGTTATTTGCCGCACGAAAAATCTTGCATATGAAAATACCAAAACCCACAACATCTCACCCTCATTCTTCCTAACCTAAGTCTTTTCCAGAGAGAGAAAAACGTTCCTGTTACCAATCCACTAAGCCATTTCCGTAGTCACTCCTCAGCTCCCCATTCCCCTGTCCGGCCCCCTCTGGTGATTTCATCCCACGGGGAAGGACTAGAGGGGACGGCCCCTCTTGACACGCTCACTGATCAAATCATCAATCCCGCTCCAGATGACGGGGACATCATGATACCCCATCAGAACTACGATTCAATCCATGCTCTTTGGGTGAGCTTTCCGATCTCCACCCCTCTTCTGTGAAATGGCTCGATCCTGTGAACATCTTGAGCAACTAAGCGGGCCGACCCCGGACCCATTACAAATAATTCTGTATGAGCTAAATATGGCTAGCCAAGAACAATAGGGATCACCCTGTAAGAAACTCATGTAATCGCCAAAAAGAACCACACTTCTTTCAAGGCACGGAGGGCTAAGAAAGCCTACCTGCTCTCAGGCAATGCGGATTTCTTCCGAAAAAACACAGAGGAATTTCTTAGCTGTCATCTCTCCCCAGCCAGACGATCCTCGATCATCAGGAGACCAATAGTGGGAAAATATCTCAAAAGCCATCCACCTTTTACCACCAGAAAACTGGCCATGGAGTGCCTGCCACATTTAGCCTTTGTCTCCCTCTATCTGATCATTGCCGAAAGCGCACGCGTACTGTTTACATGGCTTCCTTTGTTATGTATGAGTTTGGGGATTCTATCGCTCTATTATGTGGGGTGGGGAGCCACCTTAAAAAAACGTAGCGAAAAATCTTTGAAGTATAGCTACGGCCAGGACGATCTTGTGATGGAGTGTAGTTGTGTCGTGGGGCTGTTCATCATGTTCGGCCTCTTTTTTCAGAATTTACACGGTCAATTCCCGAATTTTTTCATTGTGGAAGGAAACGGATCGTACCTAAATTGGCTCATCTTCACACTAGAGAATATATTTGAATCAATGGTCGACATCTTAACGATTTTCGACATTAAATTTTCCGGCATTGAACCGAATCATGCGGTGGCCAAAACAGTCATCTTACTATTTCGCCTCACCGTCAATGTCGTGTTAATCATTCTGATGATCAGAAACTGGAACAACCTGAGGGGATATTGGCGGCTTCACAAAAAAGGCAACTCCTAAGATACTCAGGAGCAATCATATCTCAAACTTTTCTCCCGATCGAATTCCCCATGGGCAACAACTCCACCATTGGCCCCAATCTTTTAATGGCCACCAAAAGAACCGTTAGGATGTTTTTCAAGGAAGGAGATATACACTGCTGCTGAGGACGAATTACGCTAGAACAGGAGTAAAAAACAACAACGAGTGGTTCATAATAAAATCTCTCCTTCTTCAATGAAAGATTGGCGGAAATTGATTAGCCATAATGAATGGGCGACATTTTCGGAGCCCTCTATATTAACGGGCAACCTAGGTCAGGCGATAGTACGCGGGGGCATGGCACCTCATGGGAGTGCGGGACTAACAAGCCCCGCACTCCTTCGATCTCCCACCTCTTCCGACAGCAGTTATTCCCCATACCCAAGGTTGACATCTTTTAAACAATCCTTCTGAAACAACCACATTTGTCAACACCGAGGGCTGTTAACTGTTGATCCTGCAATATTTCTACAAAACTTACAACGTGGGACATACCCATCTACTCTGAATTCGTACGCGGTAATTTCATCATGAAGGCCCCATTTCTTCAACTCCCAACTATCCACTCTTTTAGCCACCCCATTTCCCCACCACGTAGCCTGTCGGTTAGAACAGTTTCGATAGCAGATGGGACGTTTATCCATAAAGGTGATAGACACTCCTCTTGGTGCCACCAAAATAAAGGATGAAGTCTTATTGTCGAGACATTGTTTAAAGTCTCCTGCCACTCCATCTTTAAAGTAAAGAGTTTTGGACTTCCCTTTGAAACCAGAATTCTGATACACGGTGATATAGGCATCTTCTGGCTTATAGGCAGAGGCGGCCCGTGAGTGAATGCCACTAAATGTGCCAATAGCGCCTAACCCTCGACCACCTGGAAGCTCTAAAACCACGTGTATTTCATCTTCTCCAATAGGAAATGTCGATACTTCAGGCTGCTCAATACCTTGATCATTTTCGGTTGGTATTGCCTTAATCAATATCGGCTCCATTTGGCCATCAGAATTTTTCCCACTCAATTTTATCGCTTCATCCACTCTAGAAACCTCATACACACCTGCCATGACCAGAACATCTTCTTCATTGGCATTTTGAAAATACACATTCCTCTCAAGGTTTACTGTTAATGGTGGAGGTTCTGTTGTTTCAGCCAAAACCTGCCCAAATGACAAGCTGAAGCCCACTAACACCATGAGGCAACACTTCGGTACCATGATCGCCCTCCTTTGGTTGAACATAAACAGGAGACTCCTCCATCTGGGCAACCCTCAAACGCTCGGCCCCAGACTTAATCCTTCTTCCGAACTTTCAGGGTGAGTCGTACCGTTTACGCCAATGTTTCACCATTAATTGATTTTTCATTCTGAGAGAACCCCACTCACGGTGGAGGTGGTGCACGAAATATTTTCTGCTTAAAATAAAAACGCTCCATGAGTGAAGAATGATCCCAAGGAATTTGTGCCCCGTTCGTTTCTTTCACCACACTGGCTCGCACACGAATCAATAAATCACGGACCTCCAAACCTGGCGTTTCAATATGATCCAACAATCCTAACGTAAAAGGACTATTTTCCCCGGCTCCGTCCAGAGCGACATTTCCAGGTTGCGTCGCATAGGCAATGAGCGTCCCTGTTCTTCCCTTTACTTCTGCTAACCCCGTCCCCACTACTTGTACGCCTCGCTGTTGATCAATGGCCACAGATCGCCCTGTCTCCATACGAACATTCAGTGCGGTCGTAAAGGGATTATCTCGACAGGCATCGAGAAACACGAGATTCACCGGAGTCCGACTCGTCATTTCTTTCAATATACTTTCCAGCCCAATGAGTTGGTCTCCTAATAAGGCGTCTTCTTTGGGATCAAACCCGACGGGCACCAGGAAATTTTTACTGTTCAGTTGCAACCCATGTCCGGCATAAAAGAATACTCCCACAGCAGCTTCTTCAAGCGCTTCATAAAAGTCATGAAGCCGATCCTGCATGGCTGATTTGGAGAGATCTTGCCCTTGAATTACTCGAAAGCCTAATCGGGTGAAGGTTTCTGATAACGCATCCCCATCCTGACGGGGATTCTTCAGAGCCCGGCTATGGATATAGCCACTATTCCCCACGATCATGGCTACTCGTGTATCTGCCGAAAGGGCAGAATCCATTGGAAGCCCAATCAGCAGCCCTAACATGCCAAAAAAATACATGCCCAATGAAATCTTTGTCATGACCCGATGATTGGGTTGCCGTTGTTAAAACACGAGCCCAATGGAGGCTTCTGGCCCATGAATCGACACAAATTTATCGAGATCAAAATCATTTTCTGTGGTCAACACAAATGACCGATACCGGAGCCCGACATTCGCCCAAGTGGTGACCCACCATTGGTATCCCACATTGATATCCGCTCCTACTGAAAGATCAGAGTCGGAAGATCGAAACCCTTGACTATCCTTAAAATCATTGTCCCCATTTCCAAGAACACCGGTCAGATTGGCAAACAGTCGATGATGACCATCTTCAGAAATTTCTCTGACCAAACCAACTCCAACTTCTCCAAGCCATAGCTCAGTTTCATCGCGGTTATCGAAGGTTCCCGAATCGGCCTCAAATTCGGTAATAAATCTGACAAATCTTCCTCCAGCATGAATATTGATTCCCGTCCCAGGGAACACATATCGCAACAACACCTCAATATCTGTTCGCTCCATATCCAACGTTCCATCGGTTCGTGTAGGAAGAAAGACCCCATCTCCATCATTGCTCCCATGAAACGCCGTGGCCAATACACTCAGATTTGGGGCGAAGCCCGGGGTCACGCTGAGAGTCGCGCCATACAGAGGGAGTAATACCGTCCCATTACTGACATTATCTTCATCAGGAATGGTGGCAGCAGAAATCCAAAGGCGGGGTGTCACTCCGAATCTCCATCCGCCCCCCTCCTCTTCTGCCTGACTGACCAAGGGAAAACTCAAGATTAAAAACATCAAGCTGATGAGCACGAGTAAACGGTGACCAACACCCATAACCTCCTCCTTTCCCATATTGTTGAGGTTGCCAACAGGCGTTCCCCCTTCCAGGGTTGGTTATTATGGCCATCTTTCCCAATAAACTCAAAACTGTAATTTCCCTTACAAATACCATGGGATATAGCTCAGGGTAGTTCACAGCTATCCTTCCTCCATTCCTAAAAGGAAATTTCTATCCGATAAAACACCAATTTCAGAGAGATTTCAGAGGAGGCGGTTCAAGAAAAGCGACGACTACGAGAGGGCAGTTCCACGCTGATAACCCTGCATCATGAGTTTGAATAGGGGAATTCAGTGTCGAACAGGCATTGGAGTGACGGCTGATCAGCCACCATGACTCCTTGCCATCCGGAAGGGCTGAATCCGAGAAACTACAAGGTTCTTTGGGGAAAAATCAGAAACACCTCCGGGCAGGGGGGGGGTGATTAGGTTTTTCGTGAGGCCAACACAATGATCGTGCCGAGCCAACCTAAAAACACGATATTCATCAAGAATCCTTCCATACATTTCTTTATCGGCTATCCAGCCCTTTAAGTTAAGTTTTTTCTTTTTGGTGATCATTGTATCTAGTTTGGCGCAATTTCTATTCTCAAAAAACAAGACACCTGAAAAGGTCATGGACCGGAGCTGGGTCGATAAAATGACAGATACTGGAGAAGCAGAGGAGAAACAAATGAGATGGTGGGTTAAGAGGGAGAAGGTTGGGATTGTGGAGAGACGACCAGCATGTGAATGCGATCCAAGAGAAGATCGGCCAGCTGCCGTTTTGGCATTCGGTGGATTGGAAGGGGCGCCGAATTGGGAGTGAGAATAATCACTTCATTCGAATCATTTCCAAAGGCTGATTGTTCTCCGCCCACCTGATTGACGATCACCATATCGAGATGTTTGTTGTGCAGCTTGGATTGTCCATGCTCAAGCAGCGCATCGGTTTCAGCTGCAAACCCGATCATTCGTTGATGCGTTCGTTGGGCGGAAAGCGCCATTAAAATATCAGGCGTCCGTTCTAATGGAAGGGCTTCCCCTTTCCATTGATCCTTTTTCACTTTTCCGGCTTGTGGCTCTTTGGCTCGGAAATCACCAACCGCCGCCACCATGATCAAGGTCGTCGCCCAATCGAACCGGGCGGTTAAGGCTTGCAACATCTCATCCGCCGTCACTACCGGCACCCGCGTGACGTCCTTTGGGCATTGGAGTTGAGTCGGACCGGAGACGAGGACGACCTCCGCACCCCGTGCCGCCGCTGCTTCCGCGATGGCATATCCCATTTTTCCCGTTGATCCATTACTTAAAAACCGCACCGAATCAATGGGCTCCCTCGTTGGACCTGCTGACAGAAGAATCCGCTCACCCACCCAATCTCTACGAGGCTGAAGCACCTGCTGCACTGCGGCCAGTATGGTTTCTTCTGCCGCCAATCGCCCTTGCCCCCATTGTCCTGAAGCTAGCTCGCCATTCTCAGGCTCCACAATGATAGCCCCTCGATTTTGTAAGGTCCCCACATGTCCCTGCACCGTCGGATGGGACCACATTTCACCGTCCATAGCCGGGCAAATGACTAAGGGACATTGCAGGGTCAAGGCCATCGTTCCGAGGACATTGTCTGCAAGACCCAATGCCAACTTCGCCAACGTATTAGCAGTGCAGGGAGCCACGAGCATCAGATCGGCATGCTCCGTCAGTGAAAGATGCCGCATGTCCTGATGGCCGGAAAAAAGATCTGCGGTCACGGGAGAACCGGATAACACCTCAAAGGTCAGCGGAGCGACGAATCGTGTGGCGGACTCCGTCATGACCACACGAACGGTAGCCCCTTGTTGCGTGAGGAGACGCAGAAGACCGACGGCTTTATAGGCGGCGATACTTCCCGTTACCGCAAGAACCACACATTTCCCGGTCATTGGCGCCGTAGACATGAACGATCGATCACTCCCCCTCGTCAGAGGACGACTCAACTTCAGCAAGGCCATGTTGAGCTGTATCATCAATATATACGCTCAATTCTTTTTTGATTTCCTGCGCGTTCTCATCCGGTTGTGCATACAACGCCGGATCAATCGGCCGTTGATGAGCCATTTTGGCTTCACGAATCGCCTGCTTCGCCTCATCCCCGATCACATACGGCACCTCACCGCTCAAAACCTCTTCAAGCGCGACGGATGTTTCTTTTGAAAACTTACTGACACCCTTCGAGGAAGCACCTCGGACTAATTGCTTGGCACGTTGCGCCGCAATTAACACAATCCGATAGCGGGAATCGAATGCCTTTTGATGATGTTGGGGTAATAACGATAATGCATCCATCAACTCACCTCACCTTTCTGTGACGTTAAACAATTATACCGTTGAGTGTAGCGCACTTGGTTCCATCATAACAGCCCTTATCGAAACACTTGAGCCGGCTCCATATGTATCGTTTTCACACGCTCGGCCGTTATCACGGCTCGGAGTTCTTGAATGGCCTGCTCCAAGTTTTCATTTCGAATCGTATATTGGTATTCCGAATAGTTGTTCATCTCATCTTGCGATTTTTGAAATCGCCGGTTTTGCTCCTCGGAAGAATCCGTACCCCGTCCCGCCAGTCGCGTCCGCAGGGTTTCCAACGACGGGGGTAAAATAAAAATCGTCACCGCCTTCTGTAAGGTTTTCATGACTTGGCGCGCACCCTGCACATCTATATCTAATAAGATATCTGTCTGGATACCAGGCTCCTGCTCCAATTCTTTCCAAGGAGTCCCATAGAGCCGACCATACACTTCAGCCCATTCCGCAAAGGCATGCGCTTCAATTTTGGCGCGAAACTCTTTTTCTGAAATAAACCGATATTCCTTCCCATTAGTCTCACCGGAACGCGGAGGACGCGTGGTACAGGACACCGACAATCGAATATCAGGCATACCCTCAAGGATATGTCGACATAGAGTCGACTTTCCTACCCCGGAAGGCCCGGAGACCACAAATAACAATTTTTTCCCTACGAGGGACATACCCGTACTCCTGCCACGCTTTTCAGCATATGGTCATTCAATATTCTGTACCTGTTCTCGGATTTTTTCCAATTCACTCTTTAATTCCACGACCTCCGTCGAGATGTCCCCATCGTTGGCCTTCGACCCAATTGTATTCACTTCCCGTCCCATTTCTTGAAGGAGAAAATCCAGCCTCTTGCCCACCGGACCCTTCTCCTTAAGGGCCGCACGAAATTGCGCCACATGGCTCTTCAATCTGGTGAGTTCCTCCGTGACGTCGGAGCGTTCAGCCAACATGGCCATTTCCTGGGCGATTCGATCCAGATTGACCGAATGGCCCTCTAATAATTTTGAGACGCGTGCCTTCAACCGCACAGCCGAGGCCTCCAACGCAACAGGAATACGCTGCTGCACGGTGCGAAGCCGTCCCTCAATCGCGTGAAGGCGTTGGGTTAAATCTTTTTGCAACACCGCCCCTTCCTTCTTCCGCATTTTTTCTAAATCGCTGAGCGCTTTGTGGGTCAATCCCGTCACCAGTTTCGAAAGGTCCGGGAGCGGTGCCGCCTCTTCATTGACGGAAAAGAGATCACGAAACCCGGCCACGATATTGACATCAATGGTTCCACTCAAATGACAGTCCCGCTGTAATTGTTTCAACTCCTGAATATACCGGCGGGCCAATTCTCGATCCAACGTGACCACCTTTTTAGAGGCCGGCCCCGCGCCGTTAACCGTCACCATGACTTCTACCCGTCCACGTTCACACACCTGTTTGATTTGTTCTTTCAGTTCCAATTCCATACTCGAAAGCGTTTTCGGCAGACGTGCCATGATTTCACAAAATCGGTGATTCACCGATCGAATCTCGACCCCCACCATCGTTCCCTGTGAGAGCACTTCTCGTTTACCAAATCCCGTCATACTTTTCATGCGCGCGTTCGTTTCCCTTCCCATTCGCACAGATCATACAGTGAACAATGGTCACATTGTGGCGTTCTGGCTTGGCACACATGACGCCCATGCAACAACAAGCGTTGCGCCCCGATCGTCCACTGCGCTTTGGGCATCAGTGATTGAAGATCCTCCTCGATTTTGGTGGGATCTTGACTTCTCGTCAAGTCCAGTCGATTGGCGACACGCTTGACATGCGTATCAACAACCACAGCCGGCTCACCAAAATAACTCCCTAAAATCACATTCGCCGTCTTACGCCCGACACCGGGTAACGTGGTCAGCTGCTCCATCGCCTGAGGAATTTCCCCTCGAAAATCGGCCACTAATGTTTTCCCGCACCCAATCAAGTGTTTGGATTTGCTTTTATAAAATCCCGTGGATTTAATCAGCGATTCCAATTCAGCCGGATCAGCCCTGGCAAAATCTTCGGCCGTACGATACTTGGCAAAAAGATTCGGTGTCACCTGATTGACGCGCTCATCGGTACATTGAGCCGACAGAATGGTGGCGACCAGCAACTCTAATGGATTGCTGGAATCCAAGGAGACTTTGGCATCGGGGATCGTCTTCTGTAAGGTTGCCAGTATACGCGTGACACGTTTTCTGGCCAGAGCTTGCGTACCCTCGGAAGGGACTCCGTGTTTTTTTTTAAGCCCTCTTGAAACGACCATGCGGTTCACCCTACGCCATTGGCCGACGACACGTTCTGGTTCACCGTTACGACATCCGTTCTCAATACTGGAACGAGCGGCTGCGGAGACATCCCTAGCAAACCGGCAATTTCTTGTTGAATCAATTGGAGGGATGCTTCCTCAAGCGCCGACCCGCCAATCCCCTCATACCGCTGACACAGCCGCTGCATATCGTCAGGGGCCATCAGATCCCCTTTATTAAAAAACCGAAGGCAGGGGATCTCATGCAGACCTAACTCCGTCAACACGTGATCCACGGCGGAAATATGTTGGGCAGGGTTTGGTGCATGTGCATCTATCACGTGCACGAGAACATCCGCTTCCTCTAACTCTTGCAAGGTAGTTTGGAACGCGGCCACTAAATCTTTCGGTAAATCACGGATAAATCCGACCGTGTCTGTGAGGATCACTTCGCCCAAACCGGAAAGCCGACAATTTCGACTCACGGTATCCAAGGTTTCAAACACTCGATCTCGCACTGAGACCTGACTCTTTGTCAGGGCATTGAACAACGTGGACTTTCCGGCATTCGTATAGCCAATAAGTGACACCACTGACAGCCCGCGTTTGATTCGTCGTTTTCGCTGCTCCTGCCGGCCCTGGCCTATCGACGTGAGATCGCGCTCGAGATGTTGAATCCGTTCACGTATGCGACGACGATCCGTTTCTAACTTCGTTTCTCCAGGTCCCCGAGTCCCGATCCCACCAGCCAGACGAGAAAAGGCCGTACTCGATTGCGCTAATCGAGGTAACCGATATCGCAATTGCGCCAACTCCACTTGAATATTCCCGATATGGGAATGTGCCCGTTTGGCAAAAATATCGAGAATCACTTGCGACCGATCCAACACACGAAGATCCGTGAGCTCTGAAATGCCGCGGACTTGAGCCGGCGTCAAATCTTGATCAAATATCAATAAATCTGCACCGGATTGCAGGGCCTGAATCGCCAGTTCCTTCATTTTCCCCGACCCGACCACATATTTGGGATGAATGGCTGCCGGACGCTGGGTCACACATCCCAAAACTTCAACATCCTGTGCCCGAACTAACTCTTGAAGTTCATCCAGCCGCTCCTGTTGAAAAGACACATGGCCTGTCCCCACACTGACAAGCAGAGCACGTCCTTCCCGCACGCCCTCTTGCGAGACCTGACAGCCTTTCAACATATCCTGCTCTAAGGATTGAATAAACTCCTGACAATTCAGGTGAAAGGCCTCAAAAGCACATGGCGGTAGTTGGACATAGCCTGGCTCTTTTGACGAACTGGGAACATTATGGGCGACATAGACATCCTGCAGTCCACCCGAATGGCCGACTCCCAAGGCCATGATCAAATCCAAGCGAAGGAGCGCCAAATCGGTGAGATCATCCTGGGTTAACGGTTGATTTTTTAAATGTGTGTGAACCAGTCGAACCCCTCTCAATAACCGCAGGCCGGAACGCGTCCTGGATAAATGCGGAATAACCAATTCCTGCCCATTGCCAATGAGCACCGTCTCCACCTGTCCCTGGCGGTTTACCAATAAGCCAATTTGTCGTCGAGTTTCAAAGGTCAGATCGGCACATTCACGGGCGACCTCTAGTGTGACAACTTTTTCGGGAGGAATACGTCGACGATATAACCGCTCGATACGGCCGACATAATTGGCTTTTAACCCATGAAGGTTCCCAAGTACCTGTGGAATTTCCTGACTCCTTCGTGCTTGAGGATCAACACTTACGGGGAGAGTGCGGCTTTGGCGACAAGTTCGTTTTTACATTGCAAAGTCGATATGGCATCTTCATCCCAAGATGCCCGTTCTTGTCGTGATAATTTTTCTAACCCTGCAGCAGCAATCATGGCTGCATTATCGGTGCATAAGGAACGCGGCGGCAGGGTTAACGCCAACCCCTTGGCTTGCGCCTGTTCCTCAAGTTTTTCCCGCAAACGGGAATTGGCCGCCACCCCGCCCACGACTGAAACGGCCTTCGCTCCATACTGACGTGCTGCCCGACAGAGCTTTTCAACGAGAACTTCAACAATGGCTTCCTGGTAACTGGCCGCGACATCGGCTGATGAATAATGGCTCTCCCCATTTTCCTTAGCCTTTTTTAAAAAATACAGAAGGGACGTTTTGAGCCCACTAAAACTAAAGGTAAAATCACCACTATGTAATTGAGGGCGCGGGAACGTAATAGCCTCCCGATTTCCAATTTTGGCCAACGCATCGATTGCGGGTCCACCAGGGTAGGGTAAATCTAACATCTTTGCGCCCTTATCGAAGGCCTCCCCTGCTGCATCATCTAATGTCCACCCGACGAATTGATATTCGCCCGAACGAGGAACCCATGCCAAATGCGTATGGCCGCCAGACGCCACAAGCACCATGGCCGGAGTCGCCAACTCGGGATTCGCTAACCAGGCGGAGGCCAGATGCCCTTCCAAATGATTTACCGCGACATACGGAATATTCAGGGCATAGGCCAAGGCTTTGGCAAAATTCAGCCCGACAATGAGTGCCCCCACTAAACCAGGACGATTGGTGACCGCAATACCAGTGACTTCCGACAGGGAAAGAGAAGCACGAACCAGGGCCTCTTTGGTCAAAACCTCTACCCGTTCCATATGACGACGAGAAGCAAGCTCGGGCACCACCCCACCAAACGGAGCATGCATCGCGACCTGGGAATCCAACACATTGGCGAGGATTTGTCCTTCTCCCGTGAGGATGGCGACGGCCGTCTCATCACACGATGTCTCAATACCTAAAATGATCGCCTGCCCAACCTTCATTCCCTTATCCCCACAAACAACAAGACCCTCAGAACTCGGTGTTCTGAGGGTCTTGTCTCAGTTCAAGTCTGGCTTAGTTCCAATCAGACACTCGCTAAGACTTCTTCCTCGATGAAACTTGGCGTCTGATCGGTAAGGACGACTTTGATCTTCTTGGCATCCTTGAATCGACCCTTAATCAGTTCTTCCGAAAGCGGGTCGCCCAAAAACCGTTGAATCGTGCGACGAAGCGGTCGAGCCCCATATTGTGATTCAAAGCCTTCATCAATCAGCCATTGCTTCACTTCGGGACTCACATCTAAAATAATCCCGCGTTCCACTAATCGGGCATTCAATTCACCGATAAGGATGTCCACAATACTGACCAAATGCTCCTTGGTCAGTTGATGGAAGACAACCATTTCATCAAGTCGATTTAAGAATTCGGGGCTGAAATGCCGTTTGAGTTCACCCAGCACTTCCCCCTTCACTCTGGAGGTATTTTCAGTTTCCACATCACGTTGGAAACCTAATGACACACCCTTTTGAATAAATCTGGTCCCGATATTGGAAGTCATGACCAAAATGGTATTTTTGAAATCGACCTTGCGCCCCAGACTATCGGTCAGGACGCCATCATCCAGCACCTGCAACAACACATTGAAAATATCCGGATGGGCCTTTTCAATTTCATCGAATAACACAACCGAGTAAGGACGGCGCCGAACTTTTTCGGTCAACTGTCCACCTTCTTCATACCCGACATACCCTGGAGGCGCTCCGAATAATCTGGAACTGGTAAATTTCTCCTGATACTCAGACATATCAACCCGGATTAGCGCATCATCGGTATTAAACAAGAACTCAGCTAGGGCCCGGGCTAATTCCGTTTTACCGACACCCGTTGGCCCTAAGAAAATAAAGGAACCAATCGGTTTTTTGGCATCCTTCAACCCGGCCCGCGACCGGCGGATAGACCGACAGATGGCAGAAATGGCTTCCTCTTGTCCAACAATTCGTTTATGAAGGTAATCCTCCATATGCAAAAGTTTCTCGGATTCTTCCTCTTCCAATCTGAAGAGAGGAATACCAGTGATTTTTGAGACAACATACGCCACATCTTCACCGGTAATCACCGGACGATTTTTCTCTTGTTTTTTCTTCCAATCTTGTTTGGCATCCTCCAATAATTTTCTAAATTTCTCTTCTTCTTCGCGGAATTTTACGGCTTCTTCAAAATTCTGCAGCCCAATGGCCACTTCTTTTTCACGGGCTACACGTTTCAGTTCTTGATCAAGCGATTTCAATTCAGGGGGAAGGGCATAGGTCAACAATTTTGCCCGAGATCCCGCTTCATCGATCAAATCAATGGCTTTGTCAGGTAAAAACCGATCGGTGATGTATCGGTCCGTAAGTTTTACCGCTTCTTCAACCGCTTCATCGGTGTAATCAACACCATGATGCTCTTCGTATCGATCACGCAATCCTTGAATAATGCTGATGGTCTCTTCTACGGACGGAGGCTGAACATGGATTGATTGGAACCGCCGTTTCAACGCGCCATCTTTTTCAATATGCTTGCGGTATTCGTCCAGAGTTGTCGCCCCGATACATTGAATTTCGCCACGCGACAACGCCGGCTTCAACATATTGGCGGCATCGATTGATCCTTCTGCCGCACCGGCCCCTACCAATGTGTGCAATTCATCGATAAACAAAATGATATTCCCCGCCTGAGAAATTTCTTTCATCACCACCTTCAGGCGTTCCTCAAATTGTCCGCGATATTTAGTGCCGGCAACGAGAGAACCAAGGTCTAAGGCAATCACGCGTCGATTCAACAAATTATCCGGAACATCCAGGCCAATGATCCGCTGTGCCAAGCCTTCGACGATAGCCGTCTTCCCGACACCGGATTCACCAATGAGGGCTGGATTATTTTTGGTTCGACGACTCAGAATTTGGAGTACTCGTTCGATCTCATCGGCTCGACCAATGACAGGATCTAAGGTTCCCTCTTGAGCCAACTGCGTTAAGTCTCTTCCAAATTCATCTAAAGCTGGAGTACTGCTCTTTTTATCTCGCTCTCTTGTCCCGGTTTTTCGCAAAAAGGTAACAGTCAACTGTCGCGCAGTCAGGAGGTTCGCTCCCAGACTTCGTACCACCTTCCCACCAATACCTTCTTCTTCGCGCAAAAGCCCTAACAATAAATGTTCGCTTCCAATATGGTTATGGCCTAAGAGGCGAGCCTCCTCGACACCATATTCAATCACTTTTTTGACGCGAGGACTAAAAGGAATTTCTCCGAACGTGACAGTCGTGCCGCCACCTGGAAGATTGCGTTCAATTTCTAAACGAATTTGTTCGGGCGACAGCCCCATTTTTTTGATGATCATCAGAGCGATGCCATCTGACTCGCGAAGAATGGCCAGAACTAAATGTTCGGTACCTAAATAATCATTTTGGTGCCGTTCCGCTTCTTCTCTGGCAAGGATGATAATCTTCCTACCACGATCCGTAAATCGTTCGAACATTGTACCTCCTCTAGCCGATTATATGCGAAACTTTTCGCCCGCTACTGGCAATCAGAACACACAACAATCACAAGGAAAATTCATGATTTCAGTCTATCCCTGCCCCCCCAAAACTGTCAAGCAACGTTAGGCGATACCGTCGGGAGTTTGAACATCTGTCACGACAAACTTTACCAACAAAATTGGCTCAATGAAAGCACCAAAATAAGGAAAAATTTGCCTAGTTATTGAAGGCATTCTAAACTTGCTAACGGCTTCATTAAGAGACTACCATCGGTTCTCTAAACGAGAACACCCCTCAAAAGTGATGACTACCTTTCAAACTATTGGCATTCTGACGAAACCCTCCGCGCCCAACATGCGGGAACGAGTAGAGCAGGTTCAAGCCTGGCTACGCGTCTATCACAAAACCATTCTTCTTGATTCAACCGATATGCCGCCCAAGCCCTCGTGCCCTGAACGACAACGCATTGCGAAGGAAGCGGATCTTCTTCTTGTTCTCGGAGGCGATGGGACGATGTTAAGCGGAGCACGCCTGGTCGAAGAACGCGGCATTCCCATCTTGGGCGTCAACATGGGGGGGTTGGGATTTTTGACGGAAATAAATTTTGATGATTTGCCGCAGGCGTTGGAGAAAATCTTCTCCGGTAACTTTCACCTGGACGCCCGGTTAATGCTGAAAGTTCATATCCGACGAGCCAATCAAGTCATTGGCTCCTATTCAGCTCTCAACGACGTAGTGGTGAGTAAAAGCCATTTGGTTCGGATGATTTCCACCACCGTATCGGTCAACGATGCATTCATGACGAACATGCAAAGTGATGGATTAATTGTGTCAACACCAACGGGATCCACAGCCTATTCCCTCTCAACCAACGGGCCAATCCTTGACCCTGGCGTTGAAGCCCTGGTGATTAACCCCATCTGTCCGCACACCTTGTCTCATCGCCCCTTCCTCACGCCCAATACGGCTTCGATTGCCATTCAACTCACCAGTCAAGAACCGGCCATGGCCACTGTCGACGGGCAAGAGGGAGAGGAAATTTTCACAGGCGATATCGTGGAAATTTTCGCTTCAGAACACCGAACCCAACTGATCCGATTTCCCGGCCGAAGCTATTTTGAAGTTCTCCGAACAAAACTCCGGTGGGGCGATGGCGCTGCATAACAGCACACCTTCTACCCATTCCCCAATCGCGCTCTCGTCTTAACGAGATTCACTCCCAGACTCCATGTGCTTAAAGAGAGAACCCGAAAACTTCCTGGACTAGAAAAGTAAGAAAGGGCCGCCGAAACTTATGGCGCACACTCAGGACATTCCCGACGCTCTTCAGCCATGTGAAATTCTTCAGAGGTTAAGGGAAAGAGTTGATCGCAGGACTCACAATAGCGGATTTCAAAAAATGGGACACCATCTTCGTTAATTTCGCACGGCAGCAATAAATCGAGAGGATCATAGCCCAAGGTTTTCTCATCCGGAAATTTCACCACGGCCAGCCGAACATTAAAAAATTCGAACACCCCTTCCTGCCCTTTGTATCGATCCTCATGACCAATCACATAGACAGGTTGGCCTTTACGTTTAATACGCAAATCCTTTAAGGTTCTCTCGGTTGGCGTAGCACAGAAAAATTCGTGAGATACAGTCGGGTCGCTCATGCTAATCACACATCCTCACTCATTACATCGTCACAGGTCAGACAGCATTCAGTAGGCGGAACAGCTTGTAGCATGGCCTCAAAATGGAGGTCAAGGTTACGAAGGAGAGACCTCTCACCCTCATAAAGGAGATCCTAGGATGTCGGAAATCACGATTTATCAAAAACCCACTTGCTCCACCTGCCGGACGGTCATCAAGCTGGTCGAGGAAAGCGGCCTACCCTATACGGCCATCAATTATTATGAAAAGCCCTTCTCAAAATCAAAGCTCAAGGGACTCCTCAAAAAAGCCGGCCTGAAGTCTTCCGACGTCATTAGAAAAAAGGAAGACATCTACAAGCGTCTTAATCTCGCCCAATCCCAATTCACGGATGATGAACTCCTCGACATCATGATTAAACAACCCGACCTCATTCAACGTCCGCTCGTCCAGAAGGGCGACCAGGTCATCCTCGCCCGCCCTCCAGAAACCGTCAAACAACTGCTCTAACTCACCATGATGAATTGCCCCAAGGGCATACGCGTGGCACCAAACCAATCCCTTTCTAGACTTAGAATGGCCCTTGGGGAGATTCCGAACCACCTGTCCCGAAATATTCGGTTTTGAGATATTGATAGGCCTCAATGATTTTCCGAAGTTCGGGCTCGGAACTACGATCCCCCTTCCGGCTATCCGGGTGAAGTTTTTTCGCACGCTCGCGGAACGCCCGGGTTACTGCCAATAATGACGAACCAAATTCGATTCCTAAAATTTCAAAGGCCTGAATAGCGGATCGGACTTCACCGCCTGAAGCCATTGGGTCGCCACCGCCCCCAGCTGCCGCTTTAAAGAAATTAAACAAATTAATTTTATTGCGCCTTCGACGAGGACGCTGTCGAATTTCACTCTCGAATTCCTCAAACCGATCTTCAATAAACTCCAATCGAGCCTCCAACCGTTGAGCGGTATTGAGCTCACAAATCTGTTCAACCTCTTCCTCAACCAATTCCAACATCCGATCAACTTCCAACAAGCCCTGCTCCACATGTAAATACGCCTCGGTCCGCTCGTGAAACATGGTTTCAATGGCAAAATCTAAACTTTTTTCGGTTTGCGCACGAAGTTGAGCAATACGACGCGTCATCCCGGCGACAAACTTTCGTCGATTGTGATTATTTAATGCCATGCCATTCGCTCAAACAGCTTTCCAGGAAATGAAAACGCGCCATTGTATCACAACCCTCTCCCCCAATTGATCAGCCCAAGAAGGCCGTTTTCTCTGCCGAATCACACGTCGGATAAGAATCCAGGCATTGCCCAGTATTTGGAGGGCTTGGTATCCTGCCTACCCATACCCTAAGCCAAATAATGGTCCGCCTTTCATATCTCCTGAAGGGAATTCATTTTCCTCAACCACTAAGACAGTAAAGGAGGCTCCCATGACACACAAGGCTTACCTGATTGGCCTGCTTGTCGCATTGATGCCGACGCTTCCCGCATGGGCCGTGAACCCGGCTGGATACGGCACCGCAGGAGGGGAATTTAACATTAAAATTTCTCGAGTGCCCGCCAATGAACTCAAAGCCGCCAAAGCCTTCAAACCTCCCTTTGAAGCCACACCGGAGATCCTGGCCGAAGGGAAAGAAATATTTCTGGGGCGTGGAGGCTGTATCAGTTGTCACGGGGCAGAAGGAAAAGGCGACGGAGCGGCAGCTAAAAATCTGCCTATCCAACCACGAAATTTCACCAATCCAAAATTTAACAAGGTTCGTACGCCTGGAGAAATGATGTGGGTCCTCAAAAATGGCAGCATGGGGCAAACCGGCCGAGTTCCCGGAACCGGCATGCTCCCAGTCGTTCAACCTAATGGGTTTATTTCTGAAACGGAAGGTTGGAAAGTTCTGTTGTACGAACGAAGCCTTGGAGAAACGAAATAATCAATCGTGTTTCCAGCTTCCAGAAAATGCTGAGAAAATTTGGCCACCACCCTCGATACCCTCTGAGGTGAAATGAACGCTCTTTTATGACGCAATCTTCACATGAACACCAACCCAATCGTCTCATTCACGAAACCAGTCCCTATTTGCTGCAACATGCGCACAATCCGGTGGATTGGTTCCCATGGGGCGAAGCGGCACTCAAGCAGGCCAAAGAGCTCAATAAACCGATCCTCTTATCGGTGGGGTATTCGGCCTGTCACTGGTGTCACGTCATGGAACGGGAGTCGTTTGAAAATCAAGCCATCGCAGAATTGATGAATCACTATTTCATCAATATCAAGGTCGATCGCGAAGAACGGCCGGATATCGATGAAATTTACATGCAAGCCACCACCGCCATGAATCAGGGTCATGGCGGATGGCCCATGACCGTGTTTCTGACGCCCGACCAAGAGCCGATCTTTGCGGGCACCTATTTCCCACCCACCGATAAATGGGGAAGGCCTGGCTTTGGATCCATTGTGAAGAACATTGGAGAAGCCTGGCTCAAAGATCAATCAAGCATCATCCAACAAGCCGAACGATTCACCTCCAAATTGCGCTCCGCCCTCCAACCGGCTTCCCCCTTAGCGGTGGGTGAAGCAGACATTGAAAACGCGGTGAAACAGTTCGCTCGTGATTTTGATGCACGCTACGGCGGCTTTGGCCGCGCCCCAAAGTTTCCGCCAGCCACCGGCCTGTCGTTTCTGCTTCGTCAATATCATGCGAGTCGACAAGAAAAGATCCTCGCTATGGTCACCAAGACCCTAGACGGCATGGCCGCCGGGGGCATGTACGATCATATCGGCGGCGGCTTTGCCCGTTATTCCACCGATGATGAATGGCTGGTTCCCCATTTTGAAAAGATGCTCTACGACAACGCCCTGTTGGCCCGCACCTATGTCGAGGCCTTTCAGGCCACTGGGTTAGAACGGTACCGCACCGTGGCGACCGAAACTTTGGATTATATTCTCCGGGAAATGACCGCCTCTGAAGGCGGGTTCTATTCAGCCACCGATGCGGATAGCGAAGGGGTCGAAGGCAAGTTCTTTGTCTGGACGCCCGAGCAAATTCGTGAAGTCGTCACGGACGAAGAAGACGCCAGGCGATTTTGCGCCTATTACGATATTACGGAAGAAGGCAATTGGGAAAAAACCAGCATCCCTCGCACGCCCAAATCGCTTGAAACAGTGGCCAAAGAAGTAGGGGGCTCACCGGAAGAATTGCAAGGCACTCTTAATCGCGTGCGCCCCCTGGTGTATCAAGCCCGTCTCACCCGCATCCCGCCAGGTCTTGATGATAAAATTATTACGGCGTGGAATGGCATGATGATCGGCACCATGGCCGAAGCCGGACGCGTATTCAATCACCAACCATATCTTGACGGTGCCATCCGAGCGGCGGATTTTCTCCTGACAACCCTTTCCCGACCGGACAATTATGTATGGCGAACCTACCGCAACGGCAAAGCTCATCTGAACGGATGTCTTGAGGATTACGCCTATGCCGCGGAAGCCATGCTGGAGGTCTATGAAGCCACGGGAATCGAACGGTATCTCCACGAAGCCGTCGGCTTAGCGGAACGAATCGTGGAAGATTTTGAAGATCGCGAACATGGCGGATTCTTTACCACTGCCGTGAACCATGAAACACTTATTCTGCGAGGACGAGAAGGGGCCGACGGCGCGACCCCAAGCGGCAATGCCGTCGCAGCTTCGGTTCTGGCCCGCCTTTCATTTCATTTTGATCGGGAAGATTTTCGCACGGCCGCCACGAATGCGGTTCGAGCCTATGGGCAACAAATCGGACAAGTACCTCGCGGGTTTCCCAAGAGCCTAATGGTCGTCGATCTGTTACTTCGGGGGCCGATTGAATTGGCATTCGTGGGCGGCACAGACGCCAAAGGTTACGCACAACTCCGCACTGCGGTGAATAGCTGTTTCATTCCCTATCGAATCATGGCGTACCACGAGGATACAGCCGTGGAAACGTCTCACCCACTCCTCGCAGGGAAAACACCCGTCGATGGAAAAGCCGCTTTGTACATCTGTAAAAACTTTGCTTGCCAAGCGCCTCTCACCGATCCGGAAGCCTTCCCGGCCGCTCTCCACAATCCGCAAGCAGGGGAAACGCGCCAAGCCTTGACTACAGAGGGCCTACCCGGACAGGCCACACCGAAAGGCACCGGCACCTATGTCGCCAATATCTTAGCGAGCGCCAGAACCTCACGCCCCTCTTCGCATGGCTATACAACATTAGGTTCGACAGGCTTAACAACATCTCGAATTGGCTTTGGTGGCTATCGCGTTAGTCTGGGCGTGGACGATCATCGAAATGCCTTGGAGAAAGCCCTTCAAGACGGCTGTAATCTCATTGATACCTCCACGAATTATGCAGATGGCCAAAGCGAACGGTTAGTCGGAACGGTCGTCAAGGATCTCATCGCAAAACGATTCATCACGCGAGAAGAAATCATTCTTGTGTCCAAAATCGGATATGTTCAAGGAAACAACCTGGCTCGAGCAGAATCTCGAGAACAAGCCGGCAAGCCCTTTCCGGAAATGGTGAAATACGGGGAAGGCATTTGGCATTGCCTCCATCCTGAGTTTCTGGAAGAACAACTCACCATGTCACTCGACCGTCTGGGTCTGGCAACATTAGATATTTGTCTTCTCCATAATCCGGAATATTTTCTGTCAGAGGCCAAGAATCGAAACCTCACAATCAACACTATCCAACTCAATGATCTCCGGCAGGAATTCTATCGACGAGTCGAGCAAGCCTTTATCTACTTGGAATCTCAAGTGGCGGCAGGTCGATTGCAATATTATGGCGTCTCATCCAATACCTGCACCGCAAAACCTGACGACCCTGAAGCCACCTCACTGTCACGTATGCTGGAAGCCGCCCAAGCTGCTGCGCATCAGGCAGGGAAAAACCAACATCACTTTCGAGTGGTGCAATTGCCCATGAATCTCTTTGAAACCGGAGCCCTTCTTACACACAATACCGGGAAAGACCATGCCCACACCGTTTTGTCTCTGGCGTGCGAACAGGAAATCGCCGTGCTCGTGAATCGGCCACTGAACGCCATACCCGGAAAAGGCGGTGGGATGATTCGGCTCGCCGACCCTCAAGCCGAAATTTCCAACACCAACTTTGAAGCCCAACAACCAAAAGTGGCGGCACTGGAACATGATTACCAACAAGTCCTCGGACCAAACATTCCTCAACCGGAAAAAGGCACATCGCCCCTGGAGTATTTCAATTGGGCCGAGGAACTCAAACGCGTGCGGGAGTCCGTACAAAACTTAGAACATTGGGATCAAATCGAATCCCACACGATCGCCCCACATGTCAATCGGGTCTTTCAACTGCTTACCAAACATTTCACGGGGCGGAAGGAAGAAGAACAAATTTGGCAATCCTGGCGAGATAAATATGTTCCTGAACTGGTCGCACTCTTGAAAGTCATGCGAATGGAAGCGGCACAAAAAAGCGCCAAGAAACTTGCGGAATTACGGGAAGTAATGGACCCTCTACTACCGGAAGACAAACACAAAGAATCCTTTTCACGAAAAGCCTTATGGACTCTCACCAGCACCCCTGGCGTCGCCAGCGTCCTCAACGGCATGCGGCACCCGGTCTACGTCGACGACTCTCTCGGCATCCTCCAATGGGAACCCCTCCCCAACCCTCGCCCCATCTTCGAAGCCCTTCAGAATGCCAATTGACCACTGAACAACCAAGGGATTCCCCTTCGATCATACCTACGGTTTTTGGCAGGCATCTAACAAAAAAAGAAAAGAGAGATTCCGGCCAACCACCTGCCGCAATGACGGGGGAGAAGGGGGAATAAACCCAGGCCTTATTGGCACGACGAGAACTCCCCTTCTCTCCTGATGGGCGTAAGGGAATATTTCAGATTTACCTAGAAATGTATGCTTGAAACCAAGAGAAATCTTTTGGCTTTTCGATCTTGAGAATCATTCAGATTGGGCTTTGTGAAGCCGATAATTCCCTCTAATACTTCCTCTTGTTACCACCCATGCAAGGAAGGAAGGGTTCATGTCTTCCATTTCCAATATCTTCAGCCAATTTCCTGATTTTCAACAGGTATCTTCCACCACACCGTTTGCGGTGAGAACCCAACAGTTCCAGGCACAAGCGCAAACCTCAACCACGTCTAATTTTAGCTTCACGACGGAAGAAGGCGATCGCGTGTCGCTGTCGACCGGCTCAGCAAGCCAGTTCTCATATGAATCCTATAATTTTCTTGGGTTGGCAGAGGGACAGGCGGTGAATGTTCGAAGTCAACAGTTGAGTACGTCGGAGCAGTCACATTTCAATCTGCTCATTGAAGGCGATCTGAATGAACAAGAACTGGCTGACATTCAGGCGTTCATTCATTCGTCCAAGAGCCTGTTACAAGAACTGGCGAAGGGCAATGACGAGCATGCGGCGGAAACGGCCCTCTCTTTGAGTGAGCTGGATTCCCTCTCAAGCGCCTCACTCTTCTTTCAGCAGACCACCTCGGTTTCCTTGGCCTTTCGCTCGACCGACTTGGCCGTTCAAGGGAATGACCCCACTCATGACTCTCGAAGACGAGGTCCTCAGGAAGAACGAGGACATGGTCGGACGATCGAACATTTTTTGGACAAGATTCAACAAGCTCAAGACCAATTCCACATTGATCCCGAGAAATTAGGGAAACGGATTCCACGACTTCTCTCAAGGTTGGTCGAAACTCTGGAGAACCCGATTGGTGAGCACGACTCGCCGCCGTCGCTCTTTGATCGGATTCGACAAGCTTTGCTTCCTTCTCTTCAGCAATCCCTCCAAGACGTGACCTCCGAAGAAGAGACGCCGGAGGATTTTGGTGAAGGCGCTCACAAATTGGAAGCAGAGCATTCGCCGGGTTCCCCTCCAAAACAGAATGGGGAACAAGTGAAACATCATCCGAAGGAATCCGAGGAGAGCTGATCGCCCGCACAGTCTCGATACTCTTGTATTACCCCTTCAAATACGGCCGCCACGCTCACCACACCCCTATTCTCACTTGGAAGGCTCGCAAGGGAGTACTGATATTTTCGCGTGAAACAAACCCCTATGGTCATTTGGTGGTTAGTTGATGTTTTCACCCTCATCCTCACCTTCTCCCTCAAGGGAGAAGGTACGTCAGACCCGATCAGTTGAAATTTAAATACTATATATTCATAGACAGGACCTTTACACATACCCATTTCTAGTTCCACAGGCGTTGCCAGTTGGTACTTTCCTGATTCCAAATATTTTCGTTGAGCGAAACGGGGACGAGTTGTTGCTGCTGGGTGGTCGATACCTGCAGATGTGGTGAGCTGAGAGTTCCTTCAATAATGATGGCGCCATCTAGATCGGTCCGATACAGGGGGATCCCTCGCGCTTCATATGCGGCCACGACTTCGGAAGCTGGATGCCCATAGCGATTGTGCGATCCGACTGAGACCACCATGGCTTGTGCCTCAATCTGATTGATCCACCCATGGTGGAGAGAACTTTTGGCTCCATGGTGCGGGACTTTCACAATATTTGCGGAATGCCCGCCCGGCAGATGTTGTAAATGGTCTAAGGTTTGCTGCTCTGCATCGGCGGTGAATAACAATGAATGCTGGCCACAATCGAGGCGAGTCACGAGCGAGCGATTATTTAACTCGGCTCCGCTCATCTCCCGCGTGGGCATCACCAGGCCTGGCTGGGCCTTCATCTTGGGACTCAATACCACAAGACGACAGGGGCCGACTCCAATGATGTTCGCCCCCGATCCAATGACGCGTTCTTCAAGTTCAGCCTTTTGCACCGTGGCTTGAAGCCGGCGATAAAATTCCCTGGTTCGTGAAACCCCGTTAGTCCAATAGTCTCCCACCTCAAAGGTTTTCAAAACCCACGGCAGCCCCCCCACATGGTCCCACTGCGGATGAGTCGCCACCACATGATCGATTCGATGAATACCCTGATTCCAGAGATAGGGGCCGATTACGGCGCGCCCCATGTCCAGACGACGGTATGCCGGCCCACCATCAATCAATACAGTCTGGCCATCCGGCAATTCCAGGAACGTGGCATCCCCTTGACCGACATCAAAAAAAGTGACCCGTACCGTTCCCGGTTCCCAATGAGTGCGAGGCGACCAGGCCCACCACCCAAGAATCCCGATTAGGAGCGCAAAACTCCCCCACCGAGCTATCGGCCAAGGACGACACCACACCGTGCCTGCCAAGAGACACCAGAATACGACCATTGAGAAGACATGTGGCGAAGCTACATACCACTCCGCTCCAGGTATCTGCGAGAGGGCTATGATCATCTTGGCGAACACCTCAAAGATCGCTTGAAGGCCAGAGGCGAAAGGCAGTGCCTCTGTTCCTGTGAGTAACACTCCGACTGCTGATAGGAGACCAAGGGGAATCACGACAATTCCCACGAGAGGGACGATCACTAAATTGGTGACCACTCCTAGCCAGGGAATTTGATGGAAATAATAGGCTACCAGCGGGAGGGTCGTCAGACTAACGGCTATGGTCATCAGCCATGCCAGCTGACCGCTTTTCCACCATCTCTCGATCCAATTTTTGGTCTCACGCGGGGCTACTTCCGGAAGATCGAGGGTGTTGGACGCTGATATTGTTCGAGTGATCAATACGAGGCCTATTGCGGCCACCGAAAGATAGGATAATTGAAAAGAAATATCGTGAATGGCTTGGGGATACGGGACCACCATCAGTAGTGCCGCGACGGCCAGGGCTGTTACCAGATTCCGTTCGCGTCCTAGCCAGATTCCCAGACAGCAGACCACAATCATGATCCATGATCTCACGGTCGCCATTTCTGCACCGGCCAACAACATATAAAAGGAGACGATCGGCAGGGTCATGATGACAGAGCATTGCGTGGCAGTCAGGTAGATCGACAGCCGTTCTAACCAGGCCGAGGGCAATCGCCGCACACTCCACCGTGTGACGGTAAAGATGATCAACGCCAACAAGCCAAGATGAGACCCGGAGATGGAAAGAATATGTACTGTCCCACTGGCCATAAACGCGTCGCGTAGATCCTGTTCAATATGGCTTTGCTCACCAATTATCATCCCCAAAAACAACCCCAGCGCCGGATTGGAGAGGCTCGCCGTTGCCGAGTGATAAATTGATTGACGCCATTCATCCACCATTCCAACTAGATGAACCCACCTCCACGATCCTTCATGAGTGAGTACCTGGACCGCTTGTGGACCCGACACGGTGGCGACAGCCTGAATGCCCTTTTGCTGTAGATACTCGCCATAATGAAACCCTCCCGGATTCAGCGTCCCGTATGGTTCCCTGATTCGTGCGGTCACATTCACCTGATGGCCATACCGCACAGATGTATCCGGGTCCCGCCAGGTCAGACGTAATCGCCCATTCATGGGCCGTGATCTTCCCTCAGTCAGAACGTGCTTCACGTCGACCAACATAATGACGCTGTCTGGGGTCAAGCGGACCGGCGCCGCGATAACGCCCTGAAGAGTGTGGGATTGTTCCGGCAATAGGGAGAGCAGAGGTGTCTCACGCTGACTCATGGTTGCCCAATGGGCCTGCCCCATGCCCGCGATGATCAGGGTAAAGATCAAGACCCCTCCCCATCGGGAAAACGATTCGCGCTGTTCAAACCATGTTAAGAGAAGACCAACACTAAGAAGAGCTCCCAGAAGGGAGAGGGGAAAGAAGGAGAGAAACGGACCGAACCACAGCCCGACCAGGTAAGCGACCACTCCATGCAATATCACCAGATTTTCGGCTCATGGTTAATGAATACATGATTTCACCACACTGACTAAATCCTCGGCAATGCCTTGAATGACGGTTTGATCTTGGCCTTCGACCATTACCCTCAACAATGGCTCAGTCCCCGAATACCTGACCAAAATCCGCCCGGTTCCATTCAATTGTCGCTCTTTATCGAGGATGGCTTGTTTCAGAGTAGGCAGGGACTCCAAATCAGGCTTATGGGGCACCTTCACCCCCAGCAGGACTTGCGGCGTAGAAGACATACATTGGGTAATCTCTGAGAGAGGTTTCTTCTCTCGTCTCATCAGCTTGAGCATTTGCAATCCGGTGATCAGTCCATCGCCACTGGTATGATAATCCGCAAAAATCATATGCCCGGATTGCTCTCCGCCTAAGTTATATTCATCGGCCACCATCCGCTCCAAGATGTATCGATCACCCACAGCGGTTCGAATCAAGGTAATGCCCGCGTTGCGCATGGCCAGATCAAAACCAAAATTACTCATGACGGTTCCCACCACCGTGTCCTTCTTTAACCGACCGCGTTGTTTCAGGTCTAAGGCAAACGCGGCTAAGGCATGGTCGCCATTTGCCACCTGGCCCTGTTCACACACAAACATGGCACGATCGGCATCTCCATCCAACGCAATACCAATGTCCGCTTTTCGATCACAGACCATTTGTTGCAGCCGTTCCGGGTGTACCGCTCCGCATCCGTCATTTATATTCAACCCATCCGGCTCATTGCCGGTGACCCAAACTTTCGCGCCTAATTCCCGAATCACTTTTGGAAACACGTGGTATCCAGCCCCATTGGCACAATCCAGTACGACCTTTAAGTTTTGAAAATCCATATCTCGGGGTAGGGACCGTTTGACGAATTCAATATAACGACCCTCCGCATCATCAATACGAAAGGCTTTGCCAATTTCCCCTGCCGTAGGACGAATATGCTCAATTTCATTGGATAGGATAAGATCCTCAATGCGCCCCTCTAATTCATCCGGTAATTTCATGCCGTCATTGGAAAAAAACTTGATGCCGTTATCCTGGTACGGATTATGTGAGGCCGAAATCATCACACCGGCGTCTGCCCGAAGGCTTCGGGCTAAAAACGCAATAGCCGGAGTGGGTAACGGTCCTACCAACAACACATCGACGCCCATGGAACACAAGCCCGCCGTTAAGGCCGATTCCAACATATATCCTGAAATGCGCGTATCTTTTCCAATGATGATTTGATGGCGCCCTTCCCGCTTCCGAAACACATATGCCGCCGCCCGCCCGATCTTCATAGCCATTTCACTGGTCATTGGATCGAGATTCGCTACCCCTCGAATACCATCTGTGCCAAATAATTGTCCCATTAGATTCTCTCTCTATTTCTCAAATATACCCTCTTCTTATTACTTGTCGCACGAATTTCGCAAACCTTGAGCGACTTGAATGGCCTCTTTCATAGCGCCAACCTCATGAACCCTGAGAATGTGGACTCCTTGCCAAACCGCCAGAGCGACAGCTGCTGCATTGCCCGTTTCCCGCTCCGTAACCGATTTGCCGGTCAATTCTCCAATAAACGCTTTCCTCGAAAGGCCGACCATAAGTGGCTGTTCTAATTGAAGAAATTCTCTAAGATTGGCGAGAATCCTCAGATTATGCTGGGCCGTTTTCCCAAATCCAATTCCCGGGTCAATTATTAGTCGATTCGATGAAATTCCTGCCGAACGAGCCCGTGCGATGCTGGCCGCTAAAAATTCTTTCACTTCGACAACCACATCGTCGTAGGTGGGATGGGATTGCATGGTCCCACTGTGGCCTTGACGATGCATGAGCACGACACCGGCCCCAGATTTTTGAATGACCTCCGCCATACGAGGATCATCTCGCATGGCACTCACATCATTCACAATCGAAGCTCCACAATCGATCGCCATTTGGGCCAAGCCCGCTTTCCGCGTATCGATAGATAGGGGAATGCCCATACATTTCCCCAAGGCGTCAATGATCGGACGAATTCGCGCCGTTTCCTCTTCCTCACTCACATAATCGGCGCCAGGTCTTGTTGATTCGCCTCCGATATCAATAATGTCGGCCCCTTCAGCCACCATTTTCTCCGCCTGGTCTATCGCCATGGCCGGATCAAGGAACCGGCCCCCATCCGAGAACGAGTCGGGCGTCACATTGAGAATCCCCATGATCAGAACCTTGTGACCTAGTGACAGGGATTTTTCTCGACAGCGAATTTCTGGGAAAGTGATGAGGGACATTCCAGGAACACTTCCTCAAGAGGATTCAACCAGACTCTGAAGGCATACCCAATACCGCACACTCCTCCGGCTTCAACTCGCTAGCCGAAGAAGACATCAAAACAGACACCGTAGAGGATTATCGTCTCTTGGGGGAGATTAGAGCAGAAGTTACGCGTCAGACGGCCGCAATAGGTTCTAGTGAAGAATTTTGTTGCACAATTTGATCAACTTCAGAACCATCTAAGACTTCTTTTTCCAACAACGCTTCGGCTAACGCGCGAAGGGTATGAATATGTTCCGTCAACATTCGCGTGGTACGTTCGTACGAATCAATAACCAGTCGCTTCACTTCCTTATCAATTTCCAAGGCAACCTGATCGCTAAAGTCCCGCTTGGAACCAAAATCACGACCGAGGAACACTTCCTCATCCTTTTTCCCAAAAGTCAAAGGCCCGAGCTTTTCGCTCATACCCCATTCACACACCATTTTTCTAGCCAAATCTGTGGCTCGCTCAATATCATTACCTGCCCCAGTCGTCACACTTTTAAAAATTAATTCCTCCGCAACGCGTCCGCCAAAAAGAATCGCAAGGGTATTGTAAAGAAATTCTTTTGAGTAACTATGCCGATCGTCAATAGGCAATTGCATGGTCATGCCTAAGGCTCGACCACGAGGAATAATCGTGACTTTATGCACAGGATCTGTACCTGGTAATAATTTGGCCATGAGAGCATGCCCGGCTTCATGGAACGCCGTGGTCCGTTTTTCTTCTTCACTCAGCACCATGCTCTTGCGCTCGACACCCATTAACACTTTATCTTTGGCATTTTCAAAATCAATTTGATCAACCGATTTTTTATCGAGTCTGGCAGCCCATAATGCGGCTTCGTTCACTAAATTTTCTAGATCGGCTCCCGAAAACCCGGGAGTGCCTCGGGCAATTTTTTCCATGTCCACTCCAGGAGAAATCGGAACCTTTTTGGTGTGCACGTTGAGGATTTCGGCGCGTCCACGCACATCAGGCCGATTAACGACTACCTGCCGATCAAAGCGGCCCGGTCTTAGCAAGGCCGGATCTAGAACATCAGGCCTGTTTGTAGCCGCAATCAAGATGACTCCTTCGGTCGTATCAAACCCGTCCATTTCAACCAATAGTTGATTCAGGGTTTGTTCCCGCTCGTCATGGCCACCGCCAAGTCCGGCTCCACGCAAACGCCCAACCGCATCAATTTCATCAATAAAAATAATACAGGGTGCATGTTTTTTCCCTTGTTCGAATAAATCCCGAACTCGAGAAGCTCCCACCCCGACAAACATTTCAACGAAATCTGAGCCACTGATGCTAAAAAAAGGAACACCTGCTTCCCCGGCAATAGCTTTAGCCAACAAGGTTTTACCGGTCCCAGGAGGTCCGACAATCAAAACACCCTTTGGAATTCGCCCTCCAAGTTTTTGAAACTTTTGCGGATCCTTGAGGAATTCAATAATTTCAACAACTTCTTGCTTAGCTTCATCAACTCCCGCCACATCTGCAAAAGTAATTTTTTTCTTGTCCTCGGTTAACATCCGAGCACGACTTTTCCCGAACGAGAGCGCTCGGTTACCGCCCACTTGCATCTGCCGCATCAGGAAAAACCACAGGCCTAAGAACAGGATAAAAGGGCCCCATGAGAGGAGAAAGGTAATATACCAAGGCCCGTCATCTTGTGGTTTCGCCTCTATTTGTACAGATTTTTCTCGCAGAACTTTGACCAAATCCGGGTATTCAACCGCATAGGTTTGGATGCGGGTCCCATCTCGTAAAATGGCGCTGATGTTATTCTCTTTAATAATGACTTTTTCCACATCCCCGCGTTCTAAGTGCCCCATAAATTCGCTGAAAATGACCGGATCTTCGGGATGTTGATTGGGTACGGTAAACAGATTAAACAGCAGGATCATAAACAAGCAGACAAAGACCCAAAACAAAAGATTTTTCACACGAGAATTCATACTCAGGGCAACTCCCTTAATAAGGTCTTTTCGTTAATGACCCAACTTAATGTGAAAACATTAAGAGAACCAACTGATTGTACCATGCAATTTTAAGAAGTGACAACCGGAAACGTGCTGGAAAACTCGATGAATCGATTACAAATCCATTTTGGCTAAATAGGGAAGATTGCGATATTTTTGCTCAAAATCCAATCCATAGCCCACGACATAGGTTGATGGCACATCAAACCCAATGTACCGTACCTCAATGTCAGTCTGCCGATTTTCTGTTTTATTCAACAGGGCACAGACGTCAACTGAGAGCGGTTTGTGTTTTTTGAGCCGAGAGATCAGATACTTGGCTGTCAGACCAGAATCAACAATGTCTTCCACTAATAAGACATGCCGATTGGTAATCTTCTCGGTCAACTCTGTCCAAACTTTGACCGTTTTTGGAGGCTGCCCCACTTTTTTTGTCCCGGTTGCCAATAAAAAATCAATGTGGATGGGCAATTGAATAACCCTGACTAAATCAGCGAAGAAGACATACGCCCCCTTTAATACCCCGATCACTACAAGATCCTTGCCCTGGTAATCTAGCGATATCTGTTTGCCTAATTCTCGAATACGTTTATTCATGGCCTCTTGGGTGACTAAAGGTTTTCCAAAAATTTTTGGCATAGGATCGTCCATTCAACTAGGCCGTTATGGTGGCGATGAGCATTGATCGGGTGCTTGACGAGGGCTGAAACCGCTCATCCTCTCGTAACCCTCCCACCCATAGGATGCCTTCCGGCGCCACCAATAATGGGACTTTGTCACGCTGAGAACGTGGCAACTTCATATCGGAAAAAAAGTCCTGCAACTTCTTTCTTCGTCCACCCAGACCTTTAGGACAAAACACATCGCCAGGCGCCCAACTCCGGATCCGCAATTCTGGAGTAAACAAATCGGCGTCAATTTTCATCGTTAAGGAATGAGATTGATAGTCAATGGCGTGATCTTGTGCAACGGAGACGGTCAGACGCTGCCCTGTCAACGGCCAAATAACCTCGCTAGGGATCTCCACTTCGATTCCGCTACGGGGAGAGGCACTGATACCCGAAGGAGGCTCCGTCTCTTTTTTTGCAAAAACCAATCGATCATATTCCTGTCCAACATCAACAGCCCCAATTGACATGGTCCATCCCGATCGCCCCTGCTCCAAACAATCTAACACTTGTTGAAGCACATCAAAACGGGGGCTTTGAGTATGTGCCTTTATCTTCTGAAGACCCTGCCGCAAAACTCGACGTCGGATTGAAATTGGCCATGCTTGTAACGTCGACCGATCGAATTGAATACTGTGTTCATCCTCTACCACGCAAGCTTGCCGAAAAGCTTTTGCTGCCTCAAGCTCCAGATACGCATGATCTTCACGGATAATTTCGGCTTGACGAGACAAAATATGAACAAGTGCCGGCGAATAGACTTTGAGATGAGGCATCAGGTCCTGACGAAGACGATTACGAAAATACACCGGCTGCGCATTTGAAGAATCCATTCGATACGTCAACTGCCGTTCCGCCAAATAGGTCAAAATATCGCTCCGTGAACTCTCAAGCAGGGGACGCACAATACCATCCTCCCGTTTGGGAGGAATGCCGCCCAAGCCTCCGGTTCCCGCCCCTCGAAGCATCCACATCAACACGGTTTCAGCTTGATCATCGGCTGTATGGCCGGTGACTATTTTTGTGGCCCCACATTCTTGAGCCATTTGCTCCAGAGCCTGATAGCGAGCCCGGCGGGCAAAGGCCTGGAATGACTGTTGAACAACTTTGGCATCTTGCCTCTTGAGTCGAACCTCCCTGACGATTACAGGCAACCCAAAGTGATGTCCTAATTGTTGAACAAAATCCGCATCTCCTTCACTTTCAGCCCCCCGCAGACCATGATTCACGTGACCAATACTCAGGTCCCAATTCCATTGCGACGACAACGCCGTTAAGCACGAGAGCAGGGCCACAGAATCCGGCCCACCTGACACTGCCACCACGATACGATCACCTGGGTTCAATAACTTTCTGGTTTTGATATGGCGATGAACTTGCTCTTCCAGCTTCAGAAGATGTGATGAAAGCGTCATTTTGGTCTACTCTCTCTTAGCCAGAAGCGGTTGCGGAAAACTCGCCTGCCTGGTACCGCTTGATCATGGCTCTGGCTTGCATGCCATCTTGATCCATCTGTTTCAAAAGATCATCCACACTCGAAAAGGTCATATCTTCCCGGACTTGGTCCAGGAACGACACCGAAATTTCCTTATCATACAGCTTCAATGTCTGATCAAAAATATGCACTTCCAGGAGACGTTCACCATCCTGAAATGTCGGGCGCTTGCCGATATAGGCCACAGAGGGAAAACAGGTACCATCAACTTCTGTCAGGGTGGCATAGATCCCGTCCGCTGGAAGTACGCGATGGGGAGGAATTCGAAGATTGGCCGTGGGCCACCCTAATTGACGACCACGCTTTTCTCCTTCAATCACGGTACTCGTCAATCGATACGGCCTTCCCAAACATTGCCGGCCTTCCAGCACCTGGCCATTGGACAAACAATTGCGAATACGTGTGGAACTCACAACCGAGCCATTCAACATCACAGGCTTCACTGGCTGCACCTCAAAATTGGCTTGGAGGCCTAACCGTACAAGATCTTGAATAGTCCCACTGCGTCCTTGTCCAAAAACGAAATTTTCTCCAACGAATAACAATCGAACACCTAAGCCCTTTTCTAGTACCTGCCCCACAAATTGATGAGGTGTTAACGTGGCCAAGGCTTTGGTGAAAGGGAGAATGATGAGTTCCTGTATCCCAAGCCGCTCAAAAAAATCATACTTTTCTTGGGCATCGGATAAAAATTTTGGGACCGTCCCCGGTCGTAAAACCTGAATTGGATGAGGGTCAAATGAGAGGACCATCGGCACGCCATGCAGGCGTTGCGCGTTCTCGACCACAGACTCTAATAAAGCACGATGACCGACATGTTGCCCATCAAAGTTGCCAATGGTCAAAACAGGACACGAGGCGAGAGGTGCTGACGGCAAACCCCTGGTAATATTCATAAGCCATTGCGTTGAAGAAGCTGAGCCGCCTCTTTAGCAAAATACGTCAGAATCAAATCAGCTCCGGCACGTTTCATCGAAACCATGCTTTCCATCATTACGGCGGCTTCATCTATCCAGGCCTGCTGGGCGGCCGCTTTTATCATGCTGTATTCCCCGCTGACTTGATACGCGGCAACAGGGACTTTCACCGCATCGCGTACTTGCCGGAGTATATCCAAATACAATAAGGCCGGCTTCACCATCACGATATCGGCACCTTCCTCAATATCCAACTGCACTTCTCGTAACGCCTCTCGCGCATTGGCTGCATCCATTTGATAAGAACGCCGATCACCAAACGAAGGGCTGGAGAAAGCTGCATCCCGAAAAGGGGCATAGAGAGCCGATGCGTATTTGGCCGAATAGGACATGATGGGCAACTCGGGGTAACCATGTTGGTCTAAGACCTCTCGAATGGCCTGCACCCGTCCATCCATCATATCGGACGGCGCCACCATATCTACTCCAGCTTCAGCATGGCTGAGTGCCATAGCCTGGAGGCAGTCCAGCGTTTCATCGTTCAGGATCTTTCCATCACGAACAATGCCACAATGGCCATGGGACGTATATTCATCGATGCATACATCGGTAATAACCATCAAATCAGGAAGTTTCGCCTTCAACGCCCGAGCTGCCGTTTGCACCACGCCATGTTCCTCCAGAGCCGCCGATCCTCTTTCATCTTTGTGTTCCGGAATTCCAAAAAGAATCACGGCCGAAATGCCTAAGGCCCACGCATCGACGACCTCTGGGACCAGACGATCCACCGACCAACGGTATTGTCCAGGCATCGAATTGATCGGTTCCTGCTTATTCTCGCCGAAAGTCACAAACAGAGGATAAATAAAATCAGCCGTCGTCAACTGAGTCTCGCGCACCATCCGTCGTAACGAAGCATGCTGACGGAGTCGACGTAATCTGTGGACAGGAAATCCCATGGTACTCCTAGAGAGACTTCAATTCATCTGAATAATTGAGTTGTGATTGATTACGAGAACCATCAGTCTTGACAGGATCCCGCTCACCACAAACCGGGCCAGCCTTCTCCCCTTATTTTCGCGGAAGATTGGTTAAAAACACGACGAGATCCCGAACAGAAATCATCCCGACCATTTCCCCATCTTTGGTAATCCCTAAATGCCGTATATGCTGTTTGGCCATTAAATCGTTCGCATCCAGCAGAGTTGCATTGCCTTCAATTGACGCAATGGGAGCTGACATGATTTTTTCCACCGTGGTCGTTAGAGGATCGGCCCCCGCCGCGACGACTCGACGGACTAAATCCGTATCCGTCAATATGCCAATAATTTCCTCTCCACTGGTGATGAAGATGCTACCAATACCATTATCTCGCATCATTTCAGCCGCCGTTTTCACGGAAACATCGCGGTCAACTTTGACGATTTTTTCGATGGGTACCATACACGATTTTACAGGGACCATGGCTCTACTCCTCCAATGAATCGGTTAACAAAAAATGTCATCAGTTGAAACTGTCCTCATTGCATGCCAATTCCAGGCTCTGTCTTGATGGCCGTGTTGACAGTTTCCTGTATCTTCATTCCAATATTTATTCTCACGGTACCTTGGCGTGATTCTGAGTCGCATGTGCCACAATGGCATTCACCAATGCCGGGACCGTATTTTCCGCAGCCACAATATCGACCGATAGGCCTTCTTCTTGGACGGTTTTCGCTGTGATGGGGCCAATACATGCTACCGTAGCCTTTTGAATTAATTTGTGCATTTCTTGACGATCCGCAAACAATTGACAAAAATTTTTGACTGTTGATGAACTGGTAAAGGTCAAATATTGAATATCCTGATTGCGAAAACGATCGGCAAGTGGCTCCTGCTCAACCTTTGGTAAAACAGCCTGATAGCCATGCACCACCTCCACGGATGCCCCCATAGCCTTCAACTGCTCGGGAAGAATTTCCCTGGCCACTTTGGCGCGGGGAATCAAAATGCGCTGCCCTTGTAAATCGAGCCCACCCAACGCATCCAAAATTCCTTCAGCTTGAAATTCTTTCGGTACCACATCCGCCGCCAACCCCCAACGATTCACCTCTTCTTCGGTCCGAGGACCGATGCAGCAAATTTTTGATTTCGCAAAGCTCCTGGCGTCTTTGTGATGAAACCATACACGTTTCATAAAGGCCTGAACACCGTTAACGCTGGTAAAAATCACCCAATCATAGGTAGAAAGTTTCTGAATAACCTCATCAACGGGTGCCCAACTTTCCGGTGCCTGAATTTCCAATGTGGGGCATTCAATCGGTTCGGCACCCTGCTCGGCCAACAAATTAGACAAAGCCGGTGCTTGCTCTCGAGGGCGGGTAACCAACACCCCTTTCCCGAACAATGGCCGAGTTTCACACCAATTCAAACGATCACGCAATTGAACGACCTCTCCCACCACGATAACCGTAGGTGGACTAAGTTGGGCCTTGGTCACCTTACCGACAATATCCTCTAACGTCCCGACTATCGTTTGTTGTCGTGCGTAGGTTCCCCAACGAATGGCTGCCACCGGTGTTGACGCGGGTTTTCCTTCCTGAATCAAGCGTTCAACGATGCGTGGAAGATTCTTGGTTCCCATCAAAAAGACCAGTGTTCCTTCTGAAGAAGCTAGACGCGGCCATTCCATCGCACTCGAGGATTTTGTTGGATCTTCATGACCCGTCACAAACGCCACGGTCGAAGCCAGCGTTCGGTGCGTCACGGGAATTCCAGCATAGGCGGGCACAGCCACCGCGGCCGTCACACCAGGAACAATCGTAAAGGCGATTCCGGCCTCCGCCATTGTTTCCGCCTCTTCCCCCCCACGCCCGAACACAAAGGGATCGCCGCCCTTAAGACGCACAACACATTTGCCTTCTTGGGCTTTCCTCACCAATAACGCATTGATTTCTGTTTGATCACGGTAAGATCCACGACCTTTGCGACCAACATATATCCGTTCAGCTTCTTTGGGGGCATGCTTCAATAACTCGGGATTGGCCAAATGATCGTAAAGCACGACATCAGCCCCTTCCAAGCATTCCTTTCCACGCACGGTTAACAATTTCGCATCACCCGGACCCGCTCCAACAAGAAAGACATGACCTTTTTGGGAAGAGGGCGTCATTCGATTAGGCCAACCCGTAAATTTCCTGCAAAATTGGTTGCGCCCCACGATCTAATAACTCTTCTGCCACTTTGGTCCCGAGAGACTCCGCTTCGGACATGGCGCCATCCAATGCAAAACGCACGTATCGTTTCCCATCGAGGCTCGCCACTAATCCTTCCAAGGTAAGACCGCCCTCTTGAAGAACCGCATGACCGGCGATTGGCACCTGGCACCCTCCTTCAAGCCGCTTTAAGAGGGCCCGTTCCGCAGTCACGGTGACTCGTGTCGGTTGATGTTCAAGCTTCGCCACCAGGTCTCGGACAAAATGATCATCCGCTCGACCCTCAATACCCAGGGCTCCCTGTCCAATCGCTGGAAGGCTTACACTAAGAGGAAGACATTCCGTGATATGCGCATCCCAACCTAATCGCCGCAATCCAGAAGCGGCTAGGACAATGGCATCAAACTGGTTCTCCTGGAGTTTTCGAAGACGCGTATCCACATTACCTCGTAACATCTCGATGTGAAGATCCGGGCGCGCATGTAACAGTTGCGACTGTCGACGCAAACTGCTTGTGCCCACTCGAGCTCCCAGGGGTAGTACATCCAGGGTTTTCCCATCCTTCGTCAGGAGTGCATCTCGAGGGTCTTCCCGCTCTGGGATACAAATGATGCCGAGTCCGGTCGGCAAATCAGCAGGAAGATCTTTCATGCTATGAACAGCCAGATCAATCTCTTTACGTAAAAGGGCTTCTTCAATTTCCTTCACAAACAGCCCTTTCCCTCCCACCTTGGCCAAGGGCACATCTTGAATTTTATCCCCACTCGTTTGAATCCGCTTGAGCTCCACAGACAGATGCGGGGCCAACATTCTCAGTTGGGCTTGGACCCATTCGGCTTGCCAGAGCGCAAGTTGGCTACCACGAGTTCCAATGACCAGCTTTGAGCGCGTTTGATTGACCATGTTCACAGCTGATCCTTCTTGGAGAGAGATCCATCAGAAGCCTCATCTCCCACTTCAGCCTCTTGGGATTCGGCATCAAGGGCATGAAGCTCACGTTCGCGAAGTTCGAAAAACCGCCTTGCCGCTTCAATGAAGGCAAACCCATTTTGCGACTGCGCTTCTGCCTTTAACGTGACCAACGGACCATGAAGTAATTTATTGACAATGGCCGACGCTAATCCTTCAATCGCCCCGCGATCTTTTTCCGTCAGTTCGCCTAATCGTTGGAAGGCTTTGTCTAATTCGGTATTTTTTATGTCCTCCGCTTTTTTCCGCAGCGCGATAATGGTCGGGGTCGCCTCAAGCCCACGAACCCATGCCACCATGCTTTCGACTTCCCCTTTCACCATCTTTTCCGCAGTAGCCGCCTCTTTTAACCGTTCCTCTTGGTTCTGCCCAACATGCGCATTGAGATCATCAATATCAAAAATAAAGGCGTTATCCACATCTTTCACTGCCGGCTCAATGTTGCGAGGAACAGTTATATCAATCAAAAAAATTGGCCGATTTTTTCGCTGATGGACGGCTCCTTCAACATCATCCTTAGAGATCACAAAATGAGGGGCCCCTGTCGCACAGATAACAATATCGGCTTTTGGCAGAGTGGCGCGAAGTTGGTCATACGGAACGGCCTTCCCTTGAAATCGCTCTGCCAGTGCTAATGCCCGATGTTGATTCCGCGTCGTCAATAACACTTCTTTCACCCCATGATTGACTAAATGTTGAGCGGCTAATTTTCCCATTTCTCCGGCGCCAACCAACAATACCACCTGCTGTTGAAGATTGGAAAAAACTTTTTTGGCTAATTCCACGGCCGCATAACTCACAGATACGGCATATTCGCCAATGCGGGTATTCGTCCGAACACTTTTCCCTACAGAAATAGCTTTTTTGACCACTTTATTGAGAATAACTCCAGAGGAACGATGGGTCAGCGCTAATTCATAGGCATCTTTTACTTGACCGAGAATTTGGGGTTCACCCACGACCATGGAATCCAGACTCGCTGAAACGCGAAAAAGATGGGCAATAGCTTCTTCATCACTATAACGATACAAATGGGGGAATAAATCTTCCGAGGAAAGCGAAAAATGAATAGCCACCAAAAAGTCTTCCAGTTTCCGGAATCCCCATTCCCCGCTTTCTACGACGGCATACACCTCTACACGGTTGCACGTCCCCAGAAACATGGCTTCCTTTACGCCAGAATAGGATCGGAGGCGCATCAGCGCCTCTCCCATTCGACTATCGGGAATGGCCAAAAGTTCACGAAGTTCCACCGGAGCGGTCCGGTGGTTGAGTCCTAACACGATAATATTCATAAATGGGCAATAGCTTGAGGGCTTTTCATCAGAATCCCGATAAAGGTTAAAATAACCCCAGCAAATCCGACAATGGTCAAATAGGCGGCACGCTTTGCTCGCCATCCGACCGTCACTCTTCCCATGAGCACGGCAAAATAAAACACCCATGTAATGAGAGCCCAGATCTGTTCAGGATTCCAACTGAGATAAGAGCCGATCGTGAGTTGAGCTGAAACCGCGCCGGTCAGAATACCCAACGTCATCAACGGAAAACCAAAAAGGATGGAGCGTTGATTTAAGCTATCTAAAAAGTCTAAAGGCGGGAGCTTAAAATTCAATACGTTAAACTGCTTGGATTTCAGCAGATGTTCCTGCATCAAATACATCAACCCTGCTACAAACGCGATCGCAAATCCGATCGTTCCCAGAATGCTCAATGTGACATGTACCCACACTGTCTGAAAAACCGGAGCGACTGTCCCGGCTTCTACTGGCGCCAAGGTAGCGGAAACCAAAGAGAGAAAGGCAAGAGGCAAGATAAAAGCCCCTAGGACTTGCAAACCTCTCTTTAAACCGACCACCAAAAACACCAAAACTAAGCCCCAGGCGAAAAACGACATCGCATCTCGAAATGTCAGAATAGGCATCTGGGCGTTCGAGACGATGGCCATCCCCAACGCGGCAGTGTGCGCAAAAAAACCGGCTGCCGCTACAAACACAGCCACTCGAACCAACACCTCAGACCGATGGAGCAGAAAGGCCAGAAAAAGGAGAGTGCCTCCGAAATAGAGCCCCAATGTTATAAAGGACAAGGTTTCAGTCATCGCGCGCACTCTTCCCCTTGAGGTTCAAACACCTACATTCGAGTATAGATCTGCATCTAGAGAAGGTCAAGAAAATCAATAGGTTACCCCTTTCCAAACGGGAACAAGAACCTGCTCATTTGTCTAGACAATCTTTCGTATAGTCAGTACCATGCGTGACTTGTTTGCTGAGTTTTTTACTTAGGCCCCGAGTATCCCCCATGAGCGGCATCCTCTATATCGTTAGTACTCCCATTGGAAACCTGGAAGATATCTCAATGAGGGCCATACGAATTTTGAAAGAGGTGGCCATCATAGCAGCTGAGGATACCAGACGGACGCAAAAACTCTGCGCCTTCTACCAGATTGGTACTCCCCTAACCAGCTACCATGATTTCAATAAAGAGGAAAAAACGGAAGTCCTGTTGCACCGATTACAACAGGGAAATTCTATTGCCTTAGTATGTGACGCGGGAACCCCTCTTGTCTCAGATCCAGGTTATTTTCTTGTGAACGCCGCCGTAAAATCCAACATCTCTCTTGTTCCTATTCCCGGACCTTCTTCGGTATTGGCCGCCTTGTGTATATCAGGGCTTCCAACGGATCGTTTTATCTTTGAGGGTTTTGTGCCTCGAAAATCAGGTGCCAGAGAAAATTTTTTTGAAAAACTCGAACAGGAAATTGGGACCATTATTGTCTTCGAGACCCAGCATCGAATTCTTAAAACCTTACGAGCCATTCACAAAACCATGGGGAATCGCCACATCGTCCTCACACGAGAACTGACCAAGCTGAATGAAGAAATCATACGGGGAAATGTGGTAGAGGTGTGCCAGACCTTAGAAGGGAAAACGCTTAAAGGGGAAATCACATTGTTAATTCAGGGGCAACCTCAAAGAAAGAAAAAAGAGGATTCCTTCGCTCACTCACTTTCCCCTACGACTCTACCTTTTGAATAATTATTCGATGGTAGGCTTCAATTTTTTCCTGCTTCAGCACGTGATGTCCTTCATTCATAATACTTTTCGGAACATTGTTGATCGGGTCACCGTCATCTAATAAGACGACTAGTTGTGAGCCACCTTCTAACATATCTAATTTCAGTTTCGTTTTCACAAAGTTATAGGGGCAGATAACCCCACGTAAATCCAGTTCTTCCATTTTTATCTTCCGATAGGCATTCTATGCCCATAGATTTCAAGCCCTACCTACATGGCTTGATACATAGAAAAAGAGCGTGCCGGCGATAACACCGGCACGCTCTTTTTTACAGAATGACTGAACCTAGAAATCTTATTGAACGGTTCCTTTGTTGAAATTTGCACGATCATCACCATAATCGGTGGCGATCGTTTTATCTGTCCGTTCATTGACTGTGTCTGGTTGTGGAGCACATTGCCAGCAAGGGGCAGCACCGGTGGTGGAACCAACTGTGCTGGTGATCCCCGATGTCACGTCACCCTGTTGAATGCCACCTTCAGGAACGCCCGTGTAGCCGGCTGTTCTGGTGTGAATCCCTCGATACTTATAAGGATTTGGACGTTGGCCCAATCCTCCACCAAAGTCATCATTGTCGGCACCACCTAATAATTGGCTTCTGTCTAAGACATAAACTGATTCAACCATTTTTCGACCCGTTGAAAATTTTTGCTGGGCTGTCGTTTCCTGACGAATTTGAACCGAAACATAATCGCCCTTACCAATGGCTTTAATGTTTTCCAGGTTGGTGTTCTCGTCAAAATACAAGGGCTGCATATTTAATGAACCGGTAAGACTCTGACGTTCGTCATGCGAACTTCCACCCTGGTCGATATACATGACCCCATTTGTAGGATTGACAGCCACAACTTCACCCATCACTGTTTCTGGTGCCGATAGATACCGTAACATGTCACCTGCATCCATCACACGTGATCTGTCTCCCACACCCTGTGAATCACCGACGCCCGTACCATAACCAACGTGCTGAGGTGCACGTTCTTGCGCAAATGCTACGCCAACTGAGCTTGCAAGAATGATAGCTGCTCCAATAATCCCTACCTTCCGCATGTGGCTCCTCCTTGGAAACTGTGAGTTAATAATCAAAAAAACGAACTAATTTTATATTGAATTTTCGTTTCTTAATTGGGGCACAGACTATAGTCAAGGTGAATGGCCCTGTCAAGTCAATTTTCCCTTGATCCCCTCTCGAACACCAACGAACTTTGGCTTAAGGGTTTCATCGTATTTTACAGAAGGTATGCTCGTGTAAAATGGTGCCCGGAGGGAGGGTCGAACTCCCACTCTCGTTAAAGAACCGGATTTTGAGTCCGGCGCGTCTGCCAGTTCCGCCATCCGGGCAATCATGCCAACTCACTTTGTACCACTGTGGCAGTTTCTACCATGAACCTGATTACAAATCAAACACCAGGAACCCTTATAAATTCTTTAAATTTTTAGGTAGGATAATCAAGAAATGTGTCCTTAGATGGTGCCAAACCTCAATCCTACCCAATTGATCCCAAGACCAATTTTTTACTCCATTTTCGTCGGAGAGTTTCCCTGAGCGCCTGGTGCTCCGAACAGACTAAGTCCGGATCACGTTGCAATAAATCCCTTGCTATTTGCCTGGCCTTTGATAAAAGTTCCACATCTCGAGCCAAATCGGCAACATGAAAGGCGATCTCTCCAGATTGCTGAACTCCTAAAACCTGGCCCGGCCCTCGAATCTTCAAATCTTCCTCCGCCAGAACAAACCCATCCTCACATTGAGCAAAGACGGCAAGGCGTCGTTTTGCGGTAGATCGAGAGACCATCGTCGACGGAGAACTATGGTCAATATGTTGACGACCGCCTCTCGAACGAGAAAAGTTCAACACCCGCTGCTGAGTATATGAGGGAATCCTTCCCAATGAATGGATAAGGAAGCAGTGACCTTGGTGTTCCCCACGTCCCACTCTTCCACGCAATTGATGCAGTTGAGCCAAACCGAAACGTTCAGCATGTTCGATTAACATCACGGTGGCATTATGAACATCCAAACCCACCTCCACCACCGTCGTCGCTACGAGGATTCCAACTTCCTTGTTTTTGAATAGGGACATGACCGCTTGTTTTTCACGGGACGAAAGCCGCCCATGCAACACACCTACTCGAAACGGGGAAAATTGCTCTCGCAAAGTCTCAGCCGCTTCCATCGCCGCCTGAAGGTCTAATTTTTCTGATGGCTCTACCAAAGGATAGACCACATAGGCTTGCCGGCCAGCCTCTAATTCCCGCCGCAAAAGGTGATGCGCTCGATTTCTGTACTTCTCCTCAAATAACTTTGTCTGTACGGATTTTTTCCCTGGCGGAAACTCGTCAATGACGGATACCTCTAAGTCGCCATACCACGTCATCGCTAAGGTCCGGGGGATAGGTGTCGCCGTCATGACTAAGACGTCAGGTTGCCATGAAGCTTTCTCGCGAAGAATGGCACGTTGGAGCACCCCAAATTTGTGTTGTTCATCGACAATGACCAGTCCTAATTTGGGAAAATGCACGTCCGGCTGAAGCAAGGCATGGGTCCCCACCACCACCTGCAGATCTCCCGATTGGAGACAATCCAGGATTCCAGCCCGCTCGGCCCCAACTTGCCCCCCCTTCAACAATGCACACGATATATTGAGCGCATCAAACAATGGTTTCAGCGACCAATAATGCTGCTCACTCAGGACTTCGGTGGGCGCCATGAGAGCAGCCTGATAACCCGCCCCACAGGCCATCACCAAGGCATGCAACGCCACGACCGTTTTCCCACAACCCACATCCCCTTGAAGCAATCGATTCATACACGTCGAATTGCCCATATCCTGAAAAATCTCGTGAATGACCCGCTCTTGTGCCAAAGTAAGCGAAAAGGGCAAGACCGTGTGGAGTTTCTCAAACAGAGCATGATTTCTGACAAACGAAATGCCAGGGGCGGCCGTGACCTGACGATGCCGTTTCATAGCAAGCGCCAATTGCAACAGGAATAACTCCTCAAACGCCAGCCGCTGATGCTCTGGAGTCGCGTGCTGATTTAAGAGGGACACCGATTGCTGTGGATCAGGGCCGTGCAAGACCGGCAAGGCCTCGGCCAACATGGGCAGACTTAGTTGTTTGCGCACGCTGCCCGGCAAAATGTCCTGGAGGTGTTGCGCATATTGATCAAAAATCGAATGCATAATTCGGCGGAGCTGCTTAGAGCTTAGCCCATGCGTTTCATGATAGATCGGAATAATTCGGCCTCCAGAGCCAACGACAGCATCGGCCTCATCAAGAATTTCATATTCCGGTCCCTTCATCAGCAAAGGTGAGAAGCCATTGGGATTGGGGCTCACCGTTCCGGTCAACAACACCGCCACCCCTGTCCTGAATGTAGTCTCCAAATACGGTTGATTAAAAAACACACATTCCAGAGCGCCGGTTTCATCACGAACCGTCATGGTCACCACAACAAGCCGCTGGCGAGAGGTCGTATTGGCCTGGCAACGCTCAATGCGTCCTTTAATAGTCGCCTTCATTCCCGGCAAGAGATTCTTAATAGGGAGAACCTCTAATCGATCATCATACCGCCACGGGACAAACCAAAAGGCATCTTCCACCGTAGAAATGCCCAATTTTGTTAAAAGGCGAGCCCGTTGAGGGCCCACCCCCTTGGCATACTGAATAGGGGTATTCCAAAGAGGAAATTGGCTCACCATAACAAACCCAAAATGCCTAGCATGAGGAACATATAATCTAGGAATCTGGCGTTAACATCACCGACAGCCCAGGTCATCCTTCAGACGAAATGTTGGTAAATCTATCAAAAAACCCCAGTTCGCTGCCCAGCTTCTTTTATTCTGACCCAATTGCATGTACAATGGCACCTGTGATAACACATGCGCATTAACAATTTCTGATTGAATCCAAAAAATTCAGGGAGCAAGACAATGGCCTTTTCATGTGACGTGTGCGGTAAACACCGATTGGTCGGCAATAATGTCAGTCACGCCAATAACCGCACCAAACGCGTATTTCGCCCCAATCTTCGGACCGTTCGAGCTCTGGTAAAAGGGGCTGCCAAACGAATAAAGGTCTGTACACGCTGCCTTCGATCAGGATTTGTTCAAAAAGCCGTCTGAGAACCTGGCAACCCATTCATCACGAGCCCGTTCGGGCTGACAACCTTTATTACCTAACCCTCCTGCTTGCTGGCGTGGCGTACGCATTCATCCTCTGCCTGTGCCATTAAACTCTCTCACACGCCTCTTAGCCGTCGGCCTGACCGGCCTCATTCATCCACTGTGCTTTCCTCATTATGACCTGGGTTTGCTAGCCTGGGTTGTCCTTGTTCCGCTGACTTTTGCTCTTAATGGGCTCAGGACAGGAAAAGCTTTCCAGTACGGGTGGATGGCCGGAACCATCGCCTTTGTGGGGACGGTTCCATGGGTCATTACCGCCATGCATCAGTTTGGGCAAGTACCCTTAGTGGTGAGCAGCCTCTTGATGCTGCTGCTAGCCACGTACCTTGGTGTTTTTGTGGGAGCGTATGCGTGGGGGTACGTTTGCCTGCAACGAACCTCTCCAAACTGGTTGTGGCTGACGGCCCCGGCCTTGTGGGTCTCGTTGGAATATCTTCGCACCTATGCCTTGAGTGGATTCCCCTGGATGCTCCTTGGCTATTCCCAATATCAATGGTTGCCAATCATCCAACTCTCCGATATGACCGGCGTGTATGGGGTATCGTTTCTCATTGTCATGGGCAACATCGCGATTACCTCATTAGTCACCTGGGCATGGCAGTGGAAAAACGAGGCCTCGTACACGTTCCCCTGGTCACCGGCTCTGGCTTTTTCGGTGATCCTGAGTACCGCGCTCCTCTATGGCTATTGGCAAATGAACCAGCAGCATATACTGGATACCCCAGCGAAAACGTTGTCCTTTGGACTCGTGCAGCCTAATATTTCACAAGACAAAAAATGGGATGCCGCCTACATCGAGGAAACCCTCAAGCGGTATACCTCCCTCAGTCAACAAACCGGACAGCACCTGGATCTTCTCATTTGGCCCGAAGCGGCTACGCCTTTTTTCTTTGAAAAAGAACTCGAATACCAAAAAATTATTCTCTCAATTCTCCAAGAAGGCCAAAGCCCGTTACTCTTTGGAAGTCCTACCCTTCGTTTCGAGCCGGACGGAAAACCTTTTTTACTAAACAGTGCCTACCTGTTGTCTCCGGAAAAATTACTCACCGGACGCTACGATAAACGCCATCTCGTGCCCTTTGGAGAATATGTCCCTCTCAAATGGTTGCTCTTCTTCCTTGAAAAGCTTGTGGTTGGCATTGGCGATTTTAAACCAGGCCAGGGCCCGATGACGCTTTCACTTCCCGATCCAACCAACAAGCTTCCTACGTCAATTGGCGTCCCCATTTGCTTCGAAATTATTTTCCCCAACCTTGTACGACACATGGCTAAGGAGGGGGCGAACGTACTCGTCACTCTAACTAACGATGCATGGTTTGGCGACTCCTCCGCGCCCTATCAACATTTTTCCATGGCCGTCTTTCGAGCCGTTGAAAACCACCTCCCCGTGGCACGTGCGGCCAACACCGGCATTTCTGGTTTCATTGGTGCGGATGGTCGCATCCTCGCTAAGACTCCCATTTTCACCGAGCAGGCCGTCACCGGCTCACTCCCTATACGCACATCTCCGCCAACATTTTATACGCAGTACGGGGATGCCTTTAGTTGGAGTTGTGTTATACTCACGGGAATATTTTTGGTTGTTTCCAAAAGGAAATCAGGCCCCCACATCACATCGACTCGCCCGACACATCGGACGTAACGAGAGGACAGCACACATGCTCGAAGACATCCGCACGCGTATGGACAAAATCAATGCTCACATCCTCGATTTCCGGAGGTATCTTTGACCTCCCTCGTCTAACATCTGAACTCGACGAAATTCAGCAAGAAACCTCCCAACCAGACTTTTGGAATGATCCCCGCCATGCAGCCAAAATTGGGCGGCGACAAGCCGAACTGGAAGGCCAACTCCATCGCTTAGAACAGCTGGAGCAACAACGTGATGAGTTGCTGGCTATTCAGGAACTCATCGGCAACCAGGGAGACATGGAACTCGAAGCGGAATGGAATCAGGGCGTTCGAACCATTGAAGCCTCATTGGAAGCCTGGAGACTGGAGAAACTCTTATCCGATGAACATGATCATCGCAATGCGATCCTTTCCATCAATCCGGGTGCAGGCGGAACCGAATCGCAAGATTGGGCACAAATGCTCATGCGTATGTATCTTCGATGGGCCCAAGAACGTCATTTCAAGGTAGAGACCATTGATTTACAACCGGGCGATGAGGCCGGGATCAAAGGCGTGACCTTAGGCATTTCTGGACCACTGGCGTATGGGTATTTACGAGGGGAAGCTGGCGTCCATCGCCTCGTCCGCATTTCCCCCTTCGATGCCAATAAACGACGTCATACGTCTTTTGCCGCAGTGGGAGTCTACCCTGAATTAGACGATGACGCGGAGATTGAGATCGACGAGAAAGATTTACGCATCGATACGTTCCGTGCTGGAGGCGCAGGCGGTCAAAATGTCAATAAAGTTGAAACGGCCATTCGCATGACGCATATTCCGACCGGCATCGTCGTCCAATGCCAAAACGAACGGTCGCAACTACAAAATCGCATCGGGGCTATGCGTGTGATGAAAGCTAAGTTGTATGAAGTGGAACAGCGGAAAAAAGAGGAAGAATTTCAAAACATTGTAGGCGAGAAAAAAGATATTTCCTGGGGAAGTCAGATCAGGTCCTATGTGTTTCAGCCCTACCAGATGGTCAAAGACCATCGTACGGATCACGAGTCCGGGAATGTGGCTGCGGTCATGGATGGTGCATTGGATCCATTCATTGAAGCCTACCTGACGATGAAAGCCTCAAAGAACGCACAGCCTTCAACTTCGTCGTCGACCACATCATAACCAACAAAACCTTTTTCATTAATCTGAATTTCTTTGCAACCTCATGGATGAACTCAACGAACAACAACAACAACGGTTAGAGAAGCTTCATCAGCTTGAAGAAAAGGGCCTTCGGCCTTTTGGCACGAGCTTTTCCACCACGCACACCCTCGATGCAATTGTGCAGACCTATGCGTCCTTACCCAAGGAAGAGTTAGAGGCCACACCGATAACCTGCACTGTGGCCGGGCGAATAATGGCCATGCGCCGTTTTGGAAAAGCCGCGTTTGCAGGTCTTCAGGAAGAAGGCCATCGCCTGCAAGTCTATCTCAAAAAAGATGTACTGGGGGACCAGTCATATGAACTCAGCCAATCCTTAGACCTCGGCGATTGGATTGGGGTGGAAGGCCGACTCTTCCGAACCAAAACGGACGAACTGACTATTGAAGTGCAAACGCTGACGTTTCTCACCAAGGGATTACGTCCGCTTCCGGAGAAATGGCATGGGCTCACGGATATTGAAACCCGTTACCGCCAGCGATATGTTGACCTCATTGCCAATCCCACGGTGCATCAGGTGTTCCGGATGCGTAGTCGTGTTATTTCCAGCATCCGCGCATTTTTGACAGACCGGGAGTTCCTTGAAGTGGAAACACCCATGATGCATCCCATCCCCGGCGGTGCGACCGCAAGGCCCTTTGTCACGCATCATAATACGTTAAATGTCGACCTGTTTTTACGCGTGGCCCCGGAACTCTATCTGAAGCGCCTTATCGTTGGCGGATTCCGTCGGGTGTTTGAAATAAATCGCAATTTCAGGAATGAAGGGATTTCCACCATTCATAATCCAGAGTTTACGATGCTGGAATTTTATCAGGCCTATGCCGACTATCACGATCTTATGGATTTGACGGAACAGCTGTTTCATCAATTGAGCCTTGAAGTCTGTGAAAGCCCAACGGTGGAATATCAGGGCCAAACCATCAATCTGGCTCCGCCCTGGAAACGTCTTCCCTATTTAGACTCGATTGTGGAATTAGGAAAATTGAACAAGGCCGTGCTTTCCGATCACAATGAGGCCATCAAAGCCGCCAAGGCATTGGGAATAGCCACGCCACCCAAAACCAGCCATATCGATCTCCTCGTGGCGCTTTTTGAAGAAACAGTAGAGCCCACCCTCATTCAACCCACATTTATCACCGATTTTCCCATTGAGATTTCTCCGTTAGCCCGTAAAAAAGAAACCAACCCGGCCCTCACGGATCGGTTTGAACTATTCATTGGAGGACGGGAACTGGCTAATGGTTTTTCCGAGTTAAACGATCCCATCGATCAACGTCAACGATTTGAAGCCCAAGTAGCCCTTCGTGACGCCGGCGACGAAGAAGCCCATTACCTGGATGAGGATTTTATCCGCGCCTTGGAATATGGCATGCCCCCAACAGCCGGTGAGGGAATCGGCATTGATCGCCTCGTCATGTTACTGACGAACCAAGCCTCCATCCGTGATGTCATTCTTTTTCCCCAATTGCGACCGGATCACTCTTCGTGAGCGTACCGTATGAAATACTCATTGGCTTGCGATATTTGCGAGCCAAACGCCGCCAACGCACGATTTCCCTGAACACCTTTATCTCTATCGCAGGCATCACCTTAGGCGTGGCAGCCCTGATTGGCACACTGGGCATCATGACTGGGTTCAAGGAAGATCTTCAGTCGAAAATCCTGGGGACGACCGCCCATATCATCGTGCAGGAGCGCGGAACCAATGAGATGAAGGACTATCCCCATCTCGTTCAACAAATCGAAGCGGTTCCCGATGTCGTTGCCGCCGCCCCGTTTATTTTCAAACAGGTCCTCATCTCCTCGAAAAGTAGCGTACAAGGGGTCATTTTACGAGGGATTCAATCCGAGCAGGAAACGCGGGTAACTGACTTACACGGAAATATGAAATTCGGCGATCTGGCTTGGTTGCAAGATCCCTCATTAATGTCCCTCGATGCCAGCCATTCCCTTTCCGGTCAAAAACCTGCACCTCCACCCAATCGCCCCGGCATCATTCTCGGCAAAGAACTCTCGATGCGCCTGGGTGTGTTTCTCGGTGATTCCATTAACGTCGTCTCCCCGGTCGGGGAGATGAAATCTTTGACGATGACTCCAAAAATTCGGCCGTTTACCGTCGTGGGTATTTTTGAATCCGGCATGTTCGAATATGATTCCTCACTCTCGTATATCAGCCTGGAAGAAGCCCAAAAGTTCTTTAGCCTTGGTGACACCGTGACAGGCATTCAAGTGAAAGTGCACGATGTCTTTCTGGCCCAAAACGTCGCACAACAACTGGAAATAGCCCTTGACCCGAATTTTATGGCACGGGATTGGATGCAACTGAATCGTAATTTATTTTCTGCGTTAAAATTAGAAAAAACGATGATGTTTTTGCTCTTGGTGCTCATTACCCTTGTGGCCTCCTTTAATATCGTCGGCACCTTGACCATGATCGTGAATGAGAAACAACGGGAAATTGCCATACTCAAAGCCATGGGGGCCACGCCCCGATCGATCATGAAAATTTTCATGCTCAACGGCTTGGTGATTGGGTTGGTCGGCACGGGTATCGGGGTGCCTTTAGGGTATTCGTTTTTATGGCTCATCGAAAATTATTGGACCTTCGATGCCTCGGTCTACTACATTTCCCGCATTCCGGTTCACATTTTGCCATTAGATGTGGTGCTCGTTGCCACGTCAGCGATTTTGATCAGCTTTGCCGCCACGTTTTACCCATCCTGGCAAGCAGCCAAATTAGATCCGATTAACGCGCTACGCTATGAATAACGTAGACAACCCGAAAGCCGAGATACCTGTGCCATTGGTTCAGGTCGACAATCTTCAACGCTCCTTCAACATGGGAAACCAGACCGTGCATGTTTTGAATGGCATCACGATGACCATCAAACGAAAAGAAATGGTGGCCATTATAGGCGCCTCTGGCGCAGGGAAAAGCACCCTCCTCCATATTCTTGGCACGTTAGATCGACCGACAAAAGGAGACGTGCTGTTTGAAGGCCAGAACCTGTTCAAGGTGAGTGAAACGGCGCTAGCCAATTTCCGGAATCAACGAATCGGGTTTGTGTTTCAATTTCACCATCTCCTTCCAGAATTCACCGCGCTGGAAAACGTGTCACTGCCTGCCTTGATCCAAAAAATCCCTAAATCTAAAGCTGTAGAGTCGGCAAAAGCACTGCTAACCGAAGTGGGGTTATCACATCGAATGCACCACAAACCTGGAGAGTTATCGGGAGGCGAACAACAGCGGGTCGCCGTCGCCCGGGCACTGATCCGTCAGCCAAATTTGGTCTTGGCAGATGAACCTACAGGCAACTTAGATACCCACACGGGAGATGAACTCTTTGAATTACTGCGGAAATTAAATGAAGCACATGGGACGGCGTTTATTATCGTCACTCATAATGAGAAACTGTCTCATCAGACTGATCGCTTGATCCACCTCCAGGACGGCCAAATTCTCGAAGACCGTCAGCTTCAAGAAGCCCTCCCTCCAACGACCGTCGATTAGTGCTTCACCAGGAATGCTTTACGACCATTTAGGAGATGTTCCTCATTCATCTCCATTGGGCCTTCAACAATTTGGAATTTTTCTCTCCGACCAAGGCCTCCCCCAAAGAGTGAGAGATGGCTTGAAAAATGGTCCATTCATAGCTCTCCTAAAAAATCATACACCTAAGCTTGATCACTTTACCGTCCAGCCGGTATAGTAATTTTCATGTCTCTGTCCACTAAACAATCCATTCTTGAGACAGCCCTGGATGTCTTAATGAAAGATGGGGTGGGTGCATTAACCTTGGAGCGAGTCGCTCGAGATGTCGGCCTCAGCAAAGGGGGCTTGCTCTATCACTTTGAAAGCAAAGAACAATTACTGGAAGGCCTCATCGAATTGCTCATGTTGGATTGGGATCGCGAGCAGAGTACCGCCTTCCCAACAACATCCACACCTCAAAAAAAACCCTCTTCCGCTTTCTCAACCACCGGCGATCCAAGCTCCACCCTTGAGGCCCACCCTTCCCAACACCCGCTTCAAGGGCCCCAAATCGCCTCCATTCTCATGGCGGCTCGGGCGATTAATCCGACCCTGCTGGATCCGATTCAAGATCGCTATAAAAACTTGGAGAGCACATCTCAACACAACGGAACAGCTCCCATACGCCCTCTGGTGTCGCGTCTATTGACCGTTGGCCTCTGGTTCACAGAAGCCCTCGGGTTAGCACCACCTACTCGCGAACAACGAGCAGGACTTGCACAGATCATTGACTCCCTCCCGGAACAAGAAGAACCTCTGCCGAAGGCGACAAACACGAAGTCCTCCGCCCAACCTAAAAATGCTTTTCCCTCTTTGGAATCCGTTCATGCACGAGTACATTGCCTCACCCAACAGGTTGACGAATGTATCAAAATTTCCGGGAAGTCACTCCTACAGAAACAAGACATCCAGGGATTCTGGCAGGGAGATTTAACAGCCGACACCACACTAGAATCGGACTACATCCTGCTCCTACTGTGGCTGTATCCACCCAAGAATGGCCAATGGGACGCCACCACCCAAGAAAAAATCAACAAGGCCAAAGTCACCATCCTTGAACGTCAGCTTCCCGATGGGGGGTGGAATATTTACTTAAAAGGTCCAGCCGAGGTGAATGCCACCACTCGTGCCTATGTAGCCCTTCGTGTCGCAGGCTACTCTCCTGAGCATGACATCATGCAGCGAGCACGTGAACGTATTTTGGCGCTTGGCGGCCTCCAGGCAACCAATAGCTATACCAAAAACAACCTCAGCATGTTCGGGCTCTTTCCTCGCAAATACACGCCAAGCGTTCCCCCAGAACTTGTTCTTATTCCGGGAAATGTCCTTTATGAAATTTCTTCTTGGAGTCGGGCCATTGTCGTCCCCCTCTCAATTATTCAGGCATCCGGAGTACAACACTGCGTCCCCGATCAGTGGAATATTGACGAACTCCTGTTACCCAAAAAGAAGCTTACCCTTCCTAAAAAAGACCCCTTTTCCATCATGTTCCACCAAGTGGATAAGGTTTTGAAGCTATGGGAAAAGCGTGGATTCAAGGATATTCGGGCGAAAGCGGTGCGCGAATCAGAAAAGTGGATGCTCGATCACATGCGATTTACCGATGGACTCGGCGCCATTTTTCCAGGGATGATGTATGCGCTAATGGCCATGGATACGCTTGGATACGATCGTGACCATCCAGATTTTATCGAAACTTTGCACCAGCTCGAAGGGCTCATTCTCGAACGAGATAATGCCCTACAATTTCAACCGAGCTTGTCACCCGTGTGGGATACAGCCATTGCAATGTTCTCATTGGGAGAACTCGGAATCGGCGACCCTGAAGCCATGCAACGTGGCACCGATTGGTTGCTCAGTAAGGAAGTCCGCCGACGAGGAGATTGGTCGGTCAAGCGCCCCAAATTACAACCCGGAGGATGGCCCTTTCAATTTGCCAACGAACTCTATCCTGATATCGACGATACCGCCATGGTGCTTCTTGCCCTCCAACATGGCAAGGCCTCTGATCCCGCCCGTCAATCTCGAGTCGAAAATCGCGCGATAAACTGGCTGATCGGCATGCAATCATCTGATGGAGGATGGGCGGCATTTGATGTCGATAATAATTGGGATCTGCTTAACAAAGTTCCATTTGCTGATCACAATGCCATGCTCGATCCCAGTTGTCCGGACATTACCGGCCGCGTGTTAGAGGCCCTTTGCCGGCGAGGGTACAATCATGAGCATGAGGTCATTGCAAGAGCTGTTCAGTATCTATTAACGCAACAGGAGAACAATGGAAGTTGGTATGGTCGCTGGGGAGTCAATTATACCTACGGGACTTTCCTTGCCCTTCGGGGGCTTCAAGCAAGCGGTGCACCCTCAGCTGTTGCTTCAATTCAACGCGCAGTGAACTGGGTGTACTCAATTCAGAATTCCGACGGGGGCTGGGGAGAAAGTTGCGCAAGCTATGCACAACATAAGTATGTGCCCGCCTCAAGCACGCCATCCCAAACCGCCTGGGCTCTACTCGCCTTACTTTCCGCGGGCGATGATTCATCACCAGCGGTTCATCACGGAATCGACTGGCTGCTCACACATCAAGATCCAGACGGTGGATGGCACGAGGATCTCATGACGGGGACGGGGTTCCCTAATGTGTTTTACTTACAATACCACCTGTATTCCCACTATTTTCCGCTATTAGCACTTGGTACGTGGCGAACAGGGTTTGGGTCCTCTTAACACCCTCTGTTGGCTTTCAAGATTGAAAATTATTTCTTTATAGATCTCCTATAAACTCCATCTAGTTCAAAAAAAAGGGACGTTCATTTACCATGAACGTCCCTTTTTTGGGAAAGCCTCAGCTGGCTATTCAGAGCCAAGCCATCGGTCTCAATGCGTGACTGTATTCTTATTATGGAGAAGCAGTAATCTTTCCTTTGATCTCATCAAACGTCGCCTTAGGGATCACGTTCTTGGCGACCAATTCTCCGCGAAGCCGATAGGGGCGATTCGAGACCACTTCTTCCGCCACTTCCCGACTTAATCCTAAAGTAAGAACAAGATCACTGACAGAAGCCTTATTGATATTGACCAGATCACCGGCCACTTGAGGAATTGTAGGCAGGGAAGCCATTTTCGGTGCCTGCGGCTTGACTGTCGCAGGGGCGATGGACGTTTTAGCAGGTTCCGGGGAAGCCTTTGAAGTGCTCGAATGAGATGAGGCCATTCCCCCTCTGGTCACTCCCTCCATCGTAGATTGCGAGCCCCCCGTGGAATCCTTGAGTTCCTTTTTATACCGCAAGACTGTCTTTTTCAGGGTTTCATTTTGGGCCTTTACTTTTTGATATTGCGCACCAATCACCCGCAATTTAGCCGTTAGCTGTTCCTTTTCTTGATCGAGTTCTCGTTCTCGTGTTTCCAACAAGGTCTGTTCGTTTTTTCGCCCTTCCTTAATGCGTTGGACCTCTGCGGTCATGACCTCAAGATCTGTGGAAATCTTCTCGTTTAACCCTTTAAGGTTTCGAATCTGTTCCTCAAGGGCTTCTTGATGCATACGTCCTTTTTCCAATTCGGCCTTGGCTGACTCCATATCAGATACGGCCGCGTCATACGTGCCTTTCGACACCATGCACCCTGAAAACCCTACCGTTAGTACCAACGCGATCATGACCCACCGTGCCATATCAACCTCCTCATCCCTGCTAAAAATTTTCCTGTGAGACAACTCCATCTGTCCTCTTTAGTATCCTACACTTTTTTCCATAAGAAAAGGGGAAGGGCACCCGCAAGGTAAGGTCACGCGAACACATGCCGTAAAGAAACAGGCAGGCTTCCTCTCCTCCCCCCTCTACTCCTTACTTTTCACTACGCCACATACCATTCCGGCTGTCGGTCTTTGAGGAGATCATTATAAGGATTGATCCGTTTGTCACGAGCAAGAGCCACATCAATCTCACACATGAATAATTCCGATTCTTGCGAAGACCCGCGATGCAAAATCTTCCCATTCGGTGCGACAATTTCACTGAGGCCAATGAACGACAACTCAGATTTATTCCCTCGTTGTTCCCGCCCGACTCGATTAGCCGTCATCGCAAACACGCGATTTTCCAAACACCGTGTCACCATAGCATCCGGACAATGGGGAAGGACCAGATTACTAGGATGACAGAGAATATCGGCACCCTTCAGGGCTAACGTCCGCGCGGCCTCGGGATAAAACCAATCAAAGCAGATCAAGAGTCCAATATTTGCCATGCCAATATCCCACACATGAAATCCCGTATTGCCCGGCGAAAACCACAGGGTCTCTTCAAAAAACAGGTGGGTCTTGCGATAGGTCCCGATATACCCGTTCGGACCGATTAGGATGGCTGAATTATACAAATCGCGCTGAGCACGCTCTGCCACTCCTACCACAACATGGAGGGCTCGCCCTCGTAGGGCTGCCTCCAACCGCTGACAGACCTGACCGTTAGGAAGATCTTCAGCCAAATCCCAGGCTTCGTCCTTAGAGAGAAATTGATACCCCGACAGTGCTAATTCAGGAAAAACTAGGAGGTCCCCTTGAAAAGAATCGATTGCATGGAGGATCCCTTCAAGGTTTCGTTGTTTTTCCCCGAATATCGGTGCAAATTGAAAAATCCCGACCTTCATGAACACATCCTTTGTATTTTCCCACAAAAAAAGCGGGTAGAGTTTCCTCTACCCGCTTCTTCATCATACCTAAGACTACGAAATTAATGAACCTCTTTCATATGCATCACAGCACTCTGAGCATGTTTTGTCCCGACCTCGGCATGCCCTTGCTTGCCATGGTTCACGGCTTCCATGAGCTCATGGACGCCTTCATCTAAATGAGGGTTTTTCACCTCTTTTTGAGCAGCTTGAGCATGCGTTAAGGCTTCTTGAGCATGTTCCACCAAAGCATCAGCATGACCCATACCACCATGTTCGGCAGCGCCCTCTGCATGGGCAATGGCTTCAGCCACATGAGGATTTCCACCCGCCATAGCAACCGTACCCCATAACCCGACGCTCAATAATGCCCCAACGCTCAACAGGCCAATTCCTTTGACCACTGTTCCAATTCGCATCCGTGACCTCCTTTATGAAAAGAGTGAAAAACTTACGCACCCGTGACCAGCAATTATTTTATCCTCTCATGCCGCTTCAACAAGATCAAGATGACTTCAATGGCTCAGGATTACTCACTTTATGTAAGAGTTTGACGTCCTTCTCGGCTGGAGCCGCAAAATCCCGAGACCATTCCCACCATGAACCGGGATAGATTTTGGCCTGGTCATATCCCACATACCGAAGCAGACTATACACCCACGCCGCTCTGACACCGCCCAGACAGTACGTAATAATCTCCTGGTCTTCTCTGAGTCCATGATCCTCAAAAATATCCCGCACCTGGTCTGCCGGTTTAACCGTCGCATCTTTGTTCAAAAATTGGTTCCAGGAAATATTGATCGCTGAGGGAATATGTCCGGCCCGCGGCAAACCGTCGATCTCTTTTCCGGCATATTCCTCAACACTTCGGGCATCGACAATCACGGTATGAGGATGCGGCGCTTTTACCAACTTCTTCAGAGCATCTTTCAGGATAATAAGATCGTGGTGAGCACTCGCCGTAAAATCCCCCGATTTCGGCTGCACCACCTCATGTTCAAAACGCCGTTGCTCGGCCACCCATTTCACCCACCCTCCATCCAAAATCCGGACACTGGGATGCCCTAAATATTGCAACATCCAAAACATCCGCCCCTCATCACCCCAATTATCAAAGGGATTGGAATAAATAACGACATCGCTGCCCTGATTGATACCCAAGGCCCGAAGCCGCTGCTCCAACTGAGCAATATTGGGATTCAAGACTCCCTTGGAGACCGCTGACGGATCGCTGTATTCATGCCAGGTACTATTCACCGCTCCAGGGATATGAGAACTGTATGCCGCCGCCCCACGGACATCAATGAGCACAAGGTCTTCACGCCCCAAATTTTGGGACAACGTTTCGGTATCAATAAAATAATCTTTCGTCGCCATCATTCCCTTTTATCCCTTTGCTGATTGAAGTGAAAACATCCCTGTCGGTTGGTCAGAAGGACTCCCGGATTCTGGCCGCACACATCCTACTCGCGGATCGACTTCTTGCTCATCTAGGACCGCAGCCAGCGCCGGACCCAATGGGAACTCCCGTTCATAAATCGTAAAGACATACGGATCGTCTGCGGTCAAACTATATTTGGTTTTTAACATCTGATGTTGATCATCCGTCAAAATATGATACCGAATCCGGGCCTGTACGCTCCACCCTTTTTCACCCTTAGGTACTTGATACCCAAATGTGTAGTCTCGACTGGCTAACGGCAAGAGCCGGTTATCATAAACTTCTACAATGATGGGTTGCCAGAGAATCCATCGCCCCATGGTATCCGTTTGTTGGTGAATAATGGTTCCCTGAGCATTACGCACCTCGAATTCGACTGTAAAATGCCGATCGGGGTCTCCGGTAGGGATTTTATGCCCTGCTCCGGCATTGATCAGCGTGAGGGTGAGGTTCACGTCATCGCCAGGCTGGGGAGTTGGCGGATCGGCCTGGACTTGAACCGCGACTGCCCGTTTTATCATCTCCGGATCATGCCCCCCTCGCCAGAGATGCCGACGGCCATTGCGAATTGGACTATCCTTAGCAACCGGCCGCTGGACTTCCGGCATATGGCAATTTTGACAAATGAGCCCACGTTCTTTCATGAAAAACTTCCCTTCATACTCATTGAAGGTTCCGCAGGGGCCGCCGGAATAAAACTGCGTAGGGCCAGAGACCACACTATGGCAGCGGTAACAAACTTGTGCCGTGCGGAAAGACGGATCAAATTGCGTGGGATGAGGCGCAACGGAGTCATCATACGGCCCCAGAATCTTTCCGTCCCGAACATGACAGGCGGCACACGTCACCCCTTCCTGTTGATACTCCGAATCAAACCGATAATTGGGAATTTGAAACGCCTTCTCGACCCGCCCGCGTGGAATATCTTGAATGAGAGTAGGCTGTTGATTTTCCAAGGGCGTATGGCAATTCAAACACACCCAAATGTTCTTGTCCTTTTTCCAATAGGCTTGGAAAAATGGATCATGAAAGGCTTGAGCGTGAATACTCGACTTCCATTCTTGATAAATTTCTTCATGGCACCGGCCGCATTCTTCCGCCTTTAAACTTTGCAACCCGACCGGCACCTGCTGATACGGTATGGCATGTGCGTAATCATCCCGCAAACCAAATATCACTACCGGCCGCACTTCCGTGTAAAAATAATAGACGCCGACTCCGGCTAACAGCAGCAGGAAGAACCAGACTCGCAACCGCCAGGACCGCTTCGGTTTCATGTCAATCACTATCCAGTAGGGCGCAAAGATGCTGATCGACCGACTCGGCTAAGGCCTGCAAATGATACCCGCCCTCCAAGCATGCCACGATTCGACTCTGTGAATGATTCTTGGCGATAGAAGCCACGATATTCGTTAAGGCCGCATAGCCTTGCGCGGTGAGATCCATGCTCGCCAGGGGATCGTCTCGATGAGCATCAAACCCTGCGGAAAGGAAGACGAATTCTGGCTGAAAGGCATCAGCCGCCGGGACGAGAGCCTTCTGGAAGACCTCCTGATATTCGTCATCCCCCTGACCCCCGGAAAGTGGAACATTAATGGTCAATCCCTTGCCCGGGCCTTCCCCAATCTCTGTCGCTCGTCCAGTTCCGGGATAATAGGGAAATTGGTGGGTGCTAAAAAACAGGACCGACCCATCATCGTAAAAGGCATGCTGGGTCCCGTTCCCATGGTGAACATCCCAATCCACAATCAACACGCGTTGGACGCCATACTGTTGCTGAACATACCGTGCGGCAATGGCCACGGTGTTCAAAAAACAAAACCCCATCGCCCTGTCCGCTTCGGCATGGTGTCCCGGGGGCCGCACCACACAAAAGGCTTGATCAATGTCACCCTTCATGACGGCATCAACCACCGACAGCGCTCCACCTGCCGCTAAATAGGCCGCATCCAACGTACCAGGGCACATGGTAGTATCCGGATCCAATGCCGCATAGCCGTCTACCGGTGAACGTCGTTCAAGACTGTCGAGATAGGACCCCTCATGAATTAATTCCACCCATTTCCGTTCGGCCCGACGCGGTGTCAGCTGATGCAATCGAGACCACGTGCCGGACGACTGCAATTGCCCGCAAATAGCTCGAAGCCGCTCAGGCGATTCCGGATGACTCCGCCCCATTTCATGCTCTAGATACTTTGGATCATAGACCAAGCCAACGCGTCCCATGATTAACCATTCTCAGGGTTGAATAACCACACGTGAATAGGGGAGAGAATCAACGAATGCCCAACGGTTATTGGCTAAGCTCAGGAAGGAAAATCGTTACGAACCCTACCATAGCCTCCTTTTCTTAGACAACGCATTCAGACACATGATAGGGTGGCGAGTCTTCAGTCGTCACACTTATTCATCACTTGAAAAAAAGTTCGGCCATGCCCAATCCCAAAATCGAGCAATTTAAAAAAATCCTCCAATTAGACCCAAAGGACGAAACCCTCTGGTTCGGATTAGGAAAAGCTTACATGGGCGATAGCAATTGGGCTGAAGCCGTTCCTGCGTTAGAACAATGTATTCAGGTCAGGCCAAATTATTCTGCAGCCTACTTGGCGCTCGCCCAATCGCTTCAACAACTCGAACAGGTTGAAAAATGCCGATCAATCTGTGCAGAAGGCATCGCCGTCGCAACGACCAATGGCGATCTGCTCGTCATCAAAAATCTGGAAGAACTCCGCACATCTCTTTCCTCCTGACCTTTTCCCTGAAAGGAATCTCAGGCTCTCTCATACCCTCCACCACCTGTACTATTTCATGTACAGGAAACCATAAGGGAAAAACGCCGGGAGCCAAAGACTCTCACGTGTCCATGTTGAAAGAATAATCACTTGTTCTGACCTGGAGAACGGAAAAATGTAGGGGAGAAGCAGAGGGCCAATAAAGACTAAAAACAGTTAAACAACAAAAACGCGGGAATCCTGATAATCACAAAACATGTGACGGACAACTTTTAGCAAGTACATTCCTAATTTCATTCATGTGGTTCATTCTGGCACTCAACGTCAATCTCATTCGCTCAGATTGGTGCGAAAATCCTACAAGCTCGCCCTACCATTACGGTTGCCGCTGTTGAATGGTTTCAACAATCACCTCCGGCACACATTCTAAGTCAATGGTCTTAGTGAGAATTCTTGACACCCCTTCCCTCTGCGCTCCATCTTGATCAATTACTCCAAGATAGGCGGTTAAAAGTATGACAGGGACCCTTGAAGATCGTTGACGAATAAGCTTGGTGATCTCGACACCATTAAGACCAGTCATTTTATAATCCATGATAATGGCATCAGGTAAAATTGCACCTTGGTCTAAATAAGCGACCAGGGCTTCCCCGGATCCAAATTCATGCACATCAAAACCCTCCTTACGTAAGCGCCTGGCCAAACTCGCCCGAACGAATTCGTCATCATCAACCGCAAAAAGACGATACCCAGTGCCTTGCACTTCCCCAATTTGAGGAGCTGGAGGCAAAAAATTGGTGACCATGGAGAAAAATCTGAAAATTAAGGAGAAATCAGAAAGAGAATGGGATGAATTCCCGAACCCTGAACCTCATGATTGGGCCTCTCGTTTGATTCCCAACTTTTTCAATCGACTGCGGAGGGTACTGGGATTTAGACCAAGCTGCTTGGCGGCACCCAATGGTCCGTCTATTCGCCATTCACAGACCTTTAACGCTTGAAGAATGCGCAGTCTTTCCAGGTCTTTTAATTTTGGGGAGGTGTCCTTATCTTGATTGGCAGAACGGCTGGGGAAAAAAGCATCATCAATTGTGAGCAACGTAGAATTGGAAAGAATCATCGACCGTTCAATTATATTTTTCAATTCTCTAATATTGCCTGGCCAATGATAGTCCAATAATTTTAGCAAGGACGCCTCCTCAATATCTTGGCAGGGTCGCTTGAACTCTAGCCGATTTTTTTCTATAAAATGACGGGCCAGCAAAGGGATATCCTGTGGTCGCTCACGAAGCGGCGGCACTTCAATTGGAAATACATGAAGACGGTAAAAAAGATCGGAACGAAATCTGCCCTGTCCCATTGCCTCGGTCAAATCCGCATTCGTTGCGGCAATGATCCGAACATCAACCTCTAAGCTTTGCGTACTCCCAACCCGCTCGATCACCCTATCTTGAAGCACTCGTAGTAATTTAGCCTGCGCCTCAAGGGGCATTTCCCCAATTTCATCTAAAAACAAGGTTCCGCCATTCGCGAGTTCAAATTTTCCGGTACGAAGTTGCTCTGCTCCAGTAAAAGCTCCCTTTTCATGACCGAATAATTCGCTTTCAACCAGACCGGAAGGCAGCGCAGCACAATTGACTCGAACAAATGGTTTATCACGACGCGGACTTAATTCATGAATAAATCGAGCCAATAACTCCTTTCCCGTTCCTGTTTCACCAGTAATCAATACAGAGGAATTGGTAGGGGCCACTGCTTGCGCTAATTCCAAGATATTGTGGACTTTCTGACTTTTCCCCACCATGGCCCCAAAATCATGAGAAATTTTGATTTCTTCAAGCAAATACGCATTTTCCCTGGCGAGCTGATCTCGTAACCGGCTAATTTCTTCATAAGCCCGTACATGATCAATCGCCAACGCAATTTGTTTGGCAACTTGCCCTAAAAACTCGACATTTTCAGGATCCGGCTCCCCAGACTCGACACTCCCAATATTGAGTGAACCTAAACAATTCTCCCCGACCAAAAGAGGCAGATTGATCATTCGCCCGAGACCCTCTTCCTGATAATACGAATCCTCCAAAAAAATCTGTTTTTGTTGAATATAGGGTCGAACATGAATTTGGCGATTGGCATACACCCAACCCATTGCGCTTCCCTTTCGGGGAATCACAGCATCACATTTTAGGCGCACGATAGGCATGCTAGTTTCTACCGCATAAAATCGAAAGGCATCAATGTCGGAGTGATATAGGGTAATCCCCGCGCGCTCCCAGGAAATTACCTGTTTAATATGGCCTGCAATAGCCTTCCACAGACCCTCTGTGTCGTGTTGAGAATTAAGGACGTTGGTGACTTCTAAAAGAGCCTGATAGAAATTATGTGTATGGGATTTGATGGATTTATCTGATAAATAAGGAATGTTCAATACCACCTACACTTTCCCGGCCGACGAAATAAAATAAACAATGAGTAAACCATCAAACTTCCTTTTCAAAAAAACACAAGGATAGTTCAAGACCATTAATCTAGCATAAATTTTCTTATGACGTGTCTTTACCTTTTTGATATTCCAAATATTTAGCTCTATTTCACTGAATGAAGGAAAATATCCAAGAAAAATGAATGGCATAACTACAAAGCCACACATTTTTATATAAATATTTCTAGGCAATTGTCTATGTGTGAATTAGTGAACAATAGGGCAGGTGTGAAATTGCACATGTCACTTACCCCTGTCGAAGTAAAAAAAGCAGGGGGCGACGAGTGTCGCCCCCTGCTCTCACCGACACGCGACCCGAAGGTCCCGCTTACAGCCAGTTCACCCGTTCCGCAGGACGGATGTAAATCGGCTCTTCCACTTGCTGCCGGACGGCTTCCTTGCCCGACTTGTTGAAGCCCAACACCGTGTCGTTGTACATCTCGAACTTCCGACCGTGTATTTGGGTTTCGAACACTTTCGGACCCGGAATGACGTCGTACCGGAAGATGATCTGTTGGCTCGCTCTCCAGAGTTGGAGGACCGCCAGCAATTCCCGGCTCGGCACCAAATATTTCTCAATGGCATTATCCACGCCCGGCCCGAACATCTGCCGGATGTAGCCCCGTGGCGCTTGCCGTGGGGGAATGTAATACCCATTGGGTTCCGTGCCCCATTGCGGGTAGAGCGGCAACGCCACTTGTTCCACCCGAATGGCATAATACAACGGATTCCACCGATCTTCCGCCCACAACCCGTCATCCCCGACTTTGACCAAGCCTTGGAGGCGGATTTTGCCGACGCACGCCGCCATACAGCGCGTTTCCATCGGCTCACCACCCGTCAACGGATCTTTGCCTTCCACCCGAGGATAGCAGGCAATACATTTTTCCGACACCCGCGTCGTCCCGCGGTACATCGGTTTTTTGAATGGGCATTGCTCCACACATTTTTTGTACCCACGGCACCGGTTTTGGTCGATCAACACAATCCCGTCCTCCGGCCGTTTATAGATGGCCTTTCGTGGACAGGCTGCCAAGCAACCCGGATACGTACAGTGGTTACAAATGCGTTGCAGGTAGAAGAAGTAGGTTTCATGCTCCGGCAAACTGCTGCCGGTCATTTTCCAGGGTTCTTCTTTCGTGAACCCGGTTTTATCAATGCCTTCCACGATGGCCCGCATTGATGTCGCCGTATCTTCATAGATGTTCACGAACCGCCATTCTTGGTCGGTGGGGATGTATCCGATCGCGGCTTGGCCAATTTTGGCGCCCGCGTCAAAGATGGTCATCCCTTCAAACACCCCATACGGCGCATGGTGCTTGCGGCCGACCCGCACGTTCCACACCTGGCCTCCGGGGTTGACTTGTTCGATAAGCTGCGTGATTTTCACATCGTAGAACTGTGGATATCCACCGTACGGCTTCGTTTCCACATTGTTCCACCACATGTACTCCTGCCCTTTGGAGAACAGCCACGTGGACTTATCTGCCATGGAACAGGTTTGACACGCCAAACACCGGTTAATGTTGAACACAAACGCAAACTGCCATTTTGGATGCCGTTCCTCATAGGGATACAGCATCTTCCGGCCTAAGTGCCAATTATAAACTTCTGGCATGGTTGTTATTCCTCCAATTAAAAATAGAAGTTAGTCTTTGTTTTCCTTGCAGAACTCCAATATCAAGTATTAAGGGGAGGCTGGGGAGAGGTACAAACAATGTTTCTTTCTAGACGTCACTCAAGAAAAGAAATCCCCAGCCTCCAAAGTCTAAACTACACCTTAATCTTAATGTGGTCCCCTTTGAGCCATTTAATCATGAACTCATTTTCCTGACCTGGCGTAAACCCGGTCCGGACGGGTTCCCACGGGCCACGACCGCCGATGCCCCCGTCTTCCGCCTTCGTGATACGGATGAGACATTCTTTCGGCACCGTATTGACCGCATGGTTGTCCACTTGGTACCCAAATTTAAACTTCCAACCCACCGCATGCTTCCCAGGCAGTGAATCCAATTGTTGAATTGGCATCAACCAGTCCCGTGTAAAGGACTGTTGGGCCCCATACCGGAAGTTCGATTGATACCCGGTATCCATGGCAATCGCGCGTCCGTCTGGGCGCGTTTCATGCCCTTTCACCGATTTGGCCGTCCCAACGTATGGCGCATGTTTGGCCATCGTCACATGGTACGGGAACGCCGGGTTGTACTTCGCCCGGATCATCAACCGCGCCACTTTGTAGTACGGGTCACTGGGCTTCCACCCACGGTATGGACGATCGACGGGGTTCCCATCCACGTAGACATAGTCCCCGTCGTTGATCCCACGGTCTTTCGCCGCTTGGGGGTTGATATGGATTTGATGTTCCCCGACCCCCGGCGTCCGCTTATCCATCCGATAGGCGTCCCCGAAGTTCGACTCATACATCTGCACCCAGTCATTCACGGACCATTGACTGTGCACCCGATGTCTCGTCTTGGGTGTCACACAATAGAACTGATACCCTTTTTCCCACAATGGGTTAGAGTACCGCTTGATTTCCGCCCACGGCAGCTTGATGTTCCGGACGGTTTTATCATCATGATGTTGCGCCGTGATGGGAATCCCATAGTCATCCGGTCGCACATACGGATTCGTCGACATAATCGCATTCGGCAGGTAGGGCGTGGCTTCCGTCCCTTCTCGATGCGAAATGAAGTTTTCCCCGTATTCAATGGCTTCCGGCTCCACGCGGTAGTTTTCATACCGACCCGTCCGGGTCCATTGCGGCTTGGATTCGTTGGTTTCTTCCCAGAAGGGCTGCCGCGGATACGTGCGACACATCACCATCCAGCCTTTTTCTGACTTCAACATGGTATCGACGCTATAGCCATACCCCGTGCTACTGGCATCCAACAACCGTTGTACGTAGACATCAACCCGGTTGTCATACACAAATTTGAAGTAATCGCGGAACCGCCCGTCACCCGTCATTTCAGTGAGCTTGGCGGCCACCCCGGCCACGGTATCCAGATCGTTCCGGGTGTCATACAAGGGGCGAATGCCCCCCTTCCACACTTGGAACCATGGGTTGGATACGGTTGCGGTATGCTCGGGATAGGTGAACTCCATCCACGTATTCACCCCAAACGCCACGTCATTATGGTTGACGTCCGAGGTCATTTCCACATCTTGCGTCACCAAGGTTTCAATGTGCGGATCCACGTTCTTCACCATGTCATAATGGTGCTTCGCGTTATTAATGACATTCACGTTGGCGACCCAGCGGAATTTACTCGGGGTCGGCATATGCGTCTTCCCGGTAAACACCCGACGGCCATACTTCGGCGTGTTCACAATCAGGGCCGTATCACCATGGTTCCAATAGGCCACCTCTTCCCCGTAGTAATACCCTTTGACATGAATTTCTTTGCCATGGGCATTGGGGTCCGTGGTGATTTTGAAGGGATTTTCGGCCGTATGCGTCCCTAACCCGCCACCACCCCACGGCGTGGCGGTCCAAATCCCCGCTTTGTAGTTACCGGCCCAGGTATGCTGGCCCGTCCCGAACTTCCCGACGTTCCCGGTGATAATCAGCACCATCGCGGCACCACGCGCAATCACGGTTTGGTGGAAGTAATGGTTCGTGCCTTCCCCGTTATGAATCGCCGCCGGCTTAATCGTCCCGGAATCCCGGGCCCATCGCACAATCAGGTCCTTGGGCGCCCGGTTGATTTGGTGCACGGTATCCAAGTCATAATCCTGCAAATGCACTTGATACATTTGCATGACCGGCATGACGTCCACTTCCCGGCCATTCAACAATTTGACGCGATAGGTCCCCGTCAACGCGGAATCGATGCCGCTCTTCAGATAATGCCACCCCACCAATTCCCGATGCAGGGGCACCGCTTGGTTCTTGTTGAGATCCCACACCATAAACCCACCCAACCGGGCAATTTTGGCCGGATCCAAGGTTTGCACTTTCCCCGAATAGCTCTTGGAGAAATCCGGGAACGCATAGTCGGCAATGACTTCTCGAGGATCGAGATATTGCAGCGTATCGGTGCGGACCAACAACGGCATATCCGTGTACGCTTGGCAGAAGTCATGGTCATACATGTTCTCATCAAAGATGATCTTACAAGCACCCAAGAACAAGGCCCCGTCTGTTTCCGGCCGAACGGGAATCCAGTAATCCGCCCGATACGCCGTGGGGTTATATTCCGGGGTGATCACGACCACCCGGGCGCCGCGCTCAATGGACTCTAATTTCCAGTGCGCTTCCGGCATCTTATTTTCCACGAAGTTCTTGCCCCAGCTGGTGTTCAGCTTGGAGAACCGCATGTCGTTCATATCAACATCGGAGGCCTGCACCCCGGACCAGAACGGATGCGCGGGGTTTTGGTCACCATGCCAGGTGTAGTTCGACCAATACCGGCCGCCCTGAGCCTGTTCCGGCTTCACTTTTCGAATGTAGGTATCCAACAAGGCGCCGCAGCCGCCGTTCATCCGGGTGATCCCCATTTTGCCGATCACACCAAGAATGGGCATCCCGGCCCGGAACTTAAAGCAGCGCGTGGCCGCCCCTTTGGTCATTTCAATCATTTCCGGTGGATAGCCTTGCTCCCGTAAGCGACGGGCCCCGGCTTCACCCGAATACCGCTCCGCAATAATGATCATGGCTTTGGCCAAGTACGTAAAGGCCGTATCCCAGGACACGCGTAACATGTCATCCAAGTACCGCGCATTAAACTTATATTTCGTCATGGAGGCGGGGGTGAACTCGGGGCTGCCATCGTCCATCCAGGCTTTCCAGCCGCGTCGCATCAACGGCCCTTTGAGCCGATAGGGACCATACACCCGACGATGCATCGTGTACCCCTTCAAGCACATGCGTGGGTTATGCGCGAACGTCCCACGGTTGCCATAGAGATCTTCATACGTTTGGTGGTCATAGTTTTGCTCCACCCGCATGACCACCCCGTTGCGCACAAACGACCGCACCCGACAGGCATGCGTATCATTCGGGGAACAGACCCAGGTAAAGGAGCTGTCATACCGATATTGATCGTGATAGACCCGCTCCCAGGAACGGTCCGGGTATTCCCCCAGGGGATTGCCCACTTCGATGACCGGTTGCAACGCCGTCAAAGCCAACGCTTTGTCGGCCAGCGCCACCGCCGCCACGGTCCCCGCGGAGACCTTTAAAAATTGCCGTCTAGAAAGAAACATTGAGACTACCTCCTTTTAAAAAATTCTCAACGAAGAGAAAAATAAAAGACCCTACATTTGACGGGTTTTCCCCATCCCCCGACATTTAACCTCCCTTCATCCCTATGGACCGTAAAAATATGAAATGTATAAAAATGAGACACCCATCACCTGCTCATGAAAAGTTTCCATTACCTCTCTGTGCAATCCACACTCCAATTCACAATTTTTCTCGAAAATTTGTGCATGTTATTGAAAATTAATAGAATTTAGTTACCTTTACTCAATATCCAGACTTCTAGGAAAAAAGTTCCCCCTTGAAATCTCAAGAGTCAAATCAGTCAAGCATTGGTAATTCAATGTCGAACACGCCTAATTAGGGGTCAGACTCGACATACTTCCCCATATTTGTTAGGTTTCGTCCTCTAAATTTAAAAGGAGAAGGAATGGCACGACTACCAAGATTTTTTGCTCCTGGCGTCCCCCTCCATGTCATTCAGCGAGGGAACAATCGCAGCAGATTGTTTGACCAAATCACGGATTATCAAGTTTATTCGGAATGGTTACAGGAAGCTGCCCAATCGAACGGATGTGCTATTCATGCCTACGTCCTGATGACCAATCATGTGCATTTTCTAGTCACCCCAACGCACGAAGATAGCCTGCCAAAGACCTTTCAGTCGTTAGGACGACGCTATGTGCAGTATTTCAATAAGACCTATGAGCGGACGGGAACCTTGTGGGAAGGCCGCTATCGTGCAACCTTAATTGAAAGTGAAACCTACCTGTTAACCTGCTGTCGATACATTGAACTCAATCCCGTGCGGGCCGAGATGGTGCGCCATCCTCGCGACTACCCCTGGTCCAGTTACCAGTACCATGCTGAGGGAAAACCCAATTCCCTTCTCACCCCACATACCCTTTACCAGCGATTAGGGGGAACGCCAGAGGCACGGCAACAAGCCTACCGAGCGCTCTTTCGACAACATCTAAGCGGAGAAACCCTCGACGCCATCCGCGAAGCCACGAATAAAGCCTGGGTGCTGGGAAGTGACAAATTCAAAGATCGACTCGCCAAAAAACTTGACCGCCGAGTGGCCCCCCTACCACGAGGCCGACCCGCATTAGGGAAGGATTGATCATTCTGAAGCTGTCTACTCTGGAGGGAAAGGTATAGCTGGAGACACCAGGCTAAAGGGCGTGAGAAGATGGAGTGATACACGAAAAGAAGTCAGACAGACTGATATTTCCACCCGAAAGAATAACCCCGACTCGTTTGTTGGCTAAGACTGATTCGCCACGCAGAATGGGCGCTAAGGCCACGGCGCCGGACGGCTCCAAAACCAGGTGTAGTCTTTCAAAAGCCATTTTCATCGCCGCGACGATTTCCCCTTCTTCCACCACAAAGATGTCTTCTACATGATCTTGCAACACACCAAAGGTACATTCGCCTAAACTGGGGTGTAAGCCATCTGCCATGGTGTCAGTTGAGGCAGGTTGCACCACATACCCGTGCTGCAGCGAGAGGCGCGCATCCAAAGCATGCGCCGGTTCACAGCCATATATCTTAATAGCTGGGCTGACCCCATGAGCTGCTAGACAGGCTCCAGCCAACAATCCACCACCCCCTACCGGTGCCAGGATCACCTCAAGCACCGGCTCCGTTTGCAGCAACTCCAAGGCGGAAGAGCCTTGCCCCGCAATCACATCGGCATCGTTAAAAGGATGAATAAACAGCCCACGCTGCCGCCAGACCACCTCTTGAGCAAATTCCTGAGCTTCCTTACCTGTGGCCCGCACGGTGACCATCGCCCCTATCTCTTCTACCCGTCTTCGTTTGAAGCCATTGACTAGCTCCGGCATAACGATATGCGCAGAATAGCCAAGCAGCTGGCTGGCCAGTGCGAGCCCTTGCGCGTGATTTCCGGACGATACCGTCACAACCTGATGAAAGGGGGCCGTCGCTTCTTTGCAAACCAATGCATGGTAGGCTCCTCGAAATTTAAAGGCTCCGGTCCGTTGCAGATTTTCACATTTGAGGAAAACGGTGCCTCCGCATCGATCATCTAAAAATGGTGAGCCCAGAACCGGCGTCCGACAGGCGATACCCTCCAAAATCTTGGCGGCCTGCTGTACCTTGGCAAACGTAGGGAGGGAAGAAGCCATACCCAGGAACCTTCATCAACCTGCCAAACAACAGTTACACGCCGGGTGATTCGGGAGGACGCTTCAGTTCTTCAAGGGCGACATGCTTGGGCAGAAGAACGGGAAAGACAATGCCGATGGGATCCCCGCGATGAATGGTGATAGGTTCTTCAGAAGGAATCTCTAGTTGCAGGAGGAAGTTGGTCACAAAGGCATCATAATCAGGAAGAAAGTCGTAGAGATTGGGAGTCGTTTTATATTCCTGCGTTTTTATGCCTTCCCAAATGGAAAAGGGACGTTGAGGCAGATGATAAAAATGGTTGGGGACATCCTTCATCATCATGCCTAATTGTTTGGGATAATAAAAACGAAGCCCGCAGCAAAGCTTGGGGAATCCACTATTGAGAATGGTATCCACGTACATCCCGGAAAAGGATTTATAGCCCAGCAATCGCTCTTCAGGCAGAATCGGCGGCGATTGCCATTCAAACCCTTTGCCGGCGCGCCGAATCCGGCAATCTGCAGGAGAGCGGATGAGCCAGCCATACTGCCCCACAAAGCGCACAGGGCCACAATCATCGGGAATGACCTTATACCCGCCAGCGGCTAATTTTCGCTGATCGTCCAGCGCCATCCCCGTCATCATCGGGCGATGCGGATGGAAATCCAGCTTGAGCCGCTCAGGAGCAAACGCCGTGGAGTACTCCCGCTCCCAATACATCACCCACTTTTGACTGGTGCTACCCGGCAACTCCTCCATAATGGTCATCCTACGGGGGGAAAATTCTTGTCCTTAACGTTTTGGTCATTCCTGCTGGTCTTTAGCAGGAATCTCTCTTTGAGCAAATACTCCGGAAAAAAGATGCCTACCCAACCTGGCACCCATGATGACAAAGACCTTCTTTCTATCATCGCTCCCCTCGCTTAATCATCCAAGCCACTTCCGCCACCCGTTTACCCAAAGCCCTCGCATCCGCTTTTTCTTGCTCATCAATACCGGGGCTATTTCCTTCCGTCGTCGCCGATGCGCCAAAGGCCCCGCCATCACTCACGACAATCATCTGATTCCCCAACATCGCGGCCAAAATCGTTAACATCGTAACTTCTTTTCCGCTGGAGACTTGGCCTCCCGTTGCAAAGGCGGCCCCAACTTTATTGTGCATTTTAAATTCCGGAAACACGCCAAACTCAAATTGCCAACGATCAAAGAATGTTTTGACCTCACCGGACATATTCGACCAATACACGGGTGAACCGACCACCACCGCATCACTGCCGAATAAAAGATCTGCGGTCACCTCCCCCACCGTATGCAACAACACCCGCGTGCCGGGAACAGCCTCTGCCCCGGCTACCACGTTTTGAGCCATGATTTGAGTATTACCGGACAGAGAATGGTAGGCCACAAGGACCTGAATAGCATCAGGTTGGGATTGAACCTGTGCCGCAACCTGGGAACACCCCATGCACAGGACAAGTACAACTAGAAGCAGACGGACAGCAGGTTGAGCAATCATCAGAATTCGAAAAATTCCACAGACACGAAAAATCCAGCCGACTGATGACCCCAAAGGGGAAGGACTGAAATATGACAAGCGAAAAGCCGTTATTGCCGCCCAATTTCCTCATCGATTTGTTCTTCCACTGACACATGGGTCAACGCCCCACGGTAATCACATTTGTGACATCGTACGCGAAATTCTTCCAGCCACCTTTCTTGCACGAAATGTTGATGACATTTTGGACATGCAAACACCCCTTTCACATAATGGACTTGCTTCTTATACTTCATCACCAAACCCCCTCTAAAAATAGAATGAATACCAGGGGTTAGCCTGCCACACCCCTTTTCCAAAACGCAACTTTGGCTACATCACCTCTATGAATAACTTGTCATCTTGAACTTGATATCGAAGATTTTCGGTGCTTGCGGGGGAAGTACTCGTCGTGCACTTTTTTGAGACGGGTGTGCTCCACGTGGGTGTAGATTTGGGTGGTGGCAATACTGGCATGTCCGAGCATGGTTTGTACGGACCGCAGATCCGCTCCGTGATCCAAGAGGTGGGTGGCGAAAGAATGGCGCAACATGTGGGGGGAGATCGGCTTGGTAATCCCTGCACGAACGGCGCGAGCCTTTAAGATGTTCCAAAAACATTGTCGGGACATCGCCCGGCCCAACCGGGTAAGAAACAAGGCGGAAGAGGCGCGTTTTTTGACAAATGCCGGACGAGCATACTGGAGATAGTCCGAGACTAATTCACGCGCCTTATCTCCAATGGGCACGATTCGCTGTTTGTCCCGTTTGCCCGTGGCCTGTAAAAACCCCACGTCTAGGTTGAGATGAGACACATCCAAATTCACAAGTTCCGAAACTCGAAGACCCGTCGCATATAAGAGTTCGACCATTGCGGCATCACGGCGATCTTCACGATGGTCCATAGGCGGCAGATTGAGGAGCCGTATCACTTCGGCTTCAGACAGTAGTTTAGGGAGTTGCATCCATTGCTTGGGCGTCCCTTTTAATATCCCTTCGAAACCAGTATTCCCCCCCTTGTTAACAGCAGCATGTTTATAGAGCCCCCGGATTGCGGCAAGACACCGGGCAATGGATGCGGATGACAATCCAGAGGATTTCAGGCTCCCGAGAAATTGCACCCACAAGGGTTTCGTCAGAGCATGAAGATCGGCAAGGCCTTCTTGTTCAAGAAAATCCCTCAGTTTCCGCAAATCCCGACGATAGGCTGTCAAGGTATTGGCCGCACAACCACTTTCCACTTGCAACATCGTGAGATATTCGTCCAAGACGTCTTGCATAGCTTTTTTATCTAATGCCGTTGCAGCACATCCATCTAGCTGGCGATCTTTGCCTACCTTTTGGATTTTGACGGAAATTGTGGTGTTCTCCTATTTAGGTAAGCATACTTCCTGATATAATAATACCGAATTCACCATAGCAACACCTCAATCCTGCACTGAACATTTGCTCAACACTCTGATCCTACTGATTTTCGCCTCATCACGTTGTCCATTCCTATGACGGCTTTTTCACATACCAGAACCTGGCGAGATTACCATGCCCGGCTGGTAATCATCCTGGGCCTAAGCGCGTTTCTCTTTCTCTGTATCCCCCACGCACCACTCTCGTTAGCAGCTGAATCTCCGGGCCGCGCGACCTTAGAAATGGCACAATCTCAACTCGAAGCGGGGAAACTTTCTCGCGCACTCGAAATCGTGGAAGGATTGATTGACTCCCTTCCTCCGCCAGATATTCTTCAAGATGCGTATTTTCTCCAAGCAACCGCCCTCAAACAGGACGGCGAAACAGCGGAAGCCCTGACGGTGGTGAGGCAATTATTAGAAGAATTTCCCTTTGCCCCCGTGACGAATCCTGCCAGGGTTCTCATGGCAGAATTGTATAGCCAGAATAAAGAATATTCTCAAGCCCTGATTCCTTTGTATCAGGCCCTAGATTATGCGACGGACCAAGAATTACGACGCACTCTCTTCCAACGCATCCGTCAGGCAGAACTCGCCAATCACAATCCGCTCGGCGCGGTCAAAGCGGCTCTCAATGAAATGATGGTCGTCTCTCCCGCCGAACGACTTGAACTAGAACAATTGACACAAACCTTAGTCTTACAACAGTTAGATGAAGACGCCCTTCAGGAACTCATAGAAGGTTTTTCGACACGCTACCCTGGCGATATCGCCACTATCCGAATGATTGAACTCCACACAACCCGTGGGGATGAAGTTTTGGCCGAACGTGATATCCGTGGATTTCTGAAACGGTTCCCTACCCATCCCTATGCGCAAACGGCGATGGCGTTGCTGCAATCCTTCATGAGTAAAATCAAAGTCCACCAACATATTCTGGGCGTGGCCCTTCCGTTTTCCGGCCCCATGAAACCCTATGGAACTGATTTACTCAATGGTATTCGACTGGCCCTGGCCATCGCCAAGGAGCAGTGGAGCCTCTCCTCTGTGGGGCTCGTCGTCAAAGACACGACCACGCTCACCGCGCCACTGAAGGTCGAAATGCAACAACTTCTTGATGAGTTTCAACCTCGTGCGATTATTGGCCCCCTGCTGTCGAGAGAAATTCGCAGCCTCGGTCATCTGCCAGATGATTATGCGACGCCGTTTATTACACCATCCTCCACCCTCCTCAATGTCCGCCAATTTGGCTCATATTGGTTCAATACGGCCATGACATCTTCCGTTCAAGCGAAACGTCTTGTGGAATATGCGGTCATGAAATTGGGGTATCATCGGTTCTGCATCATCTACCCAAAAACCGCCTATGGACGCGAATTGGCTGATATGTTTGCTAAAGAAGTCATCCATTCCGGGGGAGAGGTGATTGCGGTCGAAGAATATACAGAGGAACAAACGGATGTTGGGGAACAATTACGACGGGTAAAGATCAAGGATCTTGCGAAATACGGCCTTGAGGAACCGGAAGAAACCAAAACCGGAGAAGAACGTCTGGTCTATACACCAGGCTTTGACGCCGTATTTCTCCCTGGGCAACCCGTACACCTCGCCATCATTGCCGCCCAATTGGCCTTTTTTGATATGAATGTCCCCATCCTTGGCGGCAATAGCTGGCATAACCCTGAATTATTTCGATGGGCCAAACAAGATCTGAATGGCAGCATTTTTGTGGATGGGTTTTTTCTGAATAGTCCTGATCCGAGCGTTCAAATGTTTATCCAACGTTATCGGAACCAATACCATAAAGAACCGTCCCTCTTTGCCGTTCAAGCCTACGATGCGGCCACACTGGTCCTGGAAACCATTCGCAATGAAGCCCAATCCGGTCAAGATGTGTGGGACCAACTTGTCCGACGGTCTGATCTTCCTGCACTCAGCGGATTTGCCTCGTTTAGTTCGGCAGGCATTTTAAATCGCCGACTCTACCTCCTCCAGATCAATAACCGAAATTTCACACAACTCAATTAAATTCATGGAATCGATCGCCTCTTTTATTCACACCCTTTCATATATGCTGGTCCCGCTAGTCGCGGCTGTGGTCCTTCATGAATATGCGCATGGGTGGGTCGCCCACTTCTTTGGCGACCAGACGGCCAAATCACAGGGGCGCTTGACCATGAATCCTCTTCCTCACATTGATTTGTGGGGAAGCATCCTGGTCCCTCTCATGCTGTCGCTCGTCCCCGGAGGCGTGATCTTTGGATGGGCTAAGCCTGTCCCCGTCAATCCCTCCCAGCTTCACAACCCTCGACGTGATATGGCCTTTGTCGCCATCGCCGGCCCACTGATGAATTTATTTTTAGCGATCGTCAGCGGCCTTCTCCTTATGCTCTTTGTCTACTTAGACCCCACCATTCAAGCAAATTGGCCGCCGCAACCTGGCGCCGAACCTCGGGACGATCTGTTAGGCATGCTCCTCGTTCCCCTGACCGCCATGGCGCTCTCATCTATTATCATCAATATCGTCCTGCTCTCCTTTAATCTCCTTCCTTTTCCGCCTTTGGATGGGAGCCGGGTGTTGCGCAGTTTATTGCCTCCAAAACCGGCCATGAGCTTGAATCGCTTGGAGCCCTATGGCATGCTCATCATCTTTGGATTATTAATGCTCGATTCACGCATTCCCATTATTAGCTCTTTTATTTTCTTCATGTTTCGCCTGATTGGCCAACCCTTTCTTCCGGCGTAACACTACGGATCAGAGGAACTCCTTCAAATGGCAACACGTGTACTCAGCGGCATGCAACCAAGCGGGCTCATGCATTTAGGCAATTTACTCGGTGCCTTGGATAATTGGAAAACTCTTCAATCCGAGCATGACTGTTTTTTCTTTGTGGCCGACTGGCACGCCCTCTCAACGAATTATGCCGATACCAGCCGATTGAAAGAATTTTCACAGGAGCTTCTCATCGATTGGCTGGCAGCCGGAATTGATCCCAATCGAGCGACGGTCTTTATTCAATCCCATATTCCTGAACATGCCATTTTGCATTTATTATTCTCGATGATTATTCCGATTCCTTGGCTGGAACGTAATCCCACCTATAAAGAAAAACAGGACGAAATTAAAGAGAAAGATCTTTCCACGTATGGATTTTTAGGCTATCCGGTGCTCCAGGCTGCAGACATCCTGTTATATAAACCTGATCTGGTTCCAGTGGGGAAGGATCAACTCCCGCACTTAGAACTGACACGGGAAGTGGGGCGTCGATTCAATAGTTTATACACACCTGTGTTCCCGGAACCCAAAGAATTTCTGACCAAATTTCCTAAAGTGGTCGGCATAGACGGACGAAAAATGAGTAAGAGCTACCACAACACCATTAATCTATCCGATACCGAACCGGCGGTACGACAAAAGCTCAAAACCATGGTGACGGACCCTGCGAGGGTCAGGCGGACAGATAAAGGCAACCCTGAACTGTGTCCGGTTTACGACTTCCACAAAATTTTTTCAACGGACGCCACGGTCAAACAAATTGACACCGATTGCCGAACAGCGGCCATTGGATGTATTGACTGCAAAAAACAGGTGGGTGACGCGATGGTTGAACGATTCTCTCCCATGTGGGAAACCCGAGCACACGTGACCGCCCACCCTCATCAAACGCGGGAAGTCGTAGAAGAGGGCCGGAAACGGGCCTCGGCAGTCGCAAAAGAAACCATGCAAGCCGTCAACGAGGCGATGAAAATCTGAGGTTGACAGGTGAAGGATTTCTTGACAGGTCTTAGACCCCTCGCTACTATCCGAACTCTTTTTCACCAACAACGCTCTACCCGATAGAGGACTATGAGATTCACATGAGTATTCGTGTTGCCATCAATGGATTTGGACGTATCGGACGGAACTTTTTTCGGACTAGCCTTCAAGATTCCGACATTGACATTGTCGCCATCAATGATTTAACGGATGCGAAAACCCTCGCCCACCTGCTGACCTACGATTCGATACATGGGCGTTTTCACGCCGATGTACAACACGACCAGGATTCGTTAACGGTCAACGGCAAGCAGATTCGTATCTGTGCCCAAAAAGACCCCAAAGCCTTGCCGTGGAAAGACCTTCAGGTCGATTTTGTGATTGAATCGACCGGTCGATTTACCGATCACCAGAGTGCCAGCCAACATGTAACAGCCGGAGCCTCGCGAGTGATTATTTCCGCCCCAGCCAAAGACCCTGACATCACAATTGTTCTGGGTGTCAACGAATCCACATACAATCCGAAGGCTCATACTATTATTTCCAATGCCTCATGTACGACAAATTGCTTAGCCCCTGTCTCGAAAATCATCCTACAAGAATTCGGCATCAAACATGCTTTTATGACCACGGTTCATTCGTATACGAACGATCAGCAGCTCCTGGATCTCCCCCACAAAGACTTGCGTCGAGCAAGAGCTGCGGCCTTGTCCATGATTCCAACTTCAACAGGAGCCGCGAAAGCGCTGCATCTGGTGATTCCTGAATTAAAAGGAAAAATCGACGGCATGGCCATCCGCGTTCCCACACCGAATGTCTCTCTGATTGACCTCTCGGTCGAGGTAGAAAAGGATTGCGATGCGGCCGCCGTGAATGCGGCATTTCAACAAGCGGCACAAGGAGCATTAAAAGGGTATTTACAAGTATCTGAAGCCCCCATTGTGTCAAGTGATCTCAACGGATGCCCTTATTCGGCCACTGTCGATGCACCGCTTACTTCCGTCATGGACAAACGTTTAGTCAAAGTTTTTGCCTGGTATGACAATGAATGGGGGTATTCGTGCCGCCTTCGTGACCTCGTCAAAGTTCTCGCCCCGAAGGGATAATTCACGACCGAACAGCGGGCTCTCTCGGTGAAGATGATCCCGCCATACTCCAACTCTCAAGGAAGGCAGAGGGAGTCATGCACCTTACCAAACAAACCATCGATCAGGTCGATCTTCGCAACAAACGCGTCCTCATTCGAGTGGATTTTAATGTCCCGCTTGATGATACCGGCGAAATTTCCGACGACTCGCGGATGCGCGCCGCCTTGCCCACCATCAATCGTGCCATTGACGAAGATGCCATCGTGATCCTGTGTTCCCATTTGGGACGCCCTAAGGGCACCCCAACACCAGCCTTTAGTTTGGCACCGGTTGCAAAACGCCTACATCGCCTACTCAATAAGCCAGTTGTTTTTGTGGATGACTGTATCGGCCCTAAGGTTGAAAATGCCGTGAAGGAGGCCAAAGCCGGAGATGTCATCCTTCTAGAAAATTTACGATTTCATCCAGGGGAGGAAAAGAACGACGATCTGTTTTCATCTCAACTGGGCACGTTTGCCGATGTCTATATCAACGAAGCCTTTGGAACAGCCCATCGTTCACATGCCTCAACCGTCGGCGTAACCAAATACGTGAAAGTGTCGGCTGCCGGATTTCTGATGAAACGCGAAGTTGAAGCCTTGGAAGGGGCCGTGGAGAATCCGGTTCGTCCCTTTGTGGCTATTTTAGGAGGAGCCAAAGTTTCGGGGAAAATCGGGGTCATTAAAAATCTTGGAGGAAAGGTGGACAAAGTCATCATTGGTGGTGGCATGGCCTTTACCTTCATCAAGGCCCTGGGCTTTGAAATCGGGAAATCCTTAGTCGAAGACGATATGCTGGATTTGGCCAAACAAATTCTGGAACAGGCCATGGCCCAAAAAATTAAATTTTATCTCCCCGTTGACTGCGTCGTCGCCTCAAGCTTGGAACCTGATGCAGAAACGATGATTGTCACCATCCAGGAAATTCCTCAAGGGTGGTATGGGATGGATATCGGGCCGGCTTCCGTTCGACTGTTTGCGGAAGCCGTCCAAAACGCGAAAACGATCCTCTGGAATGGTCCCATGGGGGTCTTTGAACGGGACGCCTTTTCCCGTGGGACGTTTGCACTTGCCCATTCGGTTGCGAACGCCTATGCCAAAACGATTGTCGGTGGAGGGGATACTGCCTTGGCAGTCTATAAGGCCGGCGAGTCAGAAAGCATGGCCTTCATTTCTACAGGTGGCGGGGCTGCCCTCCAACTACTTGAGGGCAAGTTCATGCCTGGCCTTGCCGCTTTACCTGACCGTCCTTATTAAACGTTCAGCTGGCATTCCCCCTTTGTGAAAACATACCTTGCCCATGCCTAAACGATACATAGTCGGCAATTGGAAAATGCACAACACTATTTCCCAAGCCGAAACACTAATTCGCGATATCATAGCCAAGTATGAACCCCATCCATCCATAGAATTGACAGTGGCCCCACCATTTGTCGCCCTTCAAGCTGTATCGCACCTGCTAGCTCACACACCTCTTCAGCTCGCCGCCCAAAATATGTGCGCAAAGGACGAAGGGGCTTTTACCGGCGAAATTTCTCCCCTGATGTTACAGGAGCTGGGATGTCGCTATGTCATTATTGGACATTCCGAACGACGTCATCTCTTCGGTGAAACCGATCACATCATCAATGACAAAATCCATGCGGCTCTTCATCATGGCCTCCACTCTATCTTTTGTATTGGAGAGCGATTAGAGGAACGTGAAGGCGGTCAAACCCTCGAGGTCATCCGGGAGCAATTACAAACGGGGCTGGCCGGTGTGGAAGCCAAAGACCTGCAAGCCATCACGATTGCCTATGAACCGGTCTGGGCGATCGGAACCGGCCGGGCAGCAACCGTTGAGCAAGCCGCAGAGGTTCATGCCGCCATTCGATCATGCATCTCCACCCACTGGAGGCTGAATTCTGAAGACATCAGAATTCTGTATGGAGGCAGCGTCACAGCAGACAATGCCCTTGCTCTTTTCCAATCTCCTGAGATTAATGGAGCATTAGTGGGAAAAGCTTGTTTGAATTCGGAATCCTTTGTTAAGATAGCTGTGATTGCCGCGTCAGTTTCCTAATTTCGCTTCCAAGGATCATAGAGTATATGTACACATTAGCCGTTTCCATTCACCTTATTGTCTGTTTCCTCATGATTGCTTCCATTTTGCTCCAAGCAGGGAAGGGAGCAGAAATCGGTGCTTCATTTGGAGGATCATCTCAAACCGTATTTGGGAGCCGAGGGCCTGGGACTTTCCTGAGTAAGGTCACTGTCGGGACCGCTATTGTGTTTATGATGTCGTCCCTGAGTCTGGCACTCCTCTCGAAACAAGCCAATACATCATCAACAGTGATTGATCTCCACCCGCAAACTCACCACGAATCATCTGCAACAACGACGGAGAGTTCCACTAGCGTCACTCCTTCTGCAGATACAGCTCCGACTACCACATCGACTCCTGATGCGGCCTCAAGTTCGACATCACCAGACACGTCACCTTCCACGCCAAATGAACCTTAAGGTCTCAGCCTTAAATAGGATACAACACCACCTTTCCGTTGCAGGGAAGTGTAAAGAAGTAGACCGAGAAAACCCGAGCCACGACTCGGACTTTTATTGATCTAAAGAGGCGTCAACCAATCGGCATAGGCCGGATCTTCACCGCGAACAATTCTAAAAAAATCGTGCTGCAGAGCTTCGGTAATGGGCCCAGGCCTACCGGCACCGATAGTTCGGTCATCTAATTCGCGAACAGGGGTGACTTCAGCAGCCGTCCCCGTGACGAAAACCTCATCCGCCACATACATGGCATCCCTGGTAAATCGTTCCTCGACGACAGGGATTTTTTTTGCACGGGCCAATTGAAGAATCGAATTACGAGTAATCCCATCAAGAATCGATGTCAACGGTGTCGTCTTGAGAACCCCTTTGGTGACAATAAAGACATTTTCACCTGTACCTTCCGCGACATACCCATCAGGATCCAGAAGAATGCATTCCTCATAGCCTGATTTTTTGGCTTCCCATTTCGCCAGAATGGAATTCACGTAATACCCCGAGACCTTTGCCCGGGTCATTGACACATTGACATGATGCCTGGTGAACGAAGAAATTTTAGCCCGTATTCCGTTAGCCAATGCATTCTCTCCCAAATACGAGCCCCACGGCCAGGCCGCAATGGACAAACGAATCGGATTATCACCAGGATAGACGCCCATAGCGCCATACCCGACATAGGCAATGGGTCGGATATAACAGGAGGCGAGCTCATTCACTCGAACAGTTTCAATGATAGCCTCCGTTACCTCTTTTTTCGGAAAAGGCATTGGCATCAGGGTGATATGAGCCGATTCAAACAAACGATCCACATGTTCCTGCAAGCGAAATATGGCCGACCCTTTCGGTCCTTCATAGCATCGAATGCCCTCAAAAGCTGCCAAACCATAGTGTAGTGAGTGAGTCAAGACATGAATGGATGCATCCGCCCAATCAACAAAGGCCCCATCCATCCATATTTTTTTTGATTCGGTCACCATCTGATCATGTTCCCCTATCCTTATCTGGAAAATGGCATGAAGTCTCTACAAAAACCCTGCCCATCTCATCACCCCGGCTTTCTTCATCTTCCCTTGGCTGGGATAAAGAAAATGATATACTAAAATATTGACTTAAATGTAAACATGCTGGCAAAATGAGTGTTTTGTAAGGAGCCACTATACCATGTATGCAATAATCGAAACAGGCGGGAAACAATACCGGGCTGAACCGCAAAGCCTTCTGCAAATTGAATCCATCGAAGGTGACGTGGGATCCATCGTTGAATTTAACTCGGTTCGATTTGTCCAGACCGATCAAGCCCCGATTGTCGGTACACCAACGATTTCCCAGGCTCTCGTCAAAGCTGAGATCGTCCGGCATGCCCGGACGCGATCAATTACGGTGTTTAAAAAGAAACGCCGAAAAGGGTATCGTCGAACCAGGGGGCACCGACAGGGCTTTACCCATGTACGCATCACCGAAATTGTGACCCCATAACCCATATTTTTCGTTTTGGAGACGTGATTCATGGCACATAAAAAAGGCGGCGGCTCATCCCGAAATGGACGTGACAGTAACCCACAATACTTGGGCATCAAAGCCTATGCTGGCGAGAATGTGTCCGGTGGCAGCATTTTAGTCCGCCAACGTGGAACAAAATTCTTCCCCGGCGCCAACGTGGGTTTGGGGAAAGACTATACGCTGTTCGCCAAAGTCTCAGGAATCGTGAAGTTTGAAGGCGGCACCGTCAGACGCAAAGTCAGCGTGTACCCCTCCGCATAACTCTTCGCCCATTCTTTCCTTCTTTTCGCCGAACTCACTTCAGTTCGTTTCTCTAAGCCGGGTAAGATAGGACCAGTATGTTCATCGATCACGCACGTATTTTCGTCAAAGGCGGGGATGGTGGTTCAGGCCATTGCAGCTTCCGTCGGGAAAAATTTGTCCCCCGCGGGGGGCCTAATGGCGGAGATGGCGGGCATGGCGGACATGTCATCTTCACAGCCTCAAACCAGGTGTCGACCCTTCTTGATTTCCGCTATCAGCGGCATTATGCGGCACCGGCCGGGGAACGTGGAAAGAAAGCCAACTGCCATGGATCCAATGGCCAGAATATTGTGATCAAAGTGCCTGTCGGGACATTGGTCAAGGTGGAAGAGACGGGTGATACCCTCGTCGACCTCATCACCGACGGCCAAACATTTGTCGTCGCCGAAGGCGGAAAAGGCGGAAAAGGTAATGCACGATTTGCCACTCCCACGAATCGGGGCCCTCGCGAATTCGAATCGGGGACTCCCGGAGCGGAGCATTGGCTCACCTTAGAATTAAAACTTCTTGCTGACGTAGGCCTTGTCGGCTTTCCCAACGCCGGAAAATCCACCTTAATTTCCGCGATCTCCTCTGCACATCCAGAAATCGCCAGTTATCCATTCACGACATTACGTCCGCACCTCGGAGTCGTGGAATGGGCAGAAGAATCATCATTTATCGTCGCTGATATTCCTGGATTGATTGAGGGAGCTCATGAGGGCAGAGGGTTGGGCATCCAATTTCTCAAACATATCCAGCGAACCGCCTTACTGTTATTTCTCATTGATATTACCGAAGGACTGGAACAAGACCCCATCGGCATTTTCGAAACGTTGAGGAACGAATTAAAGGCGTTTGATCCCACCCTGCTTGAACGCCCCTTTGCCATTGCCGCGACCAAGATCGATTCACAGGGGGAAGGCCAATACCTCAAGGCCCTTGAAGCCTATTGCATCGAAAATGAATATCCCTGCTTTCCGATTTCCGCCATCACCAGAGAGGGGCTCCCCTCCTTGGTGACTTACCTAGGAAAGGCGGTCCTGGAGAATAAAGCGTCATGCACCAGCAACTGCTGACCGCCTGCAAACGCATCGTGGTAAAAATCGGGAGTAGTCTCGTCGCCTCTTCTCGAGGAGGCCTTCACATGGACCGAATCGGAAGGCTCGCCAAAGAATTTGCCCAATTGCAAAGCCACAATCGTCAACTCGTTCTTGTCTCTTCTGGCGCGATTGTAGCAGGGATTTCTCATTTAGCCCTAAAAACTTACCCGCAAGACGTGCCACTCCAACAAGCGGCTGCAGCGGTCGGACAAAGTCGCCTCTTACATGCCTACGAAATAGCCTTTGAAGAATCCGGACATAAAATTGCCCAAATTTTGTTAACCCATCAGGACTTGGCTGACCGGCGTCGTTTTCTTAATGCTCGGCATACACTGACCACCCTACTCCAACTGGGAGTCATTCCGATTATCAATGAAAATGACACCGTGGCCGTTGAAGAAATTCGGTTTGGCGACAATGATACTCTGGCCGGACAAATTGCTCATTTGATCGATGCTGATCTGTTGGTCATTTTGTCAGATGTCAATGGACTTTATGAAAAAGATCCCCACCTCGACCCTTCGGCCAAACTTATTCCTTTAGTGACCACCATCACAAAGCAAATTGAAAATCTCGCAGGAGCTTCTCGAAGCCAAGCGAGTCGTGGAGGAATGGTGACGAAAATTCAAGCCGCCAAACAAGCCGGACGATTTGGTGTCCCCATGCTATTGTTAAATGGAGAAACACCACTGGCCTTAAGCCGGGCACTGGAAGGAAATCCTAGTGGAACCTTGTTTACCTCAAGCGAATCCTGCCTCACTAACCGAAAACAGTGGATTGCGTTTACCCTGAGACCAAAAGGGGAAATCATGTTAGATGAAGGAGCCGTGGCTGCCCTGGTTCTTCGAGGGAAAAGTTTGTTAGCTTCAGGAATCTTGGCTGTCAAAGGGACATTCCTTCCTGGTGACCCGGTTAGCTGTACAACAACGGAAGGCACCGTGTTCGCACAAGGTCTCTGCAATTATTCTGCGGAAACACTCCAACGCATCAAGGGTAGGCAAACATCAGAAATCAAAGAAATCTTGGGGTCCTTGGAATATGAAGAAGTCATCCATCGCGACAATCTGGCTCTAACTCCATAAGGAGTGTAAAAAAATAAGTAGCAAAGAGGAGGGTAAGGGGAAAAGCCTAGTAGGGAAAGTGAAAGACGGATCTATTTCCTATTTTTTGTTTCTATTCAATCCTCCCTTATTCTTTTTGATCATTTCGTTGGCGTAAAAAACCCTTATAGAAAACTTACTCCGCCCCTCCAAAAAGGTTCGGTTCCATGCTTATTGGGCTCCTAGGCGGCAGCTTCAATCCCATTCATAACGGGCATCTGCATATCGCCCGTTATGTGTACAATACCCTAGGACTGGACCGCGTGATCTTTATTCCTACCGGAGACCCGCCCCATAAACCCTCTCTTTCCCTAGCCCCCGCTCACCATCGTTTGGAGATGGTGAAACTGGCAACAGCGCCCTATACACATTTTGTGGTCAATGACCGCGAAGTTCGGTCTCCCACTGTGTCCTATAGTATCGACACTGTTCAAGGGATCAAGCAGGAATTCCCGAGTGGAACAGAGTTCGGATTTATTATTGGGTTAGATGCTTTTTTAGACTTTCCAGGTTGGAAACACGCCACACACCTGCTTGAGATTTGCCAGTTTATTGTCTGTTCCAGGCCAGGATTCACTTTCGCACAGCTCCAAGCGTTATCCATTCTTCCTTCAATTTCTCAATCCGATCTCCATAGCCTGGACCAACAACAGGTTCAACGAATGGATATCACCCTACCTTCCGGAAACTTCCTCACCCTGTTGTCTGTTCCACCCTGTGAGGTGTCGGCATCACAGATTCGTAAGCACGTGGCCCTTCATCGCCCCATTGGACATTGGTTGCCGCCCTCTGTGGAGTCCTATATAATTCAACACCAAGTGTATCAATGACTCGTACAACCCCACCCAAACCATCGCGTTCTCACGAACAAGCAATTTTCATCGCGCAGGCGGCCAAAGATAAAAAGGCCCAAGATGTGTTGGTGCTTGAAGTCGGAGATCTGACCTCAATCGCCGATTATTTTGTTTTCGCCTCCGGGGAATCGGAACGGCAGGTTCGCGGCTTGGCATCGGTTATAGAAAAATCCATGGCCACCCGCTATCGCTCGACCCCGATCATTGAAGGCAAAGAAACCGCCAATTGGATGTTACTCGACTATGGGGACATTATTGTCCATCTTTTCCGTACAGATATCCGCCAGTATTATGCCTTAGAAAAAATGTGGGCCGATGCGCCCCAGGTTTCGATACCCGATTCTGATCATCCATTGGCACTGGCCCGCCAAATGGTCAGCGGATAATTACGCCGCCTCAAAGAGGAGACTCTCATGACCTGCTTTCAAGACTTAGCCGACCGCGTTCTCAATGGGACATGTCCCACGCGAGAAGAAGCCTTAGAAATTTTGGCGACACCTCAAAGCCAGCTCTTGGATCTCGTCAACGCCGCTTATACAATTCGTTCACGATATTTTGGAAACACGGTCCGTCTGCAGATGCTCCTCAATGCGAAAAGTGGGGCATGCCAAGAGGATTGCCATTATTGCTCACAATCAACCATTTCCGACGCCCCCATTGACCGCTATGCCTTACTCTCTCCAGAAAAAATGATGGAAGGCGCCCGCCGAGCTGCAGACGCAAAGGCTCAACGGTATTGCATCGTCATTAGCGGCCGCTCTCCCTTGCAATCGGAAATTACTCAAATATCCAGCGCAGTTCGAAAAATCAAAAATGAAATTCCCATACAAATCTGTTGTTCGCTGGGACTCCTGAATGGCGAGCAAGCCTCTCAACTCAAAGAGGCTGGCGTAGACCGGATTAATCACAACCTGAACACGAGTGAAACCTTTCATCCGTCAATTTGCACCACCCATACCTATCAAGATCGGCTCGATACCCTCAAACATGCCCGAGCCGCAGGCCTAGAACTGTGCAGTGGTGGAATTGTAGGGATGGGGGAACGAGACGAAGACTTGGTAGATTTGGCCTTGGCCCTCAAAGAAGTTCAACCGGATTCGATTCCACTTAATATGCTTTATCCGGTAGACGGCACACCCTTTGGCGAAAAGAATAACTTAACACCCGCAAAGTGCCTCACCATCTTATGTCTCTTCCGTTTTCTGCATCCGCAAACAGAAATTCGCGCTGCAGGAGGCCGTGAAAAAAATCTCCGTTCCCTCCAACCATTAGCCCTTTATGTGGCAGATTCTCTTTTCGTTGATGGCTACCTCACTACCCCAGGCCTTGCGCATCAAGAAGTTTGGAACATGATCGAAGACATGGGCTTTACGGTCGAAGTCACTTATCAGGGGAGTGAAAAATCTACAACCGAAGCCTGCTCCGCTTAAGCCCATGCCGCTTGTCAGATTTTGTGCCTGAATTCATAAATTCCACCACATTAAAGATTCTCAAAAACCCTGCTGGGAAGTAGTCAGAGGTCACTCATATCGCAAGTCTTCGGCGATAGTTTGGCGGCTGGCCCAGCGAGCTGGAGCCCAAGCGCCGATCAATGCCGCTGCGAATGCCACGAGCAACGCCATACCGATGGTTTCCCAGGCAAATGAATATTGAATGGTCCAGCCAAAGGATTGTTTATTAATGACTGTGATTAAAACAACCGACAAACCCATCCCTACAACAATACCAACCAGTGCGCCTAACCCGGCTAAATAACCGGCTTCCCAGAAAATCAGTCCTTGGATTTGCCCGCCACTCGCTCCAATAGCTCGGAGCGTGGCCAGCTCCCGTCGGCGTTCCAATATGGAGGTGAGCAACGTATTCATAATGCCCAACACCGCCACACTGAGAGCGATTAATTCCAGCACATACGTTACATGAAAGGTGCGGTCAAAAATTTCAAGGATTTCTTTTTTTAACTCGCCATTGCTCATCGTGACGATCGGTCTCTCATTTTTTAGGGTATCCTCAATCTCTCGTCGAACCGTGGGAAGTCCATGTCCATTTTTTAGATAAACGGCGAACACCGTCGCATCGCGCGCTCCCCATCTCTCCGCAAAGAGCCCCTGGTCCATTACCACTTTTCCTCCGTCAGTGGCGTAATCATAGAACACACCTTTGACCGGAAAATGTTCGATCCCGTTTGGAGTGGTTAACCCTAAAGAATCTCTCACTTTCACATGTAACCGCTCCGCTAACACTTCAGAAATGATCACTCCACCATTTTCAACCACACTCGCTAGCACCTCGGAGGATTTCCCCTGCAAGAATAAATATTGGCTGTGCTCAGCATGGAGCCGGACATCTCGCGACACCAACGCCGCCGTATTTCCGGCTATTTCCACGCTTATTTCTACGTAGGGATCAACAGCCTCAATCCCTGCAATGCTTAAGACTTGATTCCCAAGATGCAAGGGAAGACCTTGCCCCTTCCCGGAAGCTTCCGGCTCTCCCAACCACGAGGTCGGCGCAATAATGATATCAGCCATCAAAGTTTGTTCGATCCACAGTTCTACTGTCTGTCGAAAACTCTGAATCATGATGCCGACCCCCACCATAAGAGCCAGCCCCACCACAATGGCGGCCATCGTCACGCTGGTTCGGCGTGGATTGCGCCCCATTTGCTCTACTGCCAGAGCCGGCAACAGCCCTGCTCGAGTTCCATTTCTAGGTTGCCTCCCTCGACTCAACCATCGTGACAAGACCGGTCCAACCGCCGCACCCCCCATTAGCACACACAATGCTGCCAGATACCCGCCCACAGGAATACCCTGAATCGGAGGCATCTGACTGAACAACCCGGCTGCGAGTAATGACACCAAAACCACCCATTTTGAACCTCGGGCAGCCTCGTCGTCGTCCTTTTGGGATTGTCCACCCGCCAGAGCCTGAACGGGAGCCACCGTGCTTGCCTCCCAGGCCGGGCGAAAGGCCCCCAATAGCGAAACCACGGCTCCTAGGCACATCGCTTCGAGTAGCAGGGGCATAGGAATAGGCAGAGCTAATAATGAGGTCATCCCATAGAGTTCTCCAACATTCTGTCCAATTATGATGGTTAACGATCGCGCAAGGACAACGCCCATCCAGCACCCGAGAAGACTACCGGCCAGGCCCAATATGCTCGCTTCGAGCAAAAATAATGCGGTAATGGAGTCACGCGCCATCCCGAGGGACCGGAGAATACCAATCTCCCGTCGATGCTGGACAACCGAAAAGGCTGTCGTGTTGTACACCAGAAAAATCCCAATCAAGAGACTTATCCCACTCAACATGGTCAAATTCATCTGGAACGCGCGGAGCATCGATTCCACCTGCCGATTGCGTCGAGAAGACTGTCGAATCTGGAGCGTCTCCGGCACCAGGGACCGTAGCTCTTGGATCAATGCCGAACTTTCCACACCTGGCTCAGGAACAATTTCCACATGGTGCAGGCGCCCCAACCATCCAAATAGCCATTGCGCCGCTGCGATATCCATCAATACCTGTTGTCGCACACCTCCGTGAACGCCAAACGATTTCACCACCGTTCCGACCACCAGTTCATGCACGTCCCCTTGGACCTTTACCGAGAGAACGGCTCCCTGGCCCAAACCAAAATGATTCGCTAGGTCTTCTTCTAGAAAAATTGTTGTGGGGGCAAAAAACTGTTCCCAGGTCTCCTCGGGTTTACCTTCGGACCCTCCGCCTTCCTGCCAACCTTTCACTTGCTCCAGAAGATCGACTCCCCAAATCAGCAGAGAACGTCCCGCCAAGGGACCCGTCTGAATCTCACCTTCCAATTTGAGAATGGGACTGGCCGATTTCACCCCTGGATGCCCTTGAATCACCTTCAGAATTTGCTCGTCTACACCCTCCGGTCCACCTGATACCGTGACCGAGGCTTCCCCCACTACCGACCCCACTGATTGCTCAAAGGATTGATAAACTTCCCCATTCACAACCCGAATCGCCAGCCAGGCAGCCACTCCAATGGCCACCCCGACGCCTGTTAATAGGGCTCGAACAGGGCGATGACGCAGATGTTCAATAACAAGAAGAAGAAGTGTGCGGAGCATGGATGCGGTTGTCCCAGAAGTGGGGCCTATGTTAAAACGACTAATCAAAAATGCGTGGGGTCTAGGATCGTGATGCCCAAAGACAACGTTGAAGAACAGGACGCAACCGAAACTGGTTCAGAAGCTGACTCACCCGAACAAAGCCTCACCACCCGGCAAAAAGAAATTCTTCGCTTGGTGGCCCAAGGATGTACGAATCGAGAAATTGGGCAGCGCTTATCAATTAGTGTGCGAACGGTGGAAGTTCACCGTTTTAACCTCATGCGACGGTTACGCGTTCGGAATGTCGCGCAACTGCTCCGCCAGGCCATCGCGCTCAAGATTATTCCGAAGGGGCCCCCACTTACGAAAGTGTAAACCTTCTCTGGGGCTATCGTGCGTGCTGCCTAGTCAAACTCCTGCAATTTCCCTCGGCACGCCATCAACGACGAATACCCTTTTCGCTCCAGGCACTCAGTGACTTCGCGTTCGAGCCGGGCAAACACTCCAACCCCTTCTTCCACTAACACCGTGCCAATCTGGACGGCCGACGCTCCACAAAGCACGTGCTCAAATACATCGATCCCATTTTCTACACCGCCCGTGCCGATAATCGGAATGCGATCGCCCCAGATTTTCCAAAACGCGCGCACGTTGGCCAATGCCACTGGCTTAATGATACGCCCACCGAGTCCGCCAAACCCTCCTTTGGGCTTAATCACTACCCGTTCCTTCTCAGGGTCAACGACCAGGGTATTACCCACAGAATTAATGACGGTGACAAATGCCACCCCAATCCGCTGCAACACTTCCGCGATTTTTTGATGGTGAATGGGATCGAAATACGGCGGCAGTTTGACGCCAAAAGGAATCGTAAAAATATTGTGAATCGCCCCAAGTAGTCGCTCAGATTCGTCGAAATCATAACCAATTTGCGGTTTCCCGGGAATGTTGGGACAGGACAAATTCACTTCAACTAAATCAGGACCAGCCACATTCAAAGCCTTCGCACCCGCCAAGAAATCATCAGGTTGCAGCCCGGCTAAACTGGCGACGACCGGCTTCCTAAAACGCTTCAACCCAGGAATAAGCTTCGCATAGGCCGGAAACCCGAGGTTCGGCAGACCCATGGAATTGATGGACCCTCCCTCAAACGCCACATATCGTGGGAGGGGATTTCCCTCACGTGCCAAGGGCGTCATCGACTTCGTCACAATCGCACCGGCATCCGACTCGCCTAAGGCGTCCAATTCCGCCTGCGTCACACACAAAGCCCCGGAAGCATTCATAAGGCCCACGCGAAAAGGTACGCCCGCAATAACTGTTGAAAGATCCATACGCGTTTACTCCAACGTTCCATCCCGAATCGTGATTACCCGGTCAGCCACATGTGCGGCACTTAATGAGTGCGTAGCCAAGAGCACGGTTTGTCCAAACTCTCGGGCACAGTGCTGAATCAATGACACTATATTCTCCCCCGTCGGCCCATCTAAATTCCCAGTCGGTTCATCCGCCACAATCAATCGGGGACGATGCACAAAAGCACGGGCAATCGCCACACGCTGTTGCTCTCCACCCGACAACTCATGCGAGCGATGTCCCAGTCGATGACTCATGCCCACCTTGTCCAACATTGCCGTCGCCTGTGTGCGCACCGCTGCGGAAGAATCCCCTCGTAAGCGCAGGGGCAACGCCACATTTTCTTCAATCGTCAAGCCGGGAATGAGATGGAACGCCTGAAACACCATTCCGATTTTTTCCCGACGCCACAACGTCCATTCACGATCGCCAAACACCACACTCGATCGCCCGTCCAAAATCAAATCGCCGGATGTCACACCATCTAAGCCAGCGACCAGATGTAACAATGTGCTTTTCCCGCTCCCGCTAGGCCCCATCAGCGCGCAAAACTGCCCCTGGGGAATGTCCACACACACATCGCGCAAAGCCACCACAGGCATGGCGCTGCGCCGGTATTCTTTGCATACATGTTGGCATTGAATCATGTGAAAAACCTCCCCGAAACAGCTCCATAAGCTATCCAGGAATCAAGATGGGCAACTGCTTATTCGTATATCATAATCAGACCTGTGCGACCAAGGAGTGAAAACGTAGGCTCTAGGGCATCCATTCAGTTAGGATGCTGGAAATGGCCGAATTCCCCTCTCTCTCCTCCTTTCTTCGTAAATTTCTTCACGTCATTTTCCCGTCAACCTGTGCCCAATGCAAAACACCCTTATGGGACGATCCTGTTCCATTTGTATGTCGAGGCTGCTGGGCAACGGTCATACCCATTTCTGCACCATGCTGCCACCATTGTGGCAGCCCCTTTTCCTCTCCAGTGGCCTTAGAGCATAGTCCAACGCACACATGCGTGGCTTGTCGCACAAAACCACTCGCGTTCACCCAAGCATGGAGCCTGTTCCCCTACCAATCCCCACTGAAGGAAGCCATCATTGGATTCAAATATCACGGGAAACGTTCATTGACCAACCCCTTTCTTCAAGCCATGATCACGGCGTTGCCGACTTTACCTACAATAGATGTCCTCATGCCAATCCCTCTCCATGCGAAACGGCTGCGAGAGCGCGAATATAATCAATCTCTTCTGTTAGCCCATGGTTTGAGTCAACACCTTCGAATTCCCTTACTGTTATCATGCCTTCTCCGGATCAGGGAGACCGCGCCGCAAACATCGCTCTCAAGAGCAGACCGTCTCACGAATTTACACCGCGCCTTTTCCGTCAAAGACGCGTCGAAGATAAAAGGTCAACGCATCCTGCTCATCGATGACGTGTATACAACCGGCACGACGCTTCATGGATGCGCGAAAGTTCTCCGAAAAGCCGGCTCAGGGTCTGTCTATGGGTTGACGCTCGCTCGCATGCTGTAACCTTTCCCGTACCCACTTTTCAAATGCCTGGCTTTGCGGTATATAGATTCAACGGCTACCAAACCGGAGACTTCCCCCCTATGCCCATTTATGAATATCGTTGTGAAGACTGCAAAAAATACAACACCTTTTTACTACTTCAAGTTCACGCGTCCACCCTCTCCTGCAAGCACTGTAAAGGCAAACACCTGGAACGGGTGATGTCACGCTTTGCCTCCCCCAAATCCGAAGAAGCCCGGATGGAAGGGTTGGCCAATCCCAGTAACTTTGGCGACGTCGACGAAAATGACCCGAAAAGCATCGCCCGCTTCATGAAAAAGATGGGCAAGGAAATGGGGGAAGATATGGGAGAGGACTTTGAGGAAGCCATGGAGTCTATGGGAGAAGGTGGCGCAGGTGAAGACAGCATGAGTCTGCCTGACATGGATTAAGAACACGTGAGGGGTCAGGCGTAGGAAGAGAGGAAAAACATGACGAGGTAATCGTCCATGAATTTCCTTTATAAAAATTCTTAAGCCTCGTGATTTCCCCTGGCAAATTGAAAGGAAGTCGCTCCATCCCCACAGAAAAGGTGCCCCATAATTGTTGTCCTCAAAAGCGCATACTATAAGCAGTGTGGCATTAGAAAGGAACACCCAATCCATGCCACCCGCCTTGACTTTTCTTCATCTTTGGGTAAGCTACACACAACTTTTAAACACAAGGGCCAAGGGGAATTTATTCACACCCTATGAGCATGTTTGCCGGACAATATAATTGCAAGATTGATGAAAAAGGTCGCTTTGTCGTCCCCACGCATATTCGGGAAGACATCGAAGCCAACGGCAATAGTTTGATGTTTTTAAAAAGCCAGGATATGCCGGTCCTGGCCTACACCAAACCGGAATGGGACAATCGCCTCCGGGAAGCCAAAGACAGATTAGACGAAGACCAACGCCGGCTCTTCATGTACCACATGGTCGCGGAAGCCACGCCATCGGAAATGGACCGTGCCGGTCGCATCCTCATCCCCAGCCGATTACGCAAACTCATTCCAGTCGACGACGATCAAGAAGTCGTCATTGTCGGCATGTTCCATCGTTTAGAAATCTGGAACCCTTCGGAGTGGCGTCTCTTCGCTCGCAAGAACGAAGAAGCCTATGAGCAAAACCTGGGGAAGATTCAGGGCATTCTCTAAACCAGGACCACGCCACGTCTCTCCGCACTATCTGTCCGTCATCGTTTGTCCAGTGAACTGAGGTACACCTTGAGATCCATTCGAATCAGATCCCTCCCTCAGCTCCAACAAACGAGAAGGAAGGGCGGCTTAGTGCTGCTCTCCCGCCACCCGCAACGCGCCAAAGCTCGGGCGGGCAACCAGGATTGGGATCATCTTGGCGGCGATTTCCTCAAGCCCCAAGAACTCTTCATCGTCTTACCCTTGCCACCAAGCATCAATCATCAGTACGCCACCGTGAACGGCCGTCGAGTGCTGTCCTCCATAGGTCGCCACTATAAAAGCGCAGTCGGAAAACACCTCTCGGCTATTCTTCACCAATCTCCGGATCGGGCGGAATTCTTTGAAGGCCTAGGAACCCATTCAGTCTCGCTGTCCATCCGGTTTTATTTTAAAACTGCACTGCGGAGAGATTTAGATGGCGGCCTCAAAATCGCCCAAGATGCCATCTGCCAAGCCATCAACTTGAATGACAACCGCATCACCGAAATTCACCTCCACAAAGATGCCGATGCCATCCGACCCAGAATGGAATGCACCCTGGCCCTTCATCGCCCGCTCCCCGCCAAACCCAAAACGACCCGCAAGCGCCTTTTCGTCGTCCCAACCGAATAATCTTTTCCGTCCACTAATTTAAGACTGTATCCCCGTTAAAAAATATCTCTGGAACATCGAATTACATTTGGTTTAAGCCTAACGTTCCTCCCGCTCTCAGAGGTCAGGTTGCACGTTTCATAACGAATCGGATTCCACACTGAATGTCCATTCCTTAGTGCCTGAAGTCTTAGGCTTCTGCCCATGTTCGGAAAGTCATGGATTAACCCTATTCTTAGAATGTTGTCGATCTGCCCCCCTCCCTCCCAAGCCTCTTCAATTGTTCTCAGGATGATCACATGCCTGTCATCTGCCGCCTCAAGTAATTGATCCATTCACGAGTTCTTTGGTACGGTTCTATTCAGGCGACAAAGCCTTGTTTCATTCCAACTTCCATCCTCCGCAAGGAGCATTCCCTAACACCCCATTCCCCTCGTGGGGATTCATGTATATTTGTACTTATGAGGTAAACCATGACACTTGTATCATTGAAACATGTATTCCAAGGTCCTGTGATGGGAATTCTATTTGCCATGACGTTAGTAACTGGGTGTGAGACGAATCCCTACACGGGCCGGTCACAACTGTTGATGGTCTCAGCTGACCAAATGAACCAGATGGGCGCAACGCAGTATGGCGAAGTGCTCAAAGATCCTAAAGTGGTTATTTCGAAGAATCCCCAAGAAATTGAGCCGGTCAATCGGGTAGCCAAACGTATTATTGAAGCGGCCAAGCGATCAAAATATGCGGAAGCGGCCAAGGCCTTTGAATGGGAAGTGACTGTTATTAAGGATGATTCGACAAAAAATGCATGGGCGATGCCTGGAGGCAAAATTGCCGTATACACGGGAATTTTCCCCATGGCGAAAGATGAGGCTGGGCTCGCCGCAATTATGGGGCATGAAGTAATTCATGCGCTCGCGCAACATGGAGGAGAGCGCATGAGCCATGGGGTGATCGCCCAGGCAGGGTTAACAGTAAGCAACATCGGCCTGGCCATTCTTGGCGTTGACCCGGCGCTCAATCAGTTGGCGATGGCCGCCTTAGGTGCTGGATCCCAAGGTCTCGTACTCTTACCGTTCAGTCGAAAACATGAATCAGAAGCAGATTATGTGGGCGTTCTTCTCGCAGCAGATGCTGGCTATGACCCACGCGAAGCGATCCATATCTGGGAACGCATGGCTGCGGCATCCGAAGGGGCTCCACCGGAATTCATGTCCACCCATCCATCGCATGAAACACGAATCAGCGATCTCAAGGGTTGGATGCCGGAAGCGATGGCCCTTTATGAGGCTGCACCAAAAGCGTCATCAGCGCCATTACCCCAGATTACTCCGTCTCAGCCTACTTCTTCTCAACCAAAGTAAAGCAGCAAAGGCTTTCCTGGACAGCGCGCATACCTGAGGGGAATTCTTCCAATCTGCAGATTGACAAACCTGCAGAAGGGGAACCCCTTGCATAAGCGTTTCGGCTATTTCCTGTGGCCAGAAAAAGGGGTCACTCAGTGGCCCCAGAAAACCATTGGTACCCGCGTGTGTCCAACGGAGGGGATCACAGATCCACTGGTTGCCACATGGCTCCATCCTCTTGCGGGCTCACACCCGAGGCAGCTCAGTCCTCCCCGTGTACTAAGGGAGCAGAAGTGGGCGGGGAGACGGCCAATCAGGTCTCGTGGTTCTGCCAACCCCTTTCCAAGCTCATCCGCCCCACTCAAATGTTATGGGCCCGCTGACGCAAAGGCCTTCTCAATCTCAAACGGCACCTGATCCCGCAAGACGTAATAACACGCCCGGGCTAACTTGTGAGCAACGGCCTTGATGGCCACCACGCGTTTCGTCTGGCTCATCTTGCGATCATAGAAGCGGCGAATCGGCGGATAGTACCGCACCGCGTGGTTGGCCGCTTCGACAAAGGCTCAGGGTAAATACTTGTTGCCATTCTTCGTATTCCCTCGGCCTTTGCGTTTGCCATTGCTCAGTTTCGTACTGCCCACACAACGGCAATAGGACGCCCACTGACCGACCGTGGGAAACCGCTGGATCTCGCCGGCTTCCAGCATGATCGTCAAGGCTAACGTCTGGCCCACCCCGGCAATGGTGAGGACCTGTCGAAAGGCGGGCCGTAGGGCAACCTGGGCCTTGATCGCCTCTTCCAGCGTGGCAATCTGCTCATCCACACACCGCAGCACGGTCAACGTACTGGTGACAGCCAGGGCCACCTCCGGCGTCGGGACGAGCTGCTCGACTTCTGTGACCGTGAGCGTTTTCAGCGTCTGCCCCTTGAGCGTAGTGCCCGTATGGCGTGTCACCACCGCCTGGGCGCTGAGCAGATTACTGGTCTTCTGCTGCACCAGCTGGCTGCGTTTCCGGAGCAAGTCGCGGACACCTCGTTCGGCCTTCGGATAGATGTAGCCTGTGGGCAATAAGCCTAATCGCAACAGATGGGCCAGCCACCGCGCATCGTCGGTGTATTTCAGGCCACTGTATTGTTGCATCGCTGCGGGGTTGGCTAAGTGGACGAGGTAGCCAGCCTCCATCAGGCCATCAACCAACCAGTACCAATTATACGTCGACTCGACCACGAGCCCCTGGAGCGCGGCCTGATACGGAGTTAGTTGTCCGAGAATCGTCGCGAAGTCATTAGGCAGACGTTTCCGGTACACCACCTGATCCGTATCATCCACAATGACGATCACACTGTTGTTGGCATGGAGATCAATCCCGCCGTACAATTTGTCCATGGCTCCTCCTTGGGTTGAGAAGGTTGAGAGATTCTTGACCAATCCCTCAACTGTACCGCCCAGGCGAGGAGCCTGCTAGATGATTATCAGGTTGCGGGTTACATGACATGGCGAATCACCCACGAGACCGCCAAGGCAAATGGCAGGTCTCCAGAAAGTCCTGATAGTAGGCGAAGGCGTGAAAGATCCACTGAGGCTGTCGTTCACGACTCATCACGTGATAAGTCACCTGGGGGGAAATCTACACGAACCGGGCAAGACATAAGCGGCCACCATACCCCCACAGATGACGAAACCAACAACTTGCCCCATTCACCATTCAACTAATTGCTAATCGAACAGGCTCTTCGCTCTGAACTCAGAATTTTTTTCTTGTCCGGACCAAGATCCAGGAGGACGAAGGTATTCTGATAGGTCTCAGTGGAAAAAAGATGCTCACACCAGACCAAATGGTGTGGGGAAATTCTCAACTGCTGTACTTAGCTACTTCTTTTTCAGAAGCACGTTTGTTTTTTTCTGGGCTATTTCAACGATTTGAAAGGCACGGTCCTTTTGACCCAAAGGAGCATCCTGCTCCACTTGCTTCAAGAAATCTTGGGGACCGTGAACGGGGGCGTAGGTGAGGGTGACGATCACATCCATAGAGGGGGCATCCTTGGGTGTGGGGAACGTGAAGACTTCTTTGCGGGTTTCTTCAGGTTGGAGTAGCGTATCTTGTAAGACCTTTTTGGCTTCAAAATCGAAGACGGTTTCTTTCCCATCCCCACCGCCAAAGACTCGTTGGTAAAACCGTTGTTCATTATAGACGGTCTTCAGGTTTTTCCCTTTGATGGAAAGATCGACCACCACTCGGGACCATCCAGGATGGGGCATCGGCAAATTATGAGGGACGAGACTTTTGATGGAAACATCCACTTGAGACGTGGCCCCATTGACCGACGTTGCAAAATCGAGCTCAACGGCCTCCGCGCGGACTTTTCCAAATCTGCCAGGAAAACTATGGTTGGCCACCTTCCTGATTTTTTCGCCGTTCGCTGACTCTCCCACGGCTTCAGGCATATGACAGGCCTGGCAGGGCTTACCACTTGTTTCAGCTTGAGAGGCCTTCCAATCTCCCAACCAACCAGGGAGATCCTTCGCGCTTTGCGAGGTCTGTGGTAGGGAATCATGACACGTGACGCAGAGTTGGGAATTCCTAAAGAGTTCCAGCTTTTGGGATTGATGCGCCAAATTTTCTGCCGCTTTGTCATAGCTCCCAAAAATAGTTTTGCCTAATTCAAAGGTCGGAATCGGGGGGTGGGCCGTCGCATCCACCTCATGAATCAAATGGCACTGAGGACAGCCCACCCCATCCATCTGCGGATCCTTGGATTGCACTTCTTTAATGAACTGAGGCAACAGCTCTTCATATTCGGCAATATGCGGGGCATGGCATTGAAAACACATGGCCTGGTCTTTTTTATCAGCTTGGGCCAAATAGCGTTCTAAGGTGATACGGAAGGGAGCCGAGACGATTGACCGAGACTGAGCCGAGGCTTCCCATTCTTCAAAAACACGGAGATGACAGCGTTTACATTTTTCTGAACTGGGAAAGGCTTTCTCGAGAGGTTTTTTCGCTGCCTGCGCTGAGGGGATCCCCCAGCCCACAACCATGATCACCAGCATGCTCCCGATGACGGCCAGGAGTGACATGGCTGATGGTGTTCTCTCTTGTATGGTCTTATGCATGAACCGATTCCTTTATTTTGAGACCTTGACGCCTGGTGAAGAACAATGTTGCCTCACCTTATAAATTCATCGTCCTGAAGGTGAGCAACCGAGGCGAGGAATAGTCTTGAATGATCGCTTCGGCCTTCTCACGATCCTTGTCCGAGGGTAAGGTGGCCAAATACGCGTCCTTCACTTCAGCTGTGGGCGTAGGAATTAAGGCATAACTTAAGGCGGCTTCCAGCACCAACCCCTTGGTCTCCGCTGGAGATTTCAACGAAAAAGGAATGTGCCGCGTGGTCCCCCCATTCACGAGAGGCCGGGGAATCGGTCCCCGCAATAATTCCTCAAAAGACTTTCCAAAACGCTCTTCATATTGATCGACAATCTCACCGGATTTGGTCTTCAACACTACGGTCACAATAAATTGTTTCAAAACCGGGTCGCCGCCTGGAAAGGTATGGGGGAGGGCCCCATTTTTCACAAGGACTTCCCCTTCTATCACACCTTGACCTGGCTTCACATCGAGATCCACTCGAGAAAACCATTCAGCCTGAAGGTTTCGGTTGCTGAGCATAATGCCAGGAATAACAATGCCTTGGAACCAATGCCGTCCAATAGGACGAGTTAAGGCTCCCCGTTGCGATGTCGAACTCCCCGTGGATTGCTCCATATGACAATCTTGGCAAATCGTCCCTTTGAGAATTTCTCCGGGGATGTCTTCACGCATGACATCTTTAACTTTCCCAAAGTGGCACGAGGCACAGTAGTTGGCGCCTTTGTACACCTTTGCCTGTTTCGAGGGATGCACCAGATTCTCATCTGGCTCAGCATAAGGGCCAAAGATCGTCGCACCTGCTGAAATTTGAAACGTCGGATGGCCGTTCGGATTCTCCTGAGTCCCGGAAATCAAATGGCAGGCACTACAACTAATGCCTTCCACTGTGACATGCTTTTTGCCCTTCATCACTTGTTCAATAATTCGATCGGTATGCTGAGGGAACACCGTGACTGAGGGGGCATGACACGAAAGACAGCGATTCCGCTGATCAGCATCCGGTTTGGTTTGAAGCCATAGACCCAGGACGGTTTGGAACACCGGGGAAGTCAGCGCCGTGCCATGCAACAGGGCGCCATCCACCCGACCAAAGGTTTTGAGATCCATGGTTTGCTCACGCATGCCCTTCCATTCTTCATAATGGCGGTCATGGCATTGCTTGCATTGCTCAGACGGGATAAACGTCTTTTCAATTTCTTCAATCCAGGTATGGTCCGCTTCAGCAACCGTCGGTTGGTCTTGAGCGCCCACGAATCCTCCAACGCTAATGGCCAGGACGAAACTTCCCACTGCCACCAGAGGCACACCCCATTTCCATACCATGGAATCAATTAACTGTTTCATCATGAATCGGTCACTAATCTTGCAAAATTCGAACAAAATGGAAATTCAACCCGCCCGTGACACCCACGCCACTCATCGGTTCATAGGTGGCAACCGTAAAATTTGGAGTGGACATCGTTTTCTCCAACGCATTTCCTAAATCAATTAAGTTTCGAATTTCAAAAATATCGACTTCTTTAATCACGGCTTTGACTTTGATGCCGGACAATTCAGCAGGCGAACCTCCGATGACGGCGAAGACCACGACCCCCTCAGCCTTGTTCAGTCCCAGGATCTCCTTAATTTCTTCATCAACCTCTCCAACGTCCACACCAAATTTTTCGGCAAGCTGAATGGCTTTTTCTGCCGTCATGGGGCTCAACGCCTTCGGATCCGGTTCAGGAGTTGCGGCGAAACCTGTATGTGCAAACCAGGCACACCAAAACACCAGTAAGGAAAAGATCGTGACTCTTTTTAGTAACCTTCTACCAAACTCTGTATTGATAATACCCTCTCGCACTATGAACCACTCCCATTGCTGACCACAGGATCAATTTGCAATTGCATCCACGAGGCCACAGCTTTCTGTCCATTTCGCTCTTTGTTTTCCCCATTCCAAACCGCAAAGGCAATCGCTTGTAGACGACCAGGAATCAGCATTGCCTCATTCTCCAGATCATCGCCCTCAACAGTGAGAGGCCGCTTCATGACCACCCGCCAGAGTCCCCGTTTCCACTCAGCCTGGCCCTGAATTCGACCTTGACGCTCCTTGCTGGTCAACGTACTAAACCCACCTCCAATAAGATCTTCAACCGATGATGGTCGGCGTGGGATGACTTCAAACCGACGCGGCCCTTTCCGCTCCCGTTTAGACTCCTGAGCCCGAGCTTCCCGGCGATCTACGTCACTTTGCCAATCGGCTTTCCAATGCCAGATATTCACATAATGGTCTAACTGTCCCATGCAAAAGAAGGCCGGTGCATCGCCAACTGGAAGCGCCACTGCGGCCCCGTCCCTAAATACTCCAGGGGTGAGGGATTCATTGACGGTAGCATCCTGCCATTCCATCAAAAATGCGACGTCTTTCCCATTGTGGATCGACCGGATCGATAGGGCACGGACACTCGGTTCTGGCCAAACCGGTCGCGTAATAATTTGGCCACTGAGGGGAAGCGGAAGCGGGGAGATCTTCTCCCAGGCTGGGTCCGTAGGATGATCAGGCACGTCACCTTCTTGATAATGCGCCCGAACCACCATACCCTGCGAACTCACTAAGGGCACTTCGTACCACGTTAAGCCAGAGAGTAAGACGATACCCGCCACACCCCACAACCATAGAGGCTGCATCAAAAGTGCGTTGATTTGATTGAGTGCCTTAGTCAAAGCGAGGAACCCTTCACAGGTCTGTGAACCACGTTCATACGTTATTTAATTACATGATATCCGGCAATGACGCGGCTTCCTATCCATCCATCTGATAAGGATCATTTCATCTTACCATGTTCAAATAAGGGAACGCATGATACAGATGACCATGGGCTGCACATGGTAGGGAAAATTTTGATGGTGGGGAAATACGCTTCACCGGAAAGAAGAGAAGGCCGATGGTCGTGACAATAGCCACAGAAATTAACGAATGGATCATTCAGGGCGTGGGTATGTCTATCCCAATTTCACCCGTCGAATTTTATTTTCATTGCGTTCACAAATGTATAAATGCCCCTGGGAATCCAAGGCTAAGCCAGAGGGCGTATTCACGATCGCCTCTGTGGCTAACAGGCCATCACCATGCTTCAACATGCCAGCGTCTTCTTTCGCCACAAATCGAGCAGCCCCACAGCCACCCATATTCTTGTCATCATAACCACTGTCACCATTACCCACGACGGTCGTAATGATGCCCGTTTTGGCATCCACCTTTCGTATGCGGTGGTTCATCGAATCGGAAATATACACATTACCTTCTTGATCGACGACCGCACTTTCTGGAACATTGAGCATCGACTGGACCGCTAACTTCCCCTCCCCGTCATACCCGAACCGACACACTCCCGCGATAGTAGAAACGAGACCCGTCTTCATGTCGATTTTCCGAATGCGATTCGTGCCCTTATCCGTCAAGTACAGGTCGCCATGGTGATCGATATCAATGTCAACCACATCATAAAATTTGCATTCCATGGCAGGCTTCCCATCATCAAGATACAGATCTAAATCCAATCCATCGGAACACTTTGGGCGCAACAACCCTTCATCGTTACTAAAATCGATTCCAATCGCATCGCCGGACAACACAATGAGGTTCTGCGCTGTTAACGGACTGATCCGCTCATCATCTTCTTCCGTCCAGCATCCCCCAATCGTCGTGACGAGTCCCGTTTGTGTATCATACTTTCGAATACGGTGGGCTTGGGTATCCGCAATATACAGGCAATCATGGCTGTCAAAAACAATGGCAGCCGGATAGGTGAGATTGACCTCCAAGGCTGGTCCATCCCCATTAAATCCCCATTGTCCAGTTCCTACCACTGTCGTAATAATTCCCGTTTCCGCATCGATTTTTCTGATCCGGTTACTCCCGGAATCACAGATATAAATATTATTTTGAGAATCACAGGCCACGTCCAAGGGGAGATATAACCCAGCCTCAGCACAAGGCCCGTAATCACCGCTGTAGCACGTTTCCCCTGTTCCGGCGAAATTGTGGAGGAGCCCGGTTTCCATATCAACTCGTCGAACCCGGTCAGAACCACATTCTGCGATGTAGAGGTATCGCCCTTCTCGGTCAAGAGTGACCTGGTTTGGGAGGGGAATTCCCGCTTTCACCGCCCTCTTACCATCACCCGTACTGCGAGACTTCCCATTCCCGGCAAAAGTCTCAATGACCGAAACGTCTATTGCGGTCTCTGTGCCCATGTGAATCCCATCCTCTTCTTAGCTAAAAAAAAATTGCCCCTAGGAATGATACGCCCTTTCCAAATACGATCTTGCCTCTCCTACGCTTTGGCCGGTGTAGCCATGGGTTCAGGCGAAGCGGGTTGAAGCACGGCTGGTTGTGGTGCCGGCGACGCGTCAACCGAGGTCGTCTGGATAGGTTGCGGGATTTGCTGAGGGGCTGGAGGAGGCGGGGTGGCCGTCTCTTGTGCTTGGGCTTGGGCTTGGGCTTGAGGATCAACATCAAAGGCCTCGGCTTCATGAACGGATTGCTTAAAGCCTTTAATAGCTTTTCCCACACCTTCACCCAATTGTGGTAATTTTCCAGCACCAAAAATAATGAGGACAATCACTAAAATAAGAATCAATTCGGTAAACCCTAAACTTCCAAACATAGCGCTTCTCCTTGCTAGGATATTACTTTTTTGCCGTTTCCCTCGAACGCTTACTAAACCGTTCTTTTAAACGATTCCGTGTTTCTTCCGCCTGCTCAAACATCTTGCATTTTTCGTAGGTATTGATCAAATTATAATAAGCCAACGGCTCATCAGGGTTGCTTTGGACGGCATCCTCCATCACTTTAACCGCCATATCAGGCTTCTTAAGATTCAGGGCAATCTCCATAAGCTTGAAACTCGACTCCAGATGATTGGGGTCAAATTCCAACACTTTCATGTAGGCTTGCATGGCCATGTCTAAGGTATTGAAATCTGAAATCTGCGGATCATCCAATTTTTCGTAAACTCCCGCCAAGTTATACCAGGCAATCGGATCCTCCGAGGAAATCTCGATGAGTCGCTCAAAGTATTCCTTGGCTTCCATATACTCCGCTCGATCATTATGCAATCGTCCTACGTTGAACAACGCCAAGACATCATAGGCATTGAGTTCTAAGGCTCGTTTGAATTGAGCAATCGCGTCATCCAACATGCCTTTCGTCCCATAAATCGTCCCCAGGTTCGAGTAATACATGGCCAGGGACCGATCCATTTCCACTCGCAGGCCTTCAGCCATTTCAATAGATTTTTTAACTTCAGACAAGGCCTCGTCCATACGACCTTTATTGAAGTAGAGTTCGCCTAACCGGCAGCGCGCTTGAAAATCATCGGGCTCCTCACCCAGTAGTTTTTCCAGCTCAGTAATTTCTTCATCAATGGTCAACGCACGTTCTTCAGTCGCGACCGCACCGGGTTGTGGGTCCATCGTTTGAGTTCCAGCAACTTGTTCTTCCATGGCAATATCCTAACTACGGTGTTTGTTCCCCGAATACGGGTCGAATTGGTTGATAGAGATGTTCATCCTGAAACTTCTTCCGGAGTCTCCCTAAGGTTCCTCGTTTATCGATATTTAATAACATTAACCCAAGCACCACCATCAAGGTCAAATGCGATAATTGGAGGGCATACCCTGCCATAAACATTAAACCCAGACCATAGCCGGCTAGCCGACCAATAAGGACTAATTTAATGACAGTATAGGCCCAACAGGTAAACCCGGCCACATAAAACGCAAAGGGAAGATAAAAGGTATACCCCATGCCCATTTGAAAAATCCACCCGATGCCTTCACCGGCCTTTCGGACCTCAAGGGCTTTTTCCGGACTCCAAAGGGAAAGAAAATAGTCCATGAATAATAGAAGGAGAAAGACGCCTCCCCCACTGACTAAAAGGGTCATTCCCCAACGCCGTTGTGACTTATTTTTGGTGACAAAAGAGGTACTCCCATACGCCCAAAAGACTAGAATGCTCGATAACACCATCAGGGCTTCCCCTAACCGATTCACCTCATGAACCAGGGGCGGAGCATCGAGTATATTCAACAACCCATAGGAAGTAGACATGGTTTGATAATAAAGCCATCCCGTAATGCCCAGGAAGAATGTGCCCACCATAAGCCGCTGACTCCACAGATGATGGGTACCCCAATATTCCAACAATAAAAAGACCAGAATGCCAAAGGCTACGATATTATAAACGACTGACCCCAGCATGGCAGGAGGGAAAAACAAAAATCCCACCGTACACACAACGAGAAGAGCGACCAGGGGAATGACTACCTTATCCCAATGACCAACCCAGAGTTTCGTTCGCAATTTTTGAATCAGTAAAATGCCCAAAATAAGAAAAACAAGAATGGCCGTCATGTTTAGCAGGACAAATCCCAAAGACGACAAGGTTCGAAATCCAATTCGTACCGCCTCGTATTTTTCTGCCAGTTTCCCAAGATGCATCCCCAAACGAGAAACCAGGCGATACAAGACTAACTCAAAAAAAGCCGCAAAAAGCAGGCTCTTGAGACCCCACTCAAACAGCAGGCCAGGATTCTCTACTTTTTCTAACGCCTTTTCTTTACCTGGAATCATATGAAACCCTCTAAAACATCCAGCAACCAATTTTCTTCGTGGCCACGACCCTAGAATGGTCGCCTAATTTATACCCCCGAAAGCTGGGCTTCTCGTTCTTTATTGTGACGGGCGATGTATAAAAGCCCATCAGCCATGGAGTAATTAAACGGCAGTTCACAAACCACCTCGCTAATCTTTTCATAGACGTATTGGTAGACCTTTTCAGCTTGATCCGGGGTCATACCCGATTTCACTTCATAGAAGAAGCCAAGGCTTAAATCTTCCGAAGCCGGCCGCATAATTCGTTGAACACCATACGCTCCAGGATCACTCATAATGGGCGCTTCTTTTTCCAAATCAAACAAGCATGGCTGGCATGAAAATCCATACGAAGTATTGAGTTTGGTGTTATTCACAATAAAGTTCATCGTCTCTAAAGATTCTTCTTCCGTTTCTGTTGGGAACCCGACAATGACATAACAATGAACGGCAATGCCAAGATCCACGCAATCAGAACAAATCCTATCCACGTTCTCCTGGGTTATCCCTTTGACCATAAAGTCCATGAGTCGCGCATTATAGGTCTCTAACCCAAACACTATTTTTTGACAACCGGCCTCGCGCAAAGAACTCAAGAGTTCACGAGAGAGATTTTTTTCAAATCGAAACTCAGCAGTCCACTGTAAGTCTAACCCTCGTTTGATCAACTCTTTACACAGTCGCTTGGTGGGCGAAAGAGCCAGGCACTCATCCGTAAAGAAAAAATAAGGGGTGTCATGTAATTTTGACAAGGCTTCTAATTCATCAACCACTTTCACCGGATCTTTTTGTCTGAAATTCTGATGATCCAAAGTTAATGCGCAAAAAGCACAGTCCTTGTAATAACACCCTCGTGAAAATTGAACAGGCAATACCGTGTGTGGTGCCAAGTACAGGTCTAACGGAAATCCTTTATAATTGGGGGCAGGGTGCTCCGTCAGATTTTCCGAATAAAATGGCTGATTGACCGTAATTTTCCCATTTTGCCGCCAGATAAGATTGGGAACTTTACTGAAATCCCGGCGGCCTTCTAATTGGCGAATCATTTCTAATAGTGCCGTCTCACCTTCAAAGACAATGAAATCATCAGTGATTTCAAACAACCGGTCGCACCGTCTCAAATTATCAACCAAGCGCGTAAAGATACTTCCTCCGACAGTGACATGAACCTGTGGGAATTGCTCTTTAATCAACCGACAAAGAGTTAACCCAGGGATAATTTGGGAAGTCGCTGTTATAGAAACACCCACGAAATCGGGAGTATTTGACGCAAATCCTGGAAGAAAGAATCGTCGGTATAAGTCAAGATAGGGATTTTGGGCTTCATCATGAACCGCTTTAATAATATCCCGCGAAGAATAGATTGAATAAGAAAGCTGGTTATCAACAACGGTCATCCGTGTTGGGAAATAAAGGGAAGACACTACGTCCAACCAGCGATCAATCACAAACAAGGACTCACGATATCGTTCTTCTTCAAAAAACTCCTGCCCTCTCAGAGAATTTTTGGCTCGCTCCACTTCATCAATCAAATGGGGAAACCGATCCAAAGATTCAACGGCTTTGGCGTAATGTTCTTTACTTCCCGGCCCCGTCTCACCTTCCACAGACTGTTCTAGCCTTTTGACCAGGTCAACAAGTTGTTGATGAATATCTAGCCCAAAGCTTTTCGTTAACATTCGATCCAACAACTCTATATTAAGATCTCGCTGCTCTTGAACAGGAATACCGGCCTGCTCAAGAAATGCCGAAAGACAGGGAATGCTCAAGTATGGTTGAGACGGATGCCAGCTTGGGGGAAACAGCAAGGAAATATTCACAACGAAGCTCCCAATCTATGAGGTAGGGAAGATAAAAAGATTAAGACTTACAAAGTGCTATAAATTTATACACGTCTGATTCTTCTCAACGCAACTACAGGAACTTTTTCTTAAACAAAATTTAAAGGAAATATCATAAATTGCAGACTCATGTATCACCAAAAGTCACATTCCCTTTAATGAAAAAAGTAGAAAAAAAAGCCTCCGGTAATATACCCCATTCAAGAGGCGAATCACCGGAGGCTTCCTTTTTATTAAGAGTCCTTGTTGCTTAGTAAGACTCTAAATCAATCAACAATGCAATTATGGCATTTGAGCAGTAAACCAGGTGGAAATGCCCTTCATGCCATTCCGTTCAACGTTGGAACCATCCCACACGGCAAACGCCACAGGGAAGCTCGCACCCGCTTTGAACTGAACATCATTAGGATCATTTGTCGCCAAGCTCCGCTTCATAACCACGCGCCAGGTTGGTCCGCTGCAGCAACCACCCTTTAACGCACCATATGGTTCCCACAATCCATTACCCACGACATCCTGCGATGCTTGTGTGGTCAAGGTGCTAAAACCATTGGCATTCAGATCTTCAACCGAACCAAGCCGCAGGTTTGGATCTGACATGATGTTACCCGACCAGATACCTGGGTTGAATGGCCCTAAGCTCCGTCCAATACGATCAGGATAGGTCACACCACCAGCTGGCTCTTCATAATAGTAATCCCAGGCAATTGAAGGATATTGGTTGTCAACATCCCACATCCCGGCCACACCACGACCCAAGTCTTTTTGCCATTCAGCATTCCATCGCCAAATATTGACGGTTCCGCCTGATTGGCCCATACATTGGAACGGTGGTGCTCCAGCTGTTTGCACTGGGAATTGCACCGCCACTTGGTCACGGAAATCTTGAGGACCAATGGTGGTGTTATTCAAGGTTTGATCGCCCCAATTCGCCCATACGCCAATCTCAGTGCCATTTGTGGCCATCTTGATCATGACGGTTTTGACGGAAATGTTGGGGTGCATTGGAGTGGTAATCGTTTGTCCGCTTAGCGGGGCAACGATTCCAGGAACGGACTCCCACACGGGGTTGGCCGCATCCATTGGGATTGGGCCGGAAATTTTGCCAACCGGAATTGTAACCGGTTGCGAGACGGCCAGCGGAATCTGTCCAAGGGTCAAGCCCACGCATACCACTAGAACAGATAGAAGAACGCCAAACACCAGTCGTTTGTTACGCGTCTGCACCAATCTCATAATGACGCATCCTCCTTTGATAAAAGATTAAAACCGAAAGGACTGCTAACAACCTGTCTCTTGAAACCTGTTAAACACACAAATTCTATTTTACGAATCATAGCCATTAAGCATTTCCTGATGGTTCCGATGTTCCACTTTCTTTATCCATAAAGGCATCTGCTCCAACTTCGTTCATGAGTAGACTTAGTTCATTGCCTTTATCTTGAGCTCCGCATTCAAACGTTTGGCCTTCAGGATTCATATATGACGCAGGGCGATAATCGGTTTCAGAATATGGCTGGGGTGTTACACCAAGGAAAGCAATGTCAAAAGCGATCCAGTCAGTCGTGAAATCTGCCAAAATTTTATAGAAACCGTAATCGGCCTTCCTCTTTAACATTCCTGAAAATAAAGGAACCCAACGACCAATATGCTCTTTGACAAATTTTTTCTCAGCTTCAACAACCGTCTTTAGCTTTTCGGCTCCGTCATGAAGGATAGCATACGATTCTTTGTATGATAAATAATGCATGAATTCCAATTCGACACTCAGATGATCCAATCGTTCATGAATATCGGGTGAGAGTTGCAAGCCAAACGCACTATAGAAACCAGCTATATCACCCATAACATAGGATTGGCCAAACACGTGATCATTCCCAAATAATGTTTCATAGGGAGGGCAATCTAACGCAATGACGTTACTAAAAACTCGTCGATGCTCATCACGCAGGTCTTGAATATTCCAGTTTTCTCCTTCGGATGAGATCCATTCCTCAATGGCATCAAAGTGATTAGCGACCGCTTGAAGCCGTTCTTCAGAAGCTTTTCCACCAATCCCCTTAAGCTCTTTTCGTAAACCTTCTAAGGCTGCGCGGCCATCCTCGACAAATTCCCCACTTTGGAGGTAATCCAGAAATTCATCATCCTCGGGGTAAAGGTAACCCCATGAAACCAGAAGATATAGTTTACTTCGACAAAGTGCACGGTCAACAGCAGGAGCATCTTTTGGAGAAATTTTCACAGCCTTTTGGTCTTCGGCTCGTGAGGCTCCGTTTGCACCCATATTTTTATTTTCTTTAACGACGGTTGCCATACAAGTCACCTAACTCATTAAATATTTTTTGATTCTTGATCTTTAATTTGCGCTCATTATTTCTCACGAAAAGGGGACCAGATGATAGGACAACAGGCCTATGAAGTCAAGCTGTGAATATCCTTCAAATAGGTACTTTTCTCTTACCAAGTCTCTGATTTTTTTCCATTTCTTTTGTCAAAGGAATTCCCCAACGAATCAAGGCGTTATATTTCCGCTTTTTGTAAATTTTATATGTAAAAAAATTTCCCAATAATTACGTATTTTATCTTAATTTTTAAAAAATGGCCCTCCTTTTTTAAAACCATTACTGGACTGATCCAACACGCGGCATGACCCGAATAGCTGCCCGATCATTCACCGTCCCACAAATATACTGACAAATACCACACCCCACACAAAGGCCTTCATCCACTGCAACCAGGAACGCCCCAAAATCCATAGAAATCGCCCCAGTAGGGCACTTTGACACACAGGCATTGCAGCCATTACCGGCCGTACACACGTTTCGAGAAACCCTGGCTACCCCCATTTTGACCTCAAGAAAATTGGTGATAGGGGCTAGGGCATCGGTTTCGCAGGCATCAATACAAGGAAAATCCTCACACAATTGGCAAGGGGTTTCTCCAGGATAAATACCGGGAGTTTCCTGAATCAGCAATGACTCAATTGCGTCATGAGGGCAGGCATCAATACAATCCCCGCATTTCGTACAACGCTGCAGGAAGAGGTTTTCCGGAACAGCGCCAGGGGGACGAAGCCATCCAGGTTTTTCTAGAATTTTTTCTTGTGGTGATTCTTCTTCTCGTGAAGGCGCGTCACGATGTTTGACAAATTCTTGCACCGTCGCCCCGAGAGACACCATGGAATGGCGGAGAAAGGTCCGCCGCCCCAGAGCTTGCTCGTTGACCGTCTTGTCAGGGGATGATTCGGATTGAGACATCAACAACCTACACTACACCGGACGCCCGCAATTTATAGACTTCCACACATCGATCACAGGCCCCATATTCCACATCCCATCCGGGGTGATTTTCACGGATATAATCTAAAATAAACCCTTCTAACGTTTCCTCCATATTTTCTACCCAGGTATAGGTAGGAAACCGGCAAAGGGGACAAGGAAAACCAGGGAGTAACATAGGCTTTGTCGGCACATCAGGCACTTCACTTTCTTCAAATTCTACGGCGCGCTCAATCACACGAGTGGTGTCCGATGCCATTTCCACAAGCTCTGCATGCGTCAAATAATCTGTTTGCCAAATACCTTCAAACACCGACTCGACTTGACCGGGGAGAATCTTTCGATACCACGACCGAAATTCTCGAAATCGATATTCCCTTGAGAACATCGGTTCCTTTCCGGATCGAGCAATCCGACTATCCACATGCAAACTCCACAACACACGATACCGATTTAAGATCAAATGCTCTTCACCTGGATTCAATCCTACTTTCGTATCAGGATCATATCCAAAGTTTTCATCTAGCATATCTGAAATATGCGTGAGCTCATGCCGTAAATAACGAGGAATCGCAGGGTCATAGAATCGACGGGGAACCAATTTAATACCTACGCCTTTTTTGCCCGCCTCTTCAAATTCGCGAGCCAACTTTTCCTCTACCACACCCCACTTTCGAAGTACGTCCACGCCCTCTTGATCTTCCTTCAACACACCACGGACCAGGACAATTCCCGTTTTGTCGCGAAGAGCAGGGAAATCATCGAATGCGTCTCGAAGAATGTCTGCAAATCCCCATTTCGCGAATAAATGTTGATAGAGGCGTTTAAACTCCGGCTCACGATCATCAAGGGCAAATTTCTCATAAATTGGATCAGCCAATTCATGAAACTCATTATAATACGTCGGATCGCCCTCACGTTCAGTCTTCTCAGCAAACGAATCGATTACTTCCTGAAGCAGTGCGGGCTGAAAGCGGATTTCCATGAACAAGCCTCCGTGTCGGTTCTCACCACCTAAAAGACCGGTATTGGTGATGATCCCTTAGCATTACGTGAATGACCACAAGTCGATGCGTCTTGACTCCCTTCAAAAGCGGCGATTAGTATCAAGATGAACGGATTATAGAAATGGGATTTCCTATTTGGCAAGGGAAACGCATGGTTCGTTATCATAGCCAGTTATACATTTTTACCGCATACCCTGATCATTGGCCAACGAAACGAGGACCTTCATGACACAAACGACAAGCTCCGATACTTTTGCTTCCCAGATGGGAACGCCTCAACCTGAGATAGAACCGGCTCCCATTCTCGACTCTCTCCCCTATTGGAAGAGCGGGATTAAGGAACTGAAGTCCTTTAGAGGACATACCCAAGAAATTTGGTCAGTCGCCTTTTCCCCGGATGGACTTACCCTGGCCAGCGCGGGGAATGACCGGTTTATCCGTCTCTGGGATATTGAAACCGGTCGACTCCTTCGGTCACTTCGCGGACATACTCAAGTCGTCCGGGAAGTTCGATACAGTCCCGATGGCCTAATCTTGGCCACTGCCAGCGAGGATCGAACGATTCGTTTATGGAATCCGCAAACTGGCGAATCGCTTCGCTTGCTCTTTACCCGATACGATCATGCTGTCACCAGCATATCATTTTCTCCAGATGGATTAATGCTCGCCCGTTGCGGACAAAATAAGGATATCAAAATTTGGGAAGTGGCCACCGGCACAGAACTGATGTCCCTATTAGGTAAGGACCAATTTGATCATAACTGGAGTGTCTGTTCAGCCTTTTCACCAGACGGGCTTCATTTAGTAGCAGGCAGCGATATTGGGAAAATTAAGATGTATGAAGTGCTTCCCAGTGGAGAAGAAACGATTTCCATGAACGGGCACTGGCGAGATGATGAAGATGATGAAGAAACAGAACAACGGGGATTCTATGTCGATGAGCATGGAGGCTTTCAAAAGCCTATGCAGTATTGGATTGGAGCGTTGGCCTTTACTCCGGATGGCTCGACCATGATTTCCGGCAGCCGTGATTGCACGATAAAATTTTGGAATATGCCCAACCTCGACGAACGTCGCACTCTCAAGGGACACTCCGAATGGGTACGCAACCTTATTGTGACTCAAGACGGAAAGGTGCTCATCAGTGCCAGCGATGATGGGACAGTGAAAATGTGGGATATTGAAAGTGGCCGCCAATTCCGCACGATTAAATCCCACAAAGGGCCTGTGCGTGGGATTGCACTCTCAGCTGACGGCAAATACCTTGCGACAGCTGGGAACGACCGCGTTCTGACGCTATGGGAAGGTGGAGGGTAGGACTCACTGCAGAGGGAAAAAGCACAGATACATTTATTCTTCAAGAGCATCATCTCGTTCAGGATCGGCACCCTCTCCCGATCGAACAATGTCGTAGCGTTTACATTTTTCCCACAGTCCCTTTCTGGACAAACCCAACACCTGCGCTGCGGTTGTTCGGCTCCACCCAGTTCGCTGCAAGATTTCGAGAATGTGGGCACGTTCAAATTGTTCACGTGCCGCCACTAAGGTTTCAAAGGCCCCGCTTTTCGTACTATTTTTTCGATCCTGCTCTCCACAAAAACCACAATCCTTTTGCGGTTCCCCTCCTGCATAGGGACATCGGCTTTGCCCACAGAGATCCATCACTTGGATTTCTTGAGACTGTTGAGCCAATGCGACAGCCCGCTCAATGGTATTCTCTAATTCCCGCACATTCCCTGGGAATCCGTATCGAAATAACACCTCCCGAGCCTGACGAGATAACGTCTGACATTTTTGGTGATTACGAGCAGCCAGGACCTCCAAAAAATGTTGGGCAAGCGTCAAAATATCTTCTCGCCGTTCCCGGAGAGGCGGCAGTTGAACAGGGACAACATTGAGCCGGTAATACAAGTCCTCACGAAATCGTCCCTGCTCAACTTCTTTCTTCAGATCTTTTTGTGTTGCACAAACCAGCCGCACATCGGCTTCAATCGTCTCATTTCCCCCAACCCTTTCGAATTGGCGTTCCTGTAACACTCTCAATAATTTAATTTGAACAACAGGGGAAATTTCTCCAATCTCATCCAAAAACAAGGTCCCCTGATGGGCTAATTCAAACCGTCCCCGGCGCTGTCGAAGAGCCCCAGTAAAGGCACCTTTTTCATGACCAAAGAGTTCCGCTTCCAACAGCGTTTCAGGAAGGGCCGCACAACTGACTTTGATGAGTGCATGTTGATATCTGGCACTATTAGCATGAATCGCATTTGCCACCAATTCTTTTCCAGTCCCACTCTCCCCGGCAATCAATACTGTCGAATCGGTATTTGCCACCAGTTTGATTTTTTCCAACACCTGACGCATCCGCTCATTTTTCCCGATAATCCCTTGAAAACTGAATTTATGTTCCAATTCTTCTCGCAAAACGCGATTTTCTTCGCGTAAGGCCACCATGCCTTGGACGCGCTCCACACTCAATAATAATTCATCCATCGAAAAGGGCTTCGTAATATAATCGTAGGCTCCGCCTTTCATGGCATGAACAGCCGTATCGACCGAACCATGGGCGGTGATCACAATCACCTCCGTGTTGGGCCATTGCTCTTTACATTTCGCCACGATTTGAAGGCCATCAGCCCCGGGCAATCGTAAGTCGGTAATGACTAAATTAAATTCAGTCGTCTGCAGGCGCTCCAATCCTTCGGTACCCGTACTCGCCTCTTGAACATCATAGCCGACCGCTAAAAGCGCATCCACCATAGACACCCGCATGAGCGGTTCGTCATCAATAATGAGGATTGATCCCTTTTTCATGAACTCACCTTCATCATCGACGGCATCCGTGACCGAACAAATGGTAAGCGAACCATAAACCGGGTCCCTTTCCCTTCCTCACTCTCCACCAACATTTCCCCTCCATGTCGCTGAACAATCCCCAAGCTGACAGACAACCCTAATCCGGTCCCCTCTCCAGTGCCTTTGGTTGTAAAAAAGGGATCAAAAATATGAGCACGTACATTCGGGGCAATTCCGCACCCATTATCTTCAACAATAATTTCACAGGTATCTTCGTGCTTTTGGGTTTCAAGACTCACGTATCCCCCATCTTGGATGGACTGCACGGCATTCAGCACGAGATTCATCACGACCTGCTCAATCAGCGCCCCATCCACCATTAATGGTGGAAGTGTCGTATCATACTGCTTCCGGAGAACCGCATGGCGCTCAACAAACACATGCTCGGTTAACACCCCTACACGATCTAAGATGAGATGCAAGTCAGCCAGAGCGAGCTCTAATTCACGTTGTTGAGAAAAATCTAACAGCTGCCGCACGATACGTTGGACTCGTTGCAAGCCATCTTCCATAAAATGGAGATATTCTTGAGAGCGTGCAGGAGTGAGTGTCCCCTTTCGAATATTATACAGACAATTCAAAATCCCCCCTAAGGGATTATTGATTTCATGGGCCACCCCGGCTGCCAATTGGCCAATCGAGGCCAACCGTTCAGAATGTTGCACCTGCTGCTCCAACTGCTTACGTTCGGTAATATCCCGAGCAATGCCCAAGACACCTTGTTGACCTCCGGCATCATTTAATAAAGGAGCCACACTGACCAGGACTGATCGCAATTCTCCGTGCCGACTGACGATCTCCACTTCATACACTTGCTTTTCACCCATGTCCAACGTCTCTTGCAAGTACCGACTCCGAAACCGTTTGGACAGGAGCGACAAATAGGGCTTCCCGATTAAGTCCTCCTTGGTGTACCCCCAGGCTTCAACTTTCCCATTGACATAGGTGAATCGCAAATCAACATCTAAGGTATAAATGACATCATTGGCATTTTCCAATAAACTCTCAATATAGATTTTGGCTTGCTCAATCTCACGTGTCCGTTCGACCACCTTCTCTTCCAAGGCCTCGTTATAGCGCTGGAGGGTCACTTCAAGTTTTTTATGTTCCGTAATATCTCGCATTTGCACCATAATAGAGGAGCGTGGGCCCATATCAATGCGAACCAAATCCATTTCCATAGACCGAATGACCCCATGACGATCTACGGTTTCAATTTCTGTAGTCGGCACGGACGGCTCACCCTGACTCACCTGACCCAACAACTTCAGGCTTATCTCCTGAAAGTCTGGCACAATGACTTTCAAAAATGATTCGCCCACCAATTCCGAATGGGCATAGCTTAACGTATCACGGGCACGGGCATTCCCATCAATCACATGTCCGGCAAGATCGACCACAAAAATAGAGTCTGCAGCCAAATTAAATAAGGCCTTATATCCAGCCTCTGAATCTGATAACTGTTGGGTCCGCTGGGAGACTAAATCCTCCAGCTGATTGGTATAACGGGCCACTTCCTCTTGAAGCGCTTTTCTTTCAGTAATATCCCTCACAAATCCTCGAGAAAACACGATAGATTGTGTATCGGGATCTACTAATGTGGTGGAATGAATTTCTACTGCAATCTCTTTTTGCGAGTACGTACGAAACACCGTTTCGATCGAACGAGAACCATCCATGGCCAACCCCTGGACATACGCCCGCATAGCCTCTTGATGGGTCGGCGGCACAATATCCCACACCGACATTTCAAGCATAGCAGACAGGGTATAGCCGAGCTTTTGTAATTCTGTACTATTCACGTGAACAAACCGTCCAGTCGGGTCTAATTGATGAATCATTTCCGGGGCGTTTTCAATCAGATCTCGGTATTTTTCTTCTAATTGACCAATTTCTTCTACTTTTTGATTCAACTGAGAGAACGAGCGTTGTAGATTCCCCGCCATCCCATTAAAAGTTTCTGCTAACCGCTCGATTTCATCGCCCGTTCGAATCGTAATTTTATCCACCAGGTTTCCTGAACCAAATTTCTCAACTCCTTCGGAGAGTGCCTGAATCGGCCTGACGATACGGCCAGCCACGACGATCCCCACTCCCCACAAAATGACGAATACCGCCCCGCCATAAGACAACACTTTGATTAACAATTGATCCAATGGCGCATACGTTTCAGCGGGATCCTGGCTGGCCAATAATTGCCACGATTTGCCACCAAAGCTTTGCGTCGATAATGGCACTCCTAAATGTAATGGGGCATAACCAACGATCGCATGCTGCGCGCCATGCGAATCTGGGTCGGCCACCAACCAACCAGCAATACCTTCCTGGAAGGCCCCAACAAGACTCGCGGGCACATTATGCTCTTCGAGGGAAAGGGTGGGGCACAGAATGGGAATCCCATCCGTCGTCACCAGCATGACATGCCCCGTTTTTCCAGCCGCGACTTCAGAAATGGAACGAAATAACGAATCACGCCGCAACAGAATACTGATCGCTCCCACAATTTTTTGACGCGCATCATCCCAAATAGGCACACCAACATTGAGAACATGAGTCCCAAATCCAGGATCAAAGGATAAATCACTTACAAATGCCTGCGTCTCCTTCTCTTGCATCACCGCCTGCCACCAAGGGCTATTCCCGTGAAAAAATCCCACCTGAGGAAACGAGCTCAACACCAAGGCCCCTTTATTATCCACCACGACTATCGCTAAATAATCTGACTTTCGAATCGCATGCCATTGGGTCAGATAATCTGTCGCATACTTATTGATAAACGCAGGGAATTCATCCGGGCTTGATTGAGCCCGCCAACTATCTTGCCATTCCTGAATCAGCGCCTGGATTTCCTCCGCACTTTTATACACATAGCTCTGATTGGAGCTCACCACCGCACTTCGAATAAAAGGAATGGTCGCCAACTGTTGTGCTTCGTTAATACTCCGAACGACCTGCGTCTCGACTTTGCGCGCCACTTCAACCGCGATCCCTTTCATGGTGATCCCGGCTGCTTCTCGTAAGGCCCGTTTTTCTTCGAAATAGGTTAGGAGGAGAGAAAGAATAAGGGGTAGAAGACCAACGAGCACAATCGCAAGGATGGTCTTGCCCTTTAACTGGAGAGGAAATCCAAAGCCTGTCACTTTGGTCACATTACCATACTCATATCAATGCCACATTCTTGCCTGATCTTACATTTTGGAAATCCTTTCTCCAGGCTGTCAAGAAACAGAACGAGAGGATTTATTTACCACGACTTAACAATTTCCCTTCTGCACCGGGCCATAGGAGAAGGAGCGGGCTTGCCACAAAGATCGAGGAATAGGTGCCCACGACGACTCCTAAGAGGAGTGCGAGCGAAAAATCATGCAAGACCTCCCCGCCCCATATCGTTAACGGCACCAACACCAACACCACGGTCAACGTGGTGACTAAGGTTCGACTCAAGACCTGATTGATTCCATTATTAATGATTTCAGAGACCGTTTCACGGCGGCGACGGCGAAGATTTTCCCGGATCCGGTCGAAGACGACGACCGTATCCGTCAACGAATATCCGGCTAACGTCAGCAAGGCGGTTACCACCAGTAGTGTGATTTCCTTATTCAACAGGAAATATACCCCTAACACAGCCAACACATCGTGAAAGGTCGCAATCGCCGCCGCCACGCCAAATCGAAATTCGAAACGGACGGCCACATACAACATGATCCCCATCAGGGATAACACGATGGCAATTAACGCATCTTCTTGAAGTTTTTTCCCAATGGTTGGACCAATGGATGAACTCGAATCCACCACAAAGCCATGATCGGGGAATTCGGTTTGAAACGCGCTGATAATCTGCTTGCTGATTTCATCCTCAATGGTGGTCTCCGTTTTGACTCGAATAAGAATTTTTTGGTCTCGCGGGAATTCTTGAAGCTCAGCGTCAGCCAACCCGTGTGTTTGCAGAGCTTTCCTCGCTTCCTCAATACCCAACGGTTTATCAAATTTTAGCTGGACGGCCGTCCCTCCAGCGAAATCGATTCCTAAATTAGCCCATCCGGCCATGATTCCAACCACCGCTACCAGCCCAAGAAAAACCAGAACACCTGAAACCGCAAAGGCAATGTTCCGTTTCCCCATAAAATCAACAGAGGTTTTTCCCAAAATTTCCATCATGGCTGAATCAAGCTCCTCTACAACAGCGCCTTGCGACTTAAATACTCAAGGTTTCTAATTTTCGACGATTCATGAAATCAAAGACGACCTTCGTCCCGACAAACGCCGTGAATAAGTTAATGGCAATCCCTAAACAAAGCGTCACGGCAAAGCCTTTAATCGGACCTGTGCCGAATAAGAAGAGGGCTAACCCGGTAATCAAGGTCGTCACATGGGCATCCACAATCGTGAGGAAAGCCTTTTCAAACCCGGCATCGACAGCCAAACGAACGGGACGGCCATTCCGCAATTCTTCCCGAATACGCTCAAAGATCAGCACATTAGAGTCAACACCCATCCCGATGGTAAGAATGATCCCCGCAATCCCCGGCAGGGTTAGGGTGGCATTCAGTCCGGACAAAGCCCCTAAAAGACCGATCAAGTTTAAGGCCAACGCCATATTGGCGATCAACCCCGAAAGACGGTAATACACAATCATAAAGATGAGCACAAGGGCACCGGCAATCAACGTGGTGCGCAACCCTTTTTCAATAGAATCTTTTCCTAACGAGGGCCCCACCGTTAGGTCTTGCAAAGTTTTGAGAGGAGCCGGCAGCGCCCCGGCACGAAGAACCACAGCCAAATCATTGGCTTCGTTTGTCGTAAACGTGCCACTAATCACCGCTCGCCCACCACTAATCCGTTCATTAATTCTCGGAGCTGAATACACCTTCCCATCCAGCACAATGGCCATCCGCTTCCCGACGTTAGCGGCAGTCACCACATCAAATTCATGGGCGCCCTTGCTATCGAATGTCACGCTCACATTGGGCTCCCCAAAATCTCCGATGGTGACTCGGGCATCTTGCAATAAATCCCCGATTAACGCGGCATCTTTTTTGACTAAATAGGGGATACTATACGTGGAACCATCCAATTCTGCTTCGACCGATTCAAACAAGATTTCCGCCTCATCGGGAATTTTCCCACTAAAATCTTGTCGAACCTTTTCTTCCTGGCCTCGCTCTACTTGTGGAGGAAGATCCAATGCCTCTTTTGATTCATGTAACATTTTGAATTCAAGCAAAGCGGTTTTTTGAATAAGGTCTTTGGCTCGTTGCGGATCCTGAACACCGGGTAATTGAATCGCAATTTGATTGAGACCCAACCGTTGGATTAACGGTTCCGCTACGCCAAACTGGTCAATACGGTTTCGAATGGTTTCCAGCGCTTGATTAATGGCTGAAGTTTTGATCCGTTCCACATCGTCGGAACTGAGTTCGAATTCCAACCGGGTGCCGGAACGTTTCTTGGAGATAAAGCTTGGGAAAGAATCGGCAACGAGTGTGTGCACTTCCTCCGCATCCGAATCTTTTTGTAAATCAATCGAGATTCCGTTTGCTCCATCCCGTGTCACGCCATCCACAGCAATAGCTTTTTCTGCGAATAAATCCTCCATACTCTTACGCAGCCGATCAACGGCAATCTCAACAGCCCGCTCTTCTTCCACCTCCAAGACCAGATGGATCCCACCCTGCAGATCTAACCCCAACGACAAGCCCTGGTGGCTCAGCAGATTTCTCACGCCATCGGGTAACATTTGGTACAGGCCCGGCACAGAAGGCAGCGCAAGAAGGCAGGACACGGCGGTGACAATAAGGAGGAGGAAAAATCTCCCACGAAGCTTTTTCATGCATTAACCTCTTGATCCATCATGATTCATTCGATGTACGAATACTGGAAATATGATCGCGTTGCATGCGAATTTTCGTATTATCCGCAACCTGAAGGGTCGCAGTGTCTTTATCAAGATTCGTGACCGTCCCCCAAATCCCTGAAGACGTAATCACTTTATCGCCTTTTTTCAGGCCATCTAACAATTCCCGTTGTTTTTTTTGCCTCCGTTGTTGAGGCAAAATGAGCAAAAAATAAAAGACAATAAATATTAAGACAAAGGGAATCAGAGACAACAAACCCGCTGATGTATCCGGAGCTGCCCCTCCCGTTTGAGCCCACGCTTCCGAGACAAAATCCATATCTACCTCAAATTGGCGAATAGTTAATGGAACTTTCGGTAATCAATGCACGGCGTCGTGCGATAATGGTTCATCAGGCATCAACTCCCGACGTCGATAGAAATCGGCTCGAAAGGCGTCGAATCGATTTTCCCGGATCGCCGCACGCAATTCGGCCATAAGCCGTCCATAATACCAAAGATTATGCACAGTATTCAGTCGAACTCCTAACATTTCACGAGAAATAAATAAATGCCGCAAATAGGCCCTGGAAAATCGCTGGCACACCGGGCACCCACAGTCAGCATCAATAGGAGTAGAGTCCTGCTTATAACGAGCCTGTTTGATTAGTACCCGTCCCGTAGACGTAAACAGCCAGCCAGTTCGCCCGTGCCGGGTCGGAATGACGCAATCAAACAAATCCAACCCTCGCGCGACACCCTCCACCAGGTCTTCCGGCAGCCCCACGCCCATCAGATATCGGGGACGGTCAGGGGGAAGCAAACCTACTACCGTTTCAATCATCTCAAACATGGCAGGCTTTTCCTCCCCCAGCGACAACCCGCCCAGGGCATAGCCATCCATGTCCAAATCCACCAATTCTTGGGTAGCTTCTTTTCTTAATTCCGGGAAAACCCCTCCCTGAACAATTCCAAACATCCACTGGTGCGGCTTCTTCGGAACATCTGCGCACCGCTTGGCCCACCGAGTGGTACGCTTCATGGCTTCGAAAGCCTCTGGTTTTGTACAGGGGTACGTCGGACAATGATCCAACACCATCATGATATCGGAACCTAGCGCCACTTGAATATGCATACTTTTTTCTGGCGACAGAAGATGCCATTCCCCGTTGATATGAGAACGAAACCTCACACCTTCCTCAGAAATTTTGCACAGATCGGCTAAACTGACCATTTGAAACCCACCACTATCGGTCAGGATACCTCCCGACCATTGCATAAATTGATGTACCCCCCCTTGAGATTCAATCAACTCATGACCAGGTCGAAGAAATAGATGATAGGCATTGGCCAAAATCATCTGAAATCCACAATCGCGGATTTCGAAAGGATCCAGACCTTTGACAGTCCCTTGCGAACCCACCGGCATAAAGGCCGGAGTGTCAATTTGACCATGCGAGGTCGATAACACCCCTGCCCTGGCCCCAGAAGCTGAAGTATGGTGAACCTGAAAATGATTATCACCAGAAAGGGTGAGGGAGGATTGATTCAAAAGAGTCATGCTGTTTCGAGCTATCGATTGACTACATTTTCTCAGGAGATGAAATTCCGAGTAGGGTAAGGCCGTTGCGAAGGACTGTCTGCACCTGACGCAAAAGCACCAAACGCGCAGCCGTCACAGCCGGTGTGAGGGGAATTTGCACCGATTCACTTTCCGCGCCGGAACCCTGACGGGTCGCCTTCTCCCCTTCTTGAGATCCATCGTGCCCCTCACCCGCGTGATCTACTGGAGGAAGCACCCGATGTTTGTTGTAATAGGAATGAAATTGGGCCGCAAGTTCTTGAAGATAAAATGTGACACGATGAGGCTCTAATGCCATCGCGCTTCCTTCAAGAATAAAGGGATAATGTGCCAGAGTTTTGATGATTCCCAACTCTTCTTCCTGAAGCAAAACCGTCGGATCAATATCCTGAATATCAGGAAAAGCCACGAGACGTTCTTGCGCTACGCGAAACACACTGGCAATGCGAGCATGTGCATATTGCACATAATAGACCGGATTATCTGAAGACTGTTGCTTGGCTAGTTCCAGGTCAAAATCCAAATGAGTATCGGCCCTTCGCATCAAGAAAAAAAACTTGGCGGCATCCGCACCGACTTCTTCCACAACTTCCTGAAGAGTGACAAACTCCCCCGAACGCTTAGACATCTCAATTTTTTGCGTGCCACGCATCAAACTCACCATTTGCACTAACACCACCCGCAATGACTCTTTTGTATGGCCAAAAGCCTGCACAGTGGCTTCCATCCGGGGAATATATCCATGATGATCCGCACCCCAAATATTAATGAGAATGTCGAAATCCCGCGCTAATTTATCCCGATGATAGGCCATATCGGCAGCCAAATAGGTATAACTACCATCCTGTTTTTTGACAACTCGATCCTTTTCGTCTCCGAATTTTGAGGAACAGAACCACAACGCTCCATCCTGCTCCTTGGCCAGCCCCCGTTGCCGGAGTTCATCCAGGGTCTTCTCGACCAAACCGTTTGCATGGAGGGAGGCCTCGGAAAACCAGGTTTCATACCTCACACCAAAGGCGGATAAATCTTCCTTAATCCGGTCAAGCAAAATCTGACTCGCCGCTTGAGCACAAATCGTCTCGGCCTCATCCGTCTTTTGGTCCAATAAGGATTCCCCATAGGTATGGGCCACCGATTCAGCCACTGTCGCTATATACGCTCCATGATATCCTTCTTCTGGAAAGGTAGAATCCTTTTTCCAATATTCTCGATAACGTGCATAAACAGACCGCCCCAATAAAAGAAGCTGGCGACCGGCATCATTAATATAAAACTCCGTTGAAACGGTGAATCCTGTAGCGCGCAAAATCGAAGCCATTGCCTGTCCCAATGCCGCCCCTCGTCCATGCCCTACATGCAAAGGGCCGGTTGGATTCGCACTGACGAATTCAAGAAGAATACGTTGACCTTGTCCGATCTGGCTTGTTCCATAGGAAACCCCTTGTTTCTGAATCATTCGCAACACTTCAATCCAACGGAACGGATGAAGAGAGAAATTCAAAAATCCGGGTGGAGCGACATCGACACGTGAAAATAAATCAGGGAATTCAGCACGAAGACCGGAGGCCAACACAGCCGCAACTTTTAAGGGAGGTTGCCGAACCTTTGAAGCTAAGGCCATAGCCACATTGGAAGAAAAATCTCCCCATTCAGCACGTTTGGGAAGATCAACCATCGGCGAAGGAATGGTATCCAAAGGTAATTGCCCCGATTCAGATGTTTGTTTTAGAACAGTGACTATAGCCTCAGTCACTTGATTTTGGAGTAATGTCTCCACTGAACTTTTCCTATCTCCGCAAAATATAAGGGTTTTTCACCGCGGCGAATGTAACACAGCACTTTCGGCAAGGCAAGGATCCCCTTGACTTTAAAGCCCAAAATGCTCGAATCATCCCCAAGATTTATCTTCCATATTTGAGTCAAATACAAACCATAAAAAAGAACGTTTTAAAAAAACAGCGTTTGATTAACTGAATTAATCTTTGGGCTCCTACCGGGAAAGGGAACAAAATAAAACCAAGTTCAATTAATTTATGCGAGAGGAACCCGAGGATAACTTCTTGGCGAACTCCAAATCGGCTGGAGTATTGATATTCATGAATGATTTCCCGAAAGGGTCAACCTCATGAAAAAAAAATTCTGGAAGAATTTCTATGGAAAGCCCTGCCTGGCTGATTAAATTTTGTATTTTAAGTTCGTCTTGGCCTAGAAAATTTTCAATAACAGGAACACAGTGCTTTGAGTACCGCGCATGTAAGGGTTGAATACCGGTGGACAATTTCACGACCAAAACATCATTATCAGGGCGCTCACACATCCGGGTAATACATTCTATATCTAAAAAAGGCATGTCGCAGGCTACAACAAAACTTAAAGGATTTTTGGCCTCGAGCAATCCAGTGTAAAGACCACCTAAGGAGCCCTTATTGGGAATTTTGTCGGTTATGATTCGAACAGGAAATTCAAAATTTTCGTAGTCTTTCTGGGCAGCAACAACAAGAACTTCTTCAAATATTCCGCACATTATCCGGCAGATTCGATCAAGAAAACCCTCACCTTCCCATAATAGAAACCGCTTATCACGACCCATCCGTCGGCTCTGCCCCCCACCAAGAACAATGCCGGTAATGTTCTTAAAATTTGGTTGATTCACAAAAAAAAAGGGGGTGGGTTAGACCCACCCCCTTCTCCTAATGTACCCCAAAAAATTGGGATTCAGTAATCAGCTATTGGCCTGTTCTTTTCGACGATTGGCCCGTCGAGTCAGGATCCAACCTTCGACAATCACTAAGCCAACTGCAGCCAACCCAGCATACCATTTGGCTTCGGCAGGAATCGGTGGCTCCAACACCAGGTAATAAAAGGCGGATACACCCATCTTCCGACCAACGTCTCCATTGTGACCATCCCACATAAAGAAATTAATAGGAATATACTTCCCAAGCTCAATGTAGGTATCTTCCTCGTAGTCGGCCTTCAAAGGACGCGAAATAATCACCGTCCATCGACCATTTTTCCATTCCGCCTTGACTAAATTTAATTGTTCGGTGAAATCGTCTCGATCTTCAAAATCTACATCCCACCCACTACCCATGTAGGCTTTAAGTTCGCCATCAGCCGTCCATTTAGCTATGTCGACTGGGAACGTTTCATCTCCCCAGAAATACCGTGGCTTTCTTGGAGCAGGTAATTCCTGCCATTTAATGGGCATTTGAAAAGCCAGGCCATCATTAAAAACTTGATAGCTGGTTTGTTTTGCCGCTATCGAATCCGGATGGGTCGTATCGTCTTCAAATAGACTGCCACCTGGTTCTTGTTCGACGATTCCATAGTCAGCAAGATTGACTTCATAGGGCTCCCAATCGACCTCATCCTTTTGAATACTTTTTGTACGATCGTCCCATTGGAACATCAGAGTTAGGTGAGTGTCATTATAAAGTGATTGAACCCACACATCATCAATTCGATTAACAAAGTTTCTCGGTTTATGGGTGATTTGACCACCGATGGCTACGATGCGTCTTTCAACTGTTTTCCAACGTTCATCGTATTCATCTGCGGGTAACTCACCTTCGACGAATTTTGATGGAATAACGAAATTGATTTTTGGTTTATCTGTCAGGGGATCAATACCACGCGGCTTTGCAGCTAACAAAGCAGCAGCAATCTCATCAGTCACCTTCCCACCGGCAATATCAACATCCACGTCTCTCTCACAAAGGTGGTTAACATAGTTGGCAATATGCCATCGATTTTCAATGGTGGTATTATCGGCAAAAGAAGGCATTGGTGTGCCGTTAATCCCAGTGGAGAAAGTTCTAAAAATATTTTTTACATTGTAGGCATCTTGTCGACTTCCGCGGAAGTTCCAACATTTATGCCAGTCGGCAGGTTGAATAGAGAAACCCCAGTCATCCTTCAAGTTAAATGCATTCCCGTCACCACGCCCCTCCAGGCCATGACATTCAATGCATTTATTTTCGACTACTAACTCCGAGCCACGTTTAATAGATTCGGCAGTTGGCGGAACAGCTTGTGCGGCAAGCTTTTCTAATTCCAACACATGCAATTCCTCAAATTCAGCATCCTGGAATGACCGGTCTTTAACCAATTCACTTGTGACAAAGGCTAAAACATCCTTCATTTGCTGTTCTGTAAGAATGCCCTCCCACGAAGGCATGGCAGAACCTGGGAGCCCATGAGTAACGGTTTTCAATAAATCCGCTTCAATCAAGGGTAATTGACCACTGGCCGTATGACGAATTTTAAATGTTCCGGCATTAAAGTTTCGAGGACGTGGCCAAAGCCGATCTGCCCCCGGACCATCTCCCGCACCGTTCACTCCATGACACCAGACACATTTTGTAAAATACACCCTTTTGCCGGCTTCAACTTGTTCAGCGGGAGGTGGGGAAGGCAATTGTTCCGTCCGGAACCCCTCAGCATCCTGTGCAAATGTTGGATTGATGAACCCCAATCCAAGCGTGAGGACCCCTAGAGCGAGAAGGCTAGATCTTAAGCCTGGGCCCCATTGGTTATCCTTGTCCTGTCTGTTCATTAGTTCCCTCGTTGTTTTCGATTTAAATTGAATCTCTAATTTTATATTCATTGACAAGGCCCTCCCTTAATCCCAGGTTCTTGGGTAGTAGCCGGTGTGCCAATATTCAAACATGATTACTTTCCAAATTTCATCGACGGTCAAGTGCTGTTCCCAAGGTGGCATAACCGAGGCCCAGGGGAATCCTTCACCAGGCAACCCGATTCCACCTTTTGCCACTCTCCAAAACACAAATGTTTCTTGTAACTGAGCTATGGTACCCGCGTCGGTGAAATTGGCGGGAATTGGATTGAAGGCGAAGGCCCATAGGCCCCGTCCATTTAAATTATCTCCATGACAGAAATGACAATTTTGAAAGAAGATTTCTCCACCTTCTCGAACATGCTTTATATATCCTTTGGCATTGGGGTCCCAGGGATTGTCCTCCGAACTATTCACATCTTTCATCAGACGACCCATGGATTGTTCCACAATATGGGAATTCGAATAGGCAGGATCATATTTTCCTGTCGTATCTATACGGTATGGCTGCTGGGCTGTCTGTAATACATACGTTTTTCCATGAACCTTTGTGGTGGCAGGAGGGGCTGGATGAACCGTTCGAAGTTCAATTGGTTCATCAAAGCTCGGGAGGAGCGAATTATAAGCGAAACCACCTAAACCTATTGGCAAAAGGACAAGCAAAGCGGTTCTAATAATTTTTGTAAAACCAGTATTCGCATCCAACACGTTAATGATTGGCCGTTTAAACTCTAGCCATTCTTCCTGCGAACCAGAAACCCACATAAAAATACCACAAGCGGAAACGGTTCCATAAATGGCTCGCACACTAAACGGAATCGGTGGGTAAATACGATACTTCAAATAAAACAAATTAATGAAGCACCAAACAAAAATACCCGCCCAAAATTTGGGCAACCCAATCCCTGCTCGTTTGAGCAGAAAATTGCACAGTGAAAAGAATAGGATGCAGACGGCCAGTTCCGAGAGCATCTGCATCGGCATGTAGCCTTCTACCAATTTAAGCCAGGTCATGCTTCTGTACTCCTATATTCAGTTTAAGACCTTGTGAAAGTTGGTTACTCTTTAGGCGGTAATGGTTGTCCCTCTTTTAACTGGGACAAATAATCCACGATTTTATTTAATGCACCACCCGTTAGTTTTAGCCCGAAATCTTTGGGCATTTGATTATCAGGGTAGTCCTGTACCACATACGCGCTTGGCTCAAGGATAGATTCGGTAATATATTCTTTAACCGTTTTCGCTTTTCCGGCATAACCTGATTCCTTGAGACGCTTTGGAGCATTGGAACCTTCCCAAAGCTCAGGCCCGACTTTTCCCGTAGCTCCTTCAATACCAGGGATGGTATGACAGGCGGGACAACCCGCATTCATGAATAGCTTGTCATGAGGCTCGCTTCCATCAGCCAGCATTGCTCCTCCGGCACCGCCACCTTCTTCCTCATCCCCTCCCTCAGCCGGTCTATCCGCCTCAGGAATAAATTTTTCATAGGCAGTTTTTATTTCGTCAAAAGAAGGAGCTTCTTTTCCCTCTCTTGTGTACATCCAAGTATCGACGGCAGCAAGCTCTCCCAAACTAAGAGAAATAGGTGGTTTATGTATTTTAGGCATTGGGCTTTCGGTGTCATTTGAACCTTTAACCCCAAAACCTGGCACTACGTAACAATTTGGACATGCATGTGATTCCGCTATATATTCTAAATTATTTGTTGCCGTTCCAGAACCTTCAAAAGCCTCCTTCTGAACACTTGGTCGAGATGCAGGATCATTCATATGATAGTTTGGTTCCTTCAACCTTTCCCCTGCTCGATCAGGAATCCCAAAGAGATTTGGAGCTCTTTCGCTAAGAAAGCCTTGCTGGAAGCCATGACACAAAGGGCATTGACCTTTTCCAATAGCTCCCTGCGTTTTACTTTGCCCGATCCCACCAAAAATAATCTTTTCCCCTTCATCTCCTAATTGCTGCGCAGACATACTTTGAAAGTCCAATTTTACCACCGGTGGAGGAAATCCCCCTTCAACTTGCGGAAGCCAGTTCCCGTACCCTGATAAAGCTGCAGCCACGAAGAACATGAATCCTCCGATTTTCATCAAAGCACTTATGTTCAGGAAATAGAGCCCCATGATAAATGACATGGCTGTAATCATTACCAGAGATACCGGAAGCATTCCGGGGTTATTTTCAAAATTATAGGTGTAATTGGAAATGGCTATGAACACCAAAAACATACACAACATTCCAATCGCAGTCTGGAAAGTCGCCCGTTTTTTTTGTGCTGGATCTTTAATGGTCGCTTGAAAATAGATCAGGAGACCAACCAACATAAGCATGACGGGCCACCCTAAATCCCATGCTCTTCCTATTAAATCAACCACAGTTCACTCCTCCAACTTTTGGCCACATTCCGGGCCGTATAATTATTATTGAAACCTTTTTTCTTTAATGACCAGTTGCAGGCTGTGGAGATGCTCCACCAGGAACCGGTTGAGTCACAGGCCCCTTCACAGGAATCTTTTTCGCACCTAACGTTCCCAACCAGAATACAAACATAATACTTATCCAGAAAAAGAGCACATTAAAGGAAATGACGTTTGCAGCAAATCCGATCGTGTGCGTGTATGCCCATGGTGAATTGTCCCGCATAACTTCATTCACATGCCAAAACAATCTCACAGATGAACGGATATACCCCATTAGGCCCATCATCCATGTGAATGCCGTTGCCAGCATGATAATCGCGTACTGAGAACGAGGAGGAATTTGGCCCCACCTAATTGGACCAAGCTCTCTTCCACCTTTCAACATGGCCAAGTTCAAAGGAGTCATTAACAACAAGCATGATAGGGTTCCTGCCACCTGGGGCACCGACAACCCAATTCGCACGTTTGCAGGGATAAAATATCCATAACATGCGAGCCATACATTGTTTAACTGGGCCACCACGAAGAAACAACCCATAAAAATATTCCCGAACTTCGACCAACTAACTGTAGGAACCCTATTTCCTCGCTGATACCAAATAAAGCTCAAAATTGTCGTCATAATAATGGCGTTAATTCCACCATTTTTAGCAGACATAACCCCGTAATTTCCCAACACAGGATGTTGTTGCCCACCCATAGCCTTCAATTCCGCCGGAGTCATCACAATGGTGTGCGGGGTGATAAATACCAGAAGGCCGCAGACTAATATAAACACCAGATACTTAATGTACCGTTGAAATCTTTCCCCACCTGTCATTCGTCCGAGTGCTTGCCATAGATAATAATTGGTTGTGAGGAATAAAATTCCAATCATGGTTGCCTGGATGATAAATAACCAAGCCAACAAACCACCCATGAGAGTGATACCCATTTGCTGCCTATACGCATAAACCTCTCGCATAAGCCAATACCCTGCAAAGGGTAAGGGAATAAGGAATGCCACCCCTAAACTCATGGCAATATAGCCCATCCAATCATAGTGCGCTCTCTCTTCATCGGTTTTTGACGAAAGGAAGCGATAAGCGGCATACGCAGCCACGACACCACCGCCAAAAGCCATATTTCCAAGAATCCTATGAACATTCAAAGGATTCCATAGCGCGGTATGAAGGACATGCCAGATATTCCCTAAAAACCTTCCTTGCTCATCAACTCCGGCAGGAGACATCATGAATGCAATCCACGAATTAGCCAGGAACATCAGCACTGTTCCAATTACATTCAAAATGACCGACATGCTCAAGTGAACCCACTTCAACACACCTTCCCGCATTTTGTCCCAACCATAATAATAAATATAAAGAGTTGCACTTTCCGCAACAAACGTTAAGGCATAGATATGCATCACCGGGCGGAAAATACTGGACAAATACCCAAAGAAAGACGGATAGAGCGTCAGGAAGGTAAAGATGAGAATTCCACCTAAAATGGCGGTTAAAGAATAGGCCGTCAAGCTGATCTTGATAAAGTCATAGGCCAACTGGTCATATTTCTTGGCCATCGCCTTGTCTTTACTGACCATTCCGGCAAACTCAATACACATACAGAAAATCGGCACGGCCAACACAAAGCTGCCGTAATAAAGATGCTGCTGATTCGCAACCCAGAGAAGAACCCTGCTCTCAAAATTATAGCGCGGATAAAATTCTTCAGTATCCGCTGTAACTGGAGCGGGCATACCAATGGCTGGGCCTTCCGTTTTGTAATACACATCACGGCCCATTTCCACCTTCGCCCCCTCACCTTCACCTCCTTCGCCTGCTTCAGCTGCCGCAGCTGCCGCAGCCTTTCGCTGCTCCAAAACTTCAGGAGGGGGTCCTCCAGCTGAACCACCACCTCCGCCAGCTATTGCCGTAACAGACAAAAGGATAGGGAGCGTTAAAAACACCCCAGCCATAAGCAACGCAGAAATGGCAAAAAATTTCTTTTTACCTCGGGTCATTGGAGTAAACAGGCGACCCATGGGCCTACCTCCTTTGAAAACGTGTTGTGTGTATAACCAATTCTTTTTCTTTTATCTTCGAATACCCAACTAAAAACCCAGGAGCTTGGAAACTACAAAACAAACTCCGTACGGCTTAACGAAACATATAAAAATAATCTAGACCTTGGGCATCCATTAAGACCCAATCCAAAAACTGAAAATATCCGAAACAGATTAAAAGGGAAACTATGACATAGACCACAGTCATTGAACGCCTCCTTCGCTTACAGAAGATTTAATGAAGATTTCTTTTTGGTGGAATGACATAAAACTCAGCAGGGACATTGGATGCCGGCAAACCAATAAAAAAACCACAGGCTCACTGCGGAAGTTAGATAAAAAATCGCCTTGCCAATTTGTGTCTCTAATCGTGTCGCTTCTCTTACTGGTCCAGCTTCAGCCATGTTCCACCACCTCTTAGCTATACAGGTTTTTATTTAGATAAATGCACCTAAACTATTTTATTGACAGATTCTTAAAATTCGTGGTATTCAAAACTCTATTGCATCCGTAACAAAAGGAAAAATCCATGCGCAGCAATGCAAAAGTGTTCGACATTATAGTTTTGGCCGGAATGGTTGTCAATATTCTGTTGGCCGTGTTTCTCATCCTCTACTATTTTGATTTTCTTGGGTAACCTTCCCCGAATCCAAGAAAAAAAATTTAGCATTTCCCTGTCCTATTTTGACCGAGCGCACCGGAACCCGATGGTTTCATCGCGAAAGTCTGGGACGATAAAACTCCTATTTGTAATTCGCAGATCTTTTCCCTGACTCGTGTAACCTCCTCCACGCATCGTTTTATAAGTTGAGACAGGCTGTGGTCGAACAGACTCTGGACTGACATCTCTACTATATACATCTTCCACATACCAATCCTCTACCCATTCCATAACATTGCCTGCGCCATCATAGACGCCATACATACTTTGATCTTGTGGAAAAGATCCCACCGGAGCCGACACTTCATACCCATCCGCCTCTCCATCAAAGTTTGCCGGAAACCCGTCGAGTCCTTCACCCCATGGCCACGTTCGACCATCAGACCCACGAACGGCCTTTTCCCATTCCTTCTCCGTGGGAAGACGACGACCTTTCCATTCGCAATAGGCAGCGGCATCCTCCCACGACACATAGGTCACTGGTTGATTCGGGCCGCGAAGAGCTTCCAGCTTTCTGGCATAACGTGACGGAGGACCTGGCTGTCGATGCCCTGTCGCTTCAACAAACGCCATGTATTGTTGATACGTCACTTCATATTGATCAATCCAATAAGAATCCAACTTGACAACATGTTGGGGCTTTTCATTGAATCCCCCTTGATTACTCCCAAGAATAAATTCTCCAGCAGGAATTTCGACCATGGTCGCTTCAGACGGCAGAACGGAAGGTTGAGTGGAAGCCGAGGTTTTTGATGAAGGCGAGGGCGTCGGATCATCTACTTGGATTGGAAGAGGAGGACCTTTCAATATTCCCATAATGGGCAGGCTGCACATCACAAGTACCGCAATGAGAAAAATGACTTTAAAACGCGTATCCATATATTGATACCGGCACCCAAAACAACCACTTTTCTCTCATTCCACCGACCACTCAACAGCAACAGGAAAGCAGAAGTCCCCCAACGCTAGGTCGACGGCGCTTTGTCGGTCGGAGGGTCTTTGGCACAACGAAAACCAACGGTCGCATCGGTTCGCCACATCTTCGCTGAAAAACGTTTCGTTACGCGCGCGCCTAACCGGGATTCACGCCAAGACCCGCCACGAATTACTTTAAATACATCATCGGTTTTTGGACCTGGCGGATCTCGGTAGGGGGCCTTCTGATAGTAATCAGCCACATAATCATCCATCACCCATTCGGCCACATTGCCAGTCGCATCATACAACCCGAAAGGGCTCCTCCCAACTTCATACGATCCAACCGGCGCCAAATATTGATACCCATCATCCAAGCCATCGACGTTGGCAAAGGTATATTCAAATTTATCCCCCCAGGGATAGCGGCGTTTTCCCTCTCCACGTGCGGCCTTCTCCCACTCCGCTTCTGTCGGAAGTCGCTTTCCCGCCCATCGGCAATAGCCAAACGCATCATTCCAAGTTAATCCCACGACCGGAAAATCAGGATTAATGAGCTTTTCAATTTTATCTTCAAACACTGGAACTTTGGGTTTTTCACGCTTGGTCATTTTCACAAAACGCTCGTAGTCCCCTTGCGTCACTTCCCTAAGATCCATATAGAAGGTCTGCAGATAGACGGGATGAGCTGGCCCCTCATCTGGATCTCCATCACTGATGCCCATGGTAAAAGGACCTTCCGGAATCTCCACCATTTCTCGATTGTCATCCCCGACAAGCGTTTTATACATGGAGAAATCCTGGGTAGGCATGGGCTGGAGCACTCGAGCCTTCGCCGGGCGACCGGCGGAAAATGCCTCTAACTCTCGCTTGCTCTTGGACGTTTCATAAATAAACAGCAAAATCATCCCAATGAACGAAGCAAAAACAAAAATAATCGACCCTATGAGGAATCCACGACTTTCCATCGAGTTACCTAACTTCCTTATTTCTTTCCCCTGCTGGGCAGAACATGTTAGTCCATCTCATGTTGAGGGAGGAATTGGTTGCTCTGCCGGTGGAGCCGATATGGATTCTTTCCGTTGCTGCAGAAGATCCAGCAACATGGATATCCACACTCCCAAAAACCCACCCATGGCCGCTCCCGAAGAGGCGCCAACGGTGATGACATCAACACCCCCTAACCCCCAAGCCACGAAGCCGCCTGCTATCGTGCCCACAAAGATACTGGCGAAAAATCTCCGCCCTCCAAAGTATCCCACTCCCGCGCCCAAACACATGCCGATCAGAAGAGCCGCAGGAAGAAATCCAATTCCCATAGACAGTCCGGTCAAGACACCAACCGTCCCTAAGACCAATCCCCCAAACAAGATATCAAATATTTTTGAAGCGGACATGGCCACCTTATTCTGCTTCTACTCGGATCGAACCAAAATCAATTTCTACGGCCGACCCACCCAATAATGAAATTCCCCATGCCAGAGCCGCAGGCTCATGATTGTGAATCTTTAAAAAATCTTCATAGACATTGACTCGCTCTTCCACCCATTGGCCAAGCGGCTCAGTCCCACTCCGAATGACAATTTCCGTTGAACTAAACATTCCGCCTTCTTTGATAGAACCGACCGGCAATGTGCCGCTCCAGACATATTTAGTATTGACTGGAATAAACATTAAATCGGTATCTAAAGAGGGGTAGATCGCGGCAATAAATTCTTCGCCTTCCGGGACGGCCTGAATCCGCCAACGCCACACAAGGATGGGATGAGTCTTCGGATCCCAAGTCATCTGTTTGGTATAAACCCGTTGACTGGCCTTCGTTGCCCTTAAAAACGACTCATCCTCTTCCTTCTGAATCCTGTAGGTTTCATGAGCTGTGACTACACTCCGTTGCGCACCCCATCCTTGTGGGAAGCCTCGTTCATCTGGGTTATGGAAATTTTCTATGAGAATGGAATTGCTGGAAGATGCAGGGCTTGCGGAATCGGAGGCCGAAGCCACCTCAAAGCCAACCACCCATAAAATCGCCACCACACCCAACAGAGAATGCCCCCAGAAACGGCTCATCCTCCCACGGTTTCGAGATCCATGCCGATCTACAGTCATGCTGATTCCTCTTGTGAAAGAACTTGAACCACAGGTGTTGACCGAACTGACTGAGCCATTCGTTGCTCGCTCACGCGATGGTCCCAACGACTAAGCCAAAAGACGAAAAACACCGCCGACCAAAATGTAATCATATTCATCGTGACCATTTTCGCAGCAAATCCTAACGAGGGCGTGAAAGCCCACGGAGATTGGTCTTGCATCAATTCATTCACATGCCATTCCAATCGCCCGGCGGAACGGATATATCCCATCAACCCCATGACCCAAGAAAAGGCCGCCGCTACAATAAGCAAGGCCACCATTCCCCGGGATGTTATCCGTCCCCATTGAACCGGACCGATAACTTCCGAGCCCCGCAGCAACAGACGATTGAGAAACAGTCCACCCAGGACTACCGTCGCCGTAGTCACACCTTGAGGCGTCGATAAACCGACTCGTACATTGGCTGGAATATAAAACCCATAAATCGCCAGCCACACAATATTGCCAATACCCAACGCAAACAACAGCGTCAGTAACACATTTCCCCAAGTGGCCCATGATACCGTTATCACCCTATTGGCTCTCCTGTAGAGAATAAAGCTCAGAGCCGTCAAGCAAATCATCACATTAATGGCCCCATTTTTTGCAGACATGACCCCGAATTGTCCAATAACCGGGTGCTGGGCAGCCCCCATCGCCTTCATCTCACTGGCACTCGTGGCAATTGTATGCGGGGTAAACCAAACCAAAAAACAGGCCATCAAGGCAAACACAATCGCTTTAAAATACGGATGAAAGCGATCTCCCCCTTTCAGCCGGTATAACGATTGCCAAATATAATAATTAATTCCGAGAAAGAGGACACCCACGGTGATGGCCTGAAGCACAAACAACCAGGACAGCATCCCTCCCATCATCGTTACGCCCATATGCTGACGAAATTCAAAGACGGCACGCATCAGCCAATACCCTGCAATTGGCATCGGCAGGAGGGCACACACCATTACTACCATAAACACGTATCCCACCCAGTCATAATACGCACGATCTTCGATGGTCCTGGATTTAAAAAATCGATACACCGCATAGGCAACGACGACGGATCCTCCCGACATGATATCCGCCAAAAATCTATGGGCATTCAAGGGGTTCCAAAGAGGTGAATGCAATAAATGCCACACGTTTCCTAAAAAATGGCCTTCCGCATCCACGCCGGATGGAGCCATCATGAATGATGCCCATGCATTGGCCGACAATAAGAGGATGACTCCGGTTGCATTCACGACAACACCAATGGACATATGCGCCCACTTTGCCGCGGGAGCCCTCAACCGCTCCCACGTGTAATAATACAGGGCCAGCAAAAAGGCTTCTGAAACAAACACCGCGGCATAGACCGGCATCAGAGACTTAAATGTGGACCCCATATAATTCATGAACCCCGGATAGAGCGTCACGAATAGACCAAGCATCACCGCCCCTAACACCGCCGTAATTGAAAGAGACAGTAACCCCACACGTAAAATATCGTGAGCTAACCCATCAAACTGCTCTCGGGCCGCCCCTTGTTTTCGCGTCACACCCAAGAACTCCAACAGAAGACTGAATAATGGAAGAGCTAAGACAAACCCCCCAAAATATGTATGCTGTTGCGTCACGAACCAGACAACTAAACGATTATTCACGAAGGGAAAACTGGAGTAACTTTGAGGACTTTCGGCAGCAGCTGGCCCCTCGATTGGCCCAGGGGTTTGGTAAAAAATATCCCGCACTTCCTCCACAACTGGAGACGGACCAGGCTCCATGGCCCAAACTACTCCCCCAGAAAACACAAGGAGAAGCAACACGGACAAAAATAATTGACGTACCATGTAAATTATTTCACTAAATTGCCGTGTGGAAGCAACGAAGGGGCCGATTCAGGGGATGGTGATTGCTGAAGCAGTCCCATCACGAACGGGCATCGTTGAATACTTTCAGGAATGGTGACCAGCTGCTCCTCATACGATTTCCGCCATCCTAAAAAGAGGGAATACACGGTCATCAACAACCCTGTACCAGCAGCCATGGCGGCAAATCCCAGCGGTAGGACCTCATCAATTCGTAATACGTAGGATGCCACTCCAATCATGACAAGAAAATATGTCAAGGAAAAGGTCAAGCTTGGCCATACCCAAAACCATAAGCAAGACAGCCAGGTATGCATCTTTCGCCGGCTCTTGCCTTGTTCATATAAGGCCTCTCCAGCAAAAAATGCCAGCAAACTCACCGAAGCCACAATGATGGGAACAACAATCGATTGCAAAATGGGTTGCCAAGACTCCGACCCGACGTTCACAAGCATCCAGGAGCTTAGAACCCCTCCACAAATAGCCAACCCTCCCCACTTCAGGACTGGAGAAAATTGCCTTGGAAACCAGTCTCGTAATGCCTCGCCATTGGGGAAAGTCGGCACCACCGTTCCCTCGCGAAGTAAACGTTGCACAACGCCAATTTCAAACGCATCCCGGGTCACCGAAGTACAGGGAATAATCATGGCCATCATAGCCGGCCCTTCCGGGTGCAGAAGAAAATCATACCCCACAAAGACTTGCAGAATAGCAAGGACCAAGAGCGAGAGCTGCATGCCATAGGCGACCCCGATCCATCCCACGATCCAAATCCACAGACGCCACCCATCCTGCTCAAACGAGTCGTGAAGAGAAATTCCACGACCTTGTCTATACGCCCAGATCGCGGCCAGGGCTGCCACACACCCACTCAGGCCCAACAAGACCAATGGGTTTGATAGCGGCAGGACATCTTTGAGAAGTCGATATATCCCAAAGGCCACAAGCCCTGGAGCCAACATCACCAACCGCTTGCGTTTGCGCACGGGTTGATCGGTCACGAGGAGGTTTAATTGAGGGAGAACGCGAAGTGATAATCGATGTAACATGAGCCTAGATGTGTCGGAAGTTCAAGCAAGTAGATATAAGACACCAGACAGGAAGGCAGATCATTTATGACCGTCCAGTTGCCATACCGAAATACCGCGTTTTCACCTCTTCCATCAGCGCAACGGTCACCGCCGGCATGCCCCGATCAAGCGCGGTACGTTCCAATTCAGTTTTCGCCATCGTGCGGATACCCGAGGGAACATTAGCCAATCGACGCTCAGCTTCAGGGCTCCATTCCACCATGCCCTTATTGCGTGCCGCCACAAAACGAGCATACGTCATCAAGTGATAGCTCTGATCATGAGCATAAGACTCGACTTCATCATGCACCAAATCGGCTACATAGGGAGGCAGCCGTGAAAGATGATAGCGCGCCTCATCGCTCCACGTATTGACAGGAACGAGAGGATCCACGTCTTTCACTGTTCCTTCGGCACCGACAATCCACTCACATGCCACACAATGAAATCGTGCAAACACCTCATCAGACGACACCTCTTCTACTTCCAGAAGACATAAAGGTTGTTCACATCCACACTGCATGGGTGATTTTATCCAATCTTTCCCGGATACAGGATATATAACATCGTGTAGGTCGCCGTTCCGGTCACAAATAACACACAATAAATCATCATCGTGAATTTCCCCAATACTCGATGACGACGCGCCCCATTAGGCCATATACGTTGAATCGCAATTTCAATCCCGAACACCATCGCAATAATAAGGGCCAACCCGATATAGACACTCAGCTTCCCCAACGAAAAGCCAGACGTCATCACGCGAGAAAAAAAGAACAGCATAACGACGGCCGTCGTGCCTCCTAAAATTGTCGCAATGCGTCGCCCGGAAGTCAGCAAGAGGGCATCCTTCAAAACCCGACGCCCTTCCGTGAATGTTTGAGACCGAAATCCTAAGACCATCATATAAATAGCCATGATCAAACCCATCACGACCAAGAGAATGTGGAAGGTCAACAGAGGGATAAAGACGTTGTCATAGAGGGCCTGAGATCCACCAAATCCTTCCTTCCCCTCAAACGCCAAGACCCCAAGATTCCGAAACAAATAATAACTGGTAAAGAACGCTAACATGGCAATCATTCCGCCCAGCATCAGCCAGTGGTGGTGATCAGCTTTATTCTTTCGAGCTTGCACCCATCCTACGATAAACAACAGGGTAAAAAATGTCGCCATAAATTGACTGACATCCGCCCCCATGGTGGCATGCGTCCCGAAGAATCCCGGCTCCCGAAGCCATTCTGCTAATTCATACATATCCTTGTGCCTATCCCTTCCCTATTTTGTCCCTTGAATCATGGCGCAAGGTTCTAATTCTTCTATCTTGTGAAACCCAGCTTGTTCCATCCACTGTCGACTCTCTTCGATGGTAAAACATTCCCCTTTTTCAGTATTGACCAAAATGTGGACAGCAAAGGCAGTCGTCCAAGCCGGGCTGGTTCGTTCGGGATCTAAAAACCGATCTTTAATGATCAATCGCCCACCGGTATTGAGACATTGATAGACTTTCTCGACTAATGCCGCATTTGTCTTCCCGTCTTGGTAGTGCAAAATATCGGACATAAGGGCAACATCATAGAAACCCTGAAAGGCGTCTTCATGAAAATTTCCTGCCTGTAACTGGATGCGATCAGTTAACCCTGCCTCGTCCACACATTGCTTCGTCACGTTCAAGGTGGATTGAAGATCAAACACTGTCGCGCTCAGCTCTGAATATTCCCGGCAAAATGCGATGGCATTCGTGCCTGCTCCGCCGCCAATGTCTAACATCCGATTCGCCCCACTGAGATGTAGTCGTTGCGCAAGAGCAGGACCACTCCCCCGACCGATTCGATCCAACACCATCAAAACCTGGGCCCCTAACTCGGGGTTGGTCTCAAAGACATGTTGCTTGACCGGAGACTCTCCTGTTTTGACTGCCTGCTCCAGTTGTCCCCAATGATTCCACTCCGCATTATGCAATGTCAGCAAATGGCCCACATATTCGGGGCTGGATTGTACCAGATATCGCTCTGCAACTGCCGTATTAGCGTATAATTTCTCTTTTTTAGTCAACACCCGCATCGCCACCAAGGCATTCATGACCAGCTCCAGGGCACGGGGATTCAGAGCCCTCACTTCAGCCAGCTGATTGATGGTCAACGAAACCCCGTTAAGGGCAGAGAACACATCAAGATGAACGGCGGTAAGAAGAATTTTGGTTTCCCAGTAATACCCTATCTGGAAAATATCGGCGAGGGACAGCTCACGTGGCACACCGGGCCTCAAACTGAAAATAGTGCATAGGGAGTGGCATTCGTGGTCGATCTTAACGGGGGTAATTGTTCAAAGGCAAGGAACGCTCTCAAAGACACAAAAAAACACGAGGGCACCTAGCTGTCGGCTAGGTGCCCTCGTATCTAGGCTCCTTCTTAAGACAATTTAAACTTACTTAATCTCGAAATTGGCTTCGGTCGTTCCGCCATCTTTCACTTCGACGTCAGCTTCGACTTTGCCGGCTAAAGGATGCCAGGCGACAACTTTATGTTTGCCGGCAGGGACATCTTTAAGCTCAAAGGTTCCATCATCATTTCCACGAACATAATGTGGATTTCTCACTGGCAAATACCAGCCTTGCATGAACTCATGTTGGTCACATTGCAAACGCAGCACTGAACCCTTTTTCGACATTTTCAACTTGACCGGTTTTTCAAGACTTGATCCTTTTTTCGCCAATCCAATATTGAACTCCGTACTGGATTTGGCCCCTAGTTGATCAAAGCTATGGGGATTATGCAACACCCCTTCTGCCGACTTGGGATCATCCGGATCGGCATCATTATTTTCTACATAAAATTTACCCTTGCTGACGGCGACCCCGGTATAAGGCTTAAATTCACACAAGTCCGCCATCACCTTTTGGGCTGGTGCATTGGAAAAACCTTTCATCCAAGCTTTGTCCTCAATACTCGACACAGCCACAACGGCATTCTTCAACCCTTTACTGCCATCCACCTCAATTTCTTTGAGCAATCGGGTTTTACCATCCGCACTTTTGTTTGGATTTTTTTGACAAAATTCCACGTTGGGGAATTTGGAGAAGGCAAATTCCTTGACCTGTTCTTTCCCGTTGTACGTCACTTTTCCTTTAATCGTTCCGCCCGCTTGGGCAACAAGTGGGGCGGCAATAAGCAAACCACCCACTAGCAAAGACAGAGTTAGAGACTGACGATTTCTCATGATTCTTCCTCCTAAAGTTAAAAAAAATCGGTCCGTTGACGAGGGTTAATGAACAAATAGAATTTAGGTGAATGAAGGTTGTCCTCTGATACCCGGCCAGATCCAGAGATACATCCTTGGCATGATTGAGTAATAGTAATCACTTCCGTATATATCAGGAATAAAAAAAACCTGTCAAGAAATCATGTGCCTTGTAGGCCATTTGAACCATGAATTAGGTCTTTTAGTGCGATTCACGCGTTCGTTTTTGAACATGCTATTCATCAAAGGTTGATTCATGCCAGGCCTTTTCTGGGAATATTAAAGAGCCGAATTCCCCAGAATCGTGAACAATTCAGAAAGACCCTTCTCCACCCCCTCCGCCTGGTACTCTGGTTCCAAACACACCTGATCTGTGCAGATAAATGCAGCGGGCCTTCCGTCATATGGGAAGGTAATATCTCCCCATTTCAGGGCCTCCGCGAAGGGATGCAACTGCTTCAGCATCTTTCTCGGAGAGTATACTCGCTGTGCCGCTTCCCACAGAGCTTGCGTACGGGTATCACCCGGAATCCCCACCACAGCAATATGCACCGGCGGGCGAAACCACTCATCAACCGCCAATCCAATGAGGGCGATGGGAAGTGGTTGGGGCGTTCCCACAACAGATTCCAACGTTCGTTCAGCTGTCAATCGATAGCTTTCCTTGCCGGTGAGATAAAAAAGATCCGCACACCACCTAGCGATTTGAATATTTTCTCGTGCCGGCTTTGTCGGCAAGTTCAATAAACCAAGATATTCTGAAGATTGTGGTACATCAAAAAACCCACCGCCTTTGGAATCTTCCAATAACCGTTGACTCACGTGAGCCACCGCCTCGGCTTGCTGCAAATAGGTGGAATCATCCGTTGCTCGAAAGGCCTCCACCAAGGCCAATCCCACACGAACGTGGTCAGATAGCAATCCATGAAGAGAAATCGAATCATCGCGTGTTTCATGGACCAATCCTCGTTCCTTATCAAATCGCTTTTTCATAATCTGTTGAAGGACATGGAGGGCCCTGGTCTTCAATTCTGTTTTTCCCAGGACTGTCGCGGCATGGAGATACGCCCAAGCCATGTCGGCATTACTGCCCGTATACATCTTGTTATCTACGCTGGGCATTCCATGAGCCTTACGATTGATCCTATCCCAATAAAAAAATTGTGTTCCTGATAGACGCATCTCTCCTGCAGAATCCCGAACATCGGCATCCTGACTTTCGAAGAACAGACCAGTCTGAGGGTCGGCCAAGAACTGCTCTACATACTCAATAATGCGCCAGGCAATATATTTAAATTCGTGATTGCCTGAGAATTGGTATGCAGAGAGGTAGTTATGGAGATTGTGCGCTTGTACCGTCAACATTTTTTCAAAATGAGGCTGGGTCCAATCAGCTTGTTCGGCATAACGGTAAAACCCGCCCCAAACAGGATCAAGCAGGGCCACTTGCTTTTCTAATGTGGTCATCCCCATATTGATCAGCTCTTTATCATTTTCAAAAAATCCATATGTCAACGCCAGTTGAATGGCGTCCGGCTCAAAAAATTTGGGGTGATGACGAAATCCGCCATTCACAGAATCAAATTCGCTTTTCATCATCTCCACGCTATGCCTTACCATAGACGGATGGAGTGCTCCATTTGTGGCTTGATTCTTCGTGGATTTTTGCCTTACGTGATTCCACATCCTGGAAGCTTGTTGATGTAAATCTTCTTGTTCCGAGTCATACAACACCTTGGCTTCTTGGAGAAGATCGATCATCACTTCTGGCTCAAGGGAGTTCGCTTGAAACAGGATTTCTCCCGTCGGCAACAGGAGACTGGTTGTTGGCCATCCGCCTGCCCGATACCGTGATTCAAGATCTGGACGTTGATCCGTATCGACGCGAATTGGAATGAAATTGGCTTGAATCAAAGCGATGACATTCGGATCTGCATACGTGGTTTGATCCATGACATGGCAGGCATGACACCACACCGCAGTTAAATCGAGAAGAATGAGCTTTTCTTCAGACTGAGCCCGATCAAAGGCCTCCTGCCCCCATGGATGCCATTGTAACCCGGGTAAGAGCTCAGCCTCCGCCTGATGGGAAAAGGCCTGGTGCCCACCAAAAAGGAAAGTGGAAATGGTGACGAGGATCACAAAAACGTTGAACATCGTGGTGAGAACCCGGTATTGAGTGAGGCAGGGCGTTCTAGAAAATCGAGAAACCACAACACTGGAACCAGTGTTTACGTCTTCATAGAGAATACCCTGTTTAATTAAATCCCGATCTTGGCATCAAGGATTTTGACAACGGCCGCCGCGGCGGTGACCCTCACCGCATCATCGGTATCACGAAGGGTCCGCCTCAAAATCGGCAACAAATCATGGCCACCAATCCTCCCCAATGCCCGAACGGCCACAATTCTTGGACCTGGGATGGGATCATTTAACATCAGCTTCAGCGTGGCCACGACTTTCGCACCCTTCCCATTGCCTAACGCTTTGACCGCAATAGATCGAAGCGCTGGATTTTGATCTTGGAGCAACGGATGGAGCGTGGCCTCAACCACAGAAAATGGGGCACCTACCCGCAACAACGAGGCACAGGCCGAGGCTTGAACCCCAGGATCCTTATCCAGCAAAGCCTTCGTCAAAGATGTGAATACGTGGTGTGATTCATAGTACCCCATGCTAAACGCGGCTTGATTTCTCACCCCAGAGACCGGATCGAACAGGGCCGCCTTAAGAGTGGGTAAGCTTTCCGAATCGTGAATTTTCCCCAACGACCCAATGGCAGCAGCCCGTATGGACGGCTGCGGATCTCGAGCGGTTTTTTCCAAGAAAGGAAGAGCCCGGCGATCCTTCAAATCACCAAAAGCCCGGATCGCGCCTCCGCGTTCGTACCCTTCCTCACTTTGAGCCCCGCGTTCCAAGCGAGTCCATTGTTCTTTCTGCCCCAAATCATAGAGGACTGCTGCGGCGGCGATTTGTACCAAGGCCTGTTCATCTTGAAGGGAATGTTCAATGACTGCAATCTCTTTCTTATCTCCCGATGCCCCAATACTTTTCACCGCCGTCGCCCGGACCAACCCGGCCGAATCCTTTAAGGCCTCTCGCAACCGTTTGGATTGCTGCCCGGATTTGCGTTGTCCCAAGGCTTCGACTACCAGGGCACGGATCATCCCGGACCCATCCGTCAACCCGTCTTCTAGATATCCAACCATCTGATCCGAATCAATTTCTTTGAAAGCCGTATAGACCGCTCCGCGCATTTGCTCACGCATATCAGCTTGTTTGGACACAATAATCGCAAGAGCCAGCTGCCGTAAAAGACCCTCATCTTCGCGTTTGGTCGACTGCACCAATTTCTCATATGAATCCAAGGCTCCTGGAGAATTCCCCATTCTGGCAAGTGCCAAAATATGAAGCCGAGCCAGTTGAGGTGAAGGATCGGCTTTCTGAAGCTGGGGCTTCACGAGTTCCACGACTTTATTGAAATCCCCTTTATCAAACGCCGCTTGAACTTCTTCAAGGGTCGGACTCTGAGCCCCCTTGCCCCAACTGTGCACCGGGAAAACCCCACCAAGTGCCAACACAAAAATACCGATCCATTTCAGGGCCTGCACACCACGAAAACCCGTACGTCTGTTCACAAATACCCCCCTTTAACCATTAGGGCTTGGAGCCTCTTGCGCCTCTATCTTCCTATATCCCAAAGGAATTTCAAAATAATACTCTGGCTGAGTGGACACGACCACATGCTCGTATTCGACGAACCAATCCCGATCCTGACTCACCAACTTCAACAAAACCTGCCTATCCGGATCAATCCACTCAAAATATCTCTCCGTATTCCCAAAACGATCCTGAGTTTCCACATCATAGAGTAGAGCGTCCTGATTATTAACCATAGAATCGCCCACCAAATCCCGGCGAGTCTCCCCTTCTAATGCCACGGTAAATGGTAACAAATAGTCAGCCGTTAACGGCACACTCACGACCATTCGCCGTTCGGATAGGATATACCACACCTTCTGCTCATCCAACCGTACAATCGTGACACCCGCATAGCCCAATTCGGTTTTGACACCTCCCATATGTTCAATACGATACCGATCCGGCTTCACGAAAATTTGGGCTTTGGCCCTCCGCCCATCATGTTTCCAAATCAGTCTGGCCGAAAACTCGGTGGGGCCGGCACCCAACTTCGCCGGCTTGGTCCAACCATCAGTGCTCGAGAGGAAACCTGCCACACCAACCAAGACTATCATCAAAAATGGTTGGAACACATTCTTCCCACGACCTGATGAAAAAACATTCAACAGGCCACCTCAAGGCCGTTGATGTTCAACCAGAGGCTCAATGTTGATGGGGCGGCCAAGTGCGGCTGGTGTAAAGCGTGGTGGCCTTTGACGGGTGTGCGCGGTCCATCGCCGGGCCGGAGACTCCAGGGCGAGATCTACATGAGTGGTTTGCGAGGCTTCGACTGTGACAGTTTGAAATTTTTCTTCTTTCACACTGGGATGCCAGGCTTGTAAACGATACGTTCCAGGAGGAATATCTTTAATCTCATAGCTTCCGGTTTCACTCGTAAATGTAAAATAGGGGTTATCCACAGCAATGGCCCAACTTTCCATATACGCGTGAAAGCCGCATTGCATCACAAAAGTCTGCCGGCCTTTGCTTAATTGAAATTGATGAACCATAGATTTTCCCGGCATATGTGCATGCGTCGCGTGAATATTCTCTCGTTGATGCTTACGATTAAAAGGTAGAGGAGAATTAAATAAGACGCGAGTACCTTGGCTTTGTGAGGTTTCATACGCTTGAATATCATGCATCACCGGATCCATATTGACCACCTCAATACCATGCTCGCTACGAACCACGGTGGTAAATGGCAGAAATTGGCAGTCCTTTGCTTCGACCTTCGGGATGGAAACGGCAAAAGGTTTCCCAGCGGAAACTCCTTCAAGAACCATCACCACCCCTTGCACTTGATTATGACTATTGACCACAAAATCTTTTAACAATCGCCACCCATTCCCATCGGAAATTCGACCGCAGTATTCTGGATCGGGAAAAGTGATCAGGTTATAGGCTTTTGGAGGAGGGGGCACTCCACGGAGCGTCACCGTACCGGTAATTGTTCCCCCATTTTCGATATTTTTCACTTCGTAGGCTGCGGCAAAGGCACTCTCTCCAACAACAAGCCACCCAAGCGCGATAATGAAAAGGTACAGGTTCATAGGAATTACGGAATTTGTCGCCGAAGAGTCGGAATAATTTTTTCCCCCTCTTCAAGCAATTCCTCTCCAAATCGAGGATTGTCATGCATTTCATGGGCGCTGCGTCGTCCCTTGGGAGATTCGTATTGAAAATCAACCTTGACCGTCTTCCCGGCTTCGACTTTCACGCGTTGTTCTAAATAGGTTTTCATGCCAGGGTGCCAAGTGACCAGATCGTACTCCCCCGCTGGAATATCCGAAATTTCAAAAGCTCCATCTTCTTTGGTAATAGAATAATAAGGATTATCCAGAACCACTCCCCATGAAAACATGTAGGGATGAAAGCCGCATTGCATCACGAAAATATTCCGGTTTTTTCGAAGGTGTATTTCTTCTACCATGGGTTTTCCCGGCATATGCGTATGCGCGTTCTCTCCGAATAATTGCACAACCTTATGGAAGGGGTTCATGGGCAAGGGACGATTAAAGAGTACCCTAGCACCTCGTTCCCGAGCCGTCTCATACCCTTGGATATCATGTTCGATCGGGTCCATATTAATCACCGTTAATTCGTCCCGATCCTTGATCACATTCACAAATGGGAAAAAATCACAATCAATCGCTTCGATTTCAACTTTTGGAATGTCGAATGACTTCCCTTTTTCCACATTCTTCAATATTACCACGGCATCCTTTAAGGTGCCGCCCGATCCCAGAATAAAGTCCTCTACAATACGCCACCCCGTCCCGGTTGAAATCCTCCCGCAATACACTGCATCGGGAATCGTTACCAAATTCATGGCCATTGGGCGAGGTTTCTCTCCTAACAAGGTGACCGTTCCCTTCAGTGTTCCTCCGTTTTTTACAGAAATTTCGGTATAGGACCACGCCGGCGTTCCTATGAGTAGTCCCCACCATACAATGAACAGAACCCTAACCAACATTTTCCCACCCTCCTCAATTTGACTCATCATTCAATCCGGCCATTTAGAGTGAGTACTGTAAACAAAAATTAAGAAACCCTATTTTTATACAATACCATGTTGGGCCCCTTAAAAAAAAAGCGGGGAAGCCTTCCGACTCCCCCGCTTTGTTCTCTGACCTAATGCTGAACTTATTTAGCCACAACCGGGATGATTCGGGCTTCACCCATCTCACCCTCAAGAGAGGCTTGTTTATTAGAAGGCGCTGAACCGGATAAGGGCAGAATTCGTTGATCCGTGCTCGGCAATACTCGAAGATAGCCCCATTGCCCAGATTGGGAGTAGGGTAACCGACCATTGCTCCAGACGTAATCAGCGGGCATCGCCCATTTTCCACCTGCGGATGGAATAAACACATCAATACCTTCTGAGCCCGAGAACTCTACGGTACTGATCATATCCGCACCTGGAAGGAATGGTTCAATTGGCCATTCGTGCTTTTCAACCGTGAACATTCCATTCTGTTCACTACTTGCACCAAAGACATGGATTCGAACTTTATCCCCGGCATGCGCTTCAATTGTCGGCGTTACAGGATCTTTGGGATTATCCACTTCACACGGTTGGAACATTCGTCCCAAGGTGCACCCTCCCTCTTCACGATACAGATAGGGTTCGGCACGATAATTCACGCCCAACAAGCCGGCCACATTTTGCACATAGGGCATAAAGCTGGTTCCAATGATGTTGTCTTCATCCTGAAAATACAAGGCGACATCCCGATAATTGGATCGACCCTCGTTCCCCTGGATTGCGTGATCAATAATCACATCAGCTCTCCAACTATTCTTTAGAGAAATATCTTCTCCAGTCTTTGGATCACGATAGGTCGACCCTTTTGGGCCAATCACCACCCCACCAAATAACCCATTGCGAGGATTCATGGCCGCGTTGCCAAAATCCCATACCAATGACTGCGTTTCCCCGTTGAATGGGTCAGCATAGTAAGTATAGGTACGGGATTCCCCAGGAGCCACGGTCTGATCACCAGGGTTATTCCCTAGGTTGACACCTTGAGAATCAGTGGGATCGAAAACCAAACTAAAGGCCGAAAATGAAGCCCGACCTTCTTTGAGTTTATTCGTCAGATTGATTTTGAGGCAATCACCCACGTTCGCCCGAATGGTGAGCGGCATGGGTTGATATTCTCCCGAAACCTTCTGCACTTCATCTTCTAACACATAGATCTTGGCTTCAGGATTTCGCAGTTCAATCGTTCGCTCAAAATCGACTTCGATTGATTCCTCAGCATTCGAATTAAAGCTCATGCCGGGGTGATCCATCGCCACAACATTAAAGCTCTTTACTGGAGCATCACTTGGACACACCGGCAATTTCTCCGGCATACCTGGCTTCCCGTAGGCCTTGGTCGGCAACGGCTTCAGGTCATCAATTTCTTTATCTAAGACCCGGATGATTCCCCACGCTCCTTCAGAGAACTTGGAGCTTCGGCCATTAAAGAACATGTAGTCGCCAGGTTGATGGCGAGGACCGCCAGCTTCCGGAACCACCAAATCATAACGTTCCGCAATACCAATATGGATGGAATTTTTGCGGTTTGATTCTTGTGCATACCGCTCCGTCCAGAAGGTATGCCCTGAAACTGTAAACACATTACTTTCATTCATGGTCACATCGATCAACCGAAACACAATTGCATCACCAAGGTAAGCCCGTAACATGGCCGTACTGGGATCACCATGAACCGTACTACTGAATATCTGAGATGGCTCAGGGTTATTCGCCAAGCGTTGCGCGAAGGGTTCCGCCCGGAAATTCAGCGCTCCACCTGTCGTATGCGTTCCCCCGTTCAAAAACGGCATCGGGGTCATTTTGATTTTTTCATTTGGAGGCATGATGAATGAAACAGTCCTCCCCGCTTCAAGTGCGACTTCTACAGGTTGCCCAGGGGGATTTCCGGCTGTCACCACATTTACCGTGTGTGGAACCGTATCCATAACGTGGACCATCAATTCGCGGAAACTGCCTGCCACATCATGTCCAACCCGTTCGACGGCATGAATATCTGCAACCGGGCCTGTACGGATTGGCTCTCCAGTCTTAGGATCATGCCATGTGGAATTAAATGGCTCGGCAATCATGGTCCCGACTGCCCCATGAGGCCATGTTGTGCCACCAAAGGCATGGTCATGCCAGAACACACTCCCTACGTCTGCATCCACCCAGAACCGTTGACGCACATACTCCACAGTCAGGATATCTCCAACAGGATGATCATTCTTCAGTGGTTGATCGAACGTCAGAGTATTTTCTCCGGATGTAGCAGGGGTGGGATCACCCGCATCTGATCCTGGCACCTTTAATGTTTGTCCGACAAAAATGAGGTTTTTATTCTCTAATCCATTTAAATCTTGTAAAGCACTGACGGTAATTCCAAGGGATTGTGCAATCTTCCCTAAGGTATCCCCAGGAGCAACCGTATAACTGGACCCACCGGAAACCGCGGCTGAGGATCCCGCGCTTCCCCCAATGGCCACGATTCGACGAATTTCCTGCCCTTTCACATTGTCCGCACCAATCAAAATTGGAATACCGACATGATATTGCTTCGCATTGGAAACCTGAATTGTGCGATCACCCTTCTTTGAAGCCTTGGTGACCTTGGCATTCATGGGAACAGGTAATCCTTTATTCGTTGTCTTTTCAAATTGCGTGAATGGTCGCATGGACTGATCGTAGGAAAACCCTGAAATCACCCCATCAGACGCTTGATTGTCGAATTGGAAGAAATGGAAATGTGTATTGATTTTAGACGATTGGAAATTTGTAACATCGTCATCCAACCATTCGCTGGTTAGCGTCCAGTCAATACAATCATACACATTGGCTCTGACCACCAACGGGAATTTTTTATCATTATTGGCCCGAACCTCTTCCTCTTCATCATGGACGACATAGAGGAGTCCATTTGGATCCACAATGGCCGGTTCATCACCTTCAGCGGCCGACAATTCAATTGGCAACTTAATAAAATGCACGTTGTAATCCTGCGAACCGGCCCGAACCGGGCACAGACTCCATGGTCCATTTTCACCTGGTTTCGCAGGTTCCACAGAACGTGTCCCGTCTGGATTCAAGCGAATCATTTCCAACCATGGGGCAGGGTTGTGATCGTTCGAGAATGGGACCCGTTTGCCAAAATGTGGCGTCAGCCATGGCCACGCGACTTTCCCTGTGGTGGGTTCAAACCAAATAGCCCGTCGCTTACCAGGTGTATACCCTAACCATTCAGGGTGATATTTTGGATTTTCACCAATTGACGCTTCTTTCTCACTCATGGCCTTATTGCCCTGCCATACCCAATCCATCACAGTAGCATCATAAGCCTTAAGCTGACCTTCTTCGCTATCCGTATTGCCAGGTTTCCCCTGGTTGACCAGCTGCATTTCGACCCAATCTTTAATATTAACCACGGCGGGATCAGCTTTCCAATTGCTCTTACCCTCACCCACAATTTTGAATTTCTTTCCGAACCAGTTGACCGTCTTTCCAACCAATTGGTCGGATGTTACTGGTTTGTGAATTCGGCCCAATCGATCCGGCAATTCTCGCAATGGCCCCATCACGTCATTTTGGATTCCGGGCTCTTGAAGCGTGTTATACACTCTCCAATATCCCCACATTCCAGCGACATAATGATGGGCGACATGGCAATGGAAGAGGAAATCTCCCGCCAGCCATTGGCACAGACCTGAACCACATTCTGTTTCTAAATCTAAGGCTTCCGCTGGCCCAATGACTTCAACGTCAACTCGATCGGACTTAGTTCGGATTACCGGGTATTTGACCGGGCCATTTTGTCCGGTGTTCCAGACTGGCATTTGCGTAGCCCGTGGGTTCCGCTGCCATCGAATAGAGCCCCCATGGGGATGATGGGAATGGAACACTTCCGACCCACCATGAACCAGTCGGAATTTGGCAGGATCCCCCAAATAGCTTCGCGGAATCGTTGGACCGGCGTCACCAAATGTATACGAGCTATAGGCCATTGACTCATCTTCAAAGCCAAAGTACTCATGTTGCACATGCATATTATTGATGCCAAACGGTTCACTTCGATAATTGATCGCTCGGGCACCTGGTCGATAGGCATCCGTCAAAGGATCTCGTTGTGGCAAAAAGTCCCCGTGTTTATTCACCGGACGGAAGGCCTCATCACCCACCTCATGGTAAATCAACACAAATTCACGAAAATCAGGACCATCTCCATTATCAATCATCACTTGCCAACCACTTGTCGCTTCCGTCGCAGGACCGGTCCCAAGGGGCTCATAATAATTAGAACCATGGGGCTCTACGACAAACACCCCAAACATACCCATGACCGTTAATTCTCGATCATTGCTGAATGTATGGAATTGTCGACCACCTTCTTGGGTATCAGGGTGGATATACCATTCCATGCTAATGCTTCCACCTTCTTCCGCAACACTATCAGGATTACTAGTCACCGCAGGCTGGCCTGTTTCACTCATGACCATATCCGAACCATTAATATGTAAGCTCACCTCTTCACCGAATTCCAATGCATTGCGAAGCGTGATTTTGACGCAATCACCTTGATTCCCCCGGATGACCAACGGCTGGATCCATTGGCCTTGAATGCCATTTTTCACCCCACCTGGATCGGCATGCCCTTCAGATTCTCGGGCTGCCGCGTTCTTGGCTTCTTCTTCACGAACCTTTTCAATATTTTCGGTCAAGGTATACATATAGCCTGGATAGTAATCCAGCCATTGATTCAAGGTAATTTCCACATTGATAGCTGAAATGTCGTAGTTCCGAACAGCTGCGGTCGCTGGACATTTTCCACCATTCATGGACACCGGTTCGACACCAATATTGCTTGACAACAGTCCATTACCAGGTCCGCCGCCATATTGATGAATCATGGACATGCCGTTGAAAATACCGGTATTTTCTCCATTATGTTCCATGTCTTTTTGCATTTGCTGCATCATTCGTTCGTGTTGTTGTTCCACGAGTGCAGCTCGCTCCGCACGTCCTTCCATGGAGTCTTCTACAATGGTCTGGCCTTTGAGCTTTTCCGCCCAACCGGGTGACTGCGACGGCATTCCAGCCTTGTGCATCATGGCTTCATGGGATTCTCCGGCCAAGAGATTCCCAGCCGAAAACAGCGAAATCCCCCCTAGGAATAATCCTACGGAAAGGGATGTGACGGCACTTCGAGTTTTCACATAAAACATGGACCGGCCTCCTTAAAAAAAATAACCCGACAACAACTTAGTATTTTTTGGCAAAATCGGACAAATAGACACATCTTCCTCTGAAACGAGGAGCCGAAAAGGTATCCAAAACAGGTCGGCCTGTCAAGTCACAGCTCCATCCTATTGTTTTCATGTGGCTCAAAAATGATACACGAAAGGAAAATGAGAGGGCGTGAACCCAATCAGAAGGCAAGGGAAGGGAAAAGTGACTCGGGCAAGAATGAACGGCAGACAATTCCGCCGATCATAATTCATATTCCCTATAGCTTAGCCACAAGCTCCGAGAAATAATCTTGAAGAGCCTCCGTGACAGGTCCAGGTTTACCATTGTGAATGGCTTGGCCATCAACATTCACAACTGGCAGAACCTCAATCGTCGTCCCAACGAGGAAAGCCTCTTCCGCATGATAAAAATCTTCCAGCGGGATTCGATCAAAATGAACTTGTTGGCCATGGGCCTGGGCCACATGAATGATCTGTTGTTGCGTGACGCCGGATAGCACGAACTGATTCCGTTCGGGGGTTCGTAACTGCCCGTCTTTTACCAAAAAAATATTACTGGTTGCGCCTTCGATGACCAGGCCATCTCTGACGAAGATAGCTTCGAAGACCTTGGCCTCCTGGGCCTTTTGCTTGGCCAGCACATTAGGAAGAAGGTTTAAACTTTTTATATCACACCGGTCCCAACGAATATCCGGAACGGTAATAACCTTCACCCCTCGCTTGGACCATTCGACTGGAATCGCCCCGATTTCCCGAAAAGATACAAACACGGTGGGAGAGACATCAGGAGGAAATCCATGCTCCCTAGGAGCGACCCCTCTGGTAACCTGAATATATATTTTTGCCTCCGAAAACCCGCTCTGCTGGAGGCCCGTGTGCAAAAGTTGATGGAAATCCTGTAATTCTATATGGAAGGAGAGCTGAATTTCTTTGGCACTACGAAGTAGGCGGGCATGATGATCCTCCCAAAAAGCAGGAACCCCGTGATAGGCCCGAATGACTTCATAAACCCCATCACCAAACAAGAATCCCCGATCGTCGGGCAAAATCCTAATCTCCTCTAAACCGGAGAATCGACCATTGAGATACCCGATATTTGGCATACACCCTTATCAAGCGGAAGAAGGCAGAACCGTCAGGTCAAACACCCGCCGATCCTCAGCGGTGAATTTCCACGCCATTCGCTTACTAAACTCCACACGATGCTTTCCCGGCACCAACGCTTGAAACTCGAAAGAGCGGCGACCGGAATCTACGGCATTATTACTAATGGTGCGTAAAAAATCATCCGCAACTAAGGCCAAGACCTTAGGATCATAGGTGGGCACCCATTGCTCTCCACGGGTACGGTCTTCCCATAAATGAATGGAAAAGGTTTCTGATTGCGAGGCCTGAATCGGCTTACTATCGATTTGACTGGTATCCATAGTCCTATCCCTATTTCAAATGGATCAAAGAATAATTCATGAAATCCTATTCTCCAGTTAACCAATCACGTTTCTTCAAGCACACAAAGACTTGCCCGTCTGAAATGTGAACATCGTAATTTACCACACAATACCCTCCCCCATCCGGCCCAAACCCCGTTCGAATATCAAACTTTTGATAATGCCAGGGACATGCAACCACGAATCCCTTGAGTCGACCCTTCCCCAAGGAAGCCCCTTGATGCGGGCAGATATCATTAATGGCAAAGCAGCGGTCATCGATACGAAAGACTGCGACGCTTTTGCCGTCAATTTTAAAGACCCGGCCCTTGCCTTGAGGAAGATCCTCAAGGTTGGCGACAAATACATACCCGTCCTTGGGGCTGACCGGATCCCCTGCCTTCAAATCCATAACAGGCCAATCCCCAGGAAGTTAAGGAAACGATAACGCAAATTTGAGTTGGTTCCCAACAATCACCTTCTCTCGGTCAATAAAGCCCGCATTGGTTTCAAGAATATAGCGTACGTCCTTTGGCGGTGGACCATACCAAGTGCAAGGGTTCGCAGAACAGGGTGGAACATCTTTTTCCACATGGACCACAATTTTACTTTCGTCCACCCAGATGACATCTACCGGAAATTGAAACTCTTTGGTCCACACTCGATGAGGACCGGATTCCCCAAAAATATAGAGCATGGCCTCATTGGCAGGGAGCGAGGGCCTAAATGCCAATCCGAACAAGAGCTTTTCGGGGGTATCTGCCACTTCAGATTTCAGAAAGGCTCCATTCGGAAATTTCACTGTTATCATTTGGGTCTGGCCAGGAGAATTAAATAACAAGGCTCCTGAAATGAGAAACAACGCCATGACCACCAGAAAAAATATCCGTTTTTTATTGGTTCCGTCCTGTAATTTTAAAAATGACAGCATAAAAATGATTCACCGCTCTCTTTCCAATGTTCATTCCATGAAAGCAACGCCATGTCCTTATGGTTATACAGCCCAAGACCGCCCAATTTACCTGGACGGCTATTCAAGGTAAGCTATCATTATAGTTCTGTTAGATTTCACCCGAAAAAGGAAGGGATGAGAAGGCAAGTATAAACATATAACCTTTCCACACACTTCTTACCATGGAGGAATCACATGCGCTACCTCCCCATTACGGTTTTTCTCCTTTCTCTCGCATTAGGCCCTAATGTTAGTGAATCAGCACAACCTACTGTTTCGTCGGTTATCGATCAATTTGTCTCCCAAATTTATCCCAAAGGGAGTCATTACTTCTGGGTGATTAATGATACAACGTCCGATGTTTCAAATGAAATCATTGTGGACATTAATACCGAGCTTCAGGTTTCTTCTGAGGAAGACCCCCAGCCCAACCGCTTCTTACTTCTTCTCGTCAAAGGAAAATTAGTTGGAGCCCAACAGATTCCACTGGGAGCAAATGTTGACTGCCATAGCGATGAAATCGAGATTTAAAACAGGCTACCAAAGTACCTAAAATCATTCAAAAAAAAGCCCCATTCCTTAAACAGGAATGGGGCTTTTCTCTCACCCACAGAACAATGAGAAAATATTTACTTCACAACTTACGAAACTACTTTGTCAGAACCACCAAGGTCCCACCAAGATGAGCTGCATGCAGTTGGCAGCCATATTTCAAGACACTGTTTGCAGTGACATAGCTCAGGTCACTAATAGGAATCCCGATATACTTGGTTTCGCCTGGCTTGAGAACAATTTTAATGTTCAATGATGTCGGTGCGGCATATGGAGAATCCGCAGACAAAGCAAATCCATGATCGGTTGATAAATTGTTGGTCACCTTGATAAGAACTGGGCTGTTTGCACGGCCTCCTGTACCTCCACTCACGAGGTTCAAAATGGATGTCGGGGGATACCAGACTTTTTTCCCGCCAACTTCCAACGCGTTGAATTCAAGGTCGACATTCAACTTGCTAAATGGTTGACCCACAACTGAACCGGTTTCTAAATCACCGATTTCCACGCCACCTGATTGTAACGCCCATGCCGCTGATGAACCCGCCGCAATTAACACCGCACTTAAAAGGACGGATAGAAGCACTTTGTGCATCGCCTACCTCCTCATGAGAAGCTTGTTGATAATGAAGAATTTACCTAAAAACGAAAGCCATTATTCTAATTATTAATGTTCGATTCCATCCAAAAGAGGTGTTGGTTATAGCATATGACAATCAGTGACGCAAGAAAGTTTTTCGGGGAATGTTCAGTCGAAATATGAATTTTTCTAAAATCCCCATAAATTCGTATGATTGCCAACAATAAAGATGTGTATCCTAGGTTATTATCACTAGTTTTGATTTCGTATTATCTGCAAAGGTTAAAAACGTTCGAGTGCTCCTGCCCTACCCATCGTTACCTATGGAACATGGGGGGCAATTTTTTCGTTATGCTTTCACAAACATATTGTGCTCCCGCTCCCAACCAATTGAGGATTCACCACCATGTCCTGGGATCACCACGGTTGTTTCGTTCAAAGAATACAGGCGCTCTCGAATGGATTGAATAATCGCGTGACCATCTCCGCCCCATAGGTCTGTACGACCAATCCCCCCTCGAAACAAGGTATCTCCGGAAAAAAGCAATCCTTGACTCTCAAAATAAAAACACGCCGAACCCGGAGTATGCCCAGGCGTATGGAGAACAGTAGCCGCATACGGCCCAATGATCATCTCCTCTTCATCTTGAATCCATTGGTCAGGAGGAGGAACGGGAACAAAGGGAACGCCAAACATCTTACATTGAACCTCAAGCATACCCCAAAGATCTTGATCCTTGGGGTGCAGGCAGAGCGGTGCTCCGGTTGCTGCTTTGATATGTCCAGAAGCAAGGAAGTGATCAAAATGGGCATGGGTATGCAAAATTGCACAGATAGTGAGGCCTAAAGAATCAACCTCCTGAAGTATGCGTTCCGGATTACCACCGGGATCAACCACTACCGCCTGCTTTGTCTCCGCATCTCCCACAATTGAGCAATTGCAGGAAAGGGGAGGAACAGGAAACGTCTTTCGGATCAATGTCGGCATGACTTACTCCTTCACAAGAAGCTTCTATCCTGTACAGCCGCAAAGCATACCGCTTTACTCATTGAATTAACAGACGATTAAGCATAGACTACCTAATAAAAGGTACCCATTTGCTCATCTCCTCAACTATCGAATTCTTGCTCACAGCGCTGAGCCGGTAACCATGCCAGGATTACGGCACTTCCCCATTTCACCACAAATTCCTAGGAGGCAGAGCTTTCTGATTCGAGTGGCTTTCATAGTCGGAACCGGGGTTTGTTCCCTCCTGCTTACCGCCTGCCCTCAAGACCCATCGCCTCTTCAAGGCGAAAACCTTCAGCTCAAAAAACAAGCGGAGAAGTTGGAGTCGGTCATTCAATCCCTTCAGGAAGGCAATAAAGTCTTACAACAACAAATTGACCGTTTGAATCAGGAAAGCCGTGAGGCCGAGGCCTCGTACCAATCAAAAATACAAGAGGCCCAAAGCCAGATCACTCAACTGACCAACACCCTGACGAACACCCCGAAGAAAGACGTGGCCACCATTCAATCATTAGAGCAGCAGAATACCAAACTTCAGAAAGATGCCCAATGGCTGCGTAGTCAACGAGATCTGATGCGAAAATCCCTGGTCATCCAACAAATCGGGGGCCAAACCCATGAACTGCCTTTCACATATTCTGCCGTCTCTGCCATCATAGAAGATGCTTTAACAAAAAACGGCTACACGGTTCTCAGCACTATGAAAACCGACCAAAAGGCCGTCTACATTACGGATCGAAAAACATCGCTTCCCCCCTCCTTGGAACTCTCCGGGTTTCGCAATCAATATTTAGCGATGATCGAGAAAGGACCGGCTGACCACACTACGATTTGGGTTCGAGCGGAATTTGAAAAACTCTCTCGAAATGGTCATATCTTTGCCGCACCACAGGCCGAACTTGCTGATATTGAATTGCGTCTGATTCAGGAAATCCACCAAACTCTCACCAGTAGACAGGCAGCCCACGCCAAGAAATCCTAGATGGGGAAAACACGATTTTCGGAAAAGTTACACAGGAAGGAAAGGGTAAGCGTAAAGATTACCCCGCAAATGCTAGAAGAACATCATGAATGAGTTCGTAGCGATTTCCCGGCTTGCAAATAGCGGTGAACCCCTTGCGCCGCTTTCCGGCCTTCTGCAATAGCCCACACAATAAGGGAGGCCCCCCGCTTGGTATCCCCTGAGGCAAAGACTCCTTCAGTATTTGTCATAAAATGTTCGTCAACCGCTACATTTCCTCGAGCATCATAGTTCAACCCGAGTGAATCCAAGAGGCCGTTTTTAACCGGCCCAACAAAGCCCATAGCCAATAGCACGAGATCGACATCCATCTCAATTCCTGAGCCGGGAACAGGAACAATTTTCCCGTCTTGAAATTCCACTCGACTCGCATGCAGCTTTTTGACCTGCCCATTTTCACCACTAAACTTAGTGGTGGAAATGCTCCACTGACGGTCGCACCCCTCTTCATGAGCATGCGAGGTTCGAAGCCTCATCGGCCATAATGGCCAGGGGGTGGAATCCGCTCTCGACGGGGGAGGCTCTGGCAATAACTCAAATTGATGTGCCTCGACACAACCTTGGCGATGAGCGGTTCCCAAACAATCCGAACCGGTATCCCCTCCGCCAATGACCACCACACGCTTGCCTTTAGCCAGAATTTCCTCGCCCTGAATGGTATCACCAGCCACGCGCTTATTCTGTTGAGTGAGATAATCCATGGCCAGATGGACGCCCTTGAGGTCTCGCCCAGGAACAGGAAGCTCTCGCGGCTGCTCCGCACCCATGGCCAGCAGAACCGCATCATATTCCCGACGCAATTTTTCTAAATCCGTATCGACGCCGACACAGACCTTCGTTTCAAACGTCACCCCTTCTTTGCGCATCTGTTCCAACCGGCGGTCCAACACCCACTTTTCCATCTTAAAATCAGGAATGCCATAGCGAAGAAGCCCGCCGATTCGGTCCGCTTTTTCCAAGACCGTCACTTGATGTCCGGCACGGGCCAATTGTTGCGCAGCCGCTAACCCGGCCGGCCCCGAACCCACAACCGCCACTCGCTTCCCGGTCGATACCACCGGCAAAACCGGCTCAACCCAGCCTTCTTCAAAACCTTTATCAATAATATTCCATTCAATGACACGAATCGAAACCGGATCGCTATTAATGCCCAACACACAAGCCGACTCACAGGGAGCAGGGCATAAACGACCAGTAAATTCCGGAAAATTATTCGTCGTATGTAGAGCCTTTAGCGCATCTTTCCAACGGCCGCGATGGACCAAATCATTCCATTCAGGTATCAAATTGACAACGGGGCACCCGCTTGAACTTTGACAAAACGGTACTCCGCAGTCCATGCACCGGGCACCCTGCACTTTGAGTTTTTCATCCTCAATAGGGTTGTAAAGCTCTTTGTAATCCTTGACGCGAAGCTCTACCGGCCGTCTTCGTGGCCCTTCACGAGTAAATTTTAAAAACCCTCGAGGATCAGCCACGGTTCACCACCTCACGTTCCCGCTGTGCATGTTCTTTGGCCAGTGCCGCTTTTCGCTCTTGAAGGACTCGTTTATAGTCTCTTGGCATCACCTTCACAAATTTGGGCAACATGACATCCCACGCATCCAACACCCGTTTGGCATTTTCACTGTTCGTATAACGGAAATGCGCTTCAATCATTGCTCGGAGGGTGTGAATATCGTCAGCTGCCTCGACCACTTCCCGTTCTACCATGCCCATATTACATCGTTCGGAAAAAGTGCCGTCTTCATCTAAGACATAGGCTTCTCCACCCGACATCCCGGCCGCAAAGTTTCGACCGGTTTTTCCCAAAATCACGACCACGCCACCGGTCATATACTCACACCCATGGTCACCCGTACCATCAATCACCACCCGGGCACCGCTATTGCGAACGGCAAAGCGCTCCCCGGCTGTTCCGTGAAAATACCCCTCGCCGGCAGTGGCTCCATAGAGTGCAGTATTGCCAATGAGAATAGTTTCTTCGGGTGAATAGGTCACGTTGGGCGGAGGTACGACAATAATTTTTCCACCCGACAAGCCCTTCCCCAAATAATCGTTCGATTCGCCTTCAAGAGTCAGCGTAATACCCTTTGATAAAAATGCCCCAAACGATTGGCCAGCCGAACCGGAAAATTTAATGCGGATCGTATCCGGGGGAAGACCTTCGGGTCCGTATCGACGGGCGATGTGGCTGGACAACACGGTGCCGGTGGTCCGATTCAAATTTCGAATGGGCAATTCAAAAGACACCGGTTCGCCTCGTTCAATCGCCGCCTGACAGCGATCCACCAATTGATTATCTAAGATGTCTGTCATCCCATGGTCTTGAGCCTGCACCCAGGAGGTCGCAACCGCTGGATCAACTTCCGGCTTCGTTAAGAGGAGTGACAAATCGAGCCCTTTCGCCTTCCAATGATCCACCGCTTGTTGCGCCTTGAGCTTATCGACTCGGCCGATCATTTCCTGCATCGTGCGAAACCCCAATTGCGCCATGAGCTCACGAATCTCTTCTGCGACAAACATGAAAAAATTGACGACATGATCAGGGTTACCAGCAAATCGTTTGCGTAATTCTGAGTCTTGAGTCGCTACCCCGACAGGACAGGTGTTCAGATGACACTTGCGCATCATAATGCACCCTTCAACAATTAACGGGGCTGTAGAAAACCCGTATTCCTCAGCACCTAAAAGGGTGGCAATCACCACATCACGCCCCGTTTTCAATTGCCCATCGGTTTCGACACGAATACGTCCACGCAAATCATTCAACACAAGAGTCTGATGGGTTTCGGCCAATCCTAACTCCCAAGGAATGCCCGCATATTTAATCGAAGAAAGGGGAGACGCCCCTGTGCCGCCAGAATCTCCACTAATTAAGACTTTATCCGCGTGGGCTTTGGAGACTCCCGCTGCAACCGTACCAACGCCCACTTCGGCAACGAGCTTAACCGAAACAGCCGCCTCCGGATTGGAATTCTTTAGATCAAAAATCAACTGGGCTAAGTCTTCAATAGAATAAATATCATGATGCGGGGGCGGCGAAATAAGCTGGACCCCTGGAGTGGAATAACGAAGTTTGGCAATACCCTCATCAACCTTGTGCCCGGGAAGCTGCCCACCCTCTCCCGGCTTCGCACCCTGGGCCATCTTGATTTGTAATTCCTTGGCATTGACCAGATAGTGCGCCGTCACCCCAAAACGACCAGACGCCACTTGCTTTATATAGGAATTCTTCGAATCCCCATTCGGCATAGGAATAAACCGCTCCGGGTCTTCCCCGCCTTCACCGGTATTACTCTTCGCACCCAACCGATTCATGGCAATGGCCAAGGTTTCGTGAGCCTCCTGACTGATGGCACCGAACGACATCGCCCCGGTCGTAAATCGCTTCACGATTTGACTGGCCGGTTCAACCTCATCCAGCGAAATCGGCTTGGGAAGGAATTTAAAATCTAACAACCCTCGAATATTTGAACGCTGCCGATGCTCATCATTCACTAAGGCGGCATATTCCTTATACAATTGCGCATTGTTGGTGCGCGTCGCATGCTGCAATTTGTAAATCGTATCGGGATTCCAATTATGATGTTCCCCCTGAATGCGATAATGAATTTCACCACCAAAATCCAGCTGCCGAATAGGCACGGGTTGATATGCCAAGGTATGTCGGCGTAACGTTTCCTCACCCAGCTCCCGAATCCCGATTCCCTCAATCCGAGAAGCCGTCCCCGTAAAATACCGTTCAATCAAATCCGTCCTTAGACCAATAGCTTCAAAAATTTGTGCGCCGCAATAGGATTGCAAGGTCGAAATGCCCATTTTGGAAAAGATTTTCAGGAGTCCCTTATTCACCGCTTTGATAAATCGTGATTCGGCGGTAGCGGCATCAACCGTTTCCGGGAAGAATCCTTCACGCTCCATATCAACAAGCGATTCCACAACCAAATACGGATTGATCGCCCCGGCTCCATACCCGATAAGACACGCAAAATGATGGACATCCCTGGGTTCTCCAGTTTCTAGAATCAACCCGACTTCCGTTCTGGTTTCTTCACGTACCAAATGGTGATGCACAGCAGCCACCCCCAACAAACTCGGAATGGGCGCCCATTCAGCATTCACGCCCCGATCACTTAAAATCAGGAACTTTTCACCGTCTTTAATCGCCTTGGAGGCTTGCTGACAGAGTTGCTCAACGGCTGCCGCCAACCCATCAGGACCTTCCGAGACTTTAAAGAGCAACGACAGGGTCTTACTTTTGAAATTCGGATCCCCAATCATACGGATCTTTTGCAGGTCCACATTACTGAGAATAGGTTGCTGCAATTTGATCCTGCGACAGGCTTCTGGAATTTCGGCGATCACATTAGGCTTCGGCCCAATATTGGTCACAAGCGACATGACCAAGTGCTCCCGAATCGGGTCGATGGGAGGATTAGTGACCTGCGCGAATAATTGTTTGAAATATTTAAAGAGCAATTGCGGGCGCTCAGATAACACGGCCAATGGGGTATCGGTTCCCATGGAGGAAATCGGCTCCTCACCGTTCATTCCCATAGGGAATAACACCATTTTTAATTCCTCAACGGTGTATCCAAAGGCCTGCTGACGTTGTCGAAGGGTGGCATGGTCGGGCTGAGGCACATTCATGGGCTCAGGAAGTTCATCTAACGACACACGATGCTGCGTCAGCCATTGTCGATACGGTTTCCGTTTCGTGATGTCGGTTTTGATTTCTTCGTCATCAATAATCCGCCCTTCCACCGTATCTACCACAAACATCCGACCTGGCTGCAAGCGTCCTTTCATTCGGATGTTTTGGGGATCGGTCGGCAGGACCCCAGCTTCGGAGGCCAGGACCACGACATCGTCCTTCGTCACCTGATACCGACAGGGCCGAAGGCCATTCCGATCCAACGTCGCGCCCACTAATTTTCCGTCGGTAAAACAGACAGCGGCCGGACCATCCCAAGGCTCCATCACGGCGGCGTGGTACTCATAAAATCCCCGGCGATCGAAGTCCATCTGCGGGTTCCCGACCCAAGGCTCCGGGATCAGCATCATCATCGCATGGGGAAGCGACCGGCCAGCCATCACCAAAAATTCAATGGCATTATCTAAACAGGCGGAATCACTTTGTGTAGCATCATCAATGATGGGAAAAAGTTTCTTTAAATCATCGCCAAACAAATCGGAGGCCAACCGGCCTTGCCGCGCACGCATCCAATTAACGTTTCCTTTTAAGGTGTTGATCTCCCCGTTATGCACGGAATACCGGTAGGGATGAGCCAAAGACCAGGTTGGAAAGGTATTGGTACTAAATCGCGAATGGACCAGAGCCAAGGCCGAAACAAAGGTAGAATCAGCAAGATCTGGATAAAATAATGATACCTGTTCGGGTAATAACATCCCTTTATACACGATCGTATTGCAGGATAAACTGGAAAGATACACCCACTCTTTTCCGGTCAAAGCCGATTCACGCACAGCCCGAGTTATCCGTTTACGAATAACGTACAGCTTGCGTTCAAATTGAGTCGGGTTGAGTGAAGCACGTGCAATGAAGAATTGACGAATGGCTGGCATCGTTGTTCGAGCTTGCAAACCAATTTGATCTTCCTTAACAGGAACATCCCGCCACCCAAGAAATTCTTGTCCTTCTTCTCGAATAATCGATTCAAATAAGGCCTCGCATTGCTCACGCGCCTTTCGGTCCTGCGGCAAAAACACCATCCCGACCCCATAGCCCCCAGCCGTCGGCAAGGAAATGCCAATTTCCCCAGCTACCCGATGAAAAAACTGATGAGGAATCTGGGACAAAATACCGGCACCATCACCGGTACACGGGTCGCATCCCTGAGCTCCTCGATGCAACAGATTTTCAAGCACCAAAAGCCCTTTTTCTATGAGATCATGCGACTTGTGGCCTTTGATGTGAGCCACAAAGCCAATCCCACAGGCATCATGCTCCTGCTGAGGAGAATAGAGCCCTTGGGCTCGAGGTAAACCAGGAATATTCATGGCCACAACATCATCCGCATGTGTATTCATGTGTTTTAACGCCTTCACCTCAGAAACGGGTAGATCTTACACCTATTAAGGAATCGAAAGACACGCTCCCCCTCCAACCATTCGGGGAGTCGCAGAGATGTTGGACTGGTCCCGGAGATGTTCGACAAACGTTTGGGAAGAACGGGTCAGAATCGTCTCCGCCCACAGTAATCCAAAATAAAAAATTCTGTCAAGACAACTGGTTGATTTTCCAGCAGTTGCAGGCAGGATGATGATACAGCTTTCGCCCGGAAATCTTGCGCATGAACATCGCTTCCCAACCTTGACAATCCATAGGATACTCCATAGTATCGCGCCCATGGCGAACGATCCAGCCGTTAAAGCCCTCGACTCTATGGAGGACGTATGGGAAGCGTTTCGACCAGAACTCAATGAGGTCGAGGCCCAGATTCAGAAACATCTGGATTCTCATGCCCCGCTCATCAATACCGTCGCGGATCACATTCTCTCTAGTGGGGGGAAACGCATCCGCCCGCTCCTCCTCATCCTGTCAGCCCGCCTGTTTGGATATCCGGAAAAAGCCGACCTTCTTCTGGGCAGCCTGGTTGAATTCATTCATACCGCCACGTTGCTCCACGATGATGTGTTAGATGAAGCCGATATCCGTCGAGGCGAAAAAACGGCAAGACGCATCTGGGGGAACCACGCCAGCATTCTGGTTGGTGACTACCTCTATTCTCAAGCCATGGCCCTCATCGCCTCATTTCACAACCATGACATTAACGAGATCATGGCTGACGCCTGTCGGAAAATGGCAGAAGGGGAAGTGCTTCAATTATGTGCGAATAGCCAGCCAAACCTGACCGAAACGGCCTATCTCAAGATCGTGGAATATAAGACCGCCATCCTGGTAGCTGCCTCTTGTAAGGTCGGAGCGATCATTGGGCGGGCCTCACCGGAAGAGCAAATGGCCCTCTACCGATTCGGGTACAACCTCGGAATGGCCTTTCAATTAGCCGACGATCGATTAGATTATTCAGCTGATCATGCCCGGCTTGGCAAATCATTAGGGCAAGATATCCGTCAAGGAATGATTACCCTCCCTCTCATTCACCTCCTCCAAACCTGTTCTGTTTCCGAACAAACCTGGTTAAGAGAAAAGATTGTGTCGCATTCGGTTGATGACCAGGAACTCGAACAGATTCTTAGCATGATGAAAAAACAAGGCTCCCTGGCCTATTCCACCATGCGAGCCCGAGAGTATATTGAAGCGTCAGCCTTAGACCTGGTTGCCTTCCCCGAGAGCCCCGCGAAACGATCCCTCGCCATCGTATCCGCCTACATGGTCAACCGCGACCAATAACCTCTTTCAATTTAAGCCTATTCTTTCCCTGTCATTCCTGACATTTTTTATCAGGAATCCATCCGCCCTTCTGGGTTTCCCTCATTTTTATCGGAAACCCCTCTGAGATTCCGGTCATTCCCGACAGGTTGTATCGGGAATCCATCTTTAATTTTTGTGAATCCAAAACATCTCGATAATAGTTGGATAACGTCCTACTCATTTATCCGAGTACCACATCCAAGCAGTTTTGTGTTTTGCCAGGTTTCGCCCCGGCACCAACAAATAGCCCCTGAACATCCTCAAACAATCTGCCGGCACTAAAATCCTTTACCCTCTCCCTGCAGTTGGTCCCTCCCCAGGTCAACCCCTTAAAGGGTGAAGAAATAAACTGCCTGGTGAAACGATAAGACAGATTCTCAATGAAAAATGTTGAGAAGGACGGAAGGGGAAGATTCGCAAGAACCAATGGTTTCGGTGTCGTTCTGCGCCCACACCGTTTAGCGAAAAGCGCCTTGGCGATAGAGCCGCCAAAACGTGGTGAGGCCCGCCCAGATTGGGTGTTTGCGTTGTGCGGGCGTCAATTCAACTTTCACCCCGGAATGCCGCTCAATTTTCCAGATGAGATAATCTGCTCCCCCGCTGAATGTAAACGCCGCCTTCATCAGGCGGAATATCGACAAGATCTTCCCCTGCCACTTTCGAACAGTCCATCCTATTCGATTTCTTATGGCATTCCAGGTAGAAGGTTCAATCTCATATAAAGCAGAGCCATTTCGTTGACTGACTTGCACAATTGGAAAATGCACCGAAAATGCAGCATGAGCCGCCTCTTCATAATAGCTCTGATTACTCTCCCACAAGGTTGAGACCCGCCCTTTTGATTCAGCACGCAACTCCGCACCATAACTCAGGCCAAGGCCAACGCTCCAGACATCCTTCGCCGAAAATTGTGGCGGCATCCGGGGAACCACCATCCCCAAAAATGTCAGCACCGCAGTCCCTAAACCTTCGATTATCCGTTGGCTCATAGCTTGGCTCGGACAGGCCATGACCGCCGTCGGTTGGGCAAATCGGCCCCAAAAGTAGGAATGAAACCATTGCGGCGTGACACTTCGCTCAAAATCTTCTAACGACAACACCGCATATTTCATCCGCACGGTGCGTCCGTCGACGGGAGTTTCTCCATAAAATACATTCGGGGGGAGCCATGCATTAAACAGTGTCAGCCACACCGACTGATACACGGCTGCATACCGATCCACTAGCACATAACAATCCACCAGCCCATCTTGATCGGTGCCTGCCCGTAAGCAAGAACCATAGAGAAGGATGCCCTGAACGGCCTGCCCGTATTTGTTGGCGAGAAACTGCCCTGCTGCCTGAATGGAAGGAGGAATGGGTTGACGACTTGGCTGACCAACGATCCTTAATAATTCCTGGGAATGAGGCATGATTATTCAGCTGGCAATCGCACAAAAGACAGTTGCCCCGGAGAATCGAGGGCTAGTGGTTCGTGAGGTTTGGAAGAAGTATAGACTTCTCCATCTAGGACAAAACCACTGTCAAACCTCAAACGTATGTCCGAGAGATTATCACTCACATACCCATGCTCTTTCGTCGCCAAGGGATGCGATTTTCCCCGGAGCACCGTTGGCAACACCCGCCATAAATGACGATAGGGGACACGCAAACTGGTAAAACGTAAAGGCCCAGAATTTGACCCCCAAAACGGCTTCATCCCCAAAAATAAGCGATCTAATGTGGTTACCAGCACAACTAAATATTCCTGCTCCTGAGGATCATCTTCTCCTGCAGTCACAAGCACAGAGATGGGGTTCAATCCTTTTCGAGAACCCGTGGCCAACGCCATTAAAAATTTTAGCATAATGAGCCCGGCACCCCATTCCCCTAACCGCCCGATTGATTGCTTGGTCTCCAAACCCATTTGTGTACCATGATAAATGGCGCCTGCCCCGAAAAACATTCCAAGAAGAGGCTCACGTTCCTCCGGAAAACAAACACGAAGAATCGGACGTGTTTCAACCACGAGCTTGGCGTTCTCTGCTCGGGCTTGGGTAAAAAACTGGTCCAGCGTCCTTTCCACGAACGGTCCTACGCCCACATCACCCGCCATCAAATTGGCGGTTCCCGCCGGCAAGAGTGCGAAGGAAGGCATGGTGGGAAACGGACGATGATTAAACACTGCTCCCATCGCCGCCTGAATGGTCCCATCACCACCGGCAATCGCCACACAATCAATCTCGCATTTGGCAAAATCCTTGAGGGCTTCGAGAATTTCGGCAGGTGTATTGACTTCAGCGCAAAGAATTTCCGGGTACCGAACAAGTATGTCCCGAATTAACGTGGGATTCCGTCTATTCCGTCCACTCAGCGGATTATTGAGAATTCCGACACGCATGTTGTGAAGTAAGAGGTGAAAAGTGAAAAGTGAGAAGCTCCGTAACTGTCATAAGAAGACTCTTCTTCTTTCTTATACTCCTTATTTTCACTTCTCCCTTTTTACTTTATTGTGGCTGGAGGATTGGTAAACAATCGCACCGCTAGGGAATCTCGCCCATTCACGGGATCAATCTCGGCTAACCAGGATGTAAGTGACCCTTTCATGGTCTTTTCCAACACCGCCATGCCTAGTCTTCCCAATAAAATCAAGGTAGAAACAACGGTCCAGATGGCCACGGCTTCTAATCCCCAATCCGGCCGTCCTCCAATTGCGCTGGCCGTGAGAAAAATCATATTCGGGTTTCGCCGCGCCGTAATGAGACGGAAAAAGGAATCAAACGGCTTCCAACAAAAAATCACAAATCCCCCCAACCACCATTGAAAAATTCCCTCCACCATTCGGCCAAGAATATACCCGATCACAATTATCCAACAGGTGGTCACCAAGGTCGTTCCCAACAAGAACGGAGCAAAGGAAAGGAGGCCAGCTCCCCATGCCAGATACCAGAGTGGCGGGTGAATCAAATCAATGCCATGATCAAAAATATTTCCCAATTTGGTGGACGTGACGGTGACTCTGGCCAATTTTCCATCCACCGTATCGAGAAAGGTCATGACCCATCCCAAGGCTAAACCAAACGCAAAATATCCGTACCCAAATAAAATCCCGGCCAGAATCACCAAGGCCAAACTCAGCGACGTGACCTGATTGGGCGAAATCCCTGACAGCGCACACCATCGAGTAACGCGTTGTGCCGGTACCGGCCACCAAAATTTCGTCACAAAGTCAGTCACCCCTTTATACGACCCTGAGAATAAATGTTGTTCCAATGCCACTCGGTTGTCCTCACGTATGGGTAACACGTAAGGATGATCGGCCTTTCGCAATTCATTGGAAAAAGAACCGGACAGATCTTCCAAGGTCACTCTTCGTAGATTGGCCATTTCCGGGAACAGTTCCCCTTCCATACTTTGCAGCACAGACATCGCCACCGAACCGTCAACATGTGCGGCCACAGGTACGAGGGTCTGGTCTCGAGCCATCTCGACAATGACGTTCTCCTTCTTCATCAAGCTGCGCAACACCCGCTCATCGAAAATATAGTCTCCACGGGTCAGCAGGACGGAGCTTGCAGCAGGCACATTTCGAACATCCGTCCACCCGGCATGAGAACCAATACGATTCAGCATCCGCCCCAATCGTTCGCGAGAGGTCAATCCCCACAATTGAATGTCTGACTCTCGACACATCGACCAATACATACTCTTCATCCGAATGGTCGTCCCTTCAAAAAATAGTGGTTCATCAATTATTCTCCATCAGGAAAAGTACATCCACCAGAAAATGACCGTAGCCAGCACAATGCCGAAAAAGGGAATAATGGTGGTGAGGAAAGCGGAGGCCCCCAATAAGATCCCTAAATTTTCCAAAATCTCTGTGGTCAGATAATAGCCAATCCCCACCAACCCCCCGAGCATTATTCGCTTGCCCGTTGAACTGCTTCTCAAGGGACCAAAGGCAAACGGGAAAGCAAGAAGAATCATCATTCCCGTTTTCAACGGCATAAATATTTTCTCCCAAAACGCTAACTCATATCTGAGAACGTTTTGTTTCTTTCGTTGAAGGACTTCAATATAACGAAAAAGATCCGATGGGGCGAGAGAAGAAGCCGGAAGGGTTAACAGGCGCATTTCTTCTCGATTCAACGGTGAATCCCACACGAGATTCGGCACCACCTCTTCAGAGACACGAGGACCATCAAGCACTTTCTTTTGAACGTTTTTCAGCACCCACCTTTGAGGATTTTGAACATCCGCTTCTTCGACAAACAGGTAGGCCGTCATTTCACCCTTGGGATTGAATTCAAAAATGTCGATTTTCTGTGGAATTTCTCCATACTTCAATGTTTTAATCCGAATATAACGATTGTGCTCACGAAACCATAAGCCTTGCTTTCCCTGATAGACATGGGAATTGGACAGCGCCAAGGAACGTGAAATATGCGCAGACTGGGCCAAAACGGGGGTGACATATTCTTCCAAACTGGCCACCGTCACCATAAAGACGATTCCCACTTGCATCACAGCCCAGGCTATTTGGTACTGAGAGATCCCACTCGCCTGCATCGCCAACAGCTCTCGGCCATTGGCCAACCCTCCCAACGCCATCATACTTCCCAAGAGCGCGATGAACGGTGATAACACCACAAATCGTTCCGGCAAGGTCAGGAGAACGTATTCCCCCGCTGCCCAAAATGTATAACGTCCGTTCCCCACGTCATCGACTTCTTCAACAAATACAAATAAGCTGAATACGGCCAACAAAATAGCGATGACCGGCAAATACCCTTTGATAACACTTCCCCAAAGGTACCGATAGAGAATGGGAATAGACATTGTGAAGAGATTCGGCCGAGTCGGTTACGAAGACATATGAATGGGTACGGGAAAAGCCACTTTTTCTCTTTGTCTGGTGGGCTGCCTCTGAATTTTCCCCAGCCCGTTCATAATAATTGTCGTGTTGAAAATCTCGGCATCAGGACAAACGCACTCACCAGAAGTCCCAGTCCAATGACCATCCACCAAAGACCGGGATAAATGGGAAGCATACCTTGTTCGACCAAATTTTTGACCATCAAGCCGAAAAAATAATACACGGCAAAGAGGACAGTAGCCGTAAAGATTTTGGCATATTTTCCACCTCTCGGGGATGACCGACTCAAAGGGATCCCTAAAAGGCCCAGGAGAATCGTGGAGAAGGGCGCTGTACACCGCCATTGAAATTCAGCAATATACTGCGTTGTCTCAAATGAAGCTAATTCGAGGGTCGGAATAGCTTTTCTTCTGTAATCTTGAATGGCTTCTTCTGGGAAAATAAATAATTTATTGAAATGCGACAGATGGGTTATGCTGCCATTCCGACTCAATTTGTATTCCATTCCATCAAAAAGAACCGGAATCACCATCCCACTTTCTGGATGAAATTGTTCACCCGCCCTTTTTGCGGAAATGATTCGCAATTTTTCTCCATGCTCACTTTGCACAAACACCCGTTTCAATTCGCGATGCGTTTGATCGACCTCTTCGGCAAACAGAACCAGTGAACCTTCCCGTCGATCATAAAAATGTCCTGGCTCGAGATGACTGATTCCCAATCCGGCCTCTGCTTGCGATTTGACTCGATAACTCTCTTGATAGGCTAAGGGACGAAGATACAAAGAAAATCCTGCAACGAGTATGGCGACACATATGGAGAGGAAAAGAATCGCCCTCATGACCCGATAGGGACTGACCCCGGAGGCCAGCAACGCTTTCATCTCTGAGTCAGCATACAACCGCCCTAAGCCAAGAATAATTCCAAAATACAGTGAAACGGGGAGTAAAACCTCAAGGGCAATGGCTACTTTTAACACAATTAATTTCAAGAGCATGCTGGTGGAAAGAAGGGCATCCACGGCTTGGGCCAGAAAGACAATCCAGCTATATCCAGCAAAGAGCACGACAAACAGCCCGCACACCATCATCGAAGGTTTCAGTACTTCTCGAATCAGGTATCGATCTACCATGACACCCGCTTTAGCCACATCTTTACATTTGTCAGACGCGATGGTACTAATCTTTTCATGAAAGCCATCATCCTCAGCGCAGGACAGGGCAAACGGCTATTGCCACTCACTCAGGACCGGCCCAAATGCACGGTTCCTATTCACGGCCGATCCATCCTGGAATGGCAATTGACGGAATTGTTCAAATTGGGGGTCAGTCCGATTCATGTCGTCGTCGGATTTGGGGCTTCCACAGTGGAAGAGGTTATCACCAATCACCGCAACCGGCAGGCGATTCACACCTTATACAATCCATTTTATGCACTGGCCGATAATCTTATCAGTTGCTGGACTGCCCGGAACGAAATGGCCGACGATTTCATTTTGCTCAATGGTGATACCGTTTTTGAAACGGCCGTGCTTGAACGTTTGCTGCAGGCACCTGCCGCGCCCATCACCTTAGTGACCGACGAAAAGCCCAAGTATGATACGGATGATATGAAAGTCATTGTACAGGGGACCCGACTCATGCGGATTGGAAAAACCTTAGCACTCGAATCCGTCAATGGTGAATCCATTGGAATGATGCGATTTCAACTCGAAGGCCCCGAATTATTCTGTTCAACTATAGAACGCCGTATTCGACAACCGGAATCCCTTAAGCAATGGTACCTCTCACTCATCGACGAACTCGCCCCACACGGCCACGTCTCCACCGTCTCGATTAAAGGGTTGACATGGGCTGAAATCGATAATCCCGAAGACCTGCAGTTCGCAGAAACTCTACTCAAACCCCATATACCACAAGAGTAGGACCCGAAAAGGTTCCTGGGTATTTTCATATCTGTTGGCGAATCTCTACTTGGATCTGAGCACTTAGACCTCTGCAACCTACCCCTTCTCCACAATCCGTTCCTTTTTCTCGACGATCTCCTTCACCAATACCAGATCATCAGGAGTATCAACATCAATCGCCGCTTCCGGAAACGGCAACATGATGGCTTGAATGTAGACTCCCATTCGTTGGCTGAGCTCGTGAAGCGCATCCGACAGCGACAGCAACCCCAGCACATAGCGAATCAGCATGACCCACCCGAGCCGGCGAATCAATCGAAGCGGGCGCTTACGCTCACGCTCAACTTGTGTCCAGAATTCTACCAGTCGCTGGGCTTTGGGACTCCCAAGAAGAAATAAATTGCACCCACAATACCCTCCTCCTCGAAAATTAATCACTGTCCGCTTGGATTGAGGGTAGGCCTTTGCCACAACCGCATACGGGACCAGAGCAACCGCGACATCCGCCTGTGCCCTCCCTGCTTCCCGCAAAAAATATTCCACCATCTCCACTGTCAACAAGGCATGATCAGCCGTCGTCACGAGAAGAGGGAGATCCCGGGGGAATTCATCTAAAAACCCTTTGACGCTCAAGCTTGGACCTTGTTGTGGGGAGAGCCAACCAATTTCTTGACTTTCTACGAGTTCCCGTAACAAGACCTGCTCCTGGATCACTTCCCGGGAAGGTCCACACAAAACACGTTTCGCCACCAAGGATGACGCTTCAAGGGTCCTTAATACATGGACCACCATGGGCACCCCTCCCACCGTGGCCAATACTTTAATTGGCACACCAGCAGCCTCGGCGACGGCATCGGGACCTGGTCGCGCACCAGCTAATACTAATGCGGTGACTGGTCGGGCCTCAGTATCCGGCATTCTGTCATCCAAGTTTATTGTCAGCCATCAATGGAGTGATTTCTCATAGATTCGATAGGTTTTATAGGGTTCGGCCCCTAATGATTCAAGAACATGCCGCATTCGTTTGTTGCCTTCCAGAATCCATGAGAGCTCAACCTGTTCAATATGTTTTCGCAAGCCCGCTTCCCTCACAGCCTCAATCATTCCATACGCCATCACCGCTCCCATCGGGCTGGATTGATAACGCTTCCGGACCCCCATAAGAGCCACACGTCCCGTTTTGGGGTAGGACATCTTCAACCGCCAGAGAATTTTGAGCCATCCCCAAGGCAAAAGGCGTCCGTCAAGATCATGGATAACTTCGTGGAGATTGGGAAATGCCACGAGCATGGCACATGGCATTCCATCAATTTCTGCAATTTGCACGAAATCGTCCTCGACCAACAGCTTCATTTGCTGACCAAGCTCTGCAAATTCCGCTTCAGTAAATGGCAAAAATCCCCAATTCTCCGCCCACGCCTCCTCATAAATTTCTCGAATTATTCCCAATTCTTCAGGCAAATGTTTTCGGCGTAACGGACGGATTCGTACTGAATCCGTGGCCTTTTGCAAAAACCGCGTCACCCCAGAGGGAAGGGGAAAATCAATCCCGAGACGATACGCTAGCATATCCTGAGCTTTATGATACCCGTTGGCTTCAAGGTGCTGTGCATAATAGGGCCGGGCATGCCCCATCATCACCATGGGAGGATCATCATACCCCTCAACGAGCAATCCACATTCTTGATTGATCGATAAATTGAATGGCCCCTGTATGGTCATCATCCCTTCTGCTCGGAGCCACGTCTCTGCTGTTTCGAACAGTGCTTGAAAAACGTCCAAAGAATCCTCTGCTTCGAGCGATCCAAAAAATCCTGTCGGAGGCGTATACCGGGCAAGATGTAGCTCATCAATTTGCGCACTGATCCGTCCAACTGGGTCGGCCCCACGATACGCGACCCAACCCTGCCAGCGCGCATGCTCGAAGTACGGGTTTTTAGATGAAAAAAAGTGAAGCCGCTCTAACTGCAGAGGAGGCACCCAGACGGAATCCGCGCGATAGACACGGGCGGGAAGTTGGACAAACTGTTTGAGGCCAATCCGATTATTGACTGGCTCAATCCGAATCAAAATGTCTGTCCCCACCTTGGCTGCGAAAAACTCAGAGGGGGTGGCATGATTAAAACAATTGAACAATGAGGGCAGGATTCAAGAACCATGAAGGGCTACGACTTGTGTTCAGATAATTGCGCGACCCAGGGATACCGCTCCCGCTCGCCTTCCTGATAGCCCAGATTTGAGACCGTGGGACTAACGGGAATCTTTTCTGAACTAGAATACAAACTCCCAAAGAGGCGGTCACACAGAAGACTGGTGATCCCAAAATTCCCTTGCTCATTATGGAAATGATGCAATAAATGATGCCGTTTAATTTTTCGTAAAAATTGGTTCTTGGGATTCACCCGAAGATGCTGCATGCAATGACACAATTCGTACACCATAAAACAGGCCAGACCTGTCGCAAATGACAGCGGAACCCCAGCCCAGCCTGCCAGGCTCATCCCAATGGGGAATGTGGCTACTACAATGGTGGGAAGGGTAGTTGAAACTGATCCAAATAGGACCCGTAAGTCATTGGGGTCTTGATGGTGATCGTAATGAATCCGTTTCCACAAAGCCGCTGTCCAGGGAGAACGATATAAATATCGTCCATGAAGGATAAATCGATGAACCGTATATTCCACAAAAGGATAGGCCAGCAATGTCGCAAGAATACTTCCCAGTAAACGGACAGGAGAAACCGAGTAATCAGCATACATCAGTAGAGCCATGACGATACTACTCACCAATAAGATGGCATACACCTGAATGCTAGGATACGACACATAGGCCCACACCAGATCACGAAACCCCATCCTGTCAAGATGGTATTTTTCTCGGTACCACGGCTTCGTTACCATGAGTCACACACCATTTCATCACCACTTGATTGACGTCATTTAAACGAGAACACACCTGCGATCTTTTTAGGATACATTTGGCGATTATAGAAACCTATGGAAGAACGCACAAGAATGAAATCATCATGTATCAACCCTCCCAGCAAAAGCTGGAACACCTAAAATTCTTTCGAGTATGGCAATAAACCTTACCAAATGATCATCTTGAAACAAGATTCCGATACAGGTCTCCCACTATAATTTGAACCACAACCTGGACAGTGCTGAAGGCATGAATATGGTGCACATCTGATTTTTTTTGATCCATAGACACCATAACGCCGATTTGGGTATAAGACCATTTCTATGAACGCGACAATGCAAAAATTTGGATTCCCCGACACCTGCGTCAAAGAATTTCTCCACTGGGTTGTGGTCTTACGTCCCCAACAAGTCACTCTTGGCTGTTTGGTGTTAATTTGTCGAGAGGAGACCACGGCCTTCTCCAAGATTAGCCCTGAAGCGTTTGCGGAACTCCCACACGTCATATCTGAGATAGAAACGAACCTCTCACGTGGATTTGCGTATACTAAGATCAATTATCTCATGCTCATGATGGTCGACCCTGAAGTACATTTTCATGTCATTCCCAGATATGACGCCCCTCGGACATTTGTTCAAAAGCAATTTCTTGACCAAGGGTGGCCAGGTCAGCCAATCCTGAATAAACCTAATGAAATATCCCTAGAAATCAGAGCAGAGATCTTGGATCATCTTAAAAAGATTTGGTTCACATAATTTAGAGGGCATAAGCCTAAACCATCTGTTTTTCTTAGTTTTTTTGTTGCCTATTAGACTCAACTTGTGTTTTTTTTGAGACACATTTTCTGTCATATCAAAATTAGGACCACTATAAGCTATTATTTTCTCGAACAAATTTTAATATTTTTTTGGCACCACCTTTGCTATATCATTATGGGCTCTTACTGCCCTGATGCGTGAATACGAAGATTTTGGCACTTTCAAACAAAACTAATTCAAACATGATCGCCACTCCAACAGATCCTAAAATCGGACTTCGTCCAGGGGATTTTTCAACCCTATCTGAAGCTTTGGATTATGCTGCTTCGGGGAAAACTGGGACAAATTTTTACTCAGGCCGAGGCCACTTAGCTCATGTCCTGTCTTATGGCGACCTGCAAACTCAAGCCAAAAATTTAGCTAGAAGACTGAGAAGCCTTGAATTACCTCGTGGATCCAGGATGGCCCTGGTTGCGGACACCACTCCTGACTTCCTTCGATTTTTCTTCGCCTGCCAATATGCCGGCCTGATCCCTGTTCCTCTCCCCATTTCGATTCACTTGGGAGGGCACCAAGCCTACGTCAGCCAATTGCGCCGATTGCTTGAGAATTGCCAGGCCTCCATTGCCATGGCTCCTGAAGGCTTTGTGCCTTTTTTAGAGGAGGCCGCGTCTGATCTGAAGCTTCACCTTATTGGCGGACCTGAAACATTTGCTTCGCTGAATGAAGGTCCTGACCCTATACAGCCCCTTACCCGACATGAGCTGGCATATATCCAATACACCTCTGGAAGTACACGATGGCCAAGAGGCGTTGAAGTGACACAGTCCGCTGTCATGACCAATTTGGCCGGCATTATTCAAAATGGCCTACAAGTGGAACCTGGAGACCGGTGTGTTTCCTGGCTACCCTTTTACCATGACATGGGTTTAGTGGGCTTTGTCCTCGGCCCTATGGCATCACAACTTTCGGTAGATTATCTCAGCACAAGAGATTTTGCCATGCGCCCCCGTCAGTGGCTCAAACTGATGACTCGCAGTCGAGCCACCATCTCGTTTAGCCCATCTTTTGGGTATGAGCTCTGCGTTCGACGATTGCGGGAAGATTCCTCGAATGAATCCTACGACCTGCGAGCTTGGCGGATTGCCGGAGTTGGAGCGGAAACTGTTCGGGCGGACAGCTTGGGACGCTTTGCCAAGGCTCTGAGTCCTTCAGGATTTGACTCGAAGGCTTTTTTGGCCTGCTATGGCATGGCCGAATGCTCCCTGGCCATCAGCTTCGCCCCCCTCCATTCGGGCATTGAAGTTGACATGGTCGATGCAGATGCGCTTTCGCATCACAGAACTGCTATACCGTTCGAGGAGAATCTCCCTGGAACTGACAATTCACGAATGAGCAAATTCGTCAACTGCGGGATTCCGCTTCCTGGCTATGAAGTGGAAATTCGTAACGACCAAGGTATGGCCCTTGGAGATCGCCAAAGTGGCACCATCTTTGTCCGCGGTGCCAGCATCATGGCTGGGTACTTCAATGATCCTACCTTGACTCAGGATGTCCTTTCAGAAGATGGATGGCTCAATACCGGTGACATTGGCTATTGGATTACCGGCAGTCTGGTTATTATTGGGCGATCAAAGGATATGATTATCATCAATGGCCGCAATATCTGGCCACAGGATTTAGAGTACCTCGCGGAACAGCAGCCTGAAGTCCGGCCTAGTGACTCCTCCGCTTTTTCCGTCAGCGGCCCTGATGGAGATGAAGTAGCTATTATGGTCATCCAATGCCGCGAAACCAATTCTGAAAAGCGGGAAGACCTGATTAGTCGATTAGGTACACGAATTCAAAAGGAACTTTCCATTCCCTGTTATATTGAGCTCATTCCACCCAGAACCCTTCCGCGAACTTCGTCAGGAAAATTGTCACGCTCACGTGCCAAAGCTGACTTTCTCAAGCGCGTGAAGTGGGAAGCCTTAGCGCCGACATTATCTCTTTCGGTGTAACCGTTCAGGCTCGATCCGCCGGATCAAAGCCTTATCTTCTCCCTGTTCGTTATGTCACGCACGGTTGCCCTCACTGGAGCCTCTGGTTTTATTGGCCAAACCATTGCCCAACGCCTCTGCCAAGCTGGCATGAGGGTCCGGGCTTTAGTTCGAGGCACCAAATACATTCCAAGCCTTGATCATTCTGATATTTCGCTGATTCACGGAAGCCTGGACAAGGACGATAGTCTCGAGAAACTTTTGGATGGATGTACCGGGATTGTGCATTGCGCCGGAACCATTCGTGGCTCCCGGAAAGAAGATTTTGTCCCGACCAACGTCACCGGCGTCTCTCGACTTCTCACTGTCTGTTTGTCTCAACCAAAACCACCTCGATTCATTCATCTTTCCTCGCTTGCAGCCCGAGAGCCGGCTCTCTCACCTTATGCCTGGAGCAAACATGAGGGAGAAAACGTCATTCTCCAGCAGGCCCAATCATTATCATGGATTATTCTTCGCCCTCCAGCAGTCTACGGCCCCTTAGATACCGCTCTTTTACCTCTCTTTCAACTAGCAAAGCAGGGGATTGGGCTTCAACTTGGTCCTCCCAAGGCGAAATTTTCTCTTATTCATGTCCAGGATTTGGCTGATTTAGTCGTCGACTGCCTTGAGGAACAGAGGCCCGATTCAACCCTGTATGAGGTGGACGATGGAACTCCGGGGGGCTATTCGTGGGAATCTGTTTTTCGCATCATCAATCCTGGAATGAAAATCCGTCTATCTATCCCTCCTAAATTCTTATGGCTGATTGGAAAGAGTAATGAATATCTGGCTCGGGGTTTTGGCTATGCACCCCTTTTCACTACGGGTAAAGTCGCTGAATTACGGCATCAAAATTGGGTCTCGAATTCTCAGAATGTCAGAGAGCAGCTGAAATGGACACCCCAGATTCCCTTAGAAGAAGGCTTGCGTCATCTCTTTGCATCGGATAGTCTCAACCTATTGAATAGGATCAAACAGTAGCCCAGTCCACAACAACTGAAACGTGAACTGACGTCCCAACGATTCCCAACATGACAACCTATGACGACATATTGCCGCAACTTCTGGAAACCCTGAAGCCTTATGCCAAAAAGGTAAGTGGACTGAAGGAAACGACTGACCTCGTCTCTGAACTTGGACTCGATTCTCTTCAAGTGATGCAAGTATTGCTCAAAATTGAAGACCAATTTGATATCTCTATTCCCTTAAACAATTTGCCCAATATTCGTACCGTGAAAGACCTAGGCCAAGAAATCGAGACCTTGTTGAAAGGGTAACCATGTCGTTATTTGAAAAGTTTCGCCCCATCCAACAGGCCCGTGAAGAATTATTAGCTCACGGAATTAATCCTTTTCACCTAACCATCGAAAAAATTCTCTCCCCGACCGAGGCCGTCATCAACGGTCGCCAGACTATTCTCGTCGGGACCAACAATTATCTAGGCCTGACCTTCCACCCCGACTGTATTCAAGCAAGTCAGGAGGCACTGGCCCAGGAAGGAACAGGTACCACTGGATCACGGATGGCTAATGGCTCATTTTCCAGCCACGGGGATCTTGAGCGAGCCATCGCAGATTTTTTCGATGTCCCCTTTGCTGTCGTGTTTTCCACCGGCTACCAAGCAAATCTAGGAGTTCTCTCTGCCTTGGCTGGACCGGGTGACACCATTTTGATGGATGGAGATTCGCACGCCAGTATTTACGACGGTTGTCGCCTGGGAGGGGCTGAAGTCCTTCGATTCAAACACAATGATGTCACAGATTTGGACAAAAAATTACGGCGATTGGGAGATCGAAGTCGTCGAACCCTCATCATTGTCGAAGGTATTTATAGTATGTTGGGCGATCGTGCCCCACTCAAGGACATCGTTGAAGTGAAGAAGAAATATGGGGCCACCTTGGTGGTAGATGAAGCCCATTCGCTCGGTGTGCTTGGTAAACATGGACGGGGACTCGCCGAGGAAGATGGAGTCGAGCAAGACGTTGATTGTATCGTAGGAACATTCAGTAAGAGTTTGGGATCGACAGGCGGATTCGGTATCAGCATCCATCCCGAATTTGAATTAGTTCGATATACCAGCCGACCTTACATTTTTACGGCCTCTCCTTGCCCTTCAGTTATTGCTTCCACGAAAGTGGCCCTACGAATTATTCGTGAAACACCACAACTTCGCCAACAGTTATGGGAAAACGCCCAACAACTTTACGCTGGTTTAACCAATATTGGGTACACATTAGGAGCAGAGGTCGGACCCATTATTGCCGCCATGATCCCGTCTAAAGAACAGGCTTTGGCCATGTGGCAAGGATTACTAGAACAGGGAATTTATGTGAATCTGATGATCCCTCCTGCAACCCCGAATGGGGAATGTCTCTTGCGTTGCAGTGTGAGTGCAGCCCATACACCCAAACAACTTGAAATCATTATTCAATGCTTTGCCAACGTGTCTTCCCCGTTAAAGGAACATGCCGCATCTCTCTCAACGTAGAAGACAGCATTCCGCTCCGACAGGTTAGTGGGAATGGCCCGACCTACTCCCTTTTGAGCGTCTTCTTGAAGGAAGTCGTCTTTTTATGAAGACCATCCGTTCTCGGCCACCAGGATATCGGCTCCAACCCGAAAAAATTATATTAGAGCCAAAACCTTCGGCTTCTTCCACCCAATCTCAAGCACCCGTTCGTATTTTCGTCGGCACAGAAACCGCTCAGGCCAGAGCCGAACGAATTTTTGTGTGGTCCATCGAAAAGGTACGAAACCCTTCCCGAACCTATGAAATTTTCCTCATGAAAGAATTAGTCGGATTTGACCGACGACGGTGGCTCACAGGGTTTACCAACTATCGTTTTGCGATTCCGGAACTTGCTGGCGGCATAGGACGGGCGATTTACAACGACGTCGATCAAATTTATCTGTCCGATCCTGGAGAGTTATTCGATATTAATCTAGGCGATCATGGCTTTCTGAGCATTGCAGAAAACGACTCATCTGTCATGATCATGGATTGCGCCAGAATGCACCCTCTGTGGACCATTGATCGAGCCCGTCATGAACGAAAATCTACCTTATTGAATGAGGCTCTTCACACCACACATCTTTGGGGGAAATTAGATCCGGCATGGAATGCACGGGATGAAGAATATGTTGAGGGCCAATCGAAAGTCTTGCATTATACCGCTCTTCATACTCAACCCTGGCACCCCTTTCCTCAAGAATTTGTCTACCAAGAAAGCCCCGTAGGGCATGTCTGGAAAAACCTAAAAGAGTCTGCTGATTCAACAGGTTTCCATCTGTTTGATAGGGATCATCCTAGCTCTCAATTTGCTCCGATAGAACCGTTGAAATTCAAACAACATGTGAAGAAAAATCCGTCAAACGATGATTCTTCGCAGACCATCAATACTGATGATCTTCATCCTTTCATAGCCTCGCTGCCCAATCCTACCCTGCTTTATTTCCACATGGAGCCGTCTCCTGATAAGGCTTCTAGAACTGAAACAACTCCTCAAGGGTCATCATCTGATGTTTCCATAGATCATTGGAGTCCTTTTGAATCACCACGCCCAGAAAAACTATTCGATATCGTGTATGGCTCTGAAAGACTCACGCTTCTTCCAGACGAAGATATCCCTTGGATTCTTGAGGAAATCTTCTCTTTGGCTTCCCGGCTTGTCATGATCAACATTCGAGATACCAGATTACTTGACACCACACCATCTTATATACCGAACCATTCAAGGGATTTTCATTGGTGGGCAAGCCACCTCCAGGCCATGAGCTCCCGGTATCCCACTCTCCATTGGTCACTTCGATACCTGACCTCCGATCCCGAAGGGCAACCCTCCGCCCTTATGCGTGAAGGTGGCCGCTGGCTATCAGGATTGCCTAGAGTATGGATTCTTTCCGATGGGAAAATAGGCCACGCCACCCAATCTGAAGGCCTCGCACAATCATTGTGCTGGCCCTATGAAACAAAACATCTCTCCTTTCAATCATGGAACTCTGCTCAGAAATTATTGTGGAGTGTCCTACCACCACATACGTATGGCCTCGATAAAAAAAAGTCATCGATTCTCGAGCCACCATGGCCCGATATCATCATTTCAACCGGCTGGCGTCCAGCGCCCATTGCCCGTTGGATTCGCGAGCAAAATGAGGGGAAGACCCGAATTATTCAAGTCGGGCGAAAAGGAGGAGGATCCGCAGATTTATTTGATGTGGTCGTGACGCCTGCGTACTATGGCTTCACTCCACACCCCCATCGAATCGAGACTCTAGCTCCATTGAATGAACTCACACAAGAACGTGTCGATGCGGTTAGCCAACGATGGCCCAACCTGTTTGGTTCGGCTCCACATCCACGAATCGTTCTCGTGATTGGAGGATCAACCGCACGTTTCAGATTAACCCCGGATTTTGCCTACTCCATAGGGACCCAGATAAAAGACCTAGCCAATGCATGTAGTGGAAAAGTTTTCGTGGTAACCTCTCCCAGAACCGGCAACGAGGTGAGCCAGACACTGAAATCAGTCTTCACGCCAGAACACCAGGTTCACCAATGGCAACCCAATCAATCGGATAATCCCTACTTCGCCTACCTGGCAGGAGCCGACATTATCATCGTGACCGGAGAAAGCGAGTCAATGTTGGCGGAAGCCGCCTCATTGGGGAAATCGGTATACATTATTCCCCTACCTGAAAATCCCCCAACCTGGAAAATTCGATTGAGTGAAGCAATTGTCGCACGCGCACAATCGCGCCCTTTAAATAAACGAGGAACCGTTCGGCCACAGCAAGGGATTGAACGTCTCTGTGCACGCCTTATTCGAGCAGGACTTGTGCAACCTCGACGAGATCTTTCTTTACTGCACCAATCTCTCATTCAAAAGGGCATCGCCAGACCGTTCGGAGAACCCCTTGAAAATGGCGCACGCCCACAATTACGAGAAACCGAAAGAGTCGCGAAACAAATCAAAGCTATTTTGGGAATTTTCGACCACGAACATGTATCGTCCTGAAGCTGATTCCCAAACATTAGCTTATTAGTCCTTTTCACTCGAACACCTGGTATATGCCCAATCCACGTCGTCGTCTCATTCTTCCCGTTGAAGTATTTAATAGGGAATTCGATGCCAAAGTTCTACTCGCCTGCTTCGCCGCAGAGCGCGGCTTTTCAGTCATTGTTGGGTCGAAACGAGAAATTCATCTGAAAATGGACTTGCTACCTCAATCCATTTATTTGGCCATCAACTTATCAGATCGAAATATTCTGATTGATACATTGCTGAACAAACTCGGACACCGCATTGCAGGAGGAGATGAAGAAGGCATTGTCTATTCTTCTCCAGAAATCTACATCAAGGAAAAACTTGGCTCGGAAGTCTTCAAAAAACCGGAAATTTTCCTAGCTTGGGGACCGGAAAATCAACGAATCTGGGAAACTCACTCCGATTATCAGGGGGCACCCATCCACATTACGGGAAACCCGAGGATTGACTTATTACGACCGGAGCTACGTCCCTTCTGGGAAGGCCAAACGCAAGATTTGCGGAACCGTTATGGGCGATTCATCTTAATCAATACGAATTATGATCGAATCAACAATCATCGTCCAGGCAAGGGAGAAGACCAACAAATTCTCAAAGCCGCACAGGAGAACCCATCAGCTGTCAGCGAATACGACTTCGCTCTCGCCACCTATCACCGCGATTTATTTCAGAACTTTCAAACTATGGCGTCCGCCATTGCCCAGTCGCACCCTAATTACACGATCATCATTCGACCACATCCTTCAGAAAGTCAAGATACCTGGGAACAGGCGACAGCGAACTGTTCCAACGTCCGGGTTGTCTTTGAAGGTAATATTGTTCCGTGGCTCATGGCAGCGCAAGTCGTCATTCATAACAGCTGTACCACGGGACTAGAAAGCTATATTCTTGGCGTTCCGGTCATTGCCTACCGCCCCCTCACCTCAGATCGTTTCGACAGAAAACTGCCAAATAGCTTAAGCCAACAGGCTTTTAACCTACCCGAACTTCATGCATTGGTAGACCGTTCCCTCAAAGGGGACTATCACCCAGATCCAGATATTTCAACCAATCAGAAAAACCTCATTCAACAATATATCGCCTACCTCGAGGGATCATTCGCTTCGGAAAAGATGGTGGACGTTTTAGAAGAATATGACAACAGGCTAGAGGAAAAACCAGGCACGAAACTTCCCGCATATCTCACGGGTAAAACTGAGGCAGTCTGGAGAAGGATCAAACGGCAATACAATGCCGCGTTTCATATGAACAACAATAATCGCCAAGAACGTTACCAATACCTCAATCACATCTTTCCAGATATCGAATTGAGGGATGTCGAAAGTCGAATCAAAAATTTTCAGTCGATACTGAATCGCTTTAAAGGCCTCACCACTCGTCGCCTTACCAATGGGATTTTTGAAGTCACCGCCACACGTTCATAGTCTATCTCGTGTGAGAATCCCCTTCTACTTCTCCGCAATCCCTACCACGCGGTCCACCCACCATCTACCACCACTGTGCTACCCGTCATATAACTTGAAGCATTAGAAGCCAAAAATACAAAAGGGCCCCGTAATTCTTTCAATTCACACATGCGCCCTAATGGAGAAAGTCTGGCAAAATTATCCTGGAACGCCTTTGGATGGTGGTTCATGACACCATGTGGGACCACCGTATTGCACCGAATGCCTTCACGAGCATAAAAAGTCGCAATATAACGGGAAAAATTCGGCACCATGGATTTCGTCCCCACATAATCAATGGGTTTAAAAACGGGAGAACTGTCAGGGTCTGTTTCATACAACGATTGGTTCGGAGCCACCAACGAATAGGTTGATGCTACATTGATAATATGACCGGAACGACGAGGAAGCATGAGCCGTACAGCATGCTGAGTCACACGCAACAATCCCGTGGCATTGACCGCAACAGAACGCTCCCAAAGCTCGAGAGGGTAATGCTCAAAACGAGAAAGATTAATGGCCTTCTGGCCGGCATCAAACTTGGCGTCAATAGCCGCAAGATTTACCAGGACATCCAATTGATGATACTTTTCCTGAATGTGATGAAAAAGATGAGCAACCGATTCCTCCGAAGTGACATCCGCACTCATTCCGTAGAAATTCCCATCAGGATATCGCCTTTTTAAATTAGCCATTTGTTCATGTAATTTTTCAAAAGAATGGTTGTCAGTAGCAATAACAGCGGCCCCATAAGCCGCATAGGCATCACAAACCTCTTGCCCAATAAGCCCTCCAGCTCCGGTCACAAGAATGACCTTTCCCTCTAAAGAAAATTCAGATTCGTTCATGGTAAACCTTTCGAAAGAGCCTGTTGAGCAATACGAACACTTTCAGCTCCGGTAGCAATATCTGGCATCGGTTGCTCACCCGTATTCACACAGGAGAAAAAATACTGCAACTCCTCAAGAAATAAATCATTCCGATCAAACGTTTCAGGCAACGCCATCACCTCTTCAGAAAGCTGTGGACACTCATGGAGAGAAGGGGTTTCCCCAACGATTGAGTCCCACCGAGTCAATGTTCCGGCAAGAATATCGATCTGAATTTTTCCCTGGCTGCACACGATTTCCCATATTCTGACTGGAGGTCGCTGGCAAAAATCCAAGTGCACATTGGCCGTCACGCCTTGCTTGAACCTCAGAAGAATATCGAGACAATGTTCCACGTCAATCTCCAACGGAGATATAGTATTGGGCAATCCCAACACCTTGTCCGGGGACCCGAGCAACCAGACCAATAAATCTAATTCATGACTAAGAGTAAGAGCCGGCCCACCTCCCATATCCGCACGAGCGGCATAACTTTCACGGTAATCTTCCCATGGATGCCAGTCAGGGAGATGCTCTCCCCAGGTTGTCCGCAGAAAAAGAGGTCGCCCAAGACGTCCGGAAGGTCCCTCATCAAGCCAGGATTTGAGCACTTTGAAAAATGGATGAAACCGCAACATATAGCCCACCATGGCAAAGCATCGGTGGGATTCTAAGACCTGGCATAAGTCCTCAATTTGGTCCAAATTATGGCTGAGAGGCTTTTCGATAAAAAGATGGCTATTTGCCTTGGCAGCTTCCAGAGCGACCGGAATATGGAATGCGGTAGGATTTGTGACAAACGTGACGGTTGGAGCAAAGTCGGCTAAAGCGTGGCTGAGATCTGTATAGATAGGAAGTGAGGCATTGAGAGTACGGAAGGGCAAATTCCGAGCCCTATAGACCGCAATTTCGGTATAACCAAGAGCAGACAGATTTCGAATGTGTCGTTCACCAACAGATCCGACGCCGCAAACTAAGATGCGATGAGCGACATTCACCTTACAACTCGTCAACTATTGAGAACCAAATGAAGGGGATGGTTTGGGAACAAAAAACCTCATGCTTAATCACACGAATGCGGAAGTGAAGGTCGAATACAATCCAACCCGCTCATGACAGCCTCCGCGACTTGAAAGCCAAGCTTACCATCAATATCCACTGCATAGTTTGAATCGGTAAGCAATGGCAGCACATTCGTTCCCGTCATTGAACCTTTGAGAATCGTTGATGCACGAATAACATCAAGCCCCCCGGTTTGCCACCATACCACCGGCAACTCCTGTCGCGGATGATTGAAGGGCTCAGGAATCCCTGGCAATTCAAGGAGCGGAGTCATAAACGCGACGGTGCTCAGATCCTCGCCCCCAGGTCGCCACATTTTATAGGGTGTACATGGGGAGGGACACACGGCACGGACGCTGGTCGCCCCAGGGTGATTGACAAGCATTTGAATCGCCGAATCCACTTGCCCTCGAAACCGGATGGGAGATGTTGGGCGAAGATGAACAACAATATCCGGCATCCACTGTTGATGTTTCTCAAACCATTGAAGGGCATGAAGAAACAATGGAAGATCCGGGGAGGCATCCTGGGCTAATGAAGAGGGACGAAGAAAGGGGACCTCAGCGCCATAGGCTTGAGCATGTTGTTGAATCTCAAGATCGTCGGTCGAGCAAATAGTTCGTGTCACCCCCTGCGCTTGCGTGGCAGCCGCTACCGAATAAGCCAACAGGGGATGTCCTTGTAAATGAAGAATGTTCTTTCTTGGCAACCCCTTTGATCCACCCCTGGCTGGGATCACAGCTAATACCTGCAACACAGGCTTCTCCCTCTTCTCAACTGCCATCTTAGCGATGCCGGAATTTCAGTTTTTCGCGTTGCGGCAATTCAATGGGGAGTAATTCGCTAGACCTGAAAGTCCAAGCTTGACGGAGGTGCTTGATGTCACGGGTTAGCTTGGAAAACCCGCTTGGCTCAAGAGAGGCGGCATGATCGGATCCCTTCCAAGCCCGATCAAGCGTAAAATGTCGTTCAATAAATGATGCGCCCAAAACCGTGGCAATCGAATCAATAGCGATCCCGTTATGGTGACCAGAAAACCCAATAGCCCCAACCCGCCCAGTATCCTTATATTTTTGAATGAGGCGAACAATTTCTAAAAGACAGACATCATCAAAAGGGACAGGATACCCTGAAGTACAGGAATAGATGACAACCCGCTGAGGACAAGACTGAAAAACATCCACGGCGGCCTCAATTTCTTCTTCTGTCGACATTCCCACCGAGATGTGGACTTGCCCAGCAAATTCGTCCCGTAACACTTTCAACATGTCTATATGGTTATTACAGGCCGATGGAACTTTCAACAGACTTGGCTGAAGGCTCGCCATCTCTCGCGCACTGGTCAAATCCCAAACCGATGTGGAATATTCCACGCCATGATCTTCGGCATAGGCCTTTAATTGAACATGGGTCTCCCGATCAAATTCTAAAAATTCTCTATGCTCTCCATACGTTTTCCCATAACTATTAATATTGTCATACGGCGCATTGTATTGTTCAGGAGTTAATAATTCCCGAGAATGACGTTTCTGAAATTTGACAATATCAGCCCCGCAAGTTTTGGCGACCACCATCATCTGCTTGGCCGTTTCAATGCTTCCTCGATGATTACAACCGATTTCTGCAATAAACTTCGGAATGGCGAGAGCCTCCGGCAAAGAAAAAGAATTCAACTGTGATGTCGCTTGGGCTGATGATGGCATGAATGTTCCCTTTAAATGGTGAAAGTAGGGTCTAAGAAAAATATCGGCATTTCCTGAATTTCAGAAATAGAGTCAATTCGAATTCCCCTTGTGAGAATGGAAACTGTCGCCATTGTATGATTTCAGAGACATATCTGTCGATTTTTACGAAGAAATCTCCAACCCCACGACAAGGGAACCCCCTTTTTCAATACCGTGTATCAGCCGGCATCTCTCCTCTACGCAAAGGGCACACCATGAATAGGCTAATCAATGAATATCGAGGGCAAGCCGCTGAACCAAATCAGGTGTAAAGTTTTTGAGAGCAGAAGGGACTTTAAACGGAATATACCCGCGATAGGAAGAATGAAACTTAAGAAATTGTACGATTAAAATAAGCCGATCGCGCTTATTAAAACGACTCCCATAATGCAAACACCGTGACGTATCTAAAAAAGCGCCAGATCCACTAGGCCCTACTAATTGTCGATCACGATTGTGCCCACAGGCCTGATACACTTGCTCATCCGAAACACGTCCGAGAATTCGCCCAATCGTCTTTTGAACTTGGACAGAAACATCAGCGGGAAGAAACGTCAAAGGACCTTGTTCCGCAGTCGTATCAAAGATATTAATAAACATTTTCAATTGCGTAAGATCTTCATAGTCAAAGTGAAAAAGCTGACTTGATCGGGCGGTGTCATTTTCCGGAGACCACACCAACATTGCTCCGCTCAACCGCGGAACGGCACCAAGGTAGATAGTCGCCGCATCCAAAATAGGTCGGGCAATAAGGCGGCTCAAGAGCTCGGGATGTTGACAAAATTCGTCACCTTCAAGCAAAACATTGAAATACTTCTTTTTCGGGTTATTCTGGAAATAGTCGGAGGAAAGATTCTTGCGTGATTGCTCAAAAATTTCCCTGCAATACACCACAATATCTTGGATGCCGGGAATGTCATCTTGAGTAAAAAAGTGATATCCCTCTTTTTGAGAAATTCGAATTTTTTGGCCACCGTCACTGGAGACTTCCTGTGCAAGCCGCTTTCGAAGAAAATATTGTCTTGGGTCCCCCGCAATTCGCGCCAAACTGATGAAGGGCTGAATCATTCCCTGTGGAATCTTCAGTCGCTTGTGCAAAAACTTATGCAGTCGGTGGGTCGCGCTGATCGGCTCCTTGGGAGATTCAGTGGGAAGTTGAGGGTTCACCATGATCACCTAGAATCAACCATATACCTTGCATTGAACACCAGGTTGTAGAATCATCGCAATTCGAGGTTCCACTTGATGCATCTTTCCTGAATACTTGTCTTTTGTCAATTTCACGAATCCCCTTACTGCTCGGCTTTTGACTGTCTTCTAGAGACATGCCCTCATTTAAGCCCGAGGGCCGGTCGACGAACATACTCAGGTTGTAAGTCTTGCTTCAGTTCCACAACATTCTGAAAGGGATGTCCTTTTGCGATGGGAACAATACCAGCAAGTCGAAGAGCATCGATTAAGTCTTGGGGGCGGACACTAAAATCGTAGGGAATATTTCCCGAATGACTCGTCCCTTCACAAATTCTCGAATCTTGGGGGAGTGCACTGAGGAAAGAGTAGTCAAGCCCTACGGCCCGACTCAGACGATAGCCATGATCAAGAACCTGTGCGGGGAGCAATTCAATGACGGGTGTCCCGCTCGCACAAAAAACCAAATTTGCGAGTCCACTCCCGTGAGGGAGCACCACCGCTTCTGCATCTCGGAATAAGATAATTTGGTCCTCGAAAGAAAGCTTTTCCAACTTCACAAGGGTAAATCCATACTCCTCCAGAACAGGGAGAATTTCTGGTTCATTAAGGACTCGGCGAAACAGAGCATCGGCACGAGAAATATAGACCCTCTTTGGTGACCCAGGCCGAAACCTCTCGACTTTTGGAAGAAACGTGGAACGAACAAAATTAATGACCCAATCGGGAAATTCTCGACCATCCATCACCTCATGACAGGGAACAATCAGCGTCGATGCTGAGAGCAATGGGACATCCTGACAGTTAATTAACTGTCGTGGTGAAACCTGCCCTAAGAAATCAAGGGTCTCCTTTTGGAATCGATAATGAGATTGCAAATACACCTTTTCAGGCTTCACACCCAAATCATCTAGCATTTTTAGGCGAGGCAGCAAATCAAAAAGCCAATGAAAATACGCATCCTGGTTCGAAGCCGTGATGGCAGCAACCGTGCCGGAAATATGCTCAATCCTTGGGAGGACTCGATAAGGATGGCTCACAAGCCCGCGTTGGATTTTCCGACTGAAGCGATGGCAGGCCCCCTCGATCAGGCATCCTGATTCATCAAAAACGTACCCCGAACTACTGACCAACCCATCCTTAATTTCGAGCAAATGCCCCATAACCATTGGGCTAAATGGGGTCCCTTGCCAATTATCATGGCCTCGAATTGAACGAGGCGGTTCCTTGGAAAATGCTGCTTGCCCTTTATGGTAAATAGGGGAAAAATCTTGGAATGTTCTTTTCTTGACCGGCAGTATTCCCGTCCAATGAAAAACTATTTTTGGCCTAAGAAACAAGCTGGCATAAAAGGCCAGCCGTTTCGCCACCTTGAAAATTAACTTTCTGAGATCCATTTTTTTCATTGACCTATCAAAGGCTAACCCAGTACACAATAAAACAAACTCATGCCTGAAAACCCTGCTTCACTACAAGAACTTAACAGTTAACATCTCCAGCGTTTGTTATTAGTAGGGATTTAACCAATATAAATATGAAACCACGGGCTTATGCCACGTGATCCTCTACACTGGGTTTGATAGAAAATTCGAATACTTCCGAAAAACCAAAGTTGAAAGCCTGGCAAATATTTCCATGCGACTCTAAGACCTACACAAAATTTTTCCAATCCACGGAAAAGACCTAGATTGGGATATCTATGTTTTCCAATTCCATGCCACTTCCAAATAACACCATCCCCACGTATTTAAATGCTCCTAAGGAATACCCGCTATAACCGGCTGATGGGGAAAAAGAGGACTCAAAATCAAAAATAATAAATTTTCATCTTTTAAGATGTTGGAATATTAGAATTCTGTTAAATATACTCTATATAGTTTCCATTTAAACATAAGGATCATTCTTCATTGTAACCGACGTTGCAACATTCTACCTATCCCCTTAAACTCCAGATTAGCTTATTGAAGCTGATATTTTCTCGAATCACGGGAATATCTACCTGAAATTTAACTAAGATACATTCACGAATCTATATGCCTCCAAATGGTCCCGGTTAAAATCAAACAAGCCTTTCACCCAATTATTCAACCTCGTGCCCAATTGGACATTGAAAAGCACCAGCGAATTGAGATCATCGGCATTAATCCTTCATAGCCTATCGCATACCCATAAAATACAAAATTTTTCTGCTGTTCAACAGCAGATTCGCGTCAAGTCTATTTCATTATCAGGAAGCCCATACCAAAAATGAAGAACCCTCTAAAAAAAATCCTCAAGCCTCTCAAGGCCTACCTAAAATTCCAGATTACTAATAGCAAATCGAAAGTCATCCGACCAATTTATTTATCCTATGACCTATTTTTTAAGAGATATGGAAATAAATACTTCTCACAGTTTGGGGAAGATGTTGTTCTTAGTAATATCTTTAGATCTAAGGAAGGTGGTTTTTATGTAGACATTGGATGCTTTCATCCCAAACACTGGTCCAACACCTATTTGCTTCATAAAAAACATTGGAACGGGATTAATATCGACATGGATGAATTCAAAGTTCAGATGTTCAACATGACAAGGAAAAATTCAACCAACATTTGCGCGGCAATATCAAATGAGGAACAAGATCTAGAATTTTATTGTTCCAGAGTCTATAGCCCTGTCAATACACTTAACAAAGACTTCGCCGAATCCATGGAGGCAGAAAAACCGGGAAGGAATTATGCCTTGAAGAAAATTAGAAGCAGAAAGCTTGACAGCATTCTTGCCGAAACCCAATTTTCAAAAACAGAGATCGATGTACTGAGCATCGATGTGGAAGGTCACGAATTGCCAGTACTGGAATCTCTCAATTTTGAAACGTATAAACCAAAAGTACTAGTAGTGGAAATACATGCAGAAACAATAGAAGAAATTCTGTCTAGTGAACTTTACAAGTATATCAAAAACCAAAAATATTCACTCTTTTGTTGGATAAAACCTTCTCTGATTTTTGCAAGAGATGGCTCCATCACAGGTTATACAATTGTATAGCCTTTCATTAAGGTATTCACTAACACACAAAAAATAATACCGTTCTCCACAATTCCCAATTCAAGTCCTTTTGATTTTCAAGAATGTTTTTGGGCTGTACGCTTTCAACCTCCTCCCCGAAAACGTTAGTTCTAACCTGTCCACGTGACGAGGAAGCTTACATAGTGAACTTGCTTCGGTTTCGTGGACACTCCGACGCGTGAAAATAAACCAAAGGAGGACACGGCATGACCACGGGGCGATTGGCGGATGAGTTCAAAGAAGAAGCGGTCAAGCAGGTCATCGAACGGGGCTACTCCGTCAGCGATGTTGCCAAGCGCTTGGGGATTTCGGTGCAAAGTCTGTACAAGTGGGTGAAGGTGTCTAGCCCGAATGCCACGGATCGCTATGAGGCGGAGTTCAAAGAAGTTCGACGCGAGAATCTGACGCTAAAGGCCGACCTGCGCCGGGCGCAGGACGAGCGAGACATTTTAAAAAAAGCCGCCGCCTCCTTCGCGAACAACCCGGCGTGAGGTACGCGTTCATCTTCGAGCATCAGAACCGGTACGCGGTCCAGTCGATGTGTCGGCTAGTGGGGGTTGCGCGCAGTGGGTATGATGCCGGGGTGACGCGTCCCCCATCACAGCGAGCAAAAGACGACCTGCGCGTATTGGGCCTCATTCGAGAATCGTATGAAGCGAGTGGTCGCACCTATGGCTCCCCCCGCATTCTCTGCGATTTGCGCGCAGTGGGAGAACGCGTGGGCAAGAACCGGATTGCCCAACTCAAACAGCTTCACAATATCCGCGCCCAGCGTGGATATAAAAAGCCAGGCATGCGTTATTCGAAGCCAGCAGTAGCGGCTCCCAATCGCCTACAGCAACAGTTTACAATAAACCGGCCCGATCGGGCGTGGGGGACCGACATCACGTATATTCGGACCTATGAAGGGTGGCTGTACCTGGCGGTGGTGATGGATCTCGCTTCTCGCCGAATCATTGGCTGGTCCATGAAGCCCACCTTGGCGAAGGAGATTGTGTTAGACGCCTTGCTGATGGCTATTTGGCGACGCCAGCCCAAGCAAGACGTCATTATTCACTCGGATCAGGGGTCGCCATACAGTAGTGACGAATGGACTCGGTTCTGTCAAACACATGGCCTGCTCTCGAGCATGAGTCGCCGAGGCAACGGTTATGATAACGCCGCGGGCGAATCATTTTTCGGAAGCCTGAAGAAGGAGAAAATCCGACGCCACAGGTTTAAAACTCGTGAAGCCGCACGAGCGGCAATCTTCGATTATATTGAGGTGTTTGATCATCGGGCGAGACGCCATCAGCACCTCGGAAATATCAGCCCAACAGCGTACGAGGAGCAGATGGCTGTTTCAGGGTGAGTGTCCACAGAAACGAGGGAAGTTCAACTCTTCACTAACCTGTCCACGAAATCGGGGGAAGACCAGACCTGTCTGCTTGACAGGGAAGCTTACACCAAACCTCCCTGCAGTGACCTGTCATCTTTTTTCTTAAACCACGACCTAAAAGGAGACTGAAATTAATGGGAATTTTTCATGAACATACCCACTTTTATAAAGAAATCTTCGACATACCTGGATTCTTCAGCGAGCCCGCGATAGTGTTCGGATTCCAGGAGATAGGAGTTAAAACAACCTACTTCGAAAAATTCTCTAATCTCCCACTTAAAAAAAAGATAAAAAAAATCAAACAGGCCTTTCATCGGAAACGACGCGCTTTTCTGGGCCTCAGCCATTCCGACTTTGAAGTACCACAAGAGTTTCGAGCAAGAGATATAGTTGAACTTTTAGGGAATCGTGGGATTAAGGACGTGAGCGTGATTGATCTATTTGATGACAGAGCCGACAAACGATACGATATGAATCAGCCAGTCCCTCCAACAGAACACGATCGGTATGGACTCTTTTTGGATATCGGCTCCATTGAGCACGTATTCGATACCCGACAATGCATCGAGAATTCCTTGCGTATGGTACGCACGGGAGGAATATATATGCTCCACACATGTGTAAATGGTTATTTCGCTCACGGTTTTCACACATTTAATCCGGAAGCACTAGTCAAATCCTTAACCTTAAATTCCTTTGAGATCATCTACCATCGCTATAGCACTCCGCTTTGCGTACCTCTAAGATCTCCGTTAGAAGCCCGCGATGTTCTCATTTGGCTCGTAGCCCGCAAGCTAGCCCGCATTGAGGACTTCATTCTTCCGCAACAAGACCACTGGGAGACGAAGTATTATTGATTTCAAACAGCGCCTTAAGCCACCTTAGGGCAGCTTCGAAGAAAGTGATCTCGCCTCTTACCTGTAGGACCGCACAAGGTTTGCCTGCCCAACCTTTTTTATTTTTTTTGGCTGTAGTTTATTTTATAATTTTGAAAATTAAGCCATCAGCAACTGCCAAATTCTATACAAGGCTCAATAAAAAGGAGTTTCTCTTTCCATGACGTTTACCTTGTGCGGACTCCAGCAAACTCAAGAGTCTTCAAAAGGTCTTTAGGATCAATACTAAAATTATCACTTCCGAAATTCTTCACATTACCCTTGGCAATACCGTTTCGAGCTCGCAAAAAATAATAATCTAATTCCAATTCTTGGCTAAGCGCAAAAAAAGCATCAATGGTGGTTATCGGAAAAAGTTCAATGACTTGAGTGCCCTTTGAACAAAAGACCAAGTTACCGAGTCCTGAACCATGCGGCCCTATGACCAATTCTGCATTAGAAAAAATCCTAAGCTGTTCCAAGAATGATAATTTCTCTAATCGTACAGGAACAACCCCAAACGCTTCCAAAAGTTCTATAATTTCTGATTCATTGCTTACCTTTCTATGATGAGCATTTTCCCGAGAAATATAAACACGTTTGAGGTCAGCCTTCTTTATCGCATGTGGAAGAAACCGTTCACGGAGAAATTGACAAATCCATCTTGGATAGTTGCCGTTAACTTGCTGACATGGAATAAACATTTTCGATGCTGAAATAATAGGAACTTGATCACAGTCAATAATGTCATCCTTCGGCACGCTCCCTAATATCTCCAAAGATTCACGTTGGAATTGATATCTATGTTGTAAATAGAATTTTTCAGGCTTTTTCCTCGTTTTCTCAAGCATCGCAAAACGAGGAAGCACCTCAAAAAGCCAATGCCAATATACCTGATGATTAGAAGCGGTGAGGATCGCAACCTCACAATTGAAATCCATTATTTTGGGAGAAAAAGCAAATGGTTGACTAACATAGGCCCATTGGTGTTGAGCTCGATATTTTTGCGACGCTTCTTTAATGAGTCGCCCGTCCTCGTCAAATACATATCCCCCTCCAGTAGCTGTTCCGTTTTTTAATTCTACAATATGACTTATTAAGACATTATGGAAGGGCGGAAAAGTCCAAAGTTCTTCTCCTGAATATGAATGTGATTTTGAGCTATTAAATACAGCCTGATCGTGAAAGTAGAGCGGCTCAAACTCTAAAAATGAGACCACACGGAAAGGCAAAATACCTGTTAAGCGTAGAATAGAAATTGGCTTTATGAACCAACTTGCCACCCAGGCCAATCGTTTACATATTTTGAGCACTACCCGTTTCACCAATGATCTTTTCATTAAAAAAACCTTAACACCATTAGGTGTAAAATACCGGATTTTTGAAGTCCCCTACATTCCTTCATGGCAAACCTGGCCCAGGTTAGCTCCCTTGCAAAAAAATGAGCAAGCAATGATTTTACCATATTGACCGGATTTTGTTCACATGAATTCCGCAATACGTACACTCCTCTCCCTAAATGCTTTCACAAAAATTATGGAATTCTGGAATACGGTCGATAAGAACTGGCTCCATCCGATTTTTCCCTTCTGAGTACTTCCAGAGTCGAGTTGGCGACAATTTCTGCGAGAGAATCAGAGCCTTTTGACATCAAATGCACGTGATCATCAATGACCCATTCCTTTTTAGAGAGGTGGACTGAGGCATCAATGAGCATAGCTCCGTTTACGGTTGAAACGCTCCACACAATGCTATCTAACTGCTCAAAAGCCCCACTAAGGTTCCTGGCTTAACCCTACATGATGCTAGTCAACTCGCTTAGTCTTTTCTTGAGTTAAGATTTTCTCAGATACAACCAAGCGAGCTTACGTCATGAGAATTGGCTACGCGCCGATATTACGAGCCAAACTTACAAACATTTCCAATGGCAATTAATATTGTCGAAATTCGCTTGTATTGAGTGCCTTGATAAAATTTCGTTTGTCTCCATCCCACGCAATGCCTCATTGCCGATCTTCATTTTCGTTTTATAGTAAATTCGTCTTAAGACCGTATAAAGCTGGGACCACTCACACAACCAACGATCGATGACGCAGGTATTATGAATTCTTGGATCGAAGCCTTGAAGAGATGGTTGCAATGTCCGAAAAACGGTTTTAGAAGAGCTGAAATATTTGATGTCATTCCAAGCGTTATAAATCAGAACATAATCCGGTTCGAAAACAAAACCCTCGGAAAATAACCGCCCAACGGATTCCACCGCCGTATGCCCGATTACTCCGGCATTGATCACTTCCAAGTTCGCAAACCCAAGTTTTTTTCAATTTTATTTCTATACGGTGAGGCCAATCCTCCCCTCTCGTACTTTTTGTGTCAAAGACCGACGATTCTCCAAATACCATTATTCGAATCAGCCCCTTTGGCTTGGGAACTTCAAAATTCTGACCGCGGTATCCTTTTTCATTAATTTCCCACACCAAATCTTTCTTTTTTCCAAATGGATAATTCACGATGCGAGCTTCTTGCTTAAACGCATGCCTGGCAAAAACCACCGGTTCGTACTGCACAGATCTCATTCTTAACACCTCAGGGGTAATGTCCCCATTTTCCACAAAAAAACGCACCCCTATTTCTCCTAGGAACAACAGAAGTCCAAGGGACAGAGAGATGGCCATAACCATCAGCTTGTTTTTTCTGGATAGGGTCAGCATATCATCAGAGATTCTTTTAAGAATCATGAGGGACGGATTTCTCGTTTACTACTCCCCACCTCATACATTTACTTATGACGCACACCATACTTTTCCTTAAAATCCAGCTCAAGGGTTGAAAACCTTCTATCCCTCCCAAGTATTTGGGCAGTACGGCCCGTAATCCTTTGAACCAAATCCCCACACCAGGCCCGCCTCCCTTGTTTCAAATCGGATGCCTCACAGTAACTCGACAAGAAAACTAACAATTCCCGAATGCTGGGTCGTCCGAGGGTAAACGATCCCTTTACCCAAATATCCGCTAACCGTTTTCCACGATCTTGTAAGGATAGATCCACAAGGTGAGTCTGGCCTCGTTCACGATCGATGACAACCAAGCAAGTTCGAAAGCTGTGAAAATCCTCCGACACGCATATGAGATCTCTTGGGTGGACCTTCGAGTCGATTCCCCTTTGATGCAGCGTCCCCAATAATTCTCCATAGACCCGCATCAACCGTCTTCGATTGTGGGGTAGAGCCGTTCGGTAGACTTCGACAAATTCCCGTCCTACCACTTCCTCAACCAACATAAATCCCCCCATCGACCACCCAAATCCTCTACGTTCTCCCCAGGCAACTGGATTCATGACCGGAATCCCCTGATCCCGGAAGAGCTGAATAATTAGCAGCTCTCTGGCCATTTCCGAACAAGGCCATTGGCAACAGCGCCATGCCTTTAGAATGTCCGCCACTGGCTGCGGACCGGCTTGCTTGAGAAAATATTTTTTCCGATGTCCAGCCACATCAAGGTATAATGTTCGAACCTGTCGCTTAGATGGGCGAGAGACCAATACCCCTCCCGAGTAATTGGTAAAATCATTAAATTGGGAAATCCCAATATTGGCCATTGACGGCCTCAGAGCGGGATTAATGTAGAACGTCTCTTGAAACAACATTACGAGCCATCACCATTCCTAGAATCCCCAAGTCAATCCTTGGTGATAATATACCGGTGAAGATTAGCATGAGACTTTCCTTTTGACACCTTTAATTCAAGTCCCGCTTGTCCGAGATATCAATTGTCGAGATCTAGAAAAAATGCTAACGTAATATGCAAAACAACAAGTACGTTTTCATAGAAAACAGACAGTCCCAGTTTACCCAGACTCATAATCGGTTTCCCATTGCGCCGCAAATAAAACCGCATCCTTGAGCACATTGCGTATCAGAACTTTTCCAAAGTCTCTCGATGGATAAGGAATGAAGAAGAAAGCTCACGTGGATTTATATGATTCTTATGAAGACGTCTTCCAGCTTTGTCCTTCCACAATCAGAAAATTGATGCCTTTTTTATTCAACAATTTTTGATTGAGCAGATATTTTTTCATGAGTACACTCACCATTCTCCGCCATGGGAAAAGTCTTTGGAATAAGGAAAAACGCTTCACTGGATGGGCAAATGTTGGCTTAAGCGCTTCTGGCATTACCGAAGCTAAACACGCAGGCCAACTGCTAAAGGCTCGTGGCCTGTCATTTGATCTCTGTTTTACGTCTTATCTCAATCGTGCCATTGATACCCTGAATATCGTCCTTGAGACGATGCAACTTTCACATCTCCCAACTCATAAAGATTGGCGTTTAAATGAACGCCATTATGGTGCCCTCCAAGGCCTAACGTGGTTCGAGGCAAGGAAAAAGTACGGAACCAAACAAATCGTGTCGTGGCAACGAGATTTTGATGTCCCACCCCCACCCATCGAGATCACGGATGCCCGTTTTCCCGGAAATGATTCTTTGTATGCCCATCTTCCGTCTACCGAACTGCCTCAGAGTGAAAGCCTTCGAGACACACTTGTACGCCTTTTACCCTTCTGGCAGGATGTCATCATTCCCGAACTGCGGAAAGGGAAGCATATCCTCATCGTGGCTCATCATAATAGCCTACGTGGACTCATAAAACACTTGGATCACATCAATGATACGGATATTGCCAATCTCAGAATTCGCACCGGAGACCCTATCCTCTATGACCTCAACGAGGAGTTGTCTCCCCTTCGTCGAGAACACCTACGGCCACGCTCATCTTTTGCTCAATTTTCTGAAAAACTCCTGGCACGTTGGCTTCACCACGCAACCCATTAGCATGACACTGCCATGACCTATTTAAATTTTCCACGCCTCGCCGCTATTGACCCAAAGGCATTCCAACAAGCCAAGCCCTATCCATGGATGAACCCTGAAGGATTACTCACCCCAGAAGGGCATGAACAACTCTTGGCAACCCTACCTGACGTTTCCCAATTTGAACGGAGGTTCGGAGTCAAACGAGCCCATGGCCAACAAAGTCATGATCGTTTTACACTGGAATACGAGGACGGGCTTTCTTTATCCCCTCCATGGAAAGCCTTCATTGCCGAGTTGCAGAGTCCAGACTATCTGACATGGCTCAAACAATTATTCAATGTCAATTCCTTAGAATTAACCCTGCATTGGCACTACACCCCCAATGGATGCTCCGTTTCCCCTCATTGCGATGCCAAACATAAACTTGGATCCCATATCTTTTACTTCAACACCGAGAAAGACTGGCAAGAAAGCTGGGGAGGAGAAACGGTCATCCTTGATGACGAAGGAAAGTTTGACCGCCAATCTGCACCAAAATTTGAAGATTTCAAGCAGGCCTCAACCTCAAAAGCGATAGGCAACTATAGCTTGCTATTCGCGCGAAAGGGCAATTCCTGGCATGGGGTTAAAGAAATTCATTGCCCAACAGATCACATGAGAAAAGTGTTTATTGTCGTGATCAATCGTTTTACCTGGCTTGATCGGTTGCAGCGAAGACTCGGAAAGTCTTCAAAAGGATACTAAATCCTTCGAGCGAAACTCTCCCATTCCCAAGTTGTTCGAACCATCAACATCCTTTGACATGTTCGTTAATACCGCCTTCACCGAAAACGAGATTCACTAGGTATGCGCAATAATAATTCTTTCTCCCAGATCACTCTTATAATCGCTTCCATCTTCCTGACGCTTATCGGAGGGGAAATTATTCTACGCACCATGTCCCAAACCGATGTGGATGGCAATATCTCAATCCTTGATCGAAGAATCCGCCCATTTCAATTTCCTATACACAGCTTGGAAGAAAAGCTGAAACATTACATCACACAGCAATCGAGTTACACCCAATATGACCCTGATCTTGGATGGGCCGTACGACCCAATAGTCAATCGGCTAATGGGCTGTACTTTTCAAACAGCGCCGGGGTTCGAACGCCTTCTTCTCGTCCAGAAACCCCACCTCATCCCTCACCCGAAACCATACGTATTGCCATCTTTGGAGATTCTTTTACCCACGGTGACGATGTGCCGTATGAAGAAAGTTGGGGGAACGTCCTAGAACAAACCATGGTAGCCAATGGACGAAAAATAGAAGTGATTAACTTGGGCGGCCAAGGATATGCCATCGATCAAGCCTTCCTTCGTTGGAGAAAACACGGAAAACCGTTACACCCTCATATAGTTATTTTTGGCTTTCAGAATTCTAATGTAAAGCGAACGATGAATCTCATTCGTATGCTCTATAGCCCCGATACCGGGGTCATTTTTACCAAACCTCGATTTATCATCGAAAATGAAGCGTTACGCCTTATTAATGTTCCGACCGTTCGACCTGAAAATCTCATTTCTATTTTTAAAAATTTCAACGAATGGGAATTCAAAGACCATGAGTTTTTTTACCAGAAGGCGAATTATGAAAACCTCCCCATTTACAAGAGCCGCCTTGCCTCATTTATTATCACTGGGGTCACTATAAAATTCTCCCCGAGGAAAAAAGGATACGACTTTTTTGCTCGCGATTCGATGTCCAGAAAAGTCGTGTGGCGAATTATTCAAAAATTCAGGGCGGAAGTTGAGGAATCGGGGGGACGGTTCATGATTGTTCATCTTCCCACTGAAAAACCCATTAAACGATTACTGGAGAGAGAGAGTCTCGATTACCAGGATTTTCTTGAGGAATTAGGGTCCACCCATGAACTCGTAGACCCATCCAGCGAACTGGTTCATCAGGCTAAGGTTTCCTCATTAGACGAGTTAATTTCAGATCGAAGTAGTCACTATTCAACGGTTGGCAACAAAATCGTTGGAGAAGTATTAGCCAAGGCATTAATGACACCTTGAATCAATCTTTTCAATTCTCCATACCTCAGCCCCTTGATAAACTTGCGACACCCTGACGACTCTATGATCGTCGAAGGAAACGTTCAAAGTGGGAGACATCAATGACTTTCCAATCATGCTCGAGAAAGGCCCGCTTCATCCACTTGGCCAGAAAACAGAGCTCGATAAAACTAAAATACCGTTGAATGTCCGGGGCACCATGGTTCTCCAGGGAGGAAAAGAACAAATCCTGATGAGGCTTTAACCACCGAACACAGGCTTTAGCGACCCCAATTCCTAACAGCTGGTTTCCCGCTAACCCGTCAACATCGACAACACATATTTGATTATTGTCTGGCCGAAGAAGAAAATTTTTCAGAACAGGGTCGGTGTAGTCATAACCGACCCATACCTCTTCCGGAATGATCGCTTCACCTGCTTGTTGAAGATCCCTATGCACATCTTGAGTAAACACACCTATTTGATGGAGAAAACGAAGGTCTTGGAACAACTGACTGGGATAAGGTGCTTGTGCTGTCCTCACTAATTGTGGAGCCTTCCCATACATCAAGGCATAAAATTCCGCTATTTTGAGGACAAAATCCTCATCGACCGATCGAACTTGAACACCTTCCACATACTCGAGCCAAATTTCATGTTCGTAACGCGCCACAAGAGGGGGGAAATACCCGCTTTCTCGAAAAGCATCCAAATGGTGCTCAATTTCGGCAGCCAAATATGAATCACAGAGAATAAGACGTTTAAATTGATGATCATTGACCGTGACATAATACAGGCCTTTTGCCTTTTGAAGACGGGTGCCAAAGAGACGGGAAAGGAAATATTTTACCCGTTTCCGAAAAAATGGAGAGATTTGCTTAATCGATCGTTCGGCATCCATAAAGCAGGGTTTTTCACGAATGTAGCATCACAATCGGTCGTGATAGCAATTACCGGATTGGTGGTATAAGATTCGCTGGTTCCACAAACAACCAGACAAGAGACAAAGGACGACGACAAAAAGAACCCTATGGTAAAACGGGATTGTAACAAACACTTGGCATCTGGCAAACCACAGAATTGTTCCGGAGGGACCCAGTGAATACTCCGAAAGTCACGGTGTTTATCCCAGTCTATAACCGAGAGCAATACGTTGGAGAGGCCATTGAAAGTATTTTGGCCCAAACATTTTCGAATTTTGAAATCCTGTTAGTCGATGATGGATCCACAGACACCAGCGTAGAGAAAATTCGCGCCTTTTCTGACCCCCGCATTCGTTTAGTCTGCAACGACCACAATCTTGGCATTCCCAAAACCCGCAATAAAGGAGTCGAGCTGGCTCGGGGACAGTACATGGCCATGTTAGACAGTGATGATCGCGCCTTCCCCCATCGCCTGGAAAAACAGGTTGACTTCCTTGATACTCACCCCGAGTATGCCCAGGTTGGAAGCTGGTGTCAGATGATGGACAAAGATGGAACGCCTCTCAAGAAAATCAAACGACAACCAGTGCTTTCAGATGATATTCATGCACAATTTCTCTTCCGGTGCGCTATGAGTAACCGTTCCATCATGGCACGGACGGCTATTTTACGAAAATATGGCTATCGCAACGATTTCCCGCGCTGCCAGGATTATGAACTTCATGTCAGACTGACCAAGCACTACAAGGTCGCCAACCTTCCAGAATGTTTGGTCTACGGACGCATTCATCCAGAACAAATTACAGGACAAACTCCGGACCTTGGTGATGCCAAAAAGCAAGAAATTATCAGGTCGCAACTGCAAGAATTAGGAGTCGCCTATTCTCAGGATGACTTTCACCCGCATTTAACCCTATCCCGCATGCGGAAATCCGAATTCATTCCCGATGCAAATTACCTGACCTGGGCTCGAACATGGCTTTCCCAATTGCAACAAGCCAATGCCCAGACTCACTGTTACGCAGAACCCGCATTTTCCGCCGCACTCGGTGAAAAGTGGCTGCAAGCCTGCTGGACTGCTCGGAAAAATATTGGGTGGAGAGCGTTAACGTATTTTTTCAGTTCGCCCTTGCGAACTCACGCATTCTCAACTCTCACACACAAAATATGGCCTCAATCCTCCTAACCCACTGAACAGCCAATTTTTCCACTGAGGCTTCTCTCGTTCGATTGACGCTCAATCCAAACAACATTTCTCCATGAAAACCGAACCAATAAATGAGGGCTATTCTTCCATAACAAAACACCTGGTCATCTTCATTCCCTCCTTAGCTGGAGGTGGCGTTGCACGAGTCATGCTCCACCTGGCCAACGAGTTTGCGACGGCTGGGCACAAGGTCGATCTTCTTCTCTGCCAACCCAAGGGTGCGTTTCTGGATTCCGTTTCCCCTCAGATTAATGTCGTGGCTCTCCAACCTTCCCCAACTCTGGCTAGCCGACTTCTCGTGCTCAGAGAGAATCCTACCTTGGCTCTGACACTTTTACTCCCAATTCTCCTGCCCAAAAAACCTCCCAAAACCATTCGTTATCTTTCTGATTTGACGGCTTATCTGATTCGAACACAACCCGATGCGCTCCTTTCTGCAAAAACCCATGCCAACCTGGTGGCCATTTTGGCTAGAAAAATCGCTGCCGTTCAAACCCGGATTGTTGTCAGTGAACGGTCAACCCTCTCAACCGTCATTCAAAAATCAAGAAAATGGCGATGGCGTTTTGTCTTGCCTTTACTACGAATGGTCTATCCCCAAGCTGATCGGATCGTCACCGTCTCACAGGGAGTCGCTGATGATATTTCATCTTGCATCGGGGTCTCCCAGGAACGGATTACCACCATTTACAATCCCATACTCACTGAGCACATCAATACCCAAGCAACCCTGCCTGTCTCGCATCCCTGGTTTCAAGAAGAAGGCATTCCTATCATTTTAGGCGTCGGACGTCTCGTACCGGCTAAAGACTTTCCAACCCTGTTAAAGGCTTTTGCTCATCTACGCGCAACACTCCCCGCACGGTTAGTCATACTCGGGGAAGGCCGGGAACGCTCAACCCTGGAAAAACTTGCGACAGAATTAGGGATCGATTCTGACCTTTCTTTACCCGGATTTTCAGACAATCCCTATGCCTTTATGTCTCGGGCGAACGCTTTCGTTTTATCTTCCATGTTAGAAGGATTACCCAACGCCCTGATTGAGGCTCTTGCCTGCGGATGTCCGGTCGTCAGCACCAATTGTCGTAGTGGCCCGCAGGAAATTTTGGACAATGGCGCATTTGGCCCATTAGTTCCGGTAGGAGATGACATGGCCTTAGCACAAGCCATTATTCAAACGCTCGAACATCCGCCCAGCAAAGAGCGGCTTCGGTCACGGGCACACGAATTTGACATCCGCACGATTGCGGAACACTATCATCAGGCCTTATTCACCAAATAAGTTCTTAATCCTAGAGAGGAGCCCTCACGGTGTGCGGGATATGCGGATTTTTTAACCCCCATCATCTTTCGTCCCGAGATTGGATGCAATCCGTTACCGAACGGATGACCGATGCCCTGGTGCATCGTGGACCTGATGACGTCGGTGTGTGGGTTGATGCCAAACGTGGAGTCTCGTTGGGACACAGACGGCTTTCCATCCAAGACCTCTCGAAGGAAGGGCATCAACCCATGACCTCAGCCTGTGGTCGATTTCAACTTGCCTATAATGGTGAGGTCTATAATTTCAAAGATATTCGCAAAGAGCTTGAGGGTGATGGATTTCAATTCCGAGGCCATTCCGATACGGAAGTTCTTCTGGCGGCCATCACTGAATGGGGTCTTGAGAAAACGCTTTCCAACATCCTCGGAATGTTTGCGTTTGCCCTCTGGGACCAAAAGCAACAATTCCTCACACTCGTCCGAGACCCTGTGGGCAAGAAACCTCTTTATTATGGTTGGTCCCAGAATACCTTTCTCTTTGGGTCCGAGCTTAAAGCCTTGCGAGTACACCCAGAATTTTCTGCGTCGATCGATCCGAATTCCCTAGGACTATTCATCAAATACTCCTGGGTGCCTTCGCCCTATTCAATTTATCAAGGCATTTACAAACTCCCTCCAGGCCACCTCATTACGATCAACGCCAAAAGCACATTAGATAATACGAGACCTCGTTCGTATTGGTCGGCACGAACCGTTGCTGAAGATGGGGAACGCCACCCATTCGAGGGATCGGTAGCAGAGGCAACGGGCGAGCTCGAAAAATTATTACAAGACACCGTCGGTTGCCGAATGATCGCTGATGTCAGCCTGGGAGCCTTGCTATCAGGTGGCTTCGACTCCACCATGGTGGTGGCCATGATGCAATCTATTAGCCCTCGCCCTATCAAAACATTTTCGATTGGGTTTTGGGAATCGGAATACAATGAAGCCCAACATGCCAAAGATATCGCTCGACACCTTGGAACCGATCATACCGAACTGTATATCGCCCCAGAAGATGCACTGGCCATCATCCCAACACTCCCCAAAATATACGATGAACCCTTTGCCGACTCCTCTCAGATCCCAACCCTCCTTCTTGCTCAATTGGCTCGACAGGACGTTCAGGTTGCTCTGAGCGGGGATGGGGGGGATGAACTCTTTGCCGGATATACCAAATATCCTGAATGCCTCAAACGGTGGGAAACGTGGGGGAGCCGACCCCTTTGGGTTCGCCAACAAATGGCAAATGCCATGACATCCATCGGCCAAGCTAGCTGGAGTCTTTTGGGGCAGTCCAACAATCAGAAATCGGATGAAATCTCAAACTGGAAAAAATTCTTTGGAAAGATTGAAAAAAAATCCAGATGGATTTCGGCAACTAGTCCCGTTGACCTCGTGGCACTCAGACATGCTCGATGTCAACGAATTCAAGACTATGTTCTTCACGCAGAGGAGACGACCTGTCTGTTGACAAATCCAAGGGATTGGGCCGCCGTGTCAAATCCCCTACAAGGCATGATGCATTTAGACTTTGTCACCTTTCTGACCGATGATATTCTGGTTAAAGTGGACCGTGCCAGCATGTCCGTCAACCTTGAGGTCCGCTGTCCCTTACTGGATACCAGACTTGTTGCATTTGCCTGGAGCCTTCCCCTTTCGATGCGCTTACAGGAGCATAGAGGAAAAATTATTCTTCGCAAGGTCCTAGAGCGATATGTCCCTCCAAAGCTCACTGAACGCCCGAAGAAGGGTTTTGCCGTGCCGGTATCAGATTGGATTAAAGGTCCTCTACGCGAGTGGGCCGAGCACCTCCTGGATGAGACCCGCCTTCGCGAACAAGGACTTCTGGTGCCTAAATCCGTACGCCGGGCTTGGCAACAACACCTTTCCGGATGGCAGGACCATGATACGCTCCTGTGGAGTCTTCTCATGTTCCAGGCATGGCATGAAGAATTCATCCACTAACCCTAATAGTCCCAATCAAAACCTTGGTGGACTAATGAAGAGATTTGGAGAGATTATTATTTGGTGAACACTCTCCAGGCATAGTTCCCCTAAGAGCAACCCCCTAGATTTATTTTGATAATTGCGGTATGGTTTCTAGTCATCCCTACCATGGTTTTGAGAATTTTTTTACTATTTTCCCAATTCATCCCAAAGTACTAAAAGTCTTATGTCGCAATTTTTCTTGGGAATGCAGCCTCAGGTTAAAATATTTTCTAAACTTCTGATATTCACAACAGGCGGCAAAAAAAACCCATGGCAGGAGGATACCGGCTGCATTGGTTTACCATTCATAAAAATTGTCTCCTCAATGGCCTTATTCTTGCTAAAAGGTCCAATGAAAAGATGAAGCATAAGATACCAGGCGAGAAAAACATCGTGCATCTTTCGAGGTTGTCATTTCAACAGACACAATTAAATACGAAATTTGAATCATCCTATCTTCATTGATGGCCTAAAGTTCGCCATCCTAAGATCTAGATAGTTCAAACCTTGACTCAAAAGAAAACCCGTTATCACACTCAAAAAAAGCAAAAAAGAAACGATTCCAAATTTCAACGCGATTCTTAAAAAGGAGGCTGCTTTCGGTCGTGTTTAGCAATCCAAAGCCCCTCCTCCATTCCAAAGGAGCCTATAAAATGGTGTCACAAATTTGCCTCATCACACCACCCTCAATTTTCCTCTTAGACGAACGAGTTTTCATGACCCTGGGAATTTTAAAAATTGCAGCGGTGTTAGAAAACGCGGGAATTAGGGTCGACATGTTGGATCTTTCTGGGGTAGAAAATTTTGAACAGGTGGTATATGACTATGCCATAAGCCATCAGACAACCTGTTATGGATTGACTGCCACAACCCCCCAAATGCCCGCAACATCTAAAATTCACAAAGCCATACGGGAAGTTCAGCCGAATGCTCGGATCATATTAGGAGGGCCCCACGTCACCCTCATTCATGCGGCACATTTATATGAAACGAAACACAACCACGCAGGCCGGGGAACCACCGGATTGAACCAATTGTTAGATATGTTCGACGTCTTGGTGACTGGTGATGGCGAAGAGGCAATATTTAGAGCCTTAACCGACCATCCCCCGAAATTGGTTGATGGGGATGACCCCAAATCCGAGTTGTTCCTCACCAACAAACGATTAACCGAACTTCCTTTACCAGCCAGACATCTTTTGGATGTCGATAGCTACCAATACCAAATCGACGGGGTTCGCGCGCTGTCATTAATCGCTCAATTAGGCTGCCCCTTCGGGTGTGGTTTCTGTGGCGGCCGGATGAGTCCGTTTTTGCGCCGAATTCGTATGCGTACCTCAGAAAGCATTGTCCAAGAAGTCGTCCACTTATACGAAAACTACGGAGTCAGGGGATTCATGTTCTATGACGATGAATTGAATGTGAACCCCAAGTTCGTGGAATTAATGAACCTCATTGCTAAAACCCAAGAAGACCTGGGGGTGGACTTTCGCCTTCGTGGATTTATCAAAGCCGAACTCTTCACGGACGAACAAGCGGAAGCCATGTATCGAGCGGGATTTCGGTGGGTGCTTGTGGGGTTTGAATCCGGGCACGAACGAATTCTGACCAATATTCAGAAAAAGGCTTCTCAGGACGACAATACGCGCTGCATGGAGATCGCTAAACGACATAACTTAAAAGTGAAAGCTCTCATGTCCTTAGGACATCCTGGGGAATCTGAGGAAACCATTCGTGCGACTCGAGACTGGCTAATTGACGTAGGACCGGATGATTTTGATTCAACGGTCATTACCACCTACCCTGGCACCCCATACTTCGATGAAGCCGTAGAGACCAAACCCGGAATTTGGACCTACACCTATAAAAAGACCGGAGATACCCTACATAGTGTAGCCGTCGATTACCGGGAAACAGCCGAATATTATAAGGGCATCCCGGGGGAATATACCTCCTATGTTTACACAGACTATTTGAGCGCTAAGGAACTGGTACGATTGCGCGACTGGTTGGAAGCTGATGTTCGTCAACATCTGGGAATTCCCTATAATACGGGAGCCCCTGCCGTCCGGTATGAGCATTCCATGGGACAAGGCGGCATTCCCTTATCCATCCTGCGAACATCCTCGCTTCAAGTGGCAGGGCCCTCTACCAAATAATATCTTTCCGTTTCCTAGCCATTACAGCCATCATTCCGGTTCATTATTCACCAGAAATCTGACTCCAGAAGATAGGGCAACCCTCATGACAAGAAAGATTCTATGAACAAAAACCTCATCCTGGCTATGGGGAGTGGATATTCCGAGAAAGATCTGGCTCCCTTTTTTCATTCTCTCAGTCGAAGCGGCTTCCAGGGAGATGTGTGCTATATCACTCGGGAGCAAGATGCTCCGGCACTTTCAACCTTTTCCATAGCCGGAAATCTAAAAATCCACCTTTTCCATGAATTACAGCCCATGAAGAAAAAGCGGATTAGAAAAGTGGGGAAACTGATAGACGATGCCTGTGCCAGCGTCCCTTTTCTACAAAAACTCTCTTTGAAATTCAGGGAGCAGTATGCCTTTAAAAATGCCTGTGCCCACCTCCGGCGCCATTTTCTCTTCCGAGATATTTTAGAGACAGTGGCTCAAGATTACCAAAATGTGATGATGACCGACGTTCGCGATGTGATCTTTCAACGAGACCCTTTTGATTTTGATATAGAACCCGAGTCCATCTATTATTTTTTAGAAGCCGAGCATACGCGAATTCACAGTTGCGAAAAAAACTCTTGGTGGATACGGGAAATGCTGGGAGAGGAAGCCTTACAAAGACTCGGGCCAAACTATATATCTTGCGGGGGAACCATTATAGGCTGCCCAAAAATCATGCTGATGCATTTCAAGATCACGACTGAGTCCATTGCCAACAATCTTCGCGTCTGCAATAGAGCCGGAATTGACCAAGCCCCTCATCATCTTATCGTGTGGGACCGCCTCGTCCCCAATATCCATGTGATTCCTAACCGGGTGGGGATTGTCTTTACGATGCAAACTACCAAACGAGAACATTGGTGCATTTCAGAGGATGGGCTCATTGTAGTTGATGGAGAAAAGATTCCGAACACCGTTCATCAATATGACCGATTCCCAGACGCAACAAAAGCCATTCTAAGCCGTTATGCCTACTGAAGGAGGTGAAGAAAGAACCTATTGGTTAAATTGTTAGATTCACCCAAAAATAATAAAATTCCCATACCTAACAAATAAGCCCAAACAGTCACGATTTTAACTCAATTCTGCACCTAGAGTATCATTCGAACTTCAATGACCATGCGATCCAGCTCTTCCAAGTCTTGGTTCGAACGACATGCCAAGACCACTCTCTTTTTTCTTATTTTACTTTCAACTCTGCTCATTGACCTTTTAGGAACAGCAGCCTACCACCTCATCAAATATGGCTCCATTTCTAAAACAAGTTCGAACCCGATTGTTGGACAACGCCATCCTATTTTTCACCACACCCTAATACCGAATCTCCAATCCATCTCACTCAAATGGGGGCCACTACAGTATTTGCTGACAACTGATTCACTTGGGTTCAAAAATCAAACGACCAAATCTATTCCACTCAGTTCTCAAAACTTTCGCATTTTATTCATGGGAGATTCTTTCACAGCCGGGGATGGACTGAGCTATGAAAAAACATTTGTCGGTCTCATCAACCAAAAGGTTTCTTCGCAAGGGATTGAAATTCTGAATGGTGCAGTCAGTTCATATTCACCTGCCATCTACTACCTAAAAACACAGTATCTTCTAAAGAATGTCGGCTTAAAATTCAATCATCTTATTGTCTGCCTCGACATTTCAGACATTCAAGACGAGGCTGAATATTATGAAATCGTAGATGGCAAAATTGTCTACCAGAAGTATCACCTCAAGGAATGGGTTTTCGATTATACCTTGCTCACCCGCAAAATTCTTCGGAAGTCTCTTAAAATTCTCAAACTAGATCCAGAATTACAGAGAACAAAGAATGAAGAAAGTTTGGGAATAAACCTTTTTAGAAGCCTGTGGACCATTAATGAGGCTGCCTTTAAGCAGTATGGAGAAATTGGCCTGACTAAAGCCAAAATCCATATGAATCAATTACATCAACTGTTAAAAGAAGCCGAAATTCCTCTTACTCTTGTTATTTATCCCTGGCCAGATCAAATTTTCAACAATGATCTCGATTCCCGACAGGTTCAGTTTTGGAAGGAATGGGCTGAAAGCCAGGGAGTACCAATCATAAATCTTTTCCCCGATTTCATTTCTCCTGCTAATGACCCCAAACACGTCATTTCTCAAAATTTCATACCAGGTGATGTGCATTGGAACGAAAATGGCCATCGCTTGGTAGCCAACCAGCTAATGAAAAAATTACCCATAGTGAGGAATTTTAAATTTGAGAGTCTGAATAACAACGGAATTCATCTCGATGAAAATCTGGATGATTCCAATGACCCCAAAATGCCCCCAAACCCTTAAAATAATGCCCCTAATCCCTAACATGGGATTCCGTACAATGGATTTTGCTCACAAGTTCGGAGAAAAGATTGAAGCCTCTTGGCCACGAATCTTCGCATTGCCAGCAATCGCTCTTCCTTACTCCCTACAACCAAGTAGGATGAAACCAATTGGGGAATTACCACCTGTGCCCACAACCTTCTCGAACAGAGATCCCAGAACCTCCCTCAACGACAAAGGGAATCCCCTACTGAGAATAAAATTCAAAGGAAAATTTTCCAGACCCATATCGTAGCGTTTCACTATTCAAAAACCTATATCTTTAAAATTTCCCAACATCTTTGGTCATCACCATGGTAATTATGCAACTCAAAGACTGCATGAGGTACCCGATGAAAGATTTCCGGATAATGTTCCCAAAATGCTAATTCCGAACCTTCAATATCACATTTAAGCAAATCGATGTCCGGCAATTCCGCTAACTGTTCCGACAAGTCGATATACGGAACCGGAATACTATTTTCCTTGGATGTTGCCAACACATCGACCCGATTCATCGCATGAAAAGATTTTTCCACCAAATTCCCCGTTTCCGCGCGTTGTCCGACAAGACCATGGACCAAGGTCACACGATCAGCTAAAAGGGTTTCCCTCATTACACGAGTTTCTAGTTTTTTAAATACAGTGGGGCTACCTTCAATACAGACAATCCGAAAATCATTTCCTTTCGATTCACGCAACATCCAATCGGCAACTTTCAAAGTAAAAAATCCCACATTCGCTCACAGATCGACAATGGTTCTTCGCCCACTGGCCTGGGTGGATTTCAAAGCTGTCTGAATAGGGAGGTCAGATTCTCGATCGACGAAAATATCGTTATATATAAGCCATTCTCCATGATCTTCAACTTGCACGGTCAGCCCGGAAGGTAAAGTCCACTCAAGATTAAGGCTTCGGCGCTGCCAACGAGCCCGTTGAGCCCTTCTGAATCGCTTGGTGATTTTTTTGATGAAACCCAGGAAAATGATCCAACCGTAACAAGGTCCAACAGCTCAATACTTCACTTCAACCTCAACATGTGTGAGTTTTCCATTCACTTCAAAAGCTGATTCTTCAAAACTCGGAGGGGCGAAAAACAAAGTCGGATTATTCGACACGCCAAATCCTTCTACGGGGAGACCAATCCAATTGCGGTCAAATTTACGGTTGTCATTTTCGTCATGGTACACCACCACCGCATAACTTCCGTTTTCATGGGCGGCCACACATAGGGTCATAGAACCGGCCTCCGCGGGTTCCCGTTCCTTATCCACTTTCTTTCCTTTCACCAAAAATGTCTTGGGATCAGGCCCATAGAGCACGGCTTTTACCGCACCACGAGCATTCCGAATGCCATGAATATGGACATATATAGGGGTCCCCCATGAAGGGCAGCCATTCACCGGCTCCTGTGGAGCCGCTCCGAAACTCACTCCGGCACTCACCAGGAATATAAAAGGCAATATCAAACTCCACTTAAATGTCTTGTCGCCCCACATAAAAGTTATCCTCAAAGATTTTTCCAGTATACACCCACAGAGAATCATCCCAAAATAGAGCCATCCCCGTTCATTATAGGGGTCAGACTCGTTTTAATGCAGTTAAACCTTCCCCCTAAGTTTTATTCGCATTTATTATTGAGAGTCTTCTTGGGGAGTAATATCAGGCTTACGCTTTTCGAAGGCGAAAAGGAGAAGGAGGGAGACGACACCCACACTAATGGCAGAATCGGCCACATTGAACGCGGGCCAATGATAGCCATTAACATAGAAATCGAGAAAATCAATCACTTCGCCGTATTGAAGACGATCGATAAAGTTTCCAATAGCCCCACCGAATATCGAGGCGATAGTTAACTGGCCCCACCAATCTTGGGGATCCAGCCTTAGGAAAATGGTAATGAGTAGCCCCATCGCTAAAATCGAGGTTAGGAAAAAGAAGATAAGGCGGAACCCACTGCTGGTCGTGCCCAAAATGCCAAACGCTGCGCCTGGATTGCGAATGTAGGTAAGATTAAAATACCCGGGGATAACTGAAATGGATTCGTGCAAATGCATTGAGCCATCGATGTACGCTTTGGTTACCTGATCGACCACAACGATGACCAACACCACAGCTCCGAGTACCCCATATCGCCGAATGGTCTCGTTCACGCAAGAGCCTCTACACATCGGCGACAAAGTGTGGGATGGTCGGACTCAGATCCTACATCATTGCGAATATTCCAACAGCGGTCACATTTAGCACCTTCTGCCTTCTCCACGTGAATGATCAATCCAAGACTGGCATGAGATCGTTCCTGATCCCTCTCGCCAATAGTGGCAATCGTTTCTACTTCCACACAGGAGACAATAAAAAGTGCGGGAAGCTCATCCAGATACTGTTTGAGCAAGGCACTGTGTGGCTCGGTCGCCTTCAAGAGTACTTTGGCTTCCAAAGACGAGCCAATAACTTTATCCCGGCGCGTCTTTTCGAGGGCCGCCTGTGCCACTCGTCGAACTTGAAAAAGATAATTCCAGGTGCGGTGTAGTTCAGGATCCCCGAACACTCTCGGAGACGTTGGAAATTCTGCAAGATGGACACTGGCAAGCTTAGCACCCTTTTGATTCGTATCGAGCAAGACCTGCCAGATTTCTTCAGCTGTAAAACTGAGAATGGGAGCCATAAGCTTAGCCAAAGCCGTCACGACCTCAAACAAGACGGTCTGAGAACCACGGCGAAGAGGTGAATTTGCCGGAAAGGTATACAGCCGATCTTTTAGAATATCCAAGTAGGTGGCACTCATATCCGTTGAACAGAAATAATCCAACTCATGCACAACTTGACGGAATTCAAATTCCGCATATCCCTTTTTGACATTGTCGATCAGTTGGGCTAAACGCCAGAGCGCCCATTGATCCAACTCTGGCAAATCCACATGAGGTACCGCATGAACGGCCGGATCGAAATCATAGAGATTACTCAGGAGAAACCGGCACGTATTGCGCACTTTTCGGTAGGCATCCATCAATTGCTTCACAATCTCTTTGGAGATGCGAAGATCTTCTTGGTAATCCTGAGAGGCCACCCACAGTCGTAAAATTTCTGCGCCGGATTCTTTGATGATTTCTTGGGGTGAAATCACATTCCCCGCCGTTTTCGACATTTTCTTACCTTCCCCATCCAACACAAATCCATGTGTCAGCACCGCCCGATAGGGAGCTTGCTCATCGGTCGTCACCGAGGTTAAAAGCGAGCTATGGAACCACCCTCGATGTTGGTCAGAACCCTCGAGATACAGGTCTGCCGGATACCACCCCTTCCCTTGGGGTCTCAATACTGCTGCATGGCTAACCCCTGATTCAAACCACACATCGAGAATGTCTTGTTCTTTTTTAAATGCCCCATGGCCGCATTGCCCACACGTGGTACCAGCAGGCAGTAGTTCTGACGCAGAGCGACTAAACCAGATATCTGCTCCACCTTCCTGCATGAGATCACTGATATGCTCAATGACCCTGTGATCAGCAAGCGGTGTAGTGCAGCCCTCGCATGAAAATACCGGAATGGGCGTGCCCCACATACGTTGCCGGGAGAGGCACCAATCCGGTCGATTCAAAATCATGCCATAAATGCGATCACGTCCACGCTCAGGAATCCATTGAACGTGATCGATTTCCTTAAGGGCTTTCTGCCTCAGCTCAGCTTTTTCCATGGACACAAACCATTGATGCGTCGCCCGAAAGATGACTGGTTGCTTGCACCGCCAGCAATGTGGGTACGAATGTTCCAGTTTTCTCTCTCCGACCAACAATCCCTTTGAGTGTAGGAGGTCAACAATTCCAGGGTTCGATTCTAAAACCGATTGCCCAGCACATTCAGGAAACTCATCCGTAAACCGACCGCCATTGTTGACGGGCACCAATATTTCTAAAGGTTTCCGATTGGGAAGCATGTCGACAAAAGGAGCCTTGCTGTATTTCAGAACCAACAAATAGTCGTCCATCCCGTGTCCGGGGGCAATATGCACACACCCCGTCCCCTGCTCCAATGTGACAAAATCACCATTCAGAATGGGAACCTCTTTCTTGGCGAATGGTGGATGGCACGTCCAGCCCTCGAACTCTTTCCCTTTTTTCTTGCCAAGTACTTCAAACTTTTCAATGTTACAGGCCTTCGCAAACGCATTCTCCAACCCAACGGCGACGATAAAGGCCTCATCAGAAACTTTAAGCACAGCATAGTCTAGTTCGGGATGCAGACACACAGCTTGATTGGCCGGGAGCGTCCACGGAGTAGTGGTCCAAATGACGGCTGACACGGCCCGCAGCTCTTTCACTTTTGGCAGGCCCAATCGTTGATCCGAGCCCATCTCAGCTGGAGACGCCGTCAAGGGAAACTTCACGTATACCGACGGCGAGAGATGATCCTCATATTCCACTTCGGCTTCCGCTAGGGCCGTTTGATCCACCGTACACCACAACACCGGCTTTAGCCCCTTATAGACACGCCCCTTTTCCACGAATTTGCCGAACTCCCGAACAATCGTCGCCTCATAGGCGTGATCCATGGTCAGATACGGATGCTCCCAATCGCCAAATATCCCCAACCGCTGGAATTCTTCCCGTTGAATCCCCACAAATTTCTGAGCGTATTCCCGGCAGATTTTTCGGAGTTCGACTGGGGTCAGATCTTTTTTCTTTGAGCCGAGTTGCTTGGACACTTGGTGTTCAATCGGCAATCCATGGCAATCCCATCCCGGAATATAGGGCACGCGAAACCCATCCATCGTTTTGGATTTAATAATGATGTCTTTCAAAATTTTATTGAGGCCATGCCCAATATGAATATGTCCATTGGCATAGGGCGGGCCGTCATGAAGAATGTACAGAGGACGATCTTTGCGAGACTCCTGGATGCGCGCATACATGCGTTCCTGTTCCCACCAGCCCAACCGCTCAGGTTCTTTTTGAGGCAAATTGGCCTTCATGGGAAAGGCCGTCTGGGGAAGATTTAATGTCGATTTATAATCCATAACCAACTCAAGAAAGTGGGAAACACTGCGAAATCATTCTAGCCGTGGTCTAAAAACCCGTCAAACAAGGTTTTGGGTGAAACCCCGTCATAACCATGGGTGGGAATTGGGAAGAGGTTTCTTGATGAGCGGCCTACAAAAGAGGAAAGGGAAATCACAGAAGGAGGGCGATTAACTCAAAGCCATCATTCGCTCCAAGGCAATCTTGGCCAGGATTTTTTCATCATCTGGAACCGAAATATGATTCACCACTTGCCCTTGCGCTAAATTTTCCATGGTCCAACACAAATGAGGGGCATCAATCCGAAACATGGTCGCGCACCGGCACACCATCGGTGACAGAAAGAAAACTTGCTTATCGGTCTGTTCCGCCTTCAAGCGGTTGACGAGATTTAATTCTGTCCCTACAACCCAGGACGTTCCGGCCGGGGCTTTACTGACCGTCTGAATAATATATTCCGTCGATCCCACCGCATCCGCCTTATTCACGACATCTTCATGACATTCAGGATGCACGATGACTTGAATGCCTGGATACTGCTTTCTGAAATAATCGACATGCGCCGGTTGAAACATTTGATGGACACTACAATGGCCTTTCCACAAAATGAGCTTGGCTTTACGAATAGCTTCTGCCGTATTGCCCCCATTGGCCTTAAAGGGATCCCACACAATCATTTCCTCTTTGGGAAAGCCCATGGTGTTTGCCACATTGCGTCCGAGATGTTCATCGGGGAAAAAGAGAATTTTCTCCCGTCTCGACCAAGCCCAATTCATGACAGCCTTGGCATTGGAAGAGGTGCAGGTAATCCCGCCATGCTCCCCGCAAAAGGCTTTCAAGTCTGCTGCTGAATTCACATAGACCACCGGAGTCACTACATCTTCTACCGACAGAACCTTCCCGAGTGCATCCCAACATTCATCAACCTGTTCAATAGCAGCCATATCGGCCATTGAACATCCAGCGGCTAAATCCGGCAAAATGACGGTTTGGTTCGATCGGCTGAGAATATCCGCCGTCTCGGCCATGAAATGCACTCCACAAAAAACGACATACGGAAATTCCGAACGTTCGGCGGCTAACTTGGACAGCAAGAGGGAATCCCCCCGCAAATGGGCATGAACGATCACTTCATCACGCTGGTAATTATGACCAAGGACTAAAACCTGATCGCCAAGGCCTTTCTTCGCCACCACAATTCGCTCGAAGAGTTCCTCAGCCGGACAATCCTGGTAATCCCCGATGGGCAGTTCCGCACTCATGGAAGCGTGAAGATCTTCCTGCTTATTTTCGAGACTTGCTGGATTCAACAGTTGGCTCATCAATCCCTCAACATTCAAAAAAGACAACGAGTAGACGTTGTATTGTATCAAAGAAGAGACAGCTGAAAAAGCTAAAATGTTCAATGGGCCGATTCACCCTTCCACTTTGAGAGACCCGCTTGCCTCATTGACAAGGTACATGTTGAGCGTTAGCATTGATTTTACAAGGCTAGGGGAGCGTTTTCGCTGAGATGTCCAAGCAATCGTTGGACGACCCTCATACCTGACCTGGATAATACCAGCGTAGGGAAGCGGCACAAGGACGATGGAATTTTCAGGCCGCATTCCTTACGAATGCGGCCTTTTTTGTGCCTCCCCTAGAATGGCGTTTCATTTCCGACAATTGGTCATCCTGAGAAAGGATACTCTTATGAGCACCGCGCCACGAGATCTGACATTCTCGCCAAACAAAGAGAGCCTGGCTGTTAAGGCGGATCCCACGACGATCCCCTCCTCAACGTTAACCACCAAACCGTTCCCAGCCTCCCGCAAGGTCTATGTCACCGGCTCACACCCCAGCATTCGAGTGCCCATGCGTGAAATCGCCTTAACGCCAACCCTGAGTGCTCAGGGAGAGTCTCCGACTCTCAATCCCCCGGTAACGGTTTATGATCCTTCCGGCCCTTATACCGACCCTGAGGTCCACATCAATGTTCGCCAGGGGCTGCATCCCTTGCGTCGAGAATGGATACTCAATCGCAATGACGTGGAAGAGCTCCCGGAAGTAACCTCTATGTATGGCCGTAAACGCTCTCATGATGCAAGCCTAGATCCCATTCGTTTTGCTTTGAGTCGCAAACCGCTTCGGGCCAAAACCGGCATGAATGTGACGCAAATGCATTACGCGCGCAAAGGTATTGTGACACCGGAAATGGAGTTTATCGCGATTCGAGAAAATCAAATGCGAAGGGAAGAAGCCGAGTCCTTAAAGACAAACGGAATACCTGGGGGTGTCGTCCAACATCCGGGACAAGCCTGGGGTGCGACTATTCCCTCACACATTACCCCGGAGTTTGTGCGGGACGAAGTTGCCAGAGGACGAGCCATTATTCCCTCGAACATCAATCATCCCGAAGTGGAGCCCATGATTATTGGGCGGAACTTTCTTGTGAAAATTAATGCCAATATTGGCAATTCAGCGGTCACATCTTCAATTGAAGAAGAAGTGGAAAAGCTTATCTGGTCCATTCGATGGGGCTCCGACACAGTAATGGATCTTTCGACGGGGAAAAATATCCATGAGACCCGTGAATGGATCATCCGCAATTCACCGGTTCCGATTGGCACCGTCCCCATTTATCAGGCATTAGAGAAGGTCGGTGGTAAACCAGAGGAACTCACCTGGGAACTCTATCGAGACACCTTGATTGAACAGGCGGAACAGGGTGTGGATTATTTCACCATCCATGCCGGTGTACGGTTGGCCTATGTCCCTATGACCGCCAATCGCATGACCGGCATTGTCTCGCGCGGCGGATCTATTCACGCCAAATGGTGCTTAGCTCATCACCAAGAAAATTTCACCTATACCCATTTTGAGGAAATTTGTGAAATCATGAAGGCCTATGATGTCTCCTTTAGTTTGGGAGATGGACTGCGACCCGGCTCGATTGCGGACGCCAACGACGCCGCGCAATTTGCCGAATTAGACACGCTAGGCGAATTGACGACAATCGCCTGGGAACATGATGTCCAAGTGATGATTGAAGGCCCGGGCCATGTTCCCATGCATATGATCAAAGAAAATATGGACAGGCAGCTCAGCACCTGCAAAGAGGCTCCGTTTTACACATTGGGTCCCCTCACTACAGATATTGCCCCGGGTTATGACCATATTACCTCCGGCATTGGTGCAGCGATGATCGGATGGTATGGCTGCGCCATGCTCTGTTATGTCACACCTAAAGAACATTTGGGGCTGCCAAATAAGGAGGATGTCAAGGACGGAGTGATTGCTTATAAAATATCCGCCCATGCCGCCGATCTGGCCAAAGGACACCCTGGTGCACAGGCCCGGGATAATGCCTTATCGAAAGCCCGTTTTGAATTTCGATGGGAAGACCAGTTTAACTTATCGCTTGACCCAGAAACAGCTCGAGCGTATCACGATGCCACCTTACCGGCTCAAGCAGCCAAAGGTGCACACTTTTGTTCCATGTGCGGCCCCAGCTTCTGTTCGATGAAAATTACGCAAGACGTGCGAGATTACGCGGCTCAAAAGAAGGTCGAGGAAGACCAAGCCATTCAGATCGGCTTACGGGAAAAATCCGAAGAGTTTCGAAAAGCCGGCAGCGAAATTTATTTATAAGGCCAGACATACCCGATTAAGGAATCAGCTATGAGTCAGATGAAGATCGCTCCCCTCCGCGAACGTGATGTCACCCGTCACATTGCAAGGGAATATTACAAGGAGTTCGATCAGCTTATCGAAAGTGACGTCATCATCGTCGGCGCGGGTCCATCTGGGCTGCTCTGCGCAAGAGACTTAGCAACCCAAGGTTTCAAGACCCTACTGATCGAACAAGGCTTAGCGCTCGGTGGGGGATTCTGGTCAGGTGGCTATCTCATGAATAAGGCCACTATCTGCGCACCGGCCGATCTCATTTTAGAAGAACTTGGCATCCCCTTTAAACCCATAAAAGAATGCGATGGCATGACCATTGTCGATCCGCCTCATGCCACGGCTCGCCTGATTGCGGCGGCTTACGAAGCCGGCGCCAAAGTGATGAATCTCACCCGCGTCTTGGATTTAATCATTCGAGAAGCCGGCTCCTTGGAAGGGGTTGTGGTCAACAACACTACCGCCGAAATGGCAGGCCATGACATTATTCACGTGGATCCCATTGCGCTTGAAAGCCAAATCGTTGTTGATGCAACCGGTCATGATGCCGTCGTGGTCGATCTCCTCAATCGACGTAACCTCCACACAAAAGTTCCCGGCAATGGAGCGATGTGGGTGGCAAAATCGGAGTCGCTCGTGGTGGACAACACCCGTGAAATCTATCCGAATTGTTTTGTGACCGGCTTGGCCGTTGCTGCCGTCGATGGATCACCCCGCATGGGTCCGGCCTTTGGCTCGATGCTACTTTCCGGCCGACGTGCCGCAGAATTGATCCGACTCAAGCTCAAAGGGGAATAAAGAGGGAAGCACCCTCGGGGAACACGACATACAGACATTATGGACATCCAAGATTTTTTAGACCAAGGCGAAGGAAAAGAAGAAGACAAAATTTCCGCATGGAATCTTTTCCAGCAAGCCTATGAACTCCAAATGAAGGGACAATTAGAGGAAGCCATCGAAATCTATAAACAATCGCTTGACGCGCATCCCACAGCCGAAGCCTATACCTTCTTGGGATGGACCTATAGCTTTATGGGACAACTCAATGAGGCGATTGAGGAATGTCATCGAGCCATTCAACAAGATCCAGACTTTGGGAATCCCTATAACGATATTGGCGTCTACCTTATTGAACTCAATCAATTGGATGAGGCCATTCCCTGGCTGGAAAAAGCGATGAAAGCCAAGCGTTATGAGAATCCGAACTTTCCCCATATGAATCTTGGGCGAGTGTACGAACGGCAAGGCAAATGGGACCAAGCCGTCGAATCCTACAAAAAGTCTCTGGCCATGAATCCAGAATATAAAGCAGCAAAACAAGCCTTGATGCGCATTCTCACGTTAATGAATTAATCTCCCCAGAAAGCCCTCTAACATGAGCGAAACTAAAACTATTCTTGTTGTGGTCAGTGACATTTTTTTCTACACCAAGATTCGTGATGCACTAAAGCCGGCAGGCTATGCGCTTGAGCGGCTCCGCACATCTGATGACTGGCAGGAAAAAGCCCTTCAAAGTCAACCCATCGGCGTGATCGTCAACATGAATGACGACCGATTGAATGCCCCAGATATTCTCAAAGCATTGAAAGCTAATCCCAAAACAGGCGCTCTTCCCATCCTGGCCTTTGCCAATCACGAAGAAGTCGGCTCCTGGAAGCTGGCCAAAGACCTTGGCATTCAAAAAGTGGTCTCTCGTAATGAATTCTCAGCACGTACGCTCGCCCTTTTTGAGGAACTCACCTCATCCTCGACTACCTCATGAACACACTTCCCCTTCACGAACAACATCAAGCATTGGGAGCCGCCTTTCAAACGAGCGGGGACTGGGAAGTCCCGTCCGATTATGGAAATCCTCAGTTCGAATATGAGGCACTACACGCCAGTGCTGGTCTCGCAGACCTCTCGTATCGAGGGCGAATTATTGTCACTGGCGATGATCGGATCACATGGCTCCAAAGTATTATTAGTCAAGACATCCTCTCCCTTGAGCCGGGGCAAGGCCGATATTCGACATTTATGGACCACAAAGGGAAAATTCTATCCTACTTTCGGGTGTTGGTTCGGCCAAATGAGGTCGTCATTGAAGATGTGGGCGAGGTTGGAGAACAAACGCATACCGCACTCCGCAAATTTCTTCTTTATGGCACAAAAGCCAAAATGGCCAAAGGCATCGACAGCCAGGGCCTTCTCCTGCTGAGTGGACCAAAATCCCCTGAAATTTTGAAAGCAGCGCTTGGGATTGAGGTCCAGAATTTGGCCTCACTCCAAACCATCGCTTGTACTTTTGGAGGCACTGAGGCCTTTGTCGCCAAAACCGAAGAAACCGGCATGGCAGATTTTGAATTGTTCGTCCCTCTCGGAACCTTGCCTGCCATGTGGGCACACCTCTGGAAAATTGGTGAGCCACTCGGACTCAAGCCGATAGGGAAATCCACGTTGGAAACGGCCAGAATTGAAGCGGGATTCCCGCGATTGGGTCCGGATATCAATGACCGAATTGTCCCACCAGAAGCGAATTTGGAAGGAAAAGCCTTTAGCTTATCTAAGGGGTGTTACCCTGGACAAGAAGTTGTAGCAAGGATGGACACGTACGGATCGGTCAAACGCCGGCTGGTAGGGTTAGTGATTGGGGCCACGACACGACAACTTCCGGAAGCCGGATCCAAATTATTCTCAGGTACACGAGAGGTCGGATGGATTTCGAGTGCGACCTTCTCCCCACTCCTGCAACAACCCATTGCCCTAGGGTTTCCCCTCCGGGATTTCACACCACCAGGAACCCAACTGGAAGTGGAAACCCGCGGGGAAAAGTTTCTCGCATCCGTTTCCGCCTTACCCTTCACTGCTTCCAACGAAGCGTCCAACTGATTAGCCGAAGTTTCTGTTTCTACTTCTCAAGATTTGTTTTAGGAGGCGCGTTCAGGATGCCGGGCTTGAGAAATTTTATCAGCCATTGCCAAAACAGGTTCCCGTTCCTCATCGCTAAGAGCCAATAGAATATGAGCCTCGTCTCCGTGCATGAGCCGAAGACTCAGAAACATATCCTGCGTACGATTTTCTTTATTGTCCCAGGTACCATCAATGAGCTGGATTTTATCCAGATCACTACAGGAAAACACATCATAGCGAAAGTAGGAATCGCCAATGACCAAATCAAAGAGAACATTCCCATTCGTCATCACGATAAGGTTAAACCGGCCTTGATCTTCATAGCCCTCAGGAAGAAATTTATTGATATGAAGCAAGTCAATTTTCCTCCCCGCCAAGACTCGTTCAATCTTACCTTCTAAAGCCGTGTAATCTATTTGAAGCGGCTTTTCATCTTGATCAGTGGCCGCCAGGGCAGCATCTCTTGTTTGTTCAAACACATTTTTTGCTGTCAACACAGAACACACTCCTTTGCTGAAGGGCACAATAAAAAGACGGCAATTTCACTCCCAGATGGATAGGGAACCTACGATACCCGCCTTTTACGGGAGAACGCAAGGGAAGAAACCATCTCAAATTATTTTCATGTTGGGAGAGAACTCGGACCCTGACACGTTTGCCTTGAGAGCTTCAAGTTCGGCATACTTGAGGCCCATGCCAAGATAAGAGTCTTTCGAAGGAGATGAAACGATGAGTACTGAATCGTGTTTAATTGGTGGGTGCACCGAGCCGATCTACGCGCCGGCTGGCACACGATCCATCTGCAAAGAACATTTTTTGCTCTTTCTGACCTGGCGTAAGAAAAAGGGCGGCCTTGGAATGTTCAAGAAATATAGTGCCATGACGATGGAGGACCGCGACTCTATTGTTGAGGAATGGACCCATACCGTCCTCCATACCACTGCGTAATCGCACGCGCTCCCTCTACTCCATCAAAGGCGAGCCATGATGATGAATGATTTTCCATTCATCTCCAATCCTCTCAAATAAATTCGTGGCCACCACTCGACTATTTTGAGGAGCCTCTCCCACTCGACTGGCAATATTTTCTGTACAAATCACCCAGGCGATATCTGCTGCGACCTGAACCTGAAGTTCCGTCAACTCAAATTCCATGGAAAAAGTATTATTAAATATCACCACCCATGAATCCCTGACCGCCGGCCACCCGACGCGAATACTCCACCCGGGATGAATGCACGTGACATATTCCTGATGAGCCCACATCGAATCCATGAGTCCGACGTCAAGATTTTCAAAAGCCCGATAAAACTGCTCATTCATCTGCGTCACTTCTTCAATCCGTTCCTTCAACATAGTGTATTCATTTCCTCTCCAACTATTTTTGAATATTTTTCATATACTGCTAGCTTAGGATCGGCTAACCTGCGCTCGTTGAGTCACGAGCCACACGCCTAGCACAATCAATCCTACCCCAGCGATTTCTCTCACGCCAACCGGTTCGCCCAAAATTACCAATGAAAAGAACAACGCTGAAACCGGAACCAAATTTCCAAAAATGCCGGCCCGCGACGGTCCTACCCCATTCACTCCATACAGCCAGGCTTGTTGTCCCAATGCCGTAGCAAACACCATCACATACACCAAAGCTACCCAACCCGACAGCGGCACAGAGTCGATACCAGCCGTAAGCATTTTATGATTCATGGCCAGCAACGGAATTTCAACAACCAAGGACATCATTAATGTGACCCACGTAACGGTCAATGGAGAAAATCGATCCATCGTCCGTCGACATCCAATCGTATAAAGCGCCCAACTGACCAAGGCACCGAGTACCAAAATTCCTCCTAACAGAGGATTCGAGCCTGAGCCAGCCATTCCACTCTTCCCGGTGATCACCACCACACCAAGAAAGGAAACCAGACACCCCAACCAGATGACTCGAAACGGAACATCTTTGAGGATTAAGGAAGAGAGAAACGCGGTGATCGCGGGGCTTGCCCCAATAATGACGCCTGCTGATCCGGCACCAATGAATTGCAACCCAAATAACACCAAAAGGTGATTGCCCAAAACCCCTAACCCTAAGAGAGTAAATATCCCCCAATCATTCTTGGAAAAGCTCTTTCCCCCCTCTTGCCATAACCATAAAGGAATGAGAATCGATAAGGCTCCGAGCCCACGAAAGACGGACGTCTCCACCGGCGAGAAAGGGCCTAATGCCACTTTTTGGGCAACAACCGATCCACCCCAAACCATGGCCGCTGTGGTCAGCGCACCATAAGCCGATAAGGCCGAAGGCTTGACATCATAGGTCTTCATGCTAAGCGGTAGAGATTCATTGTTGCCACAATAAAGGGAAGTCCACTACGTTACTTCATGAGAGACCGTTCAGGCATGAGAGGCCCGATTATAGTGAAGGAACCCGTTCAATTCACGCATTTCCAATTTTTCATGTCCTGCCAAACTGGCATGACCTTCCTCTCAATAACTCAGCGGCCCGAATGGCTTATTTGATAGGTCTTCTGTCCGGTTGACGCATTGAAAATTCAGTCGCTACAATGATTTTCCTAGATAGCCAAAGTGGGAGACCCTACAAAGAATATTCTTGTATGACTCAAGGCTTAGTGTAACTGATTTCCATTGACGATACTTTTCATTTGTTTGTGAAGGAGGAATTATGTCGTTACTGATCACCGAAGAATGTATTAATTGCGGTGCCTGTCTCCCTGAATGCCCGAATGAAGCCATTTTTGAAACGAGAAGTGCGGCTGAGGAAGGTGGCCATGCCGTCGGGGAGGGACAGGGAGATGGTGATACGGTCTACGTCATTACCTATGAACGGTGTACAGAATGCGTCGGCCATTTCGATGAACCACAATGTGCTGCCGTCTGCCCTGTGGACGATTGTTGCATCCCTGATCCCGAAATTCCTGAGACTACTGAGGTATTGCTAGAAAAAGCCAAACAACTCAATCCTGACAAAGAAATTGACCCTGAAAAAGTCTGGAGTGGCGTGAGAAATTAGCACTCGCTCTGATCTTTTTGACCCTATAAAAAAGCCCCTTCCTTGTATGAGGAAGGGGCTTTTTTTCGCCATAACCAGGAGATACCTGAAATACGAATTATCCCACTTCTTGCAAGTCATGTAAACGAACCGAGATTAATTTCGAGACTCCTGGCTCCTCCATCGTCACCCCGAATAAGGAATTCGCAACTTCCATCGTTCGTTTATTGTGCGTAATCACGATAAATTGTGAATGACCAGCCATCTGTTTTAAAAATTGCCCGAACCGAACCACATTTGTTTCATCCAACGGCGCATCAACCTCGTCCAGCACACAAAATGGAGATGGTCGTATTAAAAAGCTTGCGAATAACAGGGCCATGACCGTCATCGTTTTTTCCCCGCCTGAGAGCATGGTGAGGTTTTTCAAGCGTTTGCCAGGCGGTTGGGCCACAATCTCGACGCCAGGTTCCTGCTTGAGTCGTTGAGAGGATTTCTGGTCTGTCATATCATCTGAACTTTCCGCCGACTCAAGTTCCCCCGAAGCAGCCGAAGGCTCATCTACCAGCACTAACTCGGCCCGTCCCCCAGCGAAGAGTGCTGAAAAAACTTCATTGAACTTCACCTGCAATTCTTTAAACGTTTCCACAAACAATTTATTGGTGGTTTGATTCAACCGCTCGATAATTTCCTGAAGAGATTGAATCGAGCCAGCCAGATCTTCCTCCTGTGCCAACAAAAATTGATACCGTTCTTCTAATTGCACATGCTCATCAATGGCTGCCAAATTGATGGGACCGATTCGTTCCAGCTTCTTCCGGATACGTTGCAATTGTTCTCGCCATTCCTCTGGGTTTTCGGCATCCTCTTCACTCCCATTTAGCTTCTCCGTCACACTCCCCTCTTGCCCATGGGCAAGCCTGAGGTCATCAGTGGAAATTTCGTAGGTCTGGTTCAACGTTTCTTCCACAGCTTGCAACTTCGTTCGCACTTCTCCCAAGCGTCCCTCAATGGGCACCCGTGATTTGAAGATTTGAGAAAGTGTTTCTCTCGCCTTTCCAATGAGGATATCAAAGCGTTTGACGTCTTCCAGAAAATCCGCATGTCGATTCTGTATATCTCGTAATTCTTCACCTTTTGATTCTTTTTGAACCACAAGCCCTTCGACAGCTTCCTCATTTGTGAGGCGCTTCTCTTGGCTCGCGCGGCTTTGCAGAAAAAGCTGTTCTAATTGGCGATCAATTTCCTGGACACGTTGTTGACGACTTTCTTCCTCCCGCTCAAGTCTTTCCCGATTACTCTGTTCATGCCCCCATTGTGCTTGCAATGTATGATGATTCATTTTGATGTCATTAAGACGAATGGTGAGATCATTGTGCTCTTTTTCAAGTTCCTGAAGAGAGCTTTGGGACTCAGCAAGCATACTATTTTCTTCGTTCCGCCGATTCTCAAGACGCTCCAGTTGATTTCTGACCTCTACTTCCTCAGCCCGCATTCGCCCTAACTCCGCCTCTTCTATCTCGCGATCTTGTGCCAGTACCTCCAAGCGACGGATCACATCGGGAAGAGCCTGCCCCTTCGACGCTTCTTCTTTTTTCACCGAGAATACCTGAAGCTCTTTTTCTCGAATCGTTGAAATCGCCGTCTCAGACTGCGCTGAAATTTTTTCAATTTCCTGACACAAGACTTTGCGAGCTTCTTGGACCGATCGAAATTCATCCTGGAGAGTTTGAAGATGATCTTCTAAGGTCATGATCTCTCTCCGACGTCGTAACAGACCTCCAGACTCCCGATTTTCTCCACCACTAACAATTCCCAGAGAGGTCACCATCTCTCCATTAACGGTGACCAAGCATGGCCCCTCTCCCTGAAACCAGTCATTCTTGCCCATCAAGGCCATCGCATCTGCCAGCGTTTCAACGATCACAGTGTCCTGCAATAAACCATCCACCACTAGCCTCAATTCGGTCGGAGCCTCGACAAAGGTTTTAGCCAAACCTTTCACCGCAGGCTCCTGCTCCAATGTGGGCCACCACGGAGGAGGAGAGGCATGGTTCCTTCGAGGAATCTGCATGGGGATAAACTGGCCTTTACCCAATTGATGTCGTTGAAATTGAGCAATGGCTTCTTGGGCTTCTTGGGGAGAATGAAGAATCCACGCCTGAAGATGTCCTCCAAGGGCCGATTCAATCGCGAGTTCAACTTCTTCAGGCACTTGCAGACGTTCGGCTAAGGCGGCTTGTATGGACGAACATTGCTCACGAATGGAAATGTCCGCTCCCTCTTCGTCGTGACCATAACCCAACTCCTCACGGAAAATGCCTTGAAGAGCCTTGAGTTCCGATTCCGTGCCGGCAGTCTGGGTTTGCAACTCCAAGATCTTGCCATCCAGCTCTTCGCGGGTTTCTCGATGGCTTTGCAAACTGACCTCTAATTGCTCTTGATGTGTTCGTAACCCCTCTAATTCTTGCTCCAAAGCTGATCGTTGAGCCTGGAGCGATTGCTGTTCACTTTCCAAGGTCGTTTGAACAGCTTGCGATTGCGTCAATTCGGCAGCTAAACGTTCTAGTCGACGCCCCGTCCCATTCTGGCCTTCTGCGAGACTACGGAGCCGATTCTCCATATTAGTTTTTTCCACAGCCACAGCCAAAATGGCTTCCCGCCCCGCATTAACCTTCTCTTGTATTTCCCGACGGCGGGCTGCTACCACAGCTATACTCTCTTCACCTTCAGTCAACGCTACAGCCAAAGCATCAATTTCTGAACGGGTTTGGCCCATTCTCGCTTGAAGAGCTTCGAGCATGACCACGACCTCCTGCCCGACTTCCTGAAGGCGGGTACGCTCCTCCATGACCTGCCCATGCTGTTGCTCATATTGCTCTAATCGATTTCGCTCAATCTGAATGTCAGTCAATGCCTGGGATAACCGTCGTTCGATATCTCGAAATTCATCTTGAGCCTGTTGCAGGGATGCATTAATAGCCCCCAGCTCTAGCTGTGCCTGCTGTTGCTCAGTCACCAGCCGAACCTCTTCTGCCACACAGGCCGTCTCACGATTTTCTGAATCGTGCAATGCTTTTTCCACTTCACAATGGTCAGCATACAACCGTCGAAAATCTCCCGTTAGCAAACGCACTTCAAGATCCCGAGCTTCCTGTAACAGGCTTTGATATTCCTCCGCCTGTTTAGCCTGTCGTGTAAGAACGCGCAGCTGTTGGTGCACTTCCCCCAAAATGTCTCGCACTCGTAACAGATTATTTTCAGTACTTTGTAATTTTCGTAAAGCCTCCGCCTTTTGCTTTTTATAGCGAATAATCCCGGCGGTTCCCTCAATAAACTCCCGACGTTCCTGTGGGGAGGCACTCAGCAATTGCTCAATATTTCCTTGTTCAATAACAGATTGTCCCCGTGTACCCGCCCGAGCATTCCACAAAAATCCACGAATATCTTTAAGACGACAGGCAATTTTATTGAAATAATATTCGCTGTCGCCATCCCGGTAGAGACGACGGGTAATCATGACATCCGTGGTATTCTCCAGCCCCTCAACCAGTGCGGACACCGGCTCGAGTTCTTGAGGTGTCACATCGGAAAACACCAAAGAAGCTTCCACCATACCCATCGGCTTGCGAGCTTCTGTGCCATTAAAAATGACATCTTCCATCCGCTCACTACGCAGACTTTTGACACTTTGTTCACCCATGGCCCACAAAATGGCATCCACAATATTACTCTTGCCAGTCCCATTGGGACCGACCACCGCAGTAATCCCATCGGGAAAGTCTATTTTGGTTTCTGCAAACGACTTAAACCCATTCACCACTAGGGTACGTAGATTCATTCTCCCTCCTGGACGTGGGTAAACTGGTGGCTCTTCATTTTCCCTAAATTTTCCTCAGATAAACTCTCAATCTGTACCATACACGGCCCAAAAAATCAAAAATTCCCACAAAATATAGTGGGTCAAATTATCTCCAAATGCCATATATGGGAATGATTGGGGGAGCCAGGAACCTCTTTTTGAGGACTTTGTCAATCGCAAATTGTCACAAAATTTGTTTTTTTTTAAGCGGAGGGGAACAGCCAACGAGACTGCGCTACCTATTTGGGGGGAACGTATTCGAGACAGAAACCGTGGATGACGCAAAATTACTTAGATTTGCTGGCCATTAGCAATTCTTTGGGAAGGAGGAATTCGACATCTTCCTCAATAACCGTCAGTTCCTCCACACCATCAGCCCCTTGCTCTTTTAAGAATTTTATGACTTGGGAAACAAGGACCTCGGGAGCAGAGGCGCCAGCGGCAATTCCAACCGCATTTGCTCCTTCAAGCCAAGACAACTGAATGTCCTGGTAGGAATCAATCAAATAAGACCTGATTCCGCAACGCTCGCCTAATTCCCGCAAACGATTAGAATTAGAACTATTTGGAGACCCAATAACCAAAATCACATCAACAAAGCGTGACAACTCTTTGACGGCATTTTGCCGATTTTGTGTGGCATAACAGATATCTTCCTGGTGCGGACCTTTAATTCCCGGGAACCGCTGATGAAGCGCCGCCACAATATCACGGCATTCATCCACACTGAGAGTTGTTTGAGTGACATAGGACAAATGCTGAGGGTTTTCGACCACCAATGTTTCAACATCCTCTACTGAAGACACCAAATGAAATTTATCAGGCACCTGTCCAAGAGTCCCCACCACTTCCGGATGTCCCGCATGACCAATAAGGATGAGCTCGTACTCATTAGAATAATCCCGATTGACTTCGTTGTGGACCTTGATCACTAACGGGCAGGTGGCATCAATGACTTTGAGGTTCCGTCGGGTGGATTCCTCCCAAACCGCCTTGGCGACCCCATGAGCACTAAAAATAACGATGGCACCATCCGGCACCTCACCCAACTCTTCGACAAAAATGGCCCCTTTTCCCCGAAGGGATTCCACCACATGTCGACTATGGACAATTTCATGGCGGACATAAATGGGCGCACCATATGTTTTTAATGATAAATCAACAATTTCTATAGCCCGATCAACGCCCGCACAAAACCCCCTTGGATTCGCTAAATATATCTTCAAAGCACTCGCCCTCCCAGGTTATTCCGATAGAATGAGATACTTTAGCATGAGAAGTAAAGGCACGCTATTGTCCTTCTCAAAAAATTCTCGGCAAATTTCATCCCGATAACCGTTCGCGACAGGGGGGGAACATCGGCTATTCACCCCCAACGAATCAACGCCGTCCCCCAGGTTAATCCACCACCAAAAGCACCCAGTAAAATACGGGCACCTTTGTTTAACCGATGATGCCGATTGGCGTAGTCAAGTGCCATCGGCAACGATGCTGACGAAGTATTCCCAATGTCCTCCATTATCGCGACACAGCGTTCACGCGGAATATCTAATGTTCGGCACAAATGTGTGATCATTCGGGCATTGGCTTGATGAAAAATGACCTGATCCAATTCTGCTATTTCCCACTTTTCTTCTTGAATATGATCCTTTATGGCTTGACGTAATTTTCTGATCGCAATACGAAAGAGCGTGGCCCCCTGAATGCGTAAGGTATGCGACCGACTGTCCAACACAGCTTGAGATAATGGCTGACGGGAACCGCCACCTGAAACATTGACCAAATGATGATAGCGACCATCGGCATGAAGACGCATACTGACAATCCCATGGTCATGGATCGCGGCTGGCTCGAGAATCACGGCACCGGCCCCATCTCCAAATAGGATGGCGGTACTCAAATCCTGATGATCCAAAGAACGCGACTTTACTTCGGAAGCCACAATAAGGCACCGGCTAAACTGTCCTGTTCGAAGAAAGCAATCGGCCATTGACAGCCCATACAGAAACCCCGAACAAGAGGCCGAACAATCGAACGCGGGAATACCCGAAACCCCTAAACGCGCCTGGAGTAAGCAGGCGGTAGAAGGAAATATCATATCAGGTGAAGTTGTGGAGACAATAATAGCATCCAAGTCCTGAGGCGTGAGCCCAGCCTGCTCCAAGGCCTTTCGAGATGCTTGCTCAGCCAAGGAAGAACAATCCTCATGAGGCTGGGCCCAATATCGAGTCTTGATACCCGATACCCGAACAATATACTCAGGGTCTTTCCCCACCAAAGCAGCTACTTCCGAATTCTCAACCTGTCGAGAGGGTAGCGCTGAACCGGTTCCGCTAATCCTGGATACTAGATGAAACATTCCTGAATTCACCACGTGTGAAAATTGGACAATGGCACCATTATGCCATATGGTAAATGCGAAGAGTGTGTGGTAAAGATGAGACTATCTTGGCTAGTGAGTCTGACGCAAATTTCTGAAAATACAGACTTTCCACTCTTGGTCCAAATCTTGTATAACTTTAGAAAATCTTGGAAATTTCCAATTCAAAACATTCCACCCCATAGCAAGCATCACCCATACCTCCCCATGTCTAACCCCCTGACCAGTCGCCCCACCACCACACTTGCACTGGCGATATGCCTTACGGTCCTGTTTTTCGGTTGTTCGTCCACACCCGATCCCAAAGAAGCCGCCACTCAAAATATACCCTCTACAGATGAACAAATTTTCGTGGGCGATTCTATCGAAATGAGCTACGATCCCAATGTAATCATGAAACGGGCGGAATCATTTTTTGACAAAGAATCCTATGCGGAAGCCATCGTCGAATACAAACATTTTCTTGACCTTCATCGGAATCACATCCTCGCTCCATACGCCCAATACAAAATTGGCGTGAGCCATTACAAACAATTTCGAACAGTCGACCGGGATCCGGAACCATTGAACAATGCCATCACCGGATTCGAAAAGTTGCTGAAAGAATTTCCGGCAAGCCGGTATGAAGCTGAGGCCAAACAAACCATTGTGACCTGCAAAAAACAGCTCGTCCAACGACATCTGATGGTGGGAGAGTTTTACTACAAACGCGGATCCTATCTGGCGGCCGCCAATCGATTCGAAAAAATCATCAAGGAATTTCCTGAATTAGAGACGACCGGAGAAGCCATGTTTCATTTGGCCAAAACATATCAAGACTTGGGGATTGAAGAATGGTCACAAGATTGGCTTGTCGCCCTCATCAATCACTATCCCAATAGTTCCTACTACTCATCAGCTCAATCATTACTGACCTCACTACAGGAAAAACATCCAACCTTACTTGCAAAAATTCCACACAATCCTTTACCTGAGAATTTTACAGCTAGCCACCCATCGGCATCAGCGACCAAGACGCCCCCATCAAATCCACAATCCCCGGTACTCGCCAATGCCGGCAATTTGCCGAATGCATCCATAGGAGATACGGCCACCGCTATCTCCAATAAACACCCCATATCGGGGTCCTCATGCGCCATCGGAGCCTGGTGCGATTCAGAATCGCCTCAATCCAATCACCCAATGCCAACTGCGACTTCATCCCTACCAACGGATCCCAAAACCTGCAAAACCGGCGAATGGTGCTAATCTCAACCACTCATATGGGGTCAGACTCGATTTAATGGTCCGTTATGGTGGATTTAGGTACTTGATTAAGCCTGCTGGCCTCGTATGGAAAGAATCGTCTTGCCCCCTATTGGCCGATATACCAACCGATACCGTTTCGCTCCAGAAAACTAGTAAAGAGGGTCACAGAATCGGTAAAGATCATCACCCCAACCAGAATTAACAGACCACCGCTCACAAAAGAGACCCCTCCGAGATAGCTTCGTAAGCTTTTAAAATAACTCAAAAACGTATCCATGCCAAAGGCCGTTAAGAAGAAGGGAAGACCCAGTCCAAACGAATAGGCCGAAAGAAGCATCACTCCGCCAGACATCGACTCGGTCGTACTGGCATATGCCAAAATTGTCCCGAGTACAGGCCCAACACATGGGGTCCAACCAGCCGCAAATGCCGTGCCGATCAAGAATGAACCCAGGTAGCCCACGGGACGGGATTCGAAATGCACTAACCGCCGTTCTGTCATAAAAAAGCTCAGTTTCAGAATCCCCAAAAGATATAACCCAAAGATAATTATCAGAATGCCGCCGATCTTTCTGATGATATCTTGGTATTCATACAGCACCTGGCCTATCAGACTCGCCGAAGCTCCAAAAGCAATAAACACGACGGAAAACCCGGCGATAAATAACAGGGCATTCACCAATATTGCAGATTTAAACCGCTCCCGTTCTTCTACTTTAGCCAGATTTTCAACGGATAACCCGGTGATATAGGATAAGTAGGAGGGCACCAATGGTAGAACACATGGCGAAATAAAGGACAACAAGCCCGCACTAAATGCCGCGAATAACGAAATTTGACTAATAGAGTCCATCGCTTACATTCTTTCGGAAGGTACCTGGTAGGGCTCTTCAAGCATTTCCCGCATCAGCTGTCGCGCCTCGGCACTATCCCAGTCTCGCGCTCCAAATACACGCTGTCGGATGACCCCCTGCCGATCTATCACATAGGTCATCGGCAATGTCCGCGCTCCATAGATAAGTCCAACCTGATAGTCCGAATCATGTAAAATGGGAAAACTCAACCCCATCGCGTCTTTAAAGGGGCGAGTCACGGCCGCCCCTTGTTGATCGACTGACACCGCCAAAATTTCCAGCCCTTGAGCACGAAACGCTTGATACAATGCTTCCATCGCCGGCATTTCAACTTTACAGGGGCCGCACCAGGTCGCCCAAAAATTCAAAAATACGACCTTCCCTTGGTAGTCCTGCAAGGAATGGATCTCCCCATCCAGGTCCATCAACCGAAAGGCAGGAGCTGGGCTATTAATAGCCGGGCGGCTATAAGCCACAGTTTGGGCCGATTCCCCACCCACGAGTGGCGATTCAGAATATCCAGAATCACACCCCCACAAGAGAGTCACCAGAATAAATACAAGCCATCCGAACATCCTGTTCATCTTTAATCCCTTTTCATATCAAATCGCATCTCATCGGGATCTGCGTTTCCCATTGAACCTATTGTGGGAATGCACCCTGAAATTTCAAGCATACTTTTCATCATAAGATCCTCTGAATTTTATCGTCAATGAATCATCTCTTATTAAAGGCACGCCCAACAGACCGAAAAGTCCTCTAAAAATCTCTCAGGACTTTCTAGACAACCTGTGGCACAATCCGTAGACTACGCATCGAACCTTCCGAGCCGTTCCACCAACACACATGAGCGCCATTCAAGTCACCGGTCTTTCTAAAGCCTACGGGTTTTATCGCATTTTTGAGGAGATGTCTTTTTCGATTTCTTCTGGCGCCTGTTTTGCCCTGTTTGGCCCCAACGGCGCTGGGAAAACCACTCTCCTGCGAATCTTGGCCACCTTGCAAGCACCTTCTGCCGGACAGTTTACCATCTTTGGGCAGGACGGGGTGGCACAGAAAGATTCCGTCCGCGCCATTCTGATGTTAATCGCCCATGGCTCACATCTCTATGAAGAACTCAGTGCCACCGAGAATTTGCAATTTACCTTGGCTCTTCGAGGACAAAAACCGGAGCGTTCCCATCTAAAACGTGCCCTTGACCAGACCGGCATTGGAGCCTATGGCAATCTCAAGATACGGCAATTTTCCGCTGGCATGAAAAAACGCCTCGCACTCGCGAAGGCCATCCTGGCGCAGCCAAAGCTTTTATTACTGGATGAACCCTACAACGCCTTAGATGACGGCGGGGTCACGATCACGAATCAACTCATTCAGGATACCATGACACGCGGCGGGACCGTGATCATGACGACCCATGACCGAAACAAGGCCGCTCAGATCGCCACGGAGGGTGCTATTCTCCAGGCAGGCCGCCTCCAACTCCTTTCTCCCGAACAATTACAGACCCATGTCCTTTCTTAACACGATTCATTGGGTGGTCTGGAAAGACCTCATCAGCGAATGGCGAACACGAGAAACCATCTCCTCGATGTTATTTTTCGCGCTCATTGTCATACTCGTCTTCAGCTTCAGTTTCGCCATGGACCAGGATGCTGCGCGTCAACTTATCGCAGGAATTATTTGGGTGGCCTTCACCTTTACCGGCCTCATTGGCATTGGAAAATCCTTCACCACAGAATTACAAAACGATTGCCTGGAATCCCTACAAATGAGTCCCGTTCCCAAAGGCGCTATTTATCTTGGGAAGGTAACCGCCAATTTCCTCTTTATGTTCGCGGTGGAAATTCTATTATTCCCGCTCTTTGTCATCTTCTTTAACTTGGAAGTCGTCGAAGCCATCGGCATGCTACTGCTAGTTTTCTTTCTGGCGACATTAGGCTTATCCGCCGTTGGAACACTCTTTTCCGCCTTAACGGTGCAAATCCGAGCCAGGGAGGTCATGCTTCCCGTCTTGCTATTGCCCTTGGCGGTGCCAGTCATGATCGCGGCCGTTGAAGCCACCCGAGGCGCCTTGAATGGCGATCCCTATAATTTTTATTCTCAATGGCTCCATCTGTTGGTGATCTTTGACATTATCTTTAGCGTCGTCTCATTCTGGCTCTTTGAATTCATTTTAGATAGTTAACAATCAATCAATACACACGTACCTAACCTCTTTGATCCCAATGTCGAACGCAAGGATCTTAATAAACCATATATCGTCAGGGGAAAATGAGGGAGGGCAATTCTGATGTATAAAACGGATTTTCTGATCATTGGAGGAGGGGTTATTGGACTGAGTATCGCTCGGCAATTAAAGCATCTATACACTGATTCGTCTGTTGCCATTCTCGAAAAAGAAGCCTCCTGTGGATTGCATGCTAGTGGGCGGAATAGCGGTGTTCTCCATGCCGGATTTTACTACTCCCCGGATAGCTTGAAAGCCCAACTGACCCGACAGGGCAATGCACGGCTTCGCCAATATTGTGAAGAAAAGAAAATAGCCATCAACCAATGCGGAAAACTAGTGGTGGCAAAGGACCAGACGGAGCATCCAGCGATGGATGAGCTGGTCAGAAGAGGAAAAGCCAATAATATATCTTTACAAGAAATCACCGAAGAAGAAGCCAAGGAAATCGAACCAAGGGTTAAAACGTTTGAGCGAGCGCTGTATTCTCCTACTACCGCCACGGTGGACCCTACCGAGGTAGTGGCCGCCATGGCGAAAGATGCCCAACAGGAAGGGGTCGCCATTCACTATGACAGCGGATATCAATCGAGAAAAGGTGCCATCATCCGATGCGAGACCGAATCTTTTGAGGCCGGGTACATCGTCAATGCCGCAGGATTATACGCCGATCACATTGCTCGGGATTTTGGATTTTCCAAGCAATATCGCATTCTCCCCTTTAAGGGGTTGTATCTCTATTCCAATGAACCGCCTGGAACCATACGAACGAATATCTATCCTGTCCCCGATCTGAGAAATCCTTTTTTGGGGGTCCACGTGACCGTCACCTCTCAGGGAAAAGCCAAAATTGGGCCCACGGCCATTCCAGCCTTCTGGAGAGAACAATATGAAAATTTTGAGAATTTTACTTTTTCAGAACTCATGGATGTCCTCCTTCGTCAAGCAGGACTCTTCATGTTTTCAGGGTTTGACTTCAAACGATTAGCGTTCGAAGAAATTCGAAAGTATTCCCGAACCCATTTGGTCAAGCTCGCCACGTCTTTAATGGAGGGTATTACCCCTGAACGATACGAAACCTGGGGAAGACCAGGTATTCGCGCCCAATTACTTGATACAAAAAAACGAAAACTTGAAATGGATTTTGTTCTGGAGGGAGATTCTCAATCCATGCATGTCTTAAATGCCGTGTCGCCAGCGTTTACCTGTTCCCTGCCATTTGCCGAGCACGTGTGTGAAAAAATTCAGAACCACTTAGGCGACGGATAGAATTTTATGAAATTCACATTCCCGAAGAGGTTAGCCAATATCTTTCGGCCCAAATCCATTCAGCAGCTTCGCGACAAAAGTCCCTTACGCTCTAGTTCCTGGACAACGGTGATGGCCGACTGCTCCGCTGTCTCCCGGGCTCCATAAATGACGACTTCTGCTTCTTCCGGACGTTCATACGGCGAATCAATACCTGTAAAGTTTTTGATCTCTCCAGCTCTGGCTTTTTTGTAGAGCCCTTTGACGTCTCGACGCTCACACTCATCAAGAGGTGTATCGATGAACACCTCAAGGAATTCCCCTTCTTCTACCATCAGACGCGCCATTTCTCGCTCACTCCGAAAAGGCGAAATAAACGAGACGAGGACAATCAACCCAGCATCAACCATCAATTTGGCCGTTTCAGACACCCGCCGGATATTTTCAACTCGATCGGCATCGGTAAAACCTAAATCGCGGTTTAATCCATGTCGCACATTATCCCCATCTAACAAATACGTATGTCGCCCCAACGAATGCAATTTCTTTTCTACCAGATTGGCAATCGTGGACTTTCCTGCACCCGATAAGCCTGTAAACCACAGAACAAACGGTTTTTGGCCCTTTAGACTCGCACGCGTCGCCTTATGAATATCAACTGATTGCCAATGGATGTTATCAGCTCGGCGTAAGGCGAAGTCGATAAGCCCTGCGGCAATCGTCGCGTTACTATAACGATCAATTAGGATAAAGGAGCCCGTGTGTCGATTTTCCTGATACGGGTCGAAAGACACGGGATGATCGAGTGAGAGATTGCAGATACCCACGTCATTTAATCCCAATGTTTTTGTGGCCAGGTGCTCCAGGGTATTCACATTGACTTTATATTTCAGGGCGCTGATTTGCGCAGTCCTTGTCTGAAATCCCATTTTGATTAAGTATTGTCGGCCCGGCAACAAGGGTTCATCGTGCATCCAAATGAGCTTGGCTTCAAACTGATCAGCGATAATTGGTCGTCTGTGCGGGTTACTGAGCAACTCCCCACGACTGACATCAATTTCATCTTGCAAGGTCAATGTGACAGCTTGACCGGCCACGGCATAATCAACATCGCCATCGTATGTCACAATTCGCGCGACTGCGCTCAATTGCCCGGATGATGTGACGACCTGATCTCCAGGCCGAATGGTTCCACTGATTATGTTTCCGGAAAAACCACGAAAATCAAGATGGGGTCGGTTGACCCACTGAACCGGCATTCGGAAAGGCTTGATCGTGGCATCTCGATTAATCGTGACCGTCTCTAAATAGCTCATGAGGGTCGGTCCTTGGTACCAAGGGGTATTGCGGCTCGCATGGAGGAGGTTATCCCCCTTTAGAGCCGACAAAGGGATCGCCACAATTTCTTGGAAACCTAAAGGTCCGGAAAACGCAGCATACTGAGTTCTGATAGTTTCAAATTGGGATTCCGAAAAATCCACCAAGTCCATTTTATTGATGGCAAGAACAACATGGGTGACACCCAATAAGGACAGGATATAACTGTGACGCATCGTCTGCGTCAGCACACCCTTACGAGCATCGATCATGACAACCGCCAAATCAGCAGTAGAGGCCCCCGTCGCCATATTGCGGGTATATTGCTCATGACCTGGGGCATCGGCCACGATGAATTTCCGCTTGTCAGTAGCAAAGAACCTATAGGCCACATCAATCGTGATGCCCTGTTCACGTTCCGCCTGTAGCCCATCAACAAGGAGAGCGTAGTCTATTTCACCCTGTTGGGTCCCCACCCTCCTGCTTTCAGATTCCAGTGTAGCTAATTGATCATCCATAACTAATTTGGAATCCCACAGCAATCGGCCAATCAAGGTACTTTTTCCGTCATCGACGCTGCCGCATGTCATAAAGCGCAGCAACCCCTGTGCAGCTATTGCCGCACCAGACGCCTCAAGATTGTGAGCCTTATCGCGAGAGGAAGTGTACATTAAAAATAGCCTTCTTGTTTTTTCTTTTCCATCGAACCAATCGCATCACGATCAATCAGTCGCCCCTGGCGCTCTGAGGTGCGTGAACAAGACATCTCCTGAATGATTTCCGACAAGGTTGATGCAGTCGATTCAATCGCCCCCGTAAGAGGATAGCAACCAAGAGTCCGAAACCGAACTGACCGCATAAATGGCTGCTCACCAGGACGGAGGGGAAGACGGTCATCATCAACCATCACCAACATACCTTCTCGCTCAATTATTGGCCGTTTTTTCGCAAAATAGAGCGGCACCACCGGAATCTCTTCCTGCTGGATATATTCCCAAACATCAAGTTCAGTCCAGTTAGACAACGGAAAGGCTCGGAGGCTTTCGCCCTTTCGTACGCGAGTATTGAATATATTCCATAATTCAGGACGCTGATTCTTCGGATCCCATCGATGGGTCGACGTGCGAAACGACAACATGCGCTCTTTAGCACGGGAGGCTTCTTCGTCCCGCCGCGCTCCACCAAAGGCCGCATCAAAGCCATATTTATCCAACGCTTGTTTCAGGGCTTCGGTTTTCATGACATCCGTATAGTAGGACGATCCGTGAGTCAAAGGGCTGATGCCCTGCTCAAGACCATTCTGATTCGTATACACGATGAGTTCAAGATCATAGTCGGCGACTATTTTTCCCCGGAACTTGATCATTTCGGAAAACTTCCAGGTTGTATCCACGTGCAGGAGAGAGAAAGGAAGCTTAGACGGATAAAATGCCTTCCGAGCGAGATGCAGGAGAACGGATGAATCTTTCCCTATTGAATAGAGCATCACCGGATGGGCGCATTCGGCAACGACTTCTCGAAAAAGATAGATACTTTCAGCTTCGAGCTGTTTCAAATGTGTGGAAGTCGAAACCATCATCGTCAAATCTTTGGATGCTCCTTAAGAGGGAAGTTCATATAAAGAAAAAGCAATATGATTAGACAAAAAAGAATGGTTTTCGCTTGGCAAGATGTATTCACGAATTGGATTTTCGCTTAAGATGGGGCAAGAACCTTTCAAAAATTCCGGCCGAGTCTCATTCTACGACATTATGTATTTTACCAATTTTCCCTTATTCGGTCTAAAGAGACAGAAGCTTTAATAAACGGTGAACAGGATCAACAGCCCACCAATGCACTCCCGATCAGGTCATTAATTACTAATCCTTCTTATTGCAGTTCCCCAGATTTATACTTTAATCAGCTTGGCCGTAAACCTTCCCAACATGAGCAAGGCACGAGCTGGTACAATGCTGGACCAAATTTGCCAGAGAAAGATAGCGTTTGACGTATTTGGAAGCATGTTGTTCCTTGGAAATGGCAATTCAAGCGCCTAAATTAAGTCGCTCAGAACTTCATGTTTTCATGAAGTTCTGAGCGGCTCTCATAGTTAGGGCTGAATGACGTGGATAAGTTCTTCTCGTTTTTCCGTATCCTGGTCAAATACCAAAATATTCCCTATGCCAGGGGCATAAAACTTCTTCTCCAGATGCCCTGGGTCAATAGGAAGAAAATCTCGAGTGACAACGCAGGTTTCTGCGCAATTAGCGGCAGGTGTCATTTCCGCCGTTTCGGTGTTCGAAATCACCTCACCCATATCTTCAGCCTCATCCAACGTAAATTCTTGTCGATAGATATCTCCAATCTCAGGATTGGCCATCATGATAATTCCAGGCTGGACATCTTCCGCCCAGGCCTGCCAAGACCCATCTAAATTATTGAGTTCCCCATTTTCCAAATTTTTGGAAATCTCACCAAAATACCACACATTGCCAAAAATATCTTGCGCATACCAATCAGTCGTATCCTCAATTATTTCCCCATTTTCCTCAACCAAATCATGAACCACCCGACAATGAACACCAAGAATCTCCCTGGTTTCATTGGTCACCGTGACCGCAATCACTTCCTCTCCTGCCCGCAGAACTCGGACCAGCCCAGGAACTAACGGAAAGTAGGGGTTAGGAACTGCCGCTGCCGCCTCAGGGCTTAAAAATTTATTGGGATCGATAGCCGGCCTACAGGCTTCCTCCCCTAGCGCTTCACAGATATTGCGCCGTGCCCGTTTTTGTTCTCCACACAAGGCCTGGGCCTCTCGGAGTTCAGCCCTCGCCTTACGAATACAGTCTCTAGCAGCCTGCCTCCCTCCATTATTGAGGCATTTCCCATGGGCAATCCAAAAATTGTCCTTGTTGTCATACTCACAGGCGTTGAATGCCGCTTGCGCCGTATTGGAGCAAATTCTCGCCTCATGATGTTCTCGTGTAAATTCTGCTTCGTCTTGGTCTCGCTCCCTCCCTCGGTCATGCCCCCAGACCGTCCACCCGGGGAGAAGAATGCCTATAGACACCAAGCAGGGAATTAACTTGAAAAAGACCATCCGCAATGGTGATCGCAGTTGTAAATGTGATCCGATCATGATGATTCTCCTCCATACAAAGTGATAGGGTCGCCCATTCATTTTTCAAGCAAATGGTACAAATCCCACCTCACAAGAAGCTGACCGGTCCATTACCGGTACGTAATAGTAGACAGGCTCAAAGAAAGTCTAAATATTTTTTTGGCCAAGAGGGAACGCACGCACAGAGCCCATTTTTGTACTCTCTCGTCAAATGAGAGGTATTTCACCAAACCATTTGTAAATTTTTGCGTTAGATTGGCTAAAACTTTTGACCGACCTAGGAAGCGCATCGCCCCTTTCCTCCGTCGAGTTGTCCGTTTACAATAGGAATGATGCTTAATCGATTTATTCGTTACATTCAGCGGTATAAAGGCTGGTTTGGTGGAGCAGCCGCCGTCTGCCTCTTTTTAGGTTTGTATACCGGCCTTCTCGCATCCCCGCCCGATTACTATCAAGGGGAACTCGTCCGGATCATGTATGTGCATGTTCCACTAGCGCATACCAGTACGTTGGCCTATTCCGTCTTATTTTTTGGCAGCATCTGGTATTTGTGGAAACGCGACCCGCTGGTGGATAACATGTGCCAGGCGTCAGCGGGTATATGTGCGCTTTTTACCGGCCTGGCCCTCATTACCGGATCGATCTGGGCCAAACCAACCTGGAATACCTGGTGGACGTGGGATCCTCGGTTAGTCTCTTTCAGTGTGCTTTTGCTGATTCTGGGTGGGTATCTCATGCTCCGCAAATTGGTGGATGACCGGGAACGCGGAGGCCGCTATGCTGCCATTTTGGCCATTGTTGGAGGAATCGACCTCCCCATCATTAAATTTTCCGTGGAATGGTGGCGGACCTTGCATCAACCCATGTCCTTTTCTACTCGCGGGGTCGCTATTTCGGATGATATCTTGGTGCCCCTCACTCTCATGAGTTTGGGTGCCTGGCTCCTGTTTGCTTATATGGTCATGGTCCGCACACAAATTTTATATTTAACCGACCTCCTTCAGGCCAAAAAGGGCCGCCTGTTTAGTCAAACGCATTTTACTCAGACATCCCCATGACCGGATTGTATACCCGATGGGCCCTCATGGTTGGAGGCATTCTCCTTCTCGCTATGATGACCTTCCAACAATATCAGCGTGATTTATCGACTCTCTCCCTGGAAATGGTCATCACGCGCCCCGCCAGCTCCGAACCTGTTAGAATCCAAGGGATGGTCATAAGCGGGACCTTGTCGGGAAACATTGAACAGGGCCAGGCCACTTTTGAATTGATGGATGGTCCCACCACCCTGCCGGTGGAATATGCTGGACCGCCATTGGAAAATATTCGCGAATTAAAAACCATGGTCTTGATCGGCCAACTCGACCCGACCACCAAGATATTCAAAGCCAACGATACGGCCCTGATCAATAATTTTGGATTCGTGGCGGCCGCCTACGTACTCACGATTGTTTCCATGTGCTGGGCTTTATTTGCCATGAGCCAAAGAGTCATGGTTCTATTTCAAGAAATTAAACACGAAAAACTCTACGAACCGGAGAACACACCTCTTGGCCACAAGCAATAAAAAAGTCGCGATCATTGTCAGCCTGCTCTTAATTGCCGGATCGCTCGGGTATTTGGCTTTTGGGAATTTCGGCGAAAATATTGTGTATTTCGTCACACCCTCCGAGGTGATCGCGTTTACGCCAGAGACCTATGCGAAAAAAGTGCGCGTGGGTGGTATGGTGGTAAAAGGCAGCTTGAAAACACAGCCAGAACCGGTGGGGTTGACCTTTGAACTCACCGACGGTGCAGCCACGATCCCTGTGGCCTTCCAAGGTATCCCGCCGGATCTCTTCAAAGAAGGTCAGGGTGCAGTGGTGGAAGGCCAATGGAAGGATGGACACACGTTTCATTCAACCATGATCATGGCCAAACATTCCGAAGATTACATGCCCATGGAACTCAAACGTGCAGGCGTCGAACTCCCCAAAAAAGATTTCATGAAAACTCTCTCGCCGTAAGGCGCGTGCTCATTTCTCCATGATCATAGAAATCGGCCATTTTTCGGTTATTATCGCCCTTGTGCTGTCTGTCTTCGGGATGGCCAGCGCGGCCCTGGCGTTGAAAACTCGTAACCCTGACTGGGCGCGTTCAGGGCGCATGGCGTTGACTTTGATTTTTGGGTTACTTGCCATCGGCATGTTGTCTTTGGTCTATTCGTTTGTTGTCCGGGATTTTTCGGTCCTCTACGTCGCCAATAACTCCAACTCCAAACTCCCGTTTTTCTATACCGTATCTGCGGTCTGGGGTGGCCATGAGGGCTCCCTTTTACTCTGGGTCTTTATTCTTTCGGTGTTTAGCACCTTGGCCGTATGGCTGCATTGGCGCACCCAACCAACCATCATGCCTTATCTCATTGCGGTGGAATGCGCGATCATCTTCGGATTTCTTTGTTTGATTGTCTTTCTCTCCAGTCCCTTTGAACGGCTCCTGCCGGTCCCGATGGACGGCAAAGACCTCAATCCTCTCTTACAAGACCCGGCCATGGTCATGCATCCCCCCATGTTGTACATGGGATATGTGGGCTTTTCCATTCCCTTCTCCTTTGCCATGGCCGCTTTGTTTTCGGGCCGCTTGGGAGAAGAATGGATCAAAGTGACGCAACGTTGGACCACCTTCGCCTGGATGTCTTTGACGACGGGTATTCTTCTAGGCGGATATTGGGCCTATTACGAATTAGGCTGGGGCGGATACTGGGGCTGGGACCCAGTGGAAAATGCCTCTTTTATGCCTTGGCTAGTGGGCACCGCCTACCTGCATTCCGTGTTGGTGCAGGAAAAACGCAAAATGTTCAAAGTCTGGAATCTCTTCCTGATCATCGTGACATTTTCCCTGTCCCTCATCGGAACATTTTTGGTGCGAAGCGGCGTACTCACCTCAGTCCATTCATTTGCAACCGACCCGGAGCGTGGCTTGTATATCTTAATTTTCGTCGGCAGTGTCATAGGGATTGCCTTCGGTGCCCTCATTCTCCGCTCAGCTAAACTGAAATCCCAGATCGAAATGGATTCCCTCATCTCTCGTGAATCCATATTTCTCTTTAATAATTTATTTTTCCTGGTGGCAGCCGCTACCGTATTTTTGGGCACGTTGTATCCGCTTATCCTCGAAACCTTGCAAGGGGCAAAAGTCACGGTGGGCCCACCCTATTACAATGCGGTCTTCATGCCTATTGCACTCGGACTGCTCTTTTTAATGGGTATCGGCCCGTATATTCCTTGGCGGAAAGCCTCAGTGGCTAATTTGAAAAAGAGTTTTTCTGCCCCTCTGCTTGCTGGAGCAATCATGGTCGTGCTCTTGGCGGTCACCGGCATTCGCAACCTGTACGCGTTAGCCGGGAGCTACGTCGTAGCCTTTTCCGGTATGGCCATTGTGATGGATTTCGGAAAAGTTTCTCAGCTCTATGCCCAGCGAAATCGCAGCAATATTTTCAAGGGCGGCTTGGCCGCATTTACGGCCAACCAACGACGCTATGCGGCCATGCTCACGCATATCGGGGTTCTCGTTTTGGTCATCGGCATTATTGCTTCGACCATCTATCAAACCGAAAAAGTGGTGTCGATGAAAGTCGGTGACGAAATGACTATTGGCGCCTATCGCATGAAACTCACCGACATTCATGATGTCGAAGGCGGAAATTGGAAAGCCCAAGAGGGCGTCTTTCAGATCTTTGACGGGCCGAATTTACTCACCGAGCTTCGCCCGCAAAAACGTATTTACAACGCCACCCAAACCCCGACGACAGAATCGGCCATCTATGCCATCAATATGGGCCACATCTTTTTGACTATGCCCGAAGTCTCCCCCGATGGAGTTGCCGTCGCTCGTGGCGTCCTCAATCCCCTCATTCTTTGGGTCTGGGGCGGAGGCGTTATTATGGGACTGGGGGTCATTTTGAATATTCTCCGACCGAGAAAGAAGGACGAATGACCAAAGGCGCACAACTGATCTTAGTGCTTGTGCTCCTGGGACTCTTTGCCTTGTTCTATCAGGGACTATGGGGAGACCCCCGTCATATTCCAACCGTTCTGATCGGAACCGATGCGCCCATCGTGGAAGGACCGGATGTTGAGACGGGTCAACCAATTTCGCTGGAGCAATTCAAAGGAAAGGTGGTTTTACTAAATTTTTGGGCGTCCTGGTGTTATGAATGCAAAGTCGAACATGAAAGCGTCTTGCAGCTCCATCAATTATTTAAGGATGACCCTAATTTCGTCATGTTGGGCGTCAACTACCAAGACAAGCTGCCCGATGCCCAACAGTACCTCAAAGAATACGGCACAACGTTTCCGCACATGCGCGATCTGAAAGGCCAAATCGCCATCGATTATGGGGTCTACGGCGTGCCCGAAACCTTTGTGATCGATCAAGAGGGGAAAATCCGTTATAAATATGTGGGACCGGTCACAGGCCACATGTACACCACCATCACCCAAAACGTCATCGCGCCTCTCCTCAAAGGGCAACCCATTAGCACGTCCTCCTAATGCTCATGTCTATTCGCGTGGTATTGACCGTCATGCTTGTTTTGACAATCCCCTGCGCTTTGAGAGCTGAAGTCCAGGACGAAACGGCTTTAGATATCCAAGTCAGAGAAATTGCCAAAACATTACGCTGTACCGTGTGCCAAACGGAAAACATTTGGGAATCGGGTGCCCCGTTGGCCCAACAAATGCGGGACGTCGTGCGAGAACGGTTGAAAGCAGGGCACAGCCCTGAGGATATCAAAGAATATTTTCTCAGCCGTTATGGGGATTATATTATGATGCAACCCCCCAAACACGGCGTGAATTGGCTACTCTGGGTGGGACCGTTCATTCTGTTGTTGGGAGGAGGCCTGCTCCTCTATAAAGAAGTGATCGGGTGGGTTCGACGCACACCAGCAGCTCCACCTGCGGCACCACCACCCTTAGACGAACAGGCTCGCCAACGTCTCGAGCGCGAACTCGAATCGTAAGCATTTTCCACTGACATGTCTTCCGTCGTTGTGTTCCTCATTCCCTTTCTTCTCGTTCTAGGCATTGTCCTATTTGCCCTGACCCTGCCATTTTGGCGCAAAGATCCCTCCCCCATTTCTTTTGGATTCGACGACAATCAGGATCAAGAATATGCCGACCTTCAGGTTGAACGGGGTGTGTTGAATCAATCCTTACAAGAACTGGAGATGGAGCGCGCGCAAGGCCGGATGGAACAAGGTGACTATGACCGGCTCAAAGCCACCGACGAACATCGACTGCTGCAGGTATTAGATCGCTTGGAAGTACTGAAAGATGGGAGACAGGGTGGCCATAGCGAAAATCAGGAATCGGCGCCGCAACGAAAAGGCTGGATTCCGGCCATCGCCTCCGGATTCGTCGTCTTACTTGCCTCCATTGGCATCTACAGCGCCTTACAGATTCAAGCCGCCCAAAAACTTATGGCCGTTGAAGCACAAATGGGCGGCGGCCCCAATCCCATGGAAATGGTGGCCAAGCTGGAAGCACGCCTGAAAGAAAACCCTGACGATTTACAGGGACAAATTATGGCCGGGCGATCCTATCAAGCGTTAGGTCGAGCCGCCGAAGCTCAAAAGGCCTGGGCGAAGGTCCTAGAGTTAGACCCCAAACATCATGAAGCCCGCTATAATTATGGCGTACTCCTCATTGACTCGCGAAAGATCGACGATCCGAAACTTTTCCAGGAGGCCCTCAAACATTTTGATATGGTTCTAGCAGATCTCCCCAATCAACCTGCCGTCAATTGGTATCGCGGAATTGCTCTTTGGTATTTAGACCGCAAGCAGGAAACCGATGAAGCTTGGTCCCTCGCCGCACAAAACATGGAACCCGGCAGTCAAGATCTCGCCTTCGTCAAAGAATCCCTCACCAAACTCCGCGCCGGTCAAACTCCCTTTTAACCTGAAAAATCGCATAAGCCCATCGGTTTCCTCAAACCTAAAATCTCATATCTCACTCTCCAATCCGTCATACCTGCGGTCTGTGGCAGGTATCTATCTGAGCAATAAGGCAAAGATCGCAAAGGTATTGGAATGATAGAATTGGAAACCGAAAAATTGTCAATTGATTACACCATGATTAATTGAATATTTACGAAGCCAAAACACATCTGTCCCGCTACTTGGAAAAGCTGGAAAAAAGGGAATCCATCTTGTTGTGCAAACGCAATGAACCTATTGCGGAAATCCGTCCCTTGCCCAGTCAGCCAACGCACAAGTGCCCTATCGGCCTAGCCAAAGGACAACTGACGATTCCCAATGATTTTTTTGATCCGCTTCCCGAAGAGATCATTGAGGCCTTTCATAGCCAGCAGTCATGAAAGTATTATTGGATACCTGTACGGTTCTTTGGATCGTCACCGACAGCGATGCCCTCTCATTGGAAAGTCGAAAGCTGTTCACCAATCTGGACAACGATGTTTTTCTCAGTGCAGTCTCTGGCTGGGAAACCATGGTGAAACACTCCATTGGGAAACTCTCACTCCCTACCCCACCAGAACAATTCCTCTCCACGCAACGATCACACCATCATATTGAACCCTTAGCTTTGGGAGAAGAAGCCACGGTCCATCTGCCAAAACTCCCCGCCTTTCATAAAGATCCTTTCGATCGCATGTTGATCTGCCAAGCCATCCAGCATGAACTCACCATCCTCACACCCGATCCTCTCATCACACAGTATGCCGTCCGCACTACCTGGTGAATTTTTCGCACATGGGAATGGTCACAGGCTAGGAGACCTTGATCTTGCGAAGGGCTAAGAGACAGGAGCTTCTTCAGGTGGAAGAGTAGAGGGATTCCAATTAGTGAGCTCACGGAATGCGATGGATATGACTGCCACTTCAACTGGTGAAAAGAGAAACAATACGAAGGAACCGAGAAAAGAATTGGCCCCTGGATATTCAGATAACCCAATGAGAGGCAACACCGAGCTCAAATACCAGATAGTCATGGGTATACAGCCCACTAAAACTAACATTCGCCATCCATTGTCTTTTGTTTGCTTCCATGACCAGCCCATTTTGGGAAGACCATCAACAGCAATAGCAGGAAACACAAGACTCCATCGGCCCATAATGTAATAGAGAGGGAGAAGAAACACCCCATAGAAAAGAAAAATTTCTAGAATACTTTTCACCCATGTATTTTTTGTATAAATCTCCCCTATCTCTCGCAAGAAAATTCCAGCAGTTATTGACCCAGGGATTGCGCATAATAGAGTGGCAACATAGACCCATAGCAGCCAGAAAAAAAACTTCCATTCCCTTGCAGTAAAAACAACCTGCAGATTGAAAGCTCTTTCGTGGCTAAAAATAAGAATAGCGCGATGACAATAAACTGCCAGTACAACAAAGACCAAGGTGCTGGGCATCGAAGCCAAGCAAGCGACTCCAAATTTTTTGAGGCCAAACAAATCTACATTTTCCACTTCCTCTTCCCCTAGGATCAAACTCGGATCAACCGAACTCGCCAGTCCAGCCAAGGCTGCACCAACAACGACCCAAAGCCAAAGTCCATGACGATGATCCCATACGAAACTAAAGGCTTCTCGGATCGTCGCCCAAATAGGAAGCTTTTTCAGAGGAAGGGTAGTTGGTAAGACACGCATTGGAATCACTGGCAAAAAGGCTTCTGAATAGCCCTAAATTGTAATGTCCTCATTTATCGGCCTGGAGCGGATCTTCCAGAGGTATAGAGATACGAACTGGCGTTATTGGATAGGAAAACGATGGAACGGAAAGAATGCGAAATGGTTTTTTGAATGCAGCCAGACCCGAGATTGTCAGAAGGCTTCCGCTAAACAATGGAGAAGAGGCATCAACATTTCCGTCATACCCAAAGTTTGTGAGCCTACCCCTGCGTTTCTTGGCAGGGTCGGGTATCCATACTCAAAACCCAAAGATGGATTCCTGCCACAAGCATGCAGGAATGACGGGATAAAAATAAGGCGGCTCGGGTTCATCCGAGCCGCCTGAGACGACCAACCTGCACTAGGTTGCTGCCGGTTGGAGGGTTACATAACGAACAACCGATAACTTGCCTAGAGCTTCTAACTGTTCGACGGGAACATATCCGATGACCAGGTGACCTGATTTGGGTTGGGCCACAGATGTGAAGCCTAACTTTTTTAATTGGGATATCGTTTCTTCTTTTGTATCTGCGAGCCACACTTGCACCAGGACTTTTCCATCCTGAAGCTTTGCTGACTCGTCAGGTGAAAATTCTTTTCCTGCTTTCTTTTTATTCACCATCGTCATCAAAGCCATATCTAATTTCGACTCTGGTTCATTGAGGCTAACCATGGAACGATCTTCTTCTACTCTATCAGCCATCACTGGTGGGGCGGCATTGTAGGCTTCTTGAGCCACGACTCCACCAAGAAGACTCTTACTCATTTTAGACACAGGTTTAATGGCACGATTGCGGAAACCAGCCTGCCGCTGATCATCTCGACCAAAAATCCCTTCATAACTCACCCCATCAGGCAATTCGACAGGGACTTCTACACGTCGCGGTTGTCCGCCTTCAGTAATGATCACTTCTTCGACGGCCACAAATGAGGTGAATTGGGTCATCAACCGATAGTCCAAGCCTAATTGCGTGATGGCCTGTTGTACATCAGACTTTGGATTGCCTTGCTGAATGCCGTTGTAATCCTGGGCCATCAAATCGGCAATCTTCGTCCGGGCCCATAAGGTCGCCAAAACATCATGCCCAGGTTCAAATCCTGGGAAATCTACCTCAATCTTGCGCACCACAGGATGTCCGGCGACTTTTCCCCGTAACCGAATGGTACCTTTTCCAGGGGTCGTATAGCGTCCCGTCATGACCAAGGGTTTGGCACTAAACAGATCAGGCAATCGCTTGGGGTAAACCTCAGACACATCCAGATCATCCCAGTCCACTAATATATCTGTGAGCAAGGGATGTTGGACTCGTTCGTGAAAACGGCGAGCGGCCGCCGATCCATCATCTTGCAAGCCCACATATTCCACTTCCCCGCGGCCATGTTCTGCTATCTTGTCTAACAAAAATCGATTGACGCTGGAACCAATGCCAAAGGCAAACACCCTAGCGTTGGCGTGCTTTTGAATTTCTCCCACAATGGCCATATCGTTCCCAATATACCCGTCGGTCATAAAACAGACGATGCGCAGATGTTCTTGGGAATCACTGGGGTCTAACGCCGCTCGAATAGCTTTCATCATTTCTGTGCCGCCTCCCCCTCTGCGTGATTCTAAAAAGCGTTGGGCTTTTCGCACATTCGACGGCGTTGCCGGCACAGGATTGGGAAACAGAATATGCGTATCTCCCGCAAAAGTGATGAGATTAAAAGTATCACGCGGGTTGAGCCCATCAATGGCCAACCGCATGGTTTCTTTGGCCTTATCCAACGGAAATCCCGACATAGACCCTGAGGTGTCTAAAACAAAGACTAGTTCCTTTGGCGTGACCTCATCGGTCTTCACTCGATCTGGTGGTTGCAACAGCAAAGTAAAAAACCCGTGCTTCCCATTTCGATGAGTCAGCACCGCATCATGAATATCTTCTCCAGCCACGGCATAGGTGAGGATAAAGTCTTTATTGGGAATGGTCGCTTCATCTTTGAGACGTACTTCAGCCTGAGACGCCTTCGACCGGGTCACTGCGATGTGGTGCGTTGTTGATTCAACATGGTGAATGGGCACGCCGGCATCAATCTTCACCCACAGCGATAAATCATGTCCCGACCGAGTGCCTGGCTCCATGACGGCTGGAGTGATGTGGGAGGCATCCGGGACTTGATCGGTGTCATAGGCCCAACCCCCACCTAAAGGTTGCGGTGGTCGCGTTGAAGCCATTGGCTGCCCGGGGATATAGCGTGGCCCCACTACCATGGGAAACATCACTGAATATTTTCCCCCATCATAGGACAAGGTTTCGACGTAACTGATCTTGATCGTCACCTTTTCGCCTGGCAAAATATTCGCCACGGACTGAGTAAAAATATTCGGCCGCTCCTGATCTAACAAGCCAGCCACATTACCCCGGCGCTTCGCCGCTTCATAAATAGCTCGGGCCTCGTCCCGTTTTTTGATAAGACCTTTCACAACCCGATCCCCAACGGTCAACGTCATATCATCCACCGCCGCATCTTGCGGAAGAGGAAAGGTGTAGACGGCCTCAATTTTGTCGGAATAAGGATTTTCGAACTGCTGAGTCACCTGGGCCCGCGCCAGCGGCCCGCTGACCTGAATGGACACATCCGTGTGCTTGAGGGGAAACGCCTGAGTCGGCTTTCCTTCATCATCGATTCCGATCAAGGACCCTGATTGGTCACCAACCCACTCAGCACTCGCATATGCGACAGAAACGGGAGTCGATACGAAACCCAACACCCCGGCACCAGACAGGGCCAAAGCCCCAACTAAACCCGCTCCCAGGAACCAGCACCAAACCGGCTTCCTCTGATGTTTGACCTTCATTGCTTGCCTCCTTTTGTTCCACGGCCCCATGCCGTTTCACAGAAGGAGATGGCACCACTTCACAAATCCTTTCAGAGAATGCGGTGAAAAACCGAAAAGAAATAAACAATACGAAATGTAAAAAAAAGGGCTTCGATGACCAAGGTTCTTCTTCATCAGTTAACAACATCCCCCTCGAGCAAGGGGCGTGGGTTCTTGATTCTCTATGGGAAAATTTTATGGCAACCGGCAATCACGCTCCGGTCCTAAGAGTGATGGAGGCTTGTCCTGGCTGGATGCTAAAGGTGCCACTAAACGTTTGATGATAGGTAGCACTTCCAAACGGTCATTGACTTCAAATCCCATTCAACATAAGAGAGTAATGGAAATTGGTGAACCTCAAAGAGGCATTAAGTCAGAAGATTTTCAGGTTAAACTTGAAGAGATCATCAACAGTGTCAAGAAAGATATTCCTCTCGGAGTCAGTTTAGAATAACCACACCTATTGCATATTTCTTTTTTGGATATTATCGAAGATCTTCAAACGAAATCGTAAACATCATTGGTTCTTCATTTAGATAAACCTTTTCCATGGCGAAAGTGGCATTTCCTTCCTGCACTATCATGATCCCTTTAATGTCAATACTTTTTCCTAACCACTGCCCTAAATCCAAAAGCGGGGAAGAGGTCAAAATTACCCTAATGGATGATACGACCGGTTTCCCCAACGTATTCGTGACGTGGCTTAAGGCGAAATTCACAGGCTGATAGGGATTTACTTGTATTGCCCCATCGGATGACTTGGGGACATTCGACAATTCTGGCCTCAACCATTGCCATTTTCCTTTTCCGAAAGAGGTCAAGACATACAATTGACCCGAAACATTGGATTCGATGACGAGTTGAAGTTCAGACCATTTCCCTGAAAATGTTTTGGTATCAATAGCTTCGTCTTTCCCATCGGTTTTTTGCTGAACAACGGTATAGCGAATGCCTCTCACCTCGGCTTGTGAATACTGCTGATCCGCTTCTTTGGTTTTCTTGACATCCGAGGCGTCAGCTGGCAACGCCTTTTCTGATTGAGAAGACAGCCCCCTTAGAGCTTGCCGTTCTCGTCTGCCGTCTCCTTCCTCCTCTATCTCATCAAAATGTGTACGTTGATTGCCAAAAAATAGTTCTCTGGCACTCGGCAAAGATGGAGCATCTTCTTCTTGCAACCTATCAGCAAAAGAAGGTGCACGAGCCAATTGCTGAGAACCTTTTTCTTCATCTTCCACAGAGGCCACCGAAGGAGCGCCAACAGGCTCTTCTTCAAGAATATCCTGAACCATTGCAGATTCAGGAGGCGGAGACATCGAATGTGTCGCTTTCAGCTGACGTTCCTTTTTGACTGCTTGTTGTGAGAAATCTTCGGAAGGGACTTGCCGTGAAGGTAGACGGATGCGTTCCGAATCTTTGGCAGCCTTGGCGATGATGGTTGGCGGTGTTGAAGGAATTGGAGTTGCCAAGCCTGCACTCCGCTCAGACTCTTTCTGATCTTTTTGGGGTTGCTTGAACGCTGGTTCACTCATTTCGCCCGTTGGGGACGATTGAGACCGAAATTCCGGAGGACCGTTATCGGTACCTTCAGACACAGAACGCGCTGTTTCTTGTTCTTGCTGCACTATCGAGCCCCACTCTTTGTTCATTTGCCAGCCGAAGATCAGCGCCAATCCCATGGCAGCAAGGCTTCCTGCCCAGGCAAGGGAAGAGGATTTTCGAAACCAGCTCAACCGCTGGGACGAGGGTGCGGTCGATTCTCGCGTCATATTTGAAGATTGCAAACTTTCCAAGATTCGTTGACGGGCCTGAGGGTCAGCTAACAGAGCTTTCAACGCCTCCTCATCAGCCAACGTATCAAATAACGCCTGATCATGAAGAGCCGCTTCAAACAACTGACGTTTTTCTTCCTCGGTCAAGGTACCCGTGGCATAGCCACCGAGGATCTCCTCCCACGATTTGGACATTACCCCTTCATCTCCTTATTGGGTCTCTGAACATTTTCACCCATGAGTGGAGTCTCCCAATGTCCTCCCATCAGCGCCAGGAGCTGCTTCCGACACCGGGAGTCCCATGTATAAATCGTATTAATCGACTTTTCACCAAGCAGATGCATAATTTCGGGAAAGGTATGCCCTTCCAGCTTCAATCGAAAAATGGTTTGGCACCGTTCGCCCAATTGTTGGATGGCCGCAATCATTTGGGTGACCCGCTCCTTCTGTTCGGCTTGGCGGGATGGGTCGTCCCCTTGATCAAGAAGCGGATGATCATCTACGGATTCCTGGTTGTATTCGCCGTGTCTCAACATTTTTCGATGTCGATCCAACATTTTAAACCTCAGTATTTGAAAGGAGAGAGGAACCAACTCGGTTAATGCTGTCACGTGGGGATATTTTTCGTGCAAGACCACAAGGACATCCTGGGCCACATCTTCAGCTCCTTCCCTTATCCCACGAGATGTCGCAAAGGCCACAATCCTTTCACGGAGCTGGCGCAAAATGTCTTCACGGGTTAGGCCCAGCACGTATTCACCGCAATTTTCAACATTCGTGACACCCCAATCTTCGGTCCTCCCGAAGCAAGTCTTCCAGCTAAGCTCTCAAAAAACATCTGGCCAATTAATTTCTGGAAAATTTCCCCATAATCTGATCCGCTGCAAGTTGATATCCTTCCCCTAATTTTGTTTTTAACAAACTCGCATCTTCCCCGGCCCACTCATCAAACTCGTATTCCCCTTGCTCAATATCAATAATTTGTTTTGCTACCATTCGTTGTCGACTGTCAAAAAAAATCACACGAATATTCCATAATAGCGTGAGAGCTTTTGGCTTGAATTTTGATTGCGTAAAGAGTCCAACCTGGATGGGTTCAATTCTCATATACGCGCTGTATGGTTGATCTTTCACCCCAAACTTCACCATGCTGTGCGTTGCCCCGTCTTTGGATGGGAAATTATTAATAGAATTCGTTCCCTCACCTACTCTTTCTTCATAAATGAGTAATTGATTCCAAATCCCTTGAATCACTTGTTCTTGAGCAACAAGAATTTCCGACGGATGCGGAGATGAAAAAAATGGTGTCACCATTCCATACGCAGCTCCAATACTCACTCCACCAACAATTCCTCCACCACATAAAACTAGCAAAGCCAGACCGAAAGTGGTGTCCACGCTACTCACCCTCGCATGACTCTCTCTGGGAATGTCACCCCAGACTCCACAGAACGCTTGTCCAACTTCAAAGCCAGCAACAGCCCCATACCACATTCCTTGAAACGCTTGGATGAGGATTCCCTTGTCAGCTTCTAGATTGAGATGAGAAGGAAGCGTGATCGGTTTTTCAAGACTCGCTGATCCGCGCATCAAGCCAATATTTGCTCGCGAAAAGGAGTTTTCCTTCACAAAAAATGTGATCCGAGAAACGCTATTGGTTTTGTGAGAAGTGCAACCCGAAAATCCCAGAACTAGTGAGAGGCAAATAGAAAGGGGAAGCCACTTGAAACCTGTAAATGGCTTCCTCATGAGGTTAAAACGAGGTTAAATACACCGCAATGCCAAGGACGACTAAACTGAGCAAAAGAATCGCGCGCTGGACCCACACAACTTTTCCTGAAAATAATAGAGGAGCCGTCTCGGCCCGTTGACTTTTGCCGATGGCCCCATAGGGATCCAGGATAAGATCGTGAACGAAAATCAATCCTCCGACAACCGCAAAGACAAAGAGCTTGAGCATCATGATCAACCCCCAGCTCGTTTCAATGCGCGCCGACCCGCTTTCATCCAAAAGTTGGGAAGCTCCCGTAAATATGAGCACCATGAGACTCACCCAACCCACGGTTTTAAAACGTTGCCCCATTTTTTGGGCCAACTCTAAGGCCTCTTTCGACGGGGCCTTGGTCTTCCCTTCAAGCAAGCTGGGCCTCACGGCCAACTGAAAGAACAGCCACCCGCCAATAAAGGCGATCCCCGCGACTAAATGTATCCATGTCACCACGTACGCAGGCATATCTCCACTCCTTTACACATTCCAACGACCACGACGTCCCCAATCATACCCACAAGCCCGACCAAAGACTACTCCAGAACTATCAGAAAAATCCTCTAATGAACAATTCTTTTTGCCAGGCGCTTCGCTCAGGTATATTCACTAAAATCATGGTTCAATTCTGATGGATATGGATATGAGAAGCAGGTTGATGACCTCAAAACGGCATGTATCCCCGTTGCCCAGGTATTTTCCGAAAAGGCTCTTGAAAATGGGCTTTTTCTTAATAACCATTTTCGCTCCAACGATCGGGTGGACAGCTCAGGAGGATCAAGTCCGTTGGGATAAAAAATACGCCACGGAAAAATATCTATTTGGGCAGGAGGCCATTCCATTTTTACAAGAGCATGTGAACCTTTTACCGAAAGGCTCAGTGTTGGATCTGGCCATGGGCGAAGGCCGAAACGGCGTCTTTCTCGCCACACAGGGATTTCAGGTAACGGGAGTCGATATTTCAGAAGAGGGGCTCAAAAAGGCGCAGGCCTTAGCCGCTGAACGGGGCGTAACCCTGAACACTGTGGTCGCTGATCTGGAAACGTATGTGATTCCGCCGGAAACATTTGATGTTATTATCTGCACTTATTACCTCCAACCGGATCTTTTTCCCAAAATTGCGGCAGCACTGAAACCTGGAGGCATGGCCCTCATCGAAACCTATACGATCGACCACCTCCAGTACCGACCACAGTTCAACAAGGCCTGGCTATTACAACCGAATGAACTGTTGACCATGGTTCCCGGGTTTCGAATCTTACGCTATCAAGAAGTCGATGACGGCCACACGGCTTTTGCCAGCATCCTGGCCCAGAAGCCCAACTAACGGAAGCCCACTCTCGGCGTCTTTTTTTAAGGGCTTCACTCCTTACTTCTCACCCCTCACTTTTCACTTTTTTCGACAGGTTGCGGCCTTTCAAAGAGTTCGGGTACCCTGGCAGCTTCTTTTGGCCTTTTGATAGCTGGAATGACACGCATGACTGAGCTCTCAACCACAGATCCCGCAGCCGATCCCTGGATAGAGATTGGGCCTCAAGCCTTAGACGAGGACCTGCTCAACCAACGGGCCTGGCGCATGCCCGATATCGTGATTTATCAACATGGCCCTGAGGAATGGTGGGTCGCCCCGCTTGATGAAGAATTACCACTGGTCCGCCTGAACCGGATGGGTGCCACGTTGCTTGGTGCCATGGATGGCCGACTGACCATTGGCGCGTTACTGAATCAATACGGCAAATGGGTCTGCAGCCCGACCCAGCAGAATGGCCGCTGGCATCTGGAACGGTGGGCTCAGCCACGCTTTTCGCTCGCCTACTATGGCACAGAACCCCCAAGTGGCCATAGTGCCGAAGCCAAATGGGATCTGTTACTCCAGAAAGTCCGGCAAGGCTGGCATCAAAACGTCAAAGCGGAAACGGAAGATCATCTCTCCACATTTCATGTTCAAGGGATCCAAGGCCCTCACGGACATTTTGAACTGATTGAAACGACGGTTTCCCATCTTTTCCGCGAACCCTGTGAGGCCATGAACGGGACAACCTATGGAAGACTCCTGGGAAAGACCTTGCGTCAAATGGGCTGGCTCTCACCCAAACCCAAACGCATCGTGGAAGTAGGAGCCGGACTGGGCTATGTCTCCAAGGAACTAGCTGGTGAACTCTCTGCCGAAGAACGAAAGGGAATTCACTATACTTTTCTGGATCTGACCGGCCCCTTCCTGGGATCACAAACATCTTTGGCACGACAAGCCGGATGGACGGCCACGGCCATTCAAGCCAATGCCGAGCGCATGCCCCTGGCGGATAATTCCGTCGATCTCCTCATTGATAATGAAAACCTGGCCGACATGACACCGGTTCAGTTTTCTGGCGACGAACTGCTCATGTTTAAAGGAGAAAACCCACAACATGAAGAAGCCTTAGACCTCATTCGGCGCATGCGCTTACCCCTCAGACCACCCTACCCGAACGAGGCCATTTTCAATTACGGCGCCCTTCAATTTTTACAGGAAGTCTGGCGAGTGTTGAAACCCGGTGGGCGGGCGATTTTGGTGGAATTCGGTATTGAAGAGGACTGGCCCTCACCGGTCAAATTGCCCGGGCACACCGAATACGAAGTGCAATTCAGCCATCTTCGCCATGCCGCCAAATGGCTGGGATTTCGAGAACAATATTGCACCCTGCCCCAACTCCTGGGTATGAAACCCGACACCCAGGTACTCTGTACGGGTGCCGCCTACACACTCCGCCGATTTTGCCGGGAATTGGAGAAACCCTTTTCCGTCCGCGCCTATACCGAGAAAGAATTGGGGTCCACACTCGGTGACTTGCTTCCCAAACTCACCGGCCTCCACTACCACAACGTTTTAGATCCCGCCTGGTTCGGCCTCTGGGATTTCAAAGTCATGCTGCTCGAAAAACCCGGCGGCATGAGCATCGGCCAACAACCCGCCTTCAAAGAATCCGCCGGCTTCCGCTGGTACACCCAACAGTAACCTCCACAGACAAGACCAATATCTAAGTTTTATGCTTTCCACTTGACGGGAGAGGACTAAGGTGAGGGATGAAAGACCAATTGCGGCAGAAATCATCGCTCTTACGTTTGGCAGAACCTATAAAACAGTTCGTTCTGGCAGACTAAATAATTCCCGTGGCTCGGCAATCGAGGTAAGTTTTTTATCCAGCGTCCAAAGTTGCAAACTGTAGGTTCGAACAAAACAGAGTAAAAAGGCATCAATAAGCCCCACCCCTTTGGCATACCACCGATTCTTCATAGAGGCCTCTCCCGCTTGCACCCATAGCCCGCTTTCAGGCTGCTTGGGAAGATTGTCCCAATACCCCAAGATAATGGATTCTTCCCTGGACGACTTCGCCCCCTGCAGTAATTCACCAAACACACATTCCACGGCCACCACCTGTTGTTGATCAAGAAGTGAACGAAATGGGAAGTAATAGGATTGGTGGCCTTTGAGAAATTCAACCCACACCGACGTGTCAACGACAATCATGAGCGCCGATTCAGTGCGCGCGAACGCCCAGCGGAAAAACCCTTCGAAAACTCGAGCGGCTGTCGATGAACTTGCTCATTGAGGTGGGAAATTTTTTTCAGTCGAAGCCACTCTTCCAGGGCGAGAGTCAACGACTCCGTGAGCGTCTGCCCTTTCGCGTGGGCTTTAACCTCTTCAATAAGCTGATCGGGTAAGAGCGCCGTCACTTTCATACGATACATCATACGATGATATATCTGATCTTGCAAGCTCTCGACAAAGAAGAGCCTCTATAGGGTGAATAGAGCCTATCGGAGAAGGAGAACCTGGTGGCATAAGCATCGGCCAACAGCCCGCCTTCAAAGAATCCGCCGGCTTCCGCTGGTACACCCGATAATAGAACATGATTGGCGGGTCATACCCGCTCTAAAGGAAACCGGATTTTTCAGCCACCTTTACTGAGAAAAAATTCCTAAATTACTTGGTTCCCCAGGAGGCATGGTATCACCCATGGAGTCAGCTAAAGATGGGGCGTCCTGCGCACACCGAAAACCGAAACTGTTGCCCCTGATCGACGTATCATTCCCGACGCGGCCTGTCGAATGGAGGTACATGGCATCACTGCCCCAAGCCCCCCCGCGCAGACCCCTGAGTTCGCCTTTTTCGGGGCCATGAGGATTTTGAGCGACGCCTTTTTCTTTCGCTCGCTGTTGATACAGATTCTCATCGTACCAATCCGCTACCCATTCCCACACATTCCCGGCCATGTCATACGCGCCATAGGGGCTTTTCCCGCTTTTAAACGACCCGACATCAGTCAGCACGCCATAGTCATTAAAATCACAACAGTGATCAAAATTGGCGAGTTTCTGGGTGGGTGGGTCATCGCCCCAGGGATACCGGCGCTCATCCGTTCCCCGTGCCGCCTTTTCCCATTCTGCCTCGGTGGGCAGTCGTTTCCCCGCCCATTCGCAGTACGCATGAGCATCCTCCCAGGTCACACCCACGACTGGTTTCTGGCCATGTTGCTTGAGAACCGTCTCTGACCAATATTGAGGTGGATCGCGTTTCGTCTCCTGAAAAAACGTGGCATAGCGTGAGGTGGTCACCTCAAATTGATCGATATAGTACGCGTCCAAGTAGACTTGGTGGGCAGGCCGTTCATCATCCTGGGCATCCTTGTCATCCTCTCGCGCCCCCATCCAAAATTCCCCCGCCGGCACCACCACCATCGGCGCCCCATCCTTCCCAGTGATTCTTTGGGGTAGTTTTCCAGCTTCTTTTTCCCTTTGTTGGGACTGAGCCTCTTTTGGCTTTGGAGAGACCTGTTGCACTCGCACCTCTGTTGACTTTTGAATCTGAACAAGAGGTTGGTGAAAAAATTGAATTTCTTGTTTTATGGGTTGATTCGAATTCAGCGAAAACCCAGATAGGGAAATTCTGTAGAGGCCAGGAGGTACATCGCGGGCATCCCACTTGATGGTAAAAGGTTGCCCCCTCGGCTTTCGTCTAAACGTTTGAGTCTTCATTTCCTTTCCGGTGGTCTCTTGAATTATTGAAGCTAAAAGTCGCGCATCGTCTGCGATCCTAAAGGTAATGGCATATCCTGATATTTTCGATGGAAGTTGAGAGTGATATAGAATAACCGGGGCAATTCGTTCTAACGGTCTTGGAGATGCAGTATCGAGCCTTGCCACCACACCAAGATCATTGAGGTCAACTTTCCCTTCCAAATTTTGAATAACTGTTTGCGTAGGCCACTCGAACCTATTCCAGCCCTTGAAAACCCAAGGGCGAGATGGTGTAATCCGATCTAAGAAGTACTTTTGTTCGGAGCCGAGTCCCCTCACGATAATATTGACAGGTGACTCTTCGTTCAAAAAGAACCGAAGGCGAAAACATTCTGGGAGGGATGAAGGTTTCTCTTGGTAGTCCGCCAGTAATGAAAGCAATTCGATATCAATCCCGCTGACAGGCTTTGGGTTAATCCCTTCATAGTAGGTCCCCCGATTTTGGTATAGCACATCTAGCCCTGATTGATTTGTAGACCTCGTATTGAGGGGCTTCCCACAATGAATGGTGGATATTGCTTGATCAGAAGAGTTGGCGGGAGAGGGCCGCGCGGTCTTGGCCTCAGGCACGACGCGCTGCTGTTCATCAGACAGAAGAGAAGGTTGCTGGACTGCTTGTTGGGCACCACTTTTTGATTGGCGTGTCTCTTCCAAAGCCTGCTGTTTCACCCCTTCGGCAACTGGTTTCATACCTTCGAGATTCGCCTTCCGCTTGGCTTCAACCCGTTTTTCCGCGTCGAGCCTGGCTCGTTCTTTTTCCGCAGCTTGTAGCTCACGAAGACGTGCCTTTTCTTGCTCCAACTTTTCCAGAGCTAAGTTAAGCCCTTCCACCGGCATCTGAAGACGCCAGACCTCCGGGCCCTCATCTCCGGCGACTGTGACAAACGCTTCTTCTTCCCTTGGCCAGCTTAACCCACTGGCGCCTTCTACCGGGCCTTGAATACTGGCTAGAACCTGCCTATAACGGTTGTGCCAGACTCTCAATATCCCATCAGCATGTTGGGATAGCACCAACGTACCTGAGGGGTCCCAGGATAAACTTTTGAGTGCTCCTGAATCAGTTACGGAAGATTCAAAACTGAGATCGATATTAAAGAAGGGATTGAGATTAGAATCACGGGCACCCGAAGAAAAAATTTCCCCACGATCGTTTCCTCCTGCTGCCCCACTTCCGTCTTTGGGAAACGCCAAGGCAGAAATAACGTCATAGCCAAAGTCTTCAGTTTTTGTCAGTTTCCAGTTCTCCCAGATCACGTATGTCTTGGCATCCACGGACACCAAGCGGGAAAGCTGCCGGGGCTCTGGCCAAAATGCCAGGCTGGTTACCGATGTGTCATGGTTTTTCAAGACTTGTATCTCAGCATCAGGGTCTTTCTCCAACACATGAATGGTCCCGTCCTGGTACCCCGCTGCTACAAAGGTGCCGTCCGAAGACACGGCCATGCTGGTTACCGGAGATGGATAGAATTCATACGTTTGCTTGATTTGTTTGGACCTCCAATTCCATTCCACGACGCGGCCATCTTCGAGTCCTGCCGCCAGCGTCCGGCCATCCGAGGACAGTGCTATGGCTGTTGTGGGCGAAGGCAAGGGTGCCGGGATGGGGTCAAACCAATCCCACAGCCCCCCCGTCGCCACGACCGCTGCTACGGGGAGCACGAAGGGCCGAAAGCCTAGCCAGGGTTGTCCTTTGGGAAATAGGACCTTGAGCAGCGCTTTCGGAGCACGGGTAATCAAGCCCCGGGCCTTTCCCTGCCTGCCGGACAGGTATTGCAGCATGACGTAGTCGCGCAAGGGGCTTGCCGCTTCGGCTTCTTCTCCCATGGCTTGGATCCGGAGTTTTCGCCGTACGTGGACCCACCATTTCCTCAGAGCCCCTGGTTTCTTCGTCTCGTGCGTGGTTTCGGTTTTGATTGGTCCCGTGGCGATCGTCAGGCCCATTCCTTCAGAAGAGTCGGCCATTGCGGCGCTTAAGATGCTCGTGAGTTCGCGGCTGAGGTTCTCAGCCTCGTCCTTCGTCAATCGATCATAGAGAGCCTGTCTCAACCAATCCGGCATGAAGGCATGGCGGAACCACACCAGCCTGGTGAGTTTTGGGAGCAACGTTTCCGTCGTCGGCCCATGGCCAAAGAGGCGCACGCCCCACTCCAAGGTCAAGGCCCAATGAATTTCGGGATAGGCTGCACAGGCGGCCAGCCAGCGCATCCCCTGCCGTCCTCGTTCTTCGGAACGCCCGGTATGGTCCTCTTGGAATTCGGTTTCCAGATGATTCAGCAGGGTGCGGAGGCGTTCGGGAGAGGGTGGATGGCGCTCCAGCCATCGCTCCGGCAGACGTTCCTGACTCCCTGGGACCTTTAGCCTCCCTTGAACCGAGAACGGCCGACGAGCTTCGTGTGGTTCCAGCAGTTCGCTCAAGAGCCGAAGTCCCAGATGCGACAAGGGCACGACATGAAATCCCCTCCGACTCAGCAGGCGTTCAGGCTGCCCCCAGAGCCGGTCGGTGTTCGAGGAAAACCAGTAACGCTCCCCCCAGCCTTCTAATGTCTCCACCCAGGGACGCAGCTTGCCGCTCAACGGATCGAAACAGAGTCGAGGGTCTCCAAAACAGAGCAGCCGCCGACTCGGGAATTTGGCATGCAAGTCCTCCAGCGGCATCACCTCAGGGGAGTTGAGGCCGGCCAAGTTTTCCTGTGCGTTGTCCCGTACCGGCCGCAGGGGGTCGACGCGTTTCAGCATGGTGGGGTGTTCATCGAACTCATACTGACGGACCAACACCGAGCCCTTGGCGAGATCTTGAACGAGCTGTGCGGCTAAGTGCGCCTGGTGGTCGGCCATGGTGGTTCGATCGATCAGAGCCACATAGCCCGGTTCCCGGCGAGACCCGAACACCGGCGTGAACAGGCCGCCCCGCTGAATGGTGCACTGGATGGTCCGTGCCACATCCAGTTCGGCGGATTCTACGAACCGCGTTTGGCGCAGCCGTTGGGTCAGATGCCTGAGCGAGATGGAGGGAAAGAGGTGATGCGTTTCGGTGTAAATCTGGACTTGTTTCAGGGCAGGCGGAATGTGGGAGGCCTGCCGCTTGAGTGCCGGGGCACAAAGCTTTCGGTAGGCCAACCAGAGCAGCACCATGATCAGGGGCAGCAAGGCTCCTAGTGCTTTCTCTCCCTCTAGCCTGGTTGTCCAAGATGGTGCCGGGATGGGAAGTTCGGTAATTTTTTCTATTGATAATTCGGACGGTGGGGGTTCTTGTTGAGTGGAAGGATCAGGCGTGATTTCTGGAGGAGCCTCGGCCTGTTCTTTCGAGAGTTGGATGGTGCCAATATCCAACGTGTCTGTGAGATTGATAGGCTTGAAATAGAACCAATTCCGGTTGGCCTTGATGGCGTCACCCACAGGGATCTTGGCGGTGAGGTAGGTCTCGGCCTCAACCGTGACTTCCAAGGGCATCTCCTTGGCTTGGAACGGCAGGGTGAACCGGCCTTGGGTGTCTGTTTTTGATTGTTCGGTTTCTTCCTCAGTTGATGATCCCTTCCCTAAGTGCACCGTCGCGTGAGGGACCGCTTTTCCTTCCGCCAGGACTTGCCCTGCTACCTGTCGGGTTCGCAGATCTTGCACGAGAAACCACATGGTGAGCAGCGGCACAATGAGGAGGCTCAGCGCGGCCAGTTTCATCCGCCAATGCACCGTGGGCGTATCTGGCGGCGGCAGTGTTGTTACAGGGTCTCGCCCGGGACGATCCCGTGGGCGCGGGCTTCGTTGCCGCAGCCACTCCAGATACAGGTCTTGGAAATGTCGTTGGTCTTCGGCGGTTCGGCAGAAAATCGGCCCTAACAGGTTGGAGAGCCGGACGAGAGCGGTGGGCCCGGATTCCTGGCCCCATTCACTCAACAGAACCTGGCGGGCGGCAAAGAGCTGGTAGGTAGAGGAGGGAATGTCCTTTCGCTTCAGGTATTCGGCAAGGTCGACAATCTCCTCAGGTGTGATCATGCTTGGTTATGTGGTTTTAAGGAATGTCTCGCGAACCCATTCCGTGAGAATGTCTCGATCGTCTTTGGTCTTCGCCAAGGTGGGCAGACTTGTGATTAACGCCTCGTGAACTTCACGAACTTTGGCCGTGTCCGGTATGCCACTTTTTTCCAAGACCTGGAACCAGTTGAGCAGTTCGGCGGTGGACGGAGGCTTCCGAAGATCCAGCCCACGCACCTCGTCAAAAAAGTCCAGGCCAGAGTCCAGCAGGACGGAGTTGTCCTTGGCGGGAGTCACACCGGGAACCCGGCTACGGACGATATCCGCCAAGCGCTCTCGATCAGGAAGTGGAATATGGTAGTAGATACAGCGACGCAGAAAGGCATCCGGCAAATTCTGCTCCGAATTACTCGTGAGGATGAGTACCGGCCGTAGAGCCGGGTCGGCCTCGACTTCTCGATTCAATTCAGGAATGCGAAACCGGAGGGCATCCACCTCAAGCAACAGGTCGTTCGGAAAATCTCTTGCGGCTTTATCGATTTCATCCACGAGCACCACACTTCGTCTGGAGCCCTGATGCTCAAATCGGGGAGGCAGCAAGTCACGGACTTCCTCCGGTTGTCGGGACAACACGATGGCTGCTCCCAAAGCCACGTAATCCAGGTAGTCCAAATTATTTTGGCTACCGGAGTTCGTGTTGGCGGCATGAAAGCGGCTCAGGGTGTCATACCGATAGAGGACATCGCGGGCGGTGCTTCCGGACTTCGTGTCAAACCGTAGCGGCTCTTCCAACCCTAATTCCCACGCTACCCGGTAGGCCAACTGCGTTTTTCCCGTGCCGGGTTCGCCGGTGAGGAGCAGCGGCTGGCTCAGCAACAAGGCCACGTTAACCGCATCCGCCAATGCGGGATCCATGAGGTACCCTGCCGGGTCTAACTGCTGTTTTTTTGAGGGTTGGGGCAACTCCACCGGTTGGGTGGGTCGTTCTGTTGCACGTCCGGTGATGAACTGAAATGGCACGAGGGAACCTCCTTCGTTGACGACGGGGGTGGCCGTCTGTCGGCTTTTCTTCTTACCCCGCCTGCTTCTTAATGAGTTGCGTCAACTGATCGTATAAATCATCCATGGGAAGGTTATCTTTGTCTTTGGGGAACATCGCCTCAATGTCCTTCCCTGGGACGAAGGGCACTTTGGCCTTCACCAGCTCATGCTCCAACCATCGCCGCACGTCAGCCGCCTTGGGCGACGTCAATCGTGGAAGGGTTTCTACTCGTAGACTTTTTTGATCCTGATACTGTGCCTGAATCTGCTGAATAGCCCGGTCGAACCCTTCCACTGACGCAGGAACCGTCTTGCTCCTGAACAACCACCGTTGCCATAACCCTTGCGGCTCAGAAGTGGACTGGTCATCCCGCAGGCACACCACCATGCCCACTAAATGGTTGTTCGGAGTGTCGGGAAAGTTTGCCCAATACTCGGCCAATAAGCGGAGTGCCTTTCCAGGGTCTCCGTTGCACTCAGATGCTAAAATTTGCACTACCAGCAACAGCGCTTTCGTTCGTTTCGATTTCATATGATCCAGAATGACCTGATCGCTGCCGTTATTTCGTTCTTTCAAGAGGTCCACGATTTCGTTTCGAATATGGCTTGTGGACGTCATCGCACAGGGCGACTTCACAAAATGTTTAATCTGCTTTGCTCCACTGATCCCGGCTTTATTCAGCCACATTTCCAGGGAACTGAGTTGGACTCGTTTCACATATAATCCATGCTCCTCACGAACCGCTCCGGGTAAAAGAAGCAACAATGGCCGGCCAGAGCGCTGCTGGAAATAGCCTGTCACCTGCGTTTCAAACTGTATTTCCTGCGGATCACGATTACATAAAATTGGGAGGTGATCGTTGATTTCCTGGGCGAGCCAATTCTCATGTCGGATTCGGGTCTGTTGCTCTCGTATTTGGCCCACCAGACCGTCCACCCACGACCACAGATCCTTAATGATACGATCTGCGAGTTTTTCCGTGGGAAGAAAATAGGAGAGGGATGGCACATCGCTCACTCCGCTCAGGGTCTTCAAGAACTGTTTCAATTCTTGACTACGTTCCTCGTCGGACATCTGTTGTACGTAAAGATGGCAAGGGATCTTCTGTTCTCGGGCGAGGTCAAATTCCTCTCGAGTATACACGCCACAGACCTTGCCGAATATTCCAATGTAGACACTGGCTCCTTGAACAGCCTCCCGGAATCTCGTTCCCGGATCTTCCCCGGATGCTCCCTCTTGTTCAAAGACAAAATTGAGAATACCTCGTTGATCCAGCTCTCGTTTAATGGCCTCACGCTCGCGACGGAATTCGGCCATACTGGAACTGAGAAACACCCTGATATGTCGTGATTCGTATCCCATAGTCTGTTCGTGTTCGCTCTAGCCCTTCCGCCCCTTACCCCTGGAATGGATTTTCCTACCTTCCTTTTTGGCCCCCTTGCACCGTTTGGACTTGTGGTACGTGGACGCCTTCGAAATATTGTGCCGTTTCTTGTGACACCGCTTCGGTGACTCCCGCGACTAATTTATTCAACGCTTCTCGCAGAATCATGACTCCTTCCCCATCAGTCCCGGCAGCCCTGGCTTCGGCCGTTTTGAGTTCCCATTCCGTTAACAGAAATTGCAACGTCATTTGAGTTTGCGTATACCCTTGCCAGGCTCGTTGCCAATTAAAAAATGAACTGGCTGCGGCCACCAAGGCGATCACCCACGACAATGTCGATGCGACACTGGCCTGATACCCTGCAGGTGATATCCCGACGAGAAACGGCAAACTAATACTTAACAAGAGAAGGAGAAACCCACTGACGCGGAACGCCAGGCGGCGTTTTGGCGCCCCTTCTTTATAGTAGGTAATGTACCAGCGGATGCTTCCCTGTTGGTGGTCATCTCCGAAAAATGCTTGGCCATGCACGGCCGTGAGGAAGGCTTCAACTTGTGTATGGGAAGAGGCTTGACCATCCATGGCTTCGACCACCAACTGGCTTCGCGGCCTCATTGTGCCATGTCCAGCTAAAAATGCAACTGGTTTTTCCTTGATGGGGTTAAAAGAAGGGGAAGGGATGCCTGCCAAGCACCCGTAGGCATGACGAGACCAGCTCGAACCAATTTGATCTTCCAGTATTCATGCTTTTTTGGTGGCCAGATCCACCAAAATACCTTCGCGAAGGCCGTAGTCGCTGACGAGGCAAGATGCACAATCCATAGTCTCCATAATTCGTCGGAGGATGGCGGTGCCTGCCACGATGACCAACTCACGGCCGGGTTCGAGTCCTGGCATTTTGAGACGATCGAAACCCGTTTTTGCCATGAGATCTTGCTCGAGCCGCCTGACAGTCGGGAGCGTGAGTTCATAATTATGGACTCGTGCTCGGTCATAGTGCATGAGACGTTGAGCCATAGCGGCCAGGGTGGTTACCGTGCCTGCTGTTCCTACAAGGGGAATGTTGGACACTTTCCCAAAGGCCTCAACGACTTTGACCATTTGCTCATCGATACAGGCTTCAGCATTCTGAAGATCATCTCGAGTGGGAGGATCATGGTGAAAGGCTCGCTCCAACAATCGCACGACACCAAGATCAAGAGAGATCACCTTGGGGTGTTGTCCCTGGCAAGCCAGGATACATTCCGTACTTCCTCCGCCAATGTCTATGCCCATACAGTCCGTGATGGTGCCAGGCAAACCAAATTGAATCCCCAGCAAGGTGCGCCGGGCTTCTTCTTCACCCGTTAAAATTTCTACATCCCAACCGGTGGCTTGTTTGACCCGCCCTAGGAAATCGTACCGATTGTTCGATTCACGCACGGCACTGGTGGCGACAATCGCGAAGGCCTCCACTTCATACTTCCCAAGGCATTCTTTCCATTCTTTCAGCACCCCCACCACTCGGTCCATCGCGTCTTCGGATAACCGTTTGTATTGATCGACGCCCTCTCCCAGCCGCAGGATTCGCCGATCCGCATCAATTTCCTGTAATTCATGGGGCACATTCACATCGGCCACGAGCAACCGGCAGGTGAGGGTTCCAATATCGATCGCAGCTAGTCGCATGAATATTTATCTCCCTTGTGAACCGCTTTACGCATTACCGTTCGTACATCTCTCGCTCAAAGATCTCAAACCACTTTTCGTCTTTTCCAGTCTGCGCGGCCTATGGTAGGCTTTCGTTCACGGTCATCGTCATGGGACAGGGAACGGTTCCGTCCCTTCACTTACCAAAGGAGAGTAGAATGGCGCAAATTCATTGTCGCAAATGTGATAAGGATAGTGATCCCATTACAGACAATTTGTTTATGGGAAAGCTCGAAGCTGAAGTCAAGGAAAAAGTTTGCCAATCGTGTTGGAATGAATGGGCTGGTCCGGGTGGAACCAAAACGATGGTGATTAATGAATATCAGCTAAATCTTGGCGACGAAAGTGCTCGGGAAACGCTGAAAAAACAAATGCGGACCTTTTTAAAGATGGACGATACGGAAGCAGAATTTAAAGATTATCGCCATTGAATACGATCTGTTCCCTTCGTTCTCTTTTTTCAAAGGCCTTCTATTTTTCACACGCGTTTCTTGAAGGGTGGCATGCCCGCAATTATATGGGCAGTCGGTTAGGAGACATTCTCTTGAAGGAATTTTTAATGCACGGTAGGATGTTGTGATGAATGTTCCTCTTGGTAAAGGCGTCTTTCTGATTGCCACCCCAGCTCTGCGTGATCCAAATTTTCGCCAAACGGTTATTCTGCTGTGCGAACATGGTCCAGAAGGCGCCTTAGGTGTGGTCCTCAATCGCCCGACCGAAATGAACATCACGGAAGTGCTGCCTCACATGCCGGTGCTGGAGGGACAACCCCATCGGGTTTTCTGTGGTGGACCGGTACAAAAGGATAGCCTACTCGTGCTGTACCACCTCAATGAGGAAATCGAAGATACGCATGCGGTTATCGATGGCGTGTATTTAGGCGGCAACACAGACACGCTCAAACGCATCCTGGAAGTTCCTGCCGAGGAAGAATCGTTCCGCGCGTATATGGGTTATTCCGGCTGGGGACCGGGGCAACTCGAAAATGAAATGAAAAGCGGGTCGTGGCTCATTATGCCGGCCAAGCCCCAATTCGTGTTTGAACATTCTCCCTCGCGCTTATGGGCGGAAGTCCTGCAAACCTTTGGCAGCGAATACAGTATGTATGCGCACATGCCCATTGATCCCAGCCTGAACTAAAACTTTTCCGTTTTCTCATCCTGCCGTCAATAGTTCTTGAAATCTCAATCATTTCTCTTCGGTTAATTCTTCCGGCGATCGTTTCCAGGTCGCTGCATCAATGACCAACCTTTTTGCTCCGGCAGTTGGATGCAGATCGATCGCCAGATCAACATACGGGACGGATATCGGTTTATTACTCCAACGCTCGACCACATGATGTACACCACGATGTCCCCAGAGTCGACTCCACCACGATCCGCCGCCAGCGTGTAATTCTAAGACCACACCTACCCGCGCACATCGCACAACTTTTCCCTGGCCTTTCCAGAGAATCTGCTGTGGGGTTTCGGCCAATGCCTTTTGAATGATCACCACATCAATTACCCGCCCCACCATTGTGAGGAGCCAGGCTTTGACTTCTTGATTCGAAAAAGTTGATGCCATGATCCGCAGAATTCCTGGTTCACCAGCAACCGTCAGTGGAGACAAGACCTAAGAATAATTCTTTGATAAGGTCATGACTATGCACACACCACGCCCGCCGTCTTCCTGGTTGGGAAATTTTTTCAGCCTGCTCTTCGGACCCAAAATGCTGGTCATGTTACTGACCGGTTTTTCTTCCGGCCTTCCGCTCCTGCTCACTGGGTCCACGCTGAAATTCTGGATGCGGGAAGAAGGTTTGGATTTAACCACCATTGGTTTTTTTGGCCTTGTCGGACTCCCCTATACCCTCAAATTTTTGTGGGCCCCATTGATGGATCGAATCGTTCCACCATATGGCGGGCGTCGTCGAGGTTGGATGCTCATTACCCAAATGCTCTTGATGATTGCGCTCGGATCAATGGCCTTTGTCCAACCCGCTATCCATTTGCCCGCCATTGCCGTTCTCTGTCTGCTTATCGCTTTTGTTAGTGCGAGTCAAGACATAGTTCTTGATGCCTACCGCCGTGAATATTTATCCGATGACGAATTAGGAATTGGGTCATCGATCTTTGTGAATGGATACCGAATTGGACTGCTGGCTTCCGGAGCGGTCGCGCTTATTCTTGCGGAATACCTCTCTTGGCCGATCGCCTATTTCATCATGGGCCTGTGTATGTTGATCGGGATGGTGGCGACCATATTAGCCCCGGAGCCGGAGGTGGGTGTCCCTCCACCTTCCTCCCTGCATGAAGCCTTTGTGGGACCTTTACTGGAATTCTGTCGACGACCGGGCTGGGTGTCAATCCTTCTATTCATCTTGTTATACAAAATTGGCGACAGTATGGCCTCAGAAATGTTGTCGCCTTTCTGGGTGGATCTGGAGGTTTCAAAACCTCAAATTGCGGCCATCGTCAAAACCTTTGGCTTTGCCGCCTTGCTAACTGGAGGCCTGCTGGCGGGGCTTGTCGTCTATCGCTGGGGAATTATTCCTTCACTGCTCATTTTTGGCGTTCTGCAAATGATTTCCACGGCCGGGTTTGGGGTCTTGGCCATCGTCGGCAACCATCTTCCAACGCTCACCATGGTCATTGCCTTTGAAAATCTCACCGGAGGAATGGGCACCACCGCCTTTGTCGCCTTCATGGCTAGCCTTACAGATAAACGCTTTACAGCCACACAATATGCCCTGTTAAGTAGCTTCATGGGCATTCCCCGGGTCTTGGCTGGCTCTATAACTGGTCTCTTAGCCACTTGGTTAGGTTGGACGGGATTTTTTGTGGTGTGCACCCTGCTGGCCATACCGGGCTTACTGTTGATTGCCCGCCTTCGCCGACTGACGCACAATCCCATTCCTCAAAATTCCATCGGCTGATCGTTGGGAAAATATTTACCCCAATAACCAAAAACGGCAGCCAGAGTTTCCTCCGACTGCCGTTTTTTCGGGAGACGCACCCTATGGTACGAAGGAACTGCTCCTCTTTATACTTGGCGAGACTCAAAGAACCCGCTATTTCTTTTTTCCTTTTCCACCACCTGGTCGGGATGACCCGCCACCGCCTGTATAGACTGCCGTTCCCGCCGTTAAGGATCGGTGGCCGACTTGATCGATGGCATACACGTCATACGTATTGGAAACCGTTGTGAAAAAATTACTGTCCTTAAAATTTAAACTTGTCGTGGCTCCTAACAACACACCATTGCGATACACCGAGTACGACGCGACTCCAGTGCCACCCGATCCATCGCTGGCCTGTCCCCAAGCCACTTGCACCGATTTTTTTCGCCCCTTACCGGTTAATTGGGCCGTCACATTCGTCGGGGCTGTTGGGGCTGTCAGATCCATATGAAGTGAACCGGTTGCCGATCCATTATGTTCGGACTGCCCACCCGATACCGTGACCGTGATGGCATACATCCCATCGGCAGCACCGGCAACGGTCATCAGAATTGATGTCGACCCAGTCCCTCCGGGAATCACGGTCAAAGGGGATTGAGCCACGGAACTATCAAGGCCCGAAAGGACACCCACTGACCAGGCACTGAGAGCACATGATTCGCTATCATTGTTTGTGACATTCAGCGTATACGGTTGCAGCTGACTCATTTCGGCAATCATTTGGTCACGAGGTGACAAAGTGACCGTGGGTGCGCTTATCACACATGTATTCACGTTCAAGGTTACTGATGCCGCGACTTGCGCATTATGCGTGGCTGCTGCCACATCAACCACATCAATGGTGATCGGATATTGCCCATCATCCACACCCGCAATGTCTACATGAATTGTCGTCGAGGCTGAAGATCCAGGACCGATAGTCAACGAAGGTGAAGCCACCGTCCCTTCGAGGGAAGAGGTCAACCCGATATTCCACGAACTTGCCTCACAGGCCGAGGTGTCCGTATTCGTCACAGTCACCGTGTAAGGTTGCAACTGATTGACCGTCGTCAAGACTTGATTTGTCGGAGTCACCGAAACATTCGGTACTCCAACGATACATTCTCCCCCAAAGTTGACCTCGACTTTGACATAGTTGGCATTATTTTCAACTTGGGTAATGGTCAGTTCATTAACCGGATCTTGGAACTGGTTGAGATTAGGATTGCTGGCATCACTCGTCAACACTTTAATGAAATGGGACCAAATTCCATTTTCCAAACCTCGGTGAATATTGACACCGGTTGTGTAGGTAGAGGAAAGCGCGGAATCGAGTCCGGTTCGTTGCCGGTACGAGAGATAATACGGCCACCCTGACCCTGTTGTAATTCTTAAGATTTGTGGATCGCTGGACGTCGATGGATCAGTCCCCAACGGGGCGAGGGTAAATTGCCCCGTACTGGTGACATCGACAATCTTACTTTGTAAATCTGCTCGATCGAACCACCCGATTTGATCGACATGCACACTATTGAGTTTTCGTTTGGCGCAACAATACCCCATTAAATCGGAGGTATCGCCATATTCGACATTTCGAGTCCCATCATTATCTGGATCGGTTGCGGCATGATGATAGCCCAAGTTATGACCGAGTTCGTGGGCAAAGGCCAGCGGGTCGATTCTGGTACTCCACGATTTCCGCGTTGACGTACTGCCATAACTCCCCACTTCCCCCAAAGCCAACCATCCACAGCCAGAAATCGCCTTAGGCGGAACGACGTACAATTTATGGACATATCCATTAAGATTAACCGGCGAGACAGAATCGGCTTGCGAAGCAATGGTTCGATAGGCGCAGGCCTCACTCGAATCATAGGGAATGTCCACAAGAAACACGTCTGTCGCAGCACTTCCCGAAAATGTGACTTGTCCAAATGACGCTTCCCGATACGCACTATTCACAGAGTAATTTGAAGGATCATGCATATATTTCCCTGACAAATCGACACTGGAATGCGTATACGGCGATGCCCCCTGAGCCGCATAATCTACACCTGTCATATTGATCACAAACGTAATCGTTTTTCGATCACCTGTTGTCGCCGCTTCAACCGTTCCTCCGCTTGCACTGCCACTTCCATCACCATCAATCGCTGCCACTTCAGTGACCCACAGCTTCCCTTTGGCAGCTTTACCTTTCACAGACACTTTTTTGCCTGTTCGAATATGGGCTGGAGGTTCCCCTTCAAAAATCATCTCCATGACATCTTCGGGATCCGTTGCGTTATCAGACCGAAGAAAATAGGCGAAGCGTGATTGTTCAGGAACAATCTCATCGATATGAATCATGGTCACTTCCCCACGCATAAACACAGCCTTGGCATGATCAGGAGGAGCAGCCACTGCCCACATCGGTTGAGCAAACGTCACAAAAAGCCCCATGGTCATCAGACATGTTTTTATACGAGAATTCTGTCGCCGCGATGATGGGCGTTCATGGTGATTCGAACGACAGAAATGTGATTCATACTGATCCATGCGAGGCCTCCTTCAATAGAGTGAACCTGTTAACACACAAAAACTTCTCAAGCAGGAATGCAGGAAAGTGCCGATTCAATCAGCAAAAACCCGAAGATTCCACTGACTAAACCTGTCGACTCAGACTAGAAAATTTTGGTCGACTACCACTATCGGCAGGCCAAGGGAAAACTTTCTCAGCGGAAGATACGACTTCAAAGGACAATCTATGGCACTATTTTTCATTTCTCCATAATGAAGAAAAAGTGGCATCAAGCTCGTTGATGGAAAACTTCTTAACACCACAGAATTCTTCAACCTATACATTCGCGATCTTCAGAAATTTCATAAATTCCAAAGAAAGGCAGCAAAAGGCTTGCCACCGGGGAAGGTCTACATCAAATAGCAGGAGACAGAGATGAGCGGTACAAAACAAGGCGAAAATAAAAGAAAGGGGAAAAACCGAATTTCTGCATTAACACCGGCCTAAATACTCCATCCCTACCATCCACCAACATTAACCAGATAGGCGATACAAGTTCATTTGGCTGTAGGATCAATCCTACAATCTTGAAGTAATGTCCACTCGATTCCTTCACACGTTTTTCCACCAAGGATTGAGGGTAAAATGAACGAACCACTAATTAAAACCTTCAGTGCATAGACTTCAAATTTTGAACCAGAGGTCTTGGGCCAAATAATTTCCCTATCAATTCAGTCGTCCACTACAGAGCATAAACATCCTCAATACCGCATATAATATGTGGAACTGGAAGCGGTCTCATATATTTTTCACCTCATCTTGGATTATGATCTCCTCCCATCGGGTCCAAAGATCAAGCGGTAGGTGCACGACTCCGAAAAGAGCTTGAGTCAACACTCATTCGCTGCATAAGAACACGTAAATTTTCCTCCATGCACAACCTGGTTTTCCTTAATCCCATACCCTCTCTCGAAAAGCCGAAGGAAACGACCCGGCAAACTCTCGAGGGACATTTTTCCTCGCCATTTGAAAGAGCCTGCTTTGATCATTGATAAATTGTTGGGTACCTGTATTCGGAACCTGCCTTCAACAGAGAAAGTTCTGTATCTTACCTTCGATGATGGCCCTCATGAACTTTGCACGCCTAAGGTGCTGGAACTCCTATCACAGCATCAGGCCCAGGCCACGTTTTTTGTGGTGGCTGCCGTATTAAAGAGGCAGCGATCGACAGGGGAATCCATCGTCGCCCAAGGGCACCACATCGGTAACCATTCGTTAGATCACCAATACCACCATTTTTTTGGAAACGACCGGTATCTTAAGAATTGGGTAGGGCGCGCCCGGGATGTTATCGAGCAGACGCTTCAGGTTCACACGATTGGATTTCGGTCACCATTTGGCATTCGAACGCCTCACCTGGGAATCGCCTTACGGAAACTCCACTATCCGTTAGTCCATTGGAATCAACGTTTTTACGACACCCAACGAGGACTTCCCCGGCCTCTTCTCTTGAAAAGGATTCCCCATTTTCAACCAGGAGATATTTTGCTTCTGCATGACACGCACAAAGAACACCTCCAATCATTCTTGGACGGGCTTGAATTTTTACTCCTCACCGCACACAAGGCCGGGTTTACCTTCAAAGGCCTTCCAGCACATAGACTTGAGCTGGTCTAACTCCTTCGCCCACCACACTCACGCCTTTTTCGGAAACCAGGGGACAAACAGACGAGTCCTCCTTTGATAGTCGCGGTAACTCTCCCCACGACTCGCGAGAGCCTGTGCTTCGGCCCAGGGCACGCCCGTAATCCAAAGGAGCGAAACCGTCATCAAAAGAGGCCATAAAATGGCCATCCCTGACCAGGGGAGACCGATAGCCAAAGGCACATAGGCCCACCAATGTAGGCTTTCAAAGAAATAGTTGGGATGACGGGAATAGCGCCACAACCCTGTTTGTAACGTCTTTCCGATATTACGTGGATTCTCACGGAACATCGCAAGCTGCTGATCAGCAAGGTGTTCTCCTAGGATAGCGACAAGAAAAACTAGCACACCCAAACCGTCCCACCATCGAAGACCATCGGCAGGATGGCTTATAATCCAACAGGGCAGTCCCGCAAAGAAGAGACTCGCCGGAACCTGTATTTGAAAGTAGGCGAATATTCCAACGGATTCCCATACACCCAATTTTGCTCGAATCGTGTGATAACGAGAATCCTCTGGTTTATGCCAAACACGCTTGAGAAATATGAACCTCCCCAGGCGAAACGCATAGATCAATGCCATACCGGAAATCAAAATCCGCCGAGAAAAATCACCGCCAGAAAAAATTCCACACGTGAGGACAATGAACCCAAAGGCGAGGCAAAACCCGACATCCGCTAAGGAAGCATTACGAACACGAAGATGAAAAGCCCAGAGAAGACAAAAAAACGCACTGATCCCGACAAGCCAAAACCCTAGAGCAAAAGGGACCAAGATATCGACAAACATACAGAGGAATTCATGAAGAACCGTGCCGCAATAGACCTCTCAACACAAGAGAATCAATTGACGTTTAAGGCGAGAGGACTCCGAACCTGCGCGTTTTCAGTCACGGGACTCAAGAGGGGTTCAACCAAAAAGACCTGGTTATTAGGAACCTTTCCTTCTTGAAGCAAATAGTCACGAATGTGCTGAGCCCGCTCTTGCGCTAATACACGTAATTGGCCTTCATCGACAACCAATCCGTCCAGAAGCTTGGCCTTCATTTTGTCAGAGGTCAGAACTTTTGGCGCCTTGTCCTCGGACCCGGCCTCTGGTTTTTCCGCTTGGGAAGGATCAACCGGCTTGGACAGGGCGGTTTCTCCAAATTTTTCGACAAAGAGGTGCTGGAGAAATTCTGCTTCCTCCTCTTGAGAAAGCTCTACAGCGTTCACCGAGACCGGAGCCTGCTCACCCAAAGAGGGCTGTCGAACAAATTTCATCTTTTTCATCTGCATCACAAGCTTGGCTTCTGCCAAGGCTTTGCCATCAATTTCCGCACCGGCCGCACCCGTAATATCCAGCCGTAATCCTGGCCGATCGTTGAGGGCCTTCCCTAAGGCAGCCAATTTTTCCTGTTCGGGCGGACCCATGACAGCCTCCCCCGCCGGAAACGCGATATATTGAAGGGCATCAGCATTATCTCCCATCACGCCACCGACTAACCCGCCGACGAGTGAAAAGGGTGAGGTGGCAATTTTCGTGATGAGATTAACCAACGCACTCCAAATAATGCCGCCATAACTAAAATCAGGATCGTCAAGGTTGCCCCTAACTGGCAGATCAATATCAATCAGTCCTTTTCGGTCTTTTAATAACGCCAAAGCCAGGGGAATGGGCAACGACGTCGCATCCGGACTCTCGACCTTACTCCCCATCGTCATCTGATCCACGAGCACCTTGTTTTCCCCGACCAATTCCTTTTGAGAAAGTTTATAGGCCAAATCTAAGGACAACTTACCTTTGGTAATGGGATAGCCCGCATACTTCCCGGAATAGGGAGAGACCAGGGTGAGATTCAGACTGTCAAAGAGCACCTTCACATCCGTATAGGCATCTTCACTCAAGGGATTGATTTGACCTTGAATTTTGAAAGGGGCAAAACGATCCACTTTTCCGGCCAAATCGACATCAGCCTTAGCCAATTGTTCAGAAGATAACCCCTTAATCGTCCCAGAAAACTCATCGATCTTCGTCGACACGATTGGGGTGATTGAACGATCGGTGACGTGAAGTTCAAGATTATCAATCCGAACGGTCTCAATCTGAACCGGGAGTGGCGGTGACGAGGGTTCCACCGTCTCCTTTTCTTGCTCTTCGACCGGTGGCTCATCAATCTGATCAGCAGGAGCGAAAAGACGTTTCAAATTGAGTACGCCATCCCGGTCAATTGAAAGGACTACAGCCGGTTGAATGAGAGCAATGTCTTTGACTCGCACCGTAGTTGGCTCGACGGTCACAGCCAAATCGTTAAATGTGAGATTTTCCCACTTGAGAAAGGGCTCCGAACCTGTCGGATCCAAGAAGGCCAAGGTGGAGACAGCAATCGACCCGCGATAGGTCACCATGGGTTCGGTTTTCGAGGCACCCTGATAATGGGTCTCCCCGGCCAAGGTCAACGCCCCACTCTCCACTTCAAATTGAACAAACGGCGCTAAGTACGATTGAAAAGGCTTAAGGGCAATTTCCGTTAACCCTACCTTCATCTCCACAGACAATGGCTCAATATTGACCATCCCCTTAAGTTCCGCTTTCCCCGTGTGATTCAGCTGAAAAGAAAGATCAATCGGTAGGGGATTATCTAATGTCGATGAAATGTCCGACGTCTGAAAATGCAGGGCCTCTACGAGAATACGGACCGGATCTTCCGGTTGCCGATCTTCGATATCAATAGCAAAGTTATCTAAGGAAAAATCTTCTACGAACACGGTCCACGGGTTTTTCCCCGTTTCTTTTTCGGGCTCTCCTGTGGGGGAAGGGGGAGTAGCAGAATCAGACACCGACTCCACCGGAGCAAACAAGGTCTGATAATTCATAGCGCCATTGTTATCAACCCAGCCGATAAAACGGGCATCCCGCGCAGCGATCGAGGGAATCCTCACTGACTGTTTCGCCACATCAACCCCCACTCCTTTGACTTCAAAATGGGGCAAGGTGATCACAGGATCAGACGAGCCGACCTCTTGAACCTGAAGATCTTGAACGGTCAGATTTCCCCCATGCACCCAAACATCGACACCGTTTGGCGTCGTCAACATTTCATACTGGCCATCCAGATTAAAGAGGCCTTGAGGAATTCGAAAGCGGAATTGGTCCTGCAGATAGGCCCACAATGTCTTCAATCGAATCTGTTCCAACGCCAACCGGCCCTCAGAACCGAACGGTTCCAACGTGAGCGTGCCCTCCCAGGCAATTCGCTCCCCATCACTCAACTCCGCCGACAACGAATACGGATTGATTTGCCCTTTTTGGGTACTGAAATGTTCTAAGGTTAAATTAATCGGGACAATATGGGCCACAAAAGGCGTCGGTCGTGAGAGATCTTGAAATTCCAGCATGCCCTGCTGGATTTGGATTTGCTCAATAACGACCGGCGGCAATCCCGCCGGTTCCTCAGAAGATCCATTTGAAGGCTCCGCTTCTGGCGGAGTCATGTTCTTATCCGGAGGCAGGCCTACATCAGCCAAATTGAGCGAACCATCCGCCCGAACCACGGCCAACCCATGGGGCAACCCCAACCGTATGTGGGAAAAGGTATATGCCTTGTTTTTCAAGGAAGACAGGGCTTCGAAATCAACAAAAAGGTCATCAAACCCTGCCAGGGGGGACCCATCATACTCCTCAATCGACAACCCTTTTACATTCAGTTTAAATAGAAACGGATTGAACGAGGCCTCCCGAATGGACACGGGTCGATTCAATTCCTCCGTCAGCATGGGGGCAAGCTTGTTCGTAATGGCCCATGGCACCACGACAAATCCAAGGACCGTGTAAAGAACGAATAGGCCAACGACAAGAAAAAGCGAAATTTTCAGACGTTTAGACATAGGCAATCAAAGAATGAAAACTGTACGTGAACCCTGACTTGAACAATGAGCGAAGAAAAGGAACCATCATGATACCGCTCCCCCACAACCAGAGCTAGCCCTCACCCCCAGGCATAGAATTCAGAACGTTCAACGATGAGTAAATCTCGTGTTATTCGAAACTTTAAAGCCATTTCCGCCAGCTATTGAATATTTTTTGCCCAGAAATACTCTAGGCCTTGTCCCTTTTCCTGAAAATAGCCGGTGTTCCCTCACCTAGGTATCTCAAAAAATGAGGCAAACAATCTACCTTTTGTAGTCATAGCACCCCTGTAATCCGGATTCCTGTTGCTTGACAGTCGGTGAGGTCCTTCACTATTGTCTTGAGTTTGCTTAAAATAGTGTCTTTACCATAGGGTCGCCTTCCGTGTTTACCACACTGACAGAAAAAATCGAGAACGTTTTCAAGCAGTTACGCGGTCAAGCCGTGTTAACTGAACAAAATATTACCGATGCCTTGAAAGAGGTACGGCTGGCATTGCTCGAAGCCGACGTCAACTTCAAGATCGTCAAAGACTTTATTGAGAAGGTTCGGGAAAAGGCCGTCGGCCAGGATGTACTGAAAAGCCTGACTCCGGCTCATCAGGTGGTCAAGGTTGTGTGGGAGGAATTGCGTGATCTCCTGGGCCATGAGCAAAGCGCCCTCCATCTGTCTTCCCAACCGCCCACCGTCATTATGATGGTCGGCCTTCAAGGGTCGGGGAAAACCACTACCACCGGCAAACTCGCCAACTACTTTAAAGCCGACGGAAAGCGTGTTCTCCTCGTCGCGGCGGATCCCAGGCGGCCTGCCGCCGGGGATCAATTAGCCTCGCTCGGGACTGATCTCGATGTTCCTGTTCATCGAGGCACGAATGAGGGGCAACCTGGAGCTCAAGCGGTACAAACCTGCAAAGATGGCGTCGCCCGCGCCCGTGAGCATGGCTATGACGTCGTGCTGCTCGATACCGGTGGCCGTCTCCATATCGATGAAGAATTGATGCAGGAATTGGTGGATATCCAAACCGGTGTCCTCCCACAAGAGATACTCCTGGTCGCGGATTCCATGACCGGTCAAGAGGCCGTGTCTGTTGCAGAACGCTTCAATGCTTCGCTCGGACTGACCGGAATTATTCTTACTAAGGTCGAAGGAGATGCCCGTGGCGGCGCAGTTTTGTCCATTCGGGCGGCGACCGGAAAGCCGATTAAATTTTTAGGGGTCGGCGAAAAACTTGATGCGTTAGAGCCATTTTTCCCCGACCGAATGGCTTCGCGTATTTTGGGTATGGGCGACGTGCTGACGTTGATTGAAAAAGCCCAGGAGAATTTTTCGCAGGAACAAGCCCAGGCATTGCAAAAAAAGGTTTCCAGTAATACCCTGACGTTGGAAGATTTTCGGGATCAAATCCAGCAGGTGAATAAGCTGGGGTCTTTAGACCAGATTATCGACATGCTGCCAGGCGGACAAAAAATTAAAAATATGATGGGCTCCTCGAGTGCCGGCGGTGCCGCCCTCCCGGAGAAAGAAATGAAGCGCGTGGTGGCCATGATCGATTCCATGACTCCCAAAGAACGCCGGGATCATACGATTCTGAATGGGAATCGAAAAAAACGGATCGCCAAAGGAAGTGGAACAACGGTTCCTGAACTGAATCGACTGATCAAACAATTTTTGGATGCCCGCCGGATGATGAAAACATTGGTCGGTGGGCAAGGGGGCTTCGGAAAGAAGAAAAAGCGAGGGAAGCTGATTCGAGCGATCCATGCTCGGTAAAATTATCTCAGCCTCCTAGTGGTATGGGTCCATTTTTCACTAGAGGAGAATGCCAGTGGCAGTTCATTTACGGTTAACACGGATGGGTCGGCACAAACGGCCATTTTATCGAGTCGTCGCCGCCGATTCTCACATGAAGCGAGACGGACGATTTTTGGAAATCATCGGCACGTATGATCCCTTGAAAGCGGATGACAAAGCGTCATTCAAGGAAGATCGTGTGTTGGATTGGCTCCAAAAGGGCGCCCAACCCACGGATTCGGTTCGGGCATTATTGCGGCGAACCGGGGTATACAAAGCCTTAGCCGAATCTAAAAAGCTCGCAAAAGCGTAAGACGGGCTCAAAATGGAAAAGGGCAATGTTGCCCCCTCACTGTTGATTATTTTTGGGGTGATGGTGTCGTCCCATGGTCACTCGCGTTGTGAGTTCTGCGACTCCTACCGCTGACTCCCTGGTCACGATTGGACGGATTTTAAAGCCCTTTGGGGTACGGGGTGAGGTGAAAGTTGAGTCATTATCCGATGTGCCTGGTAGATTTGAAGGATTAGAGAAGATGTATCTCACTCTGCCCCATACAGGAGCCTCCCCGCAGGAAAGTACCGTCACGCAAGTACGGAAAGTGCCTTCTGGCTATTTGATGAAATGTTCGTTGTTCTCCACACCGGAAGAAGCCGCTCATTTTAATGGCGCCTGGATTCAAATACCTGAAAGCCGAGAGCTGCCACGAGACCCCGATACGTTTTATCATTTCGAAGTGATTGGACTCCGTGTGAAAGACCCTGATGGGCACTTATTGGGAACGGTTGTAGAAATATTGGAATACCCACAACATCCCGTCCTCGTGGTTCGCAACCAGGAGTCTGAATTCCTCATTCCAGCCAATCGAAGGACCATTGAAAAAGTTGACCTCCAAAACAAGAGCCTTCACGTCGCCTCCCGAGAAACATGGGACATCAGTCATGCAGTGTAACCTTCTCACCGTCTTTCCCGAACTCATTCAGGCGGTCGCCTCGCAGAGCATCATGAAGCGTGCGCAGGACAAGGGCCTGCTCGCCCTTCGCACTCACAATCTTCGCGACTATACCGATGACCCGCACCGCTCGACCGACGATACCCCTTTTGGCGGAGGCGGGGGCATGGTCATGAAGGCTGACCCAATTTTTCTGGCCATTGATGCCATCCGGCAGTCTTCTGGTGACGTTCGCATCATTCTCCCCTCACCTCAGGGTATTCGGTTTTCTCACGGATTGGCGTTGGAGTTGAGTCGAGAGACGCGACCACTCGTGTTCATTTGTGGTCATTATGAAGGGATCGACGAGCGCGTCAGTACACATTTGTCGGTGGAGGAAATCTCGCTAGGGGATTATGTCGTTACAGGTGGCGAGCTTCCTGCTCTCATCATGATAGATGCCGCGATGCGCCACATTCCAGGCGTGCTAGGGGACCCTCATTCGGCCCAACAGGAATCATTTGTTGAATCCTTGTTAGACTACCCTCATTTCACACGACCGGCGGAACTTCGTGGCCAGACGGTCCCAGAGGTGTTACTTTCTGGCAACCATGAGGCCATTCGTCGATGGCGGCGGAAAGAATCCCTCCGCCAGACCTTGCTTAAACGCCCTGATTTATTGGATCATCATCCGCTCAATACAGAAGATCAGCAACTTTTAGCAGAAATTGAACACGACTATACCTCGGCGGGATGCGATCCGCAGAGACCCTGAAGGAGGAAACCTCGCATGAATCAGTTAGAACGCTTAGAACAATCGTACGCCACAGAATCAGTTCCATTCTTTGAAATTGGTGATACCGTGCGAGTGAAAGTCCGAGTTGTAGAATCACGGGCCTCCGGCAAAAAGAAAGCTCAAGAAGAAGAAAAAGAGCGCATACAGGTCTTTGAAGGCCTTGTGATTGCACGCAAACATGGGAAAGCCACCGAAACATTTACGGTCCGCAAAATTTCTTTTGGCGTGGGCGTTGAACGAATTTTTCCCGTGCATTCTCCCAACCTGGCTGGGATTGAAGTGGTCAGAAAAGGACAGGTCCGCCGGGCCAAACTGTATTACCTCCGTGATAAAAAGGGTAAGGCGGCAAAAATTTCCGAGCGGGAGTTTTCCCGCACTCCGAAATCCAACAAAGAGGGAACGGCTGTTGATGACGTCTTATCCGAAGACGGCAGCCAGGCCGAAGACTCAGAATAGCTCGATCAGTAGGCCGCATTGGCCTCCCAGCCTTGGTTCTCCCATCCCTTAAATGATTATGGGACCAACGGACTTCTTTGAATCATCAGCCAGGGCGTGCGGATTCCGAAGAATTGCCGGCCTGGATGAAGCCGGTCGCGGCCCCTTAGCCGGACCGGTCGTTGCCGCGGTGGTGATACTTCCACGACGGTGTACCCTTGAGGTGTTGGACGATTCCAAACTTCTTTCCGCCACACAACGCAATCTCCTCTTCACCACCATTATGAACCTCGCCCAGAGCTGGGGAATCGGGACCGCATCCGAACAAGAAATTGACGAGTTGAATATTCTTGGAGCCACGCGATTAGCCGGCTCCCGTGCTCTCAACGCGCTGGGATCTCCTCCTGATTTTCTCCTTCTGGATGCCCTACGGATTCCCTCGGTGACCATTCGTCAACGGCCCGTCATCAAAGGCGACCAACTCTCCATCTCCATTGCGGCGGCTTCCATACTCGCCAAAGTCTGGCGTGATCGTATTATGGATACCTATCATGAGCGATTTCCTGACTATCAATTTCATATTCATAAAGGCTATCCCACACCCGAACATCTGAAGCGACTCCACCAGTTCGGCCCGTGCCCTGGCCATCGGCAGAGTTTTGGTCCGGTCCGCGCTTGCCTAGAGGCATAAACCGCTTCATGCTGTCCCCATCTCAAGCGTTTGGTCAGTCAGCAGAAAATCTGGCTGAACGCATGCTTCGAAAAAAAGGCTATCGGATTCTTGAACGAAATATACGTTTGGCCGGCGGGGAATTGGATCTTATCGCAGAGGATCAAGGGGCACTGGTATTCATAGAAGTTAAAGCGCGAAGAGGGGATCAACTGGGCGGTGCGGCCTACGCGATTCCCACCCGCAAACAACAACAGATCATTAAATTGGCGCAGTGTTATCTATCCAAACACAAGTTAATCGACACACCGTGCCGATTTGATGCTATCCTCGTGGTCAGGACAGACAACTCCTCTCCTCAATTAACTCACATTGAACAAGCCTTTGAGGTTCCCAGCTCCGTCTGGCAATGGTAAATTAATAGAACGGGATTGAGGGTTACCCTCTTTATAGAGTCTTGCCAGTGGCGAACGAGTCTTTTGTCTCCAGATCTGATCGCTGAGAGACGAGGCGCGAGAAGAGTCCAAGGCCTGTAGCCAGACGCGAAGATGAATCCCCATCACCGCTATTTCACACGCATCATATGATTCAATTATTTCACGTCACAAAATACTATGAAGGCTGCCTGGCGCTATCCGACATCTCCCTTCGTATCGAAAAAGGCGAATGTGTTCTCCTGACAGGCCCCAGTGGAGCTGGCAAAACGTCTTTACTCAAACTAATTTTCGGTTCCGAACACCCGGATGACGGACAAATTCTTGTCCAAAATCGCAACATTGCCAGACTCCGTCGGGCCGATGTGCCCTATCATCGCCGAACGATGGGGTTTGTTCTGCAAGATTTCAAACTGCTACCCCATCGGACCGTCTTTGAAAATGTCGCGCTTCCCTTGATCATCAGGGGTTTATCCTCATCGGATTCTCGCCGAAAGGTCATTGAAGCGCTCCGAGCCGTGGGGATGGAACATAAACAAACAACTCACGCCGGGGTGCTTTCCGCCGGTGAACAACAGCGGGTCTGCATCGCCCGTGCGATTGTGAATAGCCCTATTATTTTACTCGCCGACGAACCAACCGGAAATTTAGACCCCCAACTCACCACAGAAATTACCGCACTCTTCAAAGCCATTAATGCTCGTGGAACCACGGTCATGATGGCAACGCACAATCGACAGGTCGTGGAACAATTAAACGGAAGGATTGTCCGGCTTGACTGCGGGCATCTGATTTCTGATCAAGGAACTTACGCGTGAAACGTTTCTGGTATTTTGTTCGAGAGGCGTTCATGAGCCTTCGAACCCACCGGGCCAGCACTCTTATCGGCGTCGTCACAACCGCCTTCACGCTCACCAGCTTTGGAACCTTTTTGCTGCTGTACTATAATGTCCACAATTTAATCGGACGAGTGCAGACGAACATACAAATCATTGTCTATCCCAAAGACGCCATTGAACCTCAGCAACTTCAGGATCTCAAAAAAACCATTCAATCTGATCCAGCGATTGATTCCCTGACCGTCATTTCCAAAAGCGATGCCTTACAGGATTTTAAAAAGCAGTTTCCCGAAGAGGCTTACTTGTTGGACGGATTGGGCACAAGCCCATTTCCGGCTTCTCTCGTGCTGAAGTTAGCGGATTCCATTCCATCAACCGATGCCATTTCCAACCTTGTCAATCGTTTGCAACAGAATCCAGAAGTGGAGCGAGTCAGATATAATCGAGATTGGATTGAACGATTGACTCTGGTGATCACCTATATAGAAATTGCCGCGTTGATCGTGGGAGGAGTCTTAGCATTAGCCTCGATCACCATCATCGCTAACACAGTCCAACTGGCGTTTTACACCCGTCAGGAAGAAATTGAAATCTTGCGATTAATTGGCGGCACGAACCTCTTCATCAGCATCCCCTATCTCATTGAAGGAGCCGTCATAGGCGCGCTAGGAGGGGGGATGGCCTTGGGCTTGCTGCGTGGCGGTTTCGAATTTTTCAAACATAAAACCCATACCCTGAGCGTGATTGGGGGCTTTTCCTCGCTGTTTGAATTTTTCCCTTTACCGCTTTCCCTACTCCTCATTGGAACGGGAATCTTGTTAGGATGTATCGGAACGCTCACCAGCATGTATGGATGGATGAGATTTCGGCTATGACAAGTTCTCCAAAATTCTTAATCATCCTGGGCTTATCCCTACTGGGCCTTTCGTTGACCTGGTCTACCGGATATGGAGCGGGACCGGCCTCCATCGAAAACGAAATGACTCAGGAACGAAAACGCCTGGAGGAACTCCAAAAAAAAATCGCCGAATCAAAAGAAAAAGCTACCAAAGCCGAAAAAAAACATGGATCGGTCCTTAAAAATATTGAACAGCTTGATCGGCGCCTGTATCGCACCAAGAAGGAACGAAATCGCATTGACGCGGAAATCAAGGAGAAAGATCAGGAATTAGCCAAGCTCAGTGCCGACATTAGTGAGCTTGAGACTAACGTTCAAACGCACCGGGAAGCCGTGACAGCCCGTCTTCGGCTCCTTTATATTGATGGCCGAGCTGGCTACCTCAAAACACTGTTTACGGCAGAAACCTTTGCCGATGCAGCCAATCGCCTGGATTATATTGCATGGATTGCGCAACGAGAGCATGGCCTGGTTCGACAATTTCAAGAGGACCTGACTAATCTACAAAATCTTGAAGATCAGCAGGCCCAGGCACGAGAAGCCTTGCTCGCGTTACAGGGTGAAACCCAGAGCACCATCAAAGAAATTTCCGGACTGAAGCGAAAGAAACGTACCGTATTAGTCAGCCTCTCTAAAGAGAAAGACGCCCATGAACGCGCCGTCGAAGATCTCAAACGCTCAGCTGAACAGGTCGACAGCCTTCTAAAAGCCCTGGATCAGCGCTTTCAATTAGCCCAGGCCCAATCACGGAAGGCACCGGGGAAAATCCCCTCACTGGGTTCTTTTCTTTGGCCGGTGAAGGGCAAGGTGGTCTCATTTTTTGGACGGCAGAAACATCCCACCTTTGACACCTATGTCACGAAAAAAGGCATTGAAATTCAAGCACGGGAAGGGAGTCCGATCCATTCAGTCTCCTCAGGGAAAGTGGTCTATGCCGATTGGCTAAAAGGATATGGACTCGTTGTCATCGTGGATCATACCAATGGCTTCTACTCCCTATACGCTCATGCCTCAAAATTGCTTGTGGCTGAAGGAAATTCGGTGACCATGGGGCAAATGATCGGGCATACTGGTGACACGGGAGTGACCGAGGATGATGTCCTCTATTTTGAATTACGTAAAGGCACTACACCTATCGATCCGCTCAAATGGCTGGTTAAGCGATAATTGACTAACTGAAAGAAGGAACCACATGGCCAAAGAACGATTCTCCACTGTCTTGATTTCTGGTCTGATGTTGACTGCCATTCTCTTTGTGGGAATTTTCATCGGGAAAGGAGGAGACCGGACAGGACATGCCAGCGAATCGTACGAAGAATTGCAAGTGTTTGCTGAGGTACTCTCGCAAGTGAAAAAACATTATGTCGAGGAGACGAAAACCAAAGATTTGGTTCAAGGCGCTCTTCGAGGCATGCTGGCCGGACTCGATCCACATTCGTCCTTCATGACTCAGGATATGTTCAAGGAAATGCAGGTGGAAACCAAGGGAGAATTTGGCGGACTGGGAATCCAAATCGGCATTAAGGACAATCGCCTGACCGTCATTGCTCCAATTGAGGATACGCCCGCCTTTACCGCAGGCATTCAAGCCGGGGACACGATTATTAAAGTCGATGAGACGCTGACCAAAGATTTAACCCTTATGGAGGCCGTCCAACATATGCGCGGCCCTCGAGGAACCTCGGTCTCTTTGACTGTCCTTCGTGAAGGACTCGAGGAACCACTGATTTTCACCATTACTCGGGATATCATTAAAATTCAAAGCGTGCGATCAAAACTCTTGGAAGGAAATGTCGGGTATGCCCGGCTCAGCCAATTCCAGGAAGCCTCCTCTGAAGACTTAACCAAGGCCTTGGAAGAATTAACCGCAAAAAATATCCAGGGTCTCATTTTAGATTTACGAAATAATCCTGGCGGACTGCTCACCGCCGCAGTTGGCGTTTCGGAACAATTTCTCGAAGCGGGGCGTTTAGTGGTTTCTATTCAAGGCCGGAATGACCAAAAGGTTGAATACCGGGCTAGTACCACCAGTAAGCATTATGAATATCCAATGATTGTCCTGATCAACCATGGATCAGCCAGTGCCTCCGAAATCGTGGCGGCTGCCATGCAGGACTGGGGGAAAGCCGTCGTCATCGGCACGACCAGCTTTGGGAAAGGGTCTGTCCAAACCATCCTTCCGCTCTCCGACGGGTCAGGCCTGCGGCTCACTACCGCCAAATATTACACACCCAAAGGGAAATCCATTCATAACATCGGCGTTCAACCCGACATCATTATCGACCCCAAAGCGATTCAAGTCGCCAAACAGGAAAGCACAGGAAAGGAGAAAAGCGAGAAAGGTTCGCCCACCACCGCAGCGACCAAGCCCTCAGCTGCTGAGACCAAACCCGCCAAGGCTCCAGAAGATCCGAATGCACCTCAACCGGTTCCACCAGAGGATGTCCAATTATTGAAAGCCGTCGAAATGCTAAAATCTTGGAAAGTCTTCAAACAACTTCGCCCGGCAGCGTGATTAAGTCACAAACAAGTGCGTAGTTAAAAGTAGGTGGCAGGAGAGGAGGATTTCTGGCATTTATCCTACTTAACTTGCTCTTTATTTAACTTCTAGAGATTGAGCACAATGGCGGTGTTGGTTTTCGTGATCCCATCTATCCCGCGAATCCGGGCCATGACCAAATCGTTTAATTCTTCCAGAGTTTCCGCTTCAACCTGGGCGATTAAATCGTGAGGCCCCGTCACAGGATACACTGCCTGCACCCCTTGAATTCTGGTCAGAGTCTTATAGGCACTTTTCGTATGATTGCCTGTCGTATCAATTAGCACAAATGCCGAAATACCCATGAGATCTTCATTCCTTCCTATCTTGTGTTAATAAGTTCTTTCCTGGACACCATCCCTTTCAGAATCCCCAAAGCCATGGCGGAGTGAAACGTGGTCCGTCCTGCTCTCCGTCGTTTATTCCTGCTGGCAATCTAGTCGTCGGCTCCGAATCGCCTCAAGAATTTCCGCACTTCGTCCCCCTAGACCAGGGAGGGTCTGGAGAAGATGCGATTGCGCTAAAGCTTCTAAATCGTCCCAGGTCGTCATACCTAATCGAAAAAATAAATCATGCACAATCGGTTCTGAGAAACCCGGAAGGGAGACCCACGATTGAACCGTATCGGGCAGAGGGGTTTTGAGTGCATCGTAAGCTCGAATTCGGCCCGTCGCAAGAAACTCTTGGATTTTCATTTCTAATTCTTTGCCGATTCCCGGGATCGTCCGCAATTCCCCTCTCTCTGCATACACACCAACATCTTCCTGGAGATGTCGAATGGAATCAGCGGCCCGCTGATACGCTTTTACTTTATACGGATTTTCAGCTCTGGAAGCCAAAAGGCCCGCCATGGAAGCGAATAGCGCGGCCAAATCCTGATTGACATTGTCCATAAACTATTGGAGAAAATTTCTTGGGAACCAAGTACGACCCCGACATCCCATTCATTTCACCTACTTGAATTTTATTGTATGCCATCTCCTCACGCCAAAACCAGTGAATCACTGATAAGTCTTTAGCCCTATGTCCAAAGGCGATTCGCGTTTACACATAAACCATTTCATTGACAAGAATTTCACATGTCCCGTAGGATCATTTTCCACAAGACTTGGCGTTTGAGTATGAATTCTGCCGCCTTACATCATGACCATCATCGTCAATGGAGAAGAGCACACCTATCACGAACCTCTCACGGTCACGAACCTTCTTCACACATTGAATCTTCGAACCGAACAAGTGGCCGTAGAAGTGAATCTCACAATCCTTGACCGCTCCAACTTTCCAACCTGGATTCTGCAAGAAGGCGATAAGGTAGAAATATTAAGTTTTATCGGCGGCGGTTCGCCACAACCCAGACCATCATGAGGCAGACAACGATATGAGTACTACTTCTTCCAAAGACCCTTTAATCATCGCCGGACGTGAATTTCGTTCCCGCCTCTGGGTGGGAACAGGGAAGTATAAGAATTTCGAAGAAACGCGACTGGCCATTGAGGCGTCCGGAGCCGATGTGGTCACCGTGGCCGTTCGCCGAGTCAACATTACCGATAAAAACTCAGAAAACCTGCTCGATTACATTGACCCGAAGAAATACACCATCCTTCCCAATACCGCCGGGTGCTATACCGTGGAGGACGCAGTCCGGTATTCCCGACTCGCCCGCGCTGCCGGTGTCTCGGACTTGGTGAAACTGGAAGTAATCGGTGATGAACGCACGTTATTCCCCGATACCGCTGGTCTTATAGAAGCCGCAAAAATTTTGATTGCGGAAGGATTCATCGTCCTACCCTACACGAACGATGACCCCATCGTTGCGCAAAAGTTAATGGATATCGGGTGTCCTGCCGTTATGCCTCTCGCCGCACCCATTGGGTCCGGACTGGGAATCCGCAATCCCTACAATCTTAAAATTATTATGGAAACCGTGAATGTTCCCGTCATTGTCGATGCGGGGGTGGGGACCGCTTCCGATGCCGCTTTGGCTATGGAATACGGTGCGGACGCCGTCCTCATGAATACCGCCATCGCCGGCGCCAAAGATCCCATCATGATGGCTACAGCCATGCGCTATGCCGTGGATGCCGGACGCTTGGCTTTTAAAGCCGGTCGCATTCCTCGTAAACTCTATGCCACCGCCAGCAGCCCTATCGAAGGCATGCTCTGAACCAAGGGATGCCCGTCACTCCGCTTCCTCGCCTGTATCTTCTTACTGATCGACACAACACTTCTCATCGGCCCTTAGTGTCAGTCATCAGCCAGGCCGTGGATGCAGGAGTCCGCATGGTCCAAATTCGCGAAAAGGATTTGGAAACTCGCCCTTTAATAGATCTCATCCAAGACCTGAAGCCCCTTATCACCTCTCACAGCGGACGCATGCTCATCAATGATCGAATCGACCTCGCGTTAGCCCTTGATGTCGATGGCGTGCATCTTCGATCCGAGTCTCTCCCCCTTCCCCTGGCTCGTCGTCTACTCGGATCGAACAAACTCATCGGAATATCCACGCATTCCGTTGAAGACGTTCAAAAAGCAGATGATGAGGGCGCGGATTTCCTGGTACTGGGACCCATCTTTGAGACCCCTTCCAAGCGTAAGTACGGACCACCCTTAGGACTTCACACGCTCGAGGCGGCTTGTCGAATAAGTCGTCTGCCTATTTTTGCCATCGGCGGCCTTCAGCCCGCACACGTGCCCGCAGTACTTGCCTCCGGAGCCTATGGGGTGGCCGTCATCTCCGCTATTCTCCAGGCACCACATATTCATGACCGAACCCGTGAATTTCTTTCACAGCTTCCCTAACATGTCAACAAGACACGAACACATCTCCTGACTGCATTTGGTTGACCCTATTTTTTTTTGAGTGGTAGAATTCAATCAGTTAGAGTTTCTCTGATTTCCTGTTCCCATCTTTAAGTTCTCTCAACGTGGGATCGTCCCTCAAAGGGGTTATTGTCGTGATCGTGGGAGGAATTGTACAACCGATTTGAGACGCATATGGGAATAAGAAAAGGCGACGACCCTACCCGCGAAATTCAACATTTGCGGTCCCAACTGGAGTCTTTAACACGAGAAAGACAACAGTACGCTGAATCTCGACACCAGCTTGACCAAACCCAACAGAAAAACGAACGGTTAGTCTCGAGCCTCCAAGAAGCCAAAACACAAATCGAAGCTCTCCGTAAAGAAGTTGAGAAATTAACTGCTCCTCCGTCCACCTTTGCCATTTTCTACGGGTCGAATTCGGATGGCACTATTAACGTGGCCCTCGGTGGACGAAAATTACGTGTCAATCTTCACCCCTCGATCCCCCTTGATTCCCTCAAAACCGGCCAAGAAGTCATATTGAACGAGGGGCTAAATGTCATTGAAGCCCGCGGCTACGATCCTCAGGGTGAAATTGTCCACCTGAAACAATTACTAGAGGACGGTCGTGCCGTAGTCAGCACCCACTTAGATGATGAACGAGTCGTCGAATTTTCAGAAGCCCTTAAGAACCAACATGTGAGTGTGGGCGATCACTTCTTGTTCGAATCCCGCTCAGGGTATCTCACTGAAAAATTACCCAAGGGCGAAATGGAAGAACTCGTCATCGAGGAAGTTCCAGATATTAATTTTGATCATATCGGCGGGCTCGAAAAAGAGTTGGAACAAGTAAAAGACGCTGTCGAACTTCCGTTTCTCCACCCAGATCTTTTTTCCGAACATCATTTATCACCACCCAAAGGCCTCCTCCTCTACGGTCCGCCGGGTTGCGGGAAAACGTTAATTGCCAAAGCCGTCGCCAATTCTATTGCCAAAAAACTTGGGCACCTCAAAGGCAAGGAAGTTCGCAGTTATTTTCTACATATCAAGGGCCCCGAACTCCTCAATAAATACGTGGGTGAATCTGAACGGCAAATCCGTGAAGTCTTTGCCAAAGCCAAAGAAAAAGCTTCCCATGGTCATCCCGTTATCGTCTTTTTTGATGAAATGGATGCCTTGTTCCGAACCCGTGGAACGGGGATTTCGTCAGACATGGAATCCACCATTGTGCCGCAATTTCTTTCCGAAATTGATGGAGTGGAAAGTCTTCGTGACGTCATTGTCATCGGGGCCAGTAACCGTCAAGACTTAATTGATCCCGCCGTGTTGCGTCCTGGACGCTTAGATATCAAAATCAAAATCCCCCGTCCGGATAAACATGGGGCAAAAGATATTCTGGGAAAATATCTGCGCGCCGACCTTCCCTTCTCCGAGTCAGCCATGGCCGACCAGAAGATGGACCGCACAGCCTATGCACAGCATCTGATTGAAACCACAATTGAAGCTATGTATGCCAAAACTGAAGACAATCGATTTCTGGAAGTTACCTATGCCAACGGTGAAAAAGAGACGGTCTATTTCAAGGACTTCTCAAGTGGCGCGTTAATAGAAAGTGTGGTCTCCCGGGCAAAAAAACTGTCGATTAAACGGACGATTTCCGGAGGAGAGAAAGGTCTCACCAGTGAAGATTTTCTCAAGGCGATTCGAGAGGAGTTCAAAGAACAAGAAGACCTGCCTAATACCACCCATCCTGATGACTGGGCGAAGATTGCCGGCAAAAAGGGTGAAAAAATTGTCCATGTTCGAACACTCACCACTGATGAAGGATCCGAACCCCGCGAAATCGAAACATTGAGCGTCGGTCACTACTTTTAATCATCCACCATCATACCGAATGAGGTGTTCGTGCTACGGATTCTTGGCACTGAAACAGAATACGGGATCATCGCCCGCTCTTCCCGCCACCCCGATCCCGTTGATAACTCGCTACGTCTCATCAGTCATTGCCCGCGCCTGCCGGCTCCCAATGCCCTGTGGGACTACGAAAACGAAAACCCCTTCTTTGATGCCAGAGGATTCAAAGTCGAAGGCGAACCCGAACGGCCTGGAGCAAGCTACAATCGTCAACTGAATAAAATATTACCGAACGCCGGACGCTTGTACGTCGATGGGGCTCATCCCGAATATTCCACTCCTGAATGCAGTCATCCTCGAGAAATTGTCGCCTATGAGCGCGCCGGAGACGTGCTGGTCGCAGAATGCTTAGATCGTCTGAATGCCACCATGAGAGAAGAGGAATTTCTGGTATATCGCAACAATTCCGATGGAAAAAGTAACAGCTTCGGTTACCACGAAAATTACCTCATATCCCGAACAATATCCTTCGAGGACATTGCGGCAGCCCTTCTGCCCTTTTTTGTGACACGGCCCATTTTTTGTGGAGCTGGAAAAGTCGGAGCAGAAAATGGGACCGATCCCACGCCATACCAACTTTCCCAACGGGCTGACTTCCTCGAATGTGTGTACGATCTCAACACCATGGTCAATCGTCCCATCATCAATACACGAGATGAACCGCATACCCAATCTTCCCGATTTCGTCGTCTCCATGTGATTGTCGGGGACGCCAATATGTGCGAAGTCTCCACGTTTCTTAAAATTGGCACCACCGCCATTATCATGGACATGTTAGAGAATCATGGCGTGCTTCCCCGGATAGAATTAGCTGATCCCGTCACGGCCATTAAACAGGTGTCCCGCGATCTCACGCTAAAAAGGTCTCTCCTACTGGAGAATGGGCGCCATACCACCGCCCTGGAAATCCAACACGCCTTTCTCCATGCGGCGCACGAGTTTTATACCACGCACGAGTTATCTCCGATCACCAAAGAAATCTTACTTCGCTGGGAGTCCGTGCTTGACCAATTAGATCGGGACCCGAACACACTCACCCGGGAAGTTGATTGGGTGGCAAAACGGGCCATGATTGAGTCTTATATGGATCGAAAAAAATGCGGGTGGCAAGACCCACGTATCGCCATGATGGACTTACAATATCACGATATCCGGCCGGCTAAGGGCTTGGCGTACACCTTAGAACGATCCGGGAAAATCGAACGGCTCACGCATGATGAGGAAATTCAACGCGCCATGAACACGGCGCCAACCCAAACCCGTGCTTTTTTTCGGGGCGCGTGTCTCCAACGATTTCCACAACAGGTGTATGGCATGAGTTGGACGTCGGTTATGCTGGAATCTTCAGACACCACCATTAAACGCATTCCGCTCATGGACCCGTTTCGTGGGACACAATCGCTCACCCAAGAGTTATTGCAGGACATTGACTCAGTGGATCAGCTATTATCCCGTTTGACGTAGGAACCTGGGCTGACCACCAGACACTGGCCGAAATCACAACCAACATGACGCCTCCTCAATCGCCATTTCCGAACTTTTCCTTCGATCCCTGTTCAAGCTTCTATCAATTTCTGAGTACCCAAAGACCGGAATTATTGCCTATGGCAAGATGGGGATCGTTGCCCATTCAACCCGGATCAGGCGATCTCTCTATATCTCAACAACTCCCCCCTTGGCCTCATGGCACCACCGTTCTCGCATTCACGTATGAACACGGGGTGTTAATAGCCGGAGACCGCCGGGCCACGGAAGGCTATCAAATTGCGGCCAATCGTATGGATAAGGTGTTTCAAACCGATGAATTTTCCGCCATGGCCATCGCCGGAGCAGCCGGCCCCTGCGTGGAAATGGCCAAACTGTTCCGCATCGAGTTGGAACATTATGAAAAATTGGACGGGAAACCACTGACCTGTGAAGGAAAAGCGACCAGGCTTGGATACATGGTCAAAGCGAATTTTCCAATGGTGTTACAAGGCCTGGTCGTGATTCCGCTCTTTGTCGGATACGATCAAAAACGCGAAGTCGGCCGTCTGTTTAAATATGACATTACCGGAGGGCGATATGAAGATACCGAATTTCATGCTGTCGGCTCTGGCGGAAAGGATGCCCGCCTCACCTTGAAAGAACATTTCCGCAAACAATTGCCCGAAGACAAAGCCGTCCGTATCGCCATTCGTGCCCTCTCCAATGCGGCTGAAGAAGATGTGGGGACGGGCGGCCCTGACTTGCTCCGTAAAATATTCCCTCTTGTCAAATTGGTCGATCGCCACGGAGTGCGAGACGTGGAAGATTCCCAACTTGCCACAATTTGCCAGGAACTCCTATCCGAAGAACGGGAATCATAAATCATGGCCATGCCCTTCTACGTTTCACCCGAACAAATGATGCAAGATCGGGCGGAGTATGCCAAAAAAGGTATTGCGAAAGGCCGTTCGATTATTGCAATGGAATACGATCAGGGCGTGTTATTTGTCGCCGACAACCCAAGCACCTCGTTGTTTAAAATTTCTGAAATTTATGACAACATCGCTTTTTCAGGAGCCGGTCGATACAGCGAATTTGAAAGCCTTCGGAAAGCCGGCATCCAGCATGCCGATATGAAGGGAATGATGTATAGCCGGGAAGACGTGACGGCTCGCTCCCTCGCGAATGGATACTCCCAAACATTGGGGACCCTGTTTAGCCAGGAAATGAAACCCTATGAAGTCGAACTTCTACTTGCGCAAGTCGGCGAAACCCCAGAAGACAACGAACTGTATCGCATTACTTTTGACGGGAGCATCATCGACGAGAGAAACTTTACCGCCATCGGAGGACGATCCGAGGCCATCTTAACGTTTCTCCGGAAAGAAACCTCCGGAGGACGGCCCACCCTCAAAGCAGCATTACAGCTCTGCCAACAAGCCTTCGAAAAAGGCGCCGACCCAAAATCAAATCTCGAAGGGCTGGAAGTCGCCATTTTAGACCGGGCACGATCCGGACGAAAATTCCGGCGTATCCCTACCTCTGAGGCGTCGGCCCTTCTTTCCTAAGTCCTTTTCTTCTCGTACCTCCGGCTGACCACCCTCAGGTTGAAGAATTATAGAGAGGAGTGTATTCTGACTGAATGACAGGATAACCATCATCCGGCATTCCTGAATGACAACTCTTTAGGTAGAGTTTCAAGGTGGCCATGATCAAGAGAATTTTCGGCCTCGAGTGCGAATACGGACTGACCTTTTCTCCCACCGGGCGCGTCTACCTGCCTATCGAAAAAATTCTGGGGTATATCTTTGAGGGACTGATACCCAATAGTTGGCCCTCCAACGCCTTTTTGACAAACGGCGCCCGGTTTTATCAAGACACCGGATGCCACCCGGAGTATTCCACACCAGAATGCGACGACCTGATTGATTTGGTCATTCATGACAAAGCTGGTGAACGAATTCTAGAAAGTTGCTTGCCAATTGCAGAAGAACGATTGCGCGAGGAAGGCCTTTCTGGAGATATTTTCATTTTCAAAAACAATACCGATTCTCTTGGAAATACGTACGGTTCGCATGAAAACTTCCTGATGCGCCGGGATGTGGATTTCTGGAAAGTCAGCGAACAACTCATCCCCTTTTTCGTCACACGTCAAATTTACTCCGGTGCCGGAAAAATTCTTCGCGTTTCAGGCAAATCCCAATTTTTCATTTCGCAACGCGCTCAACACATCCACGAAAAGACCTCGTCCTCGACCACCTCATCCCGCAGCATTATTAACACCCGGGACGAGCCTCATTCCGATGCAGAAAAATTCCGACGCTTGCATATCATTCTCGGCGATTCAAACATGTCGGAATTTGCAACCTATTTAAAAGTCGGCACAGCCATGATCGTCTTGTCCATGATCGAAGACGGATTCACCATTCCCAACATCGATTTGGAGGAACCGGTCAAAGCCATTCGAGATATTTCTCGTGATCCGTCACTGAAAAAACCCGTCAAGTTGGAAGACGGCCGCGCCTTTACAGCACTCGAAATTCAGCAGATTTTTTGGGAACGTGCAGGGGAATATCTACAATCGCAAGCACCTCATAAAATTTTTTCCGAAATTCATGATGAATGGGGACGGGTGCTTCACCTTCTGGCCACCTCCCCCATGGAATTAGTCAGAGAAATCGACTGGATTACCAAACAATGGCTCATGGAAAATTACATGGCCAACAAGTCATGTGGATGGGACGACCCACGACTTAGCATGATGGACTTGCAATATCATGACATCAGCCGACAACGAGGCCTCTTTTATCTGTTAGCCGAACGCCAGGGCATTCGAAAATTGGTAGACGAGGACGCTATTGAACAAGCGAAGACGATTCCTCCACAAACGACACGAGCAAAAGTTCGCGGAGACTTCATTCGATTTGCCCGAGCCAAAAATCGGTCGTATACTGTGGATTGGACGTATCTCAAGCTCAATGGCTATTGGGAAGAAACGATATTATGCATGGACCCATTCTGTCCTTTTAACCCCAGAGTTGACGAGTTATTGAGCCAGGTTCCGCATCATCGACTCTACCCATGACCAACACAAATTGCTTGAAGACGACTTTGCCATCTTCGCACGCTCGCTTTTCGGTTTTAATCCTTTGGATCTGTCTTACCTGCCTGTTCCCACTTCCAAACGTCCTAGGCGCAGAACGCCAGGATTTGAAATCAGGTGCTCAATTCAGCGGTAAGCAAGGCGAAGTGCTCTGGATCGAAGTCCCGGTCAACCATCCGCAAGCCAGCGTAAGTGGGGTCTTGTTGAAACGAACCATTCCATTTTTCGCGATCACGGCCGGAAAGTTTGCCGCCATGGTCGGCCTCGATATGCAAGATCCTCCCGGCCTCCAGAAATTGGCGATCACCATTCAGAACACCGATACCACCGAGCATCGTTCCTACTCTATAGAAATATTGAAGGAAACCTATTCGGTCCAGCACCTGAAATTACCGAAAAAGAAAGTCGACCTCGACTCTGAAACGTTGAAACGCGTACGACTGGAACAACAAGAAATGGCAGAAGCGTTTCTCCATATCGGCCCTCAACCCTTATGGGACGGGGCCTTTCTCGAACCAACCAAAGGCACGATCACCGGGAGATTTGGCAGTCGCCGGGTTATCAACGGACAACACAAACGCCCCCATTCAGGCGAAGACATCGCCGCCCCTCAAGGGACCCCGGTCCTAGCCATCAACACAGGAACCGTCGTGGCGGCCGTCGACCATTTTTTCTCTGGGAAGGGCGTGGTCATTGATCATGGAGTCGGCTTATTTTCCATGTACTTTCATTTATCGGAAATTGACGTGAAACCGGGCCAAACCCTGAAGAAAGGGCAAGCATTGGGGAAGGTCGGTGCCACAGGGAGAGCCACCGGCCCTCATCTCCATTGGGGCGTGCGCCTCAACGGCGCCCGAGTCAATCCCTATGCCCTCACCACCTTGCCTCTGGAAAACTAGGCAAACCCTCACCATTATTCTTTGGCCTACGACTCGCGCACCATGCAATATATTTGTGTCTTTTGTGGATCAAGCGCCGGTATTCATCCTGAATATGCGAACATGGCCCGACGCTTGGGCCAGGCCCTCGTGCAGCAAGGATTCGGCCTCGTCTACGGTGGCGGAAATATTGGGTTAATGAAAATTATGGCCTCCACAGTTCTGAGAGCGGGAGGCCAGGTGATTGGAGTGATTCCACGGCAATTAGCCGAACAAGAATTGGCGCATACTGAACTCACCAGCCTTCATATCGTGGAAACCATGCACGAACGAAAAGCGCTCATGGCCAAATGTTCTTCAGGTTTTATTAGTCTACCTGGCGGGTTTGGAACGTTGGAGGAATGTTGTGAGATGCTCACGTGGGCTCAGCTTAAAATTCATACTAAACCCTGCGGAATCTTGAACTGCTTAGGGTTTTTCGACGGCCTGCTGAAATTCCTTGACCATCAAGTGGAACAGGGATTCGTGACCCCCTTAAACCGGACATTGGTACTCGAAGCAACAGATCCTGAATCATTACTCGCCCTCATGAAACCTCACCTGTGCCCTAACAACATCACCAATTTGGCCTGATCAGAAAGGTAGCCATCTCCTCATTCCTAGTATGCAGCCGGTCGCGAAAGTGGCCGATTGGCCATCAATTCAATCGCACGAAAATTATCGAACAAGAACGCGGCATCGCCCATCGCGACCAACCCAAATTTCCCCATTTGGAAAGATTGATCATAGACATCAATCAGCAAATGATGGTCGAAGAAAATTTCGGTAAATTCCTTGCTGACAATGGTATTCCGCTGAATGCGAAGAAAATGCCATTCAGACGGTTCGAGAATGAGTGTCTCCCGAGCAATTTCCTTGGGCTGTCCGTCTTTCACGACATACGCCACAATCTCATTGGTTTTGGGTTCGACCACCACCGCATAAAAATTGTGGGCATCTTGGATCCCATAAGCCAGTCCAGCTTTACCTGAAGGAGTGCCCAAGCGCATTTTCATCCGGACGGACAAGTCGACATACTCCACCGTCACATCATCCACAAACAACAATTGATAGCATGGACCATCACCACAGGTAAGTCGTTGCTCTACTAATTGTGGTTGACTGGGAGCGGGCGGATCCTGACTCACGACCCAACGACCTTTCCCCCCTGTCCACCGGTTCGCTGAGTTAATCCTTCAGGCACCTGTGCGAGTCGGGATTGATCAAACTTCCATTCTTGGAAGAGAGGGTCGACCGTCATATGAGAAGGCTTGGGAAGTTTCTGAGGACCATCTTCGGTAAACGTGAGGAGGGGACAGCCTACGATACACCACCCAACCAGAAGACCTGCCAACATCTTTGGTCTAGCATAGATGGCGTCACAATGCCCTTCAGCTCGACGAATACTATTGGATCTCTCTAAAAAAGTGAGATCATGATTCAAACGATCTATCGTCAGAAAAATTCCCCTACTCTATTGAAAAAATGATAAAAATCATCATCCGGCGGAAGACGGCCACGATACGCATTCTCTTCCAATGACGACAACCCCAATATCTTAAGGGAACCTAAAAAACATGCGCCAAATCGGTCACTTTTCAATGTAATCCTTAGGCTGCCCTCAGAACTCGTTTGAACCAAATTGCCCTCCTTCCCCCGCCTTTGCTAGCGTGACTCATGCAAAAATCTGTAAAACCAGGTGGATTGGAGGCATGGACCATCGGGCTGTGTCTTCTGTCCAGCATAGGGCCAACATGGGCTCAACCATCACATTCAGAGGTAGCTTCACCTTCAAGGGAAGAAGCCGCCCTTCAGGCACTCATCCCCTCCGCCTCGGTGATCACTCTCACCCTTCGTGACGCCGTTATGCAGGCCCTTGAACATAATGTCGACATTCAAGTTAGTCGACATACCAGAGACGCCCAGCTCACGGATATTATTTTTGAACAAGCGAAATTCGATCCAACAGTTCAACTGGGGGGACGCTATGACCGAACGGTCTCTCCCCTCAATCGGCCGGTATTTGGATTTGGTGGAGTCACAGCCGGGAATGACCCTGCTACGTTTGATCAGAACGACACCAGCGTGAATTTAGGCTATACACAACGCCTGCTCACTGGAGGATCTTACGATTTGACTTTTGATACCAATCGCAACTCGGTAGCTGGCACTACGGGATTTCTCTTTAATCCCGGCTATGCGAGTAATCTGTCGTTTAACCTCACGCAACCTCTTCTACGCAACTTCGGACCCGATATCAATACGACACTCATCACCGTCGCCCGCAATACGGCAGCCGTGGAACAGCTCTTCCTCGTTCAACAGGTCCTCTCGGTCATTGCGCAAGTCGAGCAGACGTATTGGGAGCTCGTCTTTGCTAGAGAAAATCTCAAAGTCGCCCATGCCACACTCAAAGCGGCGGAGGAACTCTTGGCGAGCAATCGGGAAAAGGTCAAGGCAGGCGTTATGGCGGAAGTCGAAGTCTTACAAGCTCAGGCAGGCGTGGCCAGTCGGATTGAACAAATTTTACTGGCGCAAAAAACGGTTGAAGACCAAGAAGACCAATTACGACGGTTGCTCAGCCAATCGGAATGGAATCTCACCCAAACTACGCCTATCATTCCTATGGACGAACCGATTCAATATCGATCGGAAATCGCCCTACAAACCACTATCGACCATGCCCTTGAACAACGGCCCGATGTACTGCAGGCCAAGAAACAGATCAACAACTCTGAAGTTCAAACCCAATTTGCGAAGAATCAACTCCTGCCGGACCTCTCCTTCCAAGGCGGGCTCGGACTCGCGGGATTAGGGAACAATCCCGGCAGCAGTTGGAATCGACTAGGCAGTACGGATTTCTATAACATGGGCGGTGGACTGGTCTTGAGTTATCCCTTAGGCAACCGTTCGGCGGAAAGCCGCTATCAACGCCGGATGCTTGAAACCCACCAACAGCAAGCCTCCTTACTCCGTGTCCGCCAGCAGGTCATTGTGGACGTCAAAGAAGCAATACGGCAGGTCGACACCAACTACAAACGTATTCGCACCAATCAAACTGCCCGTCGGCTGTCCGAAAAACAACTCAACACCGAACAAGAGCGTCTCCAACTAGGTCTCAGTACGACCCGAGTCGTCCTAGAATTTCAACGGGATTTACAAGTCGCCCAAGGGCAAGAACTCCGTGCCATTCTCGACTACAATCAATCGCTCTCCCGCCTCCGTCTCGTCACCGCCTCCACCCTGGATCATTATCATATTCAGGTCCAATAATTAGGTATTTTATTTGAACATATGGAAGTGTTTAAATCCTTCGAAAAAAGTCTGGTATTGGGGAATTCCGGTTGTCTCATTTGATTGCGGTGTATAATGAGCAACACAATGAATCCTAAGAAGGCATCAAGATATCTTCTTCATCCATGACACGAAAAGTTATACTCACAGTGGGGCTTGTGGTTGCCACAACCATTTGCCTGTATGTATTTCTTCCCGCCCTTCAATCCCGACCACCTGAAACACCGCCGCCAAAGACCGTCGAAGTGGTGCGGAGTTCCATCGACACGCGGGTTTCGGAAACCGGGACGATCCAGCCTTCAAAGACAATTGAAATTAAGTCACAGTTCTCCGGAGAAGTGGCGCAACTCCTCGTCTCCAGCGGACAACCCGTCAAGAAGGGTGAGTTACTCGCGATCATTCGCCAGGAATCCAGCCAGGCTCGTCAAGTGGCGCAGCTTCGGGCGGCGATTCAAGAAGAACGTTTGAATGTGAATACCGCCCAACGAGAATGGGTAAGGTCGCAATCGTTATTTACAAAAGGCTTTATTGCCCAACAAGCCCTTGAAACCTCACAACATAACTATCAACAGGCGCTCGTCCGCTTGGAACTGGCTGAGCGCCAACTCTTGCTGGCTTTAGGGGGGAACAAAGAACTGTTCAATCGCTACCAAGACAATTCCACACAAAGCACTCGGCCAGAAGAGTTTCAGGTTCGTTCTCCAACGGATGCCACTGTCTTGGAAATACTCGTCAACCCCGGTGAAATTATTACTTCAGGAACTGCCACGTTTGGTGGCGGCACCATACTCATGAAGTTGGCTGATTTGTCCAGCATGATTGTCACAGCCCAAATCAACGAAGTTAACATCCCGCGGGTGGCCGTAAACCAGGAAGTCGACATTCGCTTAGACGCACTTCCGGGGCAGTCTTTTAAGGGGCGTGTCACAGCTATTGCGACGCAAGGAGTGAAACAAGAGAATATTGTAACCTATGATGTGACCATTGCGATTGCCGATCCAAACCCAGCTCTCAAGCCAATGTTAACGGCTAATGTGGACATTGTGACAAAGAGATTGAATGATGTTCTCATTATCCCCCTGGAAGTCCTTCAGGTAAAAAATGGCGACGACATCGTCCAAGTCCTCTCGAATGGAACCTCAAAAACGCAGAAAGTCCGCGTAGCATTCCGGACCACCACGCAGGCCGTCATTACCCAGGGCCTCAATGAGCACGACCAGATTGTGATCCCCACATTCAAACCACGCAAAGATGGATAAATTTTACGACTCCCATCACCATGATACTCATCAGCCTACGCAACATATCTAAAATTTACAGTACAGGTGAAGTAGCCGTTCAGGCACTTGATAACTTGAACATGGAAATTAAACAGGGTGAATTTGTCGCTATCATCGGACAATCCGGCAGCGGGAAAACCACATTATTAGATATCTTAGGCTGCTTGAGTCAGCCAACAAATGGCGATTATTGGCTCCAGGAGTCCCATATCAACAGACTGTCTGACTCTGAACTCACCGCGATTCGCAACCGGAAAATCGGGTTTATCTTTCAGACCTTTCATCTCTTACCACGTAAAACGGCATTAGAAAATGTACAACTGCCACTTATGTATGCCAGAGCCACTCGCGCCCAACAACAGAACAGGGCTCTAGACCTCTTAACCCGAGTCGGCCTTCAACATCGAATACACCATCGCAGCAACCAACTGTCTGGCGGCCAACAACAACGAGTGGCCATTGCCCGGGCGTTAGCCAACCAACCCGCGCTTCTTCTGGCAGACGAACCTACTGGAAATTTGGACAGCCAGTCGGGAAATGAGATTCTCACGATTTTTGACGAGCTCCATCATCAAGGACAAACTATTGTCATGATTACCCATGATCCCTTGATTGCCCAACGCGCCGACCGACGCATTACACTTTTAGACGGACGCATCCTCACCGATGAATCGACCGGATCACCGGCACAACCGGTCCTTCAACAAATCTAAAGGCCTGTATGATTGGTGCCATCTTTCGCGATGCTCTCAAAAATTTGTCCAGCAATATGTTGCGTTCCGGCCTCACCATGCTTGGTGTCATTATCGGGGTGGCCTCTGTCATTGCCATGATGGCGATTGTAGAAGGCGGACAAGTCTGGTTGGTTAATTCCATCGAGCAGTTAGGAACCAATTTATTATTTGTCTGGAAAAAACGGTTGACCATTGAAGAAAAACGCATGTTTGCTGGCCGCAACCTTCAACTCCGGTATGACGACGCCCTAGCCGTTGGTGCTCGGTTTCCAGATCTCAAAGTCGTACCCTATATTGAATTTGATGGACAAATCAAAGCCGGAGAACGCGATTATAGCGGGAGGATAACTGGCACCTCCCCGGAATTCTCCGATATCCGAAACTTCCACCCATCCAGTGGCCGTTTTTTACAAACCACCGATATTCAAACATGGAACCGATCAGTAGTCCTAGGGAACACAATTGCAGAAGTCTTATTTGGCACACAATCGCCCATTGGCAAGGAAGTAAAAATATTCCGGGGGCTGGGGAAAATTACAAAAAACAACGAGCCACCAAATGGGCAAAAGGAAAGACAGCAGATTGTCGGAGAATACCGATTTACTGTCGTTGGAGTGATGGAAGCTAAAGGAGAAATCGCCGGGCAAGATCGTGATGAAATGATTTTTATTCCCGTCACGACTGCTCTACGTTTTTTTAGAGGCAATGACAAAATTGGCTCACTGGTCATTCATGTGCCGGATCGAAATCAAATGGAAGAAGTCACCCAGAAGTTGCACCAATTTCTTATTCAGCGTCATGATGGTGTAGACGATATCCGTATACACAACCAGGGAGAATTCTTAGGGGCCCTCGATCAAACCATATCAACATTTCGGTATGTGCTAGGCGGCATCGCCATCGTCGCGTTATTGGTTGGCGGCATTGGCATCATGAATATCATGCTTGTCACAGTCACCGAACGGACTCGTGAAATAGGATTGCGCAAAGCCATCGGGGCTAAACGGCAAGACATTCTCCTCCAATTTCTTATTGAGTCGACAACTATCAGTGTCGTTGGTGGGTGCCTGGGGATCATTCTTGGTATTTTCGCTGCCTATGGTTTTGGAGATTTGGTTGCGAAATCCATGCCGGGAGGGGGCGATTGGGGGGCCGTTATTCAACCCACAGCAATTGTTGTCGCTTTTGTGTTTGCCGTAGCAGTCGGTATTGGGTTTGGCCTGTTCCCGGCCATCAAAGCGTCAAAACTCGACCCTGCTGAAGCGCTGCGTTATCAGTAATATCGCTGCCACATCAATCTAATCTTTTGTCAAAATCCATGAAGACAGACACGGAACGAGGAGCTGAGCTGGCTTTTCTTCCCATCGTCTGCACATTCGGGTTTTACCTCCTCCCGGCTCATTGGCAATCTAACGTGCCAATTCAATTTCTTCCTCAGCTCTGTGCATACGCGGCGCTAGCGGTATGGGCATTTTCTAACGAGAATCTTCTGAACAAACTGGGTCTGAATCCTCGCCACATCGCTATCGGAGTGAAGCGGGGAACTCCTATTGGAGTTCTTTTGGGATCACTCAATGCCGGCCTCATTCTCTATCTGATCCCGATGTGGGGAGGCGATATCACCTTTCTTCGAGATACACCCCATGCACAGGTGCCATTCTGGGTCATGGTGCCCTGGTTTATTCTTTGTATTGCCGGGGCCGTAGAGTTGAATTTTCGTGGATTTCTTTTAGGCAGGTTGTTGGTAGTGTTGTCAAATATCGTCGGTCAAGAAGCAGGCTGCTCTTCCATACGTTCAAAATTTTGGATCATGATTCCAATCGCTTTGTCAGCTCTCAGCTTTTCGTTTGATCCTTTTATGGTCAACACATTTGGCTCCCTACATTGGATTGCCATTTGGGATGGCCTCATCTGGGGATGGCTGTGGATTCGCCTGAACAATTTGTACGCGGTGATCATGGCACATGCCGTAGAGGTGCTAATCCTTTATCTCAGCGTTCGAACGGCACTCCTGTAACCCCATTTTGTCCAAGCCCATCGTTCGATTACAATTGGAGCGCTCAACGCAGATTGTAAGGGTAAAGCAAGGATTACTATTTCCCAATCGTCAATAAGCTATAGGAGAAACGATGACAGAATTTGGAAAGTATGTCGTATATTTTATAATCGGAGGCACCCTGGTGAGTGTGTCCACCTATCTAGGAAGCCATGGAAAGGGGTTTGTGGCTGCCCTGGCTAGTACCTTGCCGGTGATTAGCGGCGTCACCTTTATTCTGATCTATCTCAATGCCGGTGATTCTCCCACCGTGTCGTTTGCCAAAAATATGATCTGGCTCTCTCCGCCGTGGTTTGTATACGTCGGCACCATGATCGCCATGGTCCCTAAATTGGGTTTTTGGCCGGCCTATGGTTTGGCTCTGCTGCTGTATGCCGTGGGAGTCGGCGTGACACGCCTTTTTATTCATTAACGCCGGCAGAAGAACTCATGTCATTCATGAGCGAAAGGCTTTGAGCATGTCTGATTTCATCAAACCGAGCATTCATGCCTTTTTGGTCTGCGATACCATCATAATTGATAGTTTAACCGGCAAGAAAAGCATCATTGGCGCCTTTACCCATTTATGGGCTAAAACCTTTCCCTGTCAGCACCCACAAGTTGGCGTCTACTTCTCTTTAACCGACGCCGAAGGAAAATACGCCTTTGAGATTCATTTAGTCTACCTGGACAAAGACCAAATGGTGGGGAAGGGGTCACTCCCACCGATCGAGATTCACAATCGCCTGGCAACGCACGACTTCGGCGTTAACATACCCTTTTTAGTCTTCCCTGGACCCGGAAAATATGAGTTTCGCCTATACGCTGACGGCAACTTCATCACCCAAAAAGACTTCCAAGTCATTCAACAAGACCACACACCAAAACCCCCGGAATAAGTAACACATCAAAGCGGTACTCCACGAAGGCTTCCTCTTGCTTTCTTTGAGAAAAATTCTCAATAATTGTTCTGTGAGTATGCCTATTTGACCTTTGAGCGAGGAGGACCTTATGCGAAACCGGATGGCTTTAGGATTTCTGTTGCTCCTTTTTATTACAGCTGGCTGCACTTCGACAGGAACCTTAGGAATCGTTACCAAAGCCTCAGCCAACCCGGCTGCCTTACTTCAATCAGCCCGCGAATTCGATGAACTCGGGTTGGCGAGTGGAAGAGCCTGCCGACACTTTGTCATAGGAATCATTCCTTTTGGAAATTCTACTTTAGAAGACGCCGTAAATAGCGCACTCGAAAAAACAGGAGGAGATGCCCTCATCAATGTGACGACGTCCAGCAGTCTTTACGGCTTTATCCCTATTTACAATGTCTACTCCTTTACCTGTACTGCAGTGAGAGGTACCGCTATTAAATTCAAATAATTCACCTTCTGGCCTCTTTTTTTGTTCGAACGAAAAGGAGTCCAGGGTCATCGTGGTGTCTTTATTCGCAACCCATTCCTCGAATGGGTTGTTCCCCTTCCTTCTTAAGTAACAATTTCGTGGAACAACACCCACTAGCCTATAAGACTGAAGACCAAAATGGCTCGATTTTTCACCATACACAATAACCCCATAACAAATTCGTTCAATTTCCTCTCCTGGTCACCGAAGAAATAGCCTAGATCCTGAGCCACTCCATTAGTAGGCAAACGCGGCTCCCAATTACCAGCCCCGCCCTTATCTTAAGAGGGTAATGACTGACGAAAAGAAGGAAAGCATGATGACGATCGACCGAAATTCTTCACACCAAATACACGTAATTAGCAGATTGCTGATTGGCCTTGTGCTCCTGCTTCTGCCCGGAGTCGCCTACAGCCAGGTGGTGGGTAATGGGTACAACAACAGTATGATTTATAAAATACAAGGTAAAACGAACACGGTGTATATTTTAGGATCTTTGCATGCCCTTGCTGAAGAATACTATCCCTTGACCAGGGCGTTTTCGTATGCCTACTTTAATTCTCAAAAATTAATCTTTGAAATCGACCCGGAGATACTTTTTTCGAACGAAATAGGAACAGAGAGAGAAAATTATTCCACATTTCAAAATGGCATGACCCTTCAAAAAGCCTTATCATCCGAAACCTACCGTCAATTAACAAAGTATTTACTGGGAATGGGAATTAACATTGAAGATATTCAAAACTATAAACCTTGGAAAGCATATTTACTGGCGAGTGGTGGCTTGGATTCATCGAAAGACTTCAGGGCAGATTTGGGAATCGAACGGTATTTTTATCAAAAGGCCAAAGATGCAGGAAAACCCATTGGAGGGCTAGAGACGCCTAAAGATCAATGGGATGCTTTTGACAATCTCACCTTTAAAGAACAAGAAGCGTTGATCATTGAAGTATTAAAGGATCGAACGAAACTTGAAAAGAATTTCATGCAGTTAGTAAAAAGTTGGCATCAGGGCGACTTGGAGGGTATGGCAAAACATGTTGAAACCTATAAAGCCTTCCCCAAATACTATCATGGCATTTTGGTTCGCCGGAATCATAATTGGGTCCCTAAGATTGAACAATTTTTAACCGACACCAAAAATTACTTTATCATCGTGGGAGTAGCCCATTTGGCAGGGGAAGATGGACTCCTCACCCTCCTGAAGAAGAGAGGCTACGAACTTGAACGTGTTTCGTATGTCATGCCCTAAACCCTTTATTGGAGAAGATTAAAGGCGATACGCGTCCGCCACACCGTTTTTAGCAATCCAATCAATCAACGGGGGCACGCACAATTTCACCCATCGTCCCAATTTCCCTCTCACAGAAGTAATCACCAAACGTTTACGTTTCTCCATCGCGCTCACAATTATTTCCGCACAAGCTTCTGCGCTTAAAAAAGAGCCATGATCCTGAAGGAGCCGCCCTAACGGTTTGCCATCCGCTCCCCAGCTTCGGGCATGAATTTCAGATTGCACAAAATCAGGTGCCACAATCGTGACGCTTACCCCCGTTCCTGCCAACTCAATGCGCAACGACTCAAAAAACCCGTTCATGGCATGTTTACTTGCGCAATAGATCCCATGAAACGGCACTCCGGTCAAACCGGCCACGCTGGAAATTGCCACAATCCGACCCCGATGTTCCTTAAGGTATGGTAAAGCGAATTTCGTGCAATACACACTTCCCATAAAATTCACATTGATGACCTCTTGGAATCGGGAGACATCATGCACATCCTCCACCATAGACCACATCGACAGACCCGCGTTATTCACCAGCACATCAAGACGAGAAAATGTGTCTATCGTGGCTTGAATCAAGTCTCGACAAGCCTGTGGGTCAGCCACATCTGTGGGTACCACCAAAATTGTGGCACCTAACCGTTCACACGTTTCAGCCACAGCCTCTAATCGCCCGCGATCCCTGGAAGCCAAGACCAGCCGAGGCGAGTGAGGAGCCAACGCATACGCGAGGGCCTTGCCAATGCCTGAGGATGCGCCTGTAATGATAACGACCTGTTGTTCCCATAGATGTGCCATCAGCTCTCCTTCAATCTTTTATTAACCCAGTTGTGCTGCTACAATTTTCAAGAAAGGTAACATGCCCATCCTAATCATCAAACCAGGCATACCAGCAGCTGGCTCTTTTGTTTGAGCGACCAGGGCCAACCTTATTTCTAAATCAGGCGCACCCACGCGTTCATGCACACCATCCCAAAGACCTTCCCACCGTTTCAACTTGAACTCCCGGCGTGGATGACCGCCTTTCTTCAACAACAGCCCCCGACGTTTCCCACCCTGGACTCCCGAATGAACCTGGTCATCACACTTTCACAACTCAACATCGAACATGGTACCGGTGGACCATTCGGGGCAGGCGTGTTTCGAACCGACACCTTTGAATTAGTCGCCCCGGGCGTCAATCTGGTCCTTTCATCACACAGTTCATTGGCCCATGCCGAAATCACGGCCATCATGATGGCTCAGCGGACACTAGGAGTCCATGATTTAGGAGGTGCTGGTCTCCCGCCCCATGAGCTCGTCACGAGTTGTGAACCCTGCGCCATGTGTCTGGGAGCGATTTGCTGGTCTGGCGTTCGCCATCTGGTATGTGGCGCGAGAGGTAGCGATGCCGAATCCATCGGGTTCGATGAAGGCCCGAAACCCCAAAACTGGATTACAGCGCTTGAACAACGCGGCATTTCCGTTACACCCGATATAGGACGAGTGAGTGCCACTCAAGTCCTCAACAAATATGTCGAACAAGGCGGAGAGGTGTATAACAGTCGGCAAGGGTCAGTAGATACGTCAAAGTAAGGAGAATCACCCATGGCATCAACCCCCAAACGCATCACAAAACCCCAACGCCCCATCACCCTGGCGATCGATATTGGAGGATCGGGAATCAAAGGGATTCTCCTCAGTCCTACAGGCCAACCGATCGGGGAAAAACAACGAATGGCCACACCTCAGCCGTCCACACCAAAAGCAGTGCTAGCCACCATCACGGAATTAGTCAAAGGAATGAAGGGATTTGATAGAGTCTCCGTTGGATTTCCTGGCGTCATTCAGCACGGACAGGTGAAAACGGCCCCGAATCTGGATCAATCATGGCCAGGAATTAATCTTGTGAGCGAACTGGTCCGTCAGATGAAGAAACCCGTTCGTGCGGCAAATGATGCCGATGTGCAAGGGTTCGGAGCCATCAAAGGAAAAGGCGTTGAACTGGTCATCACGTTGGGGACGGGATTCGGTACCGCCCTTTTTGTGAATGGGACCCTCGTCCCCAATCTCGAGATTGCCCATCACCCTTTTCGTAAAGGGAAAACCTACGAAGATGAATTGGGCGCCCCCGCACTCAAAAAAGTTGGGAAAAAGAAATGGAACCAACGCCTGGCACAAGCCATCGACACACTGGATCGCGTCATGAATTACGATCGGCTCTATCTTGGGGGAGGGAATGGCAAAAAAGTCACTATGGAATTACCTCCCAACGTGTCGATCGTCTCAAATGTCGCCGGGCTACTGGGTGGCATCGCCCTCTGGGCTGACGGACCCGCCAAGACCTCTTCCACAAATAAACAATCCCAAACCAAACCCAAGAAAAAGGCCTCGCCACGAACACGCCAACCTTCATCTCAATAAGCTATCCAGAAATACATCCTTTCTTGAAGCAACACCAGCTTGCATTCTCCCCCCGGCATCTGGACAATCAAGAACAACACGAGATATCTCAACCACCTCTTACCAATGGGCGAGAGTCAGTAGTGAAATGGAAAACGTGACACACAAGAAGGAAGTAAAATCTATGGTTCTTCCCTGCTCATCTCTTTTTCCCTTCTCTCCTTACTTTTCACTTCTCACTTTTCACAGGTTCGAAGCACACCTCCTCCGGATATGACACCTTACGGACTATCACAACTTCTTTGGGTCGGCCTGGGTGGCTTTCTCGGTTCCATTAGCCGCTTCGTTATGTCCGGGGTGTGTAGTCGTTTGAACCCCGCGATTGGCTTCCCAATCGGGACGCTCTCGGTGAACATCCTGGGATGTTTCCTAATTGGCCTGCTCCACGGACTGACCGAAACCCGATCTCTCCTCGGCCCTGATATCCGCATTTTTCTCTTCGTCGGTGTGCTCGGGGGCTTTACCACCTATTCAACGTTCGGCTTCGAATCCCTCGCTCTCATCAAAGACGGCGCCATCCTCAAAGCCTCCACCAATATTTTCCTGCATGTCTTTCGTCGGCCTGGCCGCTGTCTGGCTAGGCGATTTTCTCGGCAGACTGTAAGCAGTCACCATCACTGTCATTTTTGAAATCTTTTTCGTATTCCGTCATTCCTGCGGCTACTGGCAGGAATCTCTCCTGAATTTCCTCCTAATCAAACAGGATACAACCAATGACGAGTATACACACCGAAAGGGAGAAAAACAGACTCGACAACGACCTTCAATTCCTCGATACTGTTCCCCCAAAAAAGTCAGTGGTAAACCATGACCCTAACAAGCTAGTCCATTTTCCAATCCACCCGCATGCCCAAGAAAAAGACTCTACCCGAATCGAAATCCCCGCAGGCCGAGCTGATTATTGAAGGCGCACGGCAAAATAATCTCAAAAATATTTCCCTCCGCATTCCGCATAACGCACTCACGGTCATGACCGGCGTGTCGGGCTCGGGGAAATCCTCGTTGGCCTTCGACACGCTGTTTGCCGAAGGCCAATGGCGTTATGTGGAATCTCTGTCGTCCTATACGCGCATGTTTCTGGATCGCGTCAAACGTCCAGATGTGGATCGACTCACCAATATCCGTCCTTCGATTGCCTTAGAACAAAAAAATCCCATTCGAACTTCACGTTCCACAGTGGGGACCACCAGCGAAATTTCGGATTATCTGCGATTGCTCTTCGCAAAAATCGGACGCCTAACATGTCCTGATTGCCAATTGGAAGCCGTCGCCCATCACCCGACAACGGTCGCTCAAGATTTGATTGAACGATTTTCCAAGCAACGAGCCCTCATCTGCTTTCCGAAAACCACGCCTCACCCCGATGCACTGGAATCCATGAAAACGTCCCTTCTCAAAAAAGGGTTCATTCGGATGGTCATCCATCAACAACTCCTGAACCTCAACACAGACCCCTTCCCTTCACCCCTGCCTTCCGAATTGTTTGTCGTGGTCGATCGTCTTACCTTAGAGCCCGATTCACGAAGTCGGTTAGTGGAAGCCCTGGAATCGGCCTATCGCGAGAGTGATGGCCGGGCGTTCGTCATGATCGGGAATGACCCACCCTTGGCGTACAGTTCCCATCTCGCCTGCCCGGGATGCCATCGTAATTTTCCCCCGCCCCGCCCCGTATCCTTCTCCTTCAATCATCCGCTCGGAGCCTGTCCCGAATGCAAAGGGTTTGGCAATATTTTGCGGTATGACGAACGTTTGCTGATTCCTGATCCCGAAAAATCGCTCCTCGACGGCCTGGTCGAACCCTGGACCAAGCCTTCGAACCGCTGGTGGCAGAAAGAAATGGTCAAGGCGTTTCAAAAGAGAGGGCTCGACGAAACGAAACCCTACAACCAGCTCACCGAAGGCGAACGGGATCTGATTTGGAAAGGCGAAGGGAAAATCGAAGGTATTCATGATTTTTTGGAATACCTGGAAAGCAAGCGCTACAAGATGCATGTTCGGGTTTTCCTAAGCCGGTATCGCAGTCCTTCTCCCTGCATCCACTGCCAGGGAACCCGCTTACGCCCCGAAGCCCTCCTGGTGAAAATCCAAGACTGTCATATTCATAAGGTCTGCGGGTGGCCGCTCTCAGAACTGCAAACATGGTTGCATGCTTTACCGTTAAAAGAATTTGAAGATGCCATTGCCCACGACCTATTAAAAGCGTTGCGATCAAAGCTCTCCTTTCTTCTGCGGGTGGGCTTGGACTATCTCACGTTGAATCGGGAAATGCGGACCTTATCCGGAGGCGAGGCCCAGCGTATTCATCTGGCCACACAATTGGGCAGTCAATTGGTCGGGACACAATATGTGTTAGACGAGCCAACGATTGGTCTCCATCCACGGGACACGGAGGCCATGGGTTTGATTCTCAAAGAGTTAGCAGAACGTGGGAATACGGTCATTGTCGTGGAGCATGATCCACAGATCATTCAGCAAGCTGATCACATCGTCGAAATGGGACCGCTGTCAGGCGAACACGGGGGACACGTGGTGTGCGCCGCTCCGTATCACACCTTCATCAAGCATCCACAAGCCCTGACCGCACAATATTTGCGCGGGGAACGAACCATTTCTCTGCCGACGAAACGACGTGCAGGACATGGAAAGTCCCTGCAGTTCACGGGAGTCCAAGAACAAAACCTCAAAAACCTCACCGTAAACATTCCACTGGGCACGTTGATCTGCGTCACAGGGCCTTCCGGCTCAGGGAAAAGCACATTGGTAGAAACGACCATCTATGCGGCCCTTGCACGATTTTTTAAAGTGGGCTCTCCTCCCCAACCTAATCTGGAAGGGATGTTCGGACCCGAGCATCTCCGCACCGTCTGCCTCATCGACCAAGAACCCATCGGCAAAACCCCGCGTTCGAATCCCATCACATACCTGAAAGTGTATGATGAAATCCGGGCCTTATTCGCCCAATCGCCGGAAGCCCGCGCACACCGACTCACTCCCGCACACTTTTCCTTTAATACCGGAAATGGTCGGTGCGCCCAATGCCAGGGGAATGGCTATGAAAAATTAGAAATGTACTTTCTGGCAGATCTGTACGTCCCCTGCGCAAAATGTGAAGGCAAACGCTTTAAAGATAAGATTCTACAAGTCCAAATCAAAGGACATTCCATTCACGATGTCCTCAATCTTACCGTTGATCAAGCCATTGTTTTTTTCGAGGCATCCTGTCCCTCATCCCTCAAAGGTTTACGTGTGCTCAAACAGCTTGGCTTGGGCTATCTCACCCTTGGTCAACCAGCCAACACTCTTTCTGGCGGCGAAACGCAACGACTCAAGATCGCCAGAGAGTTGGCCAACACTCCAAAACGATCAGCCTCTAACTCAGAGCACAACGGTGCCCTCTACATCCTGGACGAACCCACCCGAGGCTTACATCTGGAAGACATCACCCGTCTCTTATCGGTGTTGAATCAATTGGTCGAGGAAGGGAATACCGTCCTGGTCGTCGAACATCACCTGGACGTCATCAAATGTGCAGACTGGGTCATCGACCTCGGCCCC